>CALRUP020000037.1:0-3085 GCA_943371385.1 Paenacidovorax caeni | reverse complement strand
CCAGGATTCACGGTTTTCCCCTTGGCCTCGCTGAAGCCGATGCGCAGGATCGCCGGGTTGTACAGGGCGGCGTCGAACACCGCAGCCCCATCGGTTCTGCGGGCCACCTGGGTGCCCGGAGAGGTCGCCTTGTCCGCTTGTCCGGCGGCCTGGACCGGAGCACCGAACCGGGTGAGGCAGGCGGCAGCCAGCAGCACCGACATGAGTGTTGGGAGGACCGAAGCGCGGTTCACGGCGTACCCCCACGAATCCGACGCCGCACAGCATCGATCACTTGCCGCAGGCTGGCCTGCAGCTCCGCTGGAGTGGGCACCGCCCGCCCACTGGTGGGATCGAGCCCCAGCTTGGCCACCGTTTCCTCCATCGCCTTCTGCTCAGAAGCGCTGAACTGGGCGTTCACCTGCTGCGTGCTGAGCTGCTGCACCGCCTGATCAAAGATGCCCATGCCCTTGAGCGACAGGCTGACCTGGGCGCCACCGGGCCATACACCGGCAAACGTCGTTGAGGAATAGAGCTGCAAAGCGGGATTGAGGAAGTAGGCGGTGCTGACGGGGGCCGTGTCGGCCGACAGGCGCTGATCCGACGGGACGCTGGGTGCAGCAGCGGTGCTGGGAGCACCACCCACCAGCAACGCCATGTAAACCATGGCATCGGATTGCAGGGAGAATCCTTGTTGTGCGAGATCCAGATTCTCGTTCAAGCGGGTGGCATACAGCGGCGTGGTCTGTTGCTGCAGGGCCTGCTCAAACTCTCCAATGCCCTTAAGCGACAGACTGACCTGGGCGCCACTGGGCCAGACACCGGCAAAATTGGGCGAGGGTGAGAGCGTCAGCGCCGGATTGAGGAAGTAGGCGGTGATGGCCGCGATCTGGTCGGTCTGGGCAAGATCACCCGTCAGAGCAAGGGGAGAGGAAGCCTTGCCAGGATCATTGCCGAACAGGAGTGACTGGTAGGCGAGGGCATCGGACTGCAAGGAGAAACCCGGCAGGTTGAGATCCAGATTCAGGGTCAACCCGGTGGCATACAGCAATGTGCCCTGTTGTTGCAGGGCCGGATCGAACAGTTCGGTGCGCGCCGAATCCCACACGGACAACGGCGGCGAATCCGTGGTGAGGAAGGAATTGGCGTAGAGGAAGGCCGACTCGGTCAGGCTGATGGCGAGCGGATCAATGCCCAGCTGCTCCCACTGGGCCACCAACAATGAACCTGGTGCGCTGTAGTCGGTCGTGTTGTTGATCAGGCTCGACTGGATCGGATTGATCGACGACTGGAAGGAGACGATCAGTGGCACTTCGCCGGACGTGTCCAGCTGCGGCACGGGGGAGGAGGAGGCGAGCAACGGCTGAACAGTGCCGACGGCCACACCATTGATGAACAACGTGCCACCCACGATGCTGGCGTTGTTGAGGATGGAGTTGGCGAACAGGCCAAACGACGCGCCGCCTCCACCGATCAGGGAGGAGAAGGCATCAAGGCTGAGGCTGCTGGTGGAGGCCGAGCCAAGGGTGATCGAGCCACCACTCAAACCGACGACGTTGAGCGTTGTGCCGGCGATGGTGATCACACCGCCATCGACCGTGATCGCACCACCGATGCCCGGCGGGTCAGCCACCAGGCTGGAGTTGCTGAACGACACAGAGCTGGGGAGGGTCCTGAGGCCGACGCGGATGGCACCCCCGTCGTTCAGACCGGAAGTGTTCACCGTGGAGTTGGCCACGCTGATGCTGCTGCCATCAAGTTGCACCGTGCCGCCGGCCGCCCCGCCGCTGGCATCGACCGTGGCCCCCTGCAGGCTGAGGGCTCCGGCGCTGGTGAGGGAGATTAAGCCACCTGGGCTGGATCTCAACGCGCCGCCGACCGTCAAGTCACCTGCGGGCACCGTGGCGTTGATCGCATTCGCGGTGATCTGGCCAAGCCCAAGGTTGCCGCTCGCCTGCGTGATCGAGAGATTGCCGGTCGAGTTGATGAGACCTGCGGTTTGGTTGTAGCTGTTGGTCACCGACACCGCGCCGCTGCCGAGCAACGACCCACCCGAGAGCGCGAGGTTGGCGGCATTCAGCGGGCCGTTGGCCGTGAGCGTGCCGCCGCTCAGTGTCAGCGCACCTGCCAAGGTTGAGGTGGTGCCCACATCATTCAGCGTCAGCGTTCCGCCGCTGATGGTCAGCCCATTGTTGGCGTCCGAATTCAGGCCCTTGATGGTGTTCGTGCCGGCGGAGTGCTGCACATTGACCCCGGCCACCAGGTTGAGGTAGGTGATGTCATTGGCGCCCGGCAACACATTGCCGGTCCAGTTGGCGGCCGTGTTCCAGTTGGTGTCAGGCCCGCCGCCGCCATCCCAGCAGACGCCGAGGCAACTGACGCCGCTCTGGGTGAGCCGATAGACGTTGCCGACAATCGCGCCGTTGGCCCCCGATGGCAGGTTGGGTGAGGCGAAGCTGCCGCTGGCCGTGCCGCCTGCGGTGATGATGTCAAAGCTGGTGCCGATGGTCGGCACATAGGCATTGATCAATTGGCTGTTCAGGGTGCCGCCCAAGGTCACGTTGCCGGACACAGCCAGGACGTCGTATTGACTGCCAGCGGTGGTGCCGCCGAGTTCAAGCTCGATCGTGCCGCTGGTGTCGAGATTGCCAGCGATCGAGAGCGTGCCGGCCGCCCCGACTCCGCCCGGGCGAATGGTTCCAGCATTCGTGAGAGTTCCGCCGCCGAGGTCAACGGTGCCGCTGCCACTGACGACACCCGTTGCTGCATTGGTCAGCGGTTGACCGCTGGTGGAGAAGACCGCGCCGCTGGCGATGGTGAGGGTTCCGCTGTTGGTGCCCGATGCAAAGCTGTTGACCTGCACGGTGCCGGTCTGAACTGCAAGGGTACCCGCATTGTTGAATGTCACACTCGCCACATTCGCATTACTCGACAGGCTCTCAATCGTGCCGCTGTTGTTCAACGTCCCACCGCCGCTGTTGCTGTTGATCGCATCGGTGCTGCCCGCCTGGAACTGATACAACCCGCTGTTATTGAGCACCGCTCCATCGTTGACGAACAGGTTGCGCGCTCCCATCGCCGAGCTGATCGTGCCGGCATTGTTCAA
>CALRUP020000036.1:0-3509 GCA_943371385.1 Paenacidovorax caeni | reverse complement strand
CGTTGGGTGTGCACCTGATCCTGGCGATAAACCGTTACCAACACCCATTCACTTAGGGCATTCACCACCGACACCCCCACCCCGTGGAGGCCCCCCGAAACTTTGTAGCCGCCGGAGCCAAATTTGCCGCCGGCATGGAGCACGGTGAGCACTGTTTCCAGGGCGCTCTTACCGGTGCGGGGATGGATATCTGTGGGGATACCCCTGCCGTTGTCGCTAACGGTGCAGGAGCCATCGGCATTAAGGCTTACCTCGATGTCGCTGCAGTGGCCGGCTAGGGCCTCATCAACCGAGTTATCAACAACTTCATAAACAAGATGGTGCAACCCCCGGGGACCGGTGGTGCCGATATACATGCCAGGGCGTTTGCGCACCGGCTCCAAACCCTCAAGAACCTGGATCTGTTCGGCGCCGTAGGCCGATTGAACCTGAGAGGAATTAATTGCTTCGGCCATGCTGTTGTTTCCGCCGAGGAGGCCCTTTTGTAGAAGCCAACCCCGGAGGGACCCTTCCGCTGAATGCACATCCTACCACCGGCGGCCCAGGGCGCCTGCTGGGGGCCTCTCCGGTTGAATTTGTAGTGGGGTTGGAGTAATCGCTTGGCCATAGGGATCGCCGGGAACCGGGAGCAAGGGCAGCAAACGCCACTGATGGTGGTGCTATTGGGGCCCACCGCCAGCGGTAAAACCGCCCTTGGCGTTGAGTTGGCCCTCAGGCTTGGTTGCCGCGTTTTGAGCGTGGATTCACGCCAGGTGTATCAACAAATGGATGTGGGCACCGCTAAGCCCAGCCAAGCCGAACGCAAAGGGGTAGCCCACGAATTGTTGGATTTAGCCCCCCCCAACACACCGCTAAACCTGCAGCAGTTTTGTGAACTGGCCCGGCCTTTGATTGCAGCGGAACAGGCCCTTAGCCGCCCGGCCCTACTGGTGGGCGGCAGTGGCCTCTACCTCCAGGCCCTCAGCCAAGGGCTGCAACCCCCTGCCCTAGCGCCCCAACCCTGGCTGAGGCAGCAACTTGAAGGCCTGGGGCAAGCAAGCGCCCACCAGCTGCTTGGGCAGGCGGATCCCCTGGCTGCTGGGCGCATCCATCCCAGCGACAAAATTCGCACCCAAAGGGCCCTGGAGGTGCTCTATGGCACAGGTAAACCACTTAGTAGCCAACAGGGGCGTATGGCCCCTGCCTATGGGGTGTTGGAGCTGGGGCTAAATCCCCCCAACCTGCGCGAAAGGATCGAGCGGCGCAGCGCGGCGATGTATGGCGCTGGTTTAGTGGAGGAAACCGAAGCGCTGCAACAGCTCTATGGCAAGGAGTTAGCACTGCTGCAAACGATTGGCTATGGGGAGGCCATGGCCCTATTGGCGGGGGAACTGAGTCGTCCGGAGGCGATTGCCCTTACCGCTAAGCGCACCTGGCAATTTGCTAAGCGGCAACGCACCTGGTTTCGCAATCGCCATCAAGCCATCTGGCTTAATCAGGAAACGGCCCTTGAGGAAGCCTTGGCTGCCATCGCCGCAGCGGGGGCCTAGGGTGGGGGGTCACCTGTTCCACCACAGTTCTCCCTCGCCTTACTGAATGGCCCCACCCCGCCCCCGTTTTGATCGCCGCGCCCCCGTTCGGGAACTACCAAACATCAACGACAGGATCAGTTATCCCAACCTGCGGGTTGTGGATGCCGACGGCAGTCAACTTGGGGTGATCACCAGGGAAGCAGCCCTAGAGGTGGGAAAAGAAAGGGGATTAGATCTTGTTTTAGTGAGCGAAAAGGCTGATCCGCCCGTATGCCGGATCATGGATTACGGCAAATTCAAGTTTGAGCAGGAAAAGAAAGCAAAGGAAGCAAAAAAGAAATCACACCAAACGGAAGTTAAAGAAGTAAAGATGCGCTACAAGATCGATGAGCACGATTATCAAGTGCGCATCGGCCAAGCAGTGCGTTTTCTTAAATCAGGCGACAAGGTGAAATGCACCGTGATCTTCCGCGGTAGGGAGATCCAGCACACCGCCCTGGCTGAGCAGCTGCTTTATCGCATGGCTAAGGATTTAGAAGAAAGCGCAGAACTGCAGCAGGAACCCAAGCGGGAAGGCCGCAACATGATCATGTTCCTTGGTCCCCGCCGCGTTCCACTTAATAAAGACAAACCGGAACAGCTCACAAAAGCGGTGCGCACCCTGCCGATTAGTGCAGCAACAAAAGCAGCGGCCGAACTAAGCCCTGAACCTGTAAGCGAGGTGGCACCCGCTTAAAAACGCAATCAAGATTGTCACCTAGCCCATGGGCCACTACCGTGGCGCAGTTGAGCTGCTGTCACACCCGAGCGTGCGTTTTCACATCCAACAGGAAAGCGATATACCGGCTTCCACGCAGCTCTACAACCAGATCTGCTTTGCGATTGCCGCCCGCCACTTCCCACCGGGGCATCGATTGCCCAGTACCCGCCAGCTGGCGATGCAAACCGGCCTGCATCGCAACACGATCAGCAAGGTGTATCGCCAGCTAGAAAATGATGGTGTGGTGGAGGCAATGGCCGGCTCCGGCATTTATGTGCGCGATCAACAAAAGCCCAGGGAACAAAAAGCACCCGTTGGCCCCAAGGCGCGCATCAGGCCCGATATCGACCAGGAGGTGCGCCGCAGCATCGATGGCTTACTGAATGCCGGCTGCACGCTGCAACAGGCCCGTGAATTGCTTACCCGGGAGGTTGATTGGCGCCTGCGCTGCGGTGCCCGCGTGCTGGTGAGCACCCCTAGGGAAGATCTGGGGGCATCGATGTTGATCGCGGAAGAACTGGCGCCAAACTTGGATGTACCCGTGCAAGTGGTGCCCCTAGAGGAATTGGAAGCGGTGCTGGAAAGCTCCAATAACGGCACGGTGGTAACCAGCAGATATTTCCTGCAACCGGTGGAGGAATTAGCCAAGGCCCATGGGGTGCGCGCCGTAGCGGTAGACCTAAACGATTTCCGCCACGAACTAAACCTGCTCAAGGAATTAAAAACCGGCAGTTGCGTTGGGCTTGTGAGCATCAGCCCCGGCATCCTCAGGGCAGCGGAGGTGATCCTCCATTCCATGCGCGGCCAGGAGCTATTGGTGATGACGGCCTCGCCAGATGTGGGCAGCCGCCTGTTGGCCCTCTGCCGCGCCGCTAGCCATGTGTTGTGCGATAAACCGAGCTTGCCCCTGGTGGAGCAAACCCTGCGCCAAAACCGCTCCCAGTTGATGCGCATGCCGCAGGTGCATTGCGCCGAAAGTTATCTGGGTGCCTCTACGATCGATCTACTGCGTAAGGAGATCGGCCTAACGGCAAGCCCAGCTGCCGAAGAGGTGGATTGATGGAATGTTCAAAAGCCTAAAAGCAGATATTTCAATCATCAGGGAAAGGGATCCAGCTGCCCGCAGCAGCCTCGAGATCCTTTTTTGCTATCCGGGACTACATGCCATCTGCATGCACCGCTTCAGCCATCGCCTCTGGGGCCTGGGGCTGCCGTTGCTGCCACGCTTTTTATCCCAG
>CALRUP020000035.1:0-5707 GCA_943371385.1 Paenacidovorax caeni | reverse complement strand
ATTGGTGGGCGAACAGGTGATCGGCAGCGGCGGCGATGTGCTGCTCTCCGGCCTGACCACGGCCCAGCAACGTCGGATCAGCACAGGGCTGGAGCACCCCTTCTTCTGGGGGGGAATTCAACTGCTGGGAACGCCCTGGTAGGAGGCTGGGCGACAGCCTGCAGCGCCCTCCTCAGCAAGCTCTCAGCCTTCTGTGGGGCCATTGACCCAGCAGTAGAGGATTGATTTGGATTCTGGATCTAGTCTCAAATAAAGATCAACTGGCTTGCCCTAGCTCATGACCATGCGTCGGGCCATCGGCCTTTGGGCACTCCTGCTGGCGGGCGCCCCGTTGCTGGTGGGCGTCCCGGCGCTGGCAGGTGAGGTGAGCGCCACCGGCGGTGCCCTGGGCCTGGGCACGGCGGTGAATGGTGCGGTGGGCGGCAGCTGCGGCGCCGGTCTGTGCCAGGTGGGCGGCGGCACGGCGGCGGGCCGCAACCTCTTTCATCGCTTCTCGGCCTTTGACACCCGTGGCGGCATCACCGGGGTGAACTTCGCCAGCGGCGGCGCCAGCAACGTGTTCGTGGGCGTGACCAGCCCATTGGGCAGCTTCATCGACAAGCTGGTGAGCTTCTCCGGCCCCACCAACCTGTTCTGGCTCTCGCCAGGGGGCATCGCCATCAGCGGCGCCGGGGGTTTCGCCAACATCCAGCAGCTCAACCTCAGCACCGCCACGGGCTGGCGGCTGGGGAACGGAGTCTTTGATGCGGCGGGCACCACGGCGGGCCAGGCGGCCCTGCTCAGCGGCACGCCGATCACCGGGCTGACGGGGGCGGTGAATGATTCCGCCAGCCTGGCGGCACTCGGCCTGCAGAAGAACGGTGATCTGAGCCTCGCCGGCGGCCTGCTCACGGTGGACCAGAGCCTGCTGCTCGATGCCCGGGGGGGGAATGTGCTGCTGCAGGCGGCAGGCATTCAATCGCCGGGCGGCCAGGTGGAGATCCAGGGCGCCACCGTGAACCAGGGCGGCACCCCCATCGATGTGAGCTCCGCCACGGGGGCCGGCGGGCGGATCGCCATCAGCGGCGGCACCGTGTTGCAGACCGCGGCCCTCAGCGCCAAGGGCACCAGCGGCGGCAATGTGACGATCCAGTCCACCAGTCTGTTGAGTGCGGCTCCGATCACGGCCACCGGCAGCCAGGGGCCGGGGGGCACCGTTGGTTTGGAAACGGGGCGCAACAGCGTCTCCACCGTCGATGCGGCGATCGATGTGAGTGGCGCCACGGCTGGCGGCTCCATCACCGCACTCAATGGTGGGGATCTGTTCAGTTCCGGCGGCTACCGGGCCCAGGGCACGGCCCCCGGCGCCGTAGGCGGCTCCATTGATCTGCTGGCCCCCACCATCACCCTGGCGGCGGCCCAGCTGGATGCCTCCGGCAGCGGTGGCGGTGGCCAGATCCATGTGGGCGGGGGCTTCCAGGGGGCTCCCCTGGTGCCGGACCGCGCCAATGCCCGCCAGGTGGTGGTCAACGCCAGCACCAGCCTCAAGGCCGATGCCCTGCAGGCGGGCGACGGCGGCCAGGTGGTGATCTGGTCGGACGAGAGCACCCGTTTCCGCGGCCAGGTGAGCGCCCGCGCCGGTGCCCTGGGGGGCAACGGCGGGCTGCTGGAGGTGTCCAGCAAGGGGGACCTCACCTTCGCAGGCACCGCCAACGCCGCGGCCCCGGCCGGCAAGGCCGGCACCCTCTGGCTCGATCCGAAGAACATCTACATCGAGGCCACCACCATCGGTGGTTACGCCTACGACGTCCAGCCGATTGCGCTGCCGGCCACGGATATCGAGGGGCCCACCACCCTGGTGGAGCAGCTGGGCAGCAACCCCTCCTCACCGATCCTGGTGAACGTGCCCCTGGGGGGCCTTGCCACTCCCCAGGGCGTCGTCTACCTGTTTGACGGCAACACCTACGGATTGCTCTCGGCCCTCTACGGCACCAGTGAGGTCACCAGCCAGAAGTCCAACTATTCCGCCTCCAGCAATCTGCTGGCGTTGATCAGCCCCGGTTGGGTTAGCGGCAGCACCGCCAACGCCGGCGCCGCCACGGCGGTTCGCTTCAGCACCGGCCCTGGCCCCACCACCGCCCAGCTGGCCGATGGCACCTCCAGTGGTGTTGTCAGCACCGCCAACTCCCTGGTGGGGGGCAGCACGGGCGACTTCAACCAGGCTTCGGTGCGGTTCCTGAATTCCGGCAATGCCCTGGTGTTCACCCCCCGCTGGGACAACGGCAGCGCCTTGGATGCCGGCGCACTCACCTGGATCAGCAGCACAACCGGCAAGTTGTCCGATGGCGCCAGCGGTGGTGGGATCGCCCCTGGCAACTCGCTGCTGAACACGGCGTCAGCCGCTTACCTGCCAGACCCCACCTTCTCTTCCTCCTCCTATGTGAACAACACCGCCCAGGAATTTCTGGGCGGCAATCTTCTGATCTACAGCGGCCGCTGGGATGGCGGCAAAGGAGCCATCACCTGGATCAATGGCAATACCGGTGCGCTGGCCGATGGTTCCAGCGGCGGCGCGATCAGCCCCTCAAACTCCCTGGTGGGGTCCACCTTGGGAGATCTTGCACCTGTTTACAACGGCGGTCAGCTTTTCCCCAATGACCCCGAGCGGTTCTTTGCCCAAGGCAGCAACCTGCTCGACCCCTACTACCGCTTGACCAACAACGTGGTCAAGGAGTCGGTGGCTCTGCTGCGCAACCCCTACTGGAATAACGGCGCTGCCGTTGATGCCGGTGCCATCAGCTGGATTGACATGGCCACGGGCAAGCTTGGCAACGGCGCTGCGGCTGTAGGTGTGATCGGAGCTGCCAACTCCCTGGTGGGGAGTGCCGCTGATGATCGGGTAGGTCTGCAACAGCTTGAACTTGGCGGGTTCAACACGCTGTCGGGCGTAACTAATCAGGGATACTTCGCCTTCATCAACCCCACGTGGGACAACGGCACCGCTACCGATGCCGGAGCGCTCACCTGGATGCGGGCGAGCACCGGACGGCTGGCAACTGGGGCACCGATCATCGGCGTGGTGGGTGATACCAATTCCCTGGTGGGCAGCAGCAGCAACGATCGAATCGGCGGCGACTACGAGTCGATCCGCATGGGCAGCTACTTCGGGACGGCTTTCCTAAACCTTCTGCTTACCTCCGGCTCCTGGAACAACGGAGCAACCACTGACGCCGGTGCCCTCACCTGGATTCAGGGGGAAACCGGTCAGCTATCCAATGGGCTGCCTGCTGTCGGTGTAATCAGCGCCGCGAATTCCCTCGTGGGCAGCACCAGCGGAGATCTCAGTGACCTGACCATCCAGAATCTCAATGATTCCGTTGGCTTTAATTCACAGCTCTACAGCAACCTGCTCATTCGCACCCCCAACTGGGACAACGGTGCTGCCACCGATGCTGGAGCGATCACCTGGCTCAATGGGGGCACCGGCAAGCTAGCCACCGGACTTCCCTCCTTCGGCGCCGTCGGTGCCACAACGTCCCTGGTGGGCAGCACCTCGGGCGACAAGGTGGGCGATACGTCCGCCGATCGCACCATCTTTGGGATTACCGGCAAGTACGAGAACGTTCTGATCCGCACGCCGACCTGGAACGGAAATGCGGGGTCCATCTCCTGGCTGGATGGCACCACCGGCCTACTCGCCAGCGGATCACCTGCGGTGGGTGCGATCAATGCGACCAACTCCCTGGTGGGTAGTACTACCGGAGACAAGGTCGGCTCCGCTGTCTTGAGGGGTACAAATTTCTATCCCTTTCTTGCTACCAGCACCGACTGGAATGGCGGAGCCGGCGCGGTGACCTGGATCTCCGACGTCACCGGCAAGCTGGCCACCGGTGCCGATCCCTTCGGGGCTATCGGTGCGTCCAACTCCTTGGTGGGCAGCACCGCCGGTGATGGTGTGGGCAGCACGGTCACATTCACCGACCAGACCAATGTGCTGCTGCGCAGCCCCCTCTGGGACAACGGCCCTGCTGCTGATGCCGGTTTCGCCACCTGGATCAAGGGCAGCACGGGTGCCCTGGCTAATGCTTCCCCTGCCGTAGGGGTGATCGGCGCGGCCAATTCCCTGGTCGGAAGCAACGCCGGTGATGCCATCGGCGCGGAGATCACCGGTGTTGGTTACTTCTACGACACCAATGGCCCTCACTTTGTCCTTCGAAGTCCTGATTGGAATGGCGGTGCCGGCGCCGTCACCTGGTGGAACATGGGCACAGGCAAGCTGGCCGATGGGAGCGACCCCTTTGGGGCAATCGGTGCGTCCAACTCCCTGGTAGGCAGCAGCAGTGGTGATCGGATCGGTGCCGACTTCCTCACCAGCGGCTCCCAGTTCGGTTCTGGCATCAATCTGGTGCTTCTATCTCCCTCCTGGTCCAACGGGCCCGCCACCGGTGCTGGGGCAGTCACGTGGATCAATGGGATCAATGGTTCCCTGGCCAATGGCACGGCACCAGCAAAGGGTGTGATCAGTTCCGTCAACTCCCTGGTGGGCAGCAGCGCCGGCGATGCTGTTGGCTCTGTCGTTGATAGCTACTTCCACGGCAACAGCGACAATCTGCTGCTGCTGCGCAGTTCCCTCTGGGACAACGGCGGCACCTCCAATGCGGGGGCGATGACCTGGCTCTCGGGCGCCACCGGCAAGCTGGCCGACGGCGCCAGTGCCCTGGGCGCCGTGGGCTCGCGAAACTCCCTGATCGGCTCCACAACGGACGATCGGGTTGGCCAGAACCTCGAAACCCTTGGCCGAGGTTCGAATGCCCGCTACGCCTTCCTGGGCAGTCCAAACTGGGACAACGGCGCTGCCCTTGATGCCGGTGCGGTCACCTGGATCGACCGGCAGTTGGGGCGGCTGGTTGATGGAACAAACGCGATTGGCGCGGTCAACACCGCCAATTCCCTGGTGGGGAGCAGCAGCGGCGATCAGCTGGGCAGCTTCTCTGTCAATGACTTCCCCCCCTCCGGTTGCGCCAGCGGAGCCACCTGCCTTAACCAGGAATATGTGGTGACGTTCAACTTCAGCCAGTCGGTGCTGATCGGAAGCCCCCAATGGGATAACGGCGCGATTGCTGATGCCGGGGCCGTCACCGCCGTGCAACTCTCCAGCGGCACCGTGCTCGGCCTGGGCACATCCGCCGCCGGAGTCCTCACCAGCACCAACTCCCTGGTGGGCACGAGCACGAACGAGAAGTTGGGGCTCTTCACCCGCAACGATCAGCAGGCCGATGGCAGCCAGGTCATCGAAAACAATGTCGGTGTGCTGGGCACCGGGTCCGCCGTCGTGGCCAGCCCCCGCTGGTCCAGTGGAGCAACCCCCGGGGTCGGTGCGGTCGCCCTCGTCAGCCGCAGCACCGGGCGCACTGGCTCCCTCGATGCCACCAATGCGCTGGTGGGCAGCAGCACGGGAGATTTCGTCGGCTTCTCGGCGCAAAACCTCGGCTCGAACGCCCTGCTGTTCACCCCCTCCTGGGACAACGGCGGGGTCATCGACGCCGGTGCCGTCACCTGGATCAACGGCACCACCGGTGCTCTCACCAACGGCTCCTTCGGGGGAGTGATCGGCTCCGGAACGTCGCTGTTGGGTTCCGTATCCGGCGACTTCGTGTCGTTCACCAGCACCTCCAGCGGCAGCAGCCGTTTCATCCATCTGCCGTTTTTCGATCAGGCCGGCGTCAGC
>CALRUP020000034.1:0-5769 GCA_943371385.1 Paenacidovorax caeni | reverse complement strand
TGAGCTTTTGCTCTATTGGCTGGAAGATCAAAAACCAAACATTCCCCCAGGGGCCCAGCGCTTGGAGCCAAGCCAATGGCGCGGCCTGGAACCGCTGCTGGTGGATGCCCCCCTAGGCGGTGTGGTGGCCATGCCCTACGCCAGGGTTGACCCCCTTGTTCTAACTGAAAAACTAACAAAAGCCCTTGCAGCAGCTGGGGTGCAACAGCGCAATCTGCTGCTGCAAGGCCTGCTGCTGGAGGAGGGGGTGGTGCGCGGCTGCAAAACAAAGGCGGGGGAGGAGATTTTGGCCCAGCACACGGTGTTGGCGGCCGGTGCAGCCACGGCCCCACTCCTGGCCAGCATCGGTTGCAGCCTGCCCTTGCTGGATTGCAGCTGGGCTGCGTTGTTGCAAATGGAAGCTGGTTTGCTGGATGATTTTTTTTGTGGGGAAGCCAGCGATCAACCCAAGGCGATCGTGATGCCCATGGAGCTAAAACGCATGGAGCGCGAACGCTCAACCAGCGGCGCTCAACTTGTTTGTGATGGGGGAATTGCCCCTTGGGGCAAGGCAAAGGTGTTTGGCCAGGCTTCCTTTTTTGGCGAACCAATTGGCCATATTGATAAGCCCAACCCTGCCGTTATGCGGGCTGGGTTGAAGGAAGCGGCAAAAAGCCTGCTGCCCCAGCAGCTGTGGCCGAGCTTGGCTGAACTTCCCATGGCGCTGCAACCGGTGGCCTTCAGCCGTGATGGGTTAGCTCTGGTGGGCCCCATCAGCCGCTTGAAGGGCCTATCGGTTTTTACCGCTTTTTCTGCCGCTTTTTCCCTGGTGCCAGGCTTAGCTCCAGTGCTAGCAGCTGCAATTTTAGATCCGAAGCGCTCAATGGAAGCGCTAAGCAACTTGGAGCTGTTGCCAGAGCGGCTGCCTGCGATCTAACAATTGCTGAGTAGGCTTGATTCATCAGGCAGGTGCTTTTTTTCTCCTGCAAACTGAGTTCCATGTCTCAGGCCAGCCCCACCCCCTCGCAGCTGAGCGATCACAACCAGGTGGGTGTAACCCTGGCGGGAGTTGGCGGAGTGCTGCTGCTGTGGGCCCTGTTCTGGCCCGTGCCCACGGAGGTGGAAGGCATGGGCGTTTTGATTTACCCCAATAACGCTGGCATCCTCAACGCCAGAGCCGGCGGCCAGGTGCGGGAGGTGTTTGTAAAGGAGGGTGAGTTGGTGGCGCGCGGCCAGGTGCTGATGCAGCTATACCTGCCTGTGCTGGAGCGCCAGCTCGACCAGCAGCGCGGCAACCTGCGCCAGCTGCAACGGGATAACGCCCAGCTCGATGGGCGAGATTCCTTGCGCTTGCTCACTGAGAAGCGGGCCCTTGATACTTCTTTGGCCAAGTATTCCAACGATCGCCGCCGCTACGGCGAACTGCAATCGACCTACTCCAGGAAATTGCGGAACTTGGATTGGCTGGCCAAGCGGGAGGTGGTAGCGCCCCTTTCCTCTGAGGTGGTGACGTCGGAGCAGGGGCTCACCACAACCAGCGTCAATCTCGACGACGTGAAAATCAACGAAAAGAATGTGGTGACGAACTACCAGCAGGTGAAGCTCACGATCGAAACCCAGGCCCTGCAGCGCCGCTATCAAATCGATGATCTCAAGCGACAGATCCAGGTAACCAAGGCCAAAATCAACTACGACGGCAAGGTACATGCCGACCGGAACGGCACAGTATTGGATCTGCAGGTGATCTCCGGCCAAACCGTGGGCACCGGTCAGCGGTTGGGCACGATTGGCCGCACTGAGCAAGCCAATGCAAAAACCCGCCCGCTTCGGGTGGTGGCCTACTTCGCGCCCGCCGATGCCCGCCGTCTGCCCGATGGGTTGCCCGTGGAGGTGGTGCCACAGTGGAATCAGCGCGGTCGCTTCGGCGGCATTGTGGGCAAGGTGACGCAGGTGCTCACCCTGCCCGCCACCCAAGACGACATCTCCACCACCACCGGCAACGCGCAGTTGGCCCAAGAACTCACGAAAAACGGCCCTGTGATGCGCAGTGAAATCGAGCTGGAGCGAGATCCCTCCAGCGTGGATGGTTACCGATGGACCCTCTCGGGGGGAAGTGGAGTGTTTCCGATCCGCGATGGTCTCACCGTGTCTACCCATGCCTATGTGGAGTGGCGCTCGCCGATCAGCTACGTGATTCCTGGCCTGCGCTCCATCACCGGTGGCTTCCGCACTCCCTGGATCGACCTGCGCTGGAACCGCCCTTCCCTGCGTCAACCCAACACCTTGCCATGAGCCGCCCTGAGAAGTTTTGGTCGCTGTCGCGGATCCGTAACCCTTTGCTGCGGCAGGAGTTTCCCTGGCTGGTGAGCGAGGTGGTGTTGCTGTTAATCCTGTTTAATGCCAACCCGCCGGAGTTGTGGTTTTGGCTGGTGGTGATGGTGGTGGTGCTGCTCTATCGGGTTGAGCGTTGGTGGTCTTCGCGGCCCAACGCCTAAGCACTCAGCCCAGGATGGCGCTCCACTGGCGTTCTGTGCTTGCGATGGTTTCGTCCATGCGGTTGAGCACCATCCATCGCGAGGCCACCCGCTGGAGTTGCTGGGGGTTGAGGAGCCGATAGGCAGCCAAGGATTCGGGCGACTGCAGGGCCTCCAGGGGAAGTGTTGATCGAGGGGAGCTCGGCGGTGGCTGCAGCTGCAATGAATCACTCAATTGCTCCTGCCAGGCCAGCAGTCGCTGGGCCACCCCCTGCACAAAGGAAATTCCAATGGAGTAGTCGCCCTGGAGACCCCAACCCTGCCAGTCGACATTGGGCAGGCGCCGCAGTTCATCGAGATCGAGGATCAGGGCTTCGCTGGCCTGGTCCAGCAGTGTCCACATCTTTGCAACTGGATGCTGGCTAGCCAGGCTGCCCAGCTCCAGCAGGGCGCCCTGGCGTTGGTTGCGGAGGCTCAACAGCTCGATGCGCAGGTTGCGCACCTGTTGCCCCAGCTCAAACCGGCGTTGCACCTGGGGTTGGGGCTGCACAGCCTGCTGCAGGCTTTGTCCCAGATCCACCAGCAGCTGCAGCAGTCCCTGCCGCTGCTGGATCCGGGCCCTTGTGGGCCAGAACAGGCGCAGGCTCAGCAGGGCCATCAGGATGCCGAACGCAGTCCAGAGCAAGCGCAGCGGGATCCAGCTGTCGAGCTGCTGGTTGTGGGTGAGCCAGCCCATCACCACCACGAAGCAGCACACCGTGTAGCCCACGGTGAGCCGAAACGAGCCGGCGATCAACCGGGCCAGCAGCAGCGCCAAAGGCAGCGCCACCACCAGCGGCAGATCCCCCCAGGCCCGGTAGCCGAAAAACACCACAACGGCTCCAACGGTGGTGCCAACCAGGCGCTGACGGCCGAGTTCGAGGGTGTTGCCGTAGTTGCCCACGGTGACGCTCAGCACCGCCAGGGAGGCGTAAAGCGCAAAGGGCAGACCGGTGAGGCTGGCAAAGCCGTTCACCACTGTCACGGTGGCGGCGAGGCGCACCGTGTCCCGCAGGGCTGGGCTGGTCATCGGCTCGATTCCAATCGCTGCAGCAGCAGGGCTCGGCTGTGCAGCAGCTGTTGCAGGTCTTGGCACTGTTGGCCGATGGCCAGCAGCAGGGGCTGGGGGGCGCCCAGGCGCCCGGCTTCCTCCAGCCAGAGCTCTGCCGGCCTCAAAGGAACCAGCACCGCATGGGCTTGCATGCGGGCAGCCAGATCGGCGAGCGAGCTGCGGAGCAGCGGCTGGGGATTTTCTGTTGGCAGTGGGGTGGCCAGCTGCCGCAGCAGCGGCTCCAGCAGCAGCCACTGGCGTAGCACTTGGCGCCAGAGGCTACCGGCCTGGGCCCAGCGGTTTAGCAGCTGTTTGCTGTGGGCGGGCATGGGAAGGCCCTGGTTTTGGTTGCGCAGCTGTTGCAATAGCTGAATGCTGGGGAGCAGATCCTGGGAACGCAGGGCTGCAGGGGGCGCACCGCCGCTGCCTAACCACTGCTGCATCGCCGTGATCTGCGCACCGAGCTGGCTGGCAATCTTGGCTTCCAGGGCGGGCAGCTGTTGCAGGGGCTGCCGAGGCCACAGCGCCCAAGTGGCGATCTGCGCCATCAGGATCCCCACCACCGCCGCAAGTGCCATGTTGAAGATCAGTGCCCAGTTGAACTGGTTGCCGCGGTGCATCAGTTCCAGGGCCCAGCAGCCCGTGTAACCCATGCTGAGGCCCTTGAGCAGCCCCAGGCTTCGCACCAGTACACCGGTGGTTAGCAGGGCAAGGCCCAGCACCACCCAGTTGGTGGAGATCTCATGCAACACCATTGCGGTGAGAATGCCTATCAAGGCGCCGCCAACGATTTGGCCGATACTGCGAGCTGGGGTGAGGTCGTTCTCATTCACAAACATCACGGCCATAACCAGAGCCAGCCACAGCACATTGCTGCGGCCGGCCCAGAGCATGATCCCGATCGAGAGGGTGCTGGCCAGCCAGATCCGCAGGCTGTTGCGCCAAAGAGGGCTCAGGGCTGGCAGGGCGATCACCATGGCGTTAGACCCGATCAGAGTTGTCCGGTGGAACTGCTACTCAACTGAAGCTGTGGCTGGATAGGCAGATTGGGATCACGGGGCATCGGCAGAAGCTCCTTCAACAGCTTGGCGTAGGTGATGTTCACGTTCACCGTGGCGTTGAGCCGTTGCACCAGGCTGTTGATTAAACGCTCCTGGGTATTAGAGAGATTGAGCTCGCTATCGAGGCCTGTGAGATAGCGCAGGCGCGCGTCGCGAAAGGCCTCAAGGGCTGCGGCCACGCCGCGGCGGGCTGAGCTGAGCTTGGCCAGGCTGGCTTCGTGGTTAAAGAAGGCCTGCTCGATCCGCAGGCGGATGTCGTTGCGCGTGGCGGCGTACTGCTGCGCAGCGGCCGCCTCCCGTTTGGCCAGGGCCCGCGCCTGGCCTGCGGTGTTGCCGGCATCAAACAGCAGCCAGGTGAAAGTGAGTCCCGCAGACCAGTCCCCACCGCTGGTGCTGGAGAGAGGCAGGGCGGTGGAGCCGCAGCATCCCCCCCCAGCAAGGGCGAAGTTGCCCAGGCTGGTTTGGGAGCTGTTGCCACCGGCGCTGGCAAAAAGGGAAAGTTTCGGCAGCAAGCCTGCAGCGGTGGCCTGGCTTTGTTGGCTGAGGGCCGTGCGGGTGGCCAAGATCGCCTCCAGTTCGGGATTGCCCCGATAGGCCGCCAGCAGGCTGCTTTCCAGATCGAGCGGCCAGCGGGGCTGCACCACGATCGGGTCGCTGGGGCTGGGGATCACGCTGGCGGGCAGGTTGAGCAGCACCGCCAGCTGGCGGCGTGCCACCGCCCGGTCGGCCAGCGATTGGATCAGGGTTTCTTCATCGGAGGCCAGGATGGCGCGCCGCCGCAACACATTGAGCCTGGGCACTAGGCCGGCCTGTTTGAGGTCGAGGGTGTCCTGCAGGATCAATAGATCGTTGCGCAGGTTGGCGTCGTAAACGCGCACTAGTTGGTCGTTTTGCTGCAGCTGGTAGTAGGCCTCACTCACCTGCAGCTGCAGGCTGCGCAGCTGGTTGGCGTAGGTGTTGCGCTGCTGCTCCAGGCTGGCGCGCGCCGCGCGAACCGTTGGGGTGCGGGCGAAGTTGAGCAGGGCGTAGTTGAGCTGCAAGCCGCCTTCAATGCCCCATTCCCCGGAGGTGGCCGCCACGGAACCGCCGTTGGGCACATAGAAGGGGCCGGCGGTGGGGCTTCCGGTTTGGGCAGTGCTGGTGGATGGGGAGGTGGGGGTGAGCA
>CALRUP020000033.1:0-7702 GCA_943371385.1 Paenacidovorax caeni | reverse complement strand
GCCGAATTGGCACCAACCGCTTCGCAGGCACCCCCAGGCGCCCGTGCACCTCCCGCGCCGTGGCCTCGGAGTTGCACAGCACCCGCAGCGCCCGGTGCAGCACCAGCGGCACATAGGCGAGGTGATAGGCCAGCAGCGGTGTCGGCTGGCGGCGGTGGCCGCGGAGGACAGCTGCGACATCTGCTGGATTCCGCGGCTCAATGACCTGCTTGGGGCGGCGCTGCCGGGCATGGGCTGGGGGCCTGACGAGGACGCCAGATGAGGCTGTTCCGGCGGCCAGCTGTTGATGTGACCGGGGAGATCCACCGTTTCTTCCATGCCCGTCCCGGTGCCCGCCAGCGATGGTTGAGCTACGGCCAGGACGGCGGCATCGTCCACTTCAACTACATCGACCTCTCCCATGTCCTCGCCAAGCTCAACACCTACACCTCGATCGAGGCGGCCGAAGCGAGCGCGCAGGGGCGGCGGGCTTCACTCCTGTGGGCCCTGCTGGTGTCCCTACGGCGGGAGTGGTGGGGGCGCTGGCTGCGGGGCCGGGGCTACCGGCTGGGCTGGCGCGGCCTTCAGCTCACCGTGATGATGACGATCTACCGCTTCGTGGTGCAGGCGAAGCTGGCGGAGCTTCAGGCGGGCATCAGCGCCGATGCTGTCCGCCGCAGCTACCGGCAGGAGGCCGAGCGCTGGCTGGCAGATCCTCCTGTGGGCGATTCCCCCGACCCTGCCAGTCCGTGTCCCGACTGAAGGTGACCAAGCGGACCGATGCCTCTGAGTGCCGCCCACGCACCATCACTTCTAGCTGGCGGGCCGTGTCGCTCCAACGGAAAACGGCCAAGACTCGGATCTTGAAAACGCTGGTCGGGGTGCCGCAGGCCATCGCTACGAGGGCCGTAAAGCCAAAGCTGATCCTGATGCTGGGAGCAGCTCCAGAAAGCTGATGACCATGGTTTGACGCTCTAGAACGCCCACCAGTTGTGCCAGTCGAGAACGTCTTCAATCCCCATTGAACAGGCCTGCTTCTACCGCCTCGAGGAGAGCGACATGGCCTAGGTACGGTGCAGATGACGCAGTGTTGCCAAACACATCTTCAAGGACTGCTAACACCATAAACTTGATCTTCTTTTCTGACAAGAATGCAGGTCAGCTTCCTAAGGCCTCACCTGCGCTGGAGCCTGCTTTTCCTCGGTCTGTTTCTCTCCATCCACTGGCAGGAAGTCAGCTCACCCACCTTCAATGTGGACGATTGGGCACTGGTGGGTGATCCCATTCAGCAGGCCTTTCAGAGTCGCCCGAGCTGGGATCTAGTTTATACCCTGCTCTTTCAGAATTCCTTCTCACCCTTCTTCGGCTGGCTGATTGCCGGCGGCTCCCTGTATGCCCTGGCGGCGGTCACCACGGTCTTCTCTCCACTGATCACGCCAGGCTGGGTTTGCCTACTTGCCCTGGTGGTATCCCTGCATGCCTATGTCCTGGATCTGTTCAATTTCAGCTTCGCCATCGGGCTCTACCTGCTGCCGGCGACCCTGTCAGTGTGGGGGGCCGTCCTGATGGGCTACACCACCCGTCGAGTGGTCCTGAGCTGGCTAGGAGGGGTTCTTCTGGTGATGTTTTCCATGGGCATCTACCAGCCCACCGGATACCTCGGTCTTGGGCTGATCGGGCTCCAAGGAGTCAGCCAGGCCCTGAATCTCCGCACCTATTCACCCCAATCCTGGTGGCGCGTTCTCAGTGGTGTGCTGGGTGGGAGCCTGCTCTATTACGTCTGGGCCCGCATCGCCATGGCAGGCCAGGTGGAAAACGAACGCGCAGGGTTCAACAGCCTGCAGGGAATCCTGGAGAAGTTCTCCAGCGCCTCTGTGTATCGGGAGATCTACAACACCAAGGTGCCGCT
This sequence comes from Paenacidovorax caeni, assembly GCA_943371385.1. Lineage (GTDB taxonomy): Bacteria > Cyanobacteriota > Cyanobacteriia > PCC-6307 > Cyanobiaceae > ATX-6F1. Next base: position 5,814 of record CALRUP020000033.1, on the reverse strand, counting down.
GATGTCCACGGCACCCCAATTCATCCTTTCGATTTCCTTCCTTCTGATCCTGTTGCTGGCAACAGTCTGGCTCCTTCGCCGAACCCAGCCCGGGACCGAACGAAACCACCGTCTCGGCCTGCTCTGGATCTCCGCGGGCTTCCTGACCCTGTTGCCATTGATGCTGTTCTATGTGTTGCGCGCCGGTTTTCCCTCCCGGTCCTTCTGCCTGGGAAACTTCGGAAGCGCCAGCTTCAGCATCATTGTGCTGTCCACATTTCAGGGCACCTCAACCCCAACCCTGGGCCAGAGCGGGAGGCGCTCCTTTCTCTTCGTCTCACGCTTCCTTGTGGGGGTGATGATCGTGGCTTACGTGATCCCACAGGCTGCCTTCGCCTCAAAGATCTGGGATCTCACCCAGTTGCTGGAACGGCGCGACATGGCCATGGCCCAGGCAATCCTCGCGGACGTGAGGAACGAAGCCAACCGCCAAGGGCTCGCCCCCGAACCCTTCCGGTTGTTCGGTACCACGGAACGAACCCAACTCTTCCCCCACTGGAGCAGCGTCGGCGAATCAGCGTTCCGGCAGAGTTGGAGCATCGTGGCCATCTTCCGCCAACTGCTCGTTGTCAAGGTGGAGCACATCGCCTACCGCAGTTCGGGGAACGAAAAGGAGGTGCGCCAAAGCCTCCCCCCGTGCAAGGCCTACCCCGAACGGGGTTCGATCGTGACCCATCAAGGCGCCCTGCTGGTGTGCCTGGAGTCGAATCCGGCGAAGCCAGGATCGACCTAGGGCCCTGGGCTCGATTGGCGGTAGCTACGGCGGGTGAGCAGGAAGGACGTCCCCGACCAGAGCACCAGCGTGATCAGGGCCACACCTGGCGCCGACACCCCCAGCCGCTCCAGGCCCCAACCAACAGCCAGACTCATCCCCAGGCATGCCAACTGGATAACCAAATAGACGAGCAACAGCCGGAAGCGCATCGGCACCCGAAAGCTGAATCGGGCATGGAGCACGGCATTGAGCATCAGACAGATCCCACCCGCCACTGCAATGGCCAAGACCGCCCGACCACCGGCGCGCCAGACCAGGGCATAGAGGCCGAGGTAGAGCACTTCTCCGAAGCTGCCCACCACCAGGAAACGAACCCAGCTCAGGGAAAGCCAGTGCCGCAGCCATTGCGGGGGGGGTGACCTCACCGAGCCAGGTCTTCGGGCAGGTCAAGCTCCTCGATGAAACGGACAAACGACTGGGGTTTGCCACTCACGGTCAAGAAAACCCGGCCGAGATATTCACCCAGCATGCCGATCAGCATGCACTGAATTCCGCCAAAGATCAGGATACTGGAAATGATCGAAAGCCAGCCCTGAACCTGGACCCCATAGACCATGGCCTGAAAGATCAGCACCAGAATCGACATCATTCCTGCAACCGCGATCACTAAGCCCAGCAGGGAAGCGAGCCTCAATGGCATAATGGAAAAGCTGGTGAAGATGTTAAGCCACAGCCGAATCAATCTGCGAAGATTATAGCCACTTTCGCCAACAACACGTGTCTCGTGATGAACCTTGAGACTACCGATGGCGCTGGTATATTGAGAAAGAAGTCCGTCGATGTAAGGGTAGGGGCCCTGGTAGGCCGCCGCCTGAACCGCGATCATCCGCGACACGCAGCGAAAGCTGGACAGATAGAACCGCTCCGGCAGATCCAGAAGCCAGTGGGCCGTCCCATTAGCGAAAGCGCTTCCCCAGTTGCGCCAGCCGGAATGACGCTTCTCCCTGTAATCGCCGTAGACCACATCAAGCTCGTCGCTGACAGCCTTCTGCCACAACCTGAGGGCCTCTTCCGGGGGATTTTGCAGATCATCATCCAGGTTCACGATGTAGGCACCCTGGGCGTGACGGTAGCCGGTTAGCACCGCCTGATGCTCGCCAAAGTTGCGCCCGTGGCGGATCAGGCGTCCATGCAACATGCCTTTCGTCAGATGGCGCCGCAGCTGATCCACGGTGTCATCGGGACTGCCATCATCAACAAAGACCACTTCCCAGGAACAGGGGAACCGCAACCCCTCCAAACGGTGCACCAGTGAGCCCACGCTGCCGCTGCTGCGGTAGAGCGGAATCACCAGGCTGAGCTGCACGCAGGCACCCGGCGGCTCGTGGCTGCTGCGATTGGCCAGGCTCTCCGCTGACAGGGTCATCTCAGCCCTCCTGCGCGTGGTCAGCACGCCGGGCCTGCACGAACAACGAGCTGCCGAACGGCAGTGGCAGCAGACCTGAGCACAGGAGCTCCACGCGCAGCAACGCCTCCAACATTCGATTCAGCCATCGCGGCGGCAACTGAACATCAGACGGTTTGGGCACTTCGCCAGCGGCAGGATTCACTCCACCACGCCACCCCGCCTCCAGCCGCACCTGCAGCCAAAGCAGGGGGGTCAGCCACGAATTCCAGTACCGCAGACGTTCCACCACCAGGCCACTACGTTCGATGCCTTGACTGAGCTGTGCCGGGAGGAACCGTCGAGCACCCATGACCCTGGCATCGTGATCGCGCCGAAGGCAGGGCATGGCCGCCACATTCAGCAGCAGAAGGCCGCCTGGGTCCAGCAGTTGTGCCATTCCGCTGAGAGATGCCTGAGGATCCACCTCCCGGTGATAAAGCACATCCATCGAGAGCACCACGTCGTAATGGTGGGGCCATGACTCCAGTTGGTTGACCGAAAGGAGCTCCACCTGCAGACCCCGCGCGCGTGCATACGCCAAGGCGACGGGGTTGAGCTCGCAGCCCTCGCCAACGGACAGGAAAGGCTGCTGGCGCAGGCGGAGGAGCAGCCCGCCGGTTCCGCAGCCCGCATCAAACACACGCAGGGGCCTGCCGAGTCGTTGGGCTTCCCTGCTGAGCCTGCGCAACACCTGGCGATGCAGAGTCCTGTACCACCAGTGCCGCTGTTCCACCTCGGCAAGGGTGTGATACTCCTGCTCCAGCATCAGAGCCGCCCCCTCCCTGTCACGTCGGTTCGGGAAGCAAGGTTCCCAGCTGTTCGCAGATGGACGCGATCTGCGCTTCTTCAAGATAGGGATGCAGCGGCAGGCTGAGCACCTCCTTGACCCGGCGTTCGGTCTCGGGCAAATCCCCAATCGCCCCAAAGCGTTCCATGACATAGGGATGTTGGTGGCAGGCGAGGGTGTAGTGCACCCCAAGCGGAATCCCCAGGGCCCGGCTCTGATCGAGCAACCGCTCACGCTGCCCATGTGGCAACTGAATCACGAAGAGGTGGTAGCTGTGCCGCCAGTCGGAGCCATCGGCCGGGAGGGTCGCCAGGTCCGCCAGGCGCGCGGCGTACCAGCGGGCCACCTGACGCCGCTGCGCGATGCGCTCGGGCAGATCAAGGAGTTTCCCCAGCAGCACCCAGGCCTGAAGCTCGTCCAGGCGACTGTTGACACCGAAACGAACCGCACGTCTCTGGGAGTCCCAGCCATAGAACCGGCTGCTTCGCGCCGCCGGCACATCGTCGGGTCTGTTCACCACAAGGGCCCCGCCATCGCCGAAGGCCGAGAGATTCTTCGTGGGGTAGAAACTGAAAGCCGCAAACCGGCCCCAGCAGCCCACTGGACGGCCTTGGTAGAGGGTGCCGCAGGCCTGGGCGCAGTCCTCGATCAGGGACAGCCCATGACGGTCGCAGAGTGCCGCAATGCTCGCCAGATCACACGACTCGCCGTAGAGGTGCACCGCGATCAGCGCTTTCGGCGGCGCCTTGCTGTGGGCACTCACGCCACCGCCGGCTCCCTCGAGGATCTGACCCAGGTGCTCCGCCGAGAGCACGGCCCGTCCGGGCTCGAGATCCACGAACACCGGCACCGCGTCAACCCGCAGAACCGCCGCGAGGGTGGCGTAGGCGGTGTGCGAGGGAAGCAGCACCCCATCGCCGTGACCAACGCCGCAAGCGCGCAGCGCCAGTTCGAGGGCATCAGTGCCGTTGCCCACCCCCACCACCTGTTCGGAAGCCAGGAAAGCCGAGAGCGAGGCCGCAAAGGCCGCTTCGAAGCGGCTGACCCCCTCACCCAGGATCATCTGGCCAGAGGCGCTGATCCGCTCCAGTGCCTCCGTGACCAGGTGGCCATAACGGCGGGCCTCCTGCTGCGGAAAGTTGAAGACCTGCGCTTCAGCGCTCACAGATAAGCCCCGGCGTGGCGGAGGTAGTAATCCAGCGTCCGCTCCAGGGTCGCTGCCAGCGGGCGTTTTGGCTGCCAGCCGCTGGCCTGATGGAAGCGGTCAAAGCAAGAGTAGTAGTCACCGATGTCGATTTTCTTGCGCTCCTCAGGATAGGGAGTAATCCGAAGCTCCCCCGAGCCATGGACACGTATCAAGAGCTCTGCAAGTTCTCTCAATGACAAAATTTCTCTGCTACCCAAATTGTACGGACCCGATGGAAGATCAGACTGCTCGGCCGCCAGAAGCAACGCATCAACGACATCCTCCACGTCATTGAAATCCCGCATCTGCTCCCCACCCCAGACCTCGATTGGATCACCCTCCAGCAAGCGGCGGATCCAGATTCCGAGAAACGTCTGACGGGCATCACGGATTCGCATCCGTGGTCCAATCGTGTTGGTTAGACGCAACACACAAGTACTTAAATCATAGATCTGACCATAAAGCCGGTGATACATCTCGGCCGAAAGCTTGTTGATTCCGTTCACGTCAACGGGCTCGATCGGATGCGCTTCATCCACGGGAAGGTAGTGGGGGCGTCCGTAGAGCTGACGGGTGCTGGCGAAGACGATCCGTGCGCCGGGATTCACCCGCCGGCAGAGTTCCAGCAAACTGAGTTGGGCGGTGCCATTGATGGCCAAATCGGTTTCCGGGTCCTGCATCGAGTCGAGATGGCTTGTTTGACCCGCCAAGTTGAACACCACCTCTTTATCTTTAAGCAGCACCGCCAGCGAAAACCGATCACGGATGTCCGAAAGGTTGATCCGAAGGGATTGTTCATACCCTTGGAGATTGACTAGATTGCCGCCGTACTCGGGAACGAGGCTGTCCACCACCGTGACCTCTGCGCCCAGGTCGCAGAGGCGCCGAGCCAGAGTTGAACCAATGAAGCCAAGGCCACCGGTGATCAGGGCTCGACGGCCTCGCCAGACCGCAGGATTCAGGGACGGATGCAGATCGGTCAAGTTCCTGGAAAAGGCAAGTTAACCGTAGAGAGCCTTTCCTCTGGCTCCTTGTGTTTCACAACACAACGCCCGCCGGAAGAACCGAGGCGATCACTGACAGCGGACCAGCACCTCGCCCACCTGCCGGGCCGTCACGCTCCAACGAAATTGAGCTGAACGGGCGCAGCCCGCATCACCGATCCGCGCCGCCAGCGCGGTCTCCCGGATCAGATCTCCCATGGCCGCAGCGATCGCAGCCGCTGAACGCGGATCCACCATCAGCGCCGCCTCCCCCACCACCTCCGGCAGGGCGCCGGAGGTGGCCGCGATCACCGGGGCACCGCAGGCCATCGCCTCCAGGGCCGGCAGACCGAACCCCTCCCACAGGCTCACCAGCACCAGGGCCCTGCAGCGGTTCAACAGCTGCAGGCGCTCCAGGTCACTCACCCACGGGACCCAGTCGCAGCGAGAGGCGATTCCCAGCTCCCGGGCCAGAAGCTGGAGCTTCGGGGTGTAGCGCCGGTCGTGAGGGCCCACCAGGGTGAGGCGATGCTCCCGATCCGGCAGGGCGGCGAAGGCCCTCAGCACCCGCTCCAGATTCTTGTGGGGGTCGTGGCGGCCCAGCACCAGGAAGAACGGCTGCCGTTCCAGCCCCAGCGGACGCAGCTGGCCGGGATT
>CALRUP020000032.1:0-7754 GCA_943371385.1 Paenacidovorax caeni | reverse complement strand
GCTGCTTCTGGCCGCCGGAGAGTTCCTTGGGCCGCCGTTCCAGCAGGGGGGTGAGCTCAAGGGTTTCGGCCACCTCGGCGATGCGCCGCTCGATGCGCTCCTCGCGCCGCGAGGGCACCCGCAGGGCGGCGGGCAGCCCGCTGCCGGCCTCATGCAGGCCGTCCTGGAGCTGTTGAATCAAGCTGCGGGGACGGCTGCGGCGGAGACCAAAGCCGATGTTGCCGGCCACGCTCAGATGGGGATAGAGCGCATAGCTCTGGAACACCATCGCCACATCCCGCTGGGCCGGCCGCAGCCTGGTGACGCAGCGTTCGCCCACGAACAACTCACCGGCGCTGGGGCTCTCCAGGCCCGCCAGCAGGCGCAACAGGGTGCTCTTGCCGCAGCCCGAGGGGCCGACCAGCACCAGAAACTCACCATCGGCGATGGTCAGGTCCAGCTGGTTGAGCACCGGCACCGGCCCCGAGCCGCGCCGGGGCGGGAACACCTTGCTCACCTGCTGGAAGCGAACCTCAGCCAAGACCAGCCCTCAGACCGGCCGATCCTAGGGTTGGCCCCACGACCCAGTCCCCAGGCCCAAGCCCTTTGCAGTTCATTGATCAGGCACGCATCGCCGTGCAGGCCGGCCGCGGAGGAGATGGCATCGTCACCTTCCGCCGTGAGAAGTACGTGCCCGCCGGCGGCCCTTCAGGGGGCGACGGCGGCCGGGGTGGAGACATCCTGCTGCAGGCTGATTCCAACCTGCAGACCCTGCTCGACTTCAAATACAAGCGCCAGTTCGTGGCCCCCGAGGGCCGCCGCGGCGGTCCCAACCGCGCCACCGGTGCCAGCGGCCAGACCTTGATCATCCAGGTGCCCTGTGGCACGGAGGTGCGTGATCTGGTCACCAACATCCTGCTGGGCGACCTCACCGAGCCCGGCCAGCAGCTGCTGGTGGCGGCCGGTGGCCGTGGTGGCCTCGGCAACGCCCACTACCTCAGCAACCGCAACCGCGCACCGGAGAAGTTCACCGAGGGTCGGGAGGGGGAAGGTTGGAACCTGCAACTGGAGCTCAAGCTGCTGGCGGAGGTGGGCATCATCGGCCTGCCTAACGCCGGCAAGAGCACCTTGATCAGCGTGCTCTCGGCCGCCCGCCCCAAGATCGCCGATTACCCCTTCACCACCTTGGTGCCCAACCTGGGGGTGGTGCGTCGCCCAAGCGGCGATGGCACCGTGTTCGCCGACATCCCTGGTCTGATCGCCGGGGCGGCCCAGGGGGCGGGCCTGGGCCACGACTTCCTGCGCCACATCGAGCGCACACGCCTGCTCATCCATCTGGTGGATGCCAGCGCTGAGGACGTGGTGCGAGATCTCACCGTCGTGGAGGCCGAACTGAGCGCCTACGGCCACGGCTTGGAGGGACGCCCGAGGATCGTGGCGCTGAACAAGATCGAGCTGCTGCTGGAGGAGGAGTTGGCAGAGCTGCAACAACGGCTTGCCCAGCACAGTGGGCAAGAGGTGCTGCTGATATCAGCTGCGACGGCCCAGGGCCTCGACCCTCTGCTGGGGCGTGTCTGGAGGGAACTCGACCGGCGCAAGCTGGTGGAAGCCGAAACAGCGGCTCAGTCGTCGTAGACCCGGCACTCAGGGGCGGCGGGGTTCAGATCGCAGTAGACCTCAAGAGGGCTGGGATCGTGGGTGTCTTCGGGGTGGTGGGACTTGTACTCCTCAAGCTGCTTGAGCTCATCTTTCAGGTGCCCGAGCTTCGCGTTGTCTCCGGCGGCCTTGGCGGCTTCGAGCTCGCTCAGGTCCTTGAGGATGTGCTCGTCGATGGTGTTCATAAGTGCTCCGGTGCTCATCCACCGGTCGACGACGCACCCACCATACGGGCCATGGCCAGGGGCTGGCGCCAATTGTGGGCTCTCCCTGATCGGGGCTTCCGCACCCCTTAGGCGGGCAGCTCACTGAGTTCCATCCAGCGTTCCTCTCCCTGGTGGATCCGCTCCACCAGGGTCGAAAGTTCCTGGGTGAGTCGCTCCAGGTCGGTGTAATCGCCAGTGCCAGCGCCCAGGAGCTGGGCCTCCAGGGCGAGCCGCTGCTGCTCCCAGGCCGGCAGGTGGGCATCGAGCTGCTCGAGCTCACGGGTTTCCTTGTAACTGCGGCGTCGGGGGCGTCTGGGTGCCCCACCGCCCAGGGTCTCACTGTTCTGGGCCGCAGGCTCCACTGCCGCAGGGATTACGGCCGCAGGGGTGACGGGTACCGCCGCCGCTTTGGCCTCGCCGGCACGGCGCTCCAGATAGGCGCTGTAGTTGCCCTCGAAGCGCTGCAGCCGGCCGCCTTCGAAGGCGAACAGGCGGTCGACGCTGCGATCGAGGAAGTAGCGGTCATGGGAGACCACCACCACGCAGCCGCGGAAATCCTCAAGGAAGTCTTCGAGCACCGTGAGCGTGTGCACGTCCAGGTCATTGGTGGGCTCATCCAGGAGCAGCACGTTGGGTGCTTCGATCAGCAACCGGCAGAGGTACAGGCGGCGGCGCTCGCCGCCGGAGAGCTTGGCGATCGGGCTGTGCTGCTGCGCTGGCGGGAACAGAAAGCGCTCCAGCAGCTGGGAGGCGCTCACCTTCTCCCCCCCCAGATCGATGGAGTTGGCGGCCTCCTGCACGAAGTCGATCACCTTGCGCTCCAGGCCCTTGCCCGCCAGGAAGGCCTCGGCCTGCTGATCGAAGTAGGCCAGCTTCACGGTCGCCCCCAGCTCCACCGTGCCGGCATCGGGAAGGCGCCGGCCGGCGATCGCATCGAGAAGCGTCGACTTCCCACTGCCGTTCGCTCCGATGATCCCGACCCGGTCCTCGGGGGAAAAGTCGTAGCTGAAGCCCTCCAGCAGCATGCGTTCGCCCACCTTCAGGCCGAGGTTGGCGGCGTCGATGGCGCGTTTGCCGAGCCGTCGGCTGGCGGTGGCCAGGCTGACGGTGCCGCGGGCCTGGCGGGCCGGGGCCTCGCGCATCGCCTCGATGCGCTGGATTCGGGCCTTCTGCTTGGTGCTGCGGGCCTTGGGGCCCTGGCGCAGCCAGGCCAGCTCGCGCCGCAGGGCGCCTTTGAACTTGACGTCGCTGGCGGCCTCGGAGGCCTCTTCTTCGGCCTTGATCTTGAGGTACGTGGCGTAGTTGCCGGCGTAGCTGCGGGCCTCGCCCCGTTCCACCTCAACGATCCTGCGCGTGACCCGATCAAGGAAATAACGGTCGTGGGTGATCAGCACCAGGGCGCCGCCGAAGCGCTCCAATCGCCCCTGCAGCCATTCGATGCAGTCGGCATCGAGGTGGTTGGTGGGCTCATCCAGCAGCAGCACGTCGGGTTCGGCCACCAGGGCCGAGGCCAGGGCCAGCCGCTTGCGGTAGCCGCCGGAGAGTTCCCCCACCAGGCGCTGGGTGTCAGTGATGCCCAGCCGGTCGAGCACCTCGTGGCATTGGTGCTCCAGCCCCCAGGCCCCGGACTGGTCCATGCGGCCGCTGAGCTCGCCCAGTTCCGCCAGCAAGCCCCCGTCATCGGGCCGCTCCGCCAGGCCCTCGCTCACCGCCAGAAAGCGCAGCAGCAACTCCCGCTTCTCGCCGCAGCCGGCCACCACCTGCTCCAGCACGGTGCGTTCCGGGTCCAGCTCCGGGTCCTGGTCCACCAGCACCACCTTCAGCTGCGCTGAGCAGCGCCGCTCCCCTTGATCGGGGGGCTCCTGCCCCGCCAGCATCCGCATCAAGGTACTTTTGCCGGCCCCGTTCGGGCCGATCAACCCCAGGCGTTCGCGCTCGGCGATGTGCAGGGTGAGGCCGGAGAAGAGGGTGCGCAGGCCGAAATCCTTGCTGACACCCACCAGGCTGATCAGGCTCACGCGATCGAAGCGGGTCGTTGTTGCTCCAGGTAAGCAAAGACGCTCTTGTCACCCACATCCGCTGCCGCCGCCATCGGGAACTTGCGCGCGGTGAGCACCAGCAGCAGCCCCGCCTGCAGCGCCAGCAGGGAGAAGGTGGCCTGATCCCCCAGCAGCCCCGCCAGCCGGCCCAGCAGGGCCAGCGGCAGCAGCAGGGTCACGCCGATCGCCTCCGGCCGGCGGAAGCAGAAGAACTCCTTGAAGCCCACCCCCGCCAGGGCGGCGAAGAAGGGTCCCACCGCCCAGATCCAGCGCCCGTCGGCGGCCAGCGTGGGCACCACCCCATCGGCGCCGACGCGAAAGGCCAGGGCCAGGCCGCCAAGGCTGCCCAGCAGCCAGAACAGCTGCAACGCGCGATGGAGGGGTTTGAGGTAGATGTGAATCCAGCGAAGGGCCAGGCCGAGGCCTGCCACCATCACGAGCAGCCAGGGCCACAGGCCCCGTTCGCCCCAGATCTGCCACTGCACCAGCAGCGCCACTTCGGCCACGGCCACCATCAGCAGGGCGAGGCGGTAGCTGAGCACCTCGCGGCGGTCCAGGTCGGTGATCGTGAAGGAGCCATAGGCCCCTTCGAAGACGGGATCGGTCATGGCTGGGGGGCGGCGGGTGATCCGTTCACCAGTGTGGCCAACTCCGGGCCCGCCGGGACGATGCCGGAGGGGTGCAGGGGAAACAGGGCGCCGAAGTAGTCGCGGCGCCAGGCAAGCGCATCGCAGCTGGCGGCCACGCCAGGGGTGGCGAACAGCCGCGCCCGCCAGGCCCACAGGGCCGGGAATTGCCAAAGCGGCCTGCGGCTGCAGCCGAACAGCGGTGCATAGACCAACTCCAGCCGGATCAGTGTCGGGAACAGCACCACATCGGCGAGGCTGAGCTGCTCGCCGCAGAGCCAGGGGCCCCGGGCCGCCAGCTCCGCCTCCGCTTCCTCCAGGGCCGCGAACAGTGCCGTCTCAGCCCGGTCATAGGCCCCCTGGTTGCGGGCGAAGCCGCAGCGGTAGACGCCGTCATTGACGGCGCTTTGGAAGAGTTTCCGCCAGCGCGCGATCGGCTCGTTCAGCTCAGCGGGGGCCAGGTCGGGGCTCGGCCCCTCGGGGGCCCCCTCCGGCGCGGGCCAGCGGTTGAGCAGATCGATCAGCACGGCGCTTTCGTTGGCCACGATCCGCCCCTGGCGCCAGTCGTAGAGGGCAGGCACCGTGGCGCGGGCACCGGCGGGGCTGCCGGAGCGGCGGTAGAGCTCGATCAGGGCGCTGGCCCCCTCGAACGGTTCCACGAAGCGCCAGCGGCCGCGTTCGGGGTCGGGCTCCACCACCAGCCGCTCGATGCTGGTCTGGAGCCTGCGCAGGCTCCAGACCAGCCAGGTGCGGTGGGCCCAGGGGCAGCTGCGACCCACGATCAGCACGTGGCCTCCGGGTTCGGCGGCGCCTGCGGGTAGCTCCGGCGCGGCGGCGAAGGCGCTGGCGGGACGGCGGTAGTTGCCGTTTGCGTCGGCGGGGCCCAGGCCGCCCATCAGCTGCCGCCACTGGCAGTGCCAGAGACGGCGCACGCTGGAAACCACCAGGGGTGGGACGGACATGGCAGGGGCCAAGGGGTTTGACGCCCTCTCAGGTTGGCCCCAACGTGGCGATTCAGGCGCGGCGATCGGATGGTGGTGGGCACGGGGCGGGGTTCGGCCAGGGTGCTGGTGGTCGCCGGCACCCATGGCAACGAGTGCAATGCCCCCTGGCTGCTGCGCCACTGGCAGGCCCAGCCCGAGGCGATCGAGCGGAGGGGCCTGGAGTTGGAGCTGGTGCTGGGCAACCCCGAGGCGTTCGCGGCCCGCCGCCGCTACCTGGACCGGGACCTGAACCGCTCCTTCGCCGCGGACCTGCTCACCAACCCTGGATGCCAGGAGCGGGAGGTGCGGCGGGCTCGGGAGCTGCTGGCGCTCCATGGCCCTGAGGGTGAACTCCCCTGCGCTGTGGCCCTGGACCTGCACAGCACCACGGCCGCCATGGGCAATGCGCTGGTGCTCTACGGACGCCGCCCCACGGACCTGGCCCTGGCGGCGGCGATCCAGGCCGATCTGGGTTTGCCGGTCTACCTCCATGAGGCCGATGCGGCCCAGACGGGATTCCTGATCGAACGCTGGCCCTGCGGCCTGGTGATCGAAGTGGGGCCCGTGCCCCAGGGGGTGATCACGGCCCAGATCTGCCGCCAGAGCCAACTGGCCCTGGAGTCGGCCCTGGACGCCCTGGCCCAGGCCCGTGCCGGGGCGTTGCGCCTGCCGGCGGGCCTCACGGTGCACCGGCACCTGGGCAGCCTCGATTTGCCGCGGGGAGTCGACGGCGGCCCCTTGGCCTGTCTGCATCCGCAGCGCCAGCACCGAGACTGGGTGCCGATCCGGGCGGGGGATCCGATGTTCTCGGCGGCCGATGGGGCCGTCGCGCTGTATCAGCCTCTGCCGGGCGAGATCGATGAACCGGTCTGGCCGGTGTTCATCAACGAGGCGGCCTACGGCGAGAAAGGTATCGCCTTGAGCCTCACGCGCCGGGAGCGCTGGCCCATGGAACCCGGCTGGGCCGCGGCGCTGATCGCCTTGATGGCCCCCTGATCAGCGCGGTTTGCCGTTGTAGATCACGCTCAGCACCTCACGGCCATCCTGGGAGATGCGGATCTCCGTTTCCGTTGTGGGCGGGAGGTTGAGCTGCGTCCACCCCGGGGGGCCGCCCAGGAATCGAAACAGGATGCCTTGATCATTGGCTTCGATCAGGCAATTGCCGACCTTTCGGTCGAACATGCAGACATCAGCTCGGTAGAGCGCAAGGCCCCCATTGATCTTTTCGGCCCGCATCCGGGCAAGGTTGGTGGCTCGCTGCAGATTGAATGGGAAATCGGTTTGGGCCATAACGGGCCCGGCGAGCAGGCTGAGGCCGGCGGAGAGGGCAAGTAGGCGACGCATGAACGCTTGGGTGGATGGTTGTGGGGCCCAGGCGACGGCCTTAACCGCAGGCCCAGGTGCCCTGTTCCTTGGTGCAGGGCAGATCGGTGCGGCTGCCGTCAGCCCAGTAAATGCGCAGGCGGTCGTCGGCGCTGCCGATGCGGAAGGTGAGCGACTTCACCACACCAGCCGGGGGCTTGCCTTTGCTGTCGGCCGGATCGGCCTTCTCCGGAGTGGCCTGACGCTGCTCCAGTTGTTGCACCCGTTGCTCGAGTTGCTGGAGGCGCTGGGCCTCACGGCTCGGTTGACAGGCGACCAGAGCAAAGCTGATGGCGACCAGGGCCAGGACGGAGCGAACGGGCGATGGAATTGGGCGCAGACGCATCGCCAGGGGCACAGGGGGCGATGGCACTCCTAGCAGTGGCTTTGATCGGCTGGCTAGAGACGCTCACTCCAGTACACGATGCCTCCGAGCTGCTCGAGCTCGAGGCGGCGATGACGGGCTTGGTGGACAGGCACCGTCTCCCGACGCCGCTCTCCCTGGTATTCCCAGCAGATCAAGACCAAGACTGAACCTTTAAATGTCTCAACAACCTAAGAGTGCCGCCGTCGCGATGGCTACCGGAGGTGCGGAGATACACACCTCTGCTCGGCTGGGCTGCTCTCTGCCCCGGCGGCCCCTCATCCCAGCCGAGCCCAGCCCCTCAACCTTTCCACACAGGGCGCAACGTTCCGTTACACTTCGCCAGGCAGCACCCGCATCGGGAGCCGTCCTACCTAACCGTCCCCTCTGGGGGGCAACCCTCTCGCTCTTATGACCACCACCATCCAGCAGCGCTCCGGCGCTTCTCCTTGGAACCAGTTCTGTGAGTGGGTCACCTCCACCGACAACCGCCTCTACGTGGGTTGGTTCGGTGTGCTGATGATCCCCACCCTGCTGGC
>CALRUP020000031.1:0-9831 GCA_943371385.1 Paenacidovorax caeni | reverse complement strand
TTAATGGGGGCGGACTGTAAATCCGCTGGCTCTGCCTACGTTGGTTCAAATCCAACCCGGCCCACCTTTCCACATGCCCTTGTAGCTCAGTGGTAGAGCACTCCCTTGGTAAGGGAGAGGTCACGAGTTCAAATCTCGTCAAGGGCTTTTGATCGGATCCTTTGGCCCGCTATCTCGGCCATCCTGCAACCTTCGCCAGCCCATTGATCAGTAGGCCGCTGGCCAGGTGTCCAAGGGCTGATGCCAGCAGAACAGCGTGGGGACAGCCGACCGATCGCCTGCTCATGGGGCCCGGTTCTTCGCTGATGGATGCGGGTTGGCCTGGTGAGTGCTGATGCAGCCCAGCACGGCTGAGCGCCGCCGCCCCGAAGGCCACCCGTGAGCGGGACGCACCTGGTGGCGATGGGGGGCCAACCCCGCCCTCCAGTCAGGCGTGTGACCGATGGGCGTTGCCTTCATGAAGAACACACTCTTCATGAAGTTTTGATGGCAGTGTGGAAGACCCCTCTCAGGGCGGGCCCTCATACCCCGGAGCCCCTGCCCTCCCGCCCCGCGCCTCAGGCCTTCCAATGGTTCGCCTCCACATCACACCGACCCACGATCCCCTGAAGCCCCTGCGGCGCTGGATCGATCGGGTGGAGCCCCAGCGCCCGGCTGTGGCCCGGCTGCTGGTGCGGATGATCCCCGGCAGCTGCCCGTTCGAGCGGGACGTGAGCGTGCTGGGCCGCCGGGTGTTGCACATCCCCCCGATGTGCAAGCTCAACCCCCTCTACGAACAGGTGGCCGCTCTGCGGTTCCGCTGCCTGAGTTTCCTGGAGACCAGCGAAGGCGGGCCAAGCCAAACCTGAGCGCGCCGCGGCGACAGCCTTGTCAGGCTGGAGTGATCCAGCAGCCGCGACCATGACCATCTCTCTGCCGCAGCGCCTGCCCCTGGCCGACCTGCGGGGCCTCGTGCAGGTCGGCCACACCCGCCCGCGGGCCTGGCGATTGACCCAGCTGGAACGGTTGGAGCGGCTGATCGATCAGAACGAGGGCGCGATCCTTGCGGCCCTGGCGTCCGATCTGGGCAAGCCGCCGCTGGAGGCCTACTTCGAAGTGGTGGCGGTACGCAGCGAACTGAAGCTCGCCCAGCGCCAGCTGGGCCGCTGGATGGCCCCTCGCAGGGCGCCGTTGCCCCTGGCGCAGCGGCCGGGCAGGGCCGAGGTGATCCCGGAGCCATTGGGTTGCGTGCTGATCATCGGCCCCTGGAACTATCCCTTCTCTCTGACTCTGCAGCCGCTGGTGAGTGCCCTGGCGGCCGGCAACACCGCAGTGCTCAAGCCCTCGGAGCACGCACCTCACACCTCCGCCCTGATCGCCGAATTGGTAGGGCTGCATCTCGATCCAGCCGTGGTGTGGGTGGTGGAGGGGGACGGCAGCGTGGCCGCCGCCCTGCTGCAGGAGCCCTTCGATCACATCTTCTTCACCGGGGGCGAACGGATCGGCCGTCTTGTGATGGCCGCTGCGGCGGAGCAGCTTGTGCCGGTCACGCTCGAATTGGGGGGAAGGAGCCCGGCGATCGTGCTGGCCGATGCCGATCTGCCCACCACGGCGCGGCGGTTGGTCTGGGGCAAGGGGCTGAATGCGGGGCAAACCTGTATTGCCCCGAACCACCTGCTCGTGGAGGAGGGCGTGAGGACCGCCTTGATGGAGCACCTGAAGGAGGAAATCCGGCGCAGCTATGGCGACGATCCGCTCGCCTCCCCCGACCTGGCCCGGATCGTGAACCGGGCCCAGTACACCCGCCTCTCCGGCCTGCTGGAGGCGGCCCGGGGCCGCGGCCAGGTGCTGGCAGGGGGCCAGTGCGATCCCGCCGGTCTGCGGATCGCCCCCACCGTTCTCAAGGTGGACGACCCGGCCGATCCGCTGCTTCAGGACGAACTCTTCGGTCCGTTGCTGCCCGTGCTGAGCGTGGGTGGTCTGCCGGAGGCGATCGAGCACATCCGGCGTCAGCCCAAACCCCTGGCGCTCTATCTGTTCAGCCAGAGCGCCGCAGCCCAGCAGGCGTTGCTGCAGGGCACCAGCTCCGGTGGAGTCTGTTTCAACGATGTGGTGATGCAGGTGGGCGTGCCCGATCTGCCCTTCGGCGGGGTGGGGAAGAGCGGCATGGGCCGCTACCACGGCCAGGCCGGCTTCGAAACCTTTTCCCACCAGCGCAGCGTGCTGCGGCGTCCCTTCTGGCTGGATCTGCCCTTTCGCTATGCCCCCTACGGCGAGCGCCTGGGCCTGGTCAAGCGGCTGCTGGGCTGAGTGACGCCCACCGTTTCACCCACGTGCCCGCTGCCCCCTGGCGCCACGGGCGGGGCTGTTTATGGTTCAGCCAGCTGATTGATCTCGATGCGCCGAGCGCTTGCTGCCCTCGCCCTTGCCATCTTCCTGCCCTGGCCTGCCCTGGCCGGCAGCTACACGGTCAAGCCGGGGGACACCCTCTCCGGAATCGCCGAGCGCTACGGGGTTTCGGTCGACCGGCTGCTGCAGCTCAACGGGCTCAGGTCGGCGAACGATCTGCAGGCCGGCAGCCGGCTGGTGGTCCCTGGAGCCGGAGGAACCCCGGCCCGCCGTGCGGGCGGGGGCGGCGCTGGAGGCAGCTACACGGTCCAACCGGGGGACACCCTCTCGGAGCTCGCCGAGCGCTACGGGGTTTCGGTCGACCGGCTGCTGCAGCTCAACGGGCTCAGGTCGGCGAACGATCTGCAGGCCGGCAGCCGGCTGGTGGTCCCTGGAGCCGGCGCTGGCTCCACCTCCCGTCGCGCGGGAGCCGGGGGCAGCGGTGGCAGCTACACGGTCCAGCCGGGGGACACCCTCTCGGAGCTCGCCGAGCGCTACGGGGTTTCGGTCGACCGGCTGCTGCAGCTCAACGGTCTCAAGTCGGCCAGCGATCTGCAGGCCGGCAGCAAGCTGGTGCTGCCCGGTGGCGGTGGGGCCTCGACCGCCCGCCGCGGCGGTGGCGGGGGTGGCAGTGCCAGCTACACCGTGAAGGAGGGCGACACCCTCTCGGCCCTGGCCGAGCGCTACGGCGTCTCGGTGGATCGGCTGATCCAGCTCAACGGTCTCAAGTCGGCCGACGATCTGCAGGCCGGCAGCAAGCTGGTGGTGCCCGGCCCCAAGCGGCCGCCCGCCGTGGCCGCCAGCCAGGCCAAGGCGCCCACCATCGCCAAGGGCGCCAAGGAGTATCAGGTGCAGCCCGGGGAGACCCTCTCCGAGATCTCCCAGGCCTCGGGAGTGTCGATCGAGCGTCTGATCGCCCTCAACAATCTCAAGGATCCCGACAACCTCGTGATCGGCACCCGCCTCAAGCTGCGCCCGAGTGCCGCCACCACCCCGGCACCGGCGGTGGCGGCCAAGCCGGCGCCCAAGCCCGCAGCCACACCCAAACCGGAAGCCAAGCCTCAGCCCCGCCCCGAACCGGCGGCCCAGCCGGCCCCTGCGTCCACCCAGCCCTCCCAGGCGGCCAAGCCCAAGCCCCAGCCCCGGCCGGCCGCCGCCACCCCGACAGCTGCGACCACCGCCCCGACGGCAGCGGCCACCACGGCGACCAGCGCTGCAGCCACCACCCCCGCTCCCGCTGCCGCAACAACCCCTGCGGCGAGCCCCGCGACAGCCAAGCCGGTGGTGGAGAGCCAACCCGCGGTGGCTGCCCGCCCCGCCCCTGCCGCCCGGCCCGCCCCCCGGAAGGTCACGGCCGCTCCAGCCTCCGGAGCCGTGGCCAAGGCCAGCACTCCCGACTGGCGCACCTACGGCCCCCTGCAGGTGGACTGGGCCAACTGGCAGCCCATGGGCGGCAGCTACGTGGCCCCCAGCCTCAACAGCAACGGGCAGCCCCTTTATCTGGCGATCAACTGCACGGCACGCAAGCTGAATGCCACCGGACAGTCCGGCGCCTGGAAAACCTGGGACGCCCCCCAGACCGACTTCGAGTCTCAGCTGGTGAAGGACCTCTGCAAGGCCAAGGGGCTCTGACCCCCCTCAGGCCGCCCAGCGCAGGGGCCAGGGCTGAAGCAGGTAGCTCCGGCCGGCGGGCCGAAGCCAGAGGCGCTGGGCACCATCGTCGCTCTCGCTGATCAGGTCCTCCTGGATCAGGCGCCGGGCCAGCCAACGCCAGCGCTCCTCAGGGGAGCCGCCCTCACCGGCCAGCACCTCCCCCAGGTCCCGTTGATTCACGCCATCCCGCTGCGCCAGCTGCTCCAGCAGCCGGCCCACCTGCTCGGTCCAGTCCTGGCGTTGGGGGCTGGCACTGCAGGCATCGCAGCGGCCGCAGGGGGGCACCAGCTCCCCCACCGCCAGCAACAGGGCCTGCTCACGGCACTCCTCCCCCTCCGCCACCGCCTCCATCCGCCGCAGCTGTCGCTGGGCCAGCTCAAGCCGCAGCCGCTCCTGCTGGCGGGCCTCGGGGCTGAGTTGATGGCCCGCCGCCCGCATGGCCCAGCCCAAGCTGGCGCGATCCTCCGGATCGAACAGCACCAGGCAGCGGGCCGGCAGTCCATCACGCCCGGCCCGGCCCGATTCCTGCAGATACCCCTCCGGACTCGCCGGGAGGTCAAGGTGCAGCACCAACCCCACATCGGAGCGGTCCACCCCCATGCCGAAGGCCACCGTGGCCACCAGCACGGGCGCAGGGTGCTCCTGGAAGTGGGTGAGGGCCAGGCGCCGGCTTTCCGGATCCATACCGGCGTGATACAGGTTCGCCTCGATGCCGGCGGTGGTCAGCAGGGACGCCCAGCGCTCCACCGAGCGGCGCGTGCGCGCATAGATCAGCACCGCCCCCCGGGCGGCGATCACCGCCTCGATCACCAGCTCAAGGGGATCCTTGGGGCGCCGCACCATGCCGTAGGCAAGATTGGGGCGGCGGGCGGAGCGCACCTGGATCAGGGGGCGGCGCAACTCCAGCAAGCGAATGATGTCGGCCCGCACGCGGGGGGCCGCCGTGGCGCTGAGGGCCACCAACGGCACCCCCGGGCATAGGCGCCTGAGCTGCCCCAGACGGCGGTATTCGGGCCGGAAATCATGGCCCCAGGCGCTGATGCAGTGGGCCTCATCCACCGCGAGGGCCACCAGCTGCCCCTGGTGAAGCACCTCCTCCAGCAGCTGACGAGTCGCCTCTCCCTGGAGCCGCTCCGGGGCCAGATACAGCAAGCGCAGCCTGCGCTCCCGCAGACGGGTGATCAGCTGACGACGGGCCGGCAGATCGAGGCCACCATGCAGGCAGGCCGCCGCAATGCCCATCCGTTGCAGATGGCGCACCTGGTCGTCCATCAGGGCCACCAGGGGAGAGATCACCAGCACAAGCCCTTCCCGCACCAGGGCCGGCAGCTGATAGCAGAGCGATTTGCCCGCTCCGGTGGGCAACACCGCCAGGCAGTCGCGCCCCTGAAGCAGGGCCTCCACCACCGGCCGCTGGCCGGGCCGGAAGTCCTCCCAGCCGAAATGGGTCTGGAGAGCCGCCAACAGGGGATCGCTCGAGGGCGGATCCACATGCGTTGCGCCCGATGGCACCTCCACCCCACCCCTGGCGACGCCCGACCCTAACCGCCACCAGATCTAGGGGCGAGGGGGCTCAGGGCATGGGCGGCGCCTCCAGCTGATCGGGGGACTCCTCCACCAACTGGAGCCGCACCCGCTTGCCACCGGCCAGCTCCCCGAGGGACACCCGCAGGGTGGCGCCGCTGAGACTCCCCAAGGCCTGAAGCAGCTCCCGCAGGTGGGGTGTGCTGCTGCCACTCTCCAACCACAGCCGCTCCTGCAGGCCGCCCAGCCTCCGCCAACTGGTGTGGAGCTTGAGCACGGCGCTCTCCAACTGCTGAGCCTGGCCGACCGCGTCCGCCAACAGACCGAGGGCATCGAGGCGCTGGGCCTCCTGCATGGCCTTCTCGAGGTCCAGTTCCCCCTGCTGGAAGGCCCGCACCGCCAGCCCCGCCTCGGCCGCCTTGCTCAGCCAACGGGCGGTGTTGGTCACATCCTTGACCCGCGACAACTCAGGCTCATCGCGAAGCACCCGGCGCAGGTCGTCCTGCTGGGCCTCCGGCAACTTGGACAGTTCCCGCACCAAGGGCGCCACGACCCGCGGGGGCAGCAGGTTCTCCTGGGTGCGCTGGCGGATCTCCTCCGGCAGCAACGGGCTGGTGGCGGCGGTGAACTCGTCGGTCAGCCGCCGTACCTGCTTGCGGGTGATCTGCTGCCCGTCATTGGCCGCCTCGCTGATCATCAGCTGCACCTCAGGTTCCGCCTGGGCCGTCTCCAGGAAGGCCCGCTTGGAAAAATTGTTGACGCAGTCCTCCTGCAGGGGCCCATCCCCCACCAGGCTGTCGGCGGAATCGGCCAGCTGGATGAGCCCATAGGCACGGGTCTTGCTGATCTCCTGTTCCCTGAGCCATTGCAGAAAGCCTGTGCCCCGGCCCTCGCCGCCACGCTTCTCCCGGTCCCGCACGGCCCGCAGGATCCGACCGCGCCAGATCTCGGTCTGCAGGTCGAAGCGGTCACACACCGCCCAAGCCTCCTCAAGCCGGGCCAGAAACTCCATGGTGCTGATGTCGTCCCGCTCCGGATCGGGCAGATCCAGGCTCAAGGAGGGGGCTTCCAGCACGGAGGAACGTCAGGGGAAGCGATCGTGCCACGGGGGACCAACCCCATGGCACGCCAAGGGCGATCCATGGGCAGCGACATTTCGTGAAGGCCCCGCCAATCAGGCCAAAAAGGAGAGGTAAGGTCCCTTGGACAGAACATCCTCCTCAAGGCAGCGATGGCGATCTCCCGCGGCGACAAGGTGCGCATCAAGCGTCCTGAGTCCTACTGGTTCAATGAAGTCGGCACCGTCGCTTCGGTCGACACCTCCGGCATCCGCTACCCCGTGGTGGTGCGCTTCGAGAAGGTGAACTACAGCGGCTACAGCGGCTCCGAGGGAGGCATCAACACCAACAACTTCGCCGAAAGCGAGTTGGTGAAGGCCTGAGTCCAAAGGCTCCAACGGCACAGCTTCCGTGGTCAGATCGATCTGATCCCTGATCCGCCCTCCGGATCGGGGATTTCTTCATGCTGTGCGAAAGGGGGAGTCTCCTTGCCCGAATTGCCCGAAGTTGAAACCGTGCGCCGCGGCCTTGAGAGCCAGCTCAAGGCCTTCCGCATTGATCGCCTGGAGGTGCTCAGGGAGCGCGCGATCGCCGCACCCAAAGGCCCAGGCGCTTTTCGTGCTGCCCTGGAGGGCTGCCGGGTGGGGGACTGGAGCCGCCGGGGAAAGTACCTGCTGGCGGAGTTGCACCGGGGAGACGCCAAGGCGGGCACCTGGGGGGTGCATCTGCGCATGACCGGCCAGTTCCTCTGGATCAAGGCGCCCCAGGAGCCCTGCCGACACACTCGAGTCCGCATCTGGAATGACCAGGGCGAGGAACTGCGCTTCGTGGACCTGCGCAGCTTCGGCGAAATGTGGTGGGTTCCCCCGGGCTCTGCGGCCGAGTCCGTAATCACCGGCCTGCGGCACCTGGGCCCTGAACCCTTCGCGCCAGAGTTCACCGCGCCCTACTTGCAGAAGCGGCTGGCGGGCAGCCGGCGATCGATCAAGGCGGCCCTGCTGGATCAGAGCCTGGTGGCCGGTGTGGGCAACATCTACGCCGACGAATCCCTGTTCGCCGCGGGCATCGCCCCGTCCACGGCAGCCGGACGGGTGGGACCCCACCGACTGGAGAAGCTGCGACGGGCCCTGGTGGTGATCCTGGAGACCAGCATCGGGGCCGGCGGCACCACGTTCAGCGATTTCCGCGACCTGTCCGGCACCAACGGCAGCTATGGGGGGCAGGCCTGGGTGTATCGACGCACGGGCGAGCCCTGTCGCCGCTGCGGCACCCCCATCGCGCGGGAGCGGCTGGCGGGACGGAGCAGCCACTGGTGTCCCAGCTGCCAACGCTGAACAGAGGCCCGTGGGCTAGAAGGGAGTCCAGTGCCCACCTTCCGTGACGGCCAACCTCGCCGAAGACCTGAGCTCCACCATGGCGGCCATCCACCGGCGGGGTTGGTGCGATGGCACCGGGGGCAACTTCAGTTGCGTGCTCCAGCGTGAACCGCTTCAGCTGTTGATGGCCCCCAGCGGTGTCGACAAAGGAACCGTTGCCCCAGAGGATCTGATCGTGGTGGATGGCCAGGCTCAGGTGCTCCGGGGCCATGGACGCGCCAGTGCCGAGACCCTCCTTCACCTGGCCATCGTGCGCCACTCGAACGCTGGGGCCGTGCTGCATACCCATTCCCAGGCCGCCACGTTGCTCTCGCGCCAAGCCGTGGCAGCTGAGCACCCCAATCCCACGCCCAGCGGCGCCGATGGTGCCGTAGTGCTGGAGCAATTGGAGATGCTCAAGGGCCTCAAAGGCATCGAGAGTCATGACACGCGCGTGCATCTGCCCGTGCTGGCCAACGACCAGGACCTGAGGCGGCTGAGTGATCGGGCCGCTCCCCTGCTGGCCGGAGCACCCCAGGGGTTGCTGATCGCTGGCCATGGGCTTTACGCCTGGGGAGATGAGCTGTTCAGCGCCAGGCGCCACCTGGAGATCCTGGAATTCCTGCTGGAGCAACACTGGCGGCAGCTGTTACTGGACGGGCTCGATCGCCTAGCCGGTCCCAGCCTCTGACGACGACCCAGATTCACATCATGGCCCCCATCACCCATCTGCTGCTTGACATCGAGGGAACCACCTGTCCGGTGAGCTTCGTGGCGGAAACCCTCTTCCCCTATGCCCGAAACCATCTGGTCGAGTATCTGAAGGGCCACCGTCACGAAGAACCCGTATGCGGGTTGCTGCATGAAGCGGAACAGGCCAGAGCCGATGATCCAGAAGCGGTGTTGATCGGAGCCGATCTGGATCCCCATTCCCGCCTGGTGGCCTATCTGGAATGGCTCATCGATCAAGACCGCAAGCTCACAGCGCTGAAGCAACTGCAAGGGCTGATCTGGGAAAGCGGCTATCGAAGCGGCGAGCTGATCGCTCCCCTCTACAGCGATGTGGCGCCCGCACTGAAGACCTGGGCCGAGGCTGATCTAAACCTTGCGGTCTACTCATCGGGGTCAGTGAGCGCACAGAAATTGCTCTACGGACACACCGCAGAGGGAGACCTGAGGGGTTTGTTCAGCCACTGGTTCGACACGCGCACGGGCCCAAAACAGGCGACTGAAAGCTACAGACAAATCGCAGCACAACTTGCTACTCTCCCACAAGACATTCTGTTCGTAAGTGATTCCGTTGCCGAATTAGAAGCAGCCCAATCAGCCGGGATGAAGGCGATATTCAGCGACCGTCCTGGGAATCCAGAACGCGACAGCAAAGGCTTTAGCACGATCACTCACTTTGACCAAGTTGTCATTGACGTAGTGAGCTGAAATGCGAGCCTCAGATCAGGAGTCAACCACGCACTGAGCCTCTCCAGGATTTACCACCACTGAACCGGCTCAAGCAAAAAAGAAATCGCGCGACTTGATCAGATCTCCCAAGGTGCGTTGACGCAGAAGAAGAGTTAATCTCAAACAGTGAGAGAATCAACGTAAGTCAAGAAGGGGCATGCATCCAGACACAAGAAAGCCACCCTTTCGGGTGGCTTTCTCTACATCTTACCCATGTCGCCTCTCACCTTAAAGATGATTGGCAATTTGAGTTGATGGTAAGAGATAAAAGTTTTACCTGGCATCGAGCTATTTTTGCAGGAAGCTACCCTCCAACTATCTTCGCCGCTGCCGCGTTTCACAACCGAGTTCGAGATGGATCGGAGTGGTTCCACGGCGCCATGAACACCAGGATAGGTCTATGAACAGACCCGGTC
>CALRUP020000030.1:0-11515 GCA_943371385.1 Paenacidovorax caeni | reverse complement strand
GCCAGCCGCCCAGGGCCAGGTAGGCCGTGGGGAACAGCAGCAGACCGGACCACCCCACGAAAACGAAGCGATCGCGCTTGAGCCAGTCATCGAGGACGTCGAACCATCCCCGGGCCGAAGGCGCGCGCCCTACAGCAATCGTCATGGGTGACTTTATTTTTCGTTACATGCCGATCGTACGGCCAAATGTTCCCGTCCGCGTCGGCGCCTCCCGCCGGGCGCAGAAAATGAGTCGATGCACCTAGGGGCGCGCGATTCGCCAGAGTGGTGAGCTCTTCCCTCCTCCGCCCGTGTACGTCGTCGAGCTCTCGCTCAAGCTGAGCCCCATGCCCGTGGCTGTGCAGCGCAAGGACCTGGAGGCGGCCCAGGCTCTCCACGGCCAGATCAAGGAGGCCCTGGAAAGCGGGCATCCCCGCGTGCTTGAACTCACCTGCGAGAAGGACGAGGAGAAACGCATCGCCCTGCTCAGCAGTGAGCTGGTGGCCGTTCAGCTCTATGAAAAATCCACCACCGGTGGCGGTGGCGGCAAGCGCCCAGGATTCTCCTTCGACGACTGAGGGCCTTGAAAGGCAACGTCCTGGCGTCCCCTGAGCCGCCGCCGAGCGAGCCGCCCCTGGTCATCGAGCAGGTGGCCTTCGCGTGGCCCACAGGTGCCACAGCCCTGGCCCATTGCAGCCTCACCATCCCCCGTCCCGGGCTGTGGATGATCGTGGGCGGCAACGGCAGTGGCAAAAGCACGTTGTTGCGCCTGATCGCCGGCCTGCTGGAGCCCAGCCGCGGACGGCTCAGGCTGGCGCTCAAGCCCGCCCTGGTGTTTCAGAACCCCGACCATCAACTGCTCCTGCCCAGCTGCGGCACCGACCTGCAACTCTCCATGCCGGCGAACCTGACGGCGCCTGAGCGTCAGCGCCGCCTGCGGGCGGCTCTTGAGCAGGTGGGCCTGGGGGGACTGGAGCAGCGGCCGATCCACACCCTCAGCGGCGGGCAGAAACAGAGGCTGGCCATCGCCGGTGCCCTGGCCAGCGAGGCCGGGCTGCTGCTGCTCGATGAACCCACCGCCCTGCTGGACCCGGAGAGCCAGGACGACGTGTTGGATCTGATCTGCGCCCTCTGCCAACGCCCCAGGGAGCCGCTCACGGCCCTGTGGATCACCCATCGGCTGGACGAGCTGGAACGCTGCACCGCCGCCGCGCTGATGGAGCGTGGTCACCTGGGTTCCTGGCAGGACGGAAGCACCCTGCGGCGCCTGCTCACCCCCTTGCCGGTCGGACAGGCCGAGGGGTAGGTTCGAGCGGTTGCCATCCTCGGTAGCTCAGCGGTAGAGCGGTCGACTGTTAATCGATTGGTCGCAGGTTCGAATCCCGCCCGGGGAGTTTTTACCAAGACTCCAGCCCCAGGGCTGGGGTCTTTTTTTATCGCTCAGGCGTGCCCAGCGGCCTGCGGAAGGCGCCGGCAACCCAGCCTCAACAATGAAGAGATTCTTAAGATCCCTTTCGTCGGCCGTGGTTGGCCTATCGGCTCAACCCAGCTGCGGCAGGGCTTCTGCGTCGTTCGTCGGTGCGATATCTCGAATCCCTGGCCCGTGACTGAGGGCTCATGCCTTGCCAGAGCGGGGGCCAAGGTCGCAAGCGCGTGGAAATCGGATGAAAATGCGAATCGAAAGGAAAAGCGTTGACTTTGCCCCGGTGCTGCTCACGACCCGCCCACTGCCCTCCGCTGGCCCCAGGCCCCGGCGCTCGACCGCCGGCCCCCGTGACGCTCCCCTGGAGACGTCGCCAGCCGCTTCAACGCCCGCAGCCATGAAGCCCAGCATCCTGTTGATCGACGAAGACCGCGCCATGCGAGAGCAGGTGACGGCCCAGCTGGAACGCACTGGCTTCGACGTGCAAGCCGCCGAAGACGGCCTCAAGGGCCAGGCCCTGGCCCTGCAGTTCAGCCCTGACCTGATCCTGCTGGAGCTGCTCCTTCCCAAAGTGGATGGTCTCACCCTCTGCCAGAGGCTGCGCCGGGATGAGCGCACCGCCCACATTCCAATCATGGTGATTTCGACCCTGGGGGGCACCAAGGACATCGTGAGCGGCTTCAATTCCGGCGCCGATGACTACCTCACCAAGCCCTTTGAGCTCGAGGAACTCCAGGTGCGCATCAAGGCCCTGCTGCGCCGGACCGAGCGGGCGCCGGTGTCCTCCAAGCCCAGTGAAATCCTGAGCTACGGGCCGTTGATTCTGGTGCCCGAGCGCTTCGAAGCCAACTGGTTCGACGCGCCGGTGCGGCTCACCCACCTGGAATTCGAACTGCTCCACTGCCTGCTTCAGCGCCACGGTCAAACGGTGGCCCCAGCGCTGATCCTCAAGGAGGTGTGGGGCTACGAACCCGACGACGACATCGAAACGATCCGGGTCCACATCCGCCACCTGCGCACCAAGCTGGAGCCCGACCCGCGCAAGCCCCAGTTCATCAAGACCGTCTACGGGGCGGGCTACTGCCTGGAATTACCCAACGGTGCGCAGCTCGAGGAGCTCCATCCATTGTTCGCTGCTCACCGCGGCACCACCGGCCAGCCGCTGAACACTCCCACCGCCGCCTGAAGTCCTAACGGCCAGAAGCTTCAGGGGAGCCCTCAGCTCAACAAGGCCACTTCCCAGGCCAGACGGGGTTGCACGTAGGCCCTGAGCTGGGAACGCAGCTGCTCCAGGCGCCGCTGACGCTGGATCGAGGGGGTCCGCCGCCAGAGTTGCAGTTGCCACCAATCGAGCAGCCAGAGCTGCTGCTCCCCATCAAGGGCCTCGGTGAGGTCGCGGGCCAGGGCCAGGGCCTCCATCGGATCGCTGGAAAGTGCCAGCAGGCGGTCCGCCAGGCCCTCGGGCAACTGGTCCCACTGCTCCCGGTGCCGCAGCAGCGCCCCCGGTGAGCCCGCGGCCAGCTCCAGCAGACCCGGGGGCTCGGAGGCCGCCCCGGCTGGGGAGCCCAGCGCTTGCAGAACCTGATTCATGGCCAGCGGATCCAGCCGGGAAAAGGGAATCGCCTGGCAACGGGAACGGATCGTGCTCAGCAGCCGGTCGGGGGCCGCCGTGAGCAACACCAGCAGGCCGCCACCGGGCTCTTCCAGGGTCTTGAGCAGGGCGTTGGCCGCCCCCTCGGCCATGGCCTCCACCGACTCGATCACCACCAGGACGCGGTTGGCCTCCAGGGGCCGGCGGGCCAGAAAACGGCCCACGGCGCGCACCTGCTCCAGACGCAGTTGGGGGGGGGCGCGCCGACTCACGCCGCGCTCGGCGGCTTCGGAGGCAGGCACCAGTTCCCCCTGGTGCTGGTAGGTGGGCTCCACCCAGAGCAGGTCGGGGTGGTTACCGGCCACCAGTCGCCGGCGCAGGGTCTCGCTGCCCTGGGGGCCAGCCAGGACCCCTTCGAGGAAGCCCAGCGCCGCCTGCCGGCGGCCGATGCCCTCAGGGCCACAGAACAGGTAGGCGGGGGCCAGCCGCTGGCGTTCCAGGGCGGCCCGCAACAAGGTCAGGGCCCGCTCCTGGCCCACCAGCCCCGCGAACGGATCAGCCATGACTCTCCCCCAGCGGCGACAGCACCTCCGCCGTTACCGGTGCAGGCCAAGCCGGCGGAAACCGCTCCTGGATCTGCTGACGAATCGCCGCGCTCACCTGCTCGGGCCCCTGGTCAGCCTCGATGCGGCGCCAGCCCCGCTCGTTGGCCAGCCGGGCGAACCCCCCAGCGACCCGCTCCAGGAACGCCCCACCGGCCGATTCGATCCGATCCGCCGGCCTGTGGCCCCGCCGCTGCAGCGAGCGCTCCAGGGGCAGATCCAGCCAGAGGGTGAGATCCGCCACCAGACCTCCCGTGGCGAGGGCCTCCAGGGCGGTGATCCACTCCGACGGAAGCCCCCGGCCATCGCCCTGGTAGGCGGCGGTGGAGCCCACGAAGCGGTCGCTGATCACCCAATCGCCGGCCGCCAGGGCCGGCTCGATCCGCTGACGCACATGCTGGGCGCGATCGGCGGCATAGAGAAGCAATTCAGCCAACGGATCCGGGGTCGCCTCCCCGGGGGGATGCAGCAGCAGCTCCCGCAGGGCCTCGCCGAGGGCCGTGCCGCCGGGCTCCCGGGTCACCACCAGGGCGGCCCCTGGCCCCAACAGTCCACTGGTCGGAAGCCATTGGCGAAGGGCTTCGAGCTGGGTGGTCTTGCCGCAGCCATCAATGCCCTCGAGCACCAGAAACCGCCCCCGGCCCGCAGGAGGCCCCACCCTCCCTTGCCCAGCCAGGCCCTCACTCATGCCAGACGGGGCCGCAACAGCAGGGCGTTGACCACCACCGTGATCGAACTGCTGGCCATGAGCAGGGCGGCCAGTGGCGGCGAGAGCAGGATTCCGAAGGCCGGCAGCAGCACCCCGGCGGCGATCGGCAGCACGATCAGGTTGTAGCCGAAAGCCAAGGCCAGGTTCTGGCGCACCTTGGCCATGGTGGAGCGGGCCAGCCCCAAAGCGAGCGCCACCCCCTCCAGGCGCTCCCCGAGGATCACCAGATCGGCCGTGTCCTGGGCGATCTGGGTGCCGGTGCCGACGGCGATGCCCAGGTCGGCCGCGGCAAGGGCCGGGGTGTCGTTGATGCCATCCCCCACCATCGCCACGGGCCCCCGCTCCCTGGCGGCCATGATCCGTTCCAACTTCTGCTCCGGCAGAAGTTCCCAGGCCAAGGCCTCGGCCGGCAGTCCGAGGCGAGTGGCCAACTGGCGCACGGGCTGCTCGCGATCGCCGCTGAGCACCCCCAGATCGAGGTCCAGGCGCCGCAGTTCCGCCAGGGTGGAGGCGGCATCGAGGCGAGGCTGGTCTTCGACGGCGACCAGCCCCAGCAGCCGCGAGCCCTCGGCCACCGCCAACACCGTGGCCCCCAGGAGCTCCAACTGATCGAGACGCCGCTCCAGATCCGGATCGAGCGCCAGACCCACCTCCCTCAGCCAGCCGGGTCGGCCGACCCGGGCGCCGCCCGCCAACCCATCGATCGTGCCCTCCACCCCCTGGCCGGCGTGGGTTTGGCTGGAGGTCACCGCGAGCAGGTTCAACTGACGCGCCTGGGCCTCCTGCAGCAGGGCATGGGCAAGGGGATGACGGGTCTGGCGCTCCAGGCTGGCGGCGATCTGCACCAGGCGATCAGCCTCCACGCCAGGGGCCGCCTCCACCACCGTCACCAGCGGCCGCCCCAGGGTAAGAGTGCCGGTCTTGTCGAACAGCATCACCTGCACCCGGGCCGCCATTTCGATCACATCTCCACCCCTGAACAGCACACCGGAGCGGGCCGCCAGACCCGTACCCACGGTGATCGCCGTGGGGGTGGCCAGACCGAGGGCACAGGGGCAGGCCACCACCAGCACCGCGATCGCCAGCTGCAGTGCCAGGGCGGAGGGAGTCGTCGCCATGGCCCCCAGCACCGCATGGCCAGCCTGCAGGCCACTCGCTCCATGGAAGCCGTGGGCAGAGAACGCCGGTGCCGCCAGCAGCACCTGGGGCCAGAGTGCCGCCCCCCAAAGCCACCAAAACAAAAAGGTGGCGGCGGCCAGGGCCAGCACCACCACACTGAAACGACCCGCCACCCGATCGGCCAGCCCCTGGATCGGCGCCTTGCGGGCCTGGGCTTCCTCCACCAGCCGGATGATCCGGGCCAGGGCGGTGTCGGCGCCGGAACGCTCCACGTCCAGCTCCAGAGGCGCCTCCAGATTCAGGCTGCCGGCCGCGAGGGAGGTCCCCGGAGCGGCCATCAGCGGCAGGGGCTCTCCGGTGAGGCTCGACACATCCACCGCCGAATGGCCTGAGCGCACCAGCCCGTCCACGGGCACCCGATCACCGGGCAGGATCCGCAGCCGATCTCCGGGCCGCAAGCCACCCACCCGCACCTGCCTAGGTTCTCCGCCATCGAGTAACAACAACGCGGTATCGGGCTGCAGGGCGGCCAACTGCTCGAGGGAGCGGCCGGTGCGGTAGCGGGCCCGCTCCTCCAGAAAACGGCCCAGCAGCACGAAGCCCAGGAGCATCACCGGCTCGTTGAAGAAGCACTGCCAGCCCAGGGCGGGCCAAAGGAAGGCCCCCAGGCTGGCCAGGTAGGCACTGCCCATGCCCAGCCCCACAAGGGTGTCCATGCTCGGCACACCCGCCAGGGCACCCCGGGCCCCGGCCACCAGGATGGGGCGACCAGGGCCCGCCAAGGCCACGGTGGCCACCAGGGCATGGAAAGGGATCTCCGCCAACAGCGGCACCGCCAGCTGACCCGATTCCGCCAGGTGACTGGCCACCGACACCAGCAACAGGACCAGGGCCACCACGAGCTGGCGCCACTGCTCCCACCAGTGCAGGCGTTGGCGGCGCCCCTGCGGGCTGGCTGGATCTTGGTTGCGGTTGCGGAGCTTCGCGGTGTACCCCAGGCCCCCCAGGCTGGCGATCAGTGCTGGCAGCGGATCGCTTGAGCCACCCTCCGGGAGTGAGGGGTGGAGGCCCACCCAGGCCGTGCGGGTGAGCAGGTTGACGCTCACCTGGGCCACTCCGGGCTGCTCCAGCAGCCGCTGTTCCACAGCCCGCACACAGCCGCCACACTTCATCCCCTCCACCTCCAGCAACAGGGGTTCGACCGCCCCAGTCGTCTGGATCTCCACGGCGGGTACCAGCGAAAGGGGGGCGTGACGGCTGGGAACAGGAAGGAGAATCAGTGTTTGAGCAAGGGTTCCAAGGTTAGGGACCGGAGCCAACAACCTCCCCCGCCAGGCCCCCGACTGGAGGCAGCGGTGCCGGGGGGGGGAGGATGGGAGCAACTCCACGCTCCTTGGCCGTGCCGCGCAGTCAACGCAACGACAACTTCATCGACAAGAGCTTCACGGTCATGGCCGACTTGATCGTGAAGCTGATGCCGATCAGTTCCAGGGCCAAGGAGGCCTACATCTATTACAAAGACGGGCTCTCCGCCCAGGGTGATGGGGACTACGCCGAGGCGTTGGACAACTACGAAGAGGCCCTGAAGCTGGAGGACAACGCGATCGACCGGGGCGAAATCTTCAAGAACATGGCGATCATCTTCATGAGCAATGGCGAGGAGGAGAAGTCACTCGAGTACTACACCAAGTCTTTGGAGGAAAACCCAAACTCGCCGTCCTGCCTCAAAAACATGGGTCTGATCTATGAGAAGTGGGGCCGTCTCGCCCAGGAAGAAGGGGATCAAGATTCGGCTGATCGCTGGCTCGACAAGGCCGCAGATCTCTGGGGCCGCGCCGTGCGCCTCTACCCGGGCGGTTACCTGGAAATCGAGAACTGGCTCAAATCCTCCGGCCGCAGCAACGTCGACGTCTACTTCTGAACCCCCGGACTCAATCGTCGCCGGCGGGGTTCTCCCCCAGCGCCGCCACCAGCGCCTCGGCGACGGTGCCGGCCTCCAGCAGCTGCAGCTCCAGCAGCGCCGCCATCGGCCCCAGACCGCTGCCCCGGGGCACCACCGCCCGGCGGAACCCCAGTCGCGCCGCCTCCTGAAGCCGCAGTTCCAACTGCCCCACCGGCCGCAGCTGGCCGCCGAGTCCCAATTCGCCCACCAGCACCGTGCCCGGCGGCAGGGTGAGATCGCGGCTGCTGGCCACCACCGCCGCGGCCACCCCCAGGTCCGCCGCCGGCTCCTCCACCTCCAGTCCCCCCGCCACCGCCAGGTAGCAATCGAAGCGGGACAGAGGCAGCCCCAGGTGCTTCTCCAGCACCGCCAGGATCTGGTGCAGCCTGTTAGTGCCGATGCCGGTGGCCGTGCGCCGGGGGCTGGCGTAGCTGGTGTTGCTCACCAGGGCCTGGAGCTCCACCACCAGGGGCCGGGTGCCCTCGCAGGCCACGATCGTGGCCGTGCCGGCGGTGAGCTCCTCACCCCCCAGGAACAGCTCGCTGGGATTGCTGACCTCGACCAGGCCCTGGCCCCGCATCTCGAACACCCCCAGCTCATGGGTGGCGCCGAAGCGGTTCTTCACGGCCCGCAGCAACCGGTGGCTGGCGAAGCGGTCGCCCTCGAAGGTGAGCACAGCGTCCACCAGGTGCTCGAGCACCTTCGGTCCCGCCAGCAGACCCTCCTTGGTCACATGACCCACCAGCAGCATGGCCGTGTCCTGGCGCTTGGCGATGCGGGCCAGGGCGGCGGCACAATCGCGCACCTGGGCCACCGAGCCTGGAGCGCTGCTCAGCTCCCCGTCGTGCAGGGCCTGGATGCTGTCGATCACGGCCACCGCCGGCCGCAGGGCCTCAAGTTCCTGCAGCACCTGATCCAGGTCGGTTTCGGCCAGCAGCTGCAGGCCCGCTGGCGCGACCGTCGGCTCCAGGGCGGACACAGGCTCCCCATGGTCAGCGCCCTGATCCGAAAGCCTCTCCGCCAGCCGCCGCCAGCGCAACTTGACCTGCTGGGCCGACTCCTCGGCGCTCACATAGAGCACGGAATGGCGACGGGCCATGGCCTCGGCGCACTGAAGCAGCAGGGTGCTCTTGCCGATGCCCGGGTCGCCCCCCACCAGCACCATGGAGCCGGGCACCAGACCGCCGCCAAGCACACGATCCAGTTCGCCATAGCCACTGCTCAGGCGCTGGAAGGCCCCCTCACCAACGCTGTGAATCGGCAGCGATCGGCGGGGGCGGCCGGGCTCGCCAGGGTCGCTACCAGAGCCTCCACCGGGGGCGGTGCGCCGCCGCCTGCCATCCGTCGCCGGGGCGTTCTGCTCCACCAGGCTGTTCCAGCTGCCACAGGCGGAGCAGCGGCCAAAGAACTGGCGTGACTGGGCTCCGCAGCTCTGGCAGACGTAGGAGGTGGTGGGGCGGGCCAAGCTGGGTGTATGAAGATTGGTGGTATTCGGTGAACCTGTGACCCTTCGGAGCTTTTCAGTAGTGCCACCGGTTGTAACGCTGACACCGCCGCGATGACGGCTACCCCCCCCGCCAAGGAAACCATCCTCGTCGTCGACGACGAGGCGAGCATCCGCCGGATCCTGGAAACCAGGCTGACGATGATCGGGTACCACGTGATCACCGCCAGCGATGGCGTCGAAGCCCTCGAGGCCTTCCACCGAGTCACCCCCGATCTGGTGGTGCTCGACGTGATGATGCCGAAGCTTGACGGCTACGGGGTCTGCCAGGAGCTTCGCAAGGAATCGGACGTTCCGATCGTGATGCTCACCGCCCTCGGCGACGTGGCCGACCGGATCACCGGCCTGGAGCTCGGCGCCGACGACTACGTGGTCAAGCCCTTCAGCCCCAAGGAGCTCGAAGCGCGCATCCGTTGCGTGCTGCGGCGGGTGGACAAGGAGCAGGTGGCAGGGATCCCCAACTCCGGTTTGATTCAGGTGGGCGACCTGCGCATCGACACCAACAAACGCCAGGTCTACCGGGGCGACGAGCGCATCCGGCTCACCGGCATGGAATTCAGCTTGCTCGAGCTGTTGGTGAGCCGATCGGGCGAGCCCTTCAGCCGCGGCGAGATCCTCAAGGAGGTGTGGGGTTACACCCCCGAGCGTCATGTGGACACCCGGGTGGTGGATGTCCACATCTCACGGCTGCGCTCCAAACTGGAGGATGATCCTGCGAACCCCGAGCTGATCCTCACGGCCCGGGGAACGGGATACCTGTTCCAGCGCATTGTGGATGCCGTTGCCTCCGAAGGAACCTGAGTCCAGCCTTCCCAGCGCCCGCCGCGTGAAACCCAATCGCGCGATCCGGCGGCTTGTGATCTGGTATCGCCGCAATGCCGCGGTCACCTCGCTGGTGGACACGGCCACATCCGCCGCCACCACCGCTGGATCCGTCGCCGGCTCGGTAGCCAACACCGCTGGTTCGGTCGCCGGATCGGTGGCCAACACCGCCGGATCCGTGGCCGGATCCGTGTTGCACCCACTGATGTTTGATCCCCTGCGGCGATTGCAGCAGGGCCCCGGTGGTGGCGACGCTCCGATCCGTGATGGTGACCGCCTCTGGGTGGCCGTCGATGGCATGGGGGGTGATCACGCCCCCGGCCCGATCCTGGAGGGCTGCCTGGAGGCGGTGCGACGGCTGCCCCTGCGCATCCGCTTCGTGGCCGAAACCGAGCCCACCCGTCAGGCCGTGGCGGCCCTCGGATTGGAACGTGAGCTGCAGGTGGCCCAGGAGGCGGGGCTGATCGTGCTGGTGCCCAGCGGGCCCTCGGTGGGCATGCACGAGGAAGCCACCGTGGTGCGGCGCAAGCGCGACGCCAGCATCAACCTGGCCATGGACCTGGTGAAAGCCGGAGAAGCCCTGGCGGTCTATTCCGCCGGCAACTCCGGGGCCGTGATGGCCTCGGCGATCTTCCGGCTGGGTCGCCTGGCCGGCATCGACCGGCCGGCGATCGGCGCCCTGTTTCCCACCAAAGACCCCGCCCGCCAGGTCCTGGTGCTCGATGTCGGCGCCAACACCGACTCCAAGCCCGCCTGGCTGCACCAGTTCGCCCTGCTGGGCAGCATCTACAGCCGGGACGTGCTGCGGGTGAGCAAGCCCCGGGTGGGACTGCTCAACATCGGCGAAGAGGAAAGCAAGGGCAACGAGCTCGCCCAGCGCACCTACCCGTTGCTGGCCGAGGAACCGAGATTGCGCTTCGCGGGCAACTGCGAGGGCCGCGACGTGCTCTCCGGCGACTACGACGTGGTGGTCTGCGACGGCTTCACCGGCAACGTGCTGCTGAAGTTCCTTGAATCGGTGGGCAGCGTGCTGCTGGATGTGTTGCGGGCCGAACTGCCCCGGGGAAGGCGGGGCAAGGTGGGCTCCGCCTTCCTGCGCTCGAACCTGGTGCGCATCAAGAAACGCCTCGACCACGCCGAGCACGGCGGTGCATTGCTGCTTGGCGTGAACGGCATCTGCGTGATCGGCCATGGCAGCAGCAAAGCCCTCTCGGTGGTGAGTGCCCTGCGGCTGGTCCACTCGGCCGCCAACCATGGCGTCATGGACGATCTGCTCAAGCTCAGCGCCGAGTCCGGCGCCATCGCCCCGGCCTCCAGCGCCGGCAACCCCGCCACCGCAAGCTCCGCCTGAGCTCGGCGGCCGGAGCGGCCGGCGCCTGTGATTGACTGACGCGATCTGGGTCGGATCAGGTGTCGCTCGGCCAACGGGGCTCAGGGATGGCACTGGTGGGCTGCGGCCGCGGGCTGCCCCTCCACAGCATCAGCAACGACGACCTGAGCCAGCGGGTCGAGACGAACGACGAATGGATCCGCAGCCGCACGGGCATTGGCGCCAGGCGGGTGGCGGGCCCAGGCGAATCGCTCACCAGCCTTTCGTTGGAAGCCGCCCGCGGGGCCCTGGCCCACGCCGGCTGGGAGGCCGAAGAGCTTGATCTGATCCTGCTGGCCACCTCCAGCCCAGATGACCTCTTCGGCAGCGCCCCGCGCCTCCAGGGGCTGCTGGGGGCCCATCGGGCCGTGGCCTTCGATCTCACCGCAGCCTGCAGCGGCTTCCTGTTTGCCCTGGTGACCGTCAGCCAGTACATCCGCGCCGGCAGCGCAAGG
>CALRUP020000029.1:0-14823 GCA_943371385.1 Paenacidovorax caeni | reverse complement strand
GACCTCCTGAAGGCCGGCAAGGGACGCATGGACGCCCTCGTCCAGGTGCAGGAGGAGTTCCGCACCAACCCGCCCGTGCGCGACTGGCGCGACCACAAATTCTGGGCCGCCTGGCAGCTCACCGGTGATGTCGCGCCGTTGCCAGGGCTGTAAGCAGCGAACACACTGAACGGGTCCCGTCCCTCCCCGCCGTGGCTCCGACCTCCGCCCCCGGGCTCCTGATTTCAGCACTGGTTCTGAGCGCAGCCTCCGGTGCCATGCTGGCCACGCCGGTCGGCGCCGCCCCTGGCACCGCTGCCGACCTGGAGGCCGCCGTGGTCGCCGTGAGCGCCCCCCTGAGGAAGGCCTGGAACGGCGATCCGGCCACCGCCGCCGTGACCTGGCCGACCCCGCGCCTGGTCAGCTCCGCCAACGGCCTCCTGGCCAACTGCCCCAGCGCCCGAGGCGCCAGCGCCGACACCAGCGCCCTGTACTGCCCCGCCAGCGGCGAACTGCTGCTAGACGCGAAAGGTCTGAGCGGTGAACAGGAGCGCTACGGCTCCTGGGGCCTCGCCTACTGGATCGCCACAGGCCTCGGCCAGGCCTTCCTCTCCCGACAGAGCGCTGGCACGGCCAGCCCCGGGCCGGCCGCCAACCTGCAGGCGGTCTGCCTGGCGGGGGTGCTGCTGGATTCCAGCCCGGGCCTCAAGCCCTCCACCCCTGCCCAGAAGCTCTCGCCGGCGCGCACCGCCTACGGCAGCACCGACGCAGCCACCCAGGGCACCCGCAGCCAGCGGGCCTATGCCCTGCTCAGCGGGTTCGGTGCCACCGCTTCCCCCTGCACCGCCGCGGCCATGAACGCTCTGGCAGCAGACCGGGTCAGTGATCCCAAGCTGCTGGCCGAGGTGGGCGAAGACCCCGGCAACCGTGCCCTCACCAGTGTCAGCAGCGCCCAGACCGCCACCTGCCGCAAACCCCTGCGCTGTCCTCGCCGGGTCGGAGAGGTGTTCGCGGCCTCCCGCCCCTGAGCGATGGAGCAGCCCCAGCCGACCACGCCTGCCGCACCCGCGCCAGCCCCAGCACCAGCACCAGCGAAGGACCCGGTGCCCTCCTGGGTGCGCTCCAACCATCTGCACAACTGGATCCAGTCGATCGGCATCGTCGTGGCCGCCACCTGGGGGGCCTACACCTTCATCTGGAAGGAGATCCTGGTGCCCGACATGGCACCCGCCAGCCTCAGCCTGCAGATCACCGTCGGCCCCAGCCGACGGCTGCGGCCGACCCAGATCGCCGGCCAGGCCAATCTGGAGCTGGAGCTGGAGATCACCGCCGCCAACTCCAGCAGCCGCAATCTCTACCTGCTGCCGAGCGTGTGGCAGCTCAAGGGGATCCGCCTGCAGCAGAGAGGCGAGGATCCGGACTTCGCTGATCGAGCCACCGAAGTGCTCTATCTGCTCGGACCCCAGGACCGGGCCGAGCGCTTCGCCCCCGCTGAGCAGGGCCGCACCCTCTCCACCGGCTGGCTGTTCCTCGACGATGTGATCCATCCTGGCGAGAAGCTCAGTCGCAACCTGCTGGTGCGCCTGCCGGCCGGACGCTTCCAGGCCGCCAGTTTCGACCTGCTCATCCCCACCCTGACCAAGCCGCCGAAGCAGAACCTCTTCGGTGGCCGAAGCCTGCGCTGGTCCTACGACTCCAAGGCGGCGGGGGGCTCCGAGCTGGTGCCCAATCTCTGCCCCCGGGATCCCTCCCAGGACTGCGTCCCGATCGGTTTCGAGGCCCTCACCCGTCAGGTGAAGGCCTTCGACCCGAAGTCGATCTTCTTCAAATCCACCCGGGAAGTGGCCCTTTAAAAGTCAGCCCCTCAGGCCAACAGGGGCAGGGGATCCAATGGTTGATCAAAGCCCACTCCGAGGCTCACCAGTAATCCGCCTTTGACGTACCAGCGCAAGCTGACCGGGAGCTCCTCCACACCAAAGCCCGGCTGGCTGCTGAGGTTGAGCACCAGCCGGTTGACGGGCTCAAACTCCTGGCCAGAGGTCAGCACCAGGCAGAGCCCGCCGGCGCTCAGATCGAGAATGTCGGCCGAGAACCAGGGCCCGATCACCTGCCCATCGGCGGACGCCAGGGCCAGGGAAATGGACTTGGTGACCTCGATGGAGTTACGCAGATACTCCCGGCGGTCGTCGCCCTCAAGCTGTGCTGACCCATGCTGCAGGGATAGGCCCGCCTCGAAACCATCGCCAGGGGCCTGGGTCGATGGGTTCGAGAGGGTGGGTTCGATCACAGGTATGGACATTGCGAGGGCTGTGAGCGACTAGGCAGCTATGCAGGCTTCATCTCACCAACATTAACGGTGTCTAAAGTTGTCGCCACGACAAGACAGGGGGCCATCCAACCCGTTGGCCTGCTTGACAACAGGCCCGCCAAGCCCTCTGTTTCGTATCAACGGTCACCGGAGCGGGTTCCACCGCTGTTCATGATCACGACCTGCGCAGGGCCTCCATGTTCACGGATTACAGGCCCCACAAGGGCTACGACGAATACTTCAGCGCCACAGCCCAGCCCCGCCAGGCACTCAAGCCTCTGCTCTCCTCCCTCGGGCAATTAGGCCTCGATCAGCTCAACACCAGCCACGCGGCGGCGGGCATCCTGCTCAAGCGCCTGGGGGCCACCTTCCGCCTGAACGACTCGGGTGACAAAGGCAGCGAGCGCATCCTGCCCTTCGATCCCCTCCCCCGCCTGATCTCCACCAGTGCCTGGCAGATCCTGGAGAAGGGCCTGGTGCAGCGCCTGGAGGCCATCGACGCCTTTCTGGGCGACGTCTACGGGGCCCAGAAGATCATGAACGACGGCGTCGTGCCCCGCGAAGACGTGGAGAGCTCCCAGGGCTGGCGCCCCCAGATGAACGGCTTCAAGCCCCCCCTCGGCCGCTGGTGCCACATCTCCGGCCTGGATCTCATCCGCGACGGCACGGGCACCTGGCGGGTGCTGGAGGACAACCTGCGCTGCCCCTCCGGCGTGGCCTACTTCCTGGAGAACCGGCGCGTGATGAAGCGCATGTTCCCCAGCCTGTTCGCCGGTCGGGCCGTGCAGCCGATCGACGACTACGCCTCCCACCTGCTCCGCACCCTGCGCGAGCTGGCCCCCTGGACCGACTCCCCGAAGGTGGTCCTGCTCACCCCCGGGGTGTTCAACAGCGCCTACTTCGAGCACAGCTACCTGGCCCAGCAGATGGGCATCCAGCTGGTGGAGGGCCGTGACCTGGTCTGTGAGGGCAACCGGGTGTGGATGCGCAGCACCGCCGGCCTGGAGGCAGTGGATGTGATCTACCGCCGCATCGACGATGACTTCCTCGATCCCGCTGTGTTCCGCAGCGATTCGATGCTGGGCGTGCGGGGGCTGATGGAGGCCTACCGGGCCGGACGGGTCGCGATTGCCAATGCCCCCGGTACCGGCGTCGCCGACGACAAGCTCATTTACGCCTATGTGCCGGAGATGATCCGCTACTACCTCGATGAGGAGCCGATCATCGAGAACGTTCCCACCTACATCTGCTCCCGCGAGGACGACCGCGCCTACGTGCTGGCCCACCTCAAGGAACTGGTGGTGAAATCAGTGGCCGAGGCCGGCGGCTACGGCATGCTTATCGGTCCCCATTCCACGGAAGAGGACATCCTTACCTTCGCCGCCAAGATTCAGGCCGACCCGCGCAACTTCATCGCCCAGCCCACGCTGGATCTCTCCACGGTGCCATCCCTGAGCGAAGGGGAGCTCTATCCGTGCCACGTGGATCTGCGCCCCTACGTGCTCCGTGGCCAGGACGCCTGGGTCAGCCCCGGGGGCCTCACCCGGGTTGCCCTGCGCCGTGGCTCCCTGGTGGTCAACTCCTCCCAGGGGGGCGGCTGCAAGGACACCTGGATCGTGGACGAAGCCTCATGCTGAGCCGCGTTGCCGACTCGCTCTACTGGATCAACCGCAATGTGGAGAGGGCCGAGAACATCTCCCGTTTCGTCGAAGTCAGTGAGGCGATGGCGCTCGACTGCCCCCCCGGCAGCGCCGAACCCTGGTTGCCCCTGATCGACGCCTGCGGCGATCGCGAGCTGTTCGACAAGCTCTACCCCAACGGCCAACCCGAGGACGTGGTGCGCTTCCTGGTGCGGGAGGAGGCCAACCCCAGCAGCATCTTCAACTGCATCGCCGTGGCCCGGGAAAACTCGCGTCAGATCCGCGAGGTGATCACCACCGAGATGTGGGAGCAGATCAACGGCCTCTACTGGATGATGCAGGAGAGCGACAGCTTCTGGGCCCAGCCTCCCCAGGAACAGCTGCGGGAGATCCGCCGTGCCTGCCAGCTGTATTACGGCATCACCGACGCCACTTTGAGTCGTGATCTCTCCTGGCACTTCAGCCGCCTGGGCCGGTTGATCGAGCGCGCTGACAAGACCAGCCGCATCCTCGATGTGAAGTACTTCCTGCTGCTGCCCAGCCCGGAGGATGTGGGCGGTGTTCTCGATGAACTCCAGTGGATTTCACTGCTGCGCTGCACAGGGGCCTACCAGATGTTCCGCCAGGCCCAGCAGCAGGGCATCACCCCCAAGGCCGTGGCGGAATTTCTGCTGCTCGACCCGATTTTTCCCCGCTCGCTGCGCTATTGCCTGGAGGGCATCAACCGGACCCTGGGCGTGATCCGCGGCAATCGCGTGCCCGGTCCACCCGATGATCTGGAATGCCTCAGCGGCCTGATGCTGGCCTCCTGGAGTTTCGTGCGGATCGATGAATTGATGGCCCAGGGGCTCCACGAGGCCATCGATCAGTTTCAGAGCGATCTCAACCGGCTGCATGGGCAGATCGACGGGCGGTACTTTGTCATTTCCACCCCCTCCATCCCCAGTCCATCGGAGCCGGCATGCGCGCCCGACTGAGCCACACCCTCACCTATCGCTACAGCGCACCGGTGCAGCTCGGACCCCATCGGCTCTGCCTCAAGCCCCGCGGCCATGGCTTCCAGCGACTGATCAGCTTCGCGTTGCGCTTTTCACCGGAACCCTGCCGCTCCTGGCCCCTGGTGGCCGCCAGCGGCGATGAGATCCAGCGGGCCTGGTTTCTGGGTCACACGGACAACTTTGAGGTTCAATCGATCTGCGAGGTGGAAACCCAGCTGCCGCCCCCCCTGGAGATCTGCCTGGAGCAGAATGGCCTCTCCCTTCCCTATCCGGTGGGGCATCTCAACGGCGATCTGATGGGCAGCCTCGAGGGCTGGCTGCCCAATGGTCAGCACGACCCGGCCGCCGTGGAACTGGCCCAGGAGGCCCTGATGGGCAGTGATCAGCGGGCGCTGATGTTCCTCT
The DNA here is from genome assembly GCA_943371385.1 of Paenacidovorax caeni. Taxonomy (GTDB): domain Bacteria; phylum Cyanobacteriota; class Cyanobacteriia; order PCC-6307; family Cyanobiaceae; genus ATX-6F1. The sequence goes on along the minus strand of CALRUP020000029.1, from coordinate 9,493 downwards.
CGCAGCTGGTGGAAACGATCCAGGACAGGGTCAAGTACACCCAGCGTCACACCGGTCCGGCCTGGCCCGCCGGCCGCACCCTCAAAGAGCGCGTGGGCTCCTGCCGCGACCTGGCGATGCTGATGATCGAGGCCTGCCGCTGCGTGGGGCTGCCGGCCCGGTTCGTGAGCGGCTACCACCTGGTGGAACCGGCGCCCAAGCGCTACGACCTCCACGCCTGGGCGGAGGTCTACCTGCCTGGGGCCGGCTGGCGCGGCTTCGACCCCAGCGGCATGGGGGCGATCGATGACCGCTACATCACCCTGGCCACCTCTTCGAAACCGGACCTCACCGCCGCCGTCAGTGGCACCTATTCCGGACCGCCGGGCGTGGAGAGCACCTTCGAATGGTCGATCACGGCCGAACTGCTCGACAACGCTCACCTCACGGTCCCGATCGCCCCCAGCCTGAGCCGATGACCAGCTTCGACCAACTGATCCAGTCGAACCTGGCCGACGAGGTCAACCAGCGCCTGATCCGAATCATGACCTTGGTGGGTCTGCTCGGCAGCGCCCTGATCGGGATCTCCACAGGCTCCCTGGCCCTGATCGCGGCCAACCGCAGCATCGTGCGCCAGAGCGATCAGATCAGTGCCTCGATCAGCACCTTCCTGCAGGCAGAGAAAAGCGAAAGCGATCGGCAGCGGATGGTGCAGCTCTACCGGAGCCAGCCGGTCAGCCCCGACACCGACAGCCTCGATCAGCTGCTGGTCTTCGACGGGAGCGGCAGGGTGCTGCTCAGCTCGAAGCCTTCCCAGGTGGGGAGTTCCCTCTCGGAACTGCTCAAGCGCGGCGACCTGGGTGAGGGCGTTGATGGCGCCAGGCTGGACTGCTTCGCCCAGCCCACGCCCGGCTGCCGCCTCGCCAGCCGATCGTTCCACTTCCCCTGGCAGCGCACCCAGACCGAGTGGCGGCTGCTCAACCAGCTCAGCTTCGACGCCACCCCGCGGGAGACGCGTTATCTGGTGCTGATGACCTTCAACGCCGAGGCCACCAACCTGCTGGTGATTCAGCAGATGCTGCTGCTGGCGAGCCTCAGCATTCTGATCCTGGGCAGTCTGCTGACTGTGCTGACCCTCACCCTCAAGCAGAGCCTTCTTCCCGGCTTGCACCGGGTGGCCGAAACCGATGGGCTCACGGGCCTGGCCAATCGCCGCACCTTCATGGAAGTCAGCGAAAAGATGCTGAACCGTGGCCTCGATGAAGGCCTGCCCTTCGTGCTCACGGTGGTCGACATCGATTACTTCAAACGCATCAACGACACCTACGGCCATGTCTGTGGGGATGCAGTGCTCAAGGCTGTGGCGCACCAGATTCGGTCGTCCCTGCGTGGGCGTGATCTGGTGGGCCGGCTGGGGGGCGAGGAATTCGGCCTGGTGCTCTCCAGCACCACCACCTCGGCCGGTTCAATTCTCGAGCGCGTGCGCCAGCAGGTGGAAGCCTCACAGATCGATTGGGAGGGTGAACCGGTGAAGGTGACGATCAGCCTGGGGGCCGCCAGCAGCGAACACCTGGACCACTCCCTCGATCACCTCTATGCCGCCGCCGACACGGCTCTCTATCAGGCCAAATCTGAAGGACGGAACAGAGTGCGCTGGGCGGCCGCTTTACGCCCTGACTCCAGCTCCGCCACCAACCCACCCCCCCCTGGCTCAACGGGTCCCTGGCCGCCGCCCGTGAGATCGATCGCCGCCTGGCCACCGCCGGGGTGCAGCTCACCCTGGGCGGCGAACCCACCTACGTGCCGGACCTCCCGGAAGGGGCCGAGTGGAGTGTGGCCGCCGATGGCCCCACCAAGCTTGGCTATGCGCGGGCCCTGGGTCTGGAGCTCCAGCGCCGAGCCTGGCCCAGCAGCACACTGATCTATTGCCCGGGCAAGCGCTACGACGGCGAGGTGAACCCCCGCTGGGCCCTGCGCCTGATCATCGGCACCGACGGGGAGCCGATCGTGCGCTGGCCCCAGGAGGGCGTCACGGACGAGGCCGCCGCGGCCCTGGGGCCCCTTCCCGAGGCCGAGGCCGTGCCTTTCCTGGAGGCCATCGGGGCCTCCCTGGGTTGCGGCCTGCGGCCCCTGGCCCTGCGGGACACCCTCGATCCGGAGCGGCGGGTCTGGGCCGCCCCCCTCTGCCACCACGACCTTGAGCTCGATCCGGAGGCCACACCGGGCTGGGAGGCGGCCGAATGGCCACTCGCTGAACCCCTCCGGGAGCTGCTGCCCGCCGCCGGTCCGGCGGGGCTGCGCTTGCCCCTGCAGCATTTCCCTGAGGGTGTGCTGCGCCAGGTGCTCACCCTGGAAGTGCACCCGGATGGCTGGAGTCTCTTCCTTCCGCCCCTGGCCCGGGAACCCCTGGAGCAGCTGCTGCGGCTGATCGCCGCCGCCAGCGCGGGGAAGCGCCAGCCGGAACTGGGCGGCGTGCTGCCCCTGGACATCACCGGCCACTGGCAGGTGCTGGGGCTGACCGCCGATCCCGGTGTGCTGGAGGTGAACCTGCCGGTGTGCCTCAACTGGCAGGCCTATGCCGGCTGGATGGTGATGTTGGAGGAAGCGGGGGCGGCGGTGGGCCTGCGCTCCTGGAAGGACGACGAGGGCCACATCGTCGGCACCGGCGGGGGCAACCACCTGCTCTGGGGCGGCCCCGATCTCGAAACGAACCCCTTCTTCAGCCGCCCCTCCTGGCTGGTGGGGGTGCTGCGCTTCTGGCAGCGCCACCCCAGCCTGGCCTATCTGTTCAGCAACCCCTCCGTGGGCCCCGCCTCCCAGGCCCCGCGGCCCGATGAGGGCAGTGCTTCCTGGCTCGATCTGGAGCTCGCCCACCAGGTGCTCGAAGGTCTGCCTGAGGGCGATCAACGGGTGCTGATCAGCGAAACCCTGCGCCACCTCCATGCCGACCGCAGTGGCAACACCCACCGCAGCGAGATCAGCATCGACAAATTCTGGAATCCCGCCTGGGCCGCCGGCTGCCAGGGACTGATCGAGTTCCGGGCGATCGAAACCCTGCCCCGCACCGAATGGATGGCGGCCATCGCCCTGCTCTGGAGTGCCCTGGCGGTGCATCTGCTGGAGCCAGCGAACCGGCCTGAGGCGATGGAGCCCTTCGGCCCCCGGCTCCACGATGAGCTGATGCTGCCCAGCGCCCTGCTGGCGGACCTGGAGGCGGTGCTGGCCCGGCTGGCGGCCGATGGCCTGATGCTTGATCCCACGACCTTCCACGCCATCTGGGACTGGCAGTGCCCACGGTTGCTTGTCTGGGAGCAGGGGGAGGCACGACTGGAGATCCGCCGGGCCCGGGAAGCCTGGCCCCTGCTCTGCGACACCCCGGTGGAAGGCGGCAGCACCAGTCGCTTCGTCGACAGTTCCCTGCGTCGCTTTGAACTCCTTTCCTCGGCGGCGTTCCGCCAGCGCTTCGCCGTGGTGCTGAACGGGCGGCCGCTGCCCCTGGGGGAGCAGCCCGTGGCCGTGCGGTACCGCCAGGATCAGCTCTACCCCTGCCTGCATCCCGCGATCGCCCCCCATGTGCCCCTGGAGCTGGCGGTGCTGGAGACCAGCACTGGCACGGCTCTGGAGGGCTACTGGACTCTGGGCAGCGAGCGCGACGGGTTCCGTCCGGAGGCCCTAAGCGACGGGGTCTCTCCCAGCCAATGGCTCAGCGCGGCCCCCTGGCGCGCCGCCAACCCCGGGGAGGTCACGGTTGATCTGCGCCTGGACCCCCTGCCAGCCTGAACCCCTTCCGCGAGCCATGCCGAAGCCACGCCCCGCCGCCCGCCTGCTGCTGAGCACTCTGCTGGTCACGAGCTTTGGTGTGGCTTTTGCGGCCGAGGCCGCCACCCCCAAGTCCGCCCGCCGGGGCCCGGCACAAGCCGCCAAAGGCGGAGCCACACCTGTGGCCACCTACCGGATCAGCGCTGAGACCACCACGACGCGCAGCATCAAGATGCCGTCCTTGGGCCAGATGATGGGCGGAGGCTCGCTGAGCTTCAGCACCGAGACCAGCCGGAGCCTGCTGCTGCGGCTCCAATCGCCCCGCACCCCAGCCAGCGGACCCCAGGCGGAGCACAGGATCCCTGCGGGGCTGCAACTGGGCACGGCCCTGCCGCTGCTGAGCCCCCAGGGCGGCGCCGGCCCTGAACGGCCTGGGGAGATCCCGCCGATCGAGCCGGGCGCCAAAGCCAGGCTGCTGCGCTTCTGGGGCTGCGGCGCCCAGGCGGGGCCAGGCCAGCCGGAGGTGATGGAGCTGGGCACCGACCGCACACGGCTGGCGGAAGCCTTCAAGACCCTGCGGGCCAACCCCGCCCTTCGCTCTGGGCCCGGCGGCACCATCGGCACCTGGCCCAGCGGCAACGATGGCCCGAAGATTCCCCTGGGCGCCTCCCTGGTGGGGGAACACGTCGTGATCGCAAATTACAGCCCCGAGATTCGCTTCAGCCTCGATGGCTCCAAGGATTTCCTCGGCGCCCTGGATCTGAAAACGGCCCCGGAGGGTGAGGCCCTGCGCCTGAGCTGGGGCACTGTGCCCCAGGCCCTGGCCTATGGCGGACAGGTGATCGGCCTGGGCAAAGGCGGCGGCACGGACAACCGGGACATCGTGATCTGGGAATCCAGTGCCCAGCGCGATGGACTCAGCCAAGCGGAAGCTGAGCTCACGCCATCGGTGATCGCCAAGCTGGTGGCCCAGGGGGTGCTGCTGGGCCCCGAACGCAACTCCTGCGTGATGAGCGCCGAGGCCCGTCGGGCGATGGAGCTGCCCACCACCAGCCTGCAGGCCTACGGCGGCGTGAGCCTGTTCCAGGGCCCCGGTTGGGTGGTGGTGCTGGAGCGCGAGTCGCAGGCCACCCTGCCGCCCTTCGAAGGGCTGGGCCCCCAGGACGGCGAAGGCAAGCCTGAGGGCGGTGGGGGCAAGCGGGGCGGTGGCTTCAACCCCTTCAAACTCTTCTGAGGCGTGCCCTACCAGCTCACCCCGTGCAGCTTGGGCAGCGGCGCCGTGCGGGAGGTGGTGGCGAACAGGCGCGGGATCCGGCGACTGTTATAGACACGGAACTCGCGCACGAGACTGGCCCCCTCCTCCCGCACCGCCTGGTTGAGCACCAGGGAGCCATTGGGGTCGGAGACCGAACGGTGGAAGGTGCCGGGGGGAATGCGCAGGATGTCACCACCCATCTCCAGGCGCACGATGTGGAACGGATAGTTCCAGCCCAGGTTCACCAGATAGAAGGTGCGACCGCCCTGCATCGCCAGCAGATTGTCTTCCTGGTGGGGATGCAGATAGAACTGCCAGGCGCCGGTCTCAGGATCGTCGGGTGGGCTGATCGCCGGGCCCGTGTGCACCACCAGATCGCGGGCATTGGAGGTGGGCACCGTGATGTCGAAGAAGCGCACCGCGGGGGTGTCGCGGAACTTCTCGTAGGGGATCAGCTCGAACATCGGAGCCGGACGGGGACCCCGCCTGGCTGGATCCAGAAGCAGGCCTGAACTGGGCATAGCAATCTCCCTTCCGATCAAGGAAGGTTAAGTAGCTCCACATAACCGAACGGCAGGCCCCCCGGGCCGTTCAGTTCGCTACCGAACGGGCGGGAATCCACGCTTCGCAGCCGGTGTTGCAAGTGGCGTCACCAGCCATCGATGGGCCCCCGGGTGCATTGCTTCAATGAACGGGCCACCCCACCCAAGCCCGCCGTGCCCTCCTTGCGTGCGTTTCTCTCACCGCTTTCGGCCCTGCTGCTGCTGGCGGGCCTGGGCTTGAGCCCCCTCGCCGCCGGCGCCCAGCAGAGCCAGCCGATTCGCTCCAGCCAGCGGCGCCCCACCGTCTCGGTGCCCGACTTCAAGAACACCGTCACCCAGAGCACCTGGTGGTGGCAGGGGCCCGTGGCCCAGGACCTGGCCGCCGCCCTGGCCAACGAACTTCAGGCCACCGGTGATCTCCAGGTGGTGGAGCGCCGCAACCTCAAGGAGGTGCTCTCCGAGCAGGAGCTGGCCGATCTGGGCATCGTGCGCAAAGGCACGGGCAGTACCGCCGCCAAAAAGGGCCAGATGACCGGCGCCCGCTACATCGTGCTGGGCACCGTCACCTCCTACGACAGCAATGTGGAGAGCAAGGCCTCCGGCAGCAACTTCGGCCTGTTGGGTGTGGGCACCGCCAAAGAACAGCTGGAAACCAAGGACTACGTGGCGATCGACATCCGCGTGGTGGACAGCAGCACCGGCGAGGTGGTCGGCTCCCGCACCGTGGAAGGCCGGGCCAGCAACGCCGCTGAAGCCAACTCCAGCGGCGTCAGCCTGCTGCCCGCCGCTGGCCTGGCCCTGCTGCTGGCCCCCAACATGGGCCGCACCGGCCAGGTGCTCACCGGCGCCGCCGGCACCTTGAACTTCGGCAACCGCAGCAGTCAGAGCCAGCGCACCCCCGCGGCCAAGGCTCTGAGGGCGGCCCTGATCGATGCCTCCGACTACGTGAGTTGCCTGCTGGCGCCGCGGGGGAACTGCATGGAGGCGTTCAACGCCCAGGACCAGCAGCGGCGCCAGCGCACCCGCGGAGTGCTCAAGCTGGAGTGAGCCCGGGCTCAGCGCCGCCGCAGGGAGTGACCCACCGCCTTGGCGCTGGAATCCTCGGATCGGATGAGCACAGGAATCAGCTCTCCCGTGTTGATCGTGCCGTCGTCGCCTGAAGCATCTGCCAGCTCTGAATCCGGTGCAAGCAGACCGGAGGCGATGCCGGCATCAAAGGAGAAACGGCCCGGACCGTTGAGCAGGATCGCCACGCTGCCGCCCATGTAGAGCACAACCAGTTCGAGCACGTAGATGTTGAGCCCACTGGTGAGGATGTGCTGGTAGGCGGCCACCGACATCGTTCCGGTCAGCGCCAGGGCACCCAACGGGGTCAGGAAACCGAGAATCACGAACCAGGAGCCGAACAGTTCAGAGAAGCCGGCCAGCTGGGCGAAGAAGAGCGGGAAAGGAAGGTGCAACGGCGCCACGTAATTGGCGGCAAAGGTTGCCGGGTCGGCCAGCTTTTCCTGGCCGTGGTGGATCATCATCAAACCGATCGACAGACGCAGGATCAACAGACCGGCGTTAGCGAAGAAGCCGTCCTTGAGGAAGTAGCGGCGCAGCAGGGAAGTCATCGTGGAAAGGGGTCGGGATGTGACGCAGGAGCGGAACAGGGCTCTGGCGTTGCTCAAGCCAGGTTCCGCCCATGACAATGAGGGCCAAGGGGGCGCTCAGGACTGGACTCGGGGGGACGCGGAGAGGCGAAAGGCCCAGAGCGCCACGGTGGCGATCAGAAAGCCCAGGAAGCCTTCGAGCAGCGAGAGGGTGGGCATGGCATGGGGTGCATCAGCGTTCATCCTGGCTCGCCAGGTGAAGAAATGTGAGGGCGGCTTGACGGAGCCCGAAAACCTGCCAAAGGCATGCAAAATCACTGCAGGGCAGGCTGTTTCCATCCAGCCATGGTTGTCCTGGCCGGTGGCGGGCTCTGCGTCTGTGTTCGGCAAGCTGGAAAAGACCACGGCCCAGGGCCTCCGGCGCCAGGCGCAGCCCGAACCTCCGGCGCCGCCCCACAACTCAGCAGTTGATCAAAGGGGAGCGGCCGGGGGTCCTCAGAAGGGAATCGGCAGGTCCACTGCGGCGGGGGCGGGGGCGCAGGCCGGCACCCGCTCCTCCACCACCTGGCCGATCACCACGATCGAGGGGGACTCAAAACCCTCCGCCTCCACCCGGTCGGCCAGCTCAGAGAGCACCGTCACCAGTTCCCGCTGGCCGTTCACCGTTCCCTGCTGAATCACAGCCGCTGGTGTGGTGGCCGCCAGACCTCCCGCCATCAGTTCCTCGCCGATCCGGCGCAGGTTGTGCAGGCCCATGTAGATCACCAGCCCGTCGCTGCAGCGGGCCAGGCCGCGCCAGTCGACACCTGGCCTGCCCTTGTCGATCTCCTCATGGCCAGTCACGAAGGTCACCGACGAGCCCGCCCGGCGATGGGTGACGGGGATACCCACATAAGCGGGCGCCGCGATGCCGGCGGTCACCCCCGGCACCACCTCCACCGGCACCCCATGGCGCGCCAGGTGGGCCGCCTCCTCGCCGCCGCGGCCGAACAGGAATGGGTCGCCCCCCTTGAGACGCACCACACAGCGGTGCCGCTGGGCCAGCTCCACCAGCACGGCGTTGGTGCTCGGTTGAGGCACCGAATGGTGGCCCCGGCGCTTGCCCACGAAGTGACGCTCGCAATGCTCGGGCGTGAGCGCCAGCAACGCCTGCGGCACCAGGGAGTCGTAGACGAGGGCATCGCACTCGCCAAGGAGCCGATGGGCCTTGAGCGTCAGCAGTTCCGGATCCCCCGGGCCCGCTCCGACCAGGTAAACCTTGCCCGGAATGGGCTCACTCATGGCAACTCTCCCAACAACTCCAGCAGCAGCGCATGGAAACGGGGGCGCTGCAGCAGGGGCGGCCCGAGGAGATCGCCCAGGCTGTCGGTGAGTCGGTTGGCCGCCAGGGTGAGGGGCAGGGCGCCTGTGGGGATCGCCAGCTTCAACGTCTCCAGGTCTGCCGCACTGTATGGACTGGCCACGCAGGTCGCCCCGGTGACCTCGCTCAGATGCCGGAGGTAACGCTGTCCCAGGTCGCCCTCGACGGGGTGATGCAGCAGCCGGGGCAGCTCCAGGCCGCCGCTCACCAGGGACCCCTGGGCCTGCTCGGCCAGCTCGGCCCCTAGGGCCCGCTGCCAGGCGGGCCAGGCCCCCAGAAACGGCATCACCCGCACCGGCCCCGCCTGGCGCCAGGCGGCGGCGATCGCCGGCACGTCGTGGCGCACATGGCTGCCGGGCAGCAGCAACAGCGGCACGAGTAGCCAAGGGGGGCGGATCCCGACAGCCGTGCCCGCGGGTGGTGCCACTGCCGTTGCTGCTGTGAGGGCCTGGAAACGCACCGGGGCCCCACGGCGGCGCTCCAGGGCCTCGGCCAGTTCCAGCAGCTCCGGCGGAATCTCCCCCTGGGCGCGCCCATGCACCACCAGCAACAGGGGGCTGGCCGCCGCTTCCAGCAGACGCCTGTGCACCCGTGCAACCACGGCGGGATCGAGGTGCCGGCGGGCCAGACGCACCAACCCGGCGCGGCCAGCGGGGAGGCGGGCCAGCAGATCCACGGCCTGGGCGGCCAGGGTGCCGTCGAGGTCCAAAGCCAGCCGCTCCAGGAGCTGACGCAGGCGAGCAAGCGGCCAGGCGCTCAGCCCCACCGCCAGCCCTTCGAGCGCCCCCAGGCGCAGGGCCCTCGGCCCGGGGTCACCGGCCAGTCGCGCCAGCAAAGGGAAATCGGCGCCATCCCGCTGCAGACCCAGGGGCGGCAGCAGGGCGGCCAACAGGGGAAGGTCGGCGCGCTCCAACTCCTCCACCGCCAGGCGCAGGGCCCGGGCGCAGGCGGGGTGGCGCCGCCGGCCGATCAGGGCCAGCTGCTCAGCATCCCCGGGCGCCCC
>CALRUP020000028.1:0-18309 GCA_943371385.1 Paenacidovorax caeni | reverse complement strand
GACCGGGTCTGTTCATAGACCTATCCTGGTGTTCATGGCGCCGTGGAACCACTCCGATCCATCTCGAACTCGGTTGTGAAACGCGGCAGCGGCGAAGATAGTTGGAGGGTAGCTTCCTGCAAAAATAGCTCGATGCCAGGTAAAACTTTCATCTCTTACCATCAACTCAAATTGCCAATCATCTTTAAGGTGAGAGGCGACATGGGTAAGATGGAGAGAAAGCCACCCGAAAGGGTGGCTTTCTTGTGTCTGATGGTTCTGCCTTTTCTCAGGGTCGGCCTAAAATCACTTCAACTTGGCTTGACGCGACGTTGGAGCAGCAAGGGCCTTTGAAGCTAAGGGCAATTCCGCGTCGCTTGATGAGGGTATTTTGGCGAGCATATCGATTGTGGGATCGCAACGATTGCGTTGATCTAAGTGCAGCCTTCGCCTATCACAGTCTGCAATCATTATTCCCAATACTGCTCATTGTGGTGTCGATTGCCAGTCGTATATTGGGCCGCGACGATGGATTGGCTGAAAGAATTCTTGAATCAGCTTCCTCGATACTTCCGGATTCTGCGGAGCCCTTCGTGCGTGTTTCCTTGGATAAGTTGTATCGCCAGGGCACGGGTGCTGGAATCGTAGGTCTGGCCTTTCTTCTTCTGACAGCAAGCAACGCTTACCTGACCCTTCAACGGGGGGCGGATCGGCTTTGGGGACTGCGCACCAGCGTTCCCAAGATGGTGGCCTGGCAGGTCTCGATGACTCATTTTCTGCGTGTACGCATCGAGGCCTTCGCTCTGGTGTTCTTTGTGGCTGTGTTCATGGTGCTTGACCAGCTCACCACCAGCTTTCGCATGCTCAATCCGTCCTCCTGGCGCGCCTCTGTGGCTGAGTGGGTGCCTGGATCGTTGTTGCTGTTTTTCCCTGTTTCAGAGGCGCTTGATCTCTTGATCTCCGCCGTGATCTCGTGCCTTCTGGCCTACGCCCTGTTGAGGCTGTTGCCGTCGCGGCCAGTGCCGAGGCGTCCGCTGATCCCAGGAGCCCTGCTGATCGGCCTCAGCCTGACCCTCTTGAACGTGGCCCTGGGCCGAAGCCTGGTGTCCCTGGGTTCCCGCTTTCAGACCTACGGCGTGATCGGCGGTGTGCTCGTGTTGACCCTCTGGGTCTGGCTGGTGGGGGTGATTCTCTATTACGGTCTGGCCCTCAGCGTTGTGATCAGTGGTCGGGCGCCGGGGGCGGGGGGGCCATCCGCACCACGGGGTGAAGGCCATTGGCTGAACCAGGGAGCAGGATGAACACACTTGTGGCGAATCCGTGGGCAAACCAAGCCTTTCCTTGCGTCCCCTCCCGGCGAGCCTGATGCTTCTCTGCGCCGGCGTAGGGGCTGTCGTGGTCATGACCATCGTGACCTTCACCCTGGTCCCGATGCTGGTGGCGGTCTCTCTGGTGGCAGCGCTGTTGGTTGGAGCACTGCTGTGCGGCTGGGCCGGCATCGAGGCCTTGGCCGCTCTTGAGCGCTGGATGGAGACGGACCAGCGCTTCCATCGCTGATGCAACGTCCGTTCCCCTGGCTGTGGGTCTTGCTCCTGGCTCTGCTGCTGCTGGCTCCAGGTCCCGCCGGGCGCCTCCTGCTTGATCTCCTAGGGGGGATCACTCTCACCCTGCTGCTGTTGCCATTGCTGCTGGCGGGCGTCGGCGTGATCGCCTGGAAGATCCTCCAGAGCCGCCTACGAACCTGTCCGGCCTGTGGTCTCTCCAGCCTTGGAACGGAGATTTGTCCCGCCTGTGGAACGTCTCTGGTGGGAGCCACTGCGAGCGGATCTCCAGCGGCAGCTCAGGCGATCGACCCCACCGATGTCACGATTGATGTGGAGGCTCAAACCGTTGTGGATTACCACTCAGACGGCTGAGTTCAAGCAGACGCCGCTCCCGAAGGAAGAGGAACAGGGGCGCACCGCAGGCGAAGGCGACGGTCACGGTGCAGAGCAGCACCAACCAAAGGCCGCGCATGCCCAGGCGCCTGGATTCCACCACGATCCAGAGCAGAACGGCCGTCGAGCCGATCAGCAGATCCCTGGAAAGGGATTGGGCGGCAGGGTTGGCATTGGCCAACCGCACGAACAACCCCAGGTCGAAGACTCCGCCGTACTGATGGATGAATTCCAGGTTGGCCATCCAGGGCAGGATTCCACCAGCCACCGCCAGAGCCAGGTAGATCCAGGCCACCCAGGGTCTTGGTGCGTTGGACGGCCTCGGCTCGGTGATGGTCATGATGGAGTGTGGGCTGAATTGACTTGGGTGAGGCTGCCTGGTGTGAGGCTCTCTGGGTCGAGCTGGATCACCTCCTGCTCCACCGCCGCCAATACCTGCTCGCAGCGTTCGGCACAGGCCAGGGCCCGGCGATACAGGTCAGCCATCTGCTCGACCTCCAGGTCGTCGGCCTGCAGCTGGGCGATGGCCAGATCCATGGCGGTGCGGGCCTGGTGGTAGCTGAGGCCAGCGATGGTCTTGGCCCACTCGGCGGCGGCCTCAGCGGGTCTCCCCGGCGCAACCGTGTTCCGGCTGGTCTTGGAGCGGGGCTTTTTTGCTGGGTCGGCTTCGCTGGGACTCATGGGGTTGATGCGGAGCTGGGCGCTGGAGAGGGCTGTTGGGCCGTTGAATGCACTGCCGTGACCGTGGCCTCGGCGCGGCCATCAGCCAGCTGGGCTTCAATCCCATGGCCGGGGGCCAGCTGATCGATGCAGCGCACCAGCTTGCCGCTTGAAGTGCGAAGCAGGCAGAACCCCTTACTCAGCAGTCGTTCCGGCGAGAGGGCCTCCAGCAGAAGGCGGCGCTGGGCCAGTTCATTGCGGCGGGCCTCGAGGGCCCGGGAGGGCTGCCAGCGCTGGAGCTGATGGTATCTGTCGTGAAGGAGGCGCACGATCCCCTCAAGTCTCAGGCGCACCAGGCTGTGCAGCTGCCGCCGCTCTTGCTGGAGCCTCTGCAGGGCCGCCAGGCGATCGGGAAGCAGGGCGACGATCGCGGCGGTGGGGGTGGCGGCCCGGTAGTCCGCCACCAGATCAGCAATGGTGGTGTCGTCTTCGTGGCCCAGCCCGGTCACCACCGGCAGCGGGCACTCGGCCAGCAGGCGGGCCAGGGATTCGCCATCGAACACCGCAAGGTCTTCGCGGCTGCCGCCTCCCCGGGCCAGCACGATCGCCTCCAAGCCAAGGAGCTCAGCCTGCGCCAGCAGGCCATCGAGGGCTGCGCAGATCCTGGCCTCGACGACACCCTGAACGGGGATGGGCACCACCACCAGGCGGGTGGCGGGCCAGCGCTCGGCTGCCGTGCGCAGCATGTCAGCGAGGGCGGAACTGGGAACGCTGGTGAGCAGCGCGATCGCCCGGGGGGCCTCCGGCAGCGGACGCTTGCGATCGGGCTCGAACAGACCCTCGGGGGCCAGCCGCTCCAAGGTGCGCTCGAACTGACGGAGGACGCTGCTGAGGCTGGGCCTTACATCCAGGACATGCACGGCCAGGGAGGCCCGGGCGGTCCAGAAGTTGAGCTTGCCCACCACCACAACCCCGTCGCCCTCTTCGGGCCGGAAGGTCAGGCGTGAGAGCTGGGAGGCCCAGACCACGGCGCTCACCGAAGCTTCCCCGTCCACCAGGGTCATCCACAGATGCCCCTTCTTGAGCTGGGGCCGGGACACGGTGGCGTCGATCAGGAAACGGGGTGCGAAGCCACGCTCCAGCAGGTTGCCGATCGCTTGGTTAAAGCTCGCCACGCTGTAGCGAGGGAGCCCGTCACTCCGGCTGGTCCCCGCGCCGATCAGCGCAGAGGCGCTGGCGAGGCCCGAGGCCCCATCGGTCCAGCCAGACTCCTTCGCCGTCGCGGACTCAGTGCTCAAGGTGTCGGTAGCAGGACCACCAATACAGGCTGATGGCGCAGGCGATCACGAAGACCGCACGGCCGACGGGGTGAGCGATGTTGACGGCCCCGATCACGCCGATCACCATGGCGCTGCTCAATTGGCGAGAGGCGTCGCGGCGGTTCTTGGCGTGGAAGCGTCCCAAGGCTTGATCGGATCGTCTAGGGATCATCCACTCTGCTGGATGGTCGGATTGGCCCCAGGCCAGACGACCCGCCCTTGCCGTCGAGGCCTCTAGGGGAGTGGGCTGGTTGCCTGGCCAAGCGACATCGGCCGAGGCCGGTCTCGGCGCCACCTGAAAGGCCACGAAGGGCGACTGGCTTGTCAGCCCCTGGGATTTCTGTTTCAGGCGTTACTCAGATTCCCGCTCTTCAGGGTGTTCTGCGTGGGCAGGAAGGGCGGATCCGATGGGCACCGATGGTCAGCCATTGCGACGGGGTGCCTGAAACACTTCCGCGTCACACCATCCACATCCCATGACCGGCTTGAAACCGTTCGCGTGAAACGAAACCCATCCCCATCCGCTCAACCTGCCACTCAGCCCGTTCAGCCAGCCCGTTCAGGTCGCCAGCGAGCAACGGGGCCAACCTGGCCCCTGGGAGAAGGGATCCAATGGCACACGCTCCTAGCCTGACGGGATCGTCTGTCGCTGCTGGTCCTGGTCCTCGCTGCCCGCCGTCGGCTGCTCCAGCAGCAACTGGCCGTCACCCTGCCTGCCGCTCCGGAGCTGGTGTTGGTCACAGATCTCGATGGCACCCTGCTGGCGGGCTCGACGGCCTGGCGTCGAGGGTTCTACGGCTGGCTCGGCCGCGAACGCCAGCGGGTGTTGCACCTGTTCTGCACCGGCCGGGACCTGGCCTCGGTGGCCCGGGTGCTCGAGCTGGAAAGGCCCCTGGGCCTGATCGCCCCTCACCTGGTGATCGGTGATGTGGGTTGCACCGTGGCCTGTGGGACGAGCCTGCGCCCGGTGCCCCTGGCGGTGGAGCCGATCGACCGGCGCTGGCGGGGCCTGCCCGAGCGCCTGGGTCCCTTGCTGCACGGTCAGCCCGGACTGGTCGCCCAGCCCCAGAGTCACAACCGTCGTCTGGCGTACTTCTACGACCCGGCCCGCCTGGACCACCGCCTGATCCCCCGCCTCGAGGCCGAAGGGGCCGATTGCCTGCTCTCGGACGGGCGCTATCTGGATGTGCTCCCTGCGGGCGTGAACAAGGGCACCACGTTGAAGACGCTGCTGGACTGGTTGGAGGTGGACAGGGATCGCGTGGTCACAGCCGGTGACACGCTCAACGATCTGGCCATGTTTGAGACGGGCCTCAAGGGAGTGATGGTGGCCAACGCTGAGGCGGCCCTGCGCGCGCAGCTCTCGCGGTTGCCGGCCACCTACCTGGCCCGCGGCGAGGGCTGTGCCGGCATCGCCGAGGGGCTCACCCACTTCGGCTTCGGCCACCTGCTCAGGGGGGTGAGCTGGCCGCTTTCCGCTTCGTGAAGGCGGTGGGTACGGCGTTGAGCGGATCCTCGGGCCAGGGATGCTTCGGGTAGCGGCCCCGGAGTTCCTGCCGCACCTGGGCGTAGCTCCCTTTCCAGAAGCCGGCCAGATCCTGGGTGATCTGCACGGGCCGACCGGCGGGGGAGAGCAGTTGCACGATCACGGGCCGTCCGCCCCCCAGCACCCTGGGGCCCTCCTTGAGGCCGAACAACTCCTGGAGCTTCACGGCCAGAACGGGTTCGCCGGAGCTGTAATCAAGTCGGGCGAGGCGACCGGTGGGGATCGCCACCTGCTCCGGTAGCAGCCGGTCCAGTTCGGAGCGCAGGGACCAGGGCAAGCCGCTCCAGAGGGCCTCCCCCAGGTCGACCGCTGCCAGCTCCGTCAGGGATCGCAGCCCCACCATCTGCTCCCCCAACCAGCCGTCGAGGTCGGCGGCAAGGGCCCCATCACTGCGGTCGGGCCACGGGTCCCCCAGCTGCCGATGGGCCAGCACCAGTCGGTGCTGCAATTGCCGCCGTGCGGGCGTCCAGGGGAGGAGCTGCAGACCACCATCCCTCAACGCCCCCAGCAGGCAGGCGGTGACCTCAGACTCCGGCGGATCACTCCAGGGCCGGCTGCCCAGCCGCAGGGCTCCCAGCCGTTGCTCGATCAGGCCACGCACCCGACCCTCTGCGGAGTCCCAGCTGAGGCTTCTCACCTCCTCGCCCGCTTCCTGGCTGAGTCGTTCCAAGACGGCCGCCGGCAGGGGCAGGGCGGCGAGAATCCGCGCCTCCGAGCCGGCTCCGGTGGAAACGGTCGCCGTTCCGCCGCTGGCGCTGAGCGCTTCCAGTCCCGCGATGGCCAGGGCTTCGCAGCCCAGCAGGGGATCGCTGGGATGGAGCAGGGCCCCCTGTCCGCTGCGCATCAGGTAGCGGTTGGAGCCCGCTCCGCGCGCGATCGCCACCCGTTCCGGGTAGGCCCAGGCCACGAGTTCAGCGCTGATCTCGGCCTCCGGGCCGAGTTGGGCTTCGGGGCCGGCGGCCTGTGCCGCCAGGGCAGGGATGGTCTGATTCAGCTGGCGCCGGAGTTGCCGTTGCAGCTCCAGCCGTTGCCGCCGCTGGGGATCGCGGCCACCCTGACGTAGCCAGTCCAGGCGCCGCATCAGGTCGCAGCCGGCCTGCCTTGGATCGAGGGGATCCCGTTCGCTCAGCAGAACCGCCAGCTCACAACCCAGCTCCGGGCAGCCCAGTCCGGCGGCACGCAGCAGCAGGTGGCCCAGGCGAGGGTGCAGGCCCAGACGGGCTAGAGCCCGGCCATGGGCGTTCAGGGCCGCTTCCCCATCAAGGGCCCCCAGTTGGCGCAGCAGGGTTTGGCCCTTCTGGAGACTGGCGAGCGGGGGCGGCTCCAACCAGGGCAGCTCGCTTCCCAGCCCAGCTCCCCATTGGGCCAGCTGCAGCACCAGGGGGGCAGGGTCGCATTCCAGCAGCTCGGGGGGATCGAAGGCCGGTCGGCGCTGCTGCTCCGCCGGGGACCAGAGGCGAATGCAGCGGCCGGGGCCGAGTCGTCCAGCCCGGCCGGCGCGTTGCTCGGCGCTGGCGGCGCTGGCGGGCACCGTCACCAGGCCATCCATGCCGGTGCGGGGGCTGAAGCGGCTGCGGCGGCTCAGGCCGCTGTCGATCACCAGGGTCACCCCCTCGATCGTCAGGGAGCTCTCGGCGATGGCCGTGGCCAGCACCACCTTGCCTTCGGCGCTGGGTGCCGGGGCGATCGCCCGTTGCTGGGCGGTCAGGGGGAGGTGGCCATGCAGCGGCGCGATCATCAACTCGGTGGCCCAGGGGCAGGCCTCGAGGGCCTCCTGGCATTGACGGATCTCCCGTTGACCGGGGAGAAAGACCAGCACGGTGTCGCCTGGGCGGCGATTGCTGAGCCAGTGCTGCTCGAGGGCTCTGATCACCTGCCGGGCCAGGGACTCCCCCTCCCGCGGCGACTGGTGGGCCATGGCCACCGGGAAGCAGCGGCCCTCACTGGTGATCACCGCCGCCTCAGGCAGCTGGGCGGCCAGGGGCTGCAGATTCAAGGTGGCGGACATCACCCCCAGGCGCAGGTGCGGGGCCAGCACGGAGCGGGCCTCCCGCAGCAGAGCCAGGGCCAGATCGGCCTCGGCCCGCCGCTCGTGGAACTCATCGAAGAGCACACAGGCCACCCCTTCGAGGGCGGGGTCGCCCTGCAACCGCCGCAGGAACAGGCCATCGGTGAGCACCTCGATGCGGGTGGCGGCGGAGACCCGTTGCTCCAGCCGCACCCGGTAGCCCACCCGCTCGCCGACCGTTTCCCCGAGGTTGGTGGCCAGGCGCTCGGCGGCGGCCTTGGCGGCCAGGCGCCTGGGTTCGAGCATCAGGATCATTGCCGCCCCGTCGCCTTGGTTCGAGCCGTGTTCGAGGTGCTCAAGCAGGGCGAGCGGCACCCGGGTGGTCTTGCCAGCGCCTGGGGGAGCCTGGAGCAACAGTGTTCCGCCGGAAGGCAGGGCGGCGACGATGCGGCCGAGCAGGGGATCGATCGGAAGGGCCTCGGCCCAGTTGGGCAGGCTCATCGCCAGGATCCCCGGAGGGATTGGCGGTTCAGCCGAGGGCGCCGATCGCGAAAGCCACCAGCAGGGTGCTGAGCAGCCCCAGAGCGGCCAGCAGTTGCACCAGGGGCCCGAAAGAGAGTTTCAGGGAAGACATGAAGAAATCCTGAAGATGATCGTCTCTTCGTTGTAGCTCCCCTGGCAAGGCACAGCGGTGGCCATGGGCACCAATCGGCCTCAGCGCACGTGGCGGGCACCGTCGACCGGGTGATAGGCCTCGCCAGTGGTTTCCTCGTAAACAATCGCCGGCAGACCGGTCTCGAACATCGTCTGCAGGGCTTCCTTGAGGTAGGGGTTCCAGCCTCCGGTGGTCACCTTGCCGTGACGCACGGTCCAGTCCCAGGTGCCCTGGAGGTCGCGGGGAATCCTGCCTTCGCGGTCCCGGCGGGCCACCAGATCCTGCGATTCCACCAGCCCGACCAGGATCGGATCCTTGCCATAGGCCGGGGTGATGCTGAGCTCAAGTCGCACAGGATCTTCCTTGATCAGGTGCAGGCGGAAGCGGGGTGGAAGCTTCAAGCTCCCCAGGACGGCCGCCACGATGCGTGTTCTCTGGTCCAACGATGAAGCCTCTACCGGTTATCTCGGGCACGCAACGGTTGTACCAGTTGGCGGTCCCGTATCAGGGTATTCAGGCAGGGTCCCGGGGAACGGCGGGCTGTTCGTTGTCGCCGCTGAAACGCACGGTCAGCAGATCGTCCTCGGTGATCTGACCGTCGGCGTCGAGCAACTCGGGGTGGATGGTGAGACGGCCGGTGCGATCGGAGCCGTTCGACCGGGTCGGGGTGACGGCCGTGGAACCAGCCCCTGGATCACCCGGGCGGGGGATCGCCTTGTAACCCTGGGCCATCACCTTGAACGCCTGATAGAGCAGCACCAGGACACAGGCGGCGTAAGCCAGGGGAAGCAACTGGGAGAGAACGGAACTCATGGCGAAGCAAAGGTGAGGGGACCAAAACGCCGTGCTTCACCCATCATTGCCGAGATGGGGAATTTTGGGCGAAGGTCCAGGCCCAGAGGGTGCTGCAGGCGGCCCCGAAGGCGAGAAAAGCCAGCAGGAGATGGTCGATGTTCATGGGTTGATACAGAACTTCATTAAGCTTAGGGCGGCTTTGGGTCTCCGACTGTCTGGCCGCCCCTTGGGCCAGGAGTTGATCCGCGCATTCGGTCACATCTCGGCCCTCTCGACGCTGTTCAAGGACCGCGAACACTTCTTAGCGTCTGAACATCACGCTCCTGCGGTTGCATGCCGAGACTGTCCTGCCGCCCCCGTCGGGCCGTTCCCTTGCTTTCCGCTCTGCTGCTGAGCTCCGCCACCCCGTGGCTGGTGCCCCCCTCGGGCGCCCAGGCCGCAGCTGGCGCTCTCTCTGGGATGGCCAAGCAGTCGTTCGTGGCTGAGGCGGTGCGCCGCACCGGGCCGGCGGTGGTCACGATCGACACCGAGCGCACGGTGCTCAGCCGCGGCGGCTCCGGCCTGCCCCAGGGACTTCTGATGGACCCGATGTTCCGTCAGTTCTTTGGGATGCCCCAGGCCCAGCCCCCCTCCCAGCGCACCGAGCGTGGCCAGGGCAGCGGTGTGATCTTTCAGGCCGAGGGCTTGATCCTCACCAACGCCCACGTGGTCGAACAAGGCAGCCGGGTGACCGTGGGGCTCAAGGATGGCCGCCGGGTGGAGGGCAAGGTGGTCGGCCTCGACCGTGTCACCGACATGGCGGTGGTGCGCCTGGTGGGGGCAGGGCCCTGGCCGGTGGCGCCCCTGGGCAATTCCGATGCCCTCCAGGTGGGGGACTGGGCCATTGCCGTGGGCAACCCCTACGGCCTCGATAACACGGTGACTCTGGGGATCATCAGTAACCTCAACCGCAACGTCAGCAAGCTGGGGATCACCGATAAGCGGCTGGATCTGATCCAGACCGACGCCGCGATCAACCCCGGAAATTCCGGTGGCCCTCTGCTCAACGCCGATGGTGAGGTGGTGGGCATCAACACCCTGGTGCGCTCTGGCCCTGGGGCTGGCCTGGGGTTCGCGATCCCGATCAACCGTGCCCGCACGATCGTGCGCCAGTTGTTAGCCACCGGCCGGGTGAGTCACGCCATGATCGGCGTGGGCCTGGATGCGGTAAGACCAGGTGAAGGCCAGGGAAGCCGCCGTGGGGCCGTGGTGATGTCGGTCACCCAGGGCAGCCCTGCCGAGCAGGCGGGACTGCGCCGGGGCGATGTGATTGTTGCCGTGGAAGGAAAGCCCTTGGCGGGGCCTCCCCAGCTGATCGCAGCAGTGGAGCAGAACGGCGTGGGGCGTCCGATGGAATTGGAATTGATCCGAGCTGGGACCCCGCTGAAGCTGAGGGTGACTCCGACGGAGCTTTCAGCACAGCGGTGAGCCGCTAGAGCACATCCATGGCGCCGGCGCGGGGAGCGGCCGGATTGGATGGGTCGGATCCCATCAACTCAAGCCCCTTGAAGGCATCGATCGAGAAGCTCGAAGGGGTGGCCAGTTGCTGACGCATGATCCACTGGGTGGCGGCCTTCTGGCTTTGCCAGGCCTGGAGCAACTGCTTGGCCAGTCCTTGCAGAGTCTGGGCATCCCCGGTGGAATCGATCACCCGATTCATGCGCTCCAGTTCGAACTTCTGGCCAAGGCTGAGGTCGAGTTGATCGGACATGGCAAGATCGCGACGGGGCGTTGGACATGCCAATGCTACGAAGTGTTTCGAGACGTCGCGTATCGAATGCCACAGAGCTACTAACTGGCTGTTAGCGCCTCCGCACCGATGGGGCGCGGCGGCGGAGGTGCTCTCCCATGGCCTGGTGGTTCAGCTCAGCTGCCGCAGTTCCTCCACGCAAAGGGTCACGCATTCGCCGTCATCGAGGGAGCAGGTGGTGATGCACTCGAAGTAGGTCTCGGCGGCTTCCCTGGTGCGGTGGTGGTGCTGATGGTCGCCGGCAGCTTCGACGTCTTGGGGCTTGGACGATGCGAAATCACCGATGGAGAGAGTCATCGATCCCGAAGCGGGGGGTACTGTCAGGTTATGCACACCTTTGGGGGTGAGCCCACGGAAGGTGTTTTCCTTCACAGACGCTTTGACCTAAAAGGGAGGGTTAGGCCGCTGTGCGTCGCGCCGCCGAGCGGGCTTTCTGCTTCTGCTGATTGGAGGCTTTCTTAGCTTCCCGTGCCCGGGTGGCCTCGTTCGCCTCTCGTTCGGCCTTTTCCTCAAGTTTTTTCTCCTGGTAGTAGGCGTAGTCGCCGCGGTAGAGCACCAGTTCGCCGTCGCGCAGCTCGACGATCTTGTTGGCCACCCGCGCGATGAAGTAGCGGTCGTGGGAGACCAGCAGGGCAGCCCCCTCGTAGGCCATCAGGGCATCTTCAAGCATCTGCTTGGCGGGGATGTCCAGATGGTTGGTGGGTTCATCCAGCACCAGCAGGTTGCAGGGGGCCAGCAGCATCAGTGCCAGGGCCAGGCGGGCCTTTTCGCCCCCCGAGAGCTTGCCCGCCTCTTTGAACACCGAGTCGTTGCTGAAGCCGAAGCTGCCCAGCAGCGAGCGCACCTGGGTCTGGGTCCAGTCGGGCACGGCCTCGAACAGGGTGTCGATCACCGTCTTGTCAAGGTCCAGGGCTTCGGCCTGGTTCTGCTCGAAGTAGCTGGCGATCACGTTGTGCTCCCCCAGGCGGGCGCTGCCGTCATCAGGGGACTCGCTTCCCATCACCAGCCGCAGCAGGGTGGATTTGCCGGCGCCGTTGGGGCCCACAAAGGCGATCCGATCGCCGCGCTCCACCTCCAGATCCGCCTCCAGGAAAAGGATCTTGTCGTCGTAGCTGTGGGTGAGTTTTTCGAACACCGCCACCTGACGGCCGCAGCGGGGCGCCGGCGGGAACTGGAAGCGGGGCCCACCGACGGCCTCGATCGGTGCCTCGATGCGCTCGACCTTCTCCAGTAATTTCTCGCGGCTCTTGGCCTGGGTGCTGCGGGTGGCGCTGGCCCGGAAGCGGTCGATGTAGGCCTGCTGGGCGCTGAGTTCCTTCTGCTGGCGCTCGAAGGCCGCCTGGCCGGCTTCGCGTTCCAGGGCCTTCTGCTCCAGGTGCTGGCTGTAGTTGCCCAGGTAGGTGCGGGAGACCCCGCGTTCGGTTTCGACGATCTGGTTGCAGACCCGATCGAGGAAAGCCCGGTCATGGCTGATCACCACCAGGGGAATCGTCTGGCCGATCAGGTAGCCCTCCAGCCACTGGATCGTTTCCACGTCCAGGTGGTTGGTTGGCTCGTCCAGCAGCAGCAGATCGGGCTGCTGCAGCAGGATCTTGCCCAGGGCGATGCGCATCTGCCAGCCACCGGAATAGTCGCCCACGGGCCGTTCGGCCCCCTCGGGGCTGAAGCCGATCGTGGGCAGAAGCTTGTCGATCCGGGCGTCGAGCTCGTAGCCGTGCAGCGCCTCGAAGCGGCTGTGCAGGCGCCCCAGTTCGTGGATCAGTTCATCGAGGTGGTCGGGATCGCTGGCGGCCTGCTCGCTGGCCATTTCCTTTTCCACATGGTGCTGGCGAATCAGCACAGTGGCGGCCTCGCCGAAGGCCTGGAACAGTTCCTCGCGCACCGTGCGCTCCGGGTCCACGTCGAATTCCTGCTGGAGGTAGGCGATGCGCGGATCGCCTTGTTTGACCACCTGGCCAGTGGTGGGTTCCTCCAGGCCGGCAATGAGGCGCATCTGGGTGGACTTGCCGGCGCCGTTGACGCCCACCAGCCCGATGCGATCGCCAGCTTTGACCTCCCAGGTGACATCGCGCAGCACCTCGCCCGTGGGGTAAATCTTTGAAACGCGTTCAAGACGGAGCACGGAGACGGTGGGGGAGCTGGTGTAGGGACCATCATCGCCGTTCGCCGGAATGGACGCTGTCGCGGGGGCATCGCCGGCCAGTCGACCCATTGTTCAATCGCCTATTCGCTCCATGGCCCCAGCGGTGAGGCCGCCGCGATTCGGCAAACTCGATTGGCCCAGCTCCCTTCAACCGCCCGCCCATGGTCAAGCGTCTGGAGCAGGTGGCGGCGGTGGTGATCGCGGCGGGCCTGGCGATCGTGAGCTACTGGCTGTTCTTCAGCTGGGCCAAGCGCGATGACAGCCAGCCCAGGGGCGCGCCGGTGCCGGCACCATCGCTGAATCAGCCAGGCCCCCAGCGGCCAACGGTCCCGGGGGCCGACGCTCCCGCTGCTTCCGCGCCCAAGCCCTGAACGGCTTCAGAGCCCACCACGGGCCTTCACCAGCCACTGCTTGCTGGCGTCGTCATCGAGGGAGGCCACGAACGCGCGGATGGCCTCGTCGCTGAGCTCGAGGCCCCGCTCCTGGCCCAGTTGGCGGATCCGCTTCACGGTGCCGCTGGGGTCCTGGAGGGCCTGACGGAAAAGGGAGCGGGTGAGTTCGCTGTCCTGGCGAATCTGGTCGTAGAGCTCGGCGGCGGTGGAATCGGCCATGGCAGCGGCTGGGACTGATGCGACCCTATGCAGCCATGGTCGATCGTGCCGAGGGCCGTTGGCTGATCGTGATGGACGATCGAAGCCTTCCATTCGCGGCGCGGTCCGTTGCGGTCCGCCGACCAGGAGCCAGCTCTGGTTTCCCCCTGGGAGCTGACCCGCCAGGAGCGCTGGTTGCGATGTCCAGGCGGCTCAAGGGACGTCGGCCCAAGGACACTTGGCGGCTGGGACAAGGCAGGACTGTCCCGCGACGTGGGAGCCTCAGGCCGCCTCCAGCGACTCCTGCTCGT
Organism: Paenacidovorax caeni; assembly: GCA_943371385.1. GTDB lineage: Bacteria > Cyanobacteriota > Cyanobacteriia > PCC-6307 > Cyanobiaceae > ATX-6F1. The sequence goes on along the minus strand of CALRUP020000028.1, from coordinate 4,577 downwards.
CCTCCCCAGTGGCAGAGGCGTCCTCCATGGTGCGGGCATCGAGGCAGAGGACCTTGCGCAGCTGGGCGTAGTTGGCCGCCAGGGAGGAGCGGCCCTCCTGCTGGGCGGCGAATTCGGAGCGCTGCAGGACGTGGTGGAGATGGGTGAGCAAATAGGTGCTGATCACCGCCGAAACGAGCACGTCGCTGCGTTCGGCCTGGCGTTGCGGGGCGCTGGTGGGGCTGGCCTTGGGGGCGCGGACGGATTTGGCTGGACGGGAGCTGGGAGCGGTACGGGGTGCCACGGCTGGTTCAGAGGAGAGGGCTGATGACGAGGGGGCTACGGGAGACAGAAGAGCTGGCGTTCGAGCTCTTGTCAGGCCAGATGGGTGTGGGGTTGCCATCAGCATAATCACGGATACTACCCTTGTGCATCTCTGTACACTTCTTGGTATCAGGCGGGACCCCTGTGGATCTGTTCCATTCGGATCTGTTCCATATGAATCGCTCCAACTGGGATCACCTCCAACCGATCGATCCCTTTCAATCGGCTCCGGCCCATTCGGGTCTGATTCATTTGGGTCCGGTGCCGTTCTGATCAGGTCGGTCCTCGCTCACCCCAAAGGGATCGGCCAGGACAGCCAGGCTCAGGCCCCGCTCGATCGATGAGCTCCCCGTTTGAAACCGCCCTGGGTGCGGCCTCAAACCAAAGCGGCCGAGCCCGAGCCCCCCACCCAGATCACCGTTCTCTGTTTCCCGCTCGCCTTGGCCACCCGTCAGACCTCCACCAGCGGCAAGCCCAAGTCACCGCGGATTCAGGTGGTCCTGCCGGAGGAGCTCTGCGCCCTGCTCAATGAAGTGGCCGAAGCGGAGTCGCGCACGGTCAGCAACATGGCCAAGGTGCTGATCCAGCAGGGCCTTGAGCGGATCAAGCGGGCCGCCCGCGAGGCCCAGAGCTGTCCTGAACCCAGCCGAAGCTCGGGCCGTCAGGCCACCGACGCCTTTCGGGAAGCCCTGGAAGAACGCAGCTTGGAGCGGCCCCGTCGCCTGCGCGGAGTGCCTCGGCGTCTTCGGCTGCAGCGGCCGGGTCCTTCCCCGGAGCGCTGATCGGTCTCACCGGCCGGCCTTCCCCTGGGGATCGGCCCGCACCCCCAGCACCGCCGCCCTGGCCGCGCCGGTGACCGAGGGCAGCGACCCCGGACATCCCTTCTGATGCCACCAGGCCAGCAGGGCGAAGCCCAGGGCCTCCCGCTCGCTGTCACCGATTCCCAGCTCCGCCAACGGCCGCACCTGGGTGCCCGGGCAACGCCGGCGCAACTCCCCGATCAGCGTGCGATTGCGGGCACCGCCGCCGGCCACCAGCAGCTCCAGCGGCGTGATGCACGGTTTCAGGTCGGAAGCCACCACCGCGGCGGAGAAGGCGGTGAGGCTGGCCAGGGCATCGGCTGGTTCGCTGGAGCCAGCGGCCGCGAGCTCGGCCAGCCGCTTGTCCAGGTCGAGGGCGCCGAACAGTTCCCGGCCCGTGGATTTCGGTGGGGCCTTGGAGAAGTAGGGCTCCTGCAGCCATTCCTCGATCAGAAGCTCATTCACCCGGCCGATGGCGGCCCAGCGGCCGTCTTCGTCGTAGGCCAAGGTGCCACCGCTGAATCGCTCCACCGCCAGATCGATCAGGGTGTTGGCCGGTCCGCAGTCCCAGCCCCGCAGGTTTTGGTGGCGATCTGGGCCCGTGGCTGGGGGCAGCAGGGTGAGATTGGCGATGCCCCCCAGGTTGAGAACGGCCCGCCAGCCGCCGATCGCCGGCAACAGGGCCGCGTCGGCGGCCGGCACAAGTGGCGCCCCCTCGCCGCCGAGGGCCAGATCCTGGGCTCGGAAGTCGAACACCACCGGCCGCGCCAGCAGTTCCGCCAGCAGCGGACCCTGGAGCAGTTGCCAGCTGGCACCTCTCCGTCCACTGGCCGGTGGCCGGTGCCAGAGGGTCTGGCCGTGGCAGCCCACCAGCTCCGCCTGGCCGCGGGGATCACAGGCCCGGGCGCAGGCGGCCTGGGCTTCGGTGACGGCTTCGGCCAGCTCCAGCAGCTCCCCGGCCGCCAGGGGAACCTCCTGGCCGGCCGCCACAAGGGAACGGCGCAAGGCGGCGGGATAGGCCTGAAAGACATGACCCAAAAGGCACCAGCGGGGCCGTCGCGGTGGCCCTGAGAACTCCGCCAGCACGGCGTCGATCCCGTCGGCGCTGGTGCCGCTCATCAGGCCGAGCACACGCATGGGCTCAGGACGAGGGAAGGGTTTCCAGGGCCGAAGTGGGTCCCATCACCACCAGCAGCTCACCGTCGTTGAGCACCAGGGAGGCGGGCGGGTTGACCAGCAGCTGGTTCGCCTGGCCGGCCGCCAGCACGCTGACGCCGTAGGTCTTGCGCAGGTTGAGGTCCCGCAGGGAACGGCCGATGAAGGCTTTGGGCACCTTGATCTCCTCGATGCTGTTGCGGTCATCGAGCCGCAGCCGCTCCAGCAGGTTGGGTCGGATCAGCTCCCTGCCCAGGCGCTCCCCCTGCATCCGGGAGGGAAAGACCACCTTGTCGGCGCCCACCCGCAGCAGCATCTTCTCGTGCAGATCACTGGTGGCCCTGGCGATCACGGTCTCGACCCGGCTCTCCTTGGCGTCCTTGGCAATCAAGGTGGCGGTGATGCTGGCTTCGATCGGCTCGCTGATCGCCACCACCACGGTGGGCAGATCGAGCACGCCCGCGGCTCGGAGCGCCTCTTCGTCGGTGCAGTCCACCACCCGGGCTTCGATGCCGGGATCGATCAGCCGCAGTTCATCGATCGCCCGCTGGTTGAGGTCCACGGCCAGCACATCGGCACCTGCCATCACCAGTTCCTTGCAGACGGCGCTGCCGAAGCGGCCGACGCCGATCACGGCGAAGCTGCGGCGACCGGCACCATCGCCGGGTGCCCATTGCCACCAGGAGTTCATGGCTGCAGCTCCCTAGACATAAAGCTCCTCGCGGGGATAACCGACGCGATTCTGGGGCCGAGTGGGGAAGAGGGCCGAGAGCAGCAGCAGAATGCCGAGTCGGCCCACGTACATCCCCACGATCAGCACCAGCTGGCCCCAGCGGTTGAGCTGGGCCGTCACCCCCACATCCAGCCCCACGGTGGCAAAGGCCGAAACGCAGGTGAACAGCTTCTCGAGGAAGGTGAAGCTCTGGACGCTGGCATCCTCACCGCCGGTGGTCCGGCCCAGACCCAGTAACAGCGCCATCACCACGACGAACAGCAGCGAGGCCAGGGTGACGCCGACGGCCCTGAGCACGGTCTTTTCGGAGATCTCGCGGTTGTGGATGACCACGGCGTTGCCGCCCTGGAGGGTGGAGCGGGTGGCGGCCACCAGGGCGGCGAAGGTGGTGGTCTTGATACCCCCTCCGGTGCCACCGGGGCTGGCGCCGATGAACATCAGACTGATCATCAGCAGCAGTCCGGCGTCGGAGATGTTCTGAATCGAGAGCGGGACGGTGTTGAAGCCGGCGGTGCGGGTCGTGACCGACTGAAACAGCACCACCTGCAGTTTCTGCCACCACAGCAGCGGGGTCACGATGCCATCAATGGCGAAGTGCTCGGTGAACAGCAGGCCCAGGGCACCGAGCAGCACCAGAGCGGCCGTGGTCTTGAGCACCAGGGTGGTGTGAAGGCTGAGGCGCCGCAGCCGATGGAGGCGGAAGCGCTTGGTCCAGAGCTCCTGGGTGACCCGCCAGCCGATGCCGCCGGTCACGATCATGGCGGCGATCACCCCGTTCACCACCGGCTGGTCGCGGTAGTGCACCAGGTTGTCGCTCCAGAGGCCGAACCCGGCGTTGTTGTAGGCGCTGATGCAATGGAACAGGGAGGCCCAGAGCCGCTCACCGGGCCGCTGGATGTCGGTGAAGCCGAAGCAGTAGAGCACCAGGGTGCCCGCGGCCATCACCACCGCGGCTGTGGCCAGGATCTGATGGAAGGTATCCCCGATGCCCCCCACACCGAATTCATCCATGGCGCGGCCGCGATCGAGGCGCCTCTGCAGCCCGGCCTGCCGTTGCACGAACCCCTGCAGGAAGGTGGTGATCGCCATCAGGCCGAGCCCGCCGGTGAGGATCAGCGCCGCCAGCACCACCTGGCCAAGGAACGTGAGTTCCTTGCCCACGTCGATGATCGAAAGCCCGGTGACCGTGATCGCTGAGGTGACCGTGAACAGGGCCTCCCACAGCCCGACGCTGTCGCTTGAGCAGAGCGGTGTGGCCAGCACGACGGTGCCCAGCGCAATCACCAGGGCACCGGTGACGGCGGTGAACTGGGGAACCGTGAGCTGGCGTCGCCAGGCGTGGAAGCGGGAACGGAGGGACAAGGGGTGTGGCGCTCCCATGAAAAGCCCCGGATCCAGGCCGGACCCGGGGGTGGACGTCTGGCCCCTGGCCGGACTTACTTGTTGGGCTGCGGGGTGAAGCGCAGGTAGGGCTTGACCTCGGTGACGCCTTTGGTGAACTTCACCTTGGCGTCTTCGGTGGAGATCGAGGGAACCACCACACAGTCTTCGCCGTCCTTCCACTTCACCGGCGTGGCCACGGAGTG
>CALRUP020000027.1:0-20819 GCA_943371385.1 Paenacidovorax caeni | reverse complement strand
CCATCGGCGCCATAGGCGGGAGTGGATGAGAAGTTGTTGGCGAAGTCAGCAGTGTCATTGACTGCCAGAACGGTTTCATCAACGGAGAGGACATCATCCTCTCCAATACCAATGTTGGAGAGTGTGATGCTAGGAACGTCATCGACGATGTTGACCTTCAGCTCATCGCTGGCCGTATCACCATCGCTATCAGTAACCTTGACCGTGAAGATGTCGGTCTCCGGGCCGGTGCCGTCGGTGGTGGTTTCCTTGAGTGTGTAGCTCCAGCTGTACGCGCCATTCACCACGGTCACGGTCAGGAGGCCGGAGGCACCTGCAACCGTGCCGCCATTGGTGACATCAAGCCCATTCACCTCAAGCTTGCCAAGGGCGTCGGTCCCCAGGGTGATGTTGAACGTGCCCTGATCCGTCGCCGGGCCGCCCAAGTTGCCACCCGGCAGGCCGCTTTCATTCACCTCGCCATCAATCGGACCGGCCTGGGGCGGGCGGCCTTCGCCAACTTTGCCATCATCAAAGACTTGGATCTCTGGGATGCTATCGATCTCCAGAACGATCTTCACCGTTGCCGTTGAGGTATCGCCGTCGCTGTCGGTGATCGTGTACTGGAAACTGATCGTTCCTTCTTCTCCAGCCACCGGGGTGTACTTGAACTCCCCACCACCGAGATACTCAATGGTTCCGTTGCCGCCTTGGAGTGAATTGGGCACCAGGTTCACACCAGTCGCCAGATTGACTCCGTCGGCGCCCGCCTCGTCGTTGGCGAACACATTCACCGTGATCGGCGCGTCGACGTTTTCTTCGCCGGGAGCCACCGTGTCATCGGTTGCCTTCGGAGTTGCATCGAGGATCACAACAGCGCTGCTCGCCGTGGAGGTCAGGCCGCCGCTGTCGGTCACCGTCACCACGATCGGCACGGTGGTGCTCACATCCGTGATCCCAGGAATGGCCTGGGGATTGTTGTTATTAACCGGGCTGGTGAGCACGAACGTGAAGCCGATCTCACCGGTGACCGGGTTGAAGCTGGTGATGATGAGGTTGCCCTCAGGTGATGGATCGCCATCTTTGGTCTCGATCACAATCACCGGATGGGTGAGCGGATCGGAGGTGATGCCGAGCAGCTGGGCGAAGGTGAAGGTGGTGCCCTCGATCGTGACCGTCTGGATATCGGTGATGCCATCGGGATCACTGATCGTGATCACACCGGTGGTGGTGGCCAGACCGCCAAAGGGGCTTCCTTCCAGGCCGAGTTCGGCCACGGCGCCCTGGGGCAGGGACACCTCTGGATTGCTGCGCAGCTCGGTGTCGCTCGGGGGAGGAACGTCGGGCTGGCCGGGGGTGATGGTCACCAGCGGCGGCTGATCGACGGGCTCTGGAGGCGCCTCCTCCTGGGCCGTCAGCACATCAGGGTTCTGTGCTCCCGGCTGTCCCACACCACCGACACCTCCCACATCCAGGGGAAGGTCGCTCGGAGGGGATGTGGCGGCGCCAGGCAGCGGGGTGCCACCACCACCGCCAAGCACATCAGGCCCAGCGGGGCCGTTGGGTTCAGGCAGGTCGGTCCCCGGTGCGGCATTGGCCTCACCGATGGGCCCGAGGTCGAATTGATCGGGGTTGGGGCCGGTGGGGGTGTTGGGCACACCGCTGGCCCCTTCGGGGTTGGGGGGCGTGCCACCTGGGTTGAAGGGAGCGCCGCCGCCGGCCTGTTGGGTGTTTTTGCGCTGCTCGTCGTCGGTAGCCTCCAGTCCCACGTTGGTGGCGTCGACCTGGCTTTCGTCGGCGGTGGGGCCGGCCACAAAGGGAGTGGAGGTCATGGCTCAGGGTCAGCGAAGGGACAACACAAGAAACGGGAAAGGGTTGGATCACACCTTTCCGATCTGTTTTGAACTTAGAGGTGGCGGATGGCTCTGTTTTGACGATCAGCTGAGAGTGTGCTTAGAAGGCCTGGCCCGATGGCATGAAAAATGGCCAAACCCCCTGCAAGGTAAGGGATTTGGCCGGGTTTAGAGTTCTATGAGAGCCGCCCGAGGGTGCTTTCAGAGATGTTGTTTGTTGCGCCCGTCAGCGGGCTTCTGTGAAGGCCGAGTTCATCGTTCGGGCGATCGGCTGGAAGATGTAGCGCAGCACGCTGCGGCGGGGGCCCTGGATGTCGGCCACCAGGGTCATGCCCGGCAGAATCGGGTAGAGCTTCTTCTGCGGGTCCACATACTGGCGCTCAAGGGCAATCTTCACCCGGTAGTAGTACTGCCGGTCGTCAGGGTTCTGGAAGGTGGTGGGCGAGATGCTCGTCACCACCCCTGGAACGAAGCCATAGATCGTGGAGTCGTAGGGCTGGAGCTTGATCTCCGCCTTCTGGCCCTCCTTGACGAAGCCGATGTCGGAGGGGCGCACCCTCGCCTCCACGATCCGTTGGGTGCCCTCAGGCACCACCGTGGCCACCACCGCCCCCGGTGCCACCACCGCGGCGGCATTCTTGAAGCGCACGTCTTGAACCAGGCCGTTGGCGGGCGACAGGATGCTGGTGCGCTCCAGCTGGTTCTTGACCCGTTTGATGTCTTCGCTGACCACCGCCTCCTCGTTCACCAGTTCGGCGATCTTGGAATCGTTTTCCAGGCGCTGGCCTGAACCGAGGCTGCGCAGCTTGGCCTGGGCCTCACTGAGCAGCTTGTAGGAGACGGCCCGGTTGCCGCGCAGTTCCGCCAGGCGGGTGTTGGAGGCCGCCAGCTCCCGCTGGGCATTCACCACCTGGAGTCTGGAGACGGCACCGATGTTGTCGAGCTTTTCGTACATCGACACCCCCTGGCGCAGCAGGCTCTGCTCGGTGAGGAACTTGGACTCCTGATCGTTGAAACGGGCAATCTCGGCTTGTTTCTGGGCGATCTGGGCCTTGATAGTGTCCACCTGATCGCGGGTGTTGTCCGTGCGGCTGCGCAGCAGTTCCTCCTGGGCGCCCTGGACCTTGTTCCCGAGGGCACCCAGCTCCTTGGTTGAGTCGGGCAGCGTTCCCTTGCCGCTGATCGCCGCCCGCAACTGGGCCTGCTGCAGCGTCAGCGCCTGGAGTTTCTGCTGCATCGCCAGGTACTGGCTGCCGAGCAGATTCGGGCGCAGCTGCAGCAGCAGTTGCCCCTTCTGCACCTGATCGCCCTCCCGCACCGCGACCTTCTCGACGATGCCCCCCTCCAGGTGCTGGACCGTGTAGACGTTGCCCTCGGGAATCACCTCGCCGGAGGCGTGCACCACCTCGTTGATCGGAGTGAGCGCCGCCCAGGGGATGAAGATCAGAAAGGCCGCACCGATGCCGTAAAGGGTCAGCTTCAGGTAACGGTTGTCGGGCTTCTCCTCCAGCTCCAGGGCCTGGCTCAGGCGGTTGCGCCCCACCAGCCCGATGGTGTCGACCTGCTCGAGGCCCGGAAGTTTGCTCATCAGACCACTGCCAGGGGGCAGGGCCAGATCGTTGCCGGCGCTGGGGGTGATGGCGGAGGGGCCGCCGGGGGTGTTGGAGGAGTTGGTCATGGGATCAGGAGAGGGCGGGGCGTGGGGCGGTGATCAGGCGGCTGATTTCTGCATCTGTTGGCGGAGTTCCTCAGCGGTTCCCTGGAAGACGGTGACCCCCTTGTCGAGGATCACGAGCCGATCGGCCAACTCCAACAACAGTTTGTTGTCGGTGGCGAGAATCACACTGCGCTCCTGGCCGCTGAAGGCGCAGCGACGCAGCTTGGGCAGGGCATCGACCACCGTCTGGAACTGGGCCGGAGCGAGACCCTGGCTGATGTCATCGATCAGCAGGATCGGCGCGTCCTTGATGATCGCCTGGGCCAGGGCCATCAATTTGCGCACCCCCAAGGGGATCTGATAGGTCACCTCATTGGTGAGTGGGGTGAACAACCCATCGGGCAGGCCTTCGAGGGTCTCGAGGATGCCCAGATCAGCGCAGACCCGGCGCACGCCATCGACGGTGGCATCGGAGTTCATCGCCGTGAGGTTCGACCACACCGTGCCGGGCAGCAGTTCCACGTTGGTCATCACGTAGGCGATGTTGCGCTGGAGACCATCGGTGCTGAACTGGCGGTAATCGCTGCCATCGAAGAGCAGGGTGCCGCTCGCCAGGGGGTAGAGCTGGTCGATCACCTTGAGCACCGCGCTCTTGCCCGAGGCGGCCTGGCCCGTGACCGCCAGGATCTGGCCGGGTGTCACCGAGAGCGACACCCGGCTCAGGGCCAGCTGCGAATCGCTGCCCAGACGGCAGGCCACCGAATCCAGCAGCAGGTTGCCGCGCAGGCGCGGAACGCTGCCGTCGCTCGAGGCCTTGCTGACACCCCGGAGCTTCAGGAACGATTCCAGCTGCCGGTACTGGTTGAGCATGCTCGTGTAGCGCAGCACCGCATTCATCAGTTGCTGGAAGGGGGTGAAGATCCTCCAGACAAAGAACATCGCGGCAATCAGGCTGCCCATGGCCGCCGGATCCTTGAGCTCACCGGAGGTGATCATCCAGGCTCCCACCGCCAGGGTGAGCACACCGGCCAGTTGGGAGGTGGTGCTGATCAGCACCTGCAGGCGGCTCACCTGCTTGTTGAGCTCCAGGCCGCTCTTGCTGCTCTCGGCCGAGAGGCCCCGCAAGCGCTGCAGCCACACCCAGCCGATGTTGGAGGTCTTGACCTCAAGGAAGCGCGACACCAGTTCCTGCTGGGCCAGACCGATGCCGGTGCCGGTGCTCAGGCTGAGCTCGGCGGCGCCGGCGTAGTAGCGGGCCAGGAAGAACACCACCAGCCCGCTGACGATCATCAGGGCGATCGGCACCATCACCAGCCAGCCACCGATCAACGCCACCGCCGCCAGGTAGACGATGATGAACGGGAAATCGAGCAAGGCCGAGGCCAGGGGCCCCTGCAGGTAGCCCAGCAGGCTGTCGAGGTTGCGCAGGCGGTAATACAGGCCATTGCGGCCGATCGATTCGATCTGGCGGTAATCGAGCGAGAAGAGCTTCTCGACGATGCCGACGCCCATCAGGCTCTCGATCCGCCCCGCCAGCAGGGCCAGCTGACCCGAGCGCCACTGGCGCAGGATCCAGTCGAGGCCGAACAGCACCACCACCCCCAGAAAGATCCAGAGGGTGGAAACGATGCTGTTGCTGGGGATCGACACCGCGTAGATCGCCCGGATGTAGAAGGGCAGCGCCAGGGCCAGCAGGCTGAGGCCGAAGCTGATGGCGTAGAGCACGCCGATGCGGTTGGTGAAGCGGTAGAGGATCTGCTTGAGCAGGCTCGTGCGATCGATGCTCGCCTTTTCCTGCAGCAGCACCACCTGGCCGCCGGGGCTCAAGCTGGTGGGGTCGGTGCGACCGGTGACATTGCCGGCGATCACCTCGCCGTGGCTGTCCCGGGAGAGCACATAGGGGATGCCCTCAGGGCTGAGATAAAGGGCTGGCAGCAGGTGGGGGTTGAGCTGGCCCCAGCCCTGCAGCACCTCCAGGCGGCTGCCGTAGCCGAGGCGCAACAGCACGTTGCGCACATCGACCAGATCCATCTGGCGGGGGTCGGAGCTGATCAACTCGAACAGCTCCTCCGGCCGGCCCGTCCACAGCAACTGCTGCAGCAGCAGCCGCAGGCAGAAGGCCATGGGCGCCTCAGCGCTGAGCGTGATGTCGCGCAGCAGCACATTGCGGCTGGTCATCGGGCCACCTCCAGGTTCAGGGCGGGAAGATCAATGGACTGGTCGGTGAGGGCCTTGAGCGCATTGCCGGCCCCGCAGATCAGCACGGTGGTGCGGCCGTGGGTGCGCTTGAGCAACTTCGTGAAGCCATCGATGAACTCTTTGCCGTAGGAGCACTCGCTCAGGTCGACCAGCAGCAGCCTGGGCTCCAGGGCCACACCCCGGATCAACTGGAACTGCTGCAGGGTGTCCCGGGAGAGCCCGGTGGGAACAGAGCTGCCCAGGGCCGTGCTGTAGCCGTCCGAGAGGCTCCTCACCTTGTCGTCGGTGCCCACCAGCACCGACCAGAACAGGGCCTTGCGGCTGTAGCGGTTCGGCTGGAAGGAGGTGATGTTCTGGAGCAGGGTGCCATCGAAGTAATCCTGGGCCGGATCCACGTAGATCACGTCCCGGCGCAGCCGCTCACGGTTGTAGTCGGCAATCGAGGAGCCGTTCACCCGCAGATCAAGGCCGGTTTCGATCTGCAGCAGCGAGAGGAACAGGTGCCGGGCGTCGGCGCCGGTGTTGGCGTCACGGATGATCACAGCCTCACCGGCGGCAATGGGCGGAAGGGCCTGGCCGTTGATGCTGAACTGGAGGCTCTCCGCCAACGCCAGATCGGCGCTGCCGCCGGCCGGCTCCACCGGCAGGGCCATCAGGGTGTCGAGCTCGTCGCGGGCATGGATCAGCCGGCGGTAGCTGCTCCATAGCCCCAGGGCCTGCTGCCAGGGCTGCAGGATCTTGCCCCCCAGCAACAGGCAGGCGGCCAGGGCGCCCACCAGCAGGTTGCCGGTGATCACAAGAAAGGCCCCCCAGGTGACCAGGGAGGCCATGGTGGCCTGGTTCATCAGGCTGCTGAACGCCTGGTACTGACCCGTGGCGTTGTTGTTCTGCATGCGCTGCCAGGCCAGCCGTTCCTGACGCTCTTCGTTGCCGATCAGGAAGAAGCGACCCAGCCCGTTCGACTTGATCAGATCGATCGACGACATCAACTGGGATTGGTAGTTGACCCGCTCCAGCTCCAGTTGGTCCTTCTGGCGGGAGACCGCTTCGAAGTCGCGGGCGAACTGCAGGGACCGCAACAGATAGATGATGATCGCCAGCACCGCGATCAGGCCGACGCTGCCCCCGATCAGGAACAGCACCAGCACGAACAGCAGCGAGAAGGCCAGATCGATGGCGGTGGTGAAGGCCTGAATGGCGCTCTCATCCCGCAGCAGGTTGATGCTGTTGAGGCGTTCGGCGTGGGTGGAGGGGGGCTCCTTGAGGTAGTCGCCGAGACGCATCTGGGTGAAATGCGCCAGGGCCTCCATGCGGCGTTGGTGCTCCACCCGGGCGCCATCGAAGCCGGTGAGACCCGTGCGCACCGTGCGCAGCCAGCCGGAGACACACAACAGCACCACCACAGCGATGGTGAGCAGGGTGAGGCTGGCGAAGGCCTTGGTTGGCAGGACCGTGGTGTAGACGAGGTTGATGTAGATCGGAGAGGACAGCTCCAGCAGGTTGATCAAGATGGAGCTGACCACAATTGGTCCGACCTGGTATTGGCTCCAGTCCGTGTCCTTGAGGGACGTGAAGAATTGATGGTTGCGCAGTTCCTCGATCAGATCGAGCTGGCGCTCGATGTAGCCCCTCACACCCGCTCCGAACGATCGCAATCGGGCTCCGGCCCCAGGCGCGCTCACGGCTCGAACCACGTCGTTAAGCCTCAGTCCAACTAGTGAATCAGAACCAAGTTAATGCGTGTGAACCGCTTTGGCTTCGATCCCAGGACAAACTGACAATCTCTGGCTTTCCCTCGCCGGCAGCTTCTACTTTTCCCCGGCGCCACTAGTCTGATCATTCCGGCTGCATCACCAGCATGCTCAGGATCCGCCTTCCGGCCCCCCAGGTTCAGCTCGAGCTCATTGGCACCGGTCGTGGCAACCGGCAGCCGTTTCAGGTGCTCGGCCCCACCACTGAGGTGGCCTTCGTGGAGGAATTGCTGGAGCAGCAATTCGGTGGCCTGACCATCAATCCAGCCGAGCTGTTCAGCTTTCTCGGCAGCGACCCCTGGGTGCAGGAGCGCTTCAGTGCCCCGGAGCTGGTGGATGGCGATCTCAACGCCACCGATACCGGCGAGCAGACCTTCCAGCGCCAGACCCTTGGCGACAAGCTCGTGCAGGCTGGCTTCCTTGAGATCGATGAGCTCGAAAAGCTTCTCGAGGATTACCGCCCCTTCGCCGGTACCCAGCGCTTCGGGGAGTTCCTCAAGCTCAACCTGCAGGTGCCCCCCCAGTTGCTGGAACTGCTGCTTAACCCCACCCTGTTCGATGGGGGCGGCTTCAACGACAAGCGCCTGGGCGATCGGCTGGTGGAGTTGAACGTGATCAGCCCTGAGCAGCTTCAATCGGCCCTCGCCGTCCAGAAGCAGGGCGGTGGCCTGCTCGGTGAGGTGCTCGCCAAGCAGGGTTTGCTCAGCGAGCGCATGGCTCGCTTTTTCTCCAAGGCTCAGATCAACGCCAAGGGCCAGATCGAATACACCGGCAGCTGATCCGGCCTGCGGGCCAGCGCTGCTGGTTCAGCGCCAGAGGGCATCGGCCATGCGGCAGGTCTGAACGATCGCTCCCACGTCGTGGACCCGCACCAGATCAGCCCCCGCCGCCACCGCCTTGCAGACCACGGCGGCCGTGCCCCAGAGCCTGGCCCTGGGCCGTGGTTCGGCGAGCAGCTCACCGATGAAGCGTTTGCGCGAGGGGCCCACCAGCAGCGGGAACCCCTCGCCGCGCAGCACCGAGAGGCCGCTGAGCAGGGCCAGGTTGTGCTCGGTGGTCTTGGCGAAACCGAGGCCCGGATCCCAGATGATCTGCTCCACCGCGAGGCCCGCTGCCAGGGCCCGATCGGTGGCCCGCAGCAGTTCCAGGCGCACATCGGCGACCACGTTGCCGTAGTGGGCCAGGCCATCCATCGTGGCGCTGGTGCCGCGGTTGTGCATCAGCACGTAGGGGCAACCGGCGGCGGCGATCAGCGGCAACATCCCAGGGTCGCGGGCGCCGCCGCTGACGTCGTTGATCCAGTCGGCTCCTGCCTCCAGGGCCGCTTCGGCCACGGCGGCCCGGAAGGTGTCGATCGACAGCAGCGGTGGGCCTGGGCCACCCCCTCTGACTTGCTCTGAGAAGGCGCTGCGGATCGCCCCAAGGCTCGGCAGGATCCGGCGCAGCTCCTCGCCGGGCTCCACCTCGGTGGCGCCGGGCCGGGTGCTCTGGCCCCCCAGATCGAGCACGGCGGCCCCCTGGCGGGCCATGCCCAGGGCGGCGGCCAGGGCGGCCTCGGTGCTGGCCAGCCGGCCCCCATCGCTGAAGGAATCGGGGGTGAGGTTGAGCACCCCCATGACATGGGTGCGCCCTCCCCAGGCCAGGCTGCGGCCCGTCAAGCTCAAGCCGTGACAGGCAGCTGGTAGCCGGCGATGCGGGCAAACCCCACCGGGTCGAGGGAGGCGCCACCCACCAGCACCCCATCGATGTCGGATTGGGCCATCAGCTGGTCAATGTTGTCGGCCTTGACCGAGCCGCCGTACTGGATCGTGGTCTCAGGGAAGCCCACCCAGCCACGGATCAGTCCGCAGATCCGGTTGGCCTCGGCCGCTGCGCAGGTCTTGCCGGTGCCGATCGCCCAGATCGGTTCGTAGGCCACCACCAGGGCGGCGGGATCGAGGCCGTCCACCCCCTGCTCCACCTGGCGGCGGATCACCCGTTCGGCCTCACCTGACTCCCGCTGGGCATCGCTCTCACCGACGCAGAGGATCGGGATCAGGCCCGCTTTCTGGGCCGCCCGGGCCCGACGGTTGATCTGTTCGTCGGTTTCGCTGTAGTACTTGCGTGGCTCGCTGTGGCCCACGATCGCGTGGCTGACGCCGTGCTCCAGCAGCATCGGCGCCGAGATCATGCCGGTGTAGGCCCCCGATCCATCCCAGTGGACGTTCTGGGAGGCGATCCTCACGGCGCTGCCGCCCAGGGCCTCGCTCAGGGCCGCGATCGCCGTGAACGGCGGCGCCAGGACCACCTCTCGATCACTGGGAAGATCCGCCACCAGGGGCCGAAAGACCTGGGCGAAGGCCCGCGCTTCGGCGCAGGTCATGTGCATTTTCCAGTTGCCCGCGATCACCGCCTTCGCCACAGCAGAGCTCTCGCCAAACGTGCCCCACAACCTAAATCGCGGGGGTGCCGGGCACCGCAACGACCTGGCCCCTGATCTCCACCAGGTCGCCGGGGCGCAGCTGGCGGCCGCGCCGCTCCTCCACCGCACCATTCACCTTCACCTCCCCCTGCTGAACCCAGAGCTTGGCCTCGCCGCCGGTGGCCACCAGGCCCTGCCATTTGAGAAACTGATCGAGCCGGAAGCTGACCGCACCCCTCCCTTGGGCTGAGCCTGCGGCTGCTTCTGGGGCTGCGTCTGGGCCTGGGTCCTGGGGCGCGGATGGGGCCAAAACGGCACTGATAGGGTGCCCCGATGCTCGCACCACCGTCGGCTGGCTTCCGTCGGCTTCTGCCGCTGCTCAAGCCCTATCGCCGCAACCTGGTGGCAGGCGGCCTGTGCATGATCGTGTTCGTGGTCTGCTGGCCGCTGCTGGCCTGGCTCGCCGGCCAGCTGATTCCGGCGATCGGCGCCGGTGATTTCCCCCGGGTGCTGCGGGTGGTGGGCCAGGCCCTGGCCGTGTTCATGGTTCAGAAGCTGGCCCAGTTCGGCCAGGACACCCTGCTGGCGGACCCCGCGCTGCAGGTGAGCCAGGACCTCCGCCGTCAGCTGTTCGCCCGGCTGCAGCGGCTCGAATTCGGTGCCCTCGAAAAGCTCTCCTCCGGTGATCTCACCTACCGCCTCACCGAAGACGCCGACCGCGTCGGTGAGGTGATCTACAAGACCATCCAGGACACCACCCCCAGCCTCCTGCAACTGGTGGTGGTGTTCGGCTACATGGTCTTCCTTGATTGGCAGCTGTCGGCGGCCACCCTGCTGCTGGCCCCCCTGGTGGCTGCACTGGTGAGTGTGTTCGGGGCCCGGGTGATGGGCGCGGCCGAGCGCAGCCAGAAGCAGGTGAGTGAGCTGGCCTCCCTGCTGGGTGAGGCGATCAGCGGCCTGCCCCTGGTGCGCGCCTTCGCCGCCGAACCCTGGCTGCAGGAGCGCTTCGAGCGCGAAATCGACCTGCACCGCCGCGCCCGCTACCGCACCCAGCGGCTGCTGGCGCTGCAGTTTCCCGTGGTCGGTTTCCTGGAGGCGGCCGGGATCCTGACGGTGCTACTGATTGGCGCTGGGCGCATCCAGGCCGGCGGCCTCGACAGCCAGGGCTTCAGCAGCTACATCGCCGCCCTGCTGATGCTGATTGATCCGATCTCCCACCTCACCACCAATTTCAACGAGTTTCAGCAGGGCCAGGCCTCCTTGAAGCGCCTGCGGGGTATTGAGCAGGAGGCGATGGAGGAACCCGACCGGCCTGGCGCCCAACCCCTGGGCCCGGTGCACGGGGGCCTGCTGCTCGATGGCGTGGGCTTTGGCTACAGCCCCACTCAGCCGGTGCTGAACGGCCTCAGCCTGGAGATCAATCCGGGCCAGGTGGTGGCGTTGGTGGGGCCCTCCGGGGCGGGCAAGAGCACGCTTTTTTCGCTGCTCTTGCGCTTCAACCGGCCAAGCCAGGGCCGGATCCTGCTCGACGGCCAGGACCTGGGCGAGCTCAGGGCGGCCGACCTGCGCCGGGCCATGGCCCTGGTGCCCCAGCAGAGCAGCGTCTTTTCCGGCACGGTGGCCGAGACGATCCGCTTCGGGCGTCCCGCCAGCGATCAGCAGTTGCGCCAGGCGGCGCGGCTGGCCAACGCCGATGGCTTCATCGAGGCCCTCCCCGGCGGTTACGGCGCCAGGGTGGAGGAACGGGGCAGCAATTTCTCCGGCGGCCAGCTGCAGCGGCTGGCGATCGCCCGGGCGGTGCTCGGCAACCCGGCGGTGCTGCTGCTGGATGAAGCCACCAGCGCCCTGGACGCGGAGGCCGAGGAGGCCGTCCAACAGGGCCTCAAGCAGGCGATGGCCGGCCGCACCGTGCTCGTGATCGCCCACCGGCTGGCCACCGTGCAGGAGGCCGATCTGATCCTTGTGCTCGATCAGGGGCGGATCGTCGAGCGCGGCAGCCATGATCGGTTGATGGCGCAGGGGGGCCGCTACCGCGAGCTCTGCGAGCGCCAGTTGATTCGCGTCAGCATCTGAACCACCAGCGCCCCAGGCCATGGCTGACTCCGCCGATCTTCCCGTTCCCTTTCAGCTCTGGGAGTACAGGGTGATCCACATCAATGTGGAGAACAACGCCCCCCCGGAGGCCCCCAATCCCCAGGTGGCGAGCCAGAAGCTGCAGGGGATGCTGAGCGCGGAGTTCATCGCCCGGGAGTTTCCGCAGCAGTACGGCGCCCCACCGCCGCCGCGTCACCCCGCCGAACAGCTGCAGTTCTTCCTCAACCTGCTCGGCAAGGAGGGCTGGGACATGGTGGGCTCCGAGCGGGTGGGGGCGCTGCTGATGTTCTTTTTCCGCCGGCCCCTGCGGCCCTTGCCCAAGGCCTTGCCACCCCCCGCCAGCCCAGAGGTGGCCCCACCGGAGACCCCACCGGAGGCCCCAGCGGAGGAGGCCCCCTAACCTGATCGGGCTCCCCCCGGTTCAGGCATGACCGACGAACTCCAGCAGTCCCCCGTCCTCACCTTCGAGGACAAGCGCTACGACCTCAACAACCTCCCCGATGACGTCAAGGAGCTGGTGCGCGGGATGCAGGTGGCCGATGCCCAGCTGCGGCTCCACGAAGACACCCTCAAGGTGCTGGTGGTGGGGCGACAGTCGTTGGCGGCTCAGTTGAACGAGCGGCTCAAGACCATCACCCCCATGGCCTGAGACCAGGGCCCATAGGGGCCTGGGCGATCAGGCGCCCAGGGCGCCCAGATCCTCGAAGCGGAAGTGCTGACGGCTGGTGCCGCCTTCGGCTTCGGGGTCTTCGGCTTCGATCACCCGCTCGGCCAGCACCCAGGGGCCGCCCTCGCCCAGGGGCACGAAGGTGTCGGTGAAGGAGCTGGCGCCTCCCTTGGTGGCCCCGGTGGCGGGATCGCTGTAACGGCTGCTGTAGGTGTGGCTGAGGTAGCCGGCCCCGGTGTCGGTGGTGCTGCCTGTGAAGATCGTCACCACCGTGCCGTGGATGTGGCGGTGCACCATCGTCACCACGTCGTTCTTGATCCGGTAGCGATCACCGGCGTTCTTGCCGCCCACGATCACCTCCACGCCCACCGCGTCGGTGTCGCCGGCGCTGAAGCTGTTCGCCCCGTGGGTCTGCTCGAAGCTGCGGCGCACCCGGTGGATCGCCACCTCCCAGAGCTGGGAGCCCACCGCCTTGGTGACGGCCTCGTCGTCGCAGCCCTCCACCTTGGCCTTGAGATCGGAGCTGACCTCGAAGCTGCCCTCCTCGCGCCGCTCACCCTGCTCCCAGATCCAGCGGCCGCGGTAGCCGCCGAACCCCGGATCCCAGGTGTAGCGGTTCTCATAGGCGGCGCGGAACGCCTCCTGGAGGTCGCTGCCGGGGGCAATCACTGCTTCGCCCACTGCCTCGACCACTGGGCTGTCGGCCACTGGGCTTTCGGCCTTGGACGCCGCTGGATCGACGGAGAGGAAAATGGGCATGGCGGGGAGACCTGTGCGTCTTGTCACCCTACCCAGCCCAGCTCAGCGCGGGGCCACTGGCGCGTGGATGTCCTGCAGGGCCCGGACCGTGAGGCTGTGGCTCGTCTGCAGGGCCGTGATCGCCTCCACCGCCGCCCTGGCTCCGGCGAGGGTCGTGACCGTGGTCACGGCGTAGTCGAGGGCGGCCCGGCGCAGGTAGCGGTCGTCGTGGGCGGCCTGGCGGCCGATCGGGGTGTTGATGATCAGCTGGATGCGGGCCGAGCGGATCGCGTCTTCGATGTTGGGGCGCCCCTCGTGCACCTTGAGGATCGACTCCACCGTCAGACCGGCCTCCTGGAGCACCTTGGCGGTGCCGGTGGTGGCGATCAACGAGAAACCCAGGGCGGCCAGGCTGTGGGCCACGGGCACCAGGGCCAGCTTGTCCCGGTCGTGGGTGGAGAGAAACACCGTGCCGCCGGTGGGCAGGGCTTCGCCGGCGGCCAGCTCAGCCTTGGCGTAGGCCATGCCGAAGCTGCTGGCACTGCCCATCACTTCGCCGGTGGAGCGCATCTCCGGGCCCAGCAGCGAATCGGAGCCCGGGAAGCGTTTGAACGGCAGCACCGCTTCCTTGACGTTCTGCATCGGCGGCACGGGCTCGCTCGTGAGACCCAGTTCCGCCAGGGTGCGGCCGGCCATCAAGCGGCTGGCGATCTTGGCCAGGGGCACGCCGGTGGCCTTGGCCACGAACGGCACCGTGCGCGAGGCCCGCGGGTTGGCCTCGATGATGAACACCTCGCCATCGCGCACGGCGAACTGCAGGTTGATCAGGCCGGTCACCTTGAGGGCCAGGGCCAGATCCTTGCTCCAGCCACGGATCGTGGCCAGGGCCTCAGGCCCCAGCGACACCGAGGGCAGGGCGCAGGCGGAATCGCCGGAGTGGATGCCGGCGGGCTCGATGTGTTCCATCAGGCCGCCGATCACCACCTGGCCGTCGCGGTCGGCCAGGGCATCCACATCCACCTCGATGGCGTTCTCCAGGTACTGGTCGATCAGCACCGGGTGGTCGGGTTCCACCTGGACCGCCTCGACCATGTAGCGGTTGAGCTCCTCTTCGTCGAAGACCACCTCCATCGCCCGTCCCCCCAGCACGTAACTGGGGCGCACCACCACCGGGTAGCCCACCCGTTCGGCCACGGCACGGGCCTCCGCCTCGCTGCGGGCCAGGCCGTTGCGGGGCTGGCGGATGTTCAACTGCCGCAGGATCGCCTCGAACTGCTCGCGATCTTCGGCCGTATCGATCGATTCGGGCGACGTGCCCCACAGCCGCGTGCCCGTGGCCAGACCCTCCGGGCTGGCCAGCCAGCGCTGCAGCGGCAGGGCGAGCTTGAGGGGCGTCTGACCGCCGAACTGCACGATCACGCCCTCGGGCTTTTCGGCCTCGATCACGTTGAGCACGTCTTCGAGGGTGAGCGGCTCGAAGTAGAGCCGATCACTGGTGTCGTAATCGGTGGAGACCGTTTCCGGGTTGCTGTTCACCATCACCGTGGCGAAGCCCTCCGCTTGCAGGGCGAAGGAGGCATGCACGCAGCAGTAGTCGAATTCGATCCCCTGGCCGATGCGGTTGGGCCCACCGCCGAGGATCATCACCTTGCGGCGCGACTCGGGCTGCACTTCGTTTTCAGGCGCCAGCAGGGTGAGGGAGCCATCGGCGTTGAGGCGCTCCAGGGGCCGCTCGTAGGTGGCGTAGTGGTAGGGGGTGCTTGAGGCGAACTCGGCGGCGCAGGTGTCCACGGTCTTGAACACGGCGTTCACCCCCAGCCCCTGGCGGTGACGGCGCACGCTGAGCTCATCGCTGCCGGTGGCCCAGGCGATCTGGCGGTCGGAGAAGCCAAGTTGCTTGAGCTCCAGCAGGGCCTCAGCCGTGAGCTGCCCCAGGGATCGGCCGGCCAGCAGGTGCTCCTGGGCATCAAGGATGTGGCGCAGCTTGGCCAGGAACCAGGGGTCGATGGCGCTGAGCTGGTGGATGTCGGCGTCGCTGCGGCCACTGGCCATGGCGGCGCGCACGGCGAAGATGCGATCCGGCGCCGGGGTGCGCAACAGACGCTCGAGTTCGGTGACGTCGACCGGTTCATCGGGGCGGTCGCAGCCCCAGCCGGCATGGCCGGTTTCCAGAGAACGCAGGGCCTTCTGGAACGATTCCTCGAAGCAGCGGCCGATCGCCATCGCTTCACCCACCGACTTCATCGAGGTGGTGAGCACGGCCGGACTGCCGCGGAACTTCTCGAAGGCGAAGCGCGGAATCTTGGTGACCACGTAGTCGATCGTGGGCTCGAAGCAGGCCGGCGTCTTGCCGGTGATGTCGTTGAGGATTTCATCGAGGGTGTAACCCACCGCCAGGCGGGCGGCGATCTTGGCGATCGGGAAGCCCGTGGCCTTGGACGCCAGCGCCGAGCTGCGGCTGACGCGCGGATTCATCTCGATCACCACCACATCGCCGTTGGCGGGGTTGATCGCGAACTGGATGTTGCTGCCTCCGGTCTCGACGCCGATCTCGCGGATGATCGCGATCGACTGGTCGCGCAGGCGCTGGTACTCCCGGTCGGTGAGGGTCTGGGCGGGGGCGACCGTGATCGAGTCGCCCGTGTGCACCCCCATCGGGTCGAGGTTCTCGATGCTGCAGATGATCACCACGTTGTCGGCCAGATCGCGCATCACCTCCAGCTCGAACTCCTTCCAGCCAAGCAGCGAGCGCTCGATCAGGATCTGGGACACGGGGCTCGCCTCCAGGCCGCTCTTGCAGAAGGCCCGGAACTCCTCGGGGTTGTAGGCGATGCCTCCGCCCGATCCCCCGAGCGTGAAGGCGGGGCGAATGATGCGCGGATAACTGCCGATCTCCTCATCGCCCACCCGCTCGGCCTCCTCCAGGCTGGAGGCGATGCCCGACGGGCAAACGGCCACGCCGATGCGCTCCATGGCCTGCTTGAACAGGTTGCGGTCTTCCGCCTTCATGATCGCCTCGAGGTTGGCGCCGATCAGCTCCACCCCGTAGGTCGCCAGGGTGCCGTTCTCGGCCAGGGCCACCGCCAGGTTGAGGGCGGTCTGGCCGCCCATGGTGGGCAGCAGGGCGTCGGGGCGCTCGATCTCGATCACCCTGGCCACCACCTCCGGGGTAAGCGGCTCGATGTAGGTGCGATCCGCCATGTCCGGATCCGTCATGATCGAGGCCGGATTGCTGTTCACCAGCACCACCTCGAAGCCTTCAGCCCGCAGGGCCTTGCAGGCCTGGGTCCCGGAATAGTCGAACTCGCAGGCCTGGCCGATCACGATCGGCCCGGACCCCAGCAGCAGGATGCGACGCAGATCCGTCCGGCGGGGCATGGGGAAAAACGGGGGCCAAACCTGCCAAGCCTCTCACGGTTGATCGCCGGACCGGCCGCTTCCCCGCCGGTCTCCCCCCCGGTGGTCGCTAATCTGGTCCAACATCCTTTATGTCAAGCGTTCCATGAGCGAACTCCAGCGCCTGAAGGGGCTGCTGCCTCCTGAGATGCAGAGCTGGGTGTTCGTGGAAGCCGCCGCCGCCGCCGACCCGCCGCTGATCACGATCGAGGAGATCGGTCGGGATGAAGTGGAGATCCAGGTGGATCTCGAAAAATGGGATCAGCTGGCGCTGGATCACCGCAACCTGCTCTTCTGGCACGAGGTGGGCCGGGTCCAGAACGATGCCGTGCCCCGCGACGGCTGGGAGATGGCGGCCCTGGCCATCGGCCTGGGGGGGGCGATCGGTGAGCTCTGGGTCCAGGACGGCCTGCTGCTGGTGCTGGCCGTGGGGCTCTCCGGCTTCGCCGGTTACCGCCTGTATCTCAAGAACAATTCCGAAAAGCGCCTGGCGGACGCCATCGGCGCCGACGAGCGGGCGATCGATCTGGCCACCCGTTTCGGTTACACCCTGCCCAATGCCTACAAGAGCCTGGGGGGGGCCCTCAAGGAGCTGGTGGAGCAGAGCCGCAAGAAGAAGAAGCGGGCCTTCTATGAAGACCGGCTCGAGGCCCTGCGAAAGAGCGCCGGCAAGGCCCGCGCCGAGATGGCCCAGCAGCAGGGCAGCCGCGAGTCAGTCACCAGCGAGAACGTTTATGGATAGCCGGGAGCTGGCTCAGCTGGCGGCTGAAGCCTGCGATGACCGCAAGGCTGTGGACATCCGCCTGATCCGGGTCGATGAAGTTTCCTCCCTCGCCGATTGGTTCGTGATCGCCAGCGGGCTCTCGGATGTGCAGGTGCGGGCCATCGCCCGCTCGGTGGAGGATCGCCTCGAGGCTGACGCCCAGCGACTTCCCCTGCGCAAGGAGGGTCAGACCGAAGGGCGCTGGCTGTTGCTGGATTACGGGGAGCTGATCGTGCACGTGCTGACCCCATCGGAGCGCAGCTACTACGACCTGGAGGCCTTCTGGGGCCATGGGGAGCAGGTGCCCTTCGTGAGCTCCGAGGGCGCCCTTTCGGGCTGAGGGGCCCATGGCCGAAAACATCCTCATCGATGATCCCTGCCCGGTGCCACCGGAGCAGCAACCGCTGGAGGAGTACGGCCAGTTCTGCCGCTCCTGGTTCTTCCGCTGGCCTGCCACCAGCACCAGCTCCCTGCTACGGCCCCTGCTGGTGAGCTGGTGGGCCGCCCTGCCGATCAGCCTGCTGGTGACCAGTGGCAGCTGGTCCCTGCGCCAGAATTCCCTGCGCCTGACGGCCATCGCCGCCCTGGGCGCCGTGCTGATGCCCCTGGCCCTGCTGGTGCGCCAGTGGCTGGGCTGGCGTCACCTGTTGCTCAGGCTGCGCAGCGAGCGGATCGCCTACGAGGAATCCGGCTGGTACGACGGCCAGGAGTGGGAGAAACCCCTGTCTTGGCGTCAGCGTGATTGGCTGGTGGCCCGGCACCAGGTGGCTCCGGTGATGCGTCGGCTGGAGCTTGCCCTGGCGGTGCTGGCGCTGCTGCTGCTGTTCGGCACCGGCCTCTGTCAGGCTTTCTGAGAGGCTGCCGGTTCGATCGGGGGCCGTCCCCCATGCCGCCCCGATGACCTTGTCCTCCAGCTTCGGAACTCCCCAGCGCCCTGGGGTCCCACCTCTGGAGGTGCGCGTGCTGCGCAGCGGCATCCTCGAGTCGGTGCACCGGGCCCATGCGGTGGTCTGCGACCAGCGCGGCCGGGTGCTGATGCGCGCTGGGGATCCCCAGCAGCTGAGCTTTATGCGCTCGGCCCTCAAGCCCTTCCAGGCCCAGGTGTTCGTCGGCAGCGGTGCCGCCGATGTGGGCGGCTCGGATGATCGCGGTCTGGCCATCGCCTGTTCCTCCCATTCGGGAAGCCCCGCCCACGCCCGCGAGGCCTTCAAGTTGCTCTGGAGCGCCGATCTGGAGACGGAGCGCTTGCAGTGCCCGATCCCCCCCGGCGGCACCAGCCCCCTGGAGCACAACTGCTCCGGCAAGCATGCGGCTTTCCTGGCCGCCTGCCGGCGGCTGCACTGGCCCCTGGAGAGCTACCTCCAGGTGGAGCACCCCTTGCAGCAGCAGCTGCTCAAGCGGGTGGGCGAACTGTTGGGCATGCCCGGCGCTGAGCTGGTGACCGCCCGCGACGACTGCGGCGCCCCCACCCTTCAACTGCAGCTGGCTCAGATGGCACTTCTTTTTGCCCATCTTGGAGCCTCCGAGCAGGCCGACCTGGAACGCCTCAGTCGGGCGATGCTCGCCCACCCCGACCTGATCGCCGGTGAGGGCCGTTTCGACACCGAACTGATGCGCCGCGGCCACGGCCAGGTGGTGAGCAAGGGGGGCGCCGAGGGCATTCAATGCCTGAGCCGCATCGGTGAGGGCATGGGCGTCGCGATCAAGGTGATCGATGGGGCTGGCCGCGCCAAGCACGCCGTGGCGCTGCACGTTCTGCGCCAGCTGGACTGGCTCACCCCGCTCAGCCTGGAGGAGCTGGAGCAGCGTTTTCTGGTGCTCAGCGAGGTCGTGCGCCTCGAGGTGGCGGGGGAGCTGCGCTTCGACACCGCCAGCGGCCGCTGAGGGCCACGCCTTTAGGCCGCCTGCGGCTCAGGTGGGCCTGGGGCGTTGGGCCTGGCGCAGGGAATCCCAGAGGGAGAGCGCCAGCAGCACCACCCCGATCAGGCCGCTGAGCCATTCGGGCACGTGCAGACCCCAGCGGGCGATCACCACCCCCGCCAGCATCAGGAAGCCCAGGGCGCCGATGGCGTAGTGGGCGCCGTGCTCGAGGTAGATCAGCCGGTCCAGGGCCCGCTCCCGGGTGAGCAGCACCGTGAGCGAGCGGATGAACAGGGCGCCGAGGCCCAGGCCCGTGAGGATCAGGGGCAGCTGGTTGGTGATCGCGAAGGCGCCGATCGTGCCATCGAGGCTGAAGGAGGCATCCAGCAGCTCCAGGTAGATCAGGCTGGCCACACCGCCGTTGGCGGCCAGCCGGCCCATGGCCGCCTCGTCGCCGCCGAAGAACTGGGCCAGCGAGGTGCTGAGGATCTGCAACACCAGGCCCACCAGGCCGCTGATCAGCACATCACCGCGCAGCTCCCGCGGCAGGGCCAGGGCCACGGCCAGCAACACCGCCAGGGCCAGGGCCACCTCGAGTGATTCGATCCGTCCGGCCTGGGCCAGCCTTGCTTCGAGCCGCTTGACCCAGTGCAGGGTCTTGGCCTCATCGAAGAAGTAACGCAGGAACACCATCAGCAGGAACATCCCACCGAAGGCCAGGATCCGCGGTTCGGCCAGCTCCAACAGCTCGCGGTAGTGGTCCGGATGGTGCATGGCCGCATCGAAGGCCTCCCCCAGGCCCACGCCACCCGCCAACGCTACCAGCAGCAGCGGGCCCATGAAGCGCACGCCGAACACGGGGATCACCAGCCCCCAGGTGAGGAAGAAACGCTGCTGGCCGGGGCTGAGCTGCTCCAGCACCCGCGCGTTGACCACGGCGTTGTCGAAGGAGAGGCTGATCTCCAGGGCCAGCAGCACCAGGGTGAGCCAGGCGGCCGTGAGGCCCCGGGAGGCCAGCACGGCCACCAGACCGATCAGGCAACACAGCAGGGGGAACCGCACGTACCGGAAGTAGCGGGCCATGCCGTTGGGGCAGTTGATTGCCGAAGGGTACCCCTGAGGGATACGATCTTTAAGGCGACGCGGGGTAGAGCAGTCTGGTAGCTCGTCGGGCTCATAACCCGAAGGTCAGGAGTTCAAATCTCCTCCCCGCCACCAACTTCAGAGGTCGTCAATGGCGGCCGCACGACAACCCTCCGGCCTGGCCGGGGGGTTGTGTGTAGGCACCCTGTTGAGCTTGGAGGCTCGCCGGCAGCCTCCTACCAGGGCGTTCCCAGCAGTTGAATTCCCCCCCAGAAGAAGGGGTGCTCCAGCCCTGTGCTGATCCGACGTTGCTGGGCCGTGGTCAGGCCGGAGAGCAGCACATCGCCGCCGCTGCCGATCACCTGTTCGCCCACCAAT
>CALRUP020000026.1:0-29041 GCA_943371385.1 Paenacidovorax caeni | reverse complement strand
GGTGTGTTCGGCGGCAGCCTGTTCTCGGCGATGCACGGCTCGCTCGTCACCAGCTCGCTGGTGCGTGAGACGACCGAAAGCGAGTCCCAGAACTACGGCTACAAGTTCGGCCAGGAGGAAGAGACCTACAACATCGTGGCCGCCCACGGTTACTTCGGTCGCCTGATCTTCCAGTACGCCTCGTTCAACAACAGCCGCAGCCTGCACTTCTTCCTGGCCGCCTGGCCGGTGGTGGGGATCTGGTTCACCAGCCTGGGCATCAGCACCATGGCCTTCAACCTCAACGGCTTCAACTTCAACCAGTCGATCCTCGACTCCGAGGGCCGCGTGGTGAACACCTGGGCCGATCTGATCAACCGTGCCAACCTCGGTTTTGAGGTGATGCACGAGCGCAACGCCCACAACTTCCCGCTCGATCTGGCCACCAGCCAGGCCGCGCCCGTGGCGCTGACCGCTCCTGCGATCGGTTGATCGATCACGGATCAAGCGCAATCGCCAAGGCGATTCGATCATCAGCCCCCCTCCCAGCGGAGGGGGGCTTTCCATTAGCTTGACTTCATGCTTTTCAGGTGTGGCTTGGCTCCGGTGGTGGGCTTGACGCCACTGGCCGCCCTCCTCGTTCTGCTCGTGCTGGGGGGGTGTCAGAGAGAGTCCACCACGCCAGCTCAATCCCCAGGCGGCGTTCGCCGCGAGAAACCCCTGGTGCTGACCACCTTCAGTGTGCTGGCCGACATGGCGCGCATGGTCTCCGGTGAGCGCCTGCGGGTGGAATCGATCACAAAGATCGGGGCCGAAATCCATGGCTATGAGCCCACACCGAGTGACATCAGGCGGGCCAGTGGCGCGGTGCTGGTTCTTGAGAATGGTTTTGATCTTGAGCGTTGGGCCCGGCGTTTCACGGCCAACTTGCCGGGGATTCCCCATGTCTTCCTCTCCGAGGGGATCACTCCGCTGCCGATCGCAGCTGATGCCTACCGCGGCAGGCCCAACCCCCACGCCTGGATGTCCCCCCGCCTGGCGGAGATCTACGTCGAGAACCTCCGTCGTGCCTTCACCCGCCTCGATCCCGCCGGTGCAGGGCACTACCGCCGCAACGCCGAGGCCTATCGCGCCCGGCTGCGCCAGCTCGATCAGGAGCTGCGCCGGTCCCTCGCCAGCATCCCGCCGCAGCGACGTGTGCTGGCAACCTGTGAGGGGGCGTTTTCCTACCTGGCGCGTGACTATGGCCTTCAGGAGGCCTACCTGTGGCCGGTGAACGCCGAATCCCAGGTCTCCCCGCAGCGCATGGCGAAGCTGGTCGAGCTTGTCAGGCGGCGGCGCGTGCCGGCCGTGTTCTGCGAGACGACGGTGAGCGACAAGGCCCAGCGCCAGGTGGCCCAGGAGAGTGGCAGCCGCTATGGCGGAGCTTTTTATGTGGATTCCCTCTCCCTCCCCGGCGGTCCGGCAGCGACGCTGCTGGAGCTGCAGCGGCACAACGCCAGGCTCCTGGTTGACGGCCTGAAGGGAGAATGAATCCGTGGAACGTCGTAACCCCGATCAGAACTCTTCGACGCTCGATCGGATCGTCGTTCAAGGTCTCTGTGTGTCGTACCACGGTGTGGTCGCCCTGCATGACGCTTCGCTGCGGGTGAGCGCCGGCACGATCTGCGGGCTGGTCGGCATGAATGGCGCCGGAAAATCCACGCTGTTCAAAGCCCTGATGGGGTTCGTTCGCCCGTCGCGTGGTCAGATCAGCATCAATGGTTTGCCGCTCGAAGGGGCGCTCCGCCAGCAGGCGGTGGCGTACATGCCCCAGATGGAAAGTGTGGACTGGAACTTTCCCGTGAGCGTCGCCGAGGTCGTGATGATGGGCCGTTACGGCGGCATGAATCTGCTGCGCATTCCCCGCCGCAGCGATCACCAGGCCGTTCGTGCAAGCCTTGAGCAGGTCGATCTCTGGGACCTGCGCCAGCGGCAGATCGGAGCGCTCTCCGGCGGTCAGCGCAAGCGGGCTTTTCTGGCCAGGGCACTGGCCCAGGGGGCTTCGGTGATGCTGCTCGACGAGCCGTTCAACGGGGTGGACATCCACACCGAAAAGTTGATGGTCGAGTTGTTCGAACGCTTCCGCCGCGAAGGCCGCACCCTGCTGATTTCCACCCATGACCTGGCCCATGTGACCGGCTTCTGCGATCAGGTGGTGCTGATCAACAAAACCGTCCTGGTGTACGGCGATACCTCCGAGGTGTTCACCCGGGAGAATCTGGCTCGCACCTTCGGCGCTGACCCCACAGCCGCAGTGGAGAGCGCTCGGGCGTTGAACGACCCCTGATGGATCCTCTGCTCTGGCTGATCGAACCACTGCAGCACCCCTTCATGGTCCGGGCGCTGCTCGTCAGCGCGCTGGTGGCCGCCGTCTGCGGACTGCTCTCCTGCTTCATGACCCTCAAGGGCTGGGCACTGATGGGCGATGCCGTCTCGCACGCCGTGATGCCGGGCGTGGTGATCGCCTATGCCCTGAACCTTCCCTTCGCCCTGGGCGCCTTCGTCTTCGGAGTGGGCTCGGTGATCGTGATCGGCTTCATCAAGCAGGCCTCACGCATCAAGGAAGACACGGTCATCGGGCTTGTTTTCACAGGGTTCTTCGCCCTGGGTCTGGTGCTGGTCTCAAAGGTGCGCAGCACCATCGACCTCACGCACATCCTGTTCGGGAACGTGCTTGGGATCAGTTCATCCGACATCACCCAGACCCTGTTGATCAGCGCCGTTGTGCTGACGCTGCTGCTGGTCTTCCGCCGCGACCTGATTCTGTTCTGTTTCGACCCAACCCACGCCCGCTCCATCGGCCTCCACACCGGCGCCCTGCACTACCTCCTGCTCTCACTTCTCTCCCTGGCTGCGGTGGCCGGCCTGCAGACGGTGGGGATCATTCTCGTGGTGGCCATGCTCGTCACCCCAGGGGCGACGGCCTACCTGCTCACCGACCGATTCGATCGGATGAGCTGGATCGCGATCGCTTCGGCGGTGCTGTCGAGCTTGATCGGGATCTACTGGAGCTACTGGATGGATGCGTCCACAGCAGGCTGCATCGTGCTCGCCCAGACGGGCCTGTTTGTGCTCAGCTTCCTGTTCGCCCCACGCCATGGTCTGCTGGCCCTGAGGCGCAGCAGCGGGGCACGATGAGCGGCTGGGGTGAACGTCGCTGGCCTTGGTGGCCCCTCCTGCCCCTCTACCCCTACGGCAGGCGCCGCACCCTGGTGCGGGAACTGATTCCTGGCCAGATCTGGAGCTTCGAGCAGTTGCTGGGTCTGTATTACGTCGCTGTGCCGATCCGCATGACCGTGGTGAGGCTGCGGCAGGGGCTGCTGCTCTACGCCCCCGTCGCCCCCACGGCCGAGCTGTTGGCGGCGTTGCGGGAGTTGGAGCTGCGCCATGGTCCGGTGGTCACGATCGTGCTGCCCACCGCCTCCGGCCTTGAGCACAAGCTGCCGGTGCCGGCGATGGCCCGTGCTTTTCCTGCGGCCAGTGTTTGGCTGGCGCCCCAGCAGTGGAGCTTTCCACTGCGCTTGCCGCTTTCCTGGCTGGGTTTCCCGGCCCAGCGCACCCGGGTGCTGATCGAGCAGGGTGTGCCCCATGCCGATGAGATCGATTGGTGCCCCCTTGGTCCCCTGGATCTGGGCATCGGCTCCTTTTCGGAAGTGGCCTGCTTCCACCGCGCCACTGGCGCCCTGTTGCTCACCGATGCCCTGCTGGCCATTGAGGCGGAGCCACCGGAGATCTTCGCGGCCGATCCCACCCCGTTGCTCTTCCATGCCCGTGAACGCGGCGACGAAACGCTGAGCGATGGCAAGGAGCAGCGGCGGCGCGGCTGGTGGCGGATGGTGCTGTTTGCCACTTACCTGAAGCCCCAGGGTCTGGAGGTGCTCAGCCTGGTGACGACCTGCCGCGGGGCCCTCAGACCTGGGTTGAGAAACCCTCGCAGTCACTTCGGTCTCTACCCGTTCCGCTGGAGCGAAGGCTGGGAGAAGGCTTTCCTGGCCCTGCTGGGACCGGGCGCTGAGCCGAGGCTTCAGGTGGCGCCGGTGGTGGAGCGGCTCGTGTTTCCGCGCCACCGGGACCTGCTGGCCAGCTGGCTCACCCAGCTGGCGGCCCGAGATGGACTGCGCTGGGTGATTCCCGCTCACCATGCGGCTCCTGTGCCCTGCTCAGGGACTGAGCTGCAGGCGCTGGCCGAGGCGATCAGCGCCGAGCCTTGCCCGGGTGATGGCGCCTGGACGTTCTTGCGGGAGCTCGATGAGCGAGTGCTGGCCTCAGGCGTGCTGTCGACTTCTCGACTGGGCTGAGCGGGTCCCTCTGTTTTCAGAGTTCCAGTTCGCCTGGATCAGCTTCCAGTCCACCGTCGCCGAAGAGGCTGTCTTCCAGTTCCATGCGCTGCTCCATCTGGCGCAGGAAGTAGCCCGTCATCATCGCCGACGCCAGCAGACCGGCCAGGTTGTCGCGGCTGGCCTGGATCTTGACCTCGAACTGCTCGCCAGGGAGCATCCCCAGCAGACCTTGAACGTTGTGGCGAATGATGTCCTGGATGTCGCCGCTGGCGGAGCGCGCCACCCGTTGCAACACATCCGGAGACTGATCCTGCAGGTACTCGATCAGCGAATTGCCGCTGATCGCCTCACTGTCGGTGGCTAAGAACTCCGGGTTGAACATCTCCGGTGTTGTCTGCAGCACAACCAAACCCTACTGCAGGCGATCGGCTCAGTTTCCAGCCTGCGAGGCGGACAACCGAATCGGCCCGAGCCGATCGAGCGGCCAGTAACGCAGCACCGCCGTTCCGATCACACGTTCGCGGCTCAGGGGGCCCCAGAGGTGGGAATCAAGGCTGGCGTTGCGGTTGTCGCCCAGCACCAGCAGCTGGCCATCGGGAACGCTCAAGGGCGGCAGCTGGTAGTCCATCGGCTGCGTCAACCATGGCTCCTTGACCATGGCGCCATTGCGCCATAGCTGTCCCTGACGCACCTCAATGACGTCGCCAGCCTGGGCCACCACCCGCTTGATCAGTGCCGACTGGGGGTCGTAACCGGTGCGCAGCAGCGCCTCCGGGGGATGGAACACCACGATCGTGCCCACGGGAAGGGGCGAGCCAAGACGAGGTCTGATCTTCTCCACCAGGATGCGGTCCTTGAGCTGCAGGGTGGGCAGCATCGAGCCGGAGGGGATCCAGCGCGGTTCGATCACCCAGGTGCGCAACAGCAGCGCCAGCGCCACCCAGAGCAACAGCGAGAGCAGCTGGCGGCGCCAGCTGGAGCGGGCCATGGCGCCAGCGGCAGATCCAGCGTCAGCCCCAGGGGCAGATCCAGAGACGGATTCGTTCATGGGCCGGGGCGTTTGGTGATCGGGTTGGGTCCGTTCAGCATGATCGGCACATCCCCACCAGCCGAGGGGCCTCTTGACCCTGTCCCCGATCCCGACCGGGTCCCCCCCCGGCGCTGAGGCCAACCTGCGGGCCGCCCTCAGTCTGTTGCAGGCGCTGCAGCGCTGCGGCCTGCGCCAGCTGGTGCTCTGCCCGGGCAGTCGCTCGGGACCTTTGGCCGTGGCGGCAGCGCTGCTGGAGCCCTTCGGTCTGATGCTCACGACCGCCCTCGATGAGCGCTCCGCCGCCTTCTTTGCCCTCGGCCTGGGGCGGGGCGATGGGGTGGCGGCGGCGGTGGTGACCACCTCGGGCACGGCCGTGGCCAACCTGCTGCCGGCGGCGGTGGAGGCCGATTACTCCGCCATTCCGCTGTTGCTGCTCACGGCCGATCGGCCCGCCCGTCTCAAGGGCCAAGGAGCCAATCAGACGGTGAACCAGGAGCAGTTTCTGGCTTGTTCCTGCCGGCGGCTGCCACCGGCGCCGGCTGAGGGGCTTGCCGGCATGGACGATGGGGCGATCACCCGCCTGGCCCGATCGGCCTGGGCCGCCGCCCAGGGTTCGGGGCCCCGGCGGCCCGCCGGCCCCGTGCATCTGAATCTGCCTTTCGACGAGCCCCTCCACCTCGGTGGTGAGGCCCTGATCGCCCTGGCCAGGGAGCTTGAGTCAGCCAAGCTCGTGGCGGTTGAGCAGCCCTTGGCCTACTCAGTCCTGGGGCGTCCCTGCGCCGAGGCTGCGGACCCAGCCCTTGAACTCCCATTCGATCTGGGCCGGCCCGGTGTGATCGTGGCCGGCCCCTGGCGGGGCGATCGAGCAGGCTTTGAGGCCTTTGCCCGCACCGTGGCCCTCTGGCGCCGCCGCAGCGGCTGGCCGCTGCTCGCCGATGGACTCTCCTGGCTGCGGGGGCAGCTGGAACTGGGAGCGATCGGCGGTTACGACCTCTTCCTGGAGGATCTCGCGGCCCTGCCGCCGGTGGATCAGGTGCTGCGGCTGGGCCCCTTGCCCGCCAGTCGCCGGCTGCAGCGCTGGCTCGCCGCCACGGGGGGCCTGCAACTGGTGATCAGCGAAGGGGACGAGCGCCCCCTCGATCCGCTCCACACCGCCCAACGGCAATGGGGCTGCGGCCTGGCGGCCTGGTGCGCCCCCTGGCGCGATCATCTCGCCGAAGGCGCTCCGGCCTCCGCCAGCCTTGAGCAGGCCGCCCAGTGGCAAGCCCTTGAGGCCCGCAGCCAACGCCTGCTTGACCAGGAGTTGCCCCCCGCCGGCGCAGCCAGCGAACCGGCCCTGGCCCGCCAGCTCAGCCGGTTGATCGCTGATGGGGTGGCGGTGATGCTGGCCAGCAGCAGCCCCGTGCGGGACTGGGAGAGTTTCACCGACCCGGCGGCCCGCCCCCGCCGGATCTATGGCTTCCGCGGCGCCTCCGGGATCGACGGAACCCTGTCGCTGGCCGCTGGCCTGGCCCAGAGCGAAGGGCGCCTGGTGCTGCTGACGGGCGATCTGGCCCTGCTCCATGACAGCAACGGCTGGCTCTGGCGGCGCCAGTTGCACGGGCGCCTCACCGTGGTGCTGATCCAGAACGGCGGTGGCGGCATCTTCGAGCAACTGCCCATCCGGCCGGGCAAGGCGGCCGAACCGTGGCTCGACTTCGATCGCCTGTTCGCCATGCCCCAGCCCGTGGACCCCCTCGATCTGGCCCTGGCCCATGGGGTGCCGATCCGACGGCTGAGTGATCTGAGCGACCTTGCTCAGGCCCTGGACTGGGCCGATCCGTTGCCCCTCGCGGTGCTGGAGCTGCGCACGGATCGCCGTCGCGATGCCGCCCTGCGACAGCAGCTGCGCCAGGGGCTTTTCGGGCCGGATCGCAGAATGGAAATGCCGATTGCCCCCAGCTGATGCCAGATCCGGTGCGCTGGACCTCTGCGGGTTCCTACGAGGACATCCTGTTCGAGCTCTCGGGCCAGGGCATCGCCCGCATCGCCATCAACCGCCCGGAGCTCCGGAACGCCTTTCGGCCGCGCACGGTGCAGGAGCTCTGCGACGCCTTCTCCCGGGTGCGTGATGACCCGGAGGTGGGGGTGGTGCTGTTCACCGGCGCCGGTCCGGCGGCCGACGGGGTCCATGCCTTCTGCGCCGGTGGTGATCAGAGCGTCCGCGGCGAAGGGGGCTACGTCGATGAGCAGGGGCTGCCGCGCCTCAATGTGCTCGATCTGCAGCGGCTGATCCGCAGCATGCCCAAGGTGGTGATCGCCCTGGTGGCGGGCTACGCCATCGGCGGCGGCCAGGTGCTCCATTTGCTCTGTGATCTGAGTTTGGCGGCGGAGAACGCCGTGTTCGGCCAGACCGGTCCGCGGGTGGGCAGCTTCGATGGCGGCTTCGGGGCCGGCTACCTGGCCCGGGTGGTGGGCCAGCGCAAGGCGCGCGAAATCTGGTTCCTCTGCCGCCGCTATGGGGCCGAGGAGGCCCTGTCCATGGGTCTGGTGAACGCGGTGGTTCCCCTCGCGCAGCTCGAGGCGGAGGGCGTGCGCTGGGCCCGGGAGGTGCTGCAGCACAGCCCTACGGCGATTCGCTGCCTGAAGGCCGCCTTCAACGCTGAAACCGACGGGCTGGCGGGGATCCAGGAGCTCGCGGGCCAGGCCACCCACCTCTTCTACAGAACCGAGGAGGGCCAGGAGGGGCGTAACGCTTTTCTCGAGAAGCGTGACCCGGATTTTTCTGGAGTGCCCTGGCTGCCCTGACAACCGAGCCCGCCGCGGGCCAGCTTTCGTTCAGACTGGCCTGATCGGGGATGGCCCAACCGATCGCCCCATCCCGTCCAGATTGACCG
This sequence comes from Paenacidovorax caeni, assembly GCA_943371385.1. Taxonomy (GTDB): domain Bacteria; phylum Cyanobacteriota; class Cyanobacteriia; order PCC-6307; family Cyanobiaceae; genus ATX-6F1. The sequence continues at coordinate 20,834 of CALRUP020000026.1, read as the reverse complement.
TGCCGCCCACAGCGGAACCAACACACCGATCTTTGCGCGGACGCACCGGTCAGGGTTGTCGGAGCAAGTGCCGGAGTGTTCTGCGGGGCACCGCCCTGACCGCCCTGGTCCTGGGCTGGGGCTTTGGGTTGGGGCCGGCGGCGAGCGCCCCCGGTCGGGCGGCCTCTGCCGCCATGTCCCCTGCCGCTGTATCCCCTGCGGCCAGCTCACCTGCGGCCCCCGCCAAGGCAGCCGCCGCCAACCCCCTCACCCTGTTGCCGCCTGATCTGCAGGTGCAGAGCGGTTTGCATCTGGTGCTGGACCGCCGCCGCCGCCGGCTGCTGGTGATCCACTCCGGTGCTCTGCTCAGGCAGTTTCCGGTGGCCGTGGGGATGCCGGGTTGGGAGACCCCCGCTGGAAGCTTCAGCATCACCGACATGCGCACCGATCCGGTCTGGGAACACCCCAGCAGCGGCAAGCGCATCCCGGCCGGCGCGGACAATCCCCTGGGCAGCCGCTGGATCGGCTTTCATGTTGATTGCAACGGCCGCAAGGCCTCCGATGGCGATCAGGTGCTCGACATCAAGGGTTGTGTCGCCGCCGGTTTCCACGGCACCCCCCACCGCTGGACCGTGGGCCGCGCCGTGTCCCACGGCTGTGTGCGTCTCTATGACGAGGATGTGCGCGCCCTGTTCGAGATGGTGAGTGTGGGGACACCGGTGACGGTGCTGCGCTGAGCCCGCCTGGGCGGGTCCCTCTAAAGTCGCCCCGTCTGGAACGTGGGCCGAATGCGGGTGCTGTTTGCTGCGGCCGAATGTGCCCCGATGGTCAAGGTGGGGGGCATGGGCGACGTGGTCGGCTCGCTGCCCCCGGCCCTGGCGGCCCTCGGCCACGACGTGCGTCTGATCCTGCCGGGTTACAGCCGCCTGTGGAGTCGCCTGTCGATCTCCGCTGAGCCGATCTGGCGCGGTCACACCATGGGCACGGATTTCGCGATCTTCGAAACCCGCCATCCCAGAAATGGCCTCACGATCTATCTCGTCGGCCATCCGGTCTTTGATCCCGAGCGCATCTACGGCGGTGAGGACGAAGACTGGCGCTTCACCTTCTTCGCCAGCGCCGTGGCGGAGTTCGCCTGGCATCACTGGAAACCGGAGGTGCTCCATTGCCATGACTGGCACACCGGCATGATCCCGGTGTGGATGCACCAGGACCCGGAGATCAGCACGGTCTTCACCATCCACAACCTCCAGTACCAGGGCCCCTGGCGCTGGAAGCTGGACCGCATGACCTGGTGCCCCTGGTACATGCAGGGGGATCACACCATGGCCTCCGCCCTGCTCTATGCCGATCGGGTCAACGCCGTCTCGCCCACCTACGCCAAGGAGATCCGCACCCCCAACTACGGCGAAGGTCTCGATGGCCTGCTGAACTTCATCAGCGGCAAATTGCGCGGCATCCTCAATGGCATCGACACCGATGACTGGAATCCGGCCACCGACGCCAGCCTGCCCGCCTGCTTTTCCACCGCAGACCTCTCCGGCAAAGCCGTCTGCAAGGCCGCCCTGCAGGAGCGCATGGGTCTCACGGCCAACCCCACCACCTTCCTGCTGGGGTTGGTGAGCCGGCTGGTGGACCAGAAGGGGGTGGACCTGCTGATGCAGGTGGCCGATCGGGTGCTGGCCTACACCGACAGCCAGGTGGTGGTGCTCGGGACCGGTGATCGCCACTACGAATCGGGCCTGTGGCAACTGGCGGCGCGCCACCCGGGCCGCTTCGCTGTTTTCCTCACCTACGACGATGCCCTTTCGCGCCTGATCTATGCCGGAAGCGACGCCTTCTTGATGCCCAGTCGCTTCGAACCCTGCGGCATCAGCCAGCTGCTGGCCATGCGCTACGGCTCGATTCCGGTGGTGCGCCGGGTGGGGGGCCTGGTGGACACGGTGCCCCCCCACGATCCTGCCCACCACAGCGGCACGGGCTTCTGCTTCGACCGCTACGACCCTCTGGATTTCTACACGGCGATCGTGCGGGCCTGGGAGGCCTATCGCCATCCTGAGAGCTGGGCCGAGCTGCAGTTCCGTGCCATGACCGCCGACCACAGCTGGGACCGTTCCGCCCTGGAGTACGACAGCATGTACCGGGACGTGCGCGGTGTGAAGGAACCCACCCCCTCGGCCCAGGATGTGGAGGCCTTCTCCCTGGGTCAGGACGCTGATCCGAGCCGCCATGGTGGGGCGGCTTCGCATCAGAAAGCGAAGCCGGCGACGAGAGCCGAGCTGGAGGTGCCTGGGCCTGAACCGACGGGTCGCGACAAGGCATCGCTTTCACTGGCTGGCGCAACGGAACCGGAAATGGTTCGACGGAATCCCCTCTCGCGGCTGCTGCGGCGTCCCCAGGGATGAGGAGGAGCTGTTGAGTTGCGCTCGATGATCGAGCCGAGCGGCAGGCCCCGGGACCTCCCAGAGCCCGGATCAGCCTTGCCCAGTCCCTACGTGAGCCCGTGGCGCCTGTTGGGCGATGACCTGAGGGCGGTGGCCTGGAGCCTGGGCCTGCGCTCAAGGGAGCTCTGGCGTCGCAATGGCTCGGGCCAGCTGCCCCTGCCGGCCTTCTGGCCCGGCGCCCTCTCCAGCCTGTTCTGGCCCCTGGTGCTGCTGGCTGTGCTGCTGCTGCCGCTCGGCGCCATCACCCTCTGGGGCCATGGCGGGTCGAGGACGGTGGCGGTGGTGCCCCTGCCGGTGCCAACGCCCCTTGAGGTCAGCTCAGCTGCGGGAGCCGTTGAACCGTATGCGTCCACCATCCCAGCCGCTGAACCGGCAGCGCCGACCGAAGCGATCGATTCCACAGCAGCGGCGGCCGATGGGGCCGAACCGCCAGCACCCACCTCCCCGCCACCGCTGGCCCTCGAGCCCCTGTTGGAACTTCTGGCCGCCGAGGATGGAACCGGCGATGGAACGTCCCTGCTGCTCGCCGCCCGACCGCAACCGGAGCGGGCTCTGCTGGTGCTGGAGCTGAAGCCCGACTTTCTCTCCCTGTCCATTGACGAGCGCCAACGAAAGGCGGACCGCTGGCTGATGCAGACCAAGGTCTTCGGCTACGACACGCTCGAGCTCGTCGATGACCGTGGCCGGGTGCTGGCAAGCCAGGCCCGGGTGGGGACCGGCATGATTCTGCTGGCGTACGGCTGAGGGGGCTTAGGGGATGCGGCTGTCGCAGCTGGTGGAGCAGTGGGGAGCGCCAGTGGGTGCAGCGGCTCTGGATCTGGAGCAACCCCTGGGTCCGGTGACCACCGACAGCCGTTCCCTACGTCCGGGCAGTCTGTTCGTGCCCCTGGTGGGGGAACGCTTCGATGGTCACCGCTTCCTCGCTCAGGCCCTTGAGCGCGGGGCCCAGGCGGCGGTGGTGGAGGGCTCGCGGCTCTCTGAGTTGCCCGATGGCCTGCCGGCCTGGGTTGTGGCCGACACCCTGGCCGCCTATCAGCTGCTGGGTCATCTGCGCCGCCGTGAGCTGGCTGCACCGGTGGTGGCGGTGACAGGTTCGGCTGGCAAGACCACCACCCGGGAGCTGCTGCGGGCCGCCCTTGCCCCCCTGGGCCCGGTCCTGGCCAGCGTGGGCAACGAGAACAACGATGTGGGTGTGCCGCTCACCCTGCTCAAGGCCACCGGGGATGAGGCGGCGGTGGTCGTGGAGATGGGCATGCGCGGCCTGGGGGAGATCGAGCGCCTCAGCCGCTGCGCCCAGCCCGACATCGCTGTGATCACCAACATCGGCACGGCGCATATCGGCCGCCTCGGCAGCCGCGAGGCGATCGCCACCGCCAAGTGCGAGATCGTCACGGGTCTCCCGGCCGCCGCTCTGGTGGTGGTGCCGGCGGGGGATCCCCTGCTGGAGGCGGCCCTGGGAGCGGTTTGGTCTGGCCGGGTGCGGCGGGTGGCGCTGGACGGCGATGGCCCCTTCGATCCGGCCCTGCCTCCTGCTGATGGCATCGCTCAGCTGGAGCTCGATGGGGAGCACCTGAACCTGGAAGGTCGCCGCTACCGGTTGCCGCTGCCGGGGGTCCACAACGCCCGCAATCTGTTGCTGGCCCTGGTGGTGGCCCTTGAGCTGGGGGTGCCGCCCGCAGCGCTGGCCGATCTGCATGTGGAGCTTCCGGGGGGACGCAGCGCTCGCCTCGAGGTGGGCGGTGTGCACGTGCTCGATGAGACCTACAACGCCTCGCCTGAGGCCACCGAGGCGGCCCTGCGGCTGCTGGCCCAGGGGAGGGGGCGACGCTTCGCGGTGCTGGGAACGATGCTCGAGCTGGGCGATCAGAGCCTGGAGCTCCATGCCGCCATTGGATCCCTGGCGGCCCGGCTTGGCCTCGATGGTCTTGTGGTGGTGGACGGCGGCGCCGAGGGTGAGGCCATGGTTGCGGCCGCCGCCGGGGTGCCCCTGCTGGAGCGGGTGGCCGATCCCGCCGCCGCCGCCAGAACGCTGGAGCACTGGTTGAGGCCGGGGGACACCCTGTTGCTCAAGGCGAGCCGGGGGGTGGCGCTGGAGCGGCTGATTCCCCTGCTGCCGACCAGTTTTCCCTGACCACCTGGCGTGCGCGGCCCAGGGCCAGGGCGCCGGCGGGCACGTCTTTGGTGATCGTGGAGCCGGCCCCGACGGTGACCCTCTCCCCGAGGTTGAGCGGCGCCACGAGCACGGAATTGGCGCCCGTCTTGCTGCCGGCGCCGATGCTGGTGCGGTGCTTGCGCACGCCGTCGTAATTGGCGGTGACCGTGCCGGCCCCCACGTTGACGTTCGTTCCGAGATCGGCATCGCCGATGTAGCTGAGGTGGTTGACCTTGCAGTCGTCATCAAGCTGGCTGTTCTTGACCTCCACGAAGTTGCCCACCCGGCAGCGCTTGCCCAGCACGGTGCCCGGGCGCAGCTGGGCGTAGGGGCCGATGGAGCAGTCATCGCCCACCGCGGCCTCACGCACCACCGAGAACAGCACTTCCACGCCTGATCCCAGGGTGCTGTTCTCCACCAGGCTGCCGGGGCCGAGATGGCAGCCATCCCCCACGGTCGTCGCTCCGCGCAGGTGGGTCTGGGGCTCGATCACCACGTCGCGACCGAAGCGGCTGCCTTCGCTGAGGGTGCAACTGGCGGGGTCGATGAAGGTGACGCCCTGCTCCATCCAGTGGCGCCGGAGCCGTTCCTGGAGCACCGCTTCGCACTGGGCCAGGTGGAGGCGGTCGTTGATGCCCAGAATCTCGTCGGGGTCGGCCACCTCCAGGTGGGTGGCGTGGCCCAGCAGGGCGACGCTGTCGGTGAGATAGAGCTCCCCTTGGTCGTTGTCGGTGGTGAGCTGGGGCAGCACGTCCGCCAGGCGCTTCCAATCGAAGCAGTAGATGCCGGCGTTGATCAGATTGTTGCGCCGCTGATCGTCGTTGCAGTCGCGGTGCTCGATGATCGTGCTGACCCGGCCGGTCCCGTCGCTGAACACACGGCCGTAACCGCTGGGGTCCGCCAGACGGGCGGTGAGCAGGGTCACCGCCGCGCCGCTGCGGCGGTGCTGGGCCAGCAACTTTTCCAGTGTTGAGGTACGCAGCAGCGGCACATCGCCATTGAGCACCAGCAGCTCGCCTGCGAAGCCGGCCAGGGGCGCCAGCAACTGCTGCACCGCATGACCTGTGCCCTGCTGCGGTTGCTGCAGCACGAATTCCAGACCCGCGATCGCAGCCAGGGAGGTCTCCACCCGCTCCGCCTGGTGGCCCACGATCAACAGCTGCCGCTGGGGCTCCAGGCTGCGGCAGCTGGCGAGCACGCGCTCCACCAGGGTGGCGCCCGCCAGGGGCTGCAACACCTTGGGGAGCTGGCTCTTCATGCGGGTCCCCTTCCCGGCGGCCAGAACGGCGACGGCGAGCATCGATCCCCTGCGGTGAACGGCCGGAATCTACTGGTGGGCCAGTGGCTCCCCCAGCCAGTTCGCTACGAGCACTGAAGCCGGGCGAGGTCGTCCCAGAAGCCCGGGTAGGAGACCGCAGCGGCCTCGGAGCGGTGCAGCGTGGTGACGCCGCTGGCGATCTGGGCCGCCACCGCCAGGCTCATCGCCACCCGGTGGTCGGTTTCACTGTCCACCTCGGCGCCGTGGAGGTCCACGCCCCCCTGGATGGTGAGGCCATCGCGGTGCTCCTGGAGCTGGGCCCCCATGGCGGTCAGCTGACGGGCCATCACCGTCAGACGATCGGTCTCCTTCACCCGCAGCTCATAGGCCCCTCGGATCGTCGAGACCCCCTCGGCGCGGCAGGCGGCCACCGCCAGCACAGGGATCTCATCCACCAGGCGCGGAATCAGATCGGCGTTGATCGTGAAGGCGCGCAGGGGCCCATGGGAGACCCGCAGATCGCCCACGGGCTCCCCGGCCACATCGCGGCGGTTGAGCACCTCCAGGCGGGCACCCATCTGCTCCAGCACCTCCAGGATGCCGGTGCGGCTGGGGTTGAGGCCCACGTTCTCCACCACCAGCTCGGCGCCGGGGGTGATGGCAGCGGCCACCAGCCAGAAGGCCGCCGAGCTGATGTCGCCGGGCACGATCACCTCCTGCCCGGTCAGGGGAGCGCCCGGAGTCACCGTCACCTCGGTGCCCCCGGCGCCCGCCACCACCAGATCGGCGCCGAAGGCCCGCAGCATGCGTTCGCTGTGGTCGCGGCTCTGGGCCGGCTCGATCACCGTGGTGGGCCCTTCTGCCGTAAGGGCCGCCAGCAGCAGGGCGCTCTTCACCTGGGCCGAGGCCACGGCGGTTTCAACCCTGCCGCCGTGAAGCGGCCGTCCCTGCACCGCCAGGGGGGCCAGGTTGCCTCTGTCCCGGCCGGCGATCGTGGCCCCCATCACCGACAGGGGACGCCCCACCCGGCCCATGGGACGGCGTCGCAGGGAGCCATCGCCGGTGAGCACGAAGTGACGGCCAGCGCGGCCCGCCAGCAGACCCAGCATCAGGCGCATGGTGGTGCCGGAGTTGCCGCAATCGAGGATGGTCTCAGGCTCCCGCAGGCCGTCGAGACCCACCCCCCGCACGATCACCGGCCGGCCCGGTTCGATCGCTGAGACCTCCACCCCCATGGCCCGCAGGCAGGCGGCTGTACTGAGGGGGTCTTCGGCGGGCAGCAGTCCGTGGATGCGGGTCTCCCCCTCAGCGATCGCCCCGAACAGCAGGGCCCGGTGGGAGATCGACTTGTCGCCCGGCACGCGCACCGTTCCCCGCAGGCTATGAGCGGTGGTGGATCCCAGCTCGAGGGTCATGGACAGGTCCTGGGCAGAGGGGCGAGGTTACGCAGGGGGCGATTGGCCCTGGTCGGAACCCGGGGCCAGATCTCAGCCCACCATCAGGCCGCCGTCCTCCCGCAGGGTTTCCTGCCAGCTGCGCAGGTCGAACAGCAGTTCCTCCAGGCTGAGGGACTCCAGCTCCCGCTCCAGGGCGCGCCGCAGCCGCCGTTGCAGCGCCGAAAGCACCCGATCTCCGGCCAGGGACTCGGCGGGGATCGCTGGAAGCTCGATCTCAAAAGCTGGCTCGCCGACCTCGGCCATGGCCAAGGGCTCCCCCGTTGGCCCACCGTCTTCCACCGCCAGCAGGATTGCCGCCAGCCGCGTCTGGCGGGCCGGCTGGGCCAGCCGGTAGCCGCCGCTGCGACCACGGCGGGCCTCCAGCAGCTGGGCGCGGCGCAGCTTCAGCAACAGCTGCTCCAACATCGCTGCCGGCAGTTGCTGGGCCTGGGCCAGCTGGTTCACCGATTGCCAGCGCTCGGGATCGCGGGCCAGCTCCAGCAGGGCCTTGATCGCATAGAGCGCCCGCTTGCGCAGCATCAGCTCAGGGCCGCCAGCCGCTCCAGCACGTGCTCGAGGGCGTAGCCGAACAGGGCCGGATCGGGCTCGATCCCATCGAGATCCGCCAGCCCCAGCTCCAGCCAGCGGGCATCTATGCGGGCTTCCAGTTCAGGCGGCCGCGAGAGGGCCTCACCCCAGTCGTGGCGCTTTTCAGGGCCGATCTTGGTGGTGGCATCGATCGCCAGGCGACCGCCCAGCCCCAGTCGCTCGCTGGCGAAGTCGAGTGAATCAAAGGGGGTGTCCTCCAGCACAAAGAGGTCGCGCTGGGGATCCACCTGGGCGCTGATCGCCCAGATCACCTGGCGCGGATCGCGGATGGCGATGCTCTTGTCGACCACGACCACGAACTTGGTGTAGGTGAACTGGGGCAGGGCGCTCCAGAAGGCCATCGCCGCCCGCTTGGCCTGGCCGGGGTAGGCCTTGTCGATCGAGAGGATCGCCAGCTTGTAGCTCAGCCCCTCCATCGGCAGGAAGAAATCGACGATCTCCGGGATCTGCTGGCGCAGGATCGGGGTGTAGAGGCGGTTCAGGGCGATCGCCAGCATCGCCTCCTCCTTGGGCGGGCGGCCACTGAAGGTGGTGAGGAAGATCGGATCGCGCCGCTGGGTGACGCAGTGGAAGCGCACCAGGGGGGAGAGCTCCTCACCGCCGTAGAAACCCATGTGGTCGCCGCAGGGCCCATCCGGCAGCTGCTCCCCTGGCGTGATCGTGCCCTCCAGCACCACTTCGCTGTGGGAGGGCACCTCCAGATCCAGGGTTTTGCATTTCGCCAGCCGCACCCCTTCGCCGGCGTAGAGACCGGCGAACAGCCACTCCGAGAGCTGCACCGGAATCGGAGTGGCCGCCGCCATCACCAGCAGCGGGTGCACCCCGATCGCCACCGCCACCTCCAGCTTTCTGCCCAGGGCCGCCGCCTTGCGCAGGTGCCGGGCGCCGCCCCGCACCGAGAGCCAATGCACGGTCATCGTGTTGGCCGACTGGCGCTGCAGGCGGTAGACCCCCACGTTGGGAACGCCGGTCTCGGGGTCCTTGGTGATCACCAGCCCGAGGGTGATCACGCCGCCGGCATCGCCGGGCCAGGGACGGAGCAGCGGCAGGGCGTCCAGATTCACCTGTTCCCCCTTGAACACCTGCTGGTGGCAGGGGGGGGTGAGGTCCCGGTCGGGGCGGGAGCGAATCAGATCCCAGAGGACGCCGCCGAAGCGGGCCGCCTCTTTGAGGCCCTTGGGCGGTTTGGGTTGCTGGAGCAGGGCGAGCCGGCTGCCGAGCTCCTCGAGCTCCTCGGGCTGCTCCATGCCCATCGACCACAGCACGCGTTCCACGGTGCCCAGCAGGTTCACCGCCACGGGCATCGATGAGCCCACCACATTTTCGAACAGCAACGCTGGTCCGCCACGGGCCAGCACCCGGTCGGCGATGGCAGCCAGTTCCAGGTCCGGGTCCACCGGTGCGCTGATCCGGCGGAGCTGTCCCCGGCTCTCGATCAACTCGAGGAACCCGCGCAGGTCGCGGCTCCCCCGCCGGGTCCGTGGCCCGCCCATTCGTATCCCACCGGTGCTGCCTACTGTGACGCACACGGCCCTGGCTTGCGTTCGTGCAGATCTCCTATTTCCCCACCTCTGAGCTGGTGCCCGCCGACGGCAGTGGCGCTTCTCCTGATGCCGCCGTCGTGATCGACGTGCTGCGGGCCACCACCACCATTGCCTGGTCGCTGGCGAACGGGGCCGAAGCGGTGCAGGCCTTTGCCGACCTTGAGTCGTTGCAGGCGGCTGCGGAAGCCTGGCCTGCCGAGCGGCGCCTGCGGGCCGGCGAGCGCGGCGGTGCGCGCCTCGAGGGCTTCGAGCTGGGAAACTCGCCGATCGCGGTCACCCCGGAGGTTGTGGGGGGAAAACGCATTTTCATGAGCACCACCAACGGCACCCGTTCCCTCGACCGGGTGCGGCAGGTGCCGTTGTTGCTCACCGCCTGCTTGCCCAACCGGGGCGCGGTGGCACGGCGCCTGATCGAGCGGGGCTGTGAGCGTGTCTGGATCGTGGGCAGTGGCTGGGAAGGGGATTATTCGCTCGAGGATTCCCTCGCCGCCGGCGCGGTTGCCTCGGCGGCGATGGAGCTGGCGGTGGCTCCCCACCTGGGCGTCAGCTTCGGCAATGACGAGATGCTGGCCGCGCTGGCGCTCTGGCAGCAGTGGCGCCATGACCCTGAAACCTGTCTGCGGGTCGCCAGCCATGGCCAGCGTCTGATCCGGCTTGGTGACCACGACGCCGACTTCCGCTGCTGCGCCGCGATCGACAGCCTCCAGGTGGTGCCCACCCAGGTCGAGCCCGGTGTGCTCCAGGCGGCCTGAGAGAGGTCCCTTACAGTGCCGCCACTCCGGCATCTCCAGCGGTGACCAGCTTCCTGGCGGCAGCTCTGCAGCTCACCTCCGGCCCGGACACGGACGCCAACTTCGCCGCCGCTGAAGAGCTGATCGAGCTGGCCACCCGCCGGGGCGCGGAACTGGTGGGACTGCCCGAGAATTTCGCCTTCATGGGCGAGGACGATCAGCGCCTGACGCTGGCGCCCTCCCTGGCTGAGCGCAGCCACCGCTTCCTGGTCACCATGGCTCGCCGCTACCAGGTGACGCTCCTGGGCGGTGGTTACCCCGTGCCGGCCGGGGAGCGCCTCACCCTCAACCGCTCCGAGCTGGTGGGCAAGGACGGCCAGCTGTTGGCCCGCTACGACAAGATCCACCTCTTCGACGTGGATCTTCCCGACGGCAACACCTACCGGGAGTCGGAGACGGTGCAGCAGGGCCACGACCTGCCGCCGGTGGTGGATGTTCCCGGTCTGTGCCGTATCGGCCTGTCCATCTGCTACGACGTGCGCTTTCCTGAGCTCTACCGCCACCTCTCAGGAGCCGGCGCCGATCTCGTGATGATTCCCGCCGCCTTCACGGCCTTCACCGGCAAGGACCACTGGCAGGTGCTGTTGCAGGCCCGCGCGATTGAAAACACGGTCTATGTACTGGCCCCCGCCCAGACCGGCGTGCACTACGGCCGTCGCCACAGCCACGGTCACGCCATGGTGATCGACCCCTGGGGCACGGTGCTCTCCGACGCCGGCGTGACCCCGGGTCTGGCTGTGGCACCGGTTGATGTGGCCCATGTGCAAAGGGTTCGCGCCGTGATGCCCAGCCTTCAGCACCGCCGCCCGTCACTGTTCTGACGCCGGCGATGGGGTGCGCCAGGCTGCTCAGGGTTCTGCCCGCCCTCGTGCTCGGTGTGGGTCTGCAATGGGCCGCCCTGGTGGCCGCCCTTCCGACGATGGCGGCCAGTGCCCTCTCGGCCTGGCGGTTGAGTCGCGAAGGGGTGCTTGAGCTGCGCACCTCCCCTGACATCACGCTTCAGGCCTTCTACGAAGCCGGCCGTGGCGGGTTGGGGCCCCGGATCTGGATCGATCTGCCTGGGGCACCTCTGCGCACCCGCACCCTGCCTGCCGGCGGCGTGGTGCGGGAGGTGCGCATCGGAAAGCCCACTCCCGACAGCACGCGGCTGGTGCTGGAGTTTGTCCCTGGCACTGAGCTGGATCCGCGCGAGCTCAAGTTGGAGGGCACCGCCCGGGACCGCTGGCGTCTGGAGTTCAAGGGTCTGGCGGCGAGTGGATTCCAGGCCATCGGCGAGGGAGACCTGGACGCCCCGACCCCGGTGGCCCCCACCGCCAGTTGGCGTACCCCCGTGCCCCGCTGGACCAGTGGTCCGACCCCTTCGGCCGCCGGGTTGCCGGGGGTGCCCCGGGGGCGCTTCAAGGTGGTGATCGACCCAGGCCATGGGGGTCCGGATCCCGGGGCGGTCGGCATCGGAGGCCTGCGCGAAACCGATGTGGTGCTTGATGTCAGCCTGCAGGTGGCCCAATTGCTTCAGCAACGGGGCGTGCAGGTGCTGCTCACGCGCACCAGCGAAGTGGATGTGGACCTGCCGCCGCGGGTGTCGCTTGCCAACAGCAGTGGCGCCGACATTTTTCTGAGCATCCACGCCAACGCCCTGAGCATGGCCCGTCCGGATGTGAATGGCATCGAGACCTTCTATTTCGAGAGTGCCAGTGCCCGCAACCTGGCGGCTGCGGTGCAGCAGGAGATGCTGGCTGTATCCCCCGGCAGTCCCGACCGGGGGGTGCGGCAGGGTCGTTTCTTCGTGATCCGCCGCACCGTGATGCCGGCGGCGCTGGTGGAGATGGGCTTTGTCACCGGTGAACTGGATTCGCCTCGCCTGGCGGACGGGCAACATCGCCGCCGGTTGGCCCTGGCGATCGCCACGGGCCTGCTCAATTACCTCAGGGGCGGACAATGAGTTTGCTGCTGGGGCTCTTTGACAGCGGGCTGGGGGGGTTGACCGTGCTCAACGAGCTGCTGGTTCGACACCCGCAGCAGCGCTTCCTCTACCTGGGTGATACGGCCCGGGTGCCCTACGGCGAGCGCTCACGCGAGGAGATCCGCTCGATCGCCTCGGAGGTGGTGACCTGGCTGCGGGCCGAAGGGGTGGATGCCCTGTTGATGGCCTGCAACACCTCCAATGCCCTGGCCTTTGATGTGGCCGTGCATGAGGCCGGAGTGCCGGTCTATGGCTTGATCGACAGCGTCGCCACCCAGCTGCGCAGCCGGCGCGTGGGGGTGCTGGCGACGCCGGCCACTGCCGCGAGCGGCGCCTATGGCCGGGCCATCCGCGACCACCTGCCCGGGGCGCTGGTGGTGGAGGTGCCCTGCCCGGAGTTCGTGCCCCTGATCGAGGCGGGGAACCTGCGGGACCGGCGCCTGCTCCAGGCTGCCCAGGCCTACCTGCAGCCGTTGCTGGAGGCGCGGGTGGAAGCGATCGTGCTCGGCTGCACCCATTACCCCTTGCTGCGGCCACTGTTGCGCCAGTTGGTGCCCGAGGAGGTGCTGCTGGTGGATCCCGCCGTGGCCGCCGTGGCGCGGCTGCAGGCGCTGCTCGATCGCCAGGTCCATGGGCCCATACCTTCCCATGGGTCCGACCGGCCGGGGCAAGGCCGCTTCTGTGTCACCGGATGCGCCGAGAGCTTCGCCAGCGCCGCCACCCCCTGGCTGGGCCAGCGGCCAACCGTGGAGCAGGTGTCCCTGCAGTCGCTTTCCCGGGCCTTCTAGGATCGGGCCACCGGAGGGGTCCATGGCAACGGTTGCAGAGCTACTCCAGCCGGTCGAAGCCGACCTCGAGACCCTGCTCAGTGACCTGCGCAACCTCATCGGTGCCGGCCACCCGATCCTTCAGGCGGCCGCGGAACATCTGTTCAGCGCCGGAGGAAAGCGCATCCGTCCGGGCATCGTGCTCTTGCTTTCCCGCGCCCTGGCACCCGATGGGGAGCTGAGCTCCCGTCACCGCCGCCTGGCCGAGATCACAGAGATGATCCACACGGCTTCCCTGGTCCACGACGACGTGGTCGATGAGGCCTCCACCCGCCGGGGTGTGGCAACGGTTCATAGTCGCTTCAACCACCGGGTCGCGGTGCTCGCGGGCGACTTTCTGTTCGCCCAGGCCAGTTGGCACCTGGCCAACCTCGACGACCTTGAGGTGGTCAAGCTGCTCTCGCGGGTGATCATGGATCTGGCCGATGGCGAGGTGCGCCAGGGCCTCTACCGCTACGACACGGGCCAGAGCTTCGCCACCTACCTCGACAAGAGCTACTGCAAGACCGCCTCGCTGATCGCCAATAGTGCCCGGGCGGCCGGGGTGCTCAGCGGGCTTCCCGCAGAGCAGCTCGATGATCTCTACCGTTTTGGCCGCCAGCTGGGGCTCGCCTTCCAGGTGGTCGATGACATCCTCGACTTCACAGGCAGTGACCAGCAGCTGGGCAAGCCAGCCGCCAGCGATCTGGCCACCGGCTACCTGACGGCACCGGTGCTCTATGCCTTGGAAGAGCGGCCCTCCCTGGCCGGCCTGATCGAACGGGAGCTCTGTGAACCGGGCGATCTGGAACAAGCCCTGGAGCTGGTGCGCGGCTCTGATGCCATCCAACGCTCCCGAGCCCTGGCCGAGGGCTTCGCCCGCGAGGCCGCTGGCTGCCTGGCCTGGCTTTCTCCCTCTGAATCCCGCAGCGCCTTGCTGGCCCTGCCGGATTTCGTGCTCAGCCGGCTCTACTGAACTCCTGAGGCAGAGGTTCCTCGCCCCTGAATCGCGGGGTGACTAGATCACTGTTTGAGATATGGCGTTCCTCAGCTCAGCTGGGCGGCCATGAAAAAGCCCCCGCGTGGCGGGGGCATAACTGAACCGGATTGATCGCAGTTCGCCGATCAGTAGGCCATCGGGTCGTAAGCCTCTTCCCCGTGCAGCACGTAGTCGAGACCACGATCCTCTTCATCGGGGGTGACCCGAAGCGGCATGATCGCCCCGAGAAGCAGCAGGATCACGGCTGTACCGATACCCACGAATCCCCAGGTGATCAGCACGGCCTTGAGCTGAACCACGAACAGCCCCACGTTGCCGCCCGCTTCCATGACTTTCGCCGATTCGGGAAAGTAGTCCGCAGGAACCAGGGCCTTGACAGCGAACACACCCGTCAGCAAGGCACCGATGGTTCCCCCGACTCCATGGACCATGAAGGTGTCGAGCGAATCGTCGAACTTGATCGCCATTTTGACCCGTACGGCGATCAGGCAAGCCGTGGCGGTGAGCGCACCGATGATGATCGAGTGCCCCATGTACACGAAGCCCGCGCCAGGGGTGATCCCCACCAGGCCAGCCACCGCACCCGTGGCCGCACCGACGGCGGTGGGTTTGCCATCCAGGAACCACTCCAGCAGGCACCAGGTGAGCAGCGCCGCCGAAGCAGCGGTGGTGGTGGTGAGGAAGGGGTAACCGGCGGTCTTGGAGGCGAACATGCTGGCCCCGTTGAAGCCGAACCAGCCGAACCAGAGCAGGCCGGCGCCGAGAAGGATGAAGGGCACGTTATGGGGTGGGCTCTTCTGCTCAGGCCAATTGGTGCGTTTGCCGATGATCGCCGCAGCCACCAGGGCTGACACACCAGAAGCGATGTGTACCACGGTGCCACCGGCGAAATCGATCGCGCCGATGCCAAAGGATCCCAGGAATCCACCTCCCCAGACCATCTTGGCCATGGGGGAATAGATGAACAGGCTCCAGATCAGGGAGAACCAGAACCAGGCCTTGAAATTGATGCGCTCAACCAAAGCGCCACTGATCAGAGCTGGCGTGATGATCGCGAACATGCCCTGGAACAGGGCGAAGCTGGTGGCACTGATGGCGAAGCCGTCGGCCAGGGGGGCATCACCGAGCTCGCCACCGAGACCATTGAGCATGAAGAGCTCTAGGCCACCGATGAAAGGACTTCCAAACCCGGTGCCGAAGGCCAGGCTGTAGCCGATCACGACCCAGAGCACCCCGACGAGACCCATCAGGAAGAAGCTCATCATCATGCAATTGAGCACGTTCTTGGCCCGGGTGAAGCCCCCGTAGAAGAACGCCAGACCTGGGGTCATCAGCAGCACAAGGGCCGAGCCGAACAACATCAGCAGGTTGTCAGCCCCATCGGTGGGGAGTTTGGCAAGGGCCGCATTGGCGGCTCCGGCCATCAGAGGCAGTAACCCAGCACCGGCGGCCAGGAGGATCACAGCGAAACGGCGCAGTTGGGGGTCCTGCACTCCTGCCATGAAACCGGCGCGGAGTCTGTCAAATGTCTCGAGAGCGGAGGGTCCGGCCGTTAGGGCGGAGCTCCAGTTGGAATTGGGTTGGGTCCTTCGCATCATCAAAGTCCCTTTGCGGGAACTGATCGATCAACGGGCTTGGTCACAGTCCGGTGATTGGGTCCCTGGGCCTGTAGCCAAAGGCACAGAAGCCAGGATCCGTTGACGAATGTCACCCGAAGGCCACACGTTTGCTTTGTACCCGCTAAGGGGTCCCGATCAATGGCCAGAGGATTGGATCGCTGCTGAATGTCGTTCGCGCTGCATCGGTTGTGGGGAAGGCTGGCGGTTCAACGGCTGGGATGCGCGCTCCGGTCTGGACCCACGAGGGCCCTGGCTGGCATACAACGCAGGGCGATTTCTTCAACGGGGTCGAATCGGAACCGGCTCGATTCAGACGGAGGCTCCCGTTGATCAGCCGCTTCGATCGTGGCCCTGGGGCGCAGGGTCATGGGAGTGCCGCTGAGTCAGCTTCGTTGCTGCACATCCTCCTGTGGGGATGAGCGGGCCGGAGCGTGATTCCAGGGGTGGTCATCGGCCAGGCGACGCGAATGTTATCGATCAACGCACAGCTCCGCTGCGCTGGTTCGTGCGCTTCCCACCGCCACCTTTGGGCCACGAGCTCAGCTTCAGGGGCCGATCGCCCTACGTCAGTTCCACCGACCGAAGACTCTGAATCAACCGCACCCCCGCAGGGAAGGCCCCCTCATCGAGATCCGCTGCCAGCACATGCACCCGGCAGCCGGCCTCGAGGGCGGCACGGGCGCCGGCCGGGGAATCCTCGAAGGCCCAGCAATCGCCCGCCGCCACCCCCAGGCGCCTGGCCGCGAGCAGGTAGCCATCGGGGGCGGGCTTGCCCTGCCCCAGTTCGGGGTCGTCGCCATGCACCCGGAGCTCGATCAACTCCAGCCAGGGGTGCGGAGCGGCCTTGCGCGCCACGGCCTCACGGCTGCTGCTGGTGACCAGGGCCATGGGGATGGCCAGCTCCCGGCAGCGGGTGAGCAGTTCCGCCGCTCCATCGATGGCGCTGGCCTGGGGCAGCAACTGCCTGGCGATCGGCTGTTGCACCGCCAACAGCTCTTCCGCCGTAGGAGATTGACCCTCCCCCGCCTTGATCCAGAGGCGCACCTGATCGGCGTTGTCATCGCGCCGCCGACCCCGCAGGACCAGCAACTGCTCATGGGCCAGCTCCACGCCGAAATGGCGGGCCGCCTCCCACCAGGCACGCCCATGAAGCGGCTCGGTGTCCAGCAGGAGACCATCGAGGTCGAACAGACAGGCGGCGGGCCGGCTCATGGGTCCATTCTCCCAGCCCAGCTCGTGGACCTCGCGGCCACAACCCTCAACATCCGTCTCCCCCCTGGGCGGGCGGGGCCGCCGCTGGCTTGAATGGGTCGTCGGTGCAGCGGATGGATGAGCGAGGCCACGATCGAATCGGTGCTCCAGGAGCAGCGGGTGTTCGCCCCCCCTGAGGCGCTCGCGGCCACGGCCCAGATCGGCAGCCTGGAGGCTTACCGGGAGCTGGTGGCCCGGGTGGAGGCCGACCCCGACAGCTTCTGGGGCGAGCAGGCCCGAGAACACCTGCACTGGTTCACACCCTTCCAGCAGGTGCTCGATTGGAGTCATCCGCCCTTCGCCCGTTGGTTCGAGGGCGGCACCACCAACGTGGCCTACAACTGCCTCGATCGCCATCTCGATGGACCCCGTGCGGATCAGACAGCCCTGATCTGGGAGGGGGAACCGGGGGACGTGCGCACCTTCACCTACCGCCAGCTGCATGCGGAGGTGGGCAAGGCCGCCAATGCCCTGCGTTCACTTGGAATAGGCAAGGGCGATCTGGTGGCCCTCTACATGCCGATGGTGCCCGAGGCGGCGATCGCCATGCTGGCCTGCGCGCGCATCGGAGCCCCCCACTCGGTGGTCTTCGGGGGGTATTCGGCTGAGGCGCTGCGGGAGCGGCTGATCGATGGTTCGGCCAAAGCGGTGATCACCGCCGATGGCGGCTTCCGCAAGGACAAACCCGTGGCCCTCAAGCCGGCCGTGGATCAGGCCCTCGCCGACGGCTGCCCCACCGTGGAGCATGTGCTGGTGGTGCGACGCACGGGCGAACCGGTGAGCGTCACCTCCGGCCGCGACCACTGGTGGCATGAGCTGGTGGAACCCCAGAGCCCCGAGGCGCTGGCGGAGCCGATGGAAAGCGAAGACCGCCTGTTCGTGCTCTACACCTCAGGCTCCACGGGTAAACCCAAGGGAGTGGTGCACACCACCGCCGGTTACAACCTCTGGGCCCATCTCACCTTCCAGTGGATCTTCGATCTGCGCGACAACGACATCCACTGGTGCACCGCCGATGTGGGCTGGATCACCGGCCACAGCTACATCGTCTATGGCCCACTCTCGAATGGTGCCACCACGGTGATGTACGAGGGAGCGCCTCGCCCCAGCAAGCCCGGGGCCTTCTGGGAGGTGATCGAGAAGCACAAGGTCACGATCTTCTACACCGCCCCCACGGCGATCCGGGCGTTCATGAAGAGCGGTCGCGAGGTCCCCGATCAGTACGACATGAGCTCCCTTCGCATCCTCGGCACCGTGGGTGAGCCGATCAATCCCGAGGCCTGGATGTGGTATCGCGATGTGATCGGCCATGACCGCTGCCCGGTGGTGGACACCTGGTGGCAGACCGAAACCGGTGGCGTGATGATCAGCCCCCTGCCCGGGGCCACCCCCACCAAACCGGGGTCCTGCACCCTGCCCTTGCCCGGCATCGCCGCCGACGTGGTGGACATCAGCGGCAACAGCGTGGGCATCGACGAAGGGGGCTACCTTGCGGTGCGGCGCCCCTGGCCCGGAATGATGCGCACCGTGCACGGCGATCCCGATCGCTTCCGCCGCAGCTACTGGGAGCACATCCGGCCGGCCGATGGCAGCTGGCTTTACTTCGCCGGTGACGGCGCTCGACGTGATGCCGATGGCTACTACTGGGTGATGGGCCGGGTCGATGACGTGATCAACGTGTCGGGCCATCGGCTGGGCACGATGGAGATCGAATCGGCCCTGGTGAGCCACCCCGCCGTGGCCGAAGCGGCCGTGGTGGGCCGCCCTGATCAGCTCAAGGGTGAAGGGATCGTGGCCTTCATCAGCCTGGAAGCCGGCCGGGTGGGCGACGACGCCCTGGCTGCCGAGCTCAAGAAACACGTGGGCCACGAAATCGGCCCGATCGCCCGTCCCGATGAGATCCGCTTCTCTGACGCCCTGCCCAAGACCCGCAGCGGCAAGATCATGCGCCGCATCCTGCGCTCCCTGGCGGCGGGCGAGGAGGTGAGCGGCGACACCAGCACCCTGGAGGACCGCAGCGTGCTGGATGCCTTGCGGGTGTGAGCTGCTGGCCCGCCCTTAGCCGGCGACGGCCCCCACAGACGCCTGAACCAGCAGCACGATCAGCCAGATCGGGCCGATCAGTGGGATCAGGGAGATGAAGATCCAGGGCCAGGGCTTGCCCGCATCCCGCAGGCGGCGAACCGTCAGGGGGATCGAGGGGACGATCACGGCGATGGAATAGAGGGTGTAGAGCGCCATGAGCTGGCTGACCGCATTGGCCGCGATGGCGAGCACCAGCGAGACGATGAAGTTCGCGAGCACGAACCACCAGAAGTCCCCACGGGTGGAGCGGCCCTCATACTCAAAGGAGCGCTGCCAGCCGGAAACGAAGGCATCAACGGGTTGGGCCATAAGAACTTTGACGAGGCAGGTGAATCCCGCACACCCTGTGGCTGACTCCCAGGTCTGTCAATTGATCTCGGCTGAATCGTTGGAGTCGTTGCGATGGTTGGATTCCTCTGAGTTGTGCCACCACTGCGTCACTTGTTCGCACAATTGGCGCATCTGACGCACCCGCGCCGGATCATCGGCCCAGCTGCCCAGCAGGTTCTGGCGCACGCCGGCGCTGGCGGGGGTCAGGTGGTCGCCCGGCAGATCAAGCAGCTGGGAGATGTCGTTCGGCCGCCGTCGCAACACCCTCAGCAGCTCCTCGCTCTGGTCGATGGCATCACGGTTGAAACGCACCAGCAGGTTGCGGCGCTGGCCATAGCCGTTGGCGATCAGCCGCAGGGTTTCTGGCGGCGAGGGGCTGAACTCGCTGCTCAAGCCGAGCCGGGGGGCCAGCTCCCCCAGCAGGGGGATCGAGCTGGCGGCGGCGAAGTTGTTGAAGCTCAGGGCCACCAGACCGGCGCAGCTGCGGCCCCCATCGGGGGCGAGCAGGTGCAGCTTGCAGCCGAGGCTGTGGCCGATCCGCAGTGGTGCCAGGACTCCACCCGTCGGCCGCCGCTCCCTGGCCTGGCGAAAGGCACGCCAGGCCTCGTTGGCCTGGGCCTGGTGATCGAAACCTGGCACGTAGCCCCAGGCGCGCACCTGGGCCCCCTGGCGGACCAGGGCCTCCAGCAGGCGCCTGTAGCTGAGCTGGGGGGTGAGCGCCAGTCCGGTGCCGCCGATGAACTCCACCAGTCCGATCGGCTCACGCGGGGTGAGGCACCAGAGAGGCCCCTGCTGCTGCCAGACGCTCATCGCTTGGGGCGCTGGGGGTGGTTCAAACCTGGAGGGCCTTGAGTGCCGCCAGGGCTTCGCGGGCGTGGGCGGCCCCATCGAGCAGGTTGTTGAACACATGGCGCACCACGCCGCCGCCATCGATCACGTAGGTGACCCGCCCGGGCAGCAGCCCCAGCACGCTGGGGACGCCGAAGGCCTTGCGCAGGCTGTTGCCCCGATCCACCAGCAGCGGGAACGGCAGGCCATGGCGCCCGGCGAAGCGGCTGTGGCTGACGGCGTCATCGCCGCTGACGCCCCACACCTGGGCGCCGAGGGCTTCGAGATCGGCGTGACCGTCACGGAAGGCGCAGACCTCGGCCGTGCAACCGGGGGTGTCGTCCTTGGGATAGAAGAACAACACCAGCGGTTGGCCTTTCAGCTGATCGCTGCGGCGCTCGAGGCCGTTCTGGTCGATGAGGGCGATCGGCGGGATCGGATCGCCCACCTGCAGGGCTGGGGCCACGGGGAGATGCAGTTGAGGACAGCCTACGAAGATCGCCCCAGCGCTCGATGGATCACCTGGCTGAAACCTTGCCAAGGCTGTGACCATGAAGGCAACCAGGTTGAGTTGATGGCCAGCGAAGCGGGAGATTCGTCCGAGGGCCAGTTACCTCTCTGGGGTGAGCCATCCGCGCGTTCCGCCCAGGATCAGCTCGATGCGGATCTCAGGCAGGCCCTGACCAGCCTTGGGAATCCAGCCAATTCTGGGCCGACTGAGTCAACCCCAACCCCAACC
>CALRUP020000025.1:0-31282 GCA_943371385.1 Paenacidovorax caeni | reverse complement strand
GAGGAGTTGGAGGTGATGCGGTTGACAGCATCCAGACGCTTGTTGCTGTCAGCGACGATCGATGCGAGGGCATCGATCTGACCACCGTTGAGGAATTCGCCGCGGGCATCAGCCTGAGCAACGACCTTGGTGAAGGCGTCGTAGGTCATGTGTAAGGGGCTAGGAGAACCAACCCAGGGGTTGGAGGTGGGATGGAAATGGAGGTGTGGGATCTGGAGGCGGCCCCACGGAGTCAATCGAAGTGGCTGGCGAAAGCGCCGGGTCCGGTCGATTGAACCTAGGTATTGTTGTCCATGCTTATGCCCATCATCAGTTAGGCTTAACAAACGGTCACCGCTCCGCGCAACCCCTTGCGCCGCAAGGTTATTCGAGCGGTTCATGCCAGCTGTGGCAGCGTTGTTGTGTTAACGGAGACGGCGGCGGTCCGCCGTTAGGCCTTCAGGTCAGGCAGCCATGAAAAAGCCCCCTCGAGGAGGGGGCTGACGGTTGTGGTTGGTGTGGGCCAGTCGGTGCGGTGATTCAGCCTTCGTCGGGAGCCGCCGCGGGCTTTTTGTTGCTCTTGCGTGGGGCGGCCGGCTTGGCGGCGGGGTCCGTGCCTTCGCCGGTGACGCTCACACCAGTGATCCTGCCACCCATGCGGTTGACCATCTGGAGGGTTTCGTTGAAGCGGGTGAAGGGAACGTGCAGCTCCACATCGGAGGAGCGCGCGTAATCGTTGCGGGCCAGGCCGGTCACCTTGACGGTGACCTGCCTAGTGGAACTGGAGTTGGTGCTGCGGTTGCCTGCTGAGACCTTCATTGTTCGGAAAAGACAGGAGTAGGTAAAGGAGGGTCAGTTCACTGGGGTGATGCTGGCGATTCGGCCGCCTTCCCTCTGGATCTGTTGCTGGTACTCCAGCAGCTTGTTGAAGGGGATGAAGCGCACCCGGTTGCTGCGCTTGTGGAGCCGGTAGTTGTTGAAGCCGCTGATCTCGACGCGGAACGTGCGCCCCTCTTCGCCAGCGCCCACGCCCTGGCGAGTGACGCCATCGGTCCGGGACGGGCGGAAGGTCGATCCCTTGGCATTGGGGCTGACGACCGGAAGGGGAGCTTCCTTATGGATCGATGGATTCAGCCTTGACTGGTTCTTGACGATGTCGCCCTTGATGGAGGCGGCGGCGCCACGGGTGAGCTGGAGCAGGTAGGAGAACTGCAGTCCGCGCTGGCCAGCGGAGTAGTTCCAGCCGTGCAGGTAAGGAACCTGTTCTTCGCCGAAGCGCTCCTGGTACTCGACACTGTCGATGTAGGAATCGATCTCGGCGTCGACGCCCTTCTCCTGAAGGATCGTGAAATGATGCAGTGCCTCGGCCTTGTCCTGGGGGGCACGGCCCAGCAGATGCTTGAAGTTGAGCTCGATGAAGCGGTAAGGGTTGGTGTTCTCGAAGAAGCGCCGGCGGTATTCACCGCTCTTGGCCACCTGGCGCACGAACTCACGCACGCTGAGGTAACCGCGGCGGAACAGGGACTCAGGGCCCTCAAGGCGTTCACTGGAGAGCACGTACTGGCGGCCGAGCACCTGTTGGTAGACGGCGTGAATCAGCCGAGACTTGTCATCGTCGGAGCCGTTCGGCCAGTTTTCCTTGTTGCTGTCGTTGGCAAATCGCTCGATGCCCAGATAAGCAGCGTTGGCGAGAGTCATGGGCGTGTGGGCCGAGGGGCGAGGAGGAGAAGGTTGGTGCACCTGGGGAGCGCAGCCTGCGGCAGCTGTTGCTTGCGCTGGAGGGCGTGGCGCTGCCGGTGCGGGAGCCGGGTCAGATGCGCTTGGCTGAAGTGGGCCGAGCCAGACCAACCCTGAGGCTGCAGCCGGATCCTATGGGGGCTGTTTCATCAAGGTCCGGGGTTTTCATAATCGTTACAAACAATGGGGCTGGCGACTCCTGTTGGGGCCGATACCATCCGGCCAGATTGCGACCCCAGGCCGCCATGGCCCCGATCCCCCCCGCGCCGCCGGTCCAGCAGAGGCTGAGTGAGCAGCTGCGGGCCCTGAGTGAGGTGAGTGAAGTCCTCACGATCCGGCTTCTGGAGTTGGAAGAGCGGCTGGCGAGGGCGGAGCAGCACCTGGAGCAGCAGGGAAGCGAAGCCCAGGTTGGACCTGATGGGTCCGGGTCCACAGGCGAAGTCCTGGCCCAGACCGAAGCGCGAATCGCCCGTCTGGAGGAATGGTTGCAGGGCCATCACCCTGCCGCCGTTCGTTCGGGTCCATCGGTGCTGCCCTTCCCCAAGGGTGAAGGCAAGCGCGAGGAGGCCGCCATCCACCAATCCGACTTCGGTGTCGATCCCTTTCCGCCGGAAGATGAGCAGCACTTCATGGATGAACTGAGCGCCTGAGCCGAATCGCCCAACTGACGTCGTCAGCCGGCCGCGCCAGTGCTCAACATGGCGCCTGCGGTGGTGAGCAGCACACGGCCAACCTCCAGGGCACCAATGGCCACGAACGCCAGCCAGATCTTCTGCGCGAGCTCCGGGGGCTGACCACCCACCCAGGCGGGGGACATCGGACCGCCGCCAAAGGGATCGGCGGGTGCGCGCTTGGCGGACATGTCGCGCCAGTAGGCGTCGTAACGAGGGGCCTTCTGATTGAAAGGCAGGTTGCCTTTGGCGTGCCCCGGGAGCACCCGCGAACGCTGGTAGGGCACCTCGTCGTAGCCGAAGTTCTCCAGGTATTCCTCCGATTCGAGCAGGGCATCGACAAAGCCTTGAAGCCCCTGATCGGCGATCACGATCGACCAGGCGATCCGCTCTTGATCCCCATGCACGTCGCGGCCGAGCACCCGGCCGATGATCTGCTCGACGAGCCTGTAGTTGTTGTTGACGCGATAGAAGCCATCACGGAATTTTCTGGACAACAGCAGACCGCGCACGAAATCACGGGTGTTGATCGAGCCGTTGCGCAGCTGGGATTCCAGAACCGGTTCCCGATCGACCTTGAAGGCGTGGAAGAAGATCTGGCGATAGGCCCGTTCGATCAGTTCATCAAGGGCTTCGGAGCTGCTGCGAACCCCTTCAGGGACGCGGCGAGGGCTTTCGTCGGTGCCGATCGTGAAACTGTTGACCCTGGCGTTCTGGCTCAGAGGCTTGGTTTCCAGGAGGGGCAGGGGCATCGCTTGGATTCGAACGGCGAGAAACCTAGATGGGGAGATTGAGCACTTTCCCCTATTGCCTAAACCTCACACACAGCTTCACGAAACCAAGCTTCATGAAGCTTCTGCCTGCTGGAGCGCCTCAACCCAGTGGTCGGGAATGTCCCCGCTGTAGTCGGCCGTGCGGCGGAATTCGAAGGGGCCGGCCTGGGAGCCCCAGAGCTGCTCGTGGCTCTCGGGATCGTGTCCCCGATCGATCGTGCGCATGCCCCGCTCGTCAAGCTCGAAGCTGCTCACCAGGTAGGCGGTGGCTCCTTTGCGATGCACGAGACAGCCGCAGCCCGGTTCAACTTCCCCCACGAAACCCTGGCCCTGCTCCCGCACCACATAGGAGCAACCGTTCAACGGCTGGAGGTCTTCGGGCTGGATCAAGGCCCGCAGCTCGGCGTTGTCAACGGCCCCCCAGAACCGCTGCCCATCGACGAAGGCCTGGTTGTGAATGATCAGCCCGCCGGCGGTCTGCTCGGCCCGCAGCACCCTGATCCGGTACGGCTGGCCCGGCGCGAAGGCGTACCACTGCTCCAGCAGCAGGGATCCAGGCGCCAGTTGGGGAAGGGGCCTGAACTTCACCAGGATGTGGGCGAAGAGGGGGGGGTTGTCGAAAGCCTGGTCCTGGTTACTGAACCCAGCGCTCAGCTGGCGGAGCAGGCGAACGAGTGGTGTGCTCATCGGCGGATCCTATGGGAGCTTTGTTGGCAGGCTGCTGCTCTGCTGGCCGCAGCCTTGGTTGGCCCGTTTCGGTTGGTCCATTTCGGCGGTGCCGTATCGCTGAGCCTCGATTCACTGACCTTGGTTTCTGCGGCCACAGATTTGATGCTCCTAAGACTGATGGCCCCCAGTTTTGATACCCCATGGCTGGTCAACCCCCGTTGGGGGCCAATGGTTCAGAGGCCGAGCAGACGGGTGCGGAACAGGGCCACTCTCCGAGCGGTTCCCGGTGAGCTGAGGGCGAAGGGATGCTCCCCCACCTGCTCGAGCATCAGCTCGAGTTTGGCCTCCGTGGATAGGCCGTGGTTGGGTTGGTCGAAACTATGGCGCTTCCAGGCTTCGTCGAAGACCATCGCAAAGCTGTCGGCGTTGTCGAACAGCTGGGAGGAGTTGGGCTCGGGCCGTGTTCGCATCGAGCCTTGCTCGAGGAGGTGATGCCAGGACCCAGATTTGAACTGGGGACACGGCGATTTTCAATCGCCTGCTCTACCAACTGAGCTATCCCGGCCTGCCGCGTCAGCGACGGCCAGATCTTAGATCACGGCCTTTCTCGGGGGTGCGGGCCAGGCACAGCAACCCTTCGACCCGGTAGCCGGCCGAACGCAGGGCCATGGCGGCGGCGCAGGCGGTGGCCCCCGTGGTGAGGATGTCGTCGACGATCAGCAGCGGACGTCTCCGAAGGAGTGGACCGGGCCTCGCGGCGCCAGGTCGGCAGCGGAAGGCCCCGTCCTGGTTGAGGGCCCTCAGCTCCTTCCCCAGGTGGTGTTGACCCAGGGTGGGGCGGGCCCGCTCCAGCGGTGTGACGTGCTCAAAGCCCAGGCTGCGGCAGATCAGGTCCGGCAAGGGGTTGCCCTGCCGTTTCCAGCTCGGGATCGCCACCACCAGGGGGCGGAGCGGGCTGGCCGTCCAGGGCTCGGCCAGGCGCTCGCTCAAGGTGGCGATCACCACGGGGGAGGGATTTTTCCGCTGGCGCAACAGCAGCCGGCGCAGTTGGCCCTCATAGAACCCGAGGCTCCACCAGGGGAGTGGTTGATGTCCCTGCAGCCCCAGAGCAGGCAGCTTCAGGCGCTCCAGGCAGGGTGCACAGGCGCCTGGCCCAGAGGCACCTGGCTCAAGAGGGCTCTGGCAGAGGGGGCAGCAGGGGGCAATGATCAGATCCAGGCAACCCTGAAGCAGCTGGGCCAGCACGGCATCGTCGCCCGAAGGCGTGGGTGGGACCCGTTCAGGATTCCCCGCCCTTGGCAGGCAGGGCCCGCAGCATCGCCACCAGGGTGCGGTGGGCGTCCTCGCTGTCGCTGAGGGTGTGATCGAAAGGCACCGACACGGAGGATCCCGCCACCTCCAGCACCATCGCCTCCGGGGTCACCCGTGTCATCACGGCGCCTTCGGACGCGTTGACTCCGCCGTAGTGCCGAGCGAAGTCAGCCACCGCCTCGGCGTGGTCGTTGTTCATGTGACGGCAGATGCGATCGCTGACGCTGGCGGTGAGGGGATCGGCGGCCATGGGGAGGGGCGGAGGCTGGTAGAGATTCTGAGGTGTGATGTTCAGCCGGCACCGAAGCGCTGCCAGAGCAGCAGGCCCAGCCGCAGGGCGCTGAAGCCCACGTAGCCCGCCAGCACCACGAACAAACCCATGGACAGAACCGTGCGCAACCGTTCGTTCATGGTTCTAGCTGTGTCATCAAGGATGAATCCATCCTCCACCCTCCGAGGGCCAGGCGGGCGGCGCCGACGGCGGGGGCCAACCCGGGGCGGTTGAGCACAGGGATTCCCAAAGCCCGCTGACGCAACAGGCGCCACTGGGGGTTGCGGGCGCCGCCCCCCAGGCTGATCACCCGCTCCAGCGGCGGGGCCCCCAGCTCCGCGAGCCGCTGCCAGCCCTGGGCCTCGATCGCGGTCAGGCCCTCCAGCAGGGCCTGCAGGTAGAGGGCATCGCTGATCGGCCTGGGCCCCAGCAGCGGCTCCAGCTGTGGGTCGTCCACGGGGAAGCGCTCGCCCGGGGCGGGTAGGGGCCGTAGCTTCAGGCCCGAGGGGCGTCGGGGATCGATCTGGCGGCTGAGCTGTTCGATCTGCTCGGGTGTGAAGAACCGACGCAGGATGCCGGCACCGGCATTGGAGGCCCCACCCACCAGCCAACGGCCGGCCACACGGTGGTTGGTGAGCCCAGGGCCTTCCAGGGGGGCCTCCACGAAGCGCTTGAGCACCAAGGTGGTGCCGAGGACGCTCACCCCATCGCCGGGGCCTGGACCTGCGGCCAGCACGGCCGCATTGGCATCGGTGCTGCCGCTCACCACCTGGCAGGTCGCCGGAAGGCCAAGCCGTTCGGATGCGGCGGCGGCCAGGGGGCCCAGGGCGGTGCCACTGGGAACGACCTCAGGCAGGGCGCTGCTCCAGGGTTGATGCCCGATTAGGCCCGCCCAGGTCTCCCGTTGCAGATCCCAGCCGAGACGGAGGTTGTTGCCTTCTTCGCCCCAGCGCCAATGGCCCAGCAGCCAGCCCATCAGCCAGTCGGCCTGATGGCGCAGCAACAGGTGTTGGGAACCAGCCAAGGCCCCTTCCCGGCGGAGCAGGTTCAAGGCGCGCGCCAGGCTGCCACTGGCGCTGGCGGCGGGGCTGCCTGGGGGCACCAGCGCCCCCAGGGTCTCGGCCTCCTCAGGGCAGGCTCGGTGGTAGGGGAGAGAAGCTCCACGGGCCGTGCCGTCAGGGCCGCAGAGCAGCAAGGTTCCAGAGGTGCCATCTAGGGCGATGGCACCGACCCTGGCCCGCAGGGACGCTTCGAGGGCTCCGATCAGCCCAATCAACCCTTGGCGCCATCCTTCGGGTTGTTCGAACGGCAACGTGTAGCCGCCGCTGCGTTCGCTCAGCAGGGAACCCTTGGCATCGATCAGGGCCAGCCGCAGCCCGCTGCTGCCCAGGTCGATGCCAAGGGCCAGATCGGGGCTGGGTTGCTGGGCTTCCCCCACCGGGGCGAGCGAACTCAGGCGGAGGCGCCCACCCGGCTGGCCGTGGCCTGCTTCAAGCTGGCGGCGATGGTGTCCACGTTCTCCCAGGGCAGGTCCAGGTCGCGACGGCCGAAGTGCCCGTAGGCCGCCACATCCTGGTAGAAGCGACCGCCGCGCTGTTGGGGCAGATCGCGCAGGCCGAAGGTGGCGATGATCGCCCCGGGGCGCAGGTCAAAGTGTTCCTGAACCAGGGCGGTGAGGTCTTCGTTGCCCAATGCGCCGGTGCCGAAGCTCTCGACAAGAATGCTCACTGGCCGGGCCACGCCGATGGCGTAACTGAGCTGCACCTCCACCTTGCTGGCCAGGCCGGCGGCCACAAGGGCTTTGGCCACATAGCGGGCGGCGTAGGCGGCGGAGCGGTCCACCTTGGTGGGATCCTTGCCGGAGAAGGCGCCGCCACCGTGGCGGGCATAGCCCCCGTAGGTGTCGACGATGATCTTGCGGCCGGTGAGGCCCGCATCCCCCTGGGGCCCGCCGACGACGAACTTGCCGGTGGGGTTGACCAGGAAACGGGTGCTGCCTTTCACCGGTTTGAGATCGAGGTCGCCGGTGGCGGGCTCCACCACGTGCACCCAGAGGTCGGCGGAAATGCGCTCCCGCAGGCCTTTCTCATCGCTGATGCCGTCGATCTCGGCCACATGCTGAGTGGAGATCAAGATCGTGTCGATCGAGACGGGCCGGTTGTCTTCGTAGACGACGCTGACCTGGGTCTTGCCGTCGGGCAGCAGGTAGCCCAGGGTGCCGTCATGGCGCACCTGGGCCAGCCGGCGGGCGAGTCGGTGGGCGAGGCTGATCGGTAGCGGCATCAGCTCGGGGGTCTCGTCGCAGGCGAAGCCGAACATGATTCCCTGGTCGCCGGCCCCCACCTTGTCGAGGGGGTCGCCGTCGTGGTCGTCGGCCTCGTTCACCCCCTGGGCAATGTCGGGGGACTGCTGGTCGAGGGCCACCAGCACGGCGGCGCTGTGGGCGTCGAAGCCCCCGGCCCGGGCGCTGCTGTAGCCGATCTGCTCGATCACCCCTCGCACCAGGGTGTTGAAGTCGACCCTGGCCTGGGTCGTAACCTCACCGGTGATCAGGCAGAGCCCGGTGTTGACCACGGTCTCGCAGGCCACCCGGCTGGCAGGGTCCTGGGCCAGCAGGGCGTCGAGCACGGCGTCGCTGATCTGATCACAGATCTTGTCGGGGTGCCCTTCGGTCACCGACTCGGAGGTGAAGACGTAGCGACTCATGCCGACCGGTATCAGGTTGGAAGGGTCTGAGCTTATCTCCAGCTCGAAGACCCAGGCGTGCTCCAGTGGGCTGGCTGGAACAGCGGAAATCCAAGCCTTCAGTCCAGGGCGGTGACGGTGAGCTCCGACCAGCGCTCCAGCGGCAGATGCGGGACGCTCAGGGACGGGCGGCGGCTCCAGCCGTCGGCAAAGCCGATCACCAGGGGTACACCCGCCAGGGCGGCCATGGATAAATCACTGTCCGCATCTCCGATCAGGGCGCAGTCGGAGGGGGCGAGGCCCAGTTCGCTGCAGAGTCCGTGAACGGCGGCCGGATCCGGCTTGCAGGGGCGGTGCTCGGCGCTCCAGATCGCCTGGAAGCCATCCTCCAGGCCATGGCTCTCAAGGAAGTGCTGAATGCCTGCGCGCTCGTCGTTGCTGATCACTCCGCAGCGCACACCGGCCGCCTGCAGGCTGGCCAGCAGGTCCAGCAGCCCTGCCGTGGGGGCGCTGGCGGGCCTGGAACCGTGGACGTGCAGGGAGTCACTGAGGGCGAACACCGCCTCGCTGTGGGCCAGAGCCTCCGCCCAGCCCAGCCCCACCTGGCAGAAGGCCGTGGCGGTGGAGATCAGGTTGTGGGCTCTCGATGCCACCGCCGTTGTGCCGGCGGGATCGATCGCGCCATCGCAGAGCCCGTAGGCCCGTTGCAGGAGATCGCGCAACGGGAGCTGGCGCTCGATCGACACCCGTTCGAGGGCCGCCTCAATCCTGGCCGATCCCAACGCCAGCAGCAACGGTTCGCTGTGGCTGAGGGTGCCGTCCTTATCGAACAGCACGGCCCGAACTGGTCCGAGATCCACGCCCCGAAGCTGGAGGTGCGCCATGGGGTGGAATCGGTTGGTGCGGGAGGGTTGATGGTGGGTCAGTCGAGGCTGACACCCATGGGTTCGTTCTCCTCGGCCTGCTCCAGCAGCATCTGCTTGTAGCGGGCAGCCATCTCCTCGGCCTTTTCGAACACCTTGGCAGGGTCGGTGAGCATGTCGCCCGGTTCGGGCTCGAGGGCTTTGGTGGAAAGGGAGATCCGACCGCGCTCGGCGTCGAGGTCGATGATCATCACCTTCATCTGATCGTTCACATTGAGCACCGTGTGGGGGGTCTCGATGTGCTCATGGCTGATCTCGGAGATGTGCAGGAGGCCGCTGACGCCACCGATGTCGATGAAGGCGCCGTAGGGCTTGATGCCGCGGACGGTGCCGATCACCACCTCGCCGACCTCCAGGCGGTTCATCTTGCGCTCCACAAGAGCGCGGCGATGGCTGAGCACCAGGCGGTTGCGCTCTTCGTCGACTTCCAGGAATTTGAGGGGCAGGAAGTCGGCCACCAGATCTTCCTTGGGCTTGCGGGTGCTGATGTGGCTGCCGGGGATGAAGCCGCGCAGACCTTCGACCCGCACCAGGGCGCCGCCCCGGTTGGTGGCGAACACTTCGCTGTAGATGGTGGCGTCCTCCTTCTGGAGTTGACGCACCCGCTCCCAGGCCCGCTGATACTCGATGCGGCGGATCGAAAGGGTGAGCTGGCCGTCCTCGTTCTCTTCGCTGAGGATGAAGAACTCGCGCACCTCTCCGGGTTCGAGAACATCGGAGAGTGCCTCAACCCGGTTGATCGACACCTCCGGCATCGGCATGAAGGCGGCGGTCTTGGCGCCGATGTCGATCATGGCGCCCTTGGGCTCCATGGCGAACACGGTGCCCTTCACCACGTCGCCGGGCTTGAAGTTGTAGTCGTACTTGCTGAGCAGCGCGGCGAATTCGTCGCGGGTGAACCCCACGCCGTCGCTGTCCCGGGCCGCCGCCCGGCTGCTTGGGTCATCGGCGGTGGGAACCTCTTCCGTGAAGGCCAGGTCGAGATCGGCCGCGTCCTCGATCACCAGGTCGAGATCGGCCGTGGTGCTGGTGTCGGAAGGGGTCAGGGTCATGGGGCGTTGGCGGACTGCCTGCGGCAGGTCGAAGGAATCC
The DNA here is from genome assembly GCA_943371385.1 of Paenacidovorax caeni. Lineage (GTDB taxonomy): Bacteria > Cyanobacteriota > Cyanobacteriia > PCC-6307 > Cyanobiaceae > ATX-6F1. Next base: position 21,171 of record CALRUP020000025.1, on the reverse strand, counting down.
GCGCGCCTGTCCGCCGACAGGGCATGCAGAACGTTCGACTATACAAAGCAGACAGGCCTTCAGCCCACGGCGGCCAGGGTGGTGCCGTTGGAGGAGCCCTTGCGGGATTGGCCAGGTCGGCGGCTCAGACCTTCGAGGGTGGCGACGAAATCGCTGACGCCTTTGAACTGGCGGTAGACCGAGGCAAAGCGCACGTAGGCCACCTCACTCATCTCGCTCAATTCCTGGAGCACGAGTTCGCCGATCTCGCCGCTGCTCACCTCTCGGCCGCTGCGTTGCTGCAGCACCACCTCAATGTCATCGACGACGCCCTCCAGGCGGGCTGGTTCGAGGCCCGTTTTTTCGCAAGCCCGCAGGAGGCCGTGGAGGAGCTTGGCGCGGTTGAAGGTTTCGCGGCTGCCGTTGCGCTTGATCACCGTGACGGGAACTGTTTCGACGCGTTCGTAGGTGGTGAAGCGGTGCTCACAGTTCAGGCATTCCCGCCGACGCCGCACGCTCCTTCCCGAGTCTGCGGAACGGGACTCAAGAACGCGGCTATCGGTGTGTTGGCAGGAGGGACATTGCATCCCTTGGTTAACGCGCAAGCCCGAGAAGTCTAGACATGGATTTGCCCATTGAGAAGAGTTCCGCCCCAATGGGTTTCGCCGTTCCGGCGCCCAAGCGTTGCGCTGCAAGGCGGAATCTCCCCGCCCAGGCCGTGGCGAGGGCTGAGGCCAATGGGGTGCTCGGGGCCCCACGATGGGGCGCAGGGGACCATCAAAAAGCCCCTCGCTCAAGCGAGGGGCTGGGGGATCCACAAGAAGGGATCACTTACCGATCTTCGGGGGATCGCGGAACGCGATCGCGAAGAACAGGGTTGAGATCGCAAGGGCGAGGATCAGGATGTAGGCGAAGCTCTCCATTGGGTTACCTCGAGGAACTGGCGATCAACTGAGGGTGGTGCCGGCCGGGGGCACGTAGCCCTCGGGAAGCCGACGGGTGGAACGGTCGCCCAGTTTCTGGAACAGACCGAACTCCACCTGTTCGCCAAGATCGGGATCGATACCGGCGAACACATCGCGGTAGAGAGTTCTTGCTCCGTGCCAGATGTGGCCGAAGAAGAACAGCAGCGCGAAGGTGGCGTGGCCGAAGGTGAACCAGCCGCGCGGTGAGCTGCGGAAGGTGCCGTCGGAGTGGTAGCGCTCGCGGTCGAATTCGAACGCTTCACCCAGCTGGGCCTTGCGGGCCAACCGCTTGACGTCGGCAGGATCGCTGAAGGTCTGACCGTTGAGGGCGCCTCCGTAGACGGTGGCCGTGACTCCGGTCTGCTCGAAGGAGTACTTCGCCTCGGAGCGGCGGAAGGGGATGTCAGCCCGCACGATGCCGTCCTGGTCCTGGAGAACCACAGGGAAGTTCTCGAAGAAGTTCGGCAGCCGGCGGACCTCCAGGTCACGACCTTGCTTGTCGGTGAAGCTGATATGGCCCAGCCAGCCGGTGGGCAGGCCATCGCCGTTGACCATCGGACCAACTCGGAACAGGCCGCCTTTGGCGGGGCTGTTGCCGACGTAGTCGTAGAAGGCCAGCTTCTCGGGAATGGCTCCATAGGCCTCGATCTTGGAGGCACCGCCGTCGAGGGCGGTCTGAATCCGCCGGTTGATCTCTGTTTTGAAGTAGCTCTGATCCCACTGATAGCGAGTGGGACCGAACAGCTCCACAGGCGTTGCGGCAGCGCCGTACCACATGGTTCCGGCGACGATGAAGGCCGCAAAGAACACGGCGGCAATGGCACTGGCCAGAACCGTTTCGATGTTGCCCATGCGCAGGGCCTTATAAAGCCTCTCCGGTGGTCGGGTCGTGATGTGGAAGATGCCGGCGATGATCCCGACGATGCCGGCGGCGATGTGGTGGGCCACGATGCCGCCAGGGTTGAAGGGGTTGAACCCCTCAGCACCCCAGGACGGTTGGACCGCCTCAAGGTGGCCGGTCAGTCCGTAGGGGTCCGAGACCCACATGCCTGGCCCGAAGACACCAGTGAGGTGGAAGGCACCAAAACCGAAGCAGGCCAGACCGGCCAGCAGCAGGTGGATGCCGAAGATCTTGGGCAGATCCAGGGCTGGTTCACCGGTGCGGGGGTCCTGCCAGATCTCCAGATCCCAGTAGGTCCAGTGCCAGATGGCGGCCAGAAAAAGCAGGCCGCTGAACACGATGTGGGCGGCGGCGACACCCTCGAAGCTCCAGAAGCCTGGATCCACACCGGTTTCACCGGTGACGCTCCAGCCCCCCCAGCTGCCAGTGACGCCAAGGCGGGCCATGAAGGGCATGACGAACATGCCCTGGCGCCACATGGGGTTCAGGACCTGATCGGAAGGGTCGAAGATCGCGAGCTCGTAGAGCGCCATGGAGCCGGCCCAGCCAGCTACCAAAGCGGTGTGCATGAGGTGCACGGCCAACAAGCGGCCCGGGTCGTTGATGACGACCGTGTGCACCCGATACCAGGGCAATCCCATGGGGGTTAGGTCCGGTGAAACAAACGGCTGCGTGGTGGAAGCCACGACAGCAGAACGATCGACGCGAAGGAAGGATCGATCCGTGCTGGCGATCGTAGGGGGTATCGATCACCCCAGGTCCCCCGATCTCCTCAGCTGAAACGTGCCGTGATGGCGACGGCCGTGCCGGAGCCTTCCTGCGGGGACGTGGTGCCTGCCTGGGTGGTTACAAATCGCAACCTGGGGTCTCAGAATGTTGCTTCGCCTGCCCTTGTCGCCATGCCCGTGATCCGTTTCGTTCGTGAGGGCCTCGAGGTGGAGTGCTACCCCGGCGAGAACCTGCGCGATGTGGCCCTGCGCCAGGGTGTGGAGATGTACGGGCTCAAAGGCAAGCTCGGCAACTGCAACGGCTGCGGCCAATGCATCACCTGTTTTGTCGGTGTGATCGCCGAAGGCGCCCCTGGTGCCTTGAGCAGCCGCACGGCCGTGGAGGATCAGAAATTACGCAATCGCCCCGAGGACTGGCGCCTGGCCTGCCAGACCCTGGTTATGAAATCGGTGATGGTGCTGACTCGGCCCCAGGTGGGGCTGGCCGATGGCGCCGCCCGTCTGGAGGCCGCCCGCCAGGCTCCTTTGGCCTCGGGCCCCGTGGCGTGGCCCGAGGTGCCCCAGCCTGAGACCGTTGAGGGATTCGAGCCCGCCGAGGCCACCGATTCATTGGCCGCGCCCGCTGCGGCTGAAGCCGATGGGCTTGAGGCAGGTTGAAGCTCCAAACCGCAACGAGCGGTGAAGCGGCGCTGAAAGCGCCCTGGTGCCGGTGATACGGTCCAGTTGCTCCGGTCAGCAGCAATGGAAACCAACGATCTCGGCTTCGTCGCCAGCCTGCTGTTCGTTCTGGTGCCAGCCGTCTTCCTGATTGTTCTTTACATCCAGACCAGCAGCCGTCAGAGCTGACCCGTCAACGTAAAGGGCCCCTTCAGCGGCGGCCCTCGGGTTCGCGCACCAGCAGCACCGGTGTCGGGGAGTGGACACGGATGTAATCGCTCACGGAGCTGCCCAGGAGCCGGTCGATGTCCACCAGCCCCTTGGCCACCAGGGGGCGACGATCCTGGGAGGCGATCACCACCAGATCGGCCTTGAGTTCTTCGGCCGCGGCGCAGAAGGTGCGACCCACATCCCCGCTGCGGTGCTCGGGCTTGAGCTGCACCCCGAAGCCGCGGGCCCGTTGAACCGCCTTGTCCAGCACCTCGTCGGCAGGGGTTTTGCCCCCGCGGGAGGGGGGTACCTCCTGTCGGGTGATGTGAATCCCTGTGAGGCTGCCGCCGGGGATGTCCTTGACCAGCTCGCAGGCCAGGCGGAGGGCGTCATCGCCGACGCCGGTGCCGTCGATGGCCACGACAATGCGGTTGATGTGACGCACGTAGAGGTCGTCCCGCACCAGCAACATCGGCCGAGTGGAGAGCTGGAAGACGTATTGGCTGGCGCTGTTGCTGAGGATGGACTGCAGACGACCCAGGCCCCTTGAGCCCATCACGATCAGATCGCTGTCCAGCTCATCGGCCACCTTGAGCACGGTTTGCTTGGTGTCGCCCTGGCGGATGATCGTGTTGATCTCGCTCGGGTCGAGGCCCAGGCGTTTCACGGCCTCGGCCACCAGCCCGGCGGCGTTCTGCCAGTGCTCCTGGAAGTTCTCGCCGGCCTGCTCGGGGACCACATGCAACAGGTTGAGGCGCGCTTGCCGGAACACCGGGATGGCGCGCAGCATGCGCACCATTTCTTCAACGTGGCCCTTGCCGGAGTCGGCGATCAGAACATTGCGAAACATGGGGCTGGCACCGCTCTTTGGCAGCCTATGGCTGAAACGCAAGTGGGCCGTTGACGAAGCCAGAGGACGTCATGAAGCGTGGCTGGCGCCTGCGGCGGCGGGTGCTCCCCCAGCACACCGACCACGCCGGCGTGATGTGGCATGGCGCCTACCTGGGGTTTCTCGAAGAGGCCCGGGTGGAGGCGCTGGCGGCGGCAGGCCTTGATTACTGCGACCTCTCGGCCCGGGGGCTCGAACTGCCGGTGGTGGCCCTCTCGATCCATTACCGCCAGGCCCTGGTGCATGGTGAGGCCCTTGAACTGTGGAGCACGATCCAGCCCCGGCGGGGCCTGCGGCTGCCCTGGCACAGCACCTTTCTCAATGGGGAGGGTGATGTGGCCGCTGAGGCCCGGGTTGAACTGGTGCTCGTTCAGCTGCCCACGACGGGCGCCAAGCCGGCGCCACGGCGGTTGCTGCGGCGCCTGCCTGAGGATCTGGAACGGGCGATCGAGCGCCTGGGGCTGGGGCCCAATGGCCAGCAAAAGCCTTAGAGTACAAATGTATTGCTTTGCTGCGGTTGGGGGATCTACTGCTCGTTCCGTTCGGCGTGGGCGCGCGTCGCAGGCCCTTGGGCTGGGGTGAGAGCCGGCGTCTCTGGTGGCTCGTCTGGCGCGGATGCCCTGGCGTCGGCTGGAGCCGACTCACGGCCCTGGAGCGTCATTGCGGTGACCTGGGGGCCGCCTGGAGGAGCCCCCTCGAACAGCTGGCTGCGGTGCCGGGGATGGGCCCCGCTGTGCTTGGCAAGCTGGAGGCCTATCGGCGGCGCCTCGGCCCTGAGCCTCTGAATGCGTTGTGCAGGGGCGGTCGTCCGACACGGGTGCTGCTGCCGGGGGATCCCGCCTTTCCAGGGGCCCTGCTGGAGCTGGAGCGGCCTCCGCTTGCGCTCCACTGGCAGGGCTGCGGCCGCCTCTGGCCGCCGTTGCGCCGGCGCCAGGCGGTGGCGGTGGTGGGCACCCGCCGTCCCTCCCGCCATGGGCTCGCCATGGCCCGGGCCATCGGCAAGGCCCTCGCCCAGGCCGGTTGGCCGGTGGTGAGCGGCCTCGCGGAGGGCATCGATGCGGCGGCCCACGAGGGTTGTCTGGCCCAGGGGGGGCGGCCTGTGGCGGTGCTGGGCACTCCCCTGGAGCGCATCTACCCCCGCCATCACGGGGAGCTGCAGCGGCAGGTGGCGGCCCAAGGCCTGCTGATGTCCGAGCAACCTCCTGGAGCTGGTGTGCACCCTGGCAATTTCGCCGCCCGCAACCGCCTGCAGGTGGCCCTGGCTAGGGCGGTGGTGCTGGTGGAGTGTCCCGTGGTCAGTGGTGCCCTGCAGTCGGCGGCCCTGGCCTGGGACCAGGGTCTTCCCCTCTGGGTGGTACCGGCGGATGCGGGAAAGGATTCGGCGGCGGGCAGCAACAGGCTGCTGGCCCGGGGCGCTTCGGCCCTGCTCGACCCCACCGACCTGATCCGCCAGCTGGGTTCCGGGCCCTTGAAGCCGGCGGCGGACGCTGCTGTTCAAGGGCGATCGGTTGATCGGGCCGGACCTGCACAGGCAGGGTCCTCCCTTAGGGGCGGCCAGGGGGAGCTGCTGCGGGTGCTGGGGCAAGGGGCGAGCCTGGAAGACCTTTGTCATGACCTGGGCAGTCCGGCGCCTGAGGTGGCCAGCCGCCTGTTGGAACTGGAGCTCGCCGGGAGGGTGATCGCGGAGCCAGGCCTGTGCTGGAGGCCCCTTTGAGTCGCTTCCTAGGGTTGTTCAATGAATCCCCCCTGCCAGCCGCTATCCCCCGCGGTGCCATCCCCTGAGGCGCCAGCCCCAGAGATGGCTGCGCCTGCCGCATGGCCGGGGCCTGAGCTCCCAATGGCGGTTCAGGGCAGCGAGTTGTTGGCCTGGCGCCGCCGACTGCTGGAGGGGGGAGGTCACACCGCCGACCTCGACTGGCTGCTGGATCTGGCCGGTGGCCTGCGGTGGGCCGCCTTGCAGCGGTTGTGGCTCGAGCCCGAGCGGGTGGTGAGGCTGGAGCGACCGCTTCAGGCGTTGGAAGCGCTCTGGCTCGTGCACCGCCAGCGCTCCACTCCCCTGCAGTATCTGGTGGGTGTCTGCCCGTGGCGGGATCTGGAACTGCTGGTGGCCCCGGGGGTGCTGATCCCCCGTCAGGAGACCGAACTTCTGGTGGATCTGGCCCTGGGGCAGTTGCCTGCGCTGCAACCGGGGCCGCTCCGCTGGGCCGATCTGGGCACCGGTTCCGGCTGTTTGGCGGTGGCCCTGGCGGCGGCCCTGCCTCCCCGGAGCCAGGGCTATGCCGTGGACTGCAGCTCCGAGGCCCTGGCTCAAGCCCGCTTGAACCTGGAACGCGCCGATGTGGCGGCCACTGTGGAACTGCGGCTGGGCCAGTGGTGGGCGCCGCTGGAGCCACTGGCCGGTCAACTCGATCTGGTGGTCAGCAACCCCCCTTACATCCCCACGTGCCTGCTGGCTCAGTTGGAGCCGGTGGTGCGCGAGCACGAACCCCACCTGGCGCTCGATGGCGGTCCCGATGGCCTGACCTCGATCCGACAGATCGCAGGCGGTGCCTGCGCGGCGCTCGCCCCAGGAGGCTGGTTGCTGCTGGAGCATCACCATGATCAGGGGCCGGCCGTGGCGACGCTCCTGGCGGCCGCCGGCCTGGTGGAGGTGAGCACCGAACCTGATCTGGAGGGCCACGGGCGGTTCACCCGCGCCCGGCGCCCACTGCCAAGCCATCCATGACCGTTCCGCCATCCTTTGATCAGGGCCGGGTGCTTGAGGCCGCCGACCTGGCCGAGTCCCTGGCCGCCGGCTCGGCCGCCCTGTTCCCCACCGATACCCTGCCGGCTCTGGCCTGCCGGCCCCTGAACGCTCCCCTGCTCTGGACGCTCAAGAAGCGACCCGCCGATCGACCCTTGATCCTCATGGGCGCTGATCCCGAGGAGTTGCTGGCGGCGTTGACGGTGCCGATCCGCCCCCAATGGCGGGAGATGGCCATGGGGCATTGGCCCGGTGCCCTCACGCTGGTGGTGCCAGCCGAGGGGCCGATCGCCCAGGCGCTCCATCCCGGTGGCAGGAGCCTCGGGTTGCGGGTGCCGGCCTGCCCTTCCGCCCTGGCTTTGCTGAGGCTCACCGGGCCCCTGGCCACCACCAGTGCCAATGCCTCAGGAGAGCCGGCCTGCCTCTCGGCCGAGGAGGCCGCCCGGGCCTTCCCCACGCTGCCGTTGCTGGGGTCGCTGCCCTGGCCCGCCGCCGCTGGGCTGGGGAGCACTGTGCTGGCCTGGCGCGAGGGAGACGGCTGGCAGGTGCTGCGTCCTGGTGCTGTGATGCCCGAGGTCTGAGATGAAACCTCCCTTGCGGTTTCGGCTGGGTGCGAAGCGATGCTGATTCTGACCCTGTTGGTGGCCCTGGTGCTGGGCCTCAACCATCTGGTGCTCGAGCCGCTGACGACGGCTCTCACGCCGGTGTTCGAACTGCGGGGAACGTTGCCCTGGTTGGCTCTGGCGCTGGGGGGCTGGTTTCTGGCGGGTCGCCGGGGCTGATCGGCCAGCCCACTCCCAGGGGGAGCGAACCGGTTGTTTCTGGCACCATCGCTGGCCTGCTCGACTGGCCTGCACTGCTGGCCTGGGGGCGTTACAACGGCAGCAACACCGTTGGGGGCCGCCCCCATGGAATGCCGTTCAAGGCAGAGATCACCCTGGGGCAAAGCGGGAGGGCGAAGTGTCCTGGGATGGTCAAGGTACCTGCTGCTTGCGGCGGTATGGATCGCCGCCGCGGCCCCTGGCGAGCCCGCAAGGGCCCAGCTGCCCCTGACCCCAGCGCCGGCCGAAACCGGATCGCCCCTGCTTCCACCCATACGGCCCCCTCGCCCTGCGAGCCCACCGGAGGAAGCGGAGGTGGCTGATCTGGGCCGCAACGATCGCTTGCCCGATGCCCTCCTTCCTTTCCTACGCCTACAACAGGAGCGCCAGGGTTCGGATCCGCTGTTGCCTGCGTTAGCACCGCTCACTGCCGGTCAGTCGTTGGTGCTCCTCTATCCACTTGAGCGGCGGGCGATTGAGGTGAACCCCTACGGATGGCGCTACGCCGACAGCCGCAACGCCTGGCGCATCCATACAGGTACCGACTTGATCGCGGATGAAGGAACGGCCGTGCGCGCCGCCCTTCCGGGCAGGGTGCGACTGGTGGAGATGGTGAGCGGCTACGGGCTCACGCTGGTGATCGACCACGGCCGCGGCTGGCAGACCCTCTATGCCCATCTCCTGGATCTGGCGGTGATGCCCCAGCAGGTGGTGGCTGCCGGCGAGGTGATCGGCCGCGTCGGCAGCAGTGGTCAGGCCAGCACCCCCCATCTTCATTTCGAGCTACGGCACCGTCAGGGCGATCGCACCGTGGCGCTCGACCCTGCGCCGCTGTTCGATCACACCCCCCTGCTGGAGGCCAGCCGCTGAAGTCCAGCTCCTAGGCCCTGCAGCTGATGGCGCCACCTGGAGCATGGGGCCTTGGAAGCGAGCTGGATGGTTGCAACCGCCATGGCGAGGGTGGTGGAGGCGTTACTGAGCGAAGTTCTCCAGGGTGTCGAGACCTTTGCGCAAGAGCTGCTGGGATTGGTCGATCAGCCGCCTGCGGTCGTCGCGGTACTCGCACGACTTGACCATGTAATTGATGTTCCGTGTCTTGGGGTGGAAGCCCACAAAGCGCAACGTGCAGAAGGAGCGTCCCGACTTGCCTGGCTCCCGTTTGAGCAGCTCCCCCTCCAGGCAGTTGTAGCCCTTGTCGCCCTTGCGCGAGCAGAGGCCCAGGTTCTTGAAGAACAGATCGTTGCCAAGGGCCTTCTGCCGGCTGTTGGCATAGCCGGCGAAGGACACCGGATCGAAGCTGAACGGTGCAGCCAGGGCCGTCATTGGGGCTGACCCCAGGAGGATCGTGGCCAGCAGCCAGCGGCGTAGGACCATGCTCTGAAGCTTTTTGCTTAGCAACGAATGTAGGTGCGGCCCCCGGAATCGCCCGGAGCCTGGCGCTGGATGGGGTGGCTGAAGCCGTGTCTGGATACGACTGGAGTGATCCCTGCCGGGGGGCGCTCACCCGCTAGGACGGACTCCCAATCACCTGTCCCGGAGCGATGATGCGGCTTCATCTGGTGGTGCTCGGTGGGCGCAGCGACGGCTGCCATGTCGAACTCCATGACGTGCGCTTCGTGGCGGCCGCTTCGATCGATGCGGCGATCCCGGAGCTGCGCCGCCAGTGGTTCGGCCGCCGCCGGGGGCTTCACATGGATAGTTATGTGGCCATCGACTGCGTCGATGGCCATCGCATCGAGCTGCGGCAGGAGCCCTGGGGCGGACCTGAGCGCCTCTGGTTCGTGAACATGGGCGCCTACGACCCCAGAGCGCTGGCGGAGCTGCACCAGTTCACCCTGGTGGTGGCCCCGAGTGCCCAGGCCGCCAAGGCCAGGGCCCGGCGGCAGTTGTTGATCGGGGCTGTCGAGCGCCACAGCGATGACCTCCACCTTGTCGAGGATTGCCTGCAGCAGGAGGCGCTGCAGGGCTGGCATGTCCACCTGCCCCTGGATCCTGAGGGCCGGCATCAGCCCCTGGTGCCCGATTGGTTCGGATACCGCCGGATCGATCGTGATGCAAGCGCTTGAGGTCTCCCATGGGCTGAGCTGGGATCAGGCGAAGCCACCCGGCCTGGGCCGATGGCTTGAGAGCGAGACGTTCCCAGCCACGCTGTCCTGGTGCTCGAACGGCTGTTGGGGCGTCGACGTCTGCCGGGGCTGGGGCACCGCCACCACATTGAAGGCCAGGGACCAGCGCTCTCCTTCGCCTCTAAATGGCGTCACCGAATGGGGTTGCCAGGCGGGAAACACGTAGAGGTCGCCGGGCACGGGTAACACGTAGTGGGCCATGCCGGTGCGGAAGCTCTGGATGTGCCATTCCTCGGGGCCGTGGAAGCAGAGCTGGCCGTCGAAGCGCTCGCCGGTGATCTGGGGAGGCACCTTGAGGAAGAGCACTCCAGAAAAGCTGCCCCCGTGGGTGTGAATGGGGTTGTAGTCGCCGGCGCGCTGCAGGTTCAGCCAGACATCGATCATCTGCAGCCGGTACCCCCCCGGAACCCAAGGTCCCCGCCCCTGGGGCGGCTGCTGGTCGATCACGTGCCGGATCCATTGCTCGCAGGCCGGCACGATCACCTCGGCGCAGAGCTGGGCGATCGGGGGAAACTGGGGCCCCAGTTCGCGCTGGAGGGACAGCTGACCGGCCAGTTTGCGCGAGGCGTCTGGGGTGCTGGCGGGGTCGCTGAGCACATGAGCGGCCAGCTGTTGAAGATCGGCCAGCAGGCCATCGTTCAACCGTTGTTTGAGCAGGTAGCGGGGAAAGAGGCTCAGCACCTCTGAGTTCGGATTCATTGCCGCCCTGCCGCTAGGCCGAAATTACGATGCGCCCAGGAAAGCAGCCGAGCCTCAAGGCTGGCTGGCCGCCGCCGCCGGGCGAGCTTGGATGATCGTTTGGTCTACCTGGCGTTCTGGCTTTGTGAGGCTCGAAGTGGGCTTCAAAGCTTGCTGATCAGGGCCACCATTTCTGACAGAGGAGGCCCAAGAAACCCTTCCAATCAGGCGTTTGTGCCGTTGGCGGAAAGCCGGCTAACGGATTTGAACCGATGGCCTTCGCTTTACAAAAGCGCTGCTCTACCACTGAGCTAAGCCGGCGTGAAGGAGAGCTTATCGCTCGCCCATGGCCCAGAGGAGCAGTTGGGTTCGGTTGCCGCACCCGGTCTTGAGCAGCAGATGGGAGATGTGACTTTCAACTGTGCGCGGGCTGAGAAACAGCCGCGCCGCGATCGCTTTGTTGGGCAGACCCTCCATCAGGGCCTCGAGCACACGACCCTCGGCCACCGTGATCGGCTCAGGGCTGATCGGCTCCGTGCTGATTGGCTTCGGGGCAACTTGGTGTTGGGAGAGGACCACGGCAATCGGGCGTTGACCTTCCAAGGATTCCCAGGGGCTGCCAAGGTCAAAGCCACCAAGCTCAGGCCGGGGAGGGGGAGGGCTCGATCGGATCGGGTGCCGGCAGGGGTATGGCCCGGGCCCGCTTGATTGGCAGGTTGGCCACCAGGGCCGTGACCCGGTCTTCGGTTTCCAGGCTCACATCGCCCTCCTCCAGATCGATCTCCACATAGCGGGAGACCACCTCGAGGATTTCCCGGCGCATCTGCTCCAGCAATTCGGGGTTCAGGTCGCTGCGGTCGTGGGCGAGCACCAGTTGCAGTCGCTGGCGCGCGGTGTCGGCGCTGGCAGGCTGCCGCCCGAGCAGCTTGTTGATGAAGTCGAGCAGGGTCATCGGGCTCAAAAGATCTTGGTTTGAAGGAGCCGGCCCAGCTTTGAGCGCAATCCGCCACCCTCCTTGAGCGGATCGATCATCGGCACCTCTTCACCCTGCAGACGCCGGGCCACGTTGTTGTAGGCCAACGCCGCCGGTGAGCGGCCGCCATTGAGGGTGAGGGGCTCGCCGCGGTTGGTGGAGACGATCACCTGTTCGTCTTCGAGCACAAGGCCCAACAGCGGAAGAGCCAGGATGTCGGTCACATCGCTGACGGCCAGCATCTCCTGGTTGGCCATCATCTTCGGCCGCACCCGATTGAGCACCAGTTGGATTGGCTTGATGCCATGGGTATTGAGCAGCCCGATCACCCGATCCGCATCCCTGACCGCTGAGACCTCAGGGGTGGTGACCACGATCGCTTCTTCGGCGGCGGCCACGGCATTTTTGAAGCCGTCCTCGATGCCCGCCGGGCAATCGATCAATACGTATTCGAACTGTTCGCCCAGCAACCTGGCGATTTTGACCATGTCATCAGGCTTGAGCCACTCGAGCATGCGCGGGTTGCCCGCCGGCAGCAGGGCCAGGTTGGGCTCCTGCTTGTGTTTCACCAGTGCCTGATCCAGCCGGCAGGTTTCAGCGAGCACCTCCTGGGCCGTGTAGACGATCCTGTTTTCCAGACCCAGCAGCAGATCAAGGTTGCGCAGGCCGAAATCCGCATCGAGCACGGCGGTCTTGCGGCCCTGTTTGGCCAGGGCAATGCCCAGGTTCGCGGTCAGCGTGGTCTTGCCGACGCCGCCTTTGCCGGAGCAGATCAGGATGAAGCGGGTGCGGGCGATGGCGAAAGCAAGCGCAGTGGAAGCAGATTAAGGCCCACGGGCGGCCAAGGGACAATCTGAGTGGAGCATCGACCCGGCAGAGGCGATGCCGGTAGAAAGGGCCAACCCAACCCCCTTGGTGATGCCGGAGTCCCCATCCCATCAGCAGACCCTCCTGGTCATGCCCGACGACGGCGTGGACTCCGTTGTGGCCCTGATCGATCAGGCCGAGGAACAGTTGCTGCTCAAGCAGTTCAAGCTCGAGTCCGAGGCCATTGAGCAGGCCCTGCTGCGGGCCCATCAGCGGGGGGTCACGGTGCGGGTGATGCTCAACCCCCATACCTCCGGCGGCGATCGCTGGAACGATCAGGCCCATGCTCGTCTCAACAGCTGGGGCATCGAGGCGATCTGGACCAGTGAGGCGTTTCCGGTCACCCACGAAAAGTCATTGGTGGTCGATCAGCAGTGCGCCCTGATCGCCACATTCAATCTGGCCGACAAGTATTTCACCGAAACCCGCGACTACGGGGTGGTCACCTACTCCGCCCCTGTGGTCGCCCAGGTGATCGCCGGTTTCGAAGCCGATTGGCACCGGCAGTTCTTTCAGCCTGACCTGGGGGTTGGCCTGGTCTGGAGCAGCTTCCACAGCCGCGGCCAGATGGCCCGCATTGTTGACTCAGCCACGGAATCGCTCTGGATTCAGCACCCCAAGTTCGTCGACGCTGTGATCCTCGATCGGATTATCACGGCTCGGGAGCGGGGGGTGAAGGTGCGGGTGCTCTGCGGCGGTAAGCACGGCATCAGTGACTGGGACATCTATGACACCTTCGCCTCGCTGCGGATCATGGAGCGCTACGGGGTGAAGGTTCGTCGGCAGAAGCACCTCAAGCTCCACGCCAAGCTCATCGTTGTGGATGGCGTCGCCGCCCAGACCGGATCGATGAACATCGACCGCAGTGCCTTCGACCTGCGCCGGGAGTTGGGGATCGAATCCGATGCCCCCGCTGTGGTGGGGCGGCTCAAGGAAACCTTCCAGGCCGACTGGGCCGAGGCTGCGAAGTACCACGCCCCCGATCCCCTCGATCCCACCCTGCACGAAGAGGGCGAACTGCCTCCCGATCCCCATTTCGTCCACGACTGAGCCATGGCCCATCCCGCTCCCACCGGTCCCCAGGACCTGGCTCCGCCTCCCGGTCTGAGGGCCCTGTTCATCGGCATGCTGCAGGTGTCGCTTTCGTCGTTCGGCGGTGGGCTCTCGGCCTGGAGCCAGCGCATCGTGGTGGAGAAGCGCCGCTGGATGACCAATGAGAGCTTCCTCACCGGCCTCACGGTGGCGCGGCTGTTTCCAGGGCCCAACCAGATCAACATGGCCGTCTACATCGGCGCCAGTTTCCGCGGTCTGGTGGGGGCCGCCGTCGCCCTGGCGGGCATGTTGCTGGTGCCGTTCACGGCCCTGATGCTGGTGGGTCTTCTCTATTTCCACTTCCACGAAATGCCCTCCGTGGACCGTGTGCTGGCTGGCGTGGTGGCGGCGGCCGCCGGCATGGCCCTCTCGATGGGCTTCAAGATTCTCGATCAGTACTGGCTCGATCCGGTGGCCCTCGCCCTGGCTGCCGGTACCTTCCTGGCGATGGTGGTGTTCCACGTTCAGCTGATTCCAGTGGTGCTGGTGGCCGGTCCACTGGCCATGGCCTGGTACTGGCCCCGCCATGCCAACGCCATCTCCGACCGCTCCGCCTGAGTCGCGTGTCGATGTCCCTCCTGATGACGGCCTGCACGCCGGTCTCCCTCACTGATGTGGGCAACCTGCTCCAGGTGCTCTGGACCTTCCTCTCGCTGTCGCTGTTTTCACTCGGTGGCGGCAACACCCTGCTGAGCGAGTACCACCACTTGAGCGTGGAGCAGTACTGCTGGCTCAGCTCATCCCAATTTGCCGACATCTACGCCCTGGCGGAGGCGGCGCCGGGCCCCAGTTCGATGATCGTGGGCCTGCTGGGGATGGGGGCGGCCTGGCGGGAAGGGGCCTGGTGGTCGCTGCTCAGCGGCTACGGTGCCGAGCTGGCCATCCTGCTGCCCTCCACCCTGCTGATGGTGGTGGCCTGCCTGAGCTGGAACCGGCTCAAGAACTCCCCCTGGCGGGTGGCCTTCGAGCGGGGACTCGGGCCAATCACCCTGGGGATTCTGTTCGCCGTCGGGCTCAAGATCCTGCAGACCGCCGACACCAACACCCCAGGCGTGATCGTCTCGCTGGTGGTCTGCGTGCTGATGCTGCGCACCAGGATCTCACCGCTTTGGTTCATGGCCGTGGCGGGGGCGCTGGGGGGGCTTGGGCTGATCAATCGCTGAGGGGCCAGAGGGGATCAGCGGCCTCGATTTCGATGCTCGAGCCCACCAGCTTGGCGGTCTCAGTGAACCCTGCCGGTGGGGTGTCCTGGGGTCCCCGGGCGACCGCCTTGGCAATCCGCAGTTGAAGTGGCCTCAGCTGCAACGCCGTGATCATGGCGCTGCTGTCGCCGCCGCAGCCGGCGTGGGCCACCCCCCGCAGTCGACCCCATACGAGCACGCTGCCACCGGCGCTGATCCGGGCTCCCGGGTTGACATCCCCCAGGAGCAGCACCGACCCCGCCACCTGCAGGTGATCGCCGGAGCGCAGGGTGCCCCGGTGCACCGTGAGGGCCTTTCTCGGTCCGGACAGCTCGGCTTGCTGCGAGCTCTCAGCGACGGGCAGACGTTCCGCGGGCAGCCCGAGGGCCGCCGCCGCCACCAGGGTGGCGCCGTTGCGGGCCTGCACCCCACTCAGTGCCAAGGCCGACTCGGTCAGGATCTGGTCCAAAGCCCGAAGGGTGGCCGTGGTCAGCCGCCACTCCCCCGCCTGCAGCAGCACGGGGCCCGCCGGTGGCGTCATCCCGAGGGCATAGCGCGCCTGCTCAAGGACACTGCTGGAGTCATCGGCTGCGCTCAGCCGGAGCACGTGGGGCAGATCCGGCCCGGCGGAGGGGATCAGGACGGCGCTCATGTCCGCTCCGTGGGAGCCCAAAGATTAGGCAGCGCCCGCACGGGCTCCGATCAGCTCCCCCACCGCCCGCCGCAAGGGCCCACTCACCTCGGGTGGATGGATCAGCCAGGCCAGCTCCACCGGCAGGGTCAGGCTCGCCACCTGGGGGGAGAGCTGCTCAATTGCCTGCAGATCAGTGCCGTTCCACAGCCGCAGGCCCCCTTTGTAGGGGTCGTAGCCGCGGGTTTGCCGTTGCTGCAGCCCGCAGCAGAGTTCAGGGTTCTGGCCGTCCGCGGCGCTCAGGTGTCCAGCCAGGGCCAGCATTTCCAGTCGCTCTGAGCTGCTCAACCGGCTGACGTCTGTGGCCTTGAGCAGCTCCCGATCCAGCAGGCGGCGGCACACCTGCGCCAGTTCCGGAGGTCCCTCCTCACGCCAGCGCATCAGGTGGTAGCCGGTGCGCACGTCGTCGTTGGCCAGGAAGGTGTCCAGGTCGAGAGCCTCAGGGCTCCAGAGCCAGCGGGCCATCACCCGATCGGCCTCCACGGCTTCCGGTCCCAGCCGTCGGGCCAGGCTGATGGCCAGATCCAGCAGCCAGTTGCAGACCACATTCAAGCGGTGGTTGTAGACGCTGCGGTACATCAGGTTGCGTACCAGCAGGTAGTGCTCAACGGCCATCAACCCTTTGGGGTGCAGGGCCAGCCCGCCGTCGGGGGCCATGGTCAGGGCGGCCAGGATTCGCTCCAGATCCAGCCGCCCATAGGTGGTGCCGGTGCTGTGGCTGTCCCGGAGCAAGTAGTCGAGGCGATCGCAGTCCAGCTGGCTGCTCACCAGCGCCTTGATCACCGGGTGGCAGTAGCGCCCGTGCTCAAGCAGGTCGGCCACGGCGTCGGCACTGCCCGGGGCAAAGGCGTCCAGGGGATCCCTGAGGGCGGGATGGTGGCGGATCAGGCGTCCTGACCAGCCCTCGTGGTGCATCCCGAACATCTCTTCGCCGGAGTGGCTCAGGGGCCCATGGCCGACGTCGTGGAGAAGGGCCGCCGCCAGCAGCACCCCAGCGTGCTGCTCGAGGCTGGGGTCCAGACGACGCAGGCCTGCCAGGGCCAGTCGCGCCAGGTGCAGCACCCCGAGGGAATGGGTGAAGCGGCTCGATTCGGCTCCGTGGAAGGTGAGAAAGGCAGGCCCCAGCTGACGGATGCGGCGCAACCTCTGGAAAGGGGCCGTGTCGATCAGCCCGATGGCGAGGGCCTCGGCCGGACGTTCTCCATCCAGAGAGATGGCCCCATGCAGTGGGTCGTGGTACGTCCGGCGGGTCATGGCCGCTGGGCGGTGCTGCTGAGTCGCTGATTCAGCAGGCGTTCGGCCTCCTCAAGCCAGGTGTCCCCCGGAGCTCCGGGGTTGAGGGGTTCTGGTTGGGCCAGGGGCTGGTCCGGTTCGATGCCCAGATTCTGAATGTCCCGTCCACTCGGTGTCCGGTACCGGGCCACCGTGACCGCCAGGCCGCTGCCGTCCCCCAGGGGAATCAGGGTCTGGATCAGGCCTTTGCCGAAGGTGCGGCTCCCCAGCAGCTCAGAGCGGCCGTCGTCCTGTAGGGCGCCAGCCAGGATCTCGCTGGCACTGGCAGTGCCCGCGTTCACCAGGGTGAGCATCGCTCCCCCATAGATCTGGCCTGGATCCGCCTGCTGGGGCATGCCCAGGCCATCCCGGTCCATGGTCTCGACGATCGGCTGGTTGTCCAGCAGGTCATTCGCCACGGCCAGCCCCGCTGACACCAATCCCCCGGAGTTGTTGCGCAGATCGAGGATCAGCCCCTCCATCCCCGCGGACTCCAGGGCCTCGATCGCCGCTTGGAACGACGCGGGCACCGGCTCGCTGAACTGACTCAAGCGCAGGTAGCCCAGCCGGTGCGGGCCTTCCACCAGCAGGTGAGAACGCACGGGCTGCAGATCCACCCGCTGGCGCTCGAGGGTCACATCCCGAACGAGGCCTTCCGGGCTGACCAGGCTCAGGTGCACCTCACTGCCTTCCGGACCCCGAAGGGCAGCAGCGGTGGCCTCCAGCCCGAGGGCGCTGGCGCCCTGACCCTCGATCGTCAACACCATGCTGCCGCTTGAGATACCGGCTCGCTGGGCTGGTGATCCCTCAAGGGGCGCCACCACGACGATGCCACCTTCCTCGTCAGCGAGGGCCAACTGAAGGCCCACCCCGGTCACGGTGCCTTCGGTGTTCGAGCGCAGGGTCGCGAAGTCGGCGGGCCGCAGCAGCCGGGTGTAGGGATCCCCCAAGGGTTCGAGCATCGACTCGATCGCGCCGTAGGCGTCCTCGCTGCTGAGGATCGGCCGCTCGAGAGCCTTCTGGCGCAGCCGTCGCCAGCTGACCTGTTCGAAGCGGCTTGGATCGACGAAGCTCTGGTTCACCAGGCTCCAACTGGACACCACCAACTGCTGGGCATCGCTGAGGGCCAGGGCCAGCGGCACCCCCAGCAACACTGGGCTGAGCGGCAGCACTGGGCTCAGAACGAGAGCCGCGCTCACGAGCAGCGCCAGCAACCGCTGAGGCGCGGACCAGGCCCCTGTTGCAATCGGTTGAGTTTCCCGGTGGCGGGGGCGCTTGACGTTCACGACCGCTCCAGGTGGATCGGTAGACTCTCGCAACACCAGCCCCCCGCTGCATGGCGAATTCGTCTCCTGCCGCAAAGTCGTCGCCGATCTACGACTGGTTCGAGGAGCGTCTCGAGATCCAGGAGATCGCAGACGATATCTCCTCCAAGTACGTTCCGCCTCACGTCAACATTTTTTATTGCCTGGGTGGCATCACCCTGGTTTGTTTCCTGATCCAGTTCGCCACTGGATTTGCGATGACCTTCTACTACCGCCCCACGGTGGCTGAGGCCTACAAATCCGTCGAATACCTCATGACGGACGTCAGCTTCGGCTGGCTGATCCGTTCGGTGCACCGCTGGAGCGCCAGCATGATGGTGCTGATGCTGATCCTGCACGTCTTCCGGGTTTATCTCACAGGCGGCTTCAAGCGTCCACGCGAACTCACCTGGGTGACAGGCGTGATCATGGCCGTGATCACCGTTTCCTTTGGTGTGACTGGCTATTCCCTCCCCTGGGATCAGGTGGGCTATTGGGCCGTCAGCATCGTTTCAGGAGTTCCTGCGGCGCTTCCTGTGGTGGGCGACTTCATGGTCGAACTGCTTCGGGGTGGCGAAAGTGTTGGACAGTCCACCTTGACCCGCTTTTACAGTCTTCATACGTTTGTGATGCCCTGGCTGCTGGCGGTCTTCATGCTCCTCCACTTTTTGATGATCCGGAAACAGGGCATTTCCGGTCCGCTCTGAGCCGGTAACTAGGGTTCAATCCCTTCCCCTCTTATCACTTCAGTTCAAGTTATCTCCATCACCGGTCCACCCCATGCACATCCTCAAGAAGCCGGATCTCTCTGACCCCAAGCTGCGGGCCAAGCTGGCCAAGGGCATGGGCCACAACTACTACGGAGAGCCCGCCTGGCCCAACGATCTCCTCTACATCTTTCCAGTGGTTATCCTGGGCACCATCGCCTGTGTGGTGGGCCTTTCGGTTCTCGACCCAGCCATGCTCGGCGATAAGGCCAATCCCTTCGCCACTCCCCTGGAGATTTTGCCTGAGTGGTACCTCTACCCGGTGTTCCAGATCCTGCGCGTGGTGCCCAATAAGTTGCTGGGCATCGCTTTGCAGACCATGATCCCCCTGGGTCTGATGCTAATTCCTTTCATCGAAAGCTTCAACAAGTTCTCTAATCCTTTTCGTCGTCCGGTGGCCATGGCGGCCTTCCTGTTTGGTACCGTTTTCACCATTTACCTCGGCATTGGCGCCGCCCTTCCGATCGACAAGTCGCTCACCCTCGGTCTGTTCTGATTTTCATCAGGCTCAACAGATCTTTCAAACACATTCCTCAAGCCGCTGCCGATGGTAGCGGCTTTTTTGTTTTCGGCGATGGCGCATGGGATCGTCCCCGGCATCGTCTCCTTCGCTGCCGATCAGAGCTCCTCAAGGTTCATCAGCGTGACGTCTTCGGGATGGATCCGCAGCAGGTGGTGCAGCAGCAGGAAGCCCACGATCGTCCAGGTCTGGTAGGTGCGCGATTGTGCCCCCACCCAGGTTCCTGTGGGGCCGTCGAAGTACTCCGCCCACTGTTGACGGGGCAGCTGGTTGAGCTGAGACCAGTAGCACTCTTCGAGCATGGCTTTCATCTGACCCATCAGCAGGACGTCGGCCTGGGGGTGTTGCCGCTCGTGCAGCAGGATCGCGCTGCCCATGTACCAGAGCAGGCTTGGCCAGTGGCCGCCATTGTGGTAACTCCAGGGCCAGTTTTTGGGATCGGAGCCTGTCTTGTTGGCCCATTCACTGTTTTCCATCGGTGGGTGGCAAATGCGCATGGGCATCTGGGCCATGAGGTGATGGCGGTTGTGCAGCACCAGCCGGAACAGGGCGCGTTGCTGGGGGGCCGCCAGCAGGCCGAACAGGCAGGCCAGGCTGTTGCCGAGGCTGTAGAAGCGGAAATCCGGCCGGCCTGTTCGCATGTTGCCGATCAGGTAGCCGCCCCGGTTCTCCAGCCAATCCTGCAGCCAGTCAGGGATCACCTGGGGCTGGACATTGAATTCGTTCTCATGCTGCTGGTCGCCGTACTGTTCGGTGGGTCGGCGCCTGAGCACCTGCATGGTCTTGCTGGTGACCCAGTAGTGCTTGAGCAGGTAGGTGCGCAGGTCCTGCTGCCATTGGCGTGTCAGCGTCAAGCGTTGCTCAAGCAACCGGCTCGTGCCGCCCTGTTGGCAGAGCTCCATGAGACGGCAACAGCTGCGTAGGCATCCGAACAGGAGCACCTCCACCTCCAGGGGGGCCCCCCAGACGTCCATCGGACGATCAATCATGAAGGCGCAATCGGGCACGAACAGCACAGGTGTGCCCTCGAAGCTGGGGTGCAACACCAGATCCAGCAAAAGCTGCACCCCCCTCTGCACCTTCTGGCTCACCCCGAACTCCCAGTCCTTGCTGCGGCGCACGTAAAGCCAGCAGAGGACGGGCCACCAGAGGCTGGCATCCACCGAGGTGATCCGCCCGATCGAGCGTTGGCCGTAGTCCGCGATCAGCACACCCTGCTTGTGCTCGATGAAGCTGGTGGGGAACACCCCCCGGGTCTGGTAGGCGCTGCTCTGGAGATCGAGGCAGAGGTCCAGAAAGTTGCGAACGATTTCAAAGCGCCCCTGCATCAACAGGTAGATCATCACCGGCACGTTGTCTCGTATGAAGATCTCGCCGTAGTTGAGGGCCTGGTGGTTGCGGGGATGCTCCAGGGCCGCCACCGATCCGGCCAACTTGCCGCGCACCCGTATGAGGGTTCGCTCAAAGTGCTCCCTGGCGCGCTGCACCACCGCCTCTTCCTTCGAGCTGGGCCGAACGCGCAGCTGTTCCTGGCTGAAACTTCTGGTCACGGACATCCCCCGGGGCGAATGCCCTGTCACTGAAACCTAGGCATGGCAAGGGGTGTGGGCGGCGACTTGGGGGCTTTGTTCAAGACTTCTGTGGGGCCAATACCAAGGGGGCTGAAGCCTGTGATACAGTTTTGGACTGCGCACCACTGAGAGGTGGAGCGCGGGACCTAGGGCAGAGGGAGGCGAGAGCCGATCGATGTTGTAGGTTTGCAAGGCGGTTGAGAGACCGCCGAACCGGAGGCCCTGAGAGGGGCTGA
>CALRUP020000024.1:0-32863 GCA_943371385.1 Paenacidovorax caeni | reverse complement strand
ACCTGCTGCCAGAGGGGATCGGCGGGACGCTCGCCCTTTTCGCTGATGGCCAGGGCCTCGCGGATGGGGGGATCGATGGCACTGGCGGGCCCCAGGTCGGTGGCGGAGATGGCGCCCGAGGGCTGGAGGACGAGGGCGAGGTAGCGGGGCTCGCCCCAGGGGGAGGCGGTTCCGGGGCGTCCCTGGAAGGGCCGGAAGCGCTGGAACTCGATCAGCACCCCGTCGGCGGGCAGGGCGCGGGCGACGGCGGCCGGGTCCACCAGGCGGGGCTGGAGGGCCGGGAGCTGGCGGTAGAGCTGCTGCTCCAGCTGCTGGCGCTGCTCCTGAAGAGCCAGGCGCTGGGCGGCGGGCAGACCGACGGCGGCGAGGCGAGCGGTGAGGGCGGCGATCCGTTGGCTGAGGACCTGCTGGGGTCCGGGGGCGCGGGCGAGCAGGGCCTGGCGGCGCTCGATGTCCTGGAGGAGGCCGTGGCGGTTGAGGCGTGTGAACAGGGCGAGGTCGGAGCCGCCGGGGGAGCGTCCGGCGTAGCTGTAGGCGATTTCCCAGGCGTTGCCGAGGGAGCGGATCTGGGGGAGGCGGCGGGATTCGGGGAGGAGCGGAATTTCGCGCTGGAGAAAGAGGGTCTGCCCGCGGATGCCCTGGCGGAGCAGGGGCTCGGCGCGGACGAGGTCGCCCTGGCCGGCGAGCAGCAGAGCCAGGTTGTTCCGGATCAGGAAGGTGGAGGGGTGGTCCGCGCCGAACTCGGCGACGGTGAGCTCAAGAGCACGGCGGTAAAGGGGTTCGGACTTGCCAAGGGCCCCCAGATCCTTTTCGATCGCGGCGAGGTTGTTGAGATAAAGGATCGTCTGGGGATGGTTGGCAGGCGCGCTGCGCTCCTGCCGATCGAGGGCCTGGGCCGCGTAGGGCTCGGCTCTGGAGGGTTCCCCTCGGGCGAGAACGATCACCGCCAGGTTGCTGAGGGAGCGGATCGTTTCGGGGTGGTTGGCACCGAGGACGTTCTCCTGAATCGCCAGTGCTTGCTGCGCCAGGGTTTCCGCTCCCGCCAGCTTCCCCTGCTCCTTCAGGATCTCCGCCAGGTTTCCGAGCGCGGTGGCTGTGGTGGGGTGCGCGGGGCCCAGGGTTGCCCTGTAGAGGGTCAGGGCTGGACGCGCAAACCGTTCCGCCTGGGGCCAGTCTCCCTGGCTGATGAACAGCACGGAGAGGTTGTTCAGGGCCCGGGCCGTCAGGGGATGGCGTTCGCCATGGGTCTTGCGGGTGACCCTCAGAACTCGTTCCGCAAGCAGCAGCGCTTTGGTGAAGGCACCCTGTTGTCGATAGAGAACGGCCAGGTTTCCCAGGGCCGTGGCTGTGGCGGGATCGCTGGGGCCAAGGGCCCGCTCCAGGATCGCAAGGGACTGCAGAAACAGGGGTTCTGCCTCCTTCAGGCGGCCCTGGTCGCGGTAGAGGTTGGCCAGGTTGTTGAGGGTGGTGGCCCGGTTCGGATCGCTCGGTCCGCTGGTGGCTTCGACAATCGCCAGGGCGCGCTTGTAGAGGGGTTCAGCCTGGGCGAATTCCCCCCGCTTCGTATGGGTTTCGGCTAGGTTGTTGAGCACGGCGGCAGTACTCGGATGCCTGGGCCCCAGGGTCCTCTCCGCCCAGGCCAGCACCTTCTCCCAGAGGGCTGCCGCGTCGCCGTAGGCCCCCTGTTCCTGGAGGGTCAGGGCTTGCTGGATCTGTGCCTTCACCTCGGCTGGAAGCGGCTGGGATGGCTTGGAGGGGGCCGTTTGAGGTGCTCCCCGTGCACGCAACCCTTCAGCCGAAGCGGGTGCCGCAACCAACATCACCAGCGGCGATAAAGCCGTCACCAACCCGAGCCCCCACCCCCTCACAGCGCCCCCACCGACTCCAACGCCACCGCCGATCGCCTGATCTCCTCACTGGGCTGATACAGCACCTTGCCGAAATTCCGTGAGATCAGCTCGCGGCGCACCGTGAGTCCACTGGCGCGGTTCACCGCCCGGCGCCAGATCTCGTTGCTGCGGAAGTAGGCGTTGCCGTCGTGGAGGAACTGATGGTTCTCCTCGTAGACGTGGTACTTGAGGGCCGGTTCCTGATCGCAGCGCAGCTCCCCCACCAGGTGGCTGTCGGTGAGCCAGAGGCGGATCTGAAACGTGGCCGCCGTGGGGTTGGTGAGCTGGAAGTCGAGGTAGTTGTAGAAGACGGCGGCCCCCGACGACCAGGGCAGCACCCGGCCCTCATCGGGGAAGGGATCGCAGGTGTGGTGGTGCCGTTCGCGGATCGACAGCTCTGAGTGCAGCGCCAGCCAGTAGAGCAGGTTCGTCGATTGGCAGATGCCGCCGCCGATGCCCGGCCGCGCCACCCCGAAGGACAGCTCCACCCCCTCCTTGAAGCCGCGCCGGCGGCTGGGTTTGCCCACCAGCTGGCAGAAGGAGAAGGTGTCGCCGGGGCGCAGGGTGATGCCATCGAGGGCGGCCACCACCAGGCGCAGGTTGTCGATTTTGTTGTGCTGCAGGCGCAGGTCGGTGCTGCCCAGCTTGCGGATCAGCAGCGACTGGTGCTTGCGGATCCGGTGCGGCAGCGGCTCGGCGCTGATGCTGGCGGCCGTGCAGTAGGTGCGGCCATCGAAGCGGGCGCCCAGGCTGCGGCGCAGCCGATGGAGCGCCACTGACGCCCGATAGAGCAGGGGGTGGCGCTGGGAGAGCAGCCGCCGCGGCACAGCCTGGGGTCGGGGGTTTGGCAGTGTAAGGGCGCTGCTTCGGCTCCATGTTGCTTGCTTCACCGTTCGCGGTGCCTCTGCTGCTGCTGGGCGTCCTGTACGTGTTCGGAAGCGTGGTCACGGTGCGTGCCCTGTTCACCGATGCCCTGATCGATTCGGCCCTGGCCGGCATCAGCGCCCGACCCCCGGATCCCCTGGATCGGGAGCGGGCCCTGTGGCTGTTCGCGGGCGCGGTGGTGGTGGGGGCCGGCGGGCTGCTGCTGCTGGTCGGCAGCGCCCTGGCGGCGCCGGTGTTCCTGCTGGCCTGCCTGCTGCAGACCCTGCACTACACCCTGCTCTCGCCCCGCCGCTACGACCGCGATGATCCGGTGGATCCGGCCTTCCGCCGCCGCAGCCTCAACGCCTACCGGATCTATCTGGGGGCCTCCGCCTTCGTGGTCTGGGCCGCCGTCAGTGGCCTGCTGCGCCCCCCCGGCAGCGGCTCCCCTTGGCCCCTGGCGCTGGTGGGGGCGGTGTGGCTGGTGGCCAGCGGCTGGGCGCTGGTGCGGCTACGGAGCCTTGGCCGGGGCCTGGGTCCCGGGGGGGACCCATGAGGGGCTGCGCATGGCCAGGATCTCCCGCAGGTTCTCGCTCAGCTTGTTGCGGGGGGTCTTGGGCGGCACCTCCTCATGCAGCGGATAGGTGATGTCGGCGATGCGCCAGCGGCCGCCCGTGGCCTGCACCAGCATCTGGATGTTTTCTGTTTGGGAGAAGGCCTTGGAGCGCCCCACGATCACCGGCACCGACACGACGGCCCGATCCGGTGTTGTCCGTTGGCAGCCGGCGACGAGGAAACCGAGGACGCCCACCTGGGTGCCCTGGAAGGGGTCGACATCCAGCCTGCCGCTCCCGTCGTTGCGGGGGGATTGGAAGGGTTTGATGGCTTCGCTGAGCGGCCCGTAAAGCCCGGGCTCGAACCGCTCCCGTTGGCTCGGTAGCGATCGCGGCCAGCTGTTCTGGTTCTTGAGATACCAGCCGTAGACCTCATTGACCACGGCGTTGGCCTGGGGAGGGCAGGCGGCCAGGGCAAGCAGCAGCAGGGCTTCCATTCAGGGTCTCCGGATCAGAGCAGGCTGTTCAAAGCAAAAAATACCGCTGGGCCATCGGCAGCACCTCGGCCGGCTCACAGGTGAGCAGCTCCCCGTCGGCGAACACTTCATAGGTCTGCGGATCCACCTCCACCACCGGCAACGCGGTGTTGTTGCGCATCTGGGCCTTGCCGATGCCGCGGGTGTTCACCACCGGCACGCAGGGCCGCTCCAGCCCCAGCTTGCGGGGCAGGTCGTCATCCAACGCGGCCTGGGAGAGGAAGGTGAGGCAGCTGGGGGCCAGGGCCTTGCCGTAGGCGGCGAACATGGGACGGCCGTGGACGGGGCCGGGGGTGGGAATCGAGGCGTTGGCATCGCCCATCTGGGCCCAGACGATCGAACCCCCCTTGATCACCAGCTCCGGCTTGACCCCGAAGAAGCCCGGTTTCCAGAGCACCAGATCCGCCAGCTTGCCCACCTCCACCGAACCGATCTGGGAATCCAGGCCGTGGGCGATCGCCGGGTTGATCGAGAGCTTGGCGATGTAGCGCTTGATGCGGGTGTTGTCGTTGCGGCCGCCGGATGCGGCGTCCTCCGGCAGGAAGCCCCGCTGCACCTTCATCTTGTGGGCGGTCTGGAAGGTACGGGTGATCACTTCGCCCACGCGACCCATGGCCTGGGAGTCGCTGGCGATGATCGAGAAGGCGCCGAGGTCGTGGAGGATGTCTTCGGCGGCGATCGTTTCGCGGCGGATGCGCGATTCGGCGAAGGCCACATCTTCCGGGATCGAGGGATCGAGGTGGTGGCACACCATCAACATGTCGAGGTGCTCCTCGAGGGTGTTGACGGTGTAGGGCTTGGTGGGGTTGGTGGAGCTGGGGAGAACGTTGGTTTCGCCGCAGATCTTGATGATGTCGGGGGCGTGGCCGCCGCCGGCGCCTTCGGTGTGGAAGGTGTGGATCGTGCGGCCGCCGATGGCGCGGATCGTGTCCTCAACGAAGCCCGCTTCGTTGAGGGTGTCGGAGTGCAGGCACACCTGCACATCGAACTTGTCGGCCACCGTCAGGCAGCAGTCGATGGCGGCGGGGGTGGTGCCCCAGTCTTCGTGGAGCTTGAGGCCGCAGGCCCCGGCGCGAATCTGTTCCTCGATCGCTTCGGGGGTGCTGGCGTTGCCCTTGCCGTAGAAGCCCAGGTTCACCGGCAGGCCCTCGGCCGCCTGCAGCATGCGGGCCAGGTGGAAGGAGCCTGGGGTGCAGGTGGTGGCGTTGGTGCCGGTGGCGGGGCCGGTGCCGCCGCCCAGCAGGGTGGTGACGCCGGAGGCGAGGGCGGTTTCGATCTGCTGGGGGCAGATGAAGTGGATGTGGGTGTCGATGCCGCCGGCGGTGAGGAGGTGGCCCTCGCCGGCGATCGCCTCGGTGCCGGGGCCCACGATGATCGTGACCCCTTCCTGGGTGTCGGGGTTGCCGGCCTTGCCGATCGCCACGATGCGGCCGTCGCGCAGGCCGATGTCGGCCTTGACGATCCCCCACCAATCCACGATCAACGCATTGGTGATCACGGTGTCCACGGCCCCGGCGGAGCGGGGGGTCTGGGCCTGGCCCATGCCGTCGCGGATCACCTTGCCGCCGCCGAATTTCACCTCATCGCCGTAGACGGTGAAGTCGCGCTCGACTTCGAGGATCAGCTCGGTGTCGGCGAGGCGCAGGCGATCGCCGGTGGTGGGGCCGTAGGTCTCGGCATAGGCGCGGCGGGAGATCCGGTAGGGCATGGGAAGAGGAGTGGCGGGGCCTAATCGAGGGGGCCGTTGATCAGGCCGTTGAAGCCGAAGACGCGGCGCTCACCGGCGAAGGGCACCAGGTGCACGTCGCGCTGGTCGCCCGGCTCGAAGCGCACGGCGGTGCCGGCGGGGATGTCGAGCCGCAGGCCGCGGGCGGCGTCGCGGTCGAACACCAGGGCGCCGTTGGCCTCGTGGAAGTGGAAGTGGGAGCCCACCTGCACGGGCCGATCGCCGGTGTTGGCCACAGGCAAGGTGGTGACGGGCCGGCCGGCGTTGAGCTCCAGCTCACCAGGCTCGGGGATCAGTTCGCCGGGGATCAGGGGGGGCATGGGCTCTTACCTAATGGGGTCGTGGAGGGTGACGAGCTTGGTGCCATCGGGGAAGGTGGCCTCCATCTGCACCTCGCCGACCAGTTCGGGCACCCCTTCCATCACCTGGTCGCGTTTGAGCCAGGTGCTGCCGTCGCGCATCAGCTCGGCGACGGAGCGGCCGTCGCGGGCCCCTTCGAGGATCTGAAAACTGAGCCAGGCCACGGCTTCCGGGTGGTTGAGCTTGAGGCCCCGCTTCAGCCGCCGTTCCGCCAGCAGGGCGGCGGTGACGACCAGCAGCTTGTCTTTCTCCTGGGGGGTGAGGTGCATGGAGGGGGGTGTGCCGACAGCACTCTGGCAGCGGTGGGAAGGGGGGGCACGTTCAGGGGGAACGGTTCGCCTGCAGCCATCGCGGTGCCGTGATGGAGAGGTGTTCCAGCACCGGGCTGTTGGTTGGCTATGTGCCTGGATTCCCAGACGTCCACAACCAGGGAACAACCAACCATTCACGAATGGCAGGCCGACCTCCAAGAGGTGATTGACATGCTGCGGGTCTATAGGTGCTCGGCTTGGTGCTGACCAGCGTCGATGGCACCAAACCATGGGTGCAGCTAATCTGGCCAGTGGATCTACTCATGGTTGCAGGCGGTCAAGCCACGATGCCCAATCAGAATCATGAGCGTACGAAACTGGAACGGAAGCAGTGCAACCCGAAGATTGGAATGGTTGATGTAGTGGAGTTCGGGCAGTGATTGCAAACCATTTTGCAGGCATTGAAGAGTTTGAGTCTGATCTCTGGAAGATTGCAGACGATTTGCGTGCCAACTCCGGCCTCGCATCCAACGAATACTTCATGCCCATTCTGGGGCTGATTTTCCTTCGGCATGCAACGAACCGTTTCTACGAGGCAAAGGCCTTGATAGAGGCAGATGTCGCCGCGGGCCGAATGCCAGATCGTCCACTCGTTGAGGCTGACTATGTCCAAAGACGAGCATTGATGCTGCCAGAGGAAGCACGTTATGACGAACTACTGAAAAAGAAAAAGGACGGGAATCTTGCAAGGAAGTTGACTTCCGCGATGGAGAGCGTAGAGGCAGCCTTCCCACCGCTTGCGGGCCAGCTCCCAAAGGATTACGAGCGTTTCGAGGAGGATCTTCTCGAACGCATGCTGCGAATGTTCGATTCAGAGGGCTTACGTACGGCATCGGGAGATGTGTTCGGACGAATCTATGAGTATTTTCTCGCGGAGTTTTCCAAGCAAGGGGCCCATGACAATGGCGAATTCTTTACACCACCCTCGATCGTGCAGACTATCGTCAACGTCATTGAGCCCGATCACGGGATCCTCCTAGACCCTGCCTGCGGTTCAGGCGGCATGTTTGTGCAGTCCAGCCATTTCATTGAGGATGCCGGTCAGGAAACAATGAAGAGGATTACGTTCTACGGCCACGAAAAGAACGAGACGACCGCAAGAATTGCGCAGATCAACCTGGCCG
The DNA here is from genome assembly GCA_943371385.1 of Paenacidovorax caeni. Taxonomy (GTDB): domain Bacteria; phylum Cyanobacteriota; class Cyanobacteriia; order PCC-6307; family Cyanobiaceae; genus ATX-6F1. The sequence goes on along the minus strand of CALRUP020000024.1, from coordinate 25,499 downwards.
TTCATGGCCTGCAAGGCACGATCCGATCCGGAAACGAAGCGATTACTTACTACAAAGATCCTCATGAACTTTTTGGGATGTGCGATTTCGTTATGGCCAATCCACCTTTCAACGTGGATGAAGTGGATGCCGAGAAGGTGAAGGGCGACCAGCGTCTGCCGTTTGGATTGCCAGGAGTTAACAAGGCAAAGAAGGTATCCAATGCTAATTACCTTTGGCTGTCTTATTTCTACAGTTATCTCAATGAGAAAGGGCGCGCTGGCGTTGTGATGTCTTCCCAGGCTTCAGCTGCTGGTGGGGACGAGGCAAAAGTACGCCAGAAGTTGGTAGAGAGCGGGGCGGTCGATGTGATGATCGATATCCGTGGCAACTTCTTTTATACGCGAGGAGTACCCTGCCAGCTTTGGTTCTTTGATCGTGCCAAAGAGAAGGACGAAGCCAGGCGCGACAATGTGTTAATGATTGATGCACGAAGCATTTTTCGCAAGGTCTCGCGCTCAGTCTGCGACTTCAGTCCAGAGCAACAGCAGAACATTGCCGCCATTGTCTGGTTGTATCGAGGGCAAGAGGATCGTTTCCTGGGCCTCGTGAACTCATACCTCAGGCAGGCTACTGACAATGGTGAAGCAGCGAATGCTCCCCTTGCAGCGTTTGAAAAGACCCTGGGAACGCTCATGGGCTTGATCGCACCATTCACACGTATCAGTCGCAGTGACGACCCTCTCGCTGAGCCATGGGAAGAACTAACGAGCACCCATGAAACACTGGTAGCGGATATTGAGGCTTTTGCTGAGTTATCCCAAGCGCAGGCGAAGGCATGGGAGGCTGATGTGCATGGCAATGCAGAGCTACAGGCAGTTCGGCTAGCTCTACACCCAATGGCGGAAGGCTGCCGAGACTTGACCAAGCACATCGACCTGGCCTCAAAGCAGGCTGGACGAGTCATCGACATTGCAATGAATGAGCTGGCCGCCAAGGGGTCGAACGTCTGGAAAACCTCTGACATCAGCAGGGCCCGCAAGGGCCTGGATGAAGCGCGGGCGGTAGCGGTCGAGGCGTTGCGGACCGCTCGATATTTCGTGAAGCAGTCCGAATGGCTGCAAGAGCGCTTCCCGGACGCGACGCTCAGGGATGTAGCGGGAGTTGTGAAGTTGGTGGATCGTTCCGTGATCCAATCTCATGATTGGAGCTTGACGCCAGGCCGCTATGTCGGCGTTGCGCCGGAAGAAGTAGATGAGGACTTTGACTTTGAAGAAACGCTGCGCTCGATCCACATCGACTTGAAGGGGCTGAATGAAGAATCGGTGGAATTGGCAGCGCGAATTGCCCGGAACTTTGAGGAGCTGGGAGCGTGAGCTGGTCGGAGAAGGTTTTCGAAGACCTATATTCTGTACCTTCAAGAAATGGCGTCTACAAGCCAAAGAATGCACACGGTACCGGCACTAAAATCGTCAACATGGGTGAGCTCTTCGGGAATGAGTTTGTTGGGAACCAAGAAATGTCACGACTATCAATGTCAGAAGAAGAGCTAACGCGCTTGGGACTGGAAGAGGCAGATCTTCTGTTCGGTCGCAGGTCATTGATAGAAACTGGGGCAGGGAAGTGCTCCATAGTCAGAGATCTTTCTGAACCGACAACCTTTGAATCGTCTATAATACGGGTCAGGCTTAATGGAAGTATCTGCAATCCTCTGTTCTACTACTACTGGCTTAAGTCTCCAGCAGGGAGAGGAAAAATTCGTTCTATTGTAACTGGAACAAATGTAAAAGGTATCCGAGGTAGTGATCTCAGTAAGTTGCGAGTTATCTTTCCCAATAAAGACCAGCAAAGCCGAATTGTCGCATCAATCGTGCCATACGACGATCTAATTGAAAACAACAAACGGCGGATTGCACTGTTGGAGGAGTCCGCTCGGATGCTTTACCGAGAGTGGTTTGTCTACTTGCGCTTCCCAGGCCACGAACACAACAAGATTATCGACGGTATTCCAGATGGGTGGAAGAAGCTCACATTTGGAGATGTTTGTGAAGCGATTGGAGGAGGCACGCCATCTACGAGTAGGCCAGAGTTCTGGAACGATGGGGACGTGGCGTGGTACACACCAACCGATATTACGCGTAATGGGTGTCTAGCGCTTTTGGATAGCGAGAAGAAGATAACTGATGTTGGCCTCCGTGGATCATCGGCAAAAATGCTTCCAGCAGGAACTGTTTTAATGACGAGCCGAGCGTCTGTAGGTTTCTTTGGAATTATTGAATCACCGTCTTCTACCAATCAGGGTTTCATTAGCCTAATTCCGCATAATCCATATTTCCGGATGTATCTACTTCACAACCTTATGCACCGCGTTGAGGAAGTAAGATCACATGCTGGTGGATCAACATACAAGGAAATCAATAAAAGTAAGTTCAGGGCACTCTCCGTTAGCCTCCCTGAGAGCACATTATTGCGAGTATTTGAAGAACAGGCATCTAGAATTCATTCACAAGTGAGAAACCTTCATATGATGAACTATAAGCTCGCCCAGGCCCGCGATCTTCTTCTTCCGCGCCTGATGAGCGGTGAGATTCCTGTATGACGCGAAAAGTGGAGGCGACATGAGATGGCAGTAACCGGGGTCAACAGTGAAGACCGTCTGGTGCAGGCGACCTTTGCTGAACACCTAGAGAAAGTACTTGGCTGGGACAGCATCTATGCCTGGAATCAGGAAACCTTCGGGCCTACTGGAACGCTTGGGCGAGCCAGCCCCAGCGAGGCAGTGCTGACGCGTGATCTGCGCACAGCGGTGCAGCGCCTCAATCCAGATCTTCCAGAGGTGGCTATTGAGGACGTACTGCGGGTTCTGACGACCCATGACTTCAGCCGTTCGATGGTGCAGCACAATCAAGGCTTTGCCCGTTTGATCCGTAACGGTGTCCCCGTCAGTTACCGAGATGGTGCTGGACGCTTACGTGAGACACGCGCAAGACTGCTGGACTTCAACAATGAGCCTGGGAGCAATCGCTTTTTAGCGGTTCGTGAACTGAAGCTCACTGGCTTGCGCACACCGAACTACAACCGCCGCGCAGATCTCATTTGCTTTGTCAATGGGCTGCCGCTGGTCTTTATTGAGCTCAAAGCGGTCTACAAGAACATCCGCGCTGGTTTTGATGGCAACTTGCGTGACTACATGGACGAGAACGTCATCTCCCATGCCTTTCACCACAACGCCTTCCTGATCGTGAGCAATGGCCATCGTGCCCGTTATGGCTCAATCACCAGCGACTGGGAGCATTTCGCAGAGTGGAAGCGACTTGACGAAACCGACAAGGGCAGTGTTGAAGCCGAGGTCCTTCTCAATGGGATGTTGTCCCATGATCGGCTGCTTGATCTTGTCGAGAATTTCACTTTGTTTGACGAGAGCAAGCCAGGCAAGACGCGCAAAGTTGTGGCGCGAAACCACCAAGTCTTGGGTGTGAACCGTGCGGTTGCCTCCGTTGAGCGGCAAGAGGAGCTTAAGCGCGAATTCCCCCCAGAGAAGCGTCTCCGAAACCGTGTCATTGAACTGCCAATAGAGCGGCACATAACCGCAGAGAAGAAGCAGCTTCCCCCAGGTATGGAAGAAGCCTTGTCTGAGTTTCCTTCATACATTCCAGATGGCCCTATCAATATCATTGAAAGAGCTCATCCTGATCTCGGCAGACTTGGCGTCTTCTGGCACACCCAGGGCAGTGGCAAGTCCTATTCCATGGCCTTCTTTGCCGAGAAGGTTCGCCGGAAAGTGCCAGGCAACTTCACGTTCCTCTTGATGACTGACCGCAACGACCTGGACAGCCAGATTTACAAGACCTTTGTGGGCTGCGGGATCGCTACCAAGGATACGCCAAGGGCCTCATCTGGAGCAGACTTAGAAAAAGTTCTGAAGGAGAATCACTCCTATACCTTTAGCTTGATTCACAAGTTCAATCAAGATGTCAATCCCAGCGAACCTTACAGCAATCGGGATGACATCATTGTTATCTCCGATGAGGCCCACAGAACGCAGGCGGGACGTCTCGCCCGAAACATGCGTCTGGCACTCCCCAATGCAGCATTCATTGGTTTCACTGGAACACCTCTGTTCAAGCAGGACGAACTCACCAAGCGGATTTTTGGTGGTTATGTCTCCTGCTACAACTTCAAGCGATCCGAGGAGGATGGTGCGACTGTCAAGCTCATCTACGAAAATAGGGGAGATAGGCTAGGTGTAGCTCGACGTGATCTCAATAGTCGGATTGCAGCAAAGATTGAAGAGGCCGAACTTGACCCCGACCAGACGGCACTTCTCGAGAAGTTGCTAGGTAAAGACTATGAGATCATTACGGCGGATGATCGGCTGGATAGGATCGCCGAAGACTTTGTCAATCACTGCACCACCCGCTGGGAGGCAGGCAAGGTTCTATTCGTTTGCATTGACAAGATCACTTGCGCCAGGATGTATCAGCGGATCATCCCACTATGGCGCGCAAAGGCCAAGGCCGTACGTGCGGATGCAGAAGCTTTTCGTGCAAGGTCTCTGACCGAAGCAGATGGTGAGGAACGCACTGCTTTGCGCTCAAGAGCTGACTACATGGAGGCTAAGGCAACTTGGCTCGACGAGACAATCGTTGAGATCATCATCAGCGAGGCACAAAACGAAGTCGCTGACTTCAGGAAATGGGACTTCGATATCATTCCACATCGTGCCTTGATGAAACAGGGTTTCGAGACGAGCGACGGGAAACGTGTTGACGTTGAGACCGCCTTTAAGAATCCGAACCATAAGTTCAGAGTGGCGATTGTCTGCGCCATGTGGCTCACGGGCTTTGACGTCGAATGCCTTTCTTCGCTCTATATCGATAAGCCGATGAAGGCCCATACACTGATGCAAGCCATTGCGCGTGCGAATCGAGTCTATCCAGGCAAAGACTTTGGTCTGATTGTCGACTACAACGGAATGCTGGCAAGCTTGCGAGCGGCGTTGGCACAGTATGCGCTCGGTGATGAAGGTACTGGAGATGACGATATTGTTGCGCCAATTGAGGAACGCATTCAGGCCCTCATTGAAGCCCTCGAAGCCACTGAGGCACATCTTCGTGGGCTTGGATTCGATCCATCAATCCTGATTGGAGCAAAGGGATTTGCACGAATCGAGGGGCTGGCAGATGCTGTCGATGCGGTTTATACCAGCGATGAGGCAAAACGGAGATTTGAAATAATGGCACGCCAAGTATTTCTCAGATTCAAGGCTTTGCTTGCAGAGCCAAGTGTTCATGCTTTCGACGAGCGCCATGACAACCTTGAAGCTATCTATAAAAAACTTTCTGAACGACGTGATACCGCTGATGTGACCGCCTTGCTTAAGCAATTGCACAGAATTGTCAATGAGGCGATCCAGGCCCAGGCACCAGGCGGAGACCAAGCCGAGGGACTTACCTATGACTTAAGCCAGATCGACCTTGAACGTCTGCGCGATGAATTTTCGAGAAGGGTAAGGCGCAGGGCGACTGCAATCGACGATATTCGCGTGATTATTGAGCAACAACTGGGCCAGATGCTGGCACGCAATCCAACTCGAATGGATTACCAGCGGAGATACGAGGATATCGTCGCTGACTACAATCGCGAAAAGGATCGCACAACAATTGAGGAAACCTTTAAACGTCTTTTGGATCTTGTCAACAGCCTCGATCAAGAGCAGTTGCGTGCGACAAGAGAAGGCCTTGGGGAGGAGGAGCTGGCATTGTTCGACCTTCTTCAAAGGGATGATCTTGATGGGGCAGCTCGCGAACGTGTGAAGCAGGCCAGCCGTGATCTGCTTGCCTCCGTCAAGGCCCGCTTAGCTGAGCTTGATCGTTTCTGGGAGAAGGAGCAGACGAAAGCCGACATAGAGGTCTTCATCTTGGATGAAGTCTTTGCTCGCCTCCCAACACCTCCTTTTACGCAGGAGGAGAAATCACTTGTTGCTAGTAATGTCTACGCCCATGTTTGGCAGCAGGCTATGAATGCACAGTTTGCTGTTACTACGTAAGCAAACGGGCTGCTTGAGATATGCACAGGTTATCTATTAATAATGTATAGTATTCATCCTGGCCAAGTCTTTTTCATTCTGACATCGACCCTCTTCGACAAGCCCCCTTTCCAAGAAGGATGACAGCATTCTCAATTGCACAGCCGGAGATCTTTGGCGAGGATCATTGCGTTGTTACAGCGAGGCTCCTTAGACAAGGCTTTTGCGAAGCACTGGGCTGATGATAAAAGGTGTATGAGCCCGCCGCATTTAGGGAGTCTGCTTGGGGTCTCTCTGAAGCTGGGTATGCACCTGAGCACCATCTTCAAGCGGAGGAATACTCAGCGTTTGCAATGGGAATTGGCAGCTGCATCCCAGATTGATTCACTAGGTTGGATTACTGCTAACGAGTTTTCGGTGGTGGTGGAGATGGCAGAGCTTTATGCCGACGCTATATGCCGGTATGGAGCCCATGTCTACGAGCATGATCGTCAGATCATCTGCCCGCCTCCGATGGATCAGCTCCATCCGCTGCTGGTAGTAGCAAGACGTTGTGATGATCAACAATCCACCAGGAGATCAGGATTCAACTCTGGCGCTACCAACGAGCAAAATGAGCAAGGCAGCCTGACAGGCAGCACAAGACTTGTACCTTTCCTGCCAGCCATATAGTTATTCTTTGTCAGACGCTTTAGGGTGACTGATTAGATCACTTCTGTTGAAGGAAACGCCTAGGCAAGGCACCTCTATCAGCTTGCCGCGTAATGCATTCTCTTCTAGGAATCCAACAGCCATGCTGCTGGCTGTATTCAACAGCAGTGATTCGTTTTCGTTAGCGTTTTGGGTTGCCATCGCTGAAGTCCTCATAATGTTTTACTTAGCCTATCCGATTAACTTGACATAGGAAGCTTCGTCTAACAAAGCTTAAGTCTACCAAGTCAAAGGTCGTGCCGTAAAGCCTTAGCAGCTCTCACCGGTCACGCTAGTGGCAGTGTGAAGCAGCTTTTCGACTCCACTGGTAGTGCCACAGACTTGTTCATGATGTTTTGGCGGGAGTCTGGTGTAAGGGGGGCGAGGCACAAAATCAATTGTTCAACATTGCCAGTAAGCAGGCCATTATCAATGAGAAGCTTGGAATAAAGCGTGTGTTTCTAAAGCGCTGTTGGTCGGGCTTGTTAGTTTTTTGCCAACTCATCAATCTGCGCCCTCTGACGCGGAATAATGTAGCGAGTGCACGACTTAACGATTGGAGATTGTTATGGATCGGTGCTGGCAGGAAGAGCTATTGTTTGAATCCTCAGTATTAAAGAATGAGTTGCAAGTATATCAGCAGCGTGCAGGAGGACATCCAGGCACTCTTTGTGGACCAAGTGATGTTTATCTAGGAACAGGCTCTTGCCATGAATATTTGGTGAATCTACTGTCAAAAATCCGTATGATAGCGTAGATTTGCCCGCTGGATTATATCTAATCGGAACAACAATTGCGGCATTGTAGAATTTTCGCCAGTTGTCAGTCTCGTTGAGATATCCGTCTTGAGATGATAGATTGTCACTACAAAAGTAAACTTCATCGCTATTGAACAAGTATTGATAGGCAGAGTTTGAATCAATAGTATAAATGCAGCCTCCTACTTCCCGGCCTTGATCTATCGAGGCTTGATCTCGAGCAAAAGTTATGATCCATTGCTTATTCTTTTCAAACTTGGCTCGTTTCTCTGGATCCTTCCCAAAGGTATTTAGAAGATACTCTGTATTTACAATTAGCTTGACAGAAACTGATAGTTTTCCGTCTAAATCAATGCTCAGAGATCGAAAGTAGAATAAAAGTGAATCGCGGATGCTATTGGCTACAGATTGACATATAGCACTATATCTATGAATTTCATCCCGAGAAAAACACGCATTCTCAGGCACTGTAATTAATGCCTGCTCCCAGAAGCATTCAAACAAGTCTTTATGATAACAAGCCACTATCTTTTGATTTCTTGAAATGACTTCAGAAAGGTATGATCGCTGGTTTTTAAATACTCGCTCACGCTTGCTATATCTTCCATAAATGACAAGTGTAATCAATAAAAATCCGAATAGGAAGATAAGATCCCTTGCCACTATAAGCTCTGGGACCTTGAATGGATATTTCCAAATGAATACAGTTATAAATAGAGAAGTTAAGCCCATAAGCCACGATGTGCTCGCGATGCTTCTATCAATTGTCCCAAACGCCATGTCTTTGACGTCGGATATGAAGCCCCTTGATCGGCGACGTGTGGTTGTCATGAATAGCTAGAGCTTCGAATGCTGTCTTTATATGCTAGCACAAAGTAGCTTCACTCGATATGAGACCGAAATAGTCTGAGTCGATGTCAGTCTACAAGATGACGACTTGTATGAAGACGGCATAATTCTAAACATCAGATGCCAAGCATGCCAGGAGCACCTGTTGCATTAAGACAGACATAAGTATGAGTCTGTTAGGAGCTGATATGTTCCTTCTTGTAGGTAATGCGGTCTTGAACATTTCCCAAGGATGCATTACATAGTCTAATGGCTCTCTTTGATCTTGAAAATCTGTATTTGGAGCAAGCTATTGGGTTTAGTTTGTTAAGTTAGATTCGTAGAGTGCATCTTTGCGGGCTCGAAATTGTATTGTTTTGCCAAGCGACATGGCTTTATTGAAGCTTTTTAACAGTGGCGCAATGTGCCTTTCGCGACTTGCAGCATGCTCGTTGCTTGTCTGTAAATTGTGTGTATCATCTAGCTTGCCGGCATTGGGTCTTTGCTAGGTTCGCTAGCGCTAATATCAATATGCGCTTAAGTGCATATTGTTAGTTCTGTTGATGATTGGCCTCAGGCGCGGCAAATCTCCTATAAACTATCTGAGCAGTCATGTAGCATGGTAATTAGTGCTAGTGATCAGTATTCTATGTCAAACTATTGGCATATCGGCTCCCCCTCCTGCCGCAGTTTCTACTTATGGCGGCTCCGGAGGCAAATCATTTTGCAACTTTGAGGTGGCCGTTAGTCTTTTGGCTAAGCTGCTTGGCATGGGCCTGATCGCCCGTTTAGTCAGTTAAGGTTCTGCCTCCCGATCGGGCTACCGCGCCAAGCTCACGGACTCACTCCAGAAGAACGAGTACGACAACCTCTTCAGCGGTTCGGCCTGTTTCGTGGGTGCCCCGGAGGGCCACTACGACGCCCTGATCGCGGATGAGAGCCACCGGCTGATGACCAAGACCATCTACAACAAGGAGGGCGAGAACCAGATCAAGGAGATCATCCACGCCAGCAAACTGGCGGTGTTCTTCCTCGATGAAGACCAGCGAGTCACCTTCGACGACATCGGCAGTACATCCGAGATCGAGAAGTGGAGCCAGTACCACGAGGCCGAGCTGCACCGCGATGAACTGCCATCGCAGTTCCGCTGCAGCGGCTCCGATGGCTACCTGGCCTGGCTGGATCAGACCCTGGGGATCCGCTCCACCGCCAACGACCAGCTGGACCCCGGCAGTTACGACATTCGGGTGTTCGACGACCCCGTGGCCCTGCACCAGGCGATCCGTGAGCGCAATGGCTCCAACCAGGCGCGCATGGTGGCGGGCTACTGCTGGAACTGGGCGTCCAAACATCACCCCAGCGCCTGGGACATCACGATTGAGCCCTACGGCTACCGGGCCCGCTGGAACCTCAGCAAGGACAGCAGCCTCTGGATCATGACGCCAGGCACGGTGGAGGAGGTGGGCTGCATCCACACCTGCCAGGGCCTGGAACTGGAGACCATCGGCGTGATCATCGGGCCGGATCTGGCCTATCGCGATGGCGAGGTGGTGACGGTGCCATCAGCGCGGGCACGTACGGACCAATCGCTCAAGGGCTACAAGGTGGGCCTGACCCGCGATCCCCAGGGGATTCGCCGCAAGGCGGACGCGATCATCCGCAACACCTACCGCACGCTGATGAGCCGGGGCACGAAGGCCTGCTTTGTGTTTGCCTGTGATCCCGAGTTGAACGAGTACTTGAAGCGGGCGGTGGTCGGGCGGGGGTCCCAGTGAATCGAGCCAATCGGCTCTAAACTGGCCGCAAGGCAAGAGGGTTGCATGGCGATCGAACTTTCCAGTGCCGAGCTCGACTCCCTCACCGTGCCAGAAAAGGTGCGGCTTCTTGAGCAGCTCTGGCAAAGCCTCTGCAGCCATCCGGCGGATGTCTCCTCACCTGAGTGGCACGCTGGTGTGCTGCGGGAACGCAGCGAGAGACTGGCCGATGGCAGGGCGACGCGAATCCCTTGGGCTGAGGTCAAGGCCCAGCTTGAGCAACTTGGTGGATGACCATCCATATCTCTTCAGATGCTCTCAGAGATCTGGAGGAGGGATTCTGGTTTTACGAGCAACAGGCTTCGGGTCTTGGTGGTTACTTCCGTAGCTGCTTGCTGGCCGATATTGAATCCCTTGCTTACTACGGAGGGATTCATGGGCTTGTCCACGGTCTGCATCGAGCGTTGTCGAAGCGATTCCCTTTCTGCATTTATTACACGCTTGATGTTGACGACCTGACTGTGGTCGCCGTTCTCGATGCCCGCAGGGATCCCCTGTGGACGCGTCAGCGCCTTGGTTGACGCCGTAGTGGGAATCGATGTGGGCGGAGCCCGCAAGGGCTTCCACGCCGTCGCCCTCACCGGCGGCACCTACGCCGACCAGCTGGCCACCGGCGACGCTGGCGAACTTGCCCATTGGTGCCGCTCGGTGGTGCGCGCCAGCGTGATCGCCATCGATGCCCCCTGCCGCTGGAGCACCGATGGCCGAGCGCGCCCCTGTGAACGGGTGTTGATGCGGCAGGGCATCTTCTGCTTCGCAACCCCCAGCCGCGAGACGGCCGAACAGCATCCCAGCGGCTACTTCGACTGGATGCGTCGCGGGGCTGATCTCTACGAGGCCCTGGAGGATTCCCACCCGCTGCTCACCAGCCTGCCCAGTACGGGCCACCGCTGCTGCTTCGAAACCTTCCCCCATGCCATCACCTGGCATCTGCAGAACGGAGAGGCCAAGGCTCGCCAGAAGCGGCAGCAGCGCACAGCCCTGCTCACCCAGGCCGGAATCAACACCGCACCGCTCACCAACATCGATTGGATCGATGCCGCGCTCTGCGCACTCACAGCCCACCGGGTTGCCATCGGTTGGGAGTGCGTCAGCTATGGGGAGTCGGAGACGGGGTTGATCGTGGTGCCGAGGGGGCGGGTGGCAGGAGTCCAGCGGCAGGGCATGGTTTGGCCCCATTCCTTAGCCTGACCCCATGACAGGCGTCGACATCCGCTGGCAGCAACGCTTCAGAAACTTCCGGCAGGCTCTTGCGCGGTTGAAGCAAGCGGTGGAGCTCTCCCAGCAGCGCAGCCTCAGTGACCTGGAGCGTCAGGGATTGATCAAGGCCTTCGAGTTCACCTATGAACTCAGCTGGAAAACCCTCAAGGATTTCCTGGTCTCCCGCGGTGTGTCCGACCTGTTTGGCTCCCGCGACACCACCCGTGAAGCCTTCTCCCAGGGATTGATCAGTAGCGCCCACACCTACGACGAAGCGACGGTGCTTGAGATCGTGGCGGCGGTTGTGACCACCTATCTCGGAGCCTTCGAGGAGCTGGAATTCAGGCTCCAGGCACAGGAGGCCCATCCATGACTGCCCAGGCCTCCACCACCAGCTATGGATTGCCCATTGTTGCGGTGGCGAAGATCCAGGACACCCTCGCCGCCTTCCCGGCCATCGAGCGGGCCACCCTCTACGGCTCAAGGGCCCTCGGGCGCCACCGTCCCGGCTCCGACATCGACCTCACCCTCTCCGGCGTCGACCTCGATCAGCGCACCTTGGCCCGCCTCGATGACGCCCTCGACGATCTGCTGTTGCCTTGGCGATTTGATCTCTCCTTGCAGGCCTCGCTCCAATCCCCCGAGCTGATCGATCACATCGAGCGCGTGGGGGTGGTGTTCTACCGGCGTGGGGATCGGTCCTGAGCAGAGAGCGGGACGTGGGCGGTGCTGGGTTTTTCCTGCATCAGAAGGCCAGTTTTTCCTGCGCTGAAATCCCGACCATCTCTGCATCGGTTACCGCCCTTCCACGTGCCTACAATGTGACCACGTTTTGCCGAGGGTGCCTTGAGGTCAAGGCTGATCAAGATCGGAAATTCCCGCGGCCTTCGCCTGGCCAGGCCACTGCTTGAGCAGGCCGGCTTGAGCGACGAGGTGGACATCACCGTGGCGCCCGGTGTTCTCACCATCAGGCCCGTGGTGTCTCTGAGGGCAGGGTGGGCAGAGGCCGCCGCGGCTGTCGCACCCGATGGACTTCTCGATGAACCCAGCGCCACCCTGTTCGATGACGAGGAGTGGACGTGGTGACGGAGGTCAGCGTCTGTCGTGGGGATGTGTTCCTCGTGGCGTTGAACCCAACCCGTGGACAGGAGATTCGCAAGACCCGTCCCTGCGTGATCATGTCACCCGATGAGCTCAATGCCCACCTCTCCACCTTCATCGTGGCGCCACTCACCACCGGAGGGCATCCCTATCCCTTCCGAGTCGCCTGCTCCTTCCAGGGGAAGCCAGGCTTCATCGTTCCCGATCAGCTGCGCACCGTCGACCGTGAGCGCCTAGTGAAGCGGCTGGGGAGCCTGGAGCAGGAGGCGCTGGATCAGGCTCTGGCTGTGCTGCAGGCGATGTTCGCGCCCTGAGCTGGACCCAGCTGATCACCGACCTGTTCGAATGGGGTTGATGCGCCGGCTGCTGGATACCCTCAGCCGTGAGCTGATCACTCATCAGGCCATCGCACTGTTCACCACCGTCGGCATCGACGTTGGCGGCGTCCGCAAGGGCTCCACGCCGTCGCCCTCAGCGGTGGCACCTACGCCGGCCAGCTGGCCAGCCGCGATGTGCAGGAGCTCGCCCACTGATGCCTCTCAGGAGCCATCGGCCTCCAGCCAGACGGGATCCCCCAGTCGCAGGGTGCCCCCATGGGCCACCGCCAGGCGCACGCCGGCGATCACGTTGTTGTGACGGGCCGTGGTGCGCAGGATGCCCAGATCCTGGGGCAGGCCGGGCTGGGCCAGGGTCGTCATCACGCAGCGGCTGCAGGGCGACTCCACCTGGAGGCGTACCGCTGCACCGATCGCCAGGGTGGCCCCCACCCAGGCCTCCTCGAGGAAGAACGACCCTGTGGTGCTGGGCGCGATCACGAGGTTGGGGCGAAAGCGGCGCACGTCGTAGACGCCTTCCGGGTGCAGGTCCTGGAGCCTGGCCAGGGTGGCCGTCGTGATCGCATGCAGGCTGCAGGCATCGAAGAAGGTGCCGGCGGGAAGGGTGATGCCGGTGACCTCCTCCTGGCGGGCGGTGCCCTCCACCTCGGGCCAGTAGTGCTCGATGCTGGCCGCCTCCGGGGGGGCGGAGATCAGCGTCACCTCGCGTCCCAGGGCGACGGACAGGCGTTGATTGGTTTCGGGGTTGTTGCTGTGGAGGGTGAGTCCTTCAGGTGTGCGGATCGCCACGGGGGGCGGGAGTCCATGGGTGTCAGGCGGGCTGAGATACGTGGCCTGGAACTCCAACAACGGTGCCCAGGGCCGAGGGTTCTTGGCACTGGCCACCTTGCCGCTGCGGGCATCCAGCAGGGCATAGGCCCGATCGCCATTCAGGCCCCGTTCGTTCACCGCTGAAACCTCCACCTCCTGGCCGCCCATCGACTTGACCGGGTAGCGCCAGAGCGCGGCCACGGTGCCCACCCGTTCCCTGGCCATGGGATCCATTCAGAAACCACCTCCACCGCCGCCACCATCGCCGCCACCGGAGCTGCCACCGCCCGAGCTGCCACTGGAGCTGCTGGAGCTGCTCGGCGATGACTGCATGGCGCTGCTGGTGGTGCTGCAGCAGTCATCGAGGCTGGAGCCGAACCCGTCGATGTCGAACCGGTCCCCACTACCCACATACCAACTTGGCGGGGTCTGCACGATGCCCGCGAAGGCGGCGGCCCATTGGCTGGTCAGCCCCGCCACCATCGCGTAGGGCAGGAAGCGCTCGAACAGCTCCGGCGTCAGGATCACCTTCTTGAAGCGGGGCGCCTCCACCCGGCGCAGGAACTCCTGGAATCCCATGGTCTGGCGCAGCACCTCAACCCCCCTCAGGGTCCGGCTCGGCATGATCCAGGCGAAGACGATGATCACCAGCACCGTGGTCCCGAGGCTCAGGGCGGTGAGCAGCGGATCGGCCGCCCCCTGCAGTTGGGAGATGTCGGGGGGAAGCAGCAGCAGCGCCAGCACCGCCAACACCCCCGCCCCGACCATCCCGCCGGCGAAGGTGAGACCACGCACCGTTTCTGGCCAACGGCGGTAGAACCCCTTGGCCAGCACCGCTTGCTGCACCAGTTTTTCAAAGCCCGGAACGTGCACGTAAAACGAGTCGCGCAGGTCGTCGGTGTCGACGCTGGTGCCGATCTCTCGCGACGGGAACAGGTGCTCGATCAGGTAGGCCTCGTGGGGTGCCAAGTCCTTCCATTGCTTGGTGGAGGTGAGAAGCGTGAACAGGTAATGCTTCTTGAGTGGCAAGAACGCCAGCTTCTGCTGCTGCTGCTCGATCCGCAGGTGCCCCTTCACCGCCAGATCCACCAGCGTGGCCCCCAGGGCTGATGCGCTCACCTGCTGCTCCACAAGGCTGCCCAGCACCGCCGCCGGCAGGCCCTCCGGGGGTTCGTAGACCACCGGCACCGAGCCCAGGGCCGGATCCCGTCCGATGCTCCACCAGATCCGGCCCAGCACGACCGCGCTCAGCAGCGGCAGCAGCAGCGCCAGTCGCCCCTGCCACCACCCGATCAACTGGGCCAGGGCCGAGGGCGCCGGCACAAGCCCCTTGGCGAAGCCCACCGCCAGGGTCAGCCCCTCACCCGGCTCCAGCCGCCGTGTGCTGGAGCTCGAGACCTCGTTGTCGCCGATCGTCAGGCTGGCGTTGTGTTCCTTTGCGCCGCGGGGCCCGGTGTAGACCGAGGCGTGCAGCTGGGCGACGGCCGGCGGCAGCAGCACCTGGGCCGAGGCCCGCTCGATCGGCACCTCCCAGTCGTTGCCGGTCACATTCCAGTTGAACTCGTCATGGTCGGGATAGAAGCGCAGACCGCGCTTGAGCCGGTAGGTGATCACGGCCGTACGGCTCGCGTTCTCGGCGCCGGGGATGAAGATCTTGAGCTTCAGGTCTCGGCCCGGGTGGCTGCGTTCGGTGCGGTAGGGCGTGCCGTCGGGGTCGGTGACCGAAATCACTTGCAGCCCCAGGGGTTCGAGCCCCGCAGGGCGCCTGGCCAGCAGCGGGATCTGGCGCACCAGCCCATTCCAGGAGCCATCGAAGCGGGCCGTGAGCGTTTCGCGCACCTGCACTTCACCGCTGCGCTCGATCACCGCCTGCATCTGGAAGTCGGTGAGCCGGAGTTGCCGTTCGCTGGCGAGGGCCCCAGTGCTGCCGCTCCAGGGAGCCAGCAGGAGCAGGCTGAGCGCCAGGCCCAGGAGGCCGACCAGCCGCCAGGTCCAGCGCTGCCGTCTCCGGGCCGCCATCCAGCCTTCAGCCATCGAAGCGAACCGCGGGAACGGCCGCCTCGGCGCGATCCTCCAGCTCGAAGAAGGGCCGTGAGCGGACGCCGAACTGGCTTGCCACCAGGTTGGAGGGGAACTGGACGATGGCCGTGTTGAGATCCCGCACCACGGCGTTGTAGTAGCGCCGGGCTCCCTGGAGGCTCTCCTCGATCTGAGTGAGATTGGCCTGCAGGGTCTGGAAGCTTTCCACCGCCCGCAGGGCCGGGTAGGCCTCCGCCAGGGCGAACAGCTGGCCGAGGGAGGCCCCCAGGGTCTGCTCCGCCTGCTGCTGCTCCCGGGGCCCCCGGGCGGCCACGGCGGCGTTGCGGGCTTCGATCACGGCGCGGAAGCTTTCCTTCTCGTGGCTGGCATAGCCCCGCACCGTCTCCACCAGGTTGGGGATCAGGTCGTGGCGCCGCTTGAGCTGCACGTCAATGTCGGCCCAGGCGTTGTCGGCCAGCACGCCCAGCTGGGCGAGGCGGTTGTAGAGAACGATCAGCCCCAGGGCCAGGGCGGCCACCAGGGCCAGCAGAAGCAGGGCCATCGCTCCAGGGGCGGATGGTTGGAGCCTAGGGGTGCAGTCCGTAGGGGGCATCGTCTGCCGCCAGGGTCAGCCCCAGCCGCTCCCGCCACACCGCCACCGGCAGCTCCCAGCCCTCCTCCCAGCGGGCCGTGGCGAATGGTCGGGCGGTGAAGCCGATCGTGGTGCCATGGCTGATGGCCCGGCTGAGGGTTTCGTAGCTTTCCAGCCGCAGCCGGAAGGCGGCGATCTGGGCCGCGTGGGTGAGGCTCACGTAGGCGGGGAAGCCGATCTGGGTGGCGGTGATCGCCAGGACGCCGTTCTCCCCGGCGGTGGAGGTGCCGAAGCCGCTGACCACGTGGTGGAGGTCGTGGGTGGTGGCGATCCGCTGGGTGAGCCAGCGGCCGTCGGTGTCGATCGGCCGGGGGCGAAAGAACTCGGGGTCGAAGTTGAGCCTGCGGATCAGGGCGGCGTAGGTGTGGCCGAGGCTCCCCTCCGGCAGGGCCGAGAGCCGATCCAGATCCGGCTGCAGCGGCGGGTAGCGCTCCTCCATCATTTCTGCCCCGCCCGGCAGCGCCCGGAAGCGGGCGATGCAGGCCTCCATCTGAGGGGTGTCCAGGAAGCTGTCCACCAGATCGGCGATCTTGGCGAGATCCCCCTGGCTGCGGCCCACGGCGATCAGATGCCGGGCCTGAGCCAGGGCCTGCAGGGAGTGCTGGAAACGGGCCATGGGTGGTGGGGTGGAGAGGAGGATGCGCGGGTGGACACCGGACAGGCCCCTTGGAACGGTTGTACCGGCTCACGGGCCTCGAGCTGGGTCAGGGGCCTGTGGCCAGGGCGGTCGCGCCAGGCGGATGTTGGAGGGCAAAGGGCTGCTCCTGGAACGGCCAGACCCGCGGCAGGGCCGGCGCCGCCAAGCCCCTTTCGGCGCGGATCAGCGTCCAGATCCGGGTGAACCAGTAGCGGGCCGCCTGGGTGGAGCTGCCCCGATAGCGGGCCACCAGCCCCCGCTCCAGCCGCCCGCAGGCCATCTCCCCCTCCAACCCCCGTCGCTCGCCGCGGCAGGCCTCCAGCAAGGCCTCACCCACGGGTTCCGGCGCGGCCCAGACCAGGCTGGCGAACACCGGCTGGCCCCCCAGGCCGTGGGGACTGCTCAGCGTTTCCCCCCCCAGCTCCAGCCGGTCCACCAGCTCCCAGCGCCCCTGCCGCCTGATCTGCAGGTGGGAACGCCAGCGGCCGGCACCGAGGCTTTCGCCATCAGCGCTGCGGCCCAGCCGCACCACCTCCGCCCCCAGCCAGCTGGCTCCCGCCTCCAGCTCCACCCGGCAGTCCTGCTCGAACAGGGCGCCTTCGAACAGCACCAGTTCCTGGGGCAGCCATTCGAGGTCGGCGTTCTCGGCCAGCTCGAACGCCAGCCCCTGCCGCACCCAGCTGCCCTCCGGGGCCAGTCGCGAGCGGCCGATGGAGCCGTAGACCTTCTGGGCGGCCACGCTGGTCAGCAACGCCCGGCTGCCCGGCCCCAGGTCCGCCTCGATGCGCAGTTGGTCGCCCCCCACCAGGCCGCCGGCGGTGTGGAGCAGGGGCAGTTCACAGCGGCCATCGGCGCTGGCAAAGGCACGCTGAATCTTCAGAGGGGCCGTGGTGCCGCCCTGGTGCCGGGTGGGTCCGTCCGCCTCAGGGGAGCGCTCAAAGCGCAGACGGGCTTCGGCCCGCCAGGGGGCTGGTGCAGGGGGAGGCATGGGAGCGAGGCTGACCCCCAACCGGTGGAGATCCGGTAGCGATGCCTACACGAATCCTGCCCAGCCCCTGGTCAGGCTGGGTTTCGTTTCGAGCCGATGCCGCCATGCCCCAACCCACCGGCCCTGGCACCCCTGGGTCCCACTCCGGGCCCCTGGTGCTGGTGGAGCTGCGCCGGCACGACGGACCGGCGGGGTCGGAACCCTGCCTGCGGCTGCCCCTGAGCGCCGACCAGCGCACCAGCCTGCGGGGACACCGGCGCAGCCGTTGCGGCCGTGATCTGCTGCTGCAATTGCCCCGTGGGGCGGCCCTGGAGCCGGGTGATCGGTTGCTGCCCGAGGCGGGCGGTCCTTCGGTGGTGGTGGAAGCGGCCCTTGAGCCGCTGCTGCTGGTGCGCTCGGCCGATCCCCTCGCCCTGCTCCAGGCGACCTATCACCTCGGCAACCGCCATGTGCCCCTGGAGCTCCATGCCGGCGAACTGCGGTTGGGGCTCGACACCGTGCTCGAGGATCTGCTGCTGCAGCGGGGGCTCACAGTGGAGCGGGTCGAGGGGCCCTTCCTGCCCGAGGCGGGGGCCTACGCCACCGGCGGCCACAGCCATGCGCAAGACCACAGCCATGGGCACGATCACCTGCCCCAGGTGCCCCCGCCGGTGGCGCTGCCATGAGCCTCGCCAGGTTGCGGTTGTTCCAGCTGGTGAGTCCGGCCTTGCCGGTGGGCGCCTTCAGCTACTCCGAGGGCCTGGAGGTGCTCGTGCAGCGGGGCCGCCTTGCCGATCGGTGCGCGCTGCAGGCCTGGCTGGAGGCGGAACTGCGGCGGGGTCTGGTGGCGATCGAAGCCGCCACCCTCAGGCCCCTGGGGGAGGCCCTGGCCTCAGGGCGCCTGGAGGAGGCACAGGACCTCGACGGCTGGTTGCTGGCCCAGCGGGAGGCGCCCGAGCTGCGGGCCCAGCAGCGCCAGATGGGCCGCTCCCTGATCCGGCTTCTGGCGGACCTGGGCTGGCCGCTGCCTTCGGCTTCGGCCAGGCCGGCAGATGTCGCCTGGCCAGCGGCCTGGGCCTGGGCGGGCCACTGCCTGCAGCTGCCCTGGCAGGAGCTGGTGGAGGCTTACCTCTACGGCTGGACCTCCAACCAGATCAGCGCCGCGGTGCGCCTGGTGCCCCTCGGCTCCACCCAGGGCCAGGCCCTGCAGCTGGGCCTGGCCCCCCTGCTGCAGGAGCGTGCGCTGGAGCTCGCTGGAGCCGATCCCCGCCAGCTGCGGAACGGTGGCGTCGGGGCCGGCCTGGCCCAGCTGGCCCACGCCGAGCTGTATTCGCGCCTGTTCCGCAGCTGAGGCCGGGTTGTGGTCAGAGTGGGGCCGATCGGACGGATGCCATGAGTAGTCGGCTGCGTGTGGGGGTGGCCGGACCGGTGGGTTCCGGCAAGACGGCCCTGGTGGAAGCCCTCTGCCGCACGCTGCGGGACCGCCTCCAGCTGGCGGTGGTGACCAACGACATCTACACCCAGGAAGACGCCCAGTTCCTCACCCGCGCCGGCGCCCTCGCCCCCGAGCGCATCCGCGGGGTGGAAACGGGAGGCTGCCCCCACACGGCGATCCGTGAGGATTGCTCGATCAACCGGGCGGCGGTGGAGGAGCTGGAGCAGGCCTTCCCCGATCTGGATCTGGTGCTGGTGGAGAGCGGTGGCGACAATCTCGCCGCCAGCTTCAGCCCCGAACTGGTGGACTGCTGCATCTACGTGATCGATGTGGCCGCCGGCGACAAGATCCCCCGCAAGGGGGGACCGGGCATCACCCGCTCAGATCTGCTGGTGATTAACAAGATCGATCTGGCCCCGATGGTGGGTGCCTCCCTGGCGGTGATGGAGCGGGACACCGAGCGGATGCGCCCGGGTCTGCCGTGGTGCTTCACCAACCTGCGCTCGGGCGAGGGCCTCGACCAGGTGGAGAAGTTTCTGTTGCAACAGCTACCTGGCTGAGACTTGTTCGTTGTTGGACCTGTGACAGGCCGCGCATGGGTTGGTCAGATGGTGCGTTTCGCTACACATTGACCGAGGTGCCCGTCGATACGTTGCCTTCTCCGCTGGTAGGCGGATCACACCCAGGAGTTTTGCCCAATGAAGCCCACCTTGACGCAGAAGACGGCCTTTCGTCTGCTGGGCGGCGCAACCGCGCTGGCCACTTCCTTCTCACTAGTGGCCTGTGGGGGCGGTGGCGGCGAGAAGACGGCCTCCGGTGACGGCGGTGGCGGGTTCGACGGTGAAGTGAAGGTGGGGATCCTTCACTCCCGCTCCGGCACCATGGCCATCTCCGAGAACACGGTGGCTGAAGCCGAGCTGATGGCGATCGAGGAGATCAACGCCGCCGGTGGCGTGAAGGTTGACGGCAAGAAGCTGAAGATCGTTCCGGTTGAGGAAGACGGGGCCTCCGACTGGCCCACCTTCGCCGAGAAGGCCAAGAAGTTGATTGATCAGGATAAGGTCGCCGTGGTGTTCGGCGGTTGGACCTCCGCCAGCCGCAAGGCGATGCTGCCGGTGTTCGAAGCCAAGGATCACTTCCTCTTCTACCCGATTCAGTACGAAGGGCAGGAATGCTCCAAGAACATCTTCTACAGCGGTGCAACCCCGAACCAGCAGGCCGAGCCTGCCGTCTCATGGCTGCTGAAGAACAAGGGCAAGGACTTCTTCCTGGTGGGCTCGGATTACGTGTACCCACGTACGGCCAACACGATCATGAAGGAGCAGCTCAAGGCTGAGGGCGGCAAGCTGGTCGGTGAGGACTACCTCCCCCTCGGCAACACCGAGGTGGCCCCGATCATCGCCAAGATCAAGCAGGCCCTGCCCAAGGGTGGCGTGATCGTCAACACCCTGAACGGCGACAGCAACGTGGCCTTCTTCAAGCAGATGAAGGCTGCCGGCATCACCCCGGCCAATGGCTACGCGATCATGAGCTTCTCGATCGCTGAAGAGGAAGTGGCCGCGATCGGCCCTGAGTATCTGGAAGGCACCTATGCCGCCTGGAACTTCTTCCAGAGCCTCGACACCCCCGCCTCCAAGAAGTTCACCGCCGACTTCAAGGCCAAGTACGGCGAGAAGCGGGTCACCAACGACCCGGCTGAGTCCGCCTACAACATGGTCTACCTCTGGGCCAAGGGGGCTGAGAAGGCCAACAGTGTCGATGACAACAAGGTGCGGGAAGCGCTGATCGGCGTGACGTTTGATGCTCCCCAGGGGCCAATTGAGGTTCAGCCCAACCACCACACCACCGAACTGGTGATGATCGGCGAGGTCCAGAAGGACGGCATGTTCAAGATCATCGAGAACAAGGGAATCCTCAAGCCCATTGCCTGGAACCAGTTCGTGCCTGAAACCAAGGGCTACACCTGCGACTGGACCCAGAAGCGTCCTGACGCTGGCAAGTTCAAGATGTGATCGCCGTCAGGCCATCGACCTCAGAGGGGAGAGGAATCTCCCCTCTTTTCGTGCCTGGCTTTCTGGGCTGACCATTCACCTTGCCCGGTTCTGCCGGGACGCCATGGATCTTCTCTACGAAACATTGTTCAACGGCCTGGCCATCGGCTCGGTGCTCGTGCTCGCCGCGCTCGGACTGGCCGTGGTCTTCGGGCTGATGGGGGTCATCAACATGGCCCATGGCGAGTTGATGATGATTGGCGCCTACACCACCTATGTGGTCCAGAACATCTTCAAGGCCGCCGTGCCGGAAGCGCTGTTCCCGATCTACATCTTGATCGCCATTCCGATTGCTTTCCTGGTCAGTGGCCTGGCGGGGCTGCTGCTGGAGAAGACCGTGATCCGCAGGCTCTATGGACGGCCCCTGGAAACCCTGCTGGCCACCTGGGGGGTGAGCCTGATCCTGCAGCAGTTTGTGCGCTCGGTCTCGAGTGCGTTCGCCATCGGCCTGGTGCTGGCGGTGGCCCTCGGTTTGCTGCTGCCTCGCCTCACCCCCAAGGACTGGTGGCAACAGCGCTGGACCCCGATCCTCGCCGTGGGCAACTGGCTCGTCGCCGGCCTGGTGGGGATCGCCGTGGCCGCCGCCCTCGGATCGCAGCGGGCCCTTGATGAACCCTGGTTCAGCGCCCGCAACCTTGATGTGACAGCCCCCACCTGGCTGCGCGGATCGATTGATGTGGGAGCGGTGAACATGCCGACCGCCCGCCTGTTCATCATCGCCCTCACGATCGTGGCGCTGGTGGCGGTCACCTGGTTTTTGCAGAAGAGCGTCTGGGGCATCCGCATCCGCTCGGTCACCCAGAACCGGCCGATGAGCGATTGCCTCGGCATCCCCACCCAGAAGGTGGATGCGCTCACCTTCCTGGTTGGCTCAGGTCTCGCTGGCGTGGCCGGTGTCGCCGTCACCCTGCTGGGATCCGTGGGCCCCAACCTCGGGGGCAATTACATCGTCGACTGCTTCATGGTGGTGGTGCTCGGCGGGGTGGGCAAGCTCATGGGCACGGTGGTGGCGGCCCTCGCCATCGGCGTGCTCAGTTACGTCGTGGGCTCCGGTTCCCTGCTGCTGGTATGGACCACCATGCCCCCAGGCCTCAATGAACTGATCACGTTCTTTGCCACCACCTCGATGGCCAAGGTGCTGGTGTTCGCGATCATCGTGGTGTTCCTTCAGTTCCGCCCCGCCGGGATCTTCCCGCCCAAGGGCCGCATGGTGGAGGCCTGAGCCATGGGCTCCTCCTCTATGGCCCCCCTTTGGCGTCGTGCGCTCCCCTGGGTGCTGATCGTGGCCGCCGCCCTGATCCTGCCGGTTGTGCTTCCCCCCTTCCGGCTCAACCTGCTGGGAAGGTTTCTGTCCCTGGGCATCGTGGCCCTCGGCATCGATCTGATCTGGGGCTTCACGGGTCTGCTCAGCCTTGGTCAGGGCATCTTCTTCGCCATCGGCGGCTATGCCATCGGCATGTATCTGCAGCTCGACAGCCTCGAGCCCGGCCAGTTGCCCGAGTTCTTCGGTCTCTACGGCGTCAAGGAACTGCCCTCGTTCTGGCAGCCTTTCGCCTCGCCTGTGTTCACGTTTTTTGCCATCTGGGTGTTGCCGGCGCTGGTGGCGGGGGTGCTGGGCTTCCTGGTGTTTCGCAACCGCATCAAGGGGGTCTACTTCTCGATCCTCACCCAGGCGGCCCTGCTGGTCTTCTTCAATTTCTTCAATGGCCAGCAGAAGCTGATCAACGGCACCAACGGCCTCAAGACAGATACCGCGCGGATCTTCGGCGAGCTGGTGGGCTCCGATAGCGCCCAGCGCCAGCTGTTCTTGCTCACCGTTGTGCTGACCGTGGCGGCCTGGTTCCTCTGCCGCTGGCTCACCAGCGGCCGTTTCGGTGATGCCCTGGTGGCGATTCGGGATGATGAACCCAGGCTTCGCTACACGGGTTATAACCCCACCGCCTACAAGACCCTCGTCTTCGCGGTGGCCGGAGCCCTGGCCGGGGTGAGCGGAGCGCTCTACACCGTTCAATCCGGCATCGTCAGCCCCCAGTTCATGGCGGTGCCGTTCTCGATCGAGATGGTGATCTGGGTGGCGGTGGGTGGACGGGGCACCCTGATCGGCGCTGTGCTGGGCGCCGTGCTGATCAACTACGCCAAGAGTCTGATCAGTGAGCAGCTGCCCGAAACCTGGCTGTTCATCCAGGGGGGTCTGTTCCTGCTGGTGGTCACCGCCCTGCCCGATGGCCTGGTGGGCTGGTGGCGCCAGGGCGGCGTGCGCCAGCTCCAGGCGATGGTCGGCTGGCCGCCCCTGGCGCCCACCTATCCCGCCCTGGATCTCGATCCCGCCGTGCAGGCCGAGGCCGCTGAACTCACCCCGCCATCCACCCGAGGAGTCGAGCCATGAGCACCCCCGCCACCGGCGTGAGGCCGCTGCTGGAACTGCGCTCGGTGAGCGTCAGCTTCGATGGTTTCCTGGCCCTCAATGACCTCAATCTGCAGCTCGCACCCGGCGAACTGCGGGCGGTGATCGGTCCGAACGGTGCCGGCAAGACCACCTTCCTTGATGTGATCACCGGCAAGGTGAGGCCCACCAAGGGGGATGTGGTCTTCCGCGGCAAATCCCTGGTCGGAACCCCGGAGCATCAGATCGCCCGGCTGGGGGTGGGCCGCAAATTCCAGACGCCTCGGGTGTATCAGAATCTCTCGCCGCGCCGCAACCTCGAGCTGGCGGTGAGCCACCGCAACGCCCCCTTCGATCTGCTCTTCGGCTCCCTGGATGCCAAGGCTCGGGAGCGGGTGCAGCAGCTGCTGGCGGTGGTGGATCTGGAGGCCCAGTCCAACGTGCCGGCGGGGGGTCTTTCCCATGGCCAGAAGCAGTGGCTGGAGATCGCCATGCTGCTGGCCCAGGACCCTGATCTGTTGTTGGTCGATGAGCCCGTGGCCGGACTCACCGATGAGGAAACACGCCGCACCGCTGATCTGCTCAAGCAGCTCTCGGGTGATCACACCGTGCTGGTGATCGAGCACGACATGGAGTTCATCCGCGATCTCAACTCCCAGGTCACGGTGCTGCATGAGGGCCATGTGCTGTGTGAGGGCCCCATGGATCAAGTCGAGAAGAATCCAAAGGTGATCGAGGTCTACTTGGGCATTTCGATGGAGGACGATGCATGACCACTTCAGATGCGGTGCTGCAGGTTCGCGGCCTCAACGTCTACTACGGGGACAGCCATATCCTCAGGGATGTCGACATCACCGTCAAACCAGGCCAGATGGTCTGTCTGATCGGCAGGAATGGCGTCGGTAAGACCAC
This sequence comes from Paenacidovorax caeni, assembly GCA_943371385.1. Lineage (GTDB taxonomy): Bacteria > Cyanobacteriota > Cyanobacteriia > PCC-6307 > Cyanobiaceae > ATX-6F1. The sequence continues at coordinate 900 of CALRUP020000024.1, read as the reverse complement.
CCTGCTCAAGACCGTGATCGGGCTGCTGCGGCAGCGCAGTGGTGTTGTCGAGCTCGAGGATCGGGACGTCTCCGCCCTGCCGCCCCATCAGCGGGCCCGCAGCGGCATCGGCTACGTGCCCCAGGGTCGGGAGATCATTCCCCAGCTCACGGTGCGCGAGAACCTTCTGCTGGGCCTGGAGGCGCTGCCGGGGGGGCTCCAGAAGAACCGCCACATCGATCCTGTGGTCTTCGAGCTGTTTCCGGTTCTCGAGAAGTTCCTCCAGCGGCGCGGAGGGGATCTCAGCGGCGGGCAGCAGCAGCAACTCGCCATTGCCCGTGCCCTGCTGGGCAAGCCTCGGCTGCTGCTCCTCGATGAACCCACGGAGGGCATTCAGCCGTCCGTGATTCTCGACATCGAGCGCGCTGTCAAGCGAATCATCAAGACCACGGGAATCAGCGTCCTGCTGGTGGAGCAGCACGTCAATTTCGTTGAGCAGGCTGACTGGTTCTATGCCATGCAGCGGGGAGGGATGGTGGCCAGTGGCCCCACCGAAGAACTCAGTCAGGAGGTGGTGAACCGGTTCCTCAAGGTCTGAGCGTCCCCAGCTCAAGCTGGTGGGGAGCTACAGCAACCGACGCCAGAAGGCTTCGGCCTCGGTTGGGCCAAGGCATTCCAATGGCGCCCCATCGAGGGCCGTGATCGGCCGGCAGCCGAGGCTGTTGATCAGCAGGGCGGCCTCGGCGTCCAGCAGATCCTCGGTGTTCAGCTCGCCCTCCGACGCCAGCCCCAGGCCCAGGGCCCGGCCGCGCATCACCCCGGGCAGGCAGCCGCCGGCCAGGGGCGGGGTGCGCCAGTGACCCCTTCGGCGCACCAGCAGGTTGGCGGTGGTGCCGCAGCAGAGCCCGCCGGCCGTGCTGA
>CALRUP020000023.1:0-33238 GCA_943371385.1 Paenacidovorax caeni | reverse complement strand
AGGGCCCGGCGGGCCAGATCGAAGCGCACGGCCGGAGGTGTGGCGATCACCAGGGCCTCGATCGCCGGATCGGCGAGCAGGGCGTCGAAGTCGCTGGTGCCGGGCAACCCGGCGGCGCGGCAGGCGGACTCCAGGCGCTCGGCGCGGGGATGCCAGAGGGCCACCGGCTCGGTGAGCGGCTGATCCCGCAGGGCCGGCAGGTGCACCTTCTCGCCAAAACCCAACCCGGCGATCGCCACCTTCAGAGGGGCCCCCAATGCAGCTCCAGCGTTGGCGGGGACGGAACTCATCGGGCGGCCAGCAGCGGGGCTCCCGCGTCACACGCCGCCTGCAGCACGGAGGCAATCAACGGATCGCCTCCGGCTGGTTGCCACTGGGCGCCGAACTGGGGCCAACCGCCGATGGAGGTGTCGCGGTAGAGCCCCTGGCCGCAGTCGAGATCCATCATGTAAAGCGTGCCGAGTTGGGGCCGGGCCTCCGAATCGGAATCGCCCGTTGCGGGGCGGAAGCGACTCAGCACCATGAGCTGGCCCTCGCGGCCCACCCGCAGGCTGCCCGCATCCCACCACTGTTCCCCTTCGGCCGTGGTGCCCACCGAGCGCCACTCCAATGGGGCCGCCCCAACTGACGTGGGCAGGCCCATCCAGACGACCAGCGCCAGCAGCAGGGCAGCCAGCAGTTTGATTGGTCTGAAACGGCCCATCGCGATCAATCCAGGTTCAGGCCGGCACAGTGACGGCGGTGCAGCCATGCAGCCGCAACAGCCCCGCCAGGGTGGAGCGCAGGCGGGTGCGCGGCACGATGTGATCGACGAAGCCATGGTCCTGAAGGTATTCAGCGGTCTGGAAGCCCTCAGGCAGCCGCTCCCGGAGGGTCTGCTCGATCACGCGGCGGCCGGCGAAACCGATCAGGGCCTTGGGCTCGGCCAGGATCAGATCGCCGAGCATGGCGAAGCTGGCCGTCACCCCGCCAGTGGTGGGATGAGTGAGCAGGGGGATGTAGAGCAGTTCCGCCTGGCGGTGGTGCTGCAGGGCGCCGGAGATCTTGGCCATCTGCATCAGGCTCAGCATCCCCTCCTGCATGCGGGCGCCGCCGGAAGCGCAGACGATCAGCACCGGAATCCGCCGGGCCGTGGCCTCCTCGATCAGCCGGGTGAGGCGCTCCCCCACGACCGATCCCATCGAGCCACCCATGAAGCGGAAATCCATCACCCCCAGGGCCAGAGGCAGGCCCTCAATCCGGCACAGCCCCGTGACCACCGCATCCTTGAGGCCTGTGCTGCGCTGACTGTCCCGGAGGCGATCGGCGTAGCTGCGGCGGTCCTTGAAGGCCAGGGGATCGGTGGGCGTGAGCTCGCCATCGAGCACCTCGAAGCTGCCGGGGTCGGCGATCAAACGAATGCGCTCGTCGCTGTCGATGCGGTGGTGGTGGCCGCAGCCGCTGCAGACGCTGGCATGGGCGATCAGGTCCTTGCGGTAGACCACCAGGCCGCATTCGGGGCACTTGCTCCAGAGGCCGTCCCCCTCCTCGGGTTCCTGGGCGGCCCGCACCACCGGCGTGGTCTTGCGGCGATCGGCGAACCAGTCGAACAGCGACACGGCGGAGCGGAGCCTGGGTAATCAGCCATTAAAGGCCCGCAAAGCCCAGGCGCTCGCCGAACTGCCGCAGCCACCAGCCGTTGCCCCCCAGCCACAGGGCCACGCCGCCGGCCGCCAGGAAGGGACCGAAGGGGAAGGGCTCGTTGCGCTTGAGCCGCCCGCTGAGGCGCCCGAGGCTGCCCAGGAGCGCTCCGGAGAGCACCGCCAGGGCCACCGCCAGAGCCATGCCGGTGAGCCCCAGCCAGGCGCCCAGCAGGGCGGTGAGCTTGGCATCGCCAAGGCCCAGGGCGGGCTGACCCATGGCCTTCTGGGCCAGCCAACTGAGCCCCTCGAAGGCGAGCAGACCAACGGCGGCGGCGAGCAGATGATCCAGCAACAGCCGCCGGCCGATGGCCTCCCCCTGGCTGAAGCCCAGGGCCGCGGTCACCGTCCAGCCCAGGAGCACCCCCCAGCGGCAGAGCGGCTCCGGCAGCCAGAGCTGGTCGAGGTCGATCAGCACCAGCGGCACCAGCCAGCTCACGAACATCCAGCCGGCCGCGAGCAGCAGCCAGGGAGTTGGAGCCCCCATGGCCGAGGGAACCGCCAGCACCACCGCCACCCAGAGCCCGGCGGTGAGCAGCTCCACCAGGGGGTATCGGATGGCGATCGGTCCCTTGCAATGGCGGCAGCGGCCGCCCAGCAGCAACCAGCCGAGCAGGGGCAGGTTGTCGTGCCAGCGCAGGCGAGTGCCGCAGTGGGGGCAGTGGCTGGGGGGGGAAATGATCGATTCCTCCCGTGGAACCCGCCAGGCCACCACGTTCAGGAAGCTGCCAACGCAAGCCCCTAGCACAGCGGCCAGCGGAGCGATCAAGGCGGTGTCGAGGGGGGCGAGGGCCGTCAGCTCCATTCAGCTGCGCAAGGAGGAACGGGGGTGACGGGAACGACCGGAGCGGCCGAGGAGCAAGTCCAGTGGCAGGAACTGCTCCTCGGGCAGCAGCACCGGCCTCTCAAACACCACCCGGCCCTGGGCCGACTGCGGGTTGAGCACGATTCCGAGGGGTTCGCCGCCACAACAACCGTGCTCGACATGGAGCAGGTAGATGCGGCGGGCCAGGGCGATCACCCGTCTGCTGTCGATGCGATCAAAGCGCAGCAGGGGCTGCTGCAGGCCGGCGGCCCCACGAATCTCGAACGAGGGAGTGGTGATCGGAATTGGTTTCACCGGGCCCACCAGCTGAGCGCAGGTTAGGCCGCCATCGATGGATCTAACGATCCTGGATCAGGTTGTGAATGATCGGGGTGAGGATCAGTTCCATGGCGAAGCCCATCTTGCCGCCGCCCACCACAATCGAAGTGGGGCTGGACATGAAGGAGCCTGTGATCATCTTGAGCAGGTAGGTGAAGTCGATGCCCCACTTCTCGCGGGCACCCTTGCGGAAATGCACGATCACGAAGGATTCATCCGCGGTGGGGATGTTCCGGATCGTGAACGGATTGGAGGTATCGACCGTGGGGATGCGCTGAAAGTTGATGTCGGTGAGGCTGAACTGCGGGCAGATGTGATTGATGTAATCCGGCATCCGGCGAAGGATGGTGTCGACCGTGGCCTCGGCGGAATAACCACGCTCGGCGTTGTCACGGGAAATCTTCTGGATCCACTCCAGGTTCACGATCGGCACCACACCCACGAGCAGGTCAGCCAGGGCGGCCAGGTCGTAACCCTCGCCGACCACCCCTCCGTGCAGACCCTCGTAGAAGAGAAGATCGGTACCAGCGGGAATCGGCTCCCAGGGGGTGAACTGGCCGGGTTCGAGCTTGGTGCCGAGGCGGGCATTGTGGTCGGCCGCCTCGTCGAGGGAATGCAGGTAGTAACGCTTCTGGCCGCCGCCGGTTTCGCCGTAGGTCTGGAACAGCTCCTGGAGCTTGTCGAACAGGTTCGCTTCAGGGCCGAAGTGGGAGAAGTTCTCGCCCTTCGCCAGGGCCTCGGCCATGGCGATCTTCATCGGACCACGCTCGAAGCGGTGGTAGCTGTCTCCTTCCACCACCGCCGGGGTGATGCCCTCACGCTTGAAGATGTGCTCGAAGGCCTTTTTGACGGTGCTGGTGCCGGCGCCGGAGGAACCGGTGACCGAGACGACCGGATGACGCTTCGACATCGGCGCAGGGGGTAGAAGAGAAAATTGAGTTTCGCAGATCGCCGGTCCTGGCCTTGACAGCCGCAGGACGTGGGATCAGAGCAGAGCCAGCAACTGCTCACCCATCGCCTGGCAACCGAGCACGGTGGTGCCCTCGGCGGCCAGATCACCGGTGCGGTATCCAGCCTCCAGCACCCGGTCAACGGCGCGCTCCAGATCGGCGGCTGCGGCCTCCTGGTGCAGGCCGATGCGCAGCAGCATGGCCGACGAGAGCACCATCGCCAGCGGATTGGCCTTGTCGGTGCCGGCGATGTCGGGGGCGGAACCGTGCACCGGCTCGAACAGACCTGGACCTCCTGAGCCGAGGGAGGCCGAGGGCAGCATGCCGATTGAACCGGTGAGCATCGCCGCCTCGTCGCTGAGGATGTCGCCGAAGAGGTTGCTGGTCAGCAGCACATCGAACTGACGGGGGTTACGCACCAGCTGCATGGCGGCGTTGTCGACGTACATGTGGCTGAGCTCCACGCTGGGGTAATCGGCGTGGATGGCCTCCACCCGATCGCGCCAGAGCTGGCTCACATCGAGCACGTTGGCCTTGTCCACCGAGCAGAGCCTGCCGCCGCGCTGGGCGGCCAGCTCGAAACCGACCTTGGCGATGCGGTCGATCTCGAAATCTGAGTAGGCCATGGTGTTGAAGGCACGCACATGGCCATCGGCCTCGACGCGGCCCTTGGGGGTGCCGAAGTAGATGCCGCCGGTGAGCTCCCTCACCACCAGCAGATCGACGCCGCTGATCACCTCAGGGCGCAGGCTGCTGGCGTCGATCAGGGCCGGCAGGATCTTCACCGGCCGCAGGTTCGCGAACAGGCCCAGGCCCGAACGCAGGGCCAGCAGGCCGGTCTCAGGGCGCTGTTCCCGAGGCAGGGCGTCGTACTGGTAGCCGCCGATGGCCGCCAGCAGGACGGCGTCGCTGGCGCGGCAGGCCTCCAGAGTGCTCTCGGGCAGGGGCACGCCGGTGGCGTCGATGGCGGCCCCACCCACGGGCTGCTCGTCGTAAGCGAGCGCGAAGCCGTGGCGGGCGCTGACCGCATCCAGCAACTGCCGGGCCACCGCCGTGATTTCCGGGCCGATGCCGTCGCCGGGCAGCAGGGTGAGGCGATAGCTGGTCATCATGGAGGAAGCGCTGGCGCGAGGCTACTTCTGCAGCTGGCGCAGGGTCTTCGCCATCTCCGGGAGCTTGTTGAAGGCGGCCGAGCAGCGCAGCCAGAGGCGGTTGGGGATGGCCGGGTAGCCGCTCACCACTTCACCGGCGGCCACCTCACCGTGAATGCCGGATTTGGAGGAAGCGATCGAGCGGTCGCCCATCACGGCCTTGTTGGCCAGGCCCACCTGTCCCGCCAGGATGACTCCGTTGCCGAGGCGGGCGCCGCCGGCGATGCCCACCTGGGCCGCCAGGGCGCAGCCCTGGCCCGTCACCACCCCGTGGCCGATGTGCACCAGGTTGTCGATCTTGGTGCCAGCGCCGATGCGGGTCTCACCCACCGAGGGGCGATCAATCGTGCTGCCGCAGCCGACCTCGACACCCTCCTCGAGCACCACCAGGCCGATCTGGGGCATCTTGCGCCAGCCGCTGGCGGTGGGAACGAAGCCAAAGCCCTCCGAGCCGATCACGGCGTTGGAATGCACCACACAGTTGCGCCCCAGGCGCGAGCCGGGGTGCAGCACGGCGTTGGCGTGGATCTCACAGCCCCCGGCCAGCACCACATCGTCGTAGAGCACCACGCCGGGGTGGAGGGTGCAGCCCTCGCCCACCACGGCGCCCTCGCCCACCACCACCTGGGCGGCGATCGACACACCAGAACCCAGGCTAGCGCTGGGGTCGATCACGGCGCTGGGGTGGATGCCGGCGGGCCGGGGCTTGGCTGGATAGAGGGCTTCGAGCGCCTCGGCGAAACCCAGACGCGGGTTCTTCAACGCCACCCAGGCCAGGCCGGCGGTCGTGGCCTGATCGTGCAGGGCGGGGTCATTGGGGAGCAGCAGGGCGCCGGCGCCGCTGGCCGCCAGCTGGGCCGCCAGAGCGTTGCCCGCCTCCAGAAAGCTCAGCTGGGAAGGTCCTGCCTGATCAAAGGCGGCAGCACCGGAAAGCTCGGGATCAGAGGCCAGATGGGACTCACCAGCGGTGTTGCCTTCGCTGAGCCGGACCAGCAGTTCACTGAAGCGCATTCCCGCCGATCGCCAGCCGCGGCCGGATCGTAGGGCGGCCCCATGGTTCACGCGCCCGAGCAGGACTCAGGGCAGGGCTCAGACCAGGGCCGTAGGACCAGTGAGCACCAGGTGGTCGCGGTGCACCACCGCATCACCCACCTCGGCGCCGAGGGTACGCTGAACCGCCTCACTGCTCTGACCGATCACCTGGGTGAGCTCCTCGCTGCTGAGGGCACTCAGGCCGCGGCCCAGCTCACGGCCATCGAGGGCCATCAGGCGCACGGCATCGCGGCGCTGGAAGCGGCCATCCACCTGGCGAATGCCCACCGCCAAGAGCGAGGCGCCGCGTTCGAGCAGGGCCCGTTCGGCGCCAGGGTCGATCCAGAGCTTGCCCTTGGGCACCAGAGCGTGGGCCAGCCAACCCTTGCGATCGGGCAGGGGCTGGGGGCTGGGCTGGAACACGGTGCCCAGCTTCTCGCCGGCCAGCAGGGCCTCGAGCACGGCCGGATCGCGGCCATCGGCCAGGCGCACGCGGATGCCGCTGGAGGTGGCGATGCGGGCCGCCGCCAGCTTGGTGGTCATGCCGCCGGTGCCCCACTGGCCGCCGCCCGTGGCCACGCCGCTGAGCCGCTCCAGTTCCGCCAGGCTCCCCACCTCCTCGATCGGCTCGGCGTTGGCGTCGCGCCGGGGATCTCCCGAATAGAGGCGGTCCACATCGGTGAGCAGGATCAGCTCGCTGGCTCCAACCGCAACCGCCACCAGGGCCGAGAGGGTGTCGTTGTCGCCGAAGCGCAGCTCGTGGGTGGCGAGGGTGTCGTTCTCGTTGATGATCGGCACCACGCCCCAGGCCAGGAGCTGCTCCAGGGTGCGGCAGGCACTCTGATAGCGGCGGCGGGAGGCGAGATCACCGCGGGTGAGCAGCACCTGGGCCACGCTCTGGCCGTGGATGGCGAAGGCGGCGTCGTAGAGGCCCATCAGGCGTCCCTGACCCACGGCGGCGGCAGCCTGGAGGGCCTCGACCTCCTTCGGGCGCCCGGTCAGTTCCAGGGCGCGGCAGCCCAGCCCCACCGCACCGCTCGTGACCAGGGCAAGGCTGTGGCCCTGGGCCCGTTGATGGCTGAGGCTGGCGGCCAGATCGGCGATCACCTGCTCGGTGCCGCGGCGCTGATCACCACGCAGCAGGCTGGTTCCCACCTTGATGACATGGCGCACGGCCATCAGCCCAGGTCGCTGCCCACCCAGCGGGCCAGGCGAAGCTCGAAGTTCTGAAGCCGGTCGCGCTCGCAAGGCTGGCCCGCCCGATTCACCGGCTTGACCAGCACCGTGTAGAGCCCAAGCCGATTACCGGCCAGCACATCGGTGAACAACCGATCACCCACCAGGGCCACCTGCTCATGGGGCAGGTCCAGCTCGGCCAGCACCCTGCGCAGGGCGCCGCGGCGGGGCTTTCCGGCGGAGGTGGTGAAGGGCACCCCAATCCGCTCGGCCACGGCGCCGATGCGCGCCTTGGAGGGGTTGTTGCTGAACAGCCGCAGCTCGAGATGCTGCTGGGCCCGCTGGAGCCAGGCCTCGATCGGCGCCGGCAACTCCGTGCGCCGCGAGGGCAGCAGGGTGCGGTCGACATCGAGCACCAGGGCACGCAGCGGAACCGCCAGGAGACGCTCCAGCGACAGCTCCGCCAGGGTGCCGCTGGCGAGCCAGTTGGGTTGCAGCAACTGGGGCAGATTCAATCGTCGCTCTCCCTTTCCTCGAGCTCCGCTTCAATGCGGGGCTGAACCCGCTCGAATTCCTCGCCCTCCACCAGCACCGCCTCACCGTCGGTGATCCGGGCCAGCACGAAGAAGGGATCGAGGGGAATGAACAGGCCGTACTCCTGATCGTCGGCGCGGAACTGGATCAGCAACTCGTAGGCGTCGGTGTCATCGTCAAGGTCGTCCTCCTCGTCGTCGAAGTCATCGGGATCAGGCTCCTCGAGCTCACCGCTGACCGTGAGCGTGACGGCGGAGCGCACCAGGGTGAGGTCGTGCTCCTGGAGCACCACGTCGGCCACCGAGAGGATGGGCTCGGCCGCGTCCACCGATTCGATCACCTCCGGCTCAGCATCGTCCTCCAGACGCACCAGGCACACCGGGGTGTCCACCGGGGTGAGCAGGGCGTAATCGTGGCCATCGAGGGGAATCAGCTGCTCGAGAAAACACAGCAACTCCCTGCCGCTGTCACGCACCAGCACCGTGGGCACGTCACCGGATCCTGAGATGGAGGGGCCTTCGGCGCTCATGGTCGGAATTCAGACCTCCTCAGAATGAATCAGCGTGGTCCCGGCGGCCAGAATCGATGGCCGCCGCTCCGACCGGAAGCGGCTCAGGCCCCTCCGCCAACCACTGCTCCAGCAGCAGGGCGGCGGCGGCGCTGTCAAGGGCACCGCTGCGATCGCCGTGCAGGTGATGGCGATCCGCGGCCGCCCAGCTGCTGGCGTGCTCGTTGACCCAGGCCAGGGGCAGATCCAGGTCTTGGGCGAGGCGTTCGCCGTAGCGACGGCAGTGGCGTGCCTGCTCGGTGGGTTGCTGGTTCGCATCCAGGGGCAGGCCCACCACCAGTGCCCGTACCCGCCGCTGGGCCACAACCACCTGCAGCTTGGCCAGGTCCAGGTCGTAACTCCCCCGCAGCAGGGGTGGCAGCGGGGTAATGGTGAAGCCGAGGGGATCGCAGCCTGCCAGGCCCAGGCGGCGGCGGCCCACATCGAGAGCCAGCACGGACTGGGGCTGGGGCTTCAACGGGGCTGGAGCACGGGGGTGGGCAGGGGCCGCCGACGGGGTTGCCAGCTCTCGAGCATGGCCTCCAGCCGGCGAGCCGCTGGGCGGGAGGGCTGGGGCTCCTGGCGCCGCCAGACGCTGCGCGCCATCAGCACCTCCTCCCGCTCGGGCCGAAGCCCCAGGCGGCGCAGCCAGCCGTTGCGGGGTTGATCGAGCACATCACTGCGCAGCAGCGCCCCATCAAGGCCAGCGGCCGCCTCCCCCATCAGGCGCTCCACCGGCGCCCCCAGCAGATGTTCCCAACCAGGGTGGATGGTGAGGTCCAGTTCGGGCAGGGACTGGCCCGGGTCGCTGCGCAGTCGGCGCACGGCCGCGACCGCCTGGCGCCGGCTGGTGTCGATCAGCAACAGGCTGGGGGCAACGCTGTGGTCGAGCAGATCTTCGACGCGGCGATCGAGCAGCTGGCGCAGGTGGGCCGGACAGGCGGCCTGCTCCAGGTGCCAGAGCAGGGGGGCATTGCGGCGCTGGAGGGGCCGCAACTGCAAATCAGAGGGGAGCGCGGCCAGTTCAGGGGAAACAGTGGCGGGAGACCAGCGCCACAGGATCTCGGTGCGCTGGGGCTGGAAGCCCAGCTGACGCAGCAGGGCCAGGCGGTCACCGTCGAGGCTGGAGGCGCTGGCGATCCAGCTGGCAGCGCCACGGCTGCGCTGGATCGCCTCCCGCAGCAGGGCCGTTTCCACCGCCAGCTTGCTGGGGCGATCGCCCCAGCCGGCCGCCTCGCCGCCGGCTGCCTCGCCATGGGCCGCCTCGCCATCGGCCACGCGCAGGTGACGCAACTCCCAGCAAGTGCCGCTGCGGTTAAGCCGCTGGCTCACCACCAGCCCGACCAGACGTTGATCAGCTCCCGAGGCCACCAGCACCTGGGGCGCCAGGGGCCGACGGGGGGCCACCAAGCTCAGCAGCCAGTCGGGACCCTGCAGCAACAACGCTCGTTGCAACAGTGGCTGCAGATCCAGGTAGGCGGCCTCCTGCAGCAGGGGGAGATGCCAGCCCTGCAGCGGTTCGATCACCAATCCCCGGGGGTCGTGACGCACGGCAGTGGCGCTGATGGGTGGCTCGCACTGAAACCCAACTGTATCGAGATCGATCCGCTGACGAGATCAGGCGGGACGCACCACCACCAGCGGGGTGCGCTCGTTGGCATTGCCGGCGGGGTTGGGGCGCAGGGCCCGCTGCAGCAGAGCCTCGTCGCAGCCGGGGCTGGAGGCGAGCACCTTGACCCGCCCCAGGTCGTTCACATCCACCACAGCCACGGGCACCCCCAGCTCCGCCGCCAGCTCGCGGCAGGCGCGCTCCGGCTGGTCGGGGCCGAGCACGATCGTCTGGTCATAGGGGGGGGTGGTGCCGGTGATGTCATCGATCAGCCGGGCCTGGGGGCCGGCGAGGCGGTAGAAGCCCCCTTTGCTGCCCACCAGCTTGAGCAGGCTGCCCAGGATCCAGGCCACCAGCACCCGGGCGGGGCCCACCTGGTCGATCAAGGTCTGCAGGCCGCAGGCGGTGGCCAGGCTGCTGGTGGGATGGAACACGCGGCAGAGCAGCCGGGCGAGGGCCGAGGGCTGCACCGTGGAAGGGTGGTGGTAGCGGCCCTGGATCACAGCCAGGGGCGTCTCGCCGATGGTGAGGATGTCGCCCGGCTGCAGCACGGCGCCCGCATAGCGCTGGAGCACCTCGGCGGGATCGTCGAGCACCCCGAGCAGGTGCGTGCGCACGGGCAGCACCCGGCAGCCGTCCCCCTCGCGCCAGGCGGCCGCCTCGGGCGCCACGGGCTCGGGCCTGCGCAGGGGAACCAGCACCCCCTCGCGGCGCTCGAGCCGACCGAAAGGGCCGTAATTCGTCCAGAAGACGTCCACCCAGAGGGTGTCGAGCAGCGATCTCAATTCGAGGCCAGGGGGGGCCTCGATGCGCACGGTCAGCCGGGCCCGGGTGCGCTTGTGGCCTTTGACGATGTAGGCGGCCCAGTAGCCGTCGGCTCGGGCCTCCTCATCGGGGTGGAGAGCCTCGATGCGCGTGCTGACCATGAGCTGGTCGAGGCGTGCCGTGCCCAGCAGGGTCGGAACGACGCGCAGCTCAGGCACCATCACCTCCATGCGTCCGTGGGGGTTGGCGATCTCGATCTCGCCAATCGCCTTGAGGCCGTGATCGAAGGAACGCACGGTCCAGGGACCCGAGCGCAGGATCAGCGGCGAGGCGGGCCGGAGCCGGTGTCGCAACTCAAGCACCAGCAAGGTGAGCCCAAACAGCAGGGCCACCAACAGGAGCAAGCTGAGCGGAAGGGGAAGAGCAGGCACGCCGAGCTGCTGAGGTCTGCGGGAGCGTAGGTCGGGGCCGAGGCGGGCCTCGATCGAGTCGGCTGAAGCCCACTGCGGGGGTAGGTTTTCAATCAGGCCAGGCCCAGGGGGGCGCCATGCGCAAGACCTTCGTTCTCGACACCAACGTCCTGCTGCACGACCCCCGTGCCCTCACCCGCTTCGAAGACAACGATGTGGTGATCCCGATCGAGGTGGTCGAGGAGATCGATCGCTTCAAGCGGGACTCCTCCGAGAAGGGCCGCAATGCCCGGCAGGTGTCGCGGCTGCTGGATGGCCTCCGCCAGAAGGGCAACCTTTCCGACGGCGTGGAGATCGACGACCTTCACCACGGCACCCTCAAGGTGGTGTTCTGCCGCAGCGAAACCCTCAACCAGCTGCCGCCGGAGCTGAAGGCGGGCAACGGCGACAACAACATCCTGGCGGTGGCGCTGGAGCAGCGGCTGCAGGAGGTGATGGGCAGCAAGTCACCGGTGGTGCTGGTCACCAAGGACACCAACCTGCGCATCAAGGCCGATGCGGTGGGGCTGATCGCCCAGGATTACAGCACCGACAAGGTGGACCTGGCGGACCTCTACCCGGGGTTCTGTGAACTGCCGGTGAGTGCCGCTCTGATGGAGCAGTTCAAGGGCGGTGGGGGCCTGGGGATCGAGCAGCTGCCGGAGGGGGCGCGCTCGGGGGTGACGCTCCAGGCGAATGAAGGGGTGACGCTGGTGGATGAACTCCAAGGCAATCACACCCTGCTGGCACGCTTCGACGGGGCGACCCGCCGCCTGCAGCCGCTGCAGAAGGTGCACCGGATCAAGCTTGGGCGCATCCTGCCGCGGAACCGCGAGCAGACCTTCGCCCTCGATCTGCTGCTGGATCCGGCGGTGCAACTGCTGACGCTGGTGGGCAAGGCCGGGACGGGCAAGACCCTGCTGGCCCTGGCGGCGGGGCTGCACCAGGTGGCCGATGACCACCTCTACGACCGCCTGCTGGTGACCCGGCCGGTGATCCCCCTGGGCAAGGACATCGGCTTTCTACCAGGCGATCTGCAGGAAAAACTGGGCCCCTGGATGCAGCCGATCATCGACAACCTTGATTTCCTGCTCGGGTCCAATGCCAGCGACGAAACGGGGGCCGGCCGCGGGCGGGGGGCCCGGGCCCAGCGCAGCAACTGGGCCGATCTCAAGGGCATGGGGCTGCTGGAGGTGGAGGCGATCAGTTACATCCGTGGCCGCTCGATTCCGCGCCAGTTCATGGTGGTGGATGAGGCCCAGAACCTCACCCCCCACGAGGTGAAAACGATCGTGACCCGGGTGGGCGAAGGCACCAAGATTGTGCTCACCGGTGATCCCTATCAGATTGACAATCCCTACGTGGATGCTGACAGCAATGGCCTCACCTGGCTGGTGGAGCGGTTCAAGGGGCAGGTCCTGGCGGGCCATGTGACGCTGTTGCGGGGCGAGCGTTCGGAGTTGGCGGAGTTGGCGGCGAATCTGCTTTGAGAACAACGATTACTCAACGACAAACATGGGCTTGACCCGGGCCAGACAGCGGCTATCGGGAGTTTGCCTGGGGTTCGCCAAAAAGTCAGAAGTGATGTTGGTCACGCACGCTTCCGCAGCCATGCCACGCGGCGCAAACAACGCCCCATGCCCGACACCGGGGAAGGTGTAGACATAGGCCGTTTTCATCTTCCTGGCCACGGCTTCCCCGTAGGACTGGGGTGTGACCGGGTCGTAGGAACCATTCAACACCAGGGTGGGGATCTCCGGATTTTCGTAGACAAAGGGCGGCTTCAACTCGACCTGGAGAACGTTACAAGCATTCGTGACAGCTTCGGCTTCGCGGAGACCCAAGGGAAGCGACTGGGGATAGGGCGGGGGCAGCACCTGATCGGGCGTCACTTGAATCGATTGTGCCCTAACACAGAGGACCGTGTGATACATCTCCCTCGCCCCCTTGGGTTCCAGATCGGAAAGTGCTGCTGCAATCCAACCAAAGTTTCCTTGGCTGGCGGCGTGGATGTACTTGGGGAGAGAACTGCCACGGGCCGATTCACCGGAATAGGGTCGGGCTAAGTAGGGTTCAATGCCCGCGACGAAGGCCGTGCCATCGAGTTGGGTGGTGAATGTCTTTTTGCTGGAGGGAATGGTCAGGGTGAGGGGCACGGGCTTGCGGTTGAGTTGATCAGCGACCTTCAGAAACGTTGACTCCAGCCTGGGATAGGCCGAGTTGCATATCTTGTCTTGCGAGCAGGCCTTAAACACGTTCCTGAGGGCGTAGCTGATCGTGTGGCTCGATGCCAGATTGAAATCAATATCCGGTCTGACCACGCCATCGAGGATGACGCTGCGGAGTTTCGCCTTGTGTTTATCCGCCTGGGCAATGACATATTGCCCTAACAGCGTTCCGTAAGAAACACCATAAAAGTTGAACTGCGGGTAGCCCAGCGTTTCGGCTACAGCATAAACATCAGCCGCATTTTCCCGCGTATTGAAGGCGCTGGGGTTAATCCCTTGGGCCTTGAAGCGATCATTGCAGACCTTGATCCAGCGTGGATCGGTGTACTTTCTCTGCCCTTTGGCCACGGCAATGTTGTGCGCATTCAGCTCTGGGCAGGACAGAAAAGGCCTGGAAAACCGTGTCCCCCGCTCCTCCACGAAGATCAAATCGCGGTTCGCTGCCAAGGCTGGGAGTTCGGGATACGACGGAAAGGCACCATCGGCGATGTCGCCGATGGTGGAATCACCAGGGCCACCCTGTTCGACAAACAGGGGATCGGCAGCAGGCGCTTGGCTGGTACTCCGGGTACGCACCACAGCCAGTTGGATGGTGCGGCCCTGGGGTTGGCCGTGCTGCTCGGGGACGGTGACGTAACCGCAATCGGAGCGGGCAGCTACAGAAGCCGGCACGTCAAAGGTCTTGCAGTCAACGGCTTTCCATGCCGCAACAAACTCAGCACGATCGATCGTTGGATGACTGACAGCGCAACTGCCTGTACCAAGAACAACGACGGAGAGGGAGGCGAAGTGACGAAGCCGAGTTCGATTCAATCGCTCATGAGAGTGATTCCTTGATCTGAATTCATTACACTGATTCGTCATAAGATTAAAGGGCAAGCTCGATAACCGCAGGCCGAAGATATCTATATACCGAAAGATCTAGTACTACGATGAACTCCAATAGTTGGCGGAAAACATGATGAACGACGGCGATGCCTGGTGAAGGTCCAACCTCTCTGCTGATCACAGCACAACATGACAAGGCCCCTTATCCAGTCCATCGCGTTGATATCCGATACTCACTACCGCGGCGCATCGGGCAACATAGTGCGATCCTTGGAGTCGTCGAGATGAGTATCCGGACACGCGAATAACAGAGTTAGATCACAGCTTCCGGATTTGCGAAGCTGATGAGCATAACCGGGCGGTATAACGAAGGCATCTCCGGCTTTAACAGAAATTTGCCTCCAATCCTCAGGTGCTACCAACGGATTGCTTGAATCGTCTGTTACTCTGCCAAAATGGAGCACTCCTTCGCCTTCAACAATAACGTAATCTTCAGCTCCTTCCCGGTGGTAATGGCAACCAACCTGTTGCGGAATTGCTGCGATATGGATGCGATAGGAATGGTCACCTACGATTGCAGCATGGCGAATTCCAACAACGGGATCTGGAATGGCATGGGAAAGTATTTCGCGCCAAGTAGATTCGTCAACGCCAAGATTGCTGGTTTCTTTTCTAAGTTGTAGCAGTTTCTGGTCTGAACTCATGTCAGTAATGAATGAGATGGCTGATATTAGTCGAGCTCAGGGGCCGCTTATTGGCTCAGCGCTTGAGCGAGGGGTCAGGCCGCACTGCGCGGGGTACTCTTCAAAACAGCGACGAGGCTTTTTCGACCGCTGGGTTTTATAGTTAGGTGCTTTCGAGTCAGTCATTGCCACCATCGAAAACCACCGAAGACGCCTCATTAACATTGTTAGGGATAGAAATACTAACTGTGCGCACATCGAACAGCGGGAGACCCGGAAGATAGTAAATGTAAGTGCTGCGGGATGGGGCGCCAATCATCTTTCGTCGCTTTTGTGAATCACCAACAATCGGATGGTTCTGTTGTGAGAGAAATGTTGCCTCTAGCTCCGAGACAAGCCGTTCAGCCTCGCCATGGGAGACATGAAACGTCGCGACCACAGTGGAATCAGTGAAGCCTGTACAAACCACACTATCCACCTTGATTGAGCTTGGCAATTTCTCTAAAAAGTATCCGCGAATAGCTGCTTCCTGAACAGACAGTAGGCGCTTGCCGAAGCCGAAGTCACAGGCTCCTCCCATGGCTAATCCGTTTTCATACAAATCCAGGGAAAACAGCATAAAAATGAGCAAAAGAGACATAAAGATGGTCTTTGCCGTCTTCATTTCGAGCCCAACGTTTCCCAGTCAACTTGCCGTGCAGGTCGCCGGCCACAGGGTGGTACATGTGCACACATGTGAATAGATTCAGTTTTAGTTGTGCCCATGCCGCAGGAGCAGCGCTTTGTCTTCGAGTGTGGTGAAGTCGTGTTGCCGTGGCTTGTGCGGCCTAACGGTCGCGATGAGAGGCTCGAGACCTTGGACTTTCCATCAAGACCGATTCTATCGGGAGTCCGCTGGATTGCGTTGCTCGGCCTATTCAAGCCAACCCTTGTTGATCCATTGAGCTTTAAATCGACCCTTGAGCAACATGGCTTCCTCTGACACGAAATCGAATTCACCGACAACAGGCTGCCTGCTTGTCACCCTCATGAAGCGGACCCAACCTTTCAATTCTTGGCGGGGCTGACTTTTCCAGTCGAGCAAACGTGGCGATTTCAGATCTAGGAAATAAACCACCGCCCCCAATTTCATCGACTTGTCCGGAAAGACAACCTTCTTTTTCGATTTCTCAGGCGCATCCCATACCCGGATAGAGATCCAGGAATCCGGCTTACCTCCGAATTGCGCTGCCGGAATCCAAATGCCGAAGGCAGGCCCATCCCAAGGCGCGATGTCGTGTTCAGCCGTCGTGGGCGGGCCTCCTCGTGGCTGTCCGGGGACAGGACCGAGGCCCTGAGCGCTTGCAGAATACCCGAAGGGAAAATGAAGAATGGACGTCAACAAGCACCCCGAGAAAAGGCTGGTGGCCCAAGAAAGATTGAACGCACGACGATGGGCAGATGTCGGCTTAAGCATGTTGGACCTCTCGAAACAGCAGCGTTAGGAACGGGTCGGATAACGACGTTCATGAGACGCGGATTCCAGCGATTCTTTACAAGCTATTTCTGGCCTAACGCTTCCCCTGAGTGACAGGCAGGGAGCATAGGGTGGCGCAGCAGTGAGCTGATGGTGGCCTGTCCCCTCCAGGGGCAGGTTCGGCTGCGTCGCTCGGTTAACGCACTTACCCATCACCCGGTTCAAGTGCTGGTGCATACCTTAGAAAGCCTACAAGGAGTAACACCCACCCGGCTATCAGCCCCACTCCAGCACCTATGTGCGCGAGTGCGACGATCATCTCCTGCCATGAATCGCCACCTGTGGCGCCAGCCTGGCTCGCAGCAATAGGCAACATCTGCGTTGTTCCCCACCATGAATTGGCTACTTCGGAAATCGCCATGGCCCACGTCAACCAAGCCGCCACCACCATCACCCAGACGGACTTGATGCCGACACGGTGAGGCAGCGTAAGCATTATAGTTGCCAGAACTATAAACAGCATGCCGTTGGTCACGAATTGAATGTGAGCCACTAGCGCGAGTCTTGGGTGTGGAGTTTCAGGTACTAAGAGACCCCAAACCAATCCGATCAGCACGAGAAACATGCCATGAATCAGAATCTGCCGACTACCACCATGTACGGTCATAGGTAAAGCCCTCTATAGGCTTATCCAAAGAGTAGACGGTCGAACGTTCGACTTGACCAGGCCGCAAGAAGCTACTGATCGTGGTGTCAACTACACGCTGGCGGCTCTGGTGCATGGCGGTGTTAGCTGCTCAGCACCTTCGCCCTAGGTGATGGCGCTCCGCGCAGGAGCCCCTCCACGCTCAGATCCTCATCAATATCTGGCCAATGGATTCCAAAGCCAGCGCCAGCAATCCGCCAGTTACCACGCTCTAGGGGGGTGGCGTGCAGCAGGCGCGGGTACCAGGCCAGAGGCACTGAGATGGAGCGTCCGTCTGCGAGGTCGACGATCAGCTTGTCCTCTGTGCAGGCAACCTCAATGACCCGTTCGCCAGGGTTAGCCATGAAACTCCTCCCATGCCTTCAACAGGGTAGCTCTGTTCAAGCTGACAAGCCGCTCAATTTCACGTAGCTCCCTGGCTTTAAATCCAAGACTTGAAGAAAGTGCAACTGACGTGAGCCATACCTTGCAAGAGTCCTGATCTCGATCAACATGAATATGTGGTGGCTCATCTGGCTCGTGGCTGTAGAAGTAGAACCTGTACGGACCGCTCCTGAGGACTGTCGGCATCGTTAAACTTCCCCATCAGCTCAAGGATAGCCAGTTCGTTCTCCTGAACAGCTAACCAGTCATTGGGCGGTTCCGCGAAGCAACCTGCTGCCCCCGTTCCTTTCCACATAACACTCTATCGATATAGCTCCAATCCTTCCGAAATCCCCTCGGCGACTTGCATCGCAGGGCTTGGAAGCAATCAGCTGGCGTCTTATACGGACCCGATAACCACTATTCATTTCGCTACACAGGCCCGGTCCCGTTCAACAGCCTCTGGAAACACCGGGTCCACTGCCCTCCTCGCCACTCTCTACACCTGAAACAACGCCGCCGGCGTTCACCGAGCAACCGAACCCAGTGCTGATCATCGGCCGAGTGGTTTTCGATGGCAACCCTCCACTCCAAACGCCCCCCCAGCAGCACCGCCCCGAGCTCAGCCACGAGTTCTCCAGGGCATAGGCATCCGAGCTGTACAGCTCGGATAATTAACCCTCCAACTCAACACAAGGCCCCAAGTCCTCTCCATAGATCCCCCGCAGCCCCCCGCCATTCTCCGACCCCAACCCACCCACAACTCAGCCCCCTCCCTAGGTGTGCTTTCTCACCAGGTGCCTCCCCCAGGAGCAGTCCTGAAACCTCCAAGGCCCCCGCCGCCGCCGGCCACCTGCTCTCGATCCTGAGCATCGGCTTCGGCATCGCCTGCGCCGCAGAGCGCTCCAGGGCCGGCACCCTCGACATCGAGCTCCATGGCGGCATGCATGGCCACGGCGTCCAGATGGCTGCTCCAGTCCTCGGTGAAGCCCGGCCGATCGCCCCTTGGCGCCGCCAGCAGGCGCCAAGGGGCCTGGGGCGTAGGAAGGAATCGGATCGCTCGGGGCCCTTGAGCGCCTCAAGCAGCACCAGCGCCCAGGGGGAACCGAGATGAACCAGCTGAGCCTTCCCGCCCCCGCCGCCTGGCTGCGCCACTACCAATCGGAGTGGTTGCACCCAGATCTGCTGGCCGGTCTTACGGCGGCCGCGGTGGTGCTGCCCAAGGCGATGGCCTACGCCACCGTCGCCGGGCTGCCCGTGGAAGTGGGGCTCTACACAGCCCTGGTGCCGATGGCCCTCTACGCGCTGCTGGGCAGCTCACGGCCCCTGAGTGTCAGCACCACCACCACCCTGGCGATCCTGGTGGGCTCGGAGCTGCAGCGCAGCGCCCCGGGGGGAAGCCCCGCCGAATTGCTGACGGCCAGCGCCAGCCTCACCCTGCTGGTGGGGGTGTTGCTCACCCTGGCGGCGGTGCTGCGCCTGGGCTTCGTCGCCAACTTCATCTCCGAATCGGTGCTGGTGGGCTTCAAGAGCGGCATCGGACTGGTGATCGTGGCCGACCAGCTGCCCAAGCTGCTGGGGCTCCATGTCGAGAAGATCAACTTCCTCCGCGATCTCTCCTCCCTCCTCCAGCAGTTGCCCCAGACCTCCCTGGCCACCCTCTCCCTGGCCCTGGTGCTGCTGGCCCTGCTGGTGGGTCTGCAGAAACGTCTGCCGCACCTCCCGGCGCCGCTTCTGGCGATCGCCGTGGCCATCGGCGTCACGGCGCTGCTGGGGCTCGATCGCTTCGATGTGGCGGTGGTGGGCCCCGTGCCCACGGGCCTGCCCGCCCTGACCCTGCCCCGCCTCGATTCGATCCTGGGGATGTGGCCCGCGGCCGCCGGCATCGCCCTGATCAGCTTCACCGAGAGCATCGCCGCCGGCCGGAGCTTCCGCGTCCATGGCGAACCCAACATCGACCCCAACCAGGAGCTGGTCGCCCTCGGGCTGGCCAACGCCGCCGGCGCCTGCTTCGGTGCCATGGCCGCCGGCGGTGGCACAACCCAGACGGCCGTGAACCGCCGAGCGGGGGCGCGTTCCCAGATGGCTGAACTGGTGACCGCCACCGCGGCCGTGCTCACCCTGCTGCTGCTGGCCCCCCTGATCGCCCGCATGCCCACCGCCGCCCTGGCGGCCGTCGTCGTCGTCTACTCCTTCGAGCTGATCGCCCCGGCGGAGTTCCTGGCGATCCGGCGCGTGCGCGTCACCGAGTTCCACTGGGCCCTGATCGCCTTCGCAGGCGTGGTGCTGCTCGGCACTCTCCAGGGGATCCTGGTGGCGGTGGTGGTGTCGCTGCTGGCCCTGGCCCAGCAGGAGGTCACCCCGCCCGTCTATGCCCTGGTCCGCAAAGACGGCACCGACGTGTTCCGGCCGCTCAACCAGGCGCATCCCACCGACCAGAGCTGGCCCGGCCTGCTGCTGCTGCGAATCGAGGGCCGCCTCTTCTTCACCAATGCCCAGGGAGTGGCCATGGCCCTGCGCCGCCTGATCGAGCAGGCCCAGCCCCGGGTGGTGGTGCTCGATTGCAGCGCCGTGATCGACATCGAGTATTCCGCCCTTCGCATGCTGATCAACCTCGATCAGCACCTGGCCCGTCACGGCATCCGCCTCTGGTTGGCGGCCCTCAATCCGACGGTGCTGGAGGTGGTGAAGCGCTCGGAACTGGGCGAGCGGCTGGGCAGCGAGCGGCTCCTGTCCAACGTGGAGCGGGCCGTGGAGCGCTTCGAGGGCCAGGCCGGTCTGGGGGCGATGGCATCGGCGCCGTTGTAGCCCGGGCCCCTTGACAGGCCGCGCCGGCCTGCCCAGGTTTGAGCGCCGACCCGACGGCGACCCCCGAAACCATGACGCGATCCGCCAGCCTCGCCCCCCGCAGTCCCCTGGTGGACGGCATCGCCCGGGTGCTCCTGGGCCTGGTCTTCCTCCATGCCCTGCTGGGCAAGCTGACGGGTTTCGAGGCCGTCGCCGCAAGGATCGCCGCCAAGGGGTTGCCGTTCCCCTCCCTGCTGCTGGGGGCGGCGGTGCTGTTGCTGGCGGTGGGCTCGCTGCTGTTGATCAGCGGCTGGAAACGGCGGCTCGGTGCGGTGCTGCTGCTGGTGTTCCTGATCCCCACCACGGTGATCTTCCACGGTGCCGTGGCCGAGCTCCCGGAGCGCATCCAGCTGCTCAAGAACCTGGCGATCATCGGCGGGCTGCTGCTGGTGGCCAACCAGAGCGATTGAGGGAACCGGGGGCTGGCAGGCTGGGGCGATGACCAGCAGCTCCAGCACCGCCGCCTCGTCGCCCCCAGGCAGAGCCCAGTCCCTGGCCGAGGCGGTGGCCCGGCGGCGCAACTTCGCGATCATCTCCCACCCCGACGCGGGCAAGACCACCCTCACCGAAAAACTGCTGCTCTACGGGGGTGCCATCCAGCAGGCCGGGGCGGTGAAAGCGAAAGGCGAACAGCGCAAGGTCACCTCCGACTGGATGGAGCTGGAGAAGCAGCGCGGCATCTCGATCACCTCCACCGTGCTGCAGTTCGACTACGCCGGCAGCACCGTCAACCTGCTCGACACCCCCGGCCACCAGGACTTCTCCGAGGACACCTACCGGACGCTGGCCGCCGCCGACAACGCGGTGATGCTCGAGGACGCCGCCAAGGGGCTCGAACCCCAGACCCGCAAGCTTTTTGAGGTGTGCCGGCTGCGGCGGGTGCCGATCTTCACCTTCATCAACAAGATGGACCGGCCAGGGCGGGAACCCCTGGAGCTGATCGATGAGATCGAGAGCGAGCTGGGCCTCACCTGCTGGCCGGTGAACTGGCCGATCGGCAGCGGCGACCGCTTCCGCGGGGTGATCGACCGGCGCAGCCGGGAGCTGATCCTGTTCGAGCGGGCCGAGCGGGGCAAGCAGGCCGCCGAGCGGCGCCTTTCGGTGGAGGAGGCCCGCGCCACCGGCGCCGTGGAGCCGGAGCTGCTGGATCAGGCCCTTGAAGAGCTGGAGCTGCTGGATGGGGCCGGCGCCGAGCTGGATCTGGATCTGGTGCATGCGGGCGAGCTCAGCCCGGTGTTTTTCGGTTCAGCGATGACCAACTTCGGCGTGCGCCCCTTCCTCGATGCCTTCCTGGAGCTGGCCCAGCGCCCGGTGGCCCGCAGCGGCAGTGATGGCCCGGTGGATCCCCTGCGCGAGGAGTTCAGCGGCTTCGTGTTCAAGCTCCAGGCCAACATGGATCCCCGCCACCGGGACCGCATCGCCTTCGTGCGTATCTGCAGCGGCAAGTTCGAAAAGGACATGAGCGTGCGCCACGCGCGCACGGGTAAGACGATCAGGCTCTCGCGGCCACAGAAGCTGTTCGGAGCCGACCGCGAGGTGGTGGAGGACGCCTACCCGGGCGATGTGATCGGCCTCAACAACCCCGGCATGTTCGCCATCGGCGACACGCTGTATGTGGGGCGCAAGGTGGAATACGAGGGCATCCCTTGCTTCAGCCCGGAGATCTTCGCCTGGCTGCGCAACCCCAACCCCTCGGCCTTCAAGAGCTTTCGCAAGGGGGTGAACGAGCTGCGCGAGGAGGGGGCCGTGCAGGTTCTCTATGACACCGACGCCAGCAAACGGGATCCGATCCTGGCGGCCGTGGGCCAACTGCAGCTGGAGGTGGTGCAGTACCGCC
Organism: Paenacidovorax caeni; assembly: GCA_943371385.1. Lineage (GTDB taxonomy): Bacteria > Cyanobacteriota > Cyanobacteriia > PCC-6307 > Cyanobiaceae > ATX-6F1. The sequence continues at coordinate 11,254 of CALRUP020000023.1, read as the reverse complement.
TGGAGAACGAATACGGCGTGCCCACGCGCCTGGAGCCCCTCGGGTTCTCCGTGGCCCGCTGGGTGGTGGGGGGCTGGGAGGCCCTGGAGGCGGTCGGGCGTTTGTTCAACTGCAAGACCGTGCGAGACGCCTGGGACCGGCCGGTGCTGCTGTTCAAGAACGACTGGAACCTGCACCAACTGGCCGAGGATCACCCCAAGCTCGAGCTCTCGGCGGTGGCGCCGGTGGTGAGCGGGGTGGAGCCGATCGCGCTGTAGGGCCGCCCTGATCCAGCCCCAGGCCGGCGCCGCAGCCGTCCTCGCAGCTGCCCACGACGGGTCCTTGGATCCGCCAGAATCTTTGCAACGAAAGGTCACATTCATGGCCGAGCCCCTCTGGCTCGTTCGCCCCCGCCGCGATGGCGGTTGCGACTACGTGCGCTTCCTACCCACCCAGGAACGGGTTGAGGTGCGTGAAGGCAGCCACCTGCCACCCCAGATGCCGCTGCTCAAGCATCGTCAGTGGGTGCAGCGGGCGGAAGCGGAAGCCCAGAGCCTCCAGTTGCAACAGGAAGGGGGCTATCGCTGCAGTGAACCCCTGTTTTGACCCCAGCCTCGATACGCTCAGGCCAGCACAGCGCGTCCCGCGCCGGGACCCATGAACCAGGCCTCTGACCAGCCCTTTAGTGATGCCGCGGCTCCGGGGCCCTACGAACGCCTCGGTGTCACGGCCGATGCCAGCTTCGACGAGGTGCAGGCCGCCAAGCTGGCCCGGCTCAAGGACCTGGGCAACGACCCCCAGGCCCGGGCGCTGATCGAGGCCGCCTACGACAGCGTGCTGATGGACCGGCTCAAGGAGCGTCAGCAGGGCAAGGTCAGCAGTGCCGCCCTCAACGCCTCCCGGCTGGAAGCGGCCCGACCGACCGCCACAGCCCCCAGCCGGCCGGCGCTTCCCGCCTTCCCCTCCCTGCCGAGGCTCCCGGTCGGGCGGTTGCAGGCCCCGCGTTTCAGCCTGCCCCAACTTCAACTGGCCGAAGGGCGGGAGCGCTGGTTTCCCCTGGCCGCCGACGGAGTGCTGCTCACCTTGATCGTGCTCGCCCCCGGCGCCTCACCGGAACTGCTGCTGGCCATGGCCACGGGCGTGACCGTGATCAACCTGCAACGCCGTAACGGCCGCTTCCTGGCGGCGGTGGGCTGGAGCTTTCTGCTGCTGAGCGTGGGCCTGGCGCTGGGGGCCCTGCTGCTGGGTCTTCTCCACCCCGGCCTGCCCCTGGGGCTGCCCCTGAACGCGTTGCAGGTGCAGGCGCTGCCGGCGCTGCTGCTGCTTTTGCTGGGCGCGCTGCTGATCGCCTGAGGCCAGGGCGCGCCGCACTGGCCCAGCGGGCCCCTCAGCCCAAAACTGGAAACGAGCCCTTCAGGCCCCCCACCAGCATCTGCACGGCGATGGCCGTGAGCAGCAGGCCCATCAGCCGGCTGATCACCTTTTCCTGCAGTTCCCCCAGGGCCCGGCGCAGGGGCATCGACACCAGCAGCACCAGGTAGATGCCGAGCGCCAGCAGGGCGATGATCGCGCTCAGTGCCAGCCTCCCCTGCCACTCGGGCGGGGCGTCCGAGACCACCAGCGAAATCGCCCCCGGCCCTGCCAGCAAGGGCAGTCCGATCGGCACCACCCCCAGCAGCCCCTCATCGAGATCGAGTTCGGAGCTGCTCACCTCCTTGCCCTCGATCAGCCGCAGGCCGATCGGCAACAGGATCAGGCCGCCGGCCACCCGGAAGGAATCGAGGGTGATCGCGAACAGGTCCAGCAGCGCCTGGCCCCACCAGCAGGCGGCCAGCAGCGTGAGCAGGAACGTGAGCACCGCCAGGCGGCTGATGCGCCGCACCCGGCTCGGGTCGTTGCCGGCGGCCTTCGCCACCACCGGCAACACGCCGATCGGCGAACTGATCGCCAGCAGACCGACGGCGGTGTTGATCAACGACACGGCGGCCCCCCCAACGGAACGGCGAGACTCACCGTAGGCCCGTCGACTGCGCTGGACGGCTGAACTCAAGGCCCGGGATCGGGCATCCTGATCAGGCTCGCCTGGCGGGGGGACCTGATGACTGGATCGCCCGCCGATCAGCTGGCGGTGATCGGTGCCGGAGTCTCCGGCTGCGCGCTCGTGGCCCAGTTGCGGCGGTTGGGCTGGGCCGGTGACCTGTCGGTCTGGGAAACCGGGCGGGGCCCGGGTGGTCGGGCCAGCACCCGTCGCTCCCGCTGTGACGGCGGGCGGCGCATCGACCACGGAACTCCCCTGTTCAACATCAGCTCGAGCGCGGAGCCGGCTTTGCTGGCGCCGCTGCTGGAGGGCGGCTGGATCGAACCCTGGCCCGGCCGCTTCGCCCAGCTCGACGGAGAAGGCGCTCTGCATTCCCACCCGGGCGATCGCCTCATGGAGGGTCGGCTTTTCCGAGGCCGAGGCGGGATGGATCAACTCTGCCAAGGACTGCTGCAGCTGGCGGGCGAGCGTGTCGAGCTGCATGTCGGAACCCTGGTGCGCCACCTGAGCGTCACCCCGACGGGGCGCTGGCAGTGGTTCGATGAAAACCATCAGATGCTGGGGGAGGCCGACTGGCTGGTGCTCAGCGGAACCCTGCTCGCCCATCCCCGCAGCCAGCGACTCCTGGGCTGGGAGGAACCACCCCTGCGGCCGGTGGCCCGAAGCCTGGGCGACCCCCAGCTCACCAAAGCCCTGGCCGCGATCGCGGCCCTGGCCTACGAACCCAGGTTCGTCTTGCTGCTTCTGATCGACGCCAGCAGGGCCCAACGCTGGCAGCCGTTGCCTTTTCGCTTGCTGGGGTTCGAGCCTGGGGCCCAGAAGCGTTGGGGGATTGAGAGGCTGTCCCTCCAACCGCTTGAGGATGGCCGCTGCGCTGTGGTGGTCCACTCCACGGCTTCCTTCGCTGCGCGACATCTCAACGTCTTCGGCTCAGGCTCGGCGATCGCCGATTTGAGCGCCACCCAACCCTCAAGCGAGCAGGAGCAGGCGGTGATCGCGGAACTCGAAGGAGCCCTGCAGCAGGCGCTGGAGCCCTGGATCAACCCCTGGGGAGCGGGCGATGGCGAGCAGCAGTTGATGCGCTGGGGGGCGGCCTTTGCCCAGCCGCCAGGGCTGCCCGCCGAGCTGATGCTCTGCCCCCGGAGCCGGATCGGCTTCTGCGGCGATGGTCTGGAGGGTCCCGGATTCGGCCGCGTCGAGGGTGCCCTGCTCAGCGGCGAAGAGCTGGCGCGCCGCCTGGTGTCAGCAACCCCAGCGCGCTAGGCGCTGGCGGGGCGATTGCGCCGGCGCCCAAGGGGCTCGATCCAGGACACGCGGACCTGATCGTGGTGAAGCTTGGAGGCCGGCAGGCGGCAGCCCAGCCGTATGGCCCCCTGATCGATCAGGCGTCCAAGGCGCAGGGCCGTCGCCTCCTCCAACCGGGAAAAACGGTTCTGTTGCCGGGTGATCCAGCCCAACTCGGAGGGGGTGATCACCCCGCTGGAGAGGGATTCGAGAAACAGCTCACCGACCGTCATGACTTTTTGTAACGGACTCTCATTCAGTCTGTCGAGCCCTGGGCGCAGCCGTGGGTTGGTGTAGCTGCCGCCTTGCCGATGGCTCCGGTTACGGCGCAAGGGTCACCCGGGCGATGAACGCCTCCGCCAGCTCCCGTTGCCGGGCGCGCTTGGCGGGTTCGATCCGATCGTGCAGCGCCACCATCATCGAAAGGCGCGGGTTGGCGGCAAAGAAATCCCGGTGGAGGTCAATGAAGCGCCAGTAGAGCCCATCCCAGATCTCGCACCAGGGACCCCGGGGGCCTCCCCCCATCTTGAGGATGTAGTTGGAGCTGCAGATGTAGGGCTTGGTGGCGAAGATCCCCCCGTCGCTCATCTGGCCCATCCCATACACGTTGGGACCCATCACCCAGGCGTAGGAATCGATGTAGCGCTCCATGAACCAGCCATAGACCTCGCCGGGGTGGATCTCGCAGAGCAGCATCAGGTTGCTGATCACCATCAAGCGCTCGATGTGGTGATTCCAGGCGAGACGGTTCAACCGCTCGATCGCCCGGTCCAGGGGCGGCAGACCGGTGTCGCCCGCGTTCCAGCAGGGGGCCAGACGGCGCTGGTGACCCCAGAAGTTGCCTTGTGCCTGGCGCTCGCCATGGACCAGATCGATGCCGCGCACGAACTCCCTCCAACCCACCACCTGGCGCAGGAACCCCTCCAGTGAGGCGATCGGGGTGGCGGCGACGGCGGCCTGGGCCAGGGTCTGCCGCACCACGGTGGCGGGGCTGAGCAGGCCGATGTTGAGCAGGGGCGCAAGCAGGGAGTGCTGCAGCACGTCGTCGCTGGAGCTCAGGGCGTCCTCATACGGGCCGAAGTCATCGAGGCGCACCGCCAGGAACTGATCCAGCCAGGCGCCGGCGCCGGCGTGATCAAAGGGCACCAGCAGGGCCCCCAGCTGGCCGGGATTCTGCGGGAAGTGGGTCTCGATCAGGGCGCGCACCGCCGGCTCCTCGGCGCTGGGCGACACCTCGGGCAAGGGCGGCTCGCGGTAGCCCTTGGGCAGCTTGCGGCGGTTGTCGGCATCGAAACTCCAGCGGCCACCGCTGGGGCTGCCGTCGGCCTCGATCAGCAGATTCAGGCGCCGGCGCTGGCGCTCGTAGAAGGTTTTCATGAACGGCCGCCGCCTCCCCTCGAAATCAGCGCGGCTTTCTGAGGCGCTGGCCAGAAAGGCAGGCGAGGGCAGCACCACCAACGCCACCTGGCGCTCCTGGCAAAACGCCGCCAGCTCGGCCTGAACACCGGGATCGGGTAGTTCGGCGATCCGCAGCTCCCGATCGAAGCCATCCGCCGCGGCCTGGATGAGCTCCTGCTCCAGGCGCTCCCAGAGGCTGAGGCCGATGGAGTCACCCAGCTCGAAGTAGCGCACGGGAATCGCCGCGGCCCGCAGGGCCTCGCGGAAGGCCCGCATCGCCACGAAACAATGCAGCAGGCGCAGCTTGTGATACCGAAACCGCGACGCCAGGCCGAGGTCTTCGACCATCAGCACCCGGCTGGAAGGATCGAGCTGCAAGGGCGCGGCTGTGAGCCACTCGAGGTGCAGCTGGTTGCCAAGAATCAGGGTCAGGCCCATGGCTGTTGAACCTCCCCATCGCGCTCACGGATCCGGGCCAACGGTTCCTGTTGGCCCCTGGGGAGGAACAAGTCACTGGTGTCGATCGCCGTGCTGGTGGCCATGGCCGGCGGCCACAGCTCAGCCCAGTTCCAGGTACCAGCGCAGCAGCGCCGCGAGTTGACCGACCGGCCCCTGGCCGGTGATCAACTCGCCCACCAGGGCGGCCGCAAAGCCGAGCATGGCGACGCGTCCATTGAGCCGCTCCACCCCGGCCAGCGCCGTGGTGTTCCAGGGTCTGCGGGTTGTGAGACCCTCCCCAAAGCGCTCCAGCGGCTCGAAGCGGAACGAATCGTTGGCCAAGGGTGGTGGTCGCAGCGGCCCCGAGCCTATGGGCCCCGGGTCCTCCCCTGCGCCATGACTCAATGCCTCGGCAGAGTTGGATCTGTTCGGTGAGCGGGCTGAGCGCGAACAGGAGCTGAACCGATGGAACGCACGATTGGTGAACTGACCTCGCTGCTGGTCAGCCGCGGCGGCCAGCGGGTGGATGTCACTGCCGGCGAAGATCGTGGCTTTGGCCGCGGTTGCTGGACGATCTTTGAAGCCGAAGACGACCCGACTTCGGTGTTGATCATCGGCCGGGAGAAAGGGAGCATGAGCGTCAACTTCGATCGAGACAGCGGTCTGCTGCAGACCCTGGAGCTCGACGACGACGAAGGCGGCACAGTGATGGCCCTGGCCTGGTGGCCGGGCCTCGAGAAAGCCGAGGAGCTGACCGATCTGTCCGTTGCGCTCTGGGGCGAACGCAGCAAGCAGATCGCCCGCTGGCTCACCTCAGGTGAACCCGACTCCAGTTTCTGGGGGGGCACCCCTCCTGACGCCTGATCCAACGCTGGGCGAGCCGGAACGGCTGCTGCTCCAGCGCAGCGATCAATTGGGGTTCCCCGTGGTGCCCATGGGCTTCCTCAGCTCGGCCGGTGGGCTGGCTTGCCTTGGCGCCGCTTGAGCCGACCGGCCACAGGGACGAACTCGCACCCCAGGCGATGGACGCTTAGGGCCGCAAGGTCGCCGCGCTGCCAAGGGCCCGATCAACGTGACTCGGAAGCTGGCGCAGAGAGAAGACAAGCCGCGATCCACCTACCGGTGCTCAACGGCCGACATCGCGCTGGCTGCGAGGCGCAGACCCCGCCCGCCAAGGCGGCCGCGTGCCCTGCCCCCTGGCCGATCTGCGCCCGGCGGACTTTGACCAGCGATGGGAGCCACCTCAGGGCGGAGATCCCCCACGGGCAGGAGGACAGCCAACGGCCAGTCCCCTCCGCGCACCACCCTGCTTTCTACGCTGAAGCGTGAGCACAACCACCACCACCTCCGGGGCTCAGCAGGCCTCGATCGAGGCTGAAGCACTCGGCCTGCTGGAGCAGCTCAGCCTCAGCGAAAAACTCGCCATGCTCGATGGCGCCACCTCCTTCTGGCGGGGGATGGACGCGATCATCCGCCGCGATGCGGGGCACCGCCAGAGCTGGCCCGCCGGGGTGGTGCCACGTCTGGGGATCGGCGGATTGCACTTCGTCGACGGACCACGAGGGGTGATCCTCGAAGGCGGAGCCACCACCTTCCCGGCCAGCCTCAGCCGCGGCGCCAGCTGGGATCCGGAGCTGGAGGAGCGCATCGGTGAGGCCATGGGCCGCGAGGTCCGCAGCTTCGGGGCCAACCTGTTCGGGGGGGTGTGCGTCAACCTGCTGCGCCATCCCGGCTGGGGCCGGGCCCAGGAGACCTACGGTGAAGATCCATGCCACGTGGGTGCCATGGGGGCGGCCCTGAGCCGCGGCGTGCAGCGCCACGCCATCGCCTGCGTCAAGCACTTCGCCCTCAACTCGATCGACAGCGCCCGCTTCCGCGTCGATGTGAGCGCCAGCGCGCGGGTGCTGCATGAGCTCTACCTGCCCCAGTTCCGCGCCTGCATCGAAGCTGGAGCGATGGCGGTGATGAGCGCCTACAACAGCGTCAACGGCCAATGGTGCGGCCAGCACCCGGAGCTGCTCAGCGCGATCCTGAAGCAGCGCTGGGGATTCCGGGGCTTCGTGCTCACCGATTTCATCTTCGGCCTGCGGGATGGACCCGGGGCCGTGATGGCAGGCCTGGATCTGGAGATGCCCTTCAAGATGGTGCTGGCCGCCAGCCTGGAGGCAGCGGTGGCCCAGGGAACAGTGCCGATCAGCCGGATCGACGATGCTGTGTTGCGACAACTGCGCGCCCAGCGGGCTGTTCCCGAAGGCAGCTACCCGCCCTCACTGCGGGGCTGCGACGCCCACCGGGCCCTGGCCCTGGAAGCGGCCAGCAAAGCGATCGTGCTGCTCAGAAACGAAAGCGCGGCGTTGCCGTTCAGCGGCCTGCGCTCCCTGGCGGTGCTGGGCCGGCTGGCGGCCGTGCCCAACCTGGGCGATCACGGCTCCTCCGACACCCGGCCGGCTTCGGTGGTGACACCGCTGGAGGGCCTGCGCACGGCGGTGCTGGCCACAGCCACTGATCCGGCCACGGCCATCCATTACGACGACGGCTCAGACCAGCGCCGTGCGGCTGCCCTGGCCGCAGGGTGCGAGGCCGCTGTGGTGGTGGTCGGCCTGGACTGGAACGACGAGGGCGAGCACTTCAACCCCGGCGACATCGCCCCGATCCTCCACCACCTGCCACCCCCAGGGCCCTTGCTGCGCTGGTTCGGGCGCGCCCGGCTGGCGCCCGTTTGGTCGCGCATCGCCCGTGCGATCGCCGCCTTCACTCACCACGGCTCCGGCCATGCGATTCCCGGGTTCGCCGCCGGCGATCGCACCGAGCTGGGCCTGGCAGCGGATCAGGAGAAGCTGATCCTGGCGGTGGCCGCCGCGAACCCGCGCACCGTCGTGGTGCTGATGGGCGGCGGCGCGATCCTGTGTGAACGCTGGCGATGGGCGGTGCCGGCGATCGTGCTGCTCGGCTACCCGGGCATGGAGGGGGGCACGGCGTTGGCCGATGTGCTCCTCGGCAACGTCTCCCCCTCGGGCCGCCTGCCCTTCAGCGTGCCCACCGACCACGACCATCTTCCCGACTTCGATCCCCGCGCCCACCGGATCACCTACGACCTCTGGCACGGCTACCGGCGCCTGGGACGTGACGGCCACAGCGCGGCGTTCCCGTTCGGCTTCGGGCTCTCCTACGCCTGCTTCGAGCACCACGACATGGTGGTGACGCGCGATTGCCACGACGACTCCAGCGCGCCAGTGGAGGCGGCCTTGACGGTGGAGTTGACGGTGCGCAACGCCGGCTTGATGGCGGCCGATGAGGTGCTGCAGGTCTACGCCGACGTGCCCGGCCTGGCGGTGGAGCGCCCCAAGAGGATGCTGGTGGGCTTCAAGCGCGTGCGGCTGGAGGCCGCCGCAAGCGCGCGGGTGGTGGTGGTGATCCCCCTGCGGCAGCTCGCCTACTTCGATGAGGGTCGCGACGCCTTCGTGGTCGAGGCCGGTATGCACCGGCTGCGCGTGTGCCGCCACGCCGAGGACGACGGCATCGGCGCCGACCTGGAGCTGGCCGAGGCAGTGCTGGGGCGCTGAGGGGAGGGCCCTGGTGGCCATGGCCGATGATCGCCCGATGGCGACCCCTTCCCTCGATCTCGATGCCGGCGACTGGCGCCGGGTGCGCGAAGCGTTGTGCTATCTCGGCCGGGATCTGCACCACCGCTCCTATGCCGTGGATGCCAGCCGTCGGGAGCTGCTCTGGGCCGAAATGGACGCCTGCCTTGCCCTGGCGGAGCGGATCGAGGCCGCCCAGCCGCAGGACCCAGATTGAGCGGTTCATAGCCCAGCTGGTCGGCTCACTTGTCAGAGTGGTCTGTCGGCCTGGCCTGTCAGCTCACCGCCGGCTCCAGCTCGGCGATCAACTCGCGCAGCTCGCCTTCTTCCACGCGGTAGACCTCGTTGCAGAAGTGGCAGGTGAGCTCGGCGTGGCCCTCCTCACGGAGCATCTCGCTGAGTTCATCGCGGCCCAGCAGCTTGAGGGCGTTGACGCTGCGGCGGCGGGTGCAGGGGCAGTGGAAACTCACGGCCTGCTGGGCCTCGGCATCCTCCAGCAACTGGGGATCGAGGTCGGGGAAGATGTCTTCCAGCAGGCACTGCAGATCACCGGTGCTGGCGGCCAGGCGGGCGCTGAAATCGCGGATCTCACGGCAGCGATCCTCCAGGAGGGCCACCAGGGCCGGCTCCTGGGCGGCCTTGGGCAGCACCTGCACCAGCACACCACCGGCACAACGAACGCCGCTGCTGTCGATCTGCTCGCCCACGAACAGGGCCGAGGGGGTCTGCTCGGAGTGCACCAGGTAGGAGGCCACGTCATCGCCGATGCCGCCGCTCACCAACTCCACCGTGCTGCTGAACGGTTCGCCCGTGCCCAGATCCCGCACCACGTGCAGGTAACCGGTGCCGGTGGCCTTGCGGAAATCGAAACTCACCGGCCCCTCGCCGTGGTCCAGCAGATCCAGCTCCAGGCCAGGGTTGCCCACATGGCCGCGCACGGTGCCGTCGCGACCCGCATCCACCATCAGCCCCCGCAGCGGCCCATCCGACTGAATGCGCAGGTTCACCCGCCCGTGGCGCACCTTCATCGAGCTGGCCAGCAGCAGCCCGGCGGTCATCGCCCGGCCCAGCAGGGCGGTGGCCAGGTACGAGAGCCCATGGCGGCGGCGGGCGTAGCGGCTGGTGACCGTGGTGTTAGCGGCCACCAGGCGAATCCCGCCACCGGCCGCTGTGGCCCGCACCAACTGATCCGCCATCGCCCTGCCCGCTCTCAGGGCATCGTACGGAGCGCCGGCAGGGGCCGGAGCGCCCCGTCCCGCAGCTCCCAGCCCTGCTCGATCAGCCCCCGGAACAGCTCCGGCTCGTGGGTCACCACCAGCAGCACCCGGCCCACGCTGAGCCGCCCGATCAGCTGCAACACCTCATCGCGCACCGACCAATCCAGGCCGGCGGTGGGCTCATCGAGCAGCAGCACCTTGGGTTCGCGCAACAGCTGCACCGCCAGGGCCAGCCGCCGCTGCTGGCCGCCGCTGAGCCGCTCCGGCGCCTGCTGCAGCGAGAGCGCCCCCAGCCCCACCTGCTCCAGCACCTGCTGCACGCGCTCGCCCCCCAGGCGCCGCTGGCCCAGCTTCAGCTCCTGGCCCACCGTGAGCCCTAGGAAATGGCGTTCAGGGAACTGGAACACCAGCCCAGAGAGCCAGCGCCGCTGGCGACCATTGAGGGCCTCGCCATCCCAGCGGATCGTGCCGCTGGTGGGCTCCGCCAGGCCGCTGAGCAACTCCAGCAGGGTGGTCTTGCCGCTGCCGCTGCGGCCCGCCACCAGGGCCGGCTGACCCTCTTGGAGCGTCAGGTTCAAGTCGGCGAGCACCGGCTCGGCCGTGGTGGCCGGGTGGTAACCCACCGAACACAGTTCGAGCATGGCGGGGCTGTCGTGCCCCCAGCTTGCCTGCCGGCCGTGTTGGAGTGGAGGGCGTTGCCGATGCCCCGCCTTGGAGGTCCGCTTCCGCTCGATCGATCCGTTCAACTGCTGGCTGTGGCTGCGCTTCGAGCACCCGCCTGGTTCCGGAGAGCGCGGCTACCTCGACACCGTGTTCGACAGCTGGTTCGTGCTCGGCAAGCTCGGCGGCTTCAACGCCGAGACCTTGCAGGCGCACGAGGAGGGGGTCGACCTGGGCTGGATGGCCTACGACAACGACGAAGCCGAAACGGCCCTGCCGGCCCTGATGCACAACCTCGGGCCCCTGGAGTACCGGGACAACTGGGGCCGCTGCTGGGTGGACCTGGGCACCAGTGACGCCCTGGCCCTCGACGTGCTGATCAACGTGCTGAGGCAGCTGGACAACGATCTGGTGCGGATCGAGGAGCTGGTGGTGGGCGGCGTCAACGAGGACTGGCCGGTGGACGAGCAGCCCGATCGAGCCTTCTCCGGTCTGAACGACCTCGACCTGGGCGAGAGCAATGACGAAGACGAAGACGAAGACGAAGACGAAGACGAAGACGAAGACGAAGACGAAGACGAAGACGAAGACGAAGACGAAGACGAAGACGAAGACGAAGACGAAGACGAAGACGAAGACGAAGACGAAGACGAAGACGA
>CALRUP020000022.1:0-38859 GCA_943371385.1 Paenacidovorax caeni | reverse complement strand
CCAACCCCAGCGGAAATGTTCTTCTGAACGACACGGATGTCGATCGCAACGACACTCCTCTGCCTGTAAAGGGCCGTGTCACCGGCATCCGCACGGGTCCCAAGGAGGGCTCCGGCCTCGCCGGCAGCCCCGATGGCAGCGGTGGCTTCACGCTGTTGGGCACCTACGGCACCCTCCAGATCAGCGCCAACGGCAGCTACACCTACACCGTCGACAATGCCAATCCGGCAGTGGACGGCATGGACGCGGGCGATCAGCTCACGGAAACGTTCAACTACACGGTGCTCGACACCGGTGGCCTCACCGATGTCGCTCTGCTCACGATCACCATCGATGGGGCCAACGATGCGCCGGTGTCAGGGAACGACACCGGCACTGCCATGGAGGCGGGCGGCACCCTCAACGGCACGCCAGGCACCGATGCCATCGGCAATGTGTTGCTGAATGACACCGATGTGGATCGTTCCGACACACCTGAACTGAACGGAACGATTGTGGCCATCCGGCTGGGGGCCGTGGAGGGATCCGGCGCAGCTGGGCTGGTCGGCAGCCCCCTCAAGGGGCTCTACGGCTCGCTCATCATCGACAGTCAAGGGCGTTACCGCTACGAGGTGGACAACGCCAATCCCACCGTGGAGGCCCTTAATCCGGGAGACACCCTCAGCGAAGCCTTCAACTACACGGTGCGCGACACCGGCGGCCTGATCGACAACGCTGTTCTCACCATCACCATCCAAGGCACCAACGATGCCCCCGTGGCCAACGACGACAGCGGCATCGCCAAGGAGGCCGGGGGGGTGAACAACGACCCCACAACCGGCTTCAACGCTACCGGCAACGTGTTGGCCAACGACACCGATGTGGACAGCAACGACACCCCTTCACTCAACGGCAAGATCACGGATATCCGCATCGGCGGGGTGGAGGGGATTGGCACGGCCGGCACCGTGGGCACGGCGTTGAAAGGGCTCTACGGAAGCCTCCTCATCGATGCCGATGGCACCTACAGCTATGTGGTGGACAACAGCAACCTCACCGTGGAGCGGTTGAACGACGGCAACCTGTTGGCGGAGTCGTTCAACTACACCGTCAGCGACCGTGGCGGCCTCACCGACACCGCCGTGCTGACGATCACGATCGAGGGCACCAACGACAACCCCGTCGCCAGCGGCGACTTCATCGGACGGGTGACATCGGGCCAGAGCGGCACCATCCGCGTGATCGCCAATGACACCGACATCGATTCCAATCTGGTGCCCGCCACGATCAAGATCGTGGGCACCACCAACGCCGGTGACCCGCTGGTCGTCCCCGGGCAAGGCACCTGGACCGTCGACCCCATCAACGGCGACATCACCTTCACGCCCCAGGCGGGTTTCGTCACCAACCCGACTCCCATCTTCTACACCATTGACGATGAACAGGGGGCCACGAGTAACCCGGCCCGCGTCGACATCAACTACGACCCTCCGCCGCTTGGTCCGAAGCCACCGATCCCTTTCACCGACCCCCGTCCGGTCAACCTCTACCTGCTGCTTGACAACTCCACCTCCATGCAGGGCACTGATCCCTCGGGGGTGAGCCGACTGGAGGCCCAGAACCGGCTGGCCTTCTATTACGGCCTCAAGCCGGCCTTCAACAATGCCGGCTACATCTTCGAGAAGAACGGTCAATACGGCTTCAACGGCAACATCCAAATCACCAACAGCCAGTCCCTGTCTGAGGAGATCAAGACTTGGAATCTGATCGACAACCCTTTCGACAACGTCACGGCCCAGAAGGTCACGGTCCACACCATCGACTTCAGCTACCTGGTCACCCACACCAAGACCACCTTTGACGTCGTGGATCCGACCACCCCCTTCCCAGACGCCGGTGTCACCCTGGCCAGCCAGGTGCTGGCCACCACCACCCCCGATATTCTCTACGGCTCCAGCACCAGCGCCGACTGGATCAGCCGCGGCCTGCCCGCCCCGGGGGCCCTGGATGCTTACACCGCTCCCGGCACGCCTGGCAACCGCTACAGCGGCACCGAAATGCTCGGGGCCCTCACCGCCCTCAAGGATCTGCTCGCCAAGGATCTCTCTTCACTCAGCTCGGACACGCTCACCTACGTGGGCCTGATCACCGACGGCCGGCCGGAGCGCCGTCCCTGGTGGGACAACCGGCCCGAGTTCGGCCAGGGTTGGACCGGCGTGAATGTGGCCCTGCCCACCGATGCCGATCTGGCCGGCGATCCGATCACCAGCTCCGGACTGCGCTACACCAGCGCCGGCACGCCAATCAAGGTGCCCAACGCCGCCGGCGTGGACATCTGGGGAGCCAACCAGCTGCAGCTGAACGCCGCCCTCGATGCCACCGCCGCCAAATCCGGCGCCGGCAACGTTGGGGTGTTCGCTGTTGGCATGGGGGACGGCGGGATCTCCAACTGGAACGCCATCTACTCCGATCTGTTCTCCAACCAGACCTTCAACAACGCCACAGGTGGCTGGAACTACAACACCTTCGTGCCCCCCACCCTGCCCCCCCTCTTCAACTTCTGAAGGTGCTGCCATCCCTTCAGCCGTAAGCGATCAGCGTGTCGAGCCAGGCAGGATTCCTCCAGCGCTGGGGTGTGGCCAGGGCTGAGTTGGCTGTAACCATCTGCTCTCGCCACCACGAGCGACGGGGCAACCCTGTTCGCCGAGCTCACCTGTCAGCGGTTGCTGTTGTGAGCGCCCCCCACCACGTGGCCATTGGCCAGGGGAAGTCTCATGAAAGGCCCACGCCACCCCCCGCAGCCCGTTGATGACGGATGGATGGAGTCACTCAACGGTAACTTCAGAGATCAATTCATAGAGGCGAAGTCGGCAGGCGTCCAACGATTGAGCAGTTCTCAACTCATCGATTCCGAAGGTCAAGGTGTCGGGGGGAGCAGGACTGAACTGACTCCAGTGTCCATAGCTCACATTCGGCGCTCCATGGGCATACGCACCTGTGCCTAGCAGGGAGTCCGCCAGCGAACGGAAACGGCCTGCGAAGGACCAGCTCCCATGAGAACTTGTCCACTGTTGGGTCATGTCAAATTGGATTACGTCAAAGGCGGTGATATTGGCTCAGATATGCACCCGTATTTTCTCGGATTCAAGCAGGATTCATACGATGAGGTGTTTCGAACACCCCATTAGATGAGACGTCAAACCCAGTTCTGGCTTACGGGCACCGTCGTGGTTGCAATCGGTGTTGTTTCGGCTGTTGTTTTGAATCAGCGTGCGGAAATCAGCCTGCAGGAACAAGCCATGGATGCGCAATCCATGCAATCTAGCGAGTTGAAAGATCGTGCTGCTCAGGCTGAACAACTCCGCCAGCAGGAGGCAACGTTCGCCTTGCAGCTCAGGGCAATGGATGCAACCCAGGCGGGTCAGGCTGCCGAAGCATCAGCGAATCGCGCCGGGCAGCTTGCCTCCGATCAACGTGCGCTTGATCGTCAGCGGCTGGAGGGTCAGATCCAGAATCTCAGGTCGCAGCAAGTGAAACTGGCCCATCAGAACGAGTGCAGTCAGACCCAGTCCCGCATGCGGCTGGCGGAATCAACGGGTGACAGCGGCCAGCTCAAGGCTCTGCAGGATCGCTGGGATGCCAGCTGCGCCAGCGGTTGAGTCTGGGCAGAGGGGCGATCAATCCGCCTCGCCCCAGCAACCGCTGGAGGGCAAGGACGATCTTTCGGCTCTTCCTTGCCGCTTGCGGCACCAACCGCTGCAGGGGAGCCGACCTCGACCAGCCCCCATGGCTGCCAAGCAACCTCGGCCCAGGCACAGGTCGACACCAATCGGCAGGCTGAGGGCAACCTGTCCCCCTGATCGAACCTGGTCGGGGTTCCAGGTTCCTCCACCAGGGACCAGCCGTGTCAGCCACTGCAGCGCCAGTGAGTTCAGGGGCGGCAGGACCACGAGCGCCAGCTGTCCTCCGGCCAGAGCAGGACTTCACCGCCAGGTCCCTCATGGCCATTCCCAGGGAGCCTTGAACCTGCCGGGGTCAGAGCAACGTCCCTGCCCTCCCCTCCCTCCACCGATGGAGGCAACAGCTTCAGCCACGGCTGCCTCAGGTGAACCAGAGCTGGGGCAGCAGCTGAGCGCGGGACCTGGAGCGCAACCTCGTCCAGATCTTTCGCCCGTGGGCCTGGCCATTCCCTCAGCAGCTGGACGAGCGACGGGGCCCGATCGAGCGGCTGGAGCAGATCCCGGGCAACCGCCTCAAGGGTCGTGAGCTTCCCGACGGATCAACCCCTTCGCTCAGCCCTGTCAGCCAGAATCAGATCAGATGCACCGATCGGCCATGACCGAGGCCCAGGAACCTGCTTCCCTCGATCCAGCTGCCCCGGCTGAGCATCCTCACGACTTTGAGGTGCAGAAGGAACTGCACCGGCGCATCCGCAACGACCCCGACTACGACGATTGGGAGTACGGCACCGAACCGCTGCCCCATGAAGCCTGGGTGCCGGGCTCAGGCGCCAAGCCTTCCCCTGGGGCGTAGCTGCCTCACCAGGCCCAGCCCCGCCAGAGAAAGGGCGCCCATCAGCGACCAGAGCCCCACCCCGTGGCCCTGGCGGTCCAGCAGCTGGCCGGCCACCAGGGGCGCCACGAAGCCACTGAGGGCAAAGCACTGGGAGAACAGCGCCATGGCGAGCCCCTTGCGCTCCGGTGGGCTGAGCTCCACCACCGCCTCGGTGGCGGTGGGCAGGAAAGCGGCCTCCCCAAGGGCCAGGGGCAGTTGGGCCAGCAGCAGCACCGCGGTGCTGGCCAGCCCGAAGGCGGAGAGGGCCAGCAGGCTATTGCCGAGTGCGAAGCAGATCAGGCTGAGCCCCAGGCCGAAGCGCACGGGCCGGTCCGCCAGGGCACGGCCCACCGGCCACTGGAGCAGCAGCAGCAGCACCAGCTGGAGTCCGATCAGCAGGCTGCCCAGTTGCTCGGCCATGGGTGCACGCCCCAGCCCACCGCGCAGCAGGTCAAGGGGCAGGGCGCTCTGCAGCAACGCCGGCATCGCCGTGGCCAGCACCGTCACCCCCAGCATCGGCAGCAGCGCCGGCCACCAACGTCCTGGTGAGCCTGCGGCGGTGGCGGCCAGGGGCTGGGCCGCAGGCAGGGGCCGCAGGGCCAGCACCAGGATCAACACCACCATGCAGGCGATGTCCACCAGGTAGATGCCCCGCAAGTGGCCGAATTGCGACAGCAGTGCCCCCGCCAGCGCCCCCGTGGCGATGCCGGTGGCATCGGCGCTGCGGGCGAGGGCGTAGCCCCGGCTTGAGGGGAAGGAGCCACAGCTCTGGGCCACGGCCAGTTCGATCGCTGGCCAGTACAAACCCATGGCCACGCCCAGCAGCAGCTGACCGCGCAGGTAGCCGCCGAATCCGTCGGCCAGCACCAGTTGCGTGTCCGCCAGCAGTGAGAGCAGCGCCGCCAACTGCACCGGCACCGAGCCATTGAGACCCCGATCCAGCAACCAGCCGCTGAAGAATCTGCTCAGGGTGCCGGCCAGGGCCGCTGCCGCCAGACCGCTGCCCACGCCGGTGGCAGAGACGTCCTCGGCGTGGAACACCATCGGCGTCAGGTAGAGCACCCCGCCCGCCCCCACACTGGCGATCAGGCGGATCAGGGCGACCTCACGCAGCGGCACGGGAAACTGGGACCACCAGGCCCTGGCCCTGGTTCCCGCATGAGGCTGTGTCAAACCGCTCCCGCTGGCTGTCAATCGCGCTCAGCAGTCTGCTGCTGGGGGGCTTGCCCGCCGGGGCCGCCGAGCAGCTTGATGTGCGTCTCGATGGGCTCACCCTCCCCTTGGACCTGCGTCAGCTGGAGGACTGGAGCCGCTCCCCCGAAAGCCGCCAGGGGGATCTGGGGCTGTGGATGGAGGCTCTGGATGCCCGCAGCCGCCAGGACCTGGTACGGCTGCTGCGGGCGCCCCTGCTGCGGGATCGCACCTTTGGCCAGCAGCTGCTGCAGAGCTGGGCGGGGCGCCAGGTGGCGGCGGAGGTGGGGGAGCTGATCAGCGCCGAGGGCGACGGCAGTGGTGACGTGCTGCTGACCTCGTTGCGGGAGCTGCTGTCGCGCCAGGCGGAGGTGAACGTGCTCGATCTGCTGCGGGCGGTGCCGGTGACCCGGCTGACGCTGCAGCTCGATGCTCTGATTGTCCTGGCGGCCGAGTGGCGCCAACAGTTGCAGGACCAGGGACGGGCCATGGAGCGGTTGCGCCAGCTGCCCCTGCCGACGGCTCCCGCGCCCGCCGAGGGTCGCTCGGAATCCACCGGTTTCTCCGGCCCGCAGGACCAGGCTCGCCGGGCCACGGCCCCCCGGCTCCCGGAGCGGCTGCAGTTGCCGGTGGCCCACCGGTCGGTGCCTCTGACCCTGGAGCTCTGGCGCGCCCAGACCCCCCGCCATCGCAACTGGGTGGTGTTGATGCCGGGGCTGGGGGGCAGCGCCGAGCAGATGGGCTGGCTGGGGGCTGAACTGGCCGCCCGGGGCTGGTCGGTGCTCGCCATGGAGCACCCCGGCAGCGATGAAAAGGCCGTCAAGGAACTGTTGGATGGTCGTCGGCCCTTGCCTGGGGCGGAAACCCTGCCCGATCGCCTGGCAGACCTGGAGGCGGTGCTCTCAGCCGAGCGCAGTGGCCGGCTGCCCAAGCTCGGCGACTCGGTGGTGTTGATGGGCCATTCCCTCGGCGGTCTCTCAGCGTTGCTGGCGGCGGGCCTGCGTCCGGAACCTGGATTGGGCCGCCGTTGCCATCGGGCCCTGAACTCGATTCCGCTGATCAACCTCTCGCGGCTGCTGCAGTGCCAGCTGAATCAGGTCAGCCTGCCGGTGGCCAGGCCGACCGTGCCGGTGGCGGGTGTGGTGGCCTTCAACAGTTTCGGCAGCCTGCTCTGGCCCCATCGCGGACTGAAGCGCCTGCCGGTGCCGCTGCTGCTGCTGGGGGGCAGCCTCGATCTGGTCACGCCTCCCGTTGCCGAGCAGCTCGATCAGTTCCTGCCCGGCAACCATCCCCTCAGCCGGCTGGTGCTGGTGGATGGGGCCAGCCACTTTTCGCCCGTGCGCCTCTCCTCAAATGACCAGGCCCTGTTCAAGATCGGTGACGCCTTCGTGGGCGTGGAACCCAGGCAGGCCCAGGCCCTGATGCTCCAGCTCGCCAGCGATTTCCTCGCTGGCCTCGAGCTGGGCAAGCCCCTGCCCGCCCAGAAGCTTCAACGGGAGTCGGTGACGGCCTACGTGCTCGATCCTGGGGCCGCCCAGCGCTGGCGTCGGGGGCTGTGAGGCTCAAAAGCGGATGCGCGGGTCCAGCAGGGCCACCAGCACATCCACCGCCACGCTCACCAGCACCACCAGGGCCGCCACTACCACCACGATCCCCTGCACCAGGTTGTAGTCCCGCTGGCTGATGGCCTCCTGCAGACGGAAGGCGATGCCCGGCCAGGAGAAGGTGACCTCGATCAGCAGCGCCCCGCCGATCAGTGAGGCCACGGTGATGCCGGTGATCGTGAGCACGGGCAGCAGGGCATTGGGCAGGGCATGGCTCAGCACCACCTGCCGCTCACCAAGCCCCCGGCTTCGGGCCGCCTCCACGTAGTCGGAGCGCAGGGCGCGGCGCAGATTCAGTCGCAGGGCGTTGTCAAAGATGCCGCTGAGCAGCAGCCCGAGGGTGGCCGCCGGCAGCACCAGGTGGCGCAGGCTGCCCAGCAGCTGTGGGCCGTTTCCTGACAGCAGGCTGTCAAGCAGATAGAAGCCCGTGCCACTGGGGGGCACAAGGGTGGGGGGGAAGCGGCCGCCCACGGGAAACCAGCCCAGGCCCACCGCAAAGATCAGCTGCACCACCATGGCGGCCCAGAAGGGAGGCAGGGCGTAGGTGCCGATGCCATACAACCGGCCGGCCAGATCGAGCTTGCCCTCGGGCCGGGCGATGCCGCTGAAGCCAGCCGCCAGGCCCAGCACCGCAGCGATCAGCAGGGCCACCACCCCCAGCTCCAGGCTGGCGGGCAGGCTCTGGCGGATCACCTCGGCCACGGGGGTCTGGTTGGTGAGCGATTCGCCCAGGTTGCCCCGCACCAGATCGGCCAGGAAATGGCCGTACTGCACGAGCAGCGGTTGATCGAGCCCCAGCTGCTGACGCAACGCGGCCCGGGCCGCCTCCGGGGCGCGGGTGCCCAGCAGGGCATCGATCGGGTCGCCCGGCGCCACCCGCAAGAGCAGGAACACCAGGCTGGCGATCAGCCACAGCATTACTGGTGCCAGCAGCAGGCGGGCGCCGACGTAGCGCAGCAGTTCCCTGCGGCGGCTCATGGCCGGGGCCCCCCCGGTCCGCGTCGATGCAGGCGGCTGAGCACCACCCGGCCGGAGCCATCGAACTCCGGCCGACTGATCTGCCGAAGGCTCCAGGCCCGCGGTGCCACCAGCCACACCGGCAGGTAGGGCACGGCCGCGGCGGCCTCGGCCTGGATCGAACGAAGCAGGTCCGCCCGCGCCGGCCCCGTGAGGCCTTCGCTGCGGCGCAGGTCAGCGTCCAGGCCTGGCCGGGTCCAGAAGCTGCCGCTGGCGGCGCTGGCCCCCTTCAGGCAGCGGTAGCCCTTGGCCTGGTCACAGCCCAGCAGGGGGGTCAGGTAGTTGCCCGCATCGGGGAAATCCCCCATCCAATCCAGCAGGATCATCGTGAAGGCCCCATCCCCCAGCTGTCGGTAGGCGGTGGTGGCTTCCATGCCCGTAATCTCCAGGCGCACGCAGTCGCCCAGATCACGCTGCAGCTGGGCCTGCCAGATCAGCGCGAACAGGCGATCCGAGGGGACGTTGGAGCGGAAGGTCAGGGGCAGGGGGAGTGCCCGGCCGCCGCAGTAGCCCGCCTGGCGGAAGAGCCGGCGCGCCCCGGCCGGGTCGTAGCTCGGCCAGGCCCGGGGGCTGGAACCTTTCAGACTCGGCGGCACCAGGTCCCGCAGGGGGGCGCGCAGGCCCTGGCTGACCCGTTCGCTGATCAGCCGCCGATCCAGGCTCAGGGCCACGGCCTGGCGCAGGGTGGGGTTGTCGAGGGGGGGATGGTCGGTGAGCAAGCTCAGGTAGCCGATCTCCAGGGCCGGCCCCACCCCCTCGTTCAGTTGGCCCAGCTGGGCGGAGTGGTGCAGGGCCATCTGCTGATCCCCGTCGAGGCTGCTGGAGAGCAGCACGTCCACCTCGCCGCTGCGCAGGGCGCCGTAGAGGGCCGTGGAGTTGGCGAGGCTGACCAGATCCAGGCCCCCATTGGCGGGGCGCTTGCCCCAGTAGTGCTGAAAGGGTTCCAGCCGTTGCTGCTGGTCGTTGGCGCTGGTGAGCCGGTAGGGGCCCGTGCCGACGAAGCGATCGTTGAGGAAGCGTTTGCCGAATGGCCCGTAGGCGGAGGGTGAGAGGGGGGTGAGGTTGATGGCGCTGAGCAGCTCCGCCAGGGCCGAGAACGGTCGCTTCAGCCGCAGTTCAAGTTCATAGGGCCCACTGGCGCGCACGGCCGTGAGCCGATCGCCCACCAGGTAACTGAGCTTGCCGATCGCCATGAACCGCTTGAGGGTGAACACCATGGCGGCGGCGTCGAAACGGCTGCCGTCGTGGAAGCTCACGCCCTGGCGCAGGGGTACCCAGGCGGTGAGCCCATCGGCGCTCACACGGGGCAGGGCCGTGGCCAGCCGGGGCTCGATCTGGCCCTGGGCATTGATCGCATACAGGGGGTCGCCAATGGCGCTGAGCAGCTGCATGGCCCCGAAGCTGTAGGCCTGGGCAGGATCCACCGAGTCGATCCGGCTTTTACTGGCCACCACCAGGCGACCGGAATGGCGCTGGCTCTGGCAGGCCGCCAAGGGGACCAGCAGGGCCCCGATCAGGGCCATTCGGGCCAGCCTGTTCAGCGCGCGCAAGCCCGGAGGTTCAACAGGCCGCCATTCAAGACGCCTGCAGGCTGAGGCGGGGCAGGGAGTGGCGTTCGTTGGCCAGCTGTTGCAGGGAAATTTCAAACACGGGCGATCCGTGGGGAGCCAGGGGCCAGGCGCGGACCCAGCAACGGTCGTGGCGGTCATCGACGCCGATCACCTGGTAGAGCTGGTCGTCGGAATGGAGGCGGATGCAATCTCCTTGGTGGAGGGTCATAGGGCGCGTTGCGCAAAAGAGCCTGGGCTCGTGGATGGGGGGATGGGAACGGGGTTGCGGCTGGATGGGGCGGGGCGAGGGAGTCGCTCTGGGTGATGGTGCTCAGGCCGGGTGGGTCGTTCGGCGGCGGGACCACGGAACGGACCGGGGCGTGTCAGCGATCTCTTAAGGATTGCTTCCATCGTGCCCCACGACCTGGGAGGGCTGCCACTCCAGTCGCCTTTTGTCAGAGAGTCCTGAGCGTTGCCGCCACCGCCTGCACCTCCGGAAGCTCGGCGATGGCGCTCAGGGCGGAGCGAAAGCGGGCCTCGCTCACCTCATGGGTGATCACCACGATTTCGGCGGCCCCGCCGGAGGTTTCGAACTGCACGATTGACTGGATCGAAACCTCCTCGCGGCCGAAACAGGTGCCGATCCGCCCGATCACCCCCGCCTCGTCGCTGGTTTGCAGGCGCACGTAGTTGCGGTGCTGGGTGCTGCCGCTGTCCACCAGTCGGCAGTGGCGCCAGCTGCCGGCCGCCAGCAATGGATCGAGGGCACCGCCCGCTCCTGTGGCCTGACGGATGCCGGCGATGTTCAAGATGTCGGCCACCACCGCCGATGCCGTGGGCCCGGCGCCGGCACCGGGCCCGTAGAACATCACCCGGCCCACGGGATCCCCCTCCACGAGGATGGCGTTGTTGACCCCATGGACCCCCGCCAGGGGGTGATCCTTGGGCAGCAGGGTGGGATGCACGCGCACATCCAGCCGCTGGGTGCCGTCGGGGTCAGAGCCGAGGTGCTCGGCCACCGCCAGAAGTTTGACCACGAACCCAAGTTGGGCGGCGTAATCCACATCGCGGCCCTCCAGGCGGCTGATCCCCTCGGTGGGAATGGCGCCGCGCTCAATGGCCCCCCCGTAGGCCAGGCCGGCCAGGATCGAGATCTTGTCGGCGGCGTCGCCCCCTTCCACGTCGGCGGCGGGGTCGGCCTCGGCGTAGCCCAGCCGCTGGGCATCGGCCAGCACCTCGCCATAGGCCGCCCCTTCGGCGGCCATCCGGCTGAGGATGTAGTTGGTGGTGCCGTTGATGATGCCGCTCACCCGCTGGATGCGGTTGGCCCCGAGGGATTGCTTCAGTGGTTCGATGATCGGGATGCCACCGCCCACGGCAGCCTCAATCAGCACGTAGACCCCGCGTTCGGCGGCGGCGGCGGCGATCTCCTGGCCATACCTGGCGATCACGGCCTTGTTGGCGGTCACCACTGATTTGCCGGCGGCGATCGCGCGCAGGATCAGGCTGCGGGCGGGCTCCAGCCCACCGATCAGCTCCACCACGATCTCCACGGCGGGATCGTCCACCACCGCCTCGGGGTCGGTGCTGAGCAGGTGCTCGCCAAGGGCCACGGGCCTGGCCCGCCCCCGATCACGCACGGCCACCCGGCGCAGCTCCAGCTGCTCCACCAATGGATGGCGCCCGGAGGGGTTCACCAGGATATCGGCCACACCGGCTCCCACCGTGCCCAGACCGAGCAATCCGACGCCGATGGTCATGCCTGTGGAGCCTTCAAACCCCAGATCCTAGAAATCGGCCCGCCTGTTGGCTGCCCAGAGGCTCAGGCCGCCGATTGGAGGCCACGGGCCTGGGCCTGCATCAGCTTGAGGATGTTCAGAAAGCCATTGGCCCTTGAGGGGGTGAGGCTCGCCTGGAGGCCGGTCTCGGCCAGGAAGGCGGGGTCGATCGCCGCCGCCTCGGCAGGGCTGAGGCCCTCGAGCCCCGTGATCAGCAGGGCCAGCAGCCCCTTGGTGATCTGGGCGTCGGCATCCCCCTGCCAGTGCAGACGGCCGTCCACCAGTTTTCCCACCACGTACACCTGGGAGACGCAGCCGCGCACCTTGAAGACCTCCTGACGCAACTCCTCAGGGAAGGGGGCCAGCTTGCGCGCCAGCCAGAGCACGTACTCGTAGCGACGCTTGGGATCGCTGCTGTTCTTCAGCCGCGCCACGATCCCATCGAGGGTCTCACTGCCGGTGGTCATCGCTCAGGCGTGGGGGGTGCGGCGCCCCTTGTGGTGGGCGATCAGCACGCCCCCCAGGCTGCTCAGACCACCCAGGATCAGCAGACCGTGCAGAGGCGAGAGGGCGAAGGGTCCGCCGGCGGGGCTGGGCTGCTGGCCGAGTCGATCGAGCTGGGCCTGACCCTTCTGCACAGGCAGCTCAAGATAGTCGCGGTGGCCAGGCCCCCCATCCACCTGCACCTCCCAGGTGCCGTTGCTCCCCTTGGGCAGGGCGAAGCTGAGGCGACCACTGGCGTCGGTGCGGCCCACCTCCACGGCCTCGGACCCATCGGGGGGCACCAACCGCACCAGGGCATGGGCGGTGGGTTCGCCGCTGGAGAAGTGGCTCTGCAGGGTGAGCCCATCGCGCACCGACTGCAGGCGCTCCAGGCTGCTTTCAATCGCGTGGGCCCGGGCGGCCCCGCCCTCCAGCGCACACATCAAGGCCGCCACCAGGGCCAGGAAGCTCACCAGGCCAGGGCGAGCGGATAGCAGGCCGCAACGGCAGGCTGCGGGGAACGACGCTCCGACCAGAGCAGGTGGGCGGTTCATCGGGCGGCTCGCACGGGGGCTTGAACCAGTCAAGCGCAGCTCAGGAGGCGGACCAACGGCCGCTGGTGGTCTGGCCGGCCTGGACCATGCGCACCATGGAGCTCACCATCATCGAGAGCGCTTCGCTGGTCTGATCCCGGTAGCGCAGTTCGGAGGCGATCACGCGATCGGCGACAGAACCTCTGCCGCTGAAGGGTGTGGAGATGCGGGCGGCCGGGGAAAGCGTCTGAGCGACCGACGGTGAATCCACAGATGAAACCATGTGCGTGAGCAAGATCCTGGCAAAGGCCAAGCCGAAGCGCCGCTGGACCCCAAGCAGCTACACACGTTGCAACCAATGGAGTCCCGTTTCGTCCAGCCAGCCGTCGAAGGGCACATCCCATGGATCGGCCGGCAGCGAAGGCAGACGGCATTGCGAGGGGGCCACGATCAGGGCGGGAACGTTGCGCCAGCTGGGGTCCTGTCGCAGACGGTCGTACCAGCCGCCGCCCGTGCCGAGGCGCAGGCCGCGGCGATCCAAGGCCAGTGCCGGCACCAGCAGCAGGGCGAGTTCATCCGCCTCCAGGGCGATGCCCCTGGCCGGGGCCGGCACGCGGCAGGCATCCGAGGCAAGGGGCGCCTGGGGCTCCCAGGCGCGGTAGATGAGCCGCCGCTCAGACGCTGAATGTCCCTGAAGCACCGCCGGCAGGGCCAGGCGCCCGCCGAGGCGATCGGCCAGGGGGCGCAGGTCGGGCTCCCCGGCCATGGGCCAGTAGAGACCCAGGCGCTGGCCCGGGCCCACCAGGGGGGGCACCGCGACCAGGGCGACGTTCAGCAACGCCTCCTGGGCCTCCGACACCAGGGCCAGCCGGCGCGATCGCCAGTGCAGGCGCAGCGCGGCCTTGCCGGAGTCGCCAGCCAGGGCCTGGCCGTCGCTCATCGCTGGAACCAGCCGGTGAGGGCCACCGCCAGGGCGTCGGCGGCGTCATCCGGGCGGGGTGGCTCCTGAAGACTCAGCTCCCGCATCACCGCTTCGAGGACCTCATTCTTGTCGGCGTGGCCGGAGCCGGTGAGGGCCAGCTTCACCTGCATGGGGGGAAACTCCACCGCCGGCACGTTCAGGCGGGCCAGGGTCATCATCACCACTCCCCGGGCCTGAACCACGGAAATGGTGGTGCTCGAGCGGTAGAAAAAGAACTTCTCCACCGCCGCCAGCTCGGGGCGCCAGGTACGCACCAGGGAACGCAGGTCCCGGGCGATCTCCACCAGCCTTTCCCCCTCCGGCCGGCCGGTCATGGTCTGGATCACACCGCAATCCACCAGGGACTGACGGCCTCCGCCGGTGTCGATGACTCCGTAGCCAACCCGGGCCAGACCCGGATCGATGCCCAGAATCCTCACGCCGACACAGGGGCCTTCACCCCGCCATCACGAGGCTGAAGGCGCTGCGGTCGCTGGGTTCGGGCCGCTCGAACACCTTGCAGAACACCTTCACCACCCGATCGCCCGAGTCGATCTGCTCGAGCGGGTCCTTGCGCAGCCTGTGGCGCAGGCAACAGGCCACCACCCGGGCCACGTCGTCGTCGGTCACCTCGCTGCGTCCCTCGAAGGCGGCCAGGGCGCGGGCCGCCCGGTTGGTGACGATGTCACCGCGCAGGCCGTCCACGTCCAGCTCACCGCAGACCGACGAGATCCGAATGCGCAGGTCGGGGTCCAGGGCCACCAGGGGCAACCGTTGCTGGGCCTCCACCACCCTTTGCTGCAGGGCGTCCTGGTTGGGCTGCACCAGGTCGTTGAAGCCGTCGGGGTCGGCATCGAAACCGGTGCGCTGGTCCACCACCTGCACCCGCATCTCCGGGTCACGCACGGTGCGCACCTCCACGCTCATGCCGAAGCGATCCAGCAGCTGGGGCCGCAGTTCCCCCTCCTCGGGGTTGCCCGAGCCGATCAGCACGAACCGGGCGGGGTGGCGCACGGACACCCCTTCGCGTTCCACCGTGTTCCAGCCGGAAGCGGCCGAATCCAGCAGCACGTCCACCAGGTGGTCGTCGAGCAGGTTCACCTCATCGACGTAGAGCAGGCCGCGGTTGGCCTTGGCCAGCAGGCCGGGCTCGAAGGCGCGGATGCCCTCGCTCAGGGCCTTTTCGATGTCGATGGTGCCGCAGAGCCGGTCTTCGGTGGCGCCAAGCGGCAGGTCGACCATCGGCACCTGGCGGGGTTCCACGGCCAGGGTTTCGCCGTTCTCGGCCCGCTGGCGCACCTCGGCGCTCTGCAGATCGGGATCCGTGGGGGAACTGTTGTAAGGATCGCCCGCCACCACGTCGATCTCGGGAAGCAGGTCAGCCAGGGCCCGGATCGCCGTGGATTTGCCCGTGCCCCGGTCACCCATGATCATCACGCCGCCGATGCGGGGATCGATCACGTTCAGCAGCAGGGCCAGCTTCATCTCCTCCTGCCCGACGAGGGCGGTGAAGGGGAAGACCCTGCGCTTCCGGTTCGGACTCACGGCGTGCCTGGGGAAACTCCGGATTGTTTCACAGCCGGCTGTGGCCCTCCGGCCGCGGGTGGAGCGTCCAGCGGCAGCAGGCTGAGGGCCTGGGGCGGCGTGGCGTCGGCCGGATAGATCAGACGCACCCGCAGGCGCCGCTGCCCCCGGGGCGCCAGGCTGACCGTGCCCAGGGCTGGCCCGCTCTGGCCCTGGCGCAGCACCAGATGGAAGCCCTGGGGACCGCTGGGGCGGCCGGAGGGCCCATCGAGGCCCCGCACCTCGATCAGGCCCCGGAAGGTGACCGCCCGGGGGGGGGTGGCGTTGAAGCGCAGGCCGCCGATCGGGGCGTCCCCCTTGAGGGGGGAGTCCAACGCCAGCTGCAGGCTCACGGGCGCGTTGGTGTCGTTGAGCAGGGGCAGGGTGAGGTCGTATTCGATGCCGTAGTTGCCGTGGGCGGCCCAGGCGGTATCGGGGTAGCGTCGTTTCAGGGGGGCGGTCTGCACCTGGCCGCTGCCCAGCCGGCCCCGGTCCAGGCTGCTGATCGGCCAGGACACCGGCGCGCTGCGCACCGAGAGGGTGGTCTTGCCCGGATCGGTGAGGGTGGCGCGCCAGAGGCTGCCCTGCTGGAGGCCGCTCACCCGTGAATAGATGACCGGGCCAAGGCTGCCAAGGGGGGAGGGGGGATGCTCCTTGGGGCTCAGATCCCCCTGCAGCAGGCGCGTCCATTCCACTTCGGCCGGAGGTGTGTCGCCGCCCAGGCTGGCCAGGGTGGCCACGGACACCGGCCCGTCACTCTCAAGGCGCAGCTGCAGGTTGCGGCCGTTAAGCAGGGGATCGAGGCCCCGCACAGGCAGGGGGAGGGCCAGCAGGGTGGTGAGCTGGCCCGGAATCAGCGTCCACTGCTCCGGCAGCAGCGGGTTGCGGGGCTGGCGGGTCAGCAGTTCGCCCGCCACACGGCTTCCGGGGCCGGCGTAGGGGCCCTCGCCGTTCTGGCTCAGCAGGGGGGGCAGGGGCAGGAAGGGGGCGGCTGGTTGGCGCGGATCATTCGACTGGGATAGCGCCGTGGCCCCGGCCACGAGCCGCAGGCGAACAGGTCGGTTGCCCCGGGGGGCTGCCACCACCGCCAGCCAGAGGGTCGAATCGGCGCTTTCGGGCCGGCCGGCATAGACATGGTGACTGAAGAGCTCGAAGCGGCCCTGCAGGGGGACATCGAGATGGGCGCCGGGCACCGCCAGAGTCTGTCCGGCGATCACGGCCTTGGGGTCGAAGCTGGAGAGGAGGATCCCCGGGCTGCGGATCAGTTCAGGGTTGTTGTCGTTCACCACCAGCACCGGATCAAGACCGCCCGGCAGCGGCCGCACCTGCTGGGGGCGAAGCACCACCTGGGCAGGTACGCCCGCCGAAGTGGTGGAGGAGGGGCTCTGGGCAGCGGCGCTGAGCGGGAACGACAGGGTCGCCGGCAGCCATGCCGGCAGCAGTGCCAGCAGCAGCCCGGGAGGCAGGAGGGGCTTGGTCATGGGGTCGGGGCGGGGGGTGCGGCAGGACCCACCAGCGCTTGGGCGGCGGCGGCGGCCATGGCGCGGATCAGGTCGGTGGAGCGGGGGTCGTTGAAAGGGCCCTTGACCATGAAGGCGGCCACCGCCCTCTTGCCATTGGGCAGTTCGATCACGCCGGCGTCGGCATAGGCGATGCCGATGTCCCCGGTCTTGTTGAGAACGGTGATGCCGCGGGCCAGCAGCTCCTGGTCCGGTTCAGCGACCTCACCGCCGCCGATCCCCTTGAGGATCCCCAGGGGAATCAGGGTGTTGGTGCGGGACGTACCCATGATGCCGCGGAAGAGATCCCGGGCCCGGGGGCTCAGTTTCTCGCCGGTCTCCACCAGGGCGAAGGTGCGGGCCAGGTCGCGGCTGCTGGTGGTGTTGGTGCCCTCCAGATCGGGGAGCCAGTTGTTGATCACCGTGGCCCCCAGGCCCAGGACGGCGAAGCGGGCATTGGTGGCGGCCTTGCCCCCAAGCCGCTTGATCAGCAGGTTGGTGGCGCTGTTGTCGCTCACCCGGATCATCTCGGTGGCCGCCTCGTAGAAGGGGAAGCGTGTGCCGAGCGGTTTGTTCGCCATCCAGCCGGCGCCGGCGCCGATCACCTCCTTGCTCAGGATCAGGGGCTCGTTCCAGCGCAGCTTGCCGGTATCGAGATCCTCCAGGGCCGCCAACAGAACGGGGCTTTTGATCGAACTGGCGGCCGGCAGGGGGGTATCGGCATTGAGCTGGGCGTAGCGCCCGTCATCGAGCACCAGCAGGTAGCCAGACGTCCTCAGATCCTTCTGGGCGGAGGCCAGGGCGGCCCAGCGCTGGCTGAGGGCGGTCAGTTCGGTTTTGGGCTCGAAGCGGCCCAGGGGCAGGCCCCGCTGCAGGCCCCTGGAGACGGGCGGGAGTTGGGCTGGTGTCAGCGCACCGATCCCTCCGAGCCCCCCCTTCGCCAACCGGGGTGCCAGCAGCTTCAGGGCGGTGCCGGTGATCACCCCCAGACCGACCCCGATCACCAGCAGCCGCAGCACCAGGCGCAGGGGTCGTCCCCAGCTTCCGGATCCTGGGCGGGTGGGGCGGCCGGAACTCACGGGCGGAGACGTTGCCAGGAACTGGGGCGACCCTAAGGGGTTGGCCTGCGGCTCGCCCAGCGCAGCTGCCGGACCATGCCCCGGACCAGGGCCATTTCCTCACTGGTGATCCGAGCCCGTTGCAGCAGGGCGCGCACCTTGGCCATGCGGGCGTGGCGGGTGTGGGGCAGCAGAAACCCCACCTCCAGAAGCAAGTCTTCGGCATCGCTCAAGGAGGCCTCCAGATCTCCCCGCAGGGCGGGGTCGCCGGCGTCAGTCTCAGCCTCGCCGTTGACCTCCGCCGGCTCGGCGGGGTCCTCCGCCGCAAGGCGCCGCAGTTCATGCAGGGCGATCGCCACGGCGTGGGAGAGATTCAACGAGGGGTAGCCGTCATCGGTGGCGATGCGTAGGACGCGGCTCGCCAGCAGCAGTTCATCGATGCTCAAGCCCCGATCTTCGCGACCGAACACGAGGGCGCTGGGGGCCGCCCCATCGGCCGCCAGCAGCCAGGCCAGGGCGCCCGACGGCGGTTCCAGCGGCACGGCGTCGGAATCGACCCGCCCGCTGCAGGCCACCACCCGACGGCAGTCGGCCAGGGCGGCGGCCAGATCGGTGAAGAGCTGGGCGCGCTCCAGCAGCGGCTGGGCATGGACCGCCATCCGGCGCGCCTCCTCCCCCAGGTGATCGCAGCGGGGCGCCACCAGACGCAGCTGCTGGAGCCCGAAGTTGGCCGCCAGGCGGGCGACGCTGCCCACGTTCAAGGGCCCCGCCGGTTCCACCAGCACCAGCACCAGTTGGGCCGCGCTGCTCAAACCAGGCTGTGTAGATAGGCCAGCAGGTCGGCCATCGCCTGGGGTTCGGGCTGGAACTTAGGCATCGGTGGGGTGCTGCCGCTCACCACCTGGCGGATCAAGCTGGCATCGTTGCGCCGCTGGCTGACCCCATGCAGGTTGGGCCCGACCAACCCCTGGGCGGCGATGCCATGGCAGCCGGCGCAGTTGATCAGGAACAGACGGCCGCCATTCTCAGCCGAGCCGCTGCGCTCGAGGGTGCTCAAGGTGTAGGGGTCGCTGCGGGAGGCCGGCAGCACCACCATCACCAACAGGATGCAGGCGGCGGTGGCCAGCAGCACCAGGGCGGCGATCAGGCCTCGACGCTGGGGCGACAAGGGAGCGGCGACGGGTGGGCTTGTCACGGTTGCGCGGGTCTAGAGGTCAAGCCTGCCTCGGCCATGAAACAATTGTGGTCTGAAGCCTCGTTGGCCCCCTCCATGATCGAACCCCTGCTCTGCGGCATCGTGCTCGGTCTGATCCCCGTCACCCTGCTGGGTCTGTTCGTGGCCGCCTGGAACCAGTACCGCCGGGGCAGCGCCCTGGGCGGCTGAATCTCCCCACCTGGATCCGTGGAAGTGCCCATCAGCGGCTGAGGATCAGCACGCTGGTGCCGCCATAGCGGCGTTGGTCCTGAAGCTTCCAGCCTTTCGGTGACTCGGGGATGGCCGTGCTGGCGCATTCCCACACCATCCGCCCGCCTTCCGCCAGCCAGCCGCGCCGGCCCACTCGCTCCGCCACTGGCCCGTAGAGTCCCAACTCGTAGGGCGGATCGGCATAGATCAGATCGAAGGGCGTCACCGGCGCTGATTCCAGCCAGCCCAACGCCTCTCGCGCCACCAGTTGGGTGGAGGGGGGATCGCCAGTGCCCGCCAGGGCGAGGGCCACCGCTTCCAGGTTCCGGCGGGCGGCGGAAGCCACCCGCCGGTCACGCTCGATCGCCACCACGGCGGCGGCCCCCCGCTGCAGGGCCTCACAGCCCATCACACCGCTGCCGCAGAACAGATCCAGCCAACGGCCCCCGGCCAGATCCTGCGCCAGCAGGTTCATCACCGCCAGGCGCACCCGTGCGGTGGTGGGGCGGGCGATCTCTCCCGGGGGACTGATCAGCTTGCGGCCACCGCTGAGCCGCAGACTCATCGGGCCTCGGTCCCGGGCCTCTCCAGCCAGTCGAGCCAGCGGCGCAGCAGGGCCTGGCCATCGCTGGAGGATTTCTCCGGGTGAAACTGGCAGGCGGCAATCGGGCCCTGCCAGAGCGCCGCGGTCACCTGGGTTTCGCCGAAGGCCACCCGGGCGGTCACGCAGGAGTCCTCGCTGGGGACGGCGGCGTAGGAATGCACGAAGTAGACCCAATCAGGTGAGCCCCCCGCTGGCAGCAGCGGGCTTGGGGTCGCCGGAATCAATGGCGCCCAGCCCATGTGGGGCACAGGGTGGCCGGGGCTGCGGGGCAGGGCCCGCACCCGCCCCTTGATCAGACCGAGCCCCTTGGCTTGGCCTTCATCGCTGCCCTCGAACAGCAGCTGCAGCCCCAGGCAGATCCCCAGCAAGGGGCGACCGGCGCTGGTCCAGGCCTCCAGGGCCGGCACCAGGCCCGAGCGGTGCAGTCGCTCCATGGCCGGATCGAAGGCCCCCACTCCCGGCAACACCAGCGCCTGGCAGTGCTCGAAGGCCTCGGCCCGCTGCAGGGGAATCACCTCGGCCCCGAGGCGCTCGAAGGCCCGCGTGACGGAATGGAGGTTGCCCATGCCGTAGTCGATCAAGCCGATCCGGCTCATGGCTCGATGGCGCAGAGGCGCTCGCCAGGATGCTCCAGCGCCTGGCTGGGGGGCAGATCCAGGGTGTTGAGGTGGTCGATCAACTGGTACAGCCGGCCGATGCGGCGCTTGTCGATGTGCAGCCGCAGGCAGGGCCGCAGGATGCCGTTGTCGTCGCAGCTCTCGCCGGCCTGGATCGATCCTTCCTCGAGCAGGTCGGCGAAGGCGTGGTTCAACGGGGGAAGCTGGGCGCTGGGGAAGGGTACGTGCAGCAGCAACTCCAGCCGATCAGCGCCGAACTGGGCCGCATGGAAGACCCGGTAGAAGCGGCAGATCAGGGCGATCGCCTCCGAGGCGGTGCGGGCCCGCATCAGCAGAGAGCCGTCCTCGGGAGAGATCAGACCCCTCTTGGCGAGACCGTCGTGCACGTGCAGCTCCCAGCCTTCCCAGAAATCGTCGCCCTCCGGGGCCAGGAGCACCAGGGGAATCGGTGGGGTGCGGCCCGTCTGGATCAAGGTGAGGGACTCGAACAGTTCATCGAGCGTGCCGAAGCCCCCTGGCAGCACCACCAGGGCATCGCTTTCGCGCAGGAAGAAGAGCTTGCGGGTGAAGAAGTAGCGGAAGTGCAGCAGGCGGCCCTCGCAGCCACTGACGTAGCGGTTGGCGTGCTGCTCAAAGGGCAGATCCACGTTCAGGCCGATGCTGTTCTCACAACCCGCCCCCCGGTTGGCCGCCTCCATCACGCCACCGCCTGCGCCGGTCATCACCTCGAAACCTTCCGCCACCGCCGCCGCCGCCAGCTCCTCGGCGACGGCATAGCTGGGGTCGTTCGGCCCGGTGCGGGCCGAGCCGAACACGGTGATCTTGCGAGTGGCACGCCGGGAGTGGAAGACCGCCAGGGCTTCACTGATGTCGGCGAGGGCGCCGCTGATCAGGCGCCAGCTGTCTTCGTCGGACTCGCTGCGGCTGATTTCCAGCAAGCTCACCAGGGCCCTCTCGATCAGCCGCCGCTGGGGGTGACCGCGCAACTGACGATCAAGGGCCTCGAGGGGGCTCTGGCCAGATAAGTGGGGCTGGGTGGAGAGGGAACTCAGAGGTATTTGGAGATGGTGCCGGAGAGGGTGGTCTTGGGCACGGCCCCGACGACGGTGTCGACCTTCTGGCCGCCCTTGAAGACCATCAGGGTGGGGATGCTGCGGATGCCGTACTGACTGGCGACGTTGGGGTTTTCGTCGGTGTTGAGCTTGAACACCTTGATGCGGCCTTCGAACTCCTTGGCGATCTCCTCGACGATCGGCGCCACCATCCGGCAGGGGCCACACCAGGGGGCCCAGAAGTCCACCAGCACGGGCACATCACTCTTGAGCACATCGAGCTCAAAGGAGGCGTCGGTGACGGCAGCAGCGCTGGACATCCGAGGGGAGATCAGGGTTGGGCGAATCTAGCAACCCCCTGTCGGCGCACCCCCACGCCAGCGCCAAGGTGAAAGACAAAAGGCCCGGACGCGCCGGGCTGGGGGGTGTGAGGAGTGTGCGAGCCGTAGCCCCCACGTCTTCAGGTTACGCCCGCCTTGTGTGGTTTTTAATCCGCTGCCGTGTGGGATGGATCACTTCCCCATGCCTAGTTGCTGGGCCTTCTGGTAGACCTTGCCCTCGGTGAGCAGGGACGGCGCCACCACCACTTCCACCTGTTGCATCTCCTTGATGTTGCGGGCGCCCAGGGTGCCCATGGAGGTACGCAGGGCCCCCAGCAGATTCTGGGTACCGTCATCGAGGCCGGCAGGGCCGCGCAGGATTTTCTCGAGCGAGCCTGTGGTGCCCACCTTGATGCGGGTGCCCCTGGGCAGCACCGGACTGGGGGTGGCCATGCCCCAGTGGAAGCCGCGGCCGGGGGCTTCGCTCGCCCGGGCGATCGGGGATCCGATCATCACCGCGTCGGCGCCGCAGGCGATGCACTTGCAGATGTCGCCCCCGGTGACGATGCCGCCATCGGCGATCACCGGCACGTAGCGACCGCTCTCGCGCTCGTAATCCTCTCGGGCGGAGGCGCAGTCAGCCACGGCCGTGGCCTGGGGGATGCCAACGCCCAGCACCCCGCGGGAGGTGCAGGCTGCTCCAGGGCCGATGCCCACCAGCACCGCCGCGGCCCCCGCTCGCATCAGTTCCAGGGCCACCTCATAGGTGACGCAGTTGCCGATCGCCACCGGAACACCCAGGTCCCGACAGAGCGCCTTAAGGTCGAGGGTCTCCCGGCCCTCGGGGCCGATGTGCTCGGTGGAGACCACCGTGGCCTGCACAAACAGCAGGTCGGCACCGGCCTCGGCGATGACCTGGCCGAAGCGCAGGGCGGCCACGGGGGTGGCGCTGACGGCGGCGATGCCACCACCGGCCTTGATGTCGGCGATGCGCCGACGAATCAGGTCTTCGCGCACCGGTTGGCTGTAGAGCTCCTGCATCAGAGGCACGAACTCCTCCTTGCCCACCGCCGCAATCCGATCCAGCACGGGATTGGGATCGTCGTAGCGGGTCTGCACCCCCTCCATGTTGAGCACGCCCAGGGCACCCAGGCGGGAGAGTTCGATGGCCACGGCCACATCGACCACTCCATCCATGGCGCTGGCGATGATCGGAATCTCCCGCTGGAAGCCTCCGATGCTCCAGTTGCTGTCGGTGACATCGGGGTCCACAGTCCGTCCGCCTGGCACAAGGGCGATTTCGTCGATGCCATAGGCACGACGCACGGTTCGTGAACGACCTAATTGAATGTCCACCGGTGCGCGCTGTGACAGTCGGGCCAAGCTATCAACCGGCCTTGCGCCAGCTCCAGGGGCATTGTCCGCACCTGGTCAGCTCAGCTGTTGCCGAAAAACGCCTTCCAGCGCCGCTGCAACCCGCTGAGGAGGGCCTGGCGTTCGCTGCTGCGCACCAGGTTGGTGGCGCCGAAGCGGGCCAGCCAGATCACGCCGGTGAGTTCGAGCAAACCGCTCACCAGGGGCAGGCTGTCGATGGCCCCCAGCAGGGCGCCGTAAATCCGAAGCACCAGCACCAGGCCCACCAGGGCCCCCAGGGCCAGCAGGGGGGTGCGCGCGGTTTGGAGTGTGATCTTCAGTTCGCCGCTCTCCAGCCAATGGCGGATCTTGCTGATCAACAGCTCCCATTCGCCGCCGCCCTCGCCCACGGTCGTGGGATCGGCGGGCACCTCGATGCTGCTGATGAAGGTGGGTTCCACCGCAGCCACCAACTCAGAACTCGGCTCAATGACTAGGGTGGAGGACGCCGGACTCGGCACCGGGCTGGGCTCGGGGCTGGGCTCGGGGCTGAAGGGTTCGGGGGGTTCCGGTGCCGCCGCACTCACCTGGAGGCCTGGGGGTTCGGCTGCGGGCTCGATCGAGGGTTCGCCCGTCGGCTCAGGGGTGGCTGCGGTGCCCTCATCGGTCGCGCCCAGGGGGAGGCCAGGACCTGCCGCTTCGACGGCTTCGATCGGTGGGGTGATCGGCGTCGAGGTGGACGTGGGCGGGGTGGACTCCCCGTTCCCGGGGGCGCTGGATTCGACCATCGGTCGCCTGGGGTGCCGTCGCCGGGGAGCTTACGGCGTTTCCTCGCCGGTGCCTCCGGCTGTGGATCAGCTGTCCAGGGGGATCAGGGCCGAGCGGCTGCTCAGCGGCAACGCGGGCAGCTGCAGCGGGAATCGACCCGCCTTCAGCCGTTCGATCAGTTCGGCGGCGATGCCCTCGGCGAGTCGTGGGCTGTGGGCTGGGGCGCAGCTGAGCTGATGGCCATCCACCTGGATCCGACCCGTGAGCAGCTGCCTGTAGGACATTCCGCCAAAACCAGGTTTGACCCGCCGTGGGATCGAGAAATCCAGCACCGGAGCTTCCAGTTGGTCGTTTTCCGCCGCCGCCTGCAGCGCCACGGTGGCATTGATCAGCGGGACGGGTGCGGCGATCGCCACCAGCAGGCCACTGCCGTGGCCCTCGAAGAAGGTGGGCCGCACCCATTCGCCGCGCAGCTCGTGCAGGTCGGCGCTCACGGCCGCCACGGCGCCGGGCACGCGTGCGTGGCCGCTGGGCAGCCGCCGGGTGTCCGGCAGATGGCCGCTGCCGGCGCCAGTCACCCAGCCCAGGGCACCGCCCACCAGCACCGGTGAGCCCGGCCCCAGCAGCGACAGCCCCGGCATGGTCAGACCGATGCTGCCGCTGCCCCCACAGCTGTACAGGGCGGTGACGTAGGGGCCCAGCAAGGGGCCGAAAGGGCTGCGGGTGAGGCCCTCGGCGCTGCTCACCGCCACCACCCCGTTCTCGCCGATCGCCCGATGGAGCAGCAGCCGGCCGGCACCGATGCCCTCCAGGCTCAGTCGGGTTCCCAGTTCCCGGCGGGGATGGAGGGCCGTGGCCTCGCCGCTGGCCAGCAGTTCCAGCTCTTCGCCGGAAAGCAGGGCCGCCAGCACCTGGGCACCGCCCTGACGCTGGGGCTCGCTCAGCCCACCACCGATCGGCAGCAGCAGGTCGGTGCCGCCATGGCCGCCCAGCCCCTCCACGTTGCCAAGCCGGAACTCGCGCACCCGGATCGGCGGGTCCGTGGGCCCCAGGCTCAGTTGCAGCGTGGCCTGGTCGGTGAATTCCGCATTGCTGGCCACCACCACATCGGTGCTGGCGTAGGCCTGCTCCAGCCCCACCTCGGTCACCAGGGCCCGGTAGGCGGCCGCAGCACGCACCCGCAGATCGCCGCGGCGTTGGCGCTCCTGGAGTTCGGCTTCCGTGCGGGGCAGCAAAGGCATCGGCGCAGGGTTTCGTTAAACTGATCGTTGGTTTAGATGGTCATGCATGGCGGATCCAACCGGTCCCGGCGAATCCGACGGGCGGATCATCCAGACCGACCTTCGTATCGAGATGTCGCGCTCCTATCTGGAGTATGCGATGAGTGTGATCGTGGGACGGGCCTTGCCCGATGCCCGCGACGGCCTCAAGCCCGTGCATCGCCGCATCCTTTATGCGATGTACGAGCTTGGGCTCACCAGTGATCGGCCCTACCGGAAATGTGCCCGGGTGGTGGGTGAGGTGCTCGGCAAGTACCACCCCCATGGCGACACAGCGGTCTACGACGCCCTGGTGCGCATGGCCCAGGACTTCTCGATGCGGATGCCCCTGATCGATGGGCACGGCAATTTTGGCTCGGTTGACAACGATCCTCCGGCCGCGATGCGGTATACGGAATCCCGCCTGCAGGCCCTCACCACCGACAGCCTGCTCGAAGACATTGAAGCTGAAACAGTCGATTACATCGACAACTTCGACGGTTCGCAGCAAGAGCCCACTGTGATGCCGGCGCGGGTGCCCCACCTGCTGCTCAATGGCTCCTCCGGCATTGCCGTGGGGATGGCCACCAACATCCCCCCCCACAATCTCACCGAGTTGATCGACGGCCTGCTGGCCCTGATCGAGAATCCCGAGGTTGATGATCGCACCTTGATGGCGATCATTCCCGGCCCCGACTTTCCCACCGGTGGCCAGATCCTCGGGCGCCGGGGCATCCGCGAGACCTACTTGAGTGGCCGCGGCTCGGTGACCATGCGCGGTGTGGCTGCCATCGAAACGCTCGAAGTTCCCGGGCGTCCGGATCGCGATGCGGTGATCATCACCGAACTCCCCTATCAGACCAACAAGGCGTCGCTGATCGAGCGCATCGCTGAGATGGTCAACGACAAAAAACTCGAAGGCATCTCCGACATCCGCGACGAAAGCGACCGCGATGGCATGCGGATCGTGATTGAGCTACGCCGCGATGCCTATCCCCAGGTGGTGCTCAACAACCTTTTCAAGCTCACGCCACTGCAGAACAATTTCTCGGCCCACATGCTGGCGCTGGTGAATGGCGAGCCGGTGCTGCTCACCTTGCGCAAGATGCTCGAGGTGTTCCTCGACTTCCGCATCACCACCATCGAGCGGCGCACGCGCTACTTCCTGCGCAAGGCCGAGGAGCGTGACCATATCCTGCTGGGCCTGCTGCTGGCCCTTGAGCAACTCGATCCGATCATTGCCCTGATCCGCGCGGCCGCTGACACGGCCACAGCACGGAAACAGCTGCAGGAACGCCACGGTCTCAGCGAGATCCAGGCCGACGCCATCCTGCAGATGCAACTCCGGCGGCTCACGGCCCTTGAGGCCGACAAGATCCGCCTGGAACATGCGGATCTTGTCGCCAAGATCGCCGACTACACAGACATCCTTGGCCGCCGCGAACGCGTCCTTGGGCTGATCACTGAGGAGCTGGGCCAGATCCGCAGCCGCTACGACTCCCCCCGCCGCACGGAGATCCTTGATCTTGAAGGCGGCCTCGAAGACATCGACCTGATCGCCAACGAGCGTTCGGTCGTACTGCTCACTGAAAACGGCTACCTCAAGCGCATGCCGGTGAGCGAGTTCGAGGCCACCAGCCGCGGCACCCGCGGCAAGGCCGGCACCAAGAGCCAGGGGGAGGAGGCGGTGCGGCTGTTCATCAGCTGCAACGACCACGACACCTTGCTGCTGTTCTCCGACCGCGGGGTGGCCTATGCCCTGCCTGCCTACCGGGTGCCGTTTTCCAGTCGTGCCGCCAAGGGCACCCCGATCGTTCAGTTGCTGCCGATCCCGCGCGAAGAGCAGATCACGTCCTTGCTGGCGGTGAGTGAATTCGAAGACAATGTGCAACTGCTGATGCTCACCAGCGGCGGGTACATCAAGCGCACGCGTCTGTCGGCCTTCGCCAACATCCGCTCCAACGGTCTGATTGCCATTGGTCTTGAGGAGGGCGACGACCTGCGCTGGGTGCGCCTGGCCCTTCCCGGCGACAGCGTGCTGATCGGCTCCTTGAAAGGAATGACGATCCATTTCCGCATCACAGACGAAGAATTGCGGCCCCTGGGGCGCACCGCCCGGGGGGTGCGGGCCATGGCCCTGCGGCCGGGTGATGAACTGGTGAGCATGGACGTATTGCCTGTGGAGCTCGCCGATCAGATCGCCAACAGTGCCTCTGATTCAGCCGATGAGGAAGCCGAAGGAGAGTCTGAAGAGACCACCGCCGGCGAGGGTCCGTGGGTGCTGGTGGCCAGCGCCAGTGGCCTGGGCAAGCGTGTGCCGGTGAACCAGTTCCGCTTGCAGAAGCGGGCGGGTCTGGGGCTGAGGGCGATCAAGTTCCGCCGCGACGGTGATGTGCTCGTGGGGCTCAAGGTGCTGGGCTCCGGTGAGGAGTTGCTGCTGGTGAGTGAGAAGGGCGTGATCGTGCGCATGCAGGCCGATGCAGTGCCGCAGCAGTCGCGGGCGGCCACGGGCGTGCGTCTTCAGAGGCTTGATTCCGGCGACCGGCTGTCTGAGGTGGTGCTGGTGCCTCCGGCGGCCGAGCAGGAGGGCGAAGTGGTCACGGCTGCTGAGGCCACCGATGGCGAGCCCAGCGGCTCCGAGGGCGCTGACCCGCTGCCGGGCTCCTGAGCAGCCCGGCCTTGAGCGCGAACGCCCCAGGGGCTCCCGCCATCGACGGCGATCCATCCGTTGCCGTGGATGTGCTCGTCGTGGGGGCGGGACCGGCGGCCCTGGCCATTGCCACGGCCCTGCTGGAGCGCGGCGTCACCGTGGCGGCACTGGCCCTCGGGGATCCCAGGGATCCCTGGCCCAACACCTACGGCATCTGGGGTGAGGAGGTGGACCGGCTGGGGCTGGCCGATCTGCTCGGCCACCGTTGGTCAAACACGCTCAGCTGGTTTGGCGAGACCCCCTGCCCCCATGGCCGCGACTACGGCCTGTTCGACAAAGACAAGCTCCAGCGCCACTGGCTGGAGCGGGGTGAAGCGGCGGGTCTGCTCTGGCACCGGGGCCGGGCGGTGGCGATTCACCACGCCCGCTGCCATTCGGTGGTCACCACCGCAGACGGCGCTCAGCTGACGGCGCGCCTGGTGGTGGATGCCAGTGGCCACGATCCGGTGTTCGTGCACAGGCCCGATGAAGGCCCGGTGGCGGGCCAGGCTGCCTACGGAATCGTTGGGCGCTTTTCGGCGCCGCCTGTGGAGCCGGAGCAGTTTGTGCTGATGGATTTCCGCACAGGCCACCTCACCCCGGCCGAGCGCCAGGAGCCCCCCACCTTCCTGTATGCGATGGACTGTGGCGATGGGGTGTTCTTCGTCGAGGAAACCTCCCTGGCCCTGGCCCCGCCGCTGCCCTTCGAGCGGCTCAAGGAGCGGCTGCTGCGGCGCCTGGCGGCCCGGGGGGTGGAGGTGCTCGAGGTGCAGCACGAGGAGCACTGCCTGTTTCCGATGAATCTGCCCCTGCCGGATCTGCATCAACCGGTGGTCGGCTTCGGTGGGGCGGCCTCGATGGTGCACCCCGCCTCTGGCTACATGGTGGGCGCCCTGCTGAGGCGGGCCCCCGACCTGGCCGAGGCGATCGCCACAGGTCTGGCCGATCCCCAGCGGCCCACTGCTGAGCTGGCACGCCGGGCCTGGGCGGGCCTCTGGCCACTGGAGCTGCGGCGCAAGCATGCCCTCTACCGCTTCGGGCTGGAGAAGCTGATGCGCTACCCCGAGGGTCAGCTGCGGGCTTTCTTCGCCACCTTCTTCGCCCTGCCCGCCGGGCAGTGGTATGGCTTTCTCACCAACAGCCTTCCGCTGCCGGCCCTGGTGGTGGCGATGCTGCGTCTGTTCGCCACCGCCCCGGGTTCCGTGCGCTGGGGGTTGATGGAGGCGAAGGGGCGGGAATGGGCCCTGCTAGGGAGAGTCCTCAACCCGTGAACGATGCCGAAAACCCCTGAGCTGGCTGAGCAGCCGGTCGTAGAGCCGCTGGCCCAGCCAGGCGGTCGTGATCGCCGCCGGCAAGCAGACGACCAGCAGATAGATCAGTTGCAGCACGGCGCCTGAGGGAGAGACCAGGGAGGTCAAGACCCAGTAGACCGGCCGGTGGAAGAGATAGAGGAAGTAACTGGAGAGGCTCAGCTGCAGCAGATATCCCGGCAGTTGAAGCTTTTTTTCAAAGCTGGTGACGAGAAGGAACAGGGCCCAGGGTCCGAACAGAGCGAGGGGGAAGATGGCGAGATTCTGTTCATTCAAATCCCCATGCCCGAACGACACCACCACCGCAGCGATGCAGGCCGGAATGATGTAGGTGAAGGTACTTATTCTTTTACGTAAGGGGCCTCCCATTGGTGTTGTGGATGGCCAGGTGGCACTGATCAAGCCTGTGGCGAAGGCGGGGAAATAAAAGAACAATCTTGGATCCCAATAACGGAGCCACCTGGACAGCAGCACACTGGTACCGATCAGCATCACGAGTAGGGCAGCGCCTTTCAGCCGTGATGCTTCAGCCCCCGTGCTGCGTTGCAGGAGCAGGAGGAAGGGCGCCAGCAGGTAGAACACCATCAGAACCTCAACGAACCAGAGGGTTTTCAGATGGTTGCCGACCAGGCTGGAGACCAAAAACACAGCTGGTAGGAGCTGACCACGCTCGAGCAGGCCGCACAACTCGAACAGCAACAGGGCCAGCAGGTAAGGGGGATAAATCCTGATCAGTCG
The DNA here is from genome assembly GCA_943371385.1 of Paenacidovorax caeni. Classification (GTDB taxonomy): domain Bacteria; phylum Cyanobacteriota; class Cyanobacteriia; order PCC-6307; family Cyanobiaceae; genus ATX-6F1. Next base: position 8,974 of record CALRUP020000022.1, on the reverse strand, counting down.
ACGCTTGTAGAACTCGGGGATCGATCTCCAGCCTCTGGCTGAAGTGCTGGATGATCGTCCGATCAGATGGCCGGAGATGAACAGAAACAGCCCGAGGACCACCAGGGTCAGTCGATGGGTCAGATCGTTCTTGTAGCCGTCGATGGCAGGGGCGTAACCAAGCAGGTGCCAGAACCCCACGATGTAGAGGATGCTGACGCTGCGGATCAGGTCGATCCCCTGACGTCTGGTCTGGCTCGTTCTCAAGTCACCGTGGCGCCAGCGCAGGAGCTGCCCTGGCCGGCGGTGCAGCCGAAGCAGTGGTTGCCCCAGGCGATCGGGCTCCCTTCCAGCTCGACGTTGGTGAGGATCGAAGCGAGGTTGTTTCCGCCCTTCACAGCGGCGGCGCGGGGAAGCTCGAGCATCTGGTTGAAGTCGCAGTCGTAAAGGCGGCCATCGGGGGCCACCGAGAGGGTGTCGCGGCACATCAGGCCGTTCAGGGCCCCGGGGTTGAAGGCCCCGTGGAGCAGCTTCAGGTAGCCGTTGACGTGGCCATCGAGCTGCAGCTGCTGCAGGAAACGGGCGATCGGCATGTTGTTGAGGCCGATCAGCCGATCGAAGCGCACCCCATGGGCCTCGAGCAGCTGGCGTTGCCAGCGCTGCTCGTCGCAGGACGTGAGCTGCTGCAGGCGGGTGCCCGCTGGGTTGCTCATCAAGGTGAGCGCGCGGGCAGGATCCCCCTGGCCGTAGCCGAGGGCATTCAGCTTTCGGAGAGCCTCGATCGAGGCGGCCCAGGTGCCTTCACCCCGCTGGGCGTCGGTGGGACCGGCCTCGGGATCAGGCAGGCTGGCCACGATCTCCACCCCTTGCGCGGCCAGGAACGCCCCCAGATCCGCCATGGCCGGCAGCAGCAGCACCGTCAGGTTGCAGCGGTCGATCACGTGGCAGCCCAGGGAGCGGGCCGCACGCACCAGATCGCGGAAGCGGCCGTGCAGTTCCGGGGCTCCGCCGGTGAGGTCCACCACCTCGGGGCGCAGGCGCTCAATCGCCGCCAGGCTTTGCTCCACCACAGCGTCGCCCATCTGGGTGTGGCCCTGATCGGGGCCCGCATCCACGTGGCAGTGGTGGCAGCGCATGTTGCAGAGGCGGCCCAGATTGAACTGCAGCACCCGCAGCCTTCCGCGTCGGGGGGGCTCTTGACCACGAACGGCGAGGTTGGCCGTGAAGCTCGCTTCCGCCGGCAGGGCGTCCCGCAGCAGCCGGCGCTGCTCGATGGCGCCGAGGTTGGGAACGCGGCGCATCAGCGGCTGGCCCAGTCGGCGCCGTTGAGCCCCGGGAACAGGCTGTCCTCGGCCTTCACCGCTTTCAGCCAGTGGGCCGGTGGATCCACACCCCGTTCGATCGCATCCAGCAGCCGCCAGAAGCGATCGAGGTGGCGCTGGATCCGCGTGCGGGCCAGTTCCGTGGTGGTGCCCGCCCGCAGGATGAAGCTCCAATCCGATGACTGGGCCAGGAGCAGCTCCCGGCCCGCCTGGGCGAGCAGATCCTGCTCGCGGATGCTGCGCACCCCCCGGTTCACCCGCTCGACCATGGCGCTTGAAGCCCGGTGCCATTCCGGCACCACCCAGGCGTTGCTCTCATTGAGCCAGTAGTGGTGGTAGCCCCCCTGGCCCCAACTCGAGGGGGAGGGGCGGCAGAGCTGCAGATCACTGGAGCGCTCCAGCACCTGACGCAGGGTCACCAGGCCCACGTCGCTGGCCGGGGCCTGCCGGAACAGCTCCGCGAGGAAGCTGGGGCCCTCGTACCACCAGTGGCCGAATAATTCGGCGTCAAAGGGGGCCACCAGCAGGGGCGGCCGTTCTATGGCCTGCCGCAATCCCGCCAGCTGTTCGGCGCGTCCGGCCAGGTAGCGGGCCGCGTGTTCGGCCGCCTTGGCTTGGGCGGCGCTGGGGTCGTAGGGCTGTTTCTGATCAAGCGGACACCCCTGGGAGGTGACCCGGTGCAGCTTGAGCCCCAGGGGCCGGCGGCTGGTGATGCCCTGCTCCGCCAGGGCCCCGTCGCCCAGGTCCCAGCCCAGGTCCCGGTGGAACTCCCGGTAGTCGCCATCGCCGGGGTAGCCGCTGCTGGCGGACCACACCGGCAGGGTGGAGTCGCCGTCACGGGCGAAGAAGGCGACGCCGCCGGGGGAGCAGATGGGGGCATAGACCCCATAGCGCGGTCGGGGCAGGGCGTGCAGCAGGCCGTGGGCATCGAGCACGGCGTAGCGCAGGCCGCAGCTGGTGAGCAGCTGGTCGAGCCCCTCGTAGTAGGCGCATTCCGGCAACCAGATCCCCTGGGGGCGCACCCCGAGCAGGCGCTCGTGTTCCCGCACGGCGTTGAGCAGTTGGGCCCGCACCGCCTCGGGGGTGTGGCGCAGCAGCGGCAGGTAGCCGTGGGTGGCGGCGCAGGTCAGCAGATCGAGCACGCCCTGGCGCTGCAGGCGCCGGAATCGCGGCAGCAGGTCGCCTTTGCAGGCGCGCCACTGGCGCAGGCTGCGCTCCAGTTGAGCCGCCAGGGCGCTGGCCGCCACACGGTGCTGGGCGGGGGCCTGCTTTAGCAACTCCAGCCGCGTTTTCAACCACGGGCTGAAGCGCTCGCGCAGGTCGGGGGCAGACAGCAGGGACAGCAGGGTGGGCGAGAGCCCCAGGCTGAGGCGTGGGGCTTGGGTTCGATCGGCAGCGCTGGCCTCCAGCACCTCCAGCAGAGGCAGGTAGCTTTCCAGCAAGGCCTGGAAGTACCAGTCTTCCTCCAGGGAGCCGGGCTCACTGGAGCGCACGTAGGGGAGATGGGCGTGGAGGACCAGGGCCAGATCGCCTGCGGCCATGGACATCCGATGCAGGGTCCGCACTTTAAAGCCGCCGAGGCCGGGGCCGGTTTCCGGGCGCCCACCGACACCTAGACTGCCTCAACTCATACTCACTTCGACTTGTAGCGGTCATGGCTTCCGCTGTTGCCCCCAGCTCCCCCGGCCCCACTGGCTTTGAGCCGCCCCGGGCCCGTGATCCAGGTCGGGTGTTGATCTTTGACACCACCCTGCGCGACGGCGAGCAATCCCCCGGTGCCAGCCTCAACCTTGAAGAAAAGCTGGCGATCGCCCAGCAGCTGGCCCGCCTCAAGGTGGACATCATCGAGGCCGGTTTTCCCTTCGCCAGCCCGGGCGATTTCAATGCCGTGCAGCGCATTGCCGCCACCGTCGGCACCCCGGAGGGTCCTGTGATCTGCGGCCTGGCCCGGGCCGCCCGTGGCGACATCAAGGCCTGCGCCGATGCCGTCGCCCCGGCCGCCCGCAGGCGCATTCACACCTTCCTGGCCACCAGCGACATCCACCTGGAGCACAAGCTGCGCAAAAGCCGCGCCGAGGTGCTGGCGATCGTGCCCGAGATGGTGGCCTACGCCCGCTCCCTCGTCGACGACGTGGAGTTCTCCTGCGAGGACGCCGGCCGCAGCGATCCGGAGTTCATGTACGAGGTGATCGAGGCGGCGATCGCCGCCGGGGCCACCACGATCAACATCCCCGACACGGTCGGTTACGCCACCCCGGGTGAATTCGGCGCTCTGATCGCCGGCATCGACCGCCATGTGCCCAACATCGGTGGGGCCGTGATCTCGGTGCACGGCCACAACGATCTGGGGCTGGCGGTGGCCAATTTTCTGGAGGCGGTCAAGAACGGTGCCCGCCAGCTGGAGTGCACCATCAACGGCATTGGCGAGCGGGCCGGCAACGCCTCCCTCGAGGAGCTGGTGATGGCGCTGCATGTGCGCCGTTCCTACTTCAACCCCTACTTCGGTCGCCCTTCAGACAGCAGCGAACCGCTTACGGGCGTGCGCACCGAGGAGATCTACAAGACCTCTCGGCTTGTGTCGAACCTCACCGGCATGGCGGTGCAGCCCAACAAGGCGATCGTGGGCGCCAATGCCTTCGCCCATGAATCGGGCATCCACCAGGACGGGGTGCTCAAGAACCGCCTCACCTACGAGATCATCGATGCCCGCACGATCGGGCTGGCCGACAACCGCCTGTCCCTGGGCAAGCTAAGCGGCCGCAGCGCCTTCCGGGCGCGGCTCGAGGAACTCGGCTACAACCTGGAGCGCGGCGACCTCGATGACGCCTTCGCCCGCTTCAAGGAGCTGGCCGACCGCAAGCGTGAGATCACCGACCGGGACCTCGAAGCGATCGTCAGCGAGCACATCCAGCAGGCCGAGGCGCGATTCACCCTCAAGCTGGTGCAGGTGAGCACGGGCACCAACCTGCAGCCCACCGCCACCGTCACTCTGATCACCTCCGATGGCGCCGAGCTCACCGAGGCCTCGATCGGCACCGGGCCCGTGGATGCGGTCTGTCAGGCGCTCAACAACCTGGCGCGGGTGCCCAATGAGCTGGTGGAGTTCTCCGTCAAGAGCGTCACTGAGGGCATCGACGCCATGGGAGAGGTGACGATCCGCCTGCGGCACCAAGGGGTGCTCTATTCCGGGCACGCGGCCGATACCGACATCGTGGTGGCGGCGGCCCAGGCCTTCGTGAATGCCCTCAACCGGCTGGTGCACGGTCAGCAGAACGTGCCGCTCCATCCCCAGAAAGCGCCGTTGCCCGTGGCCGAGCGCCAGGGGGTCTGATGGTGGCTGGTCGGTTGCGAGCGGGTCAGTCGGGCTCCAGGGCGGGCCGGGCCCTGCAACTGGTGGCGCTGCTGCTGGTGGCGTTGCTGATGCTGCTGCCGCTGCTGTGGTTGCTGAGCACCTCGCTCAAGGGTCCGGCCGAAGACATCTTCACCACCCCGCCGGCCCTGTTGCCGCAGCAGCCCAGCCTGGAGGCCTACAGCCGCCTGTTCAACGACAACCCTCTGGGTCAGTACCTGCTCAACAGCACGATTGTCAGCGCCCTGGCGGTGCTGGCCAACCTGCTGTTCTGCTCCCTGGCGGCCTACCCCCTGGCGCGGTTGCGCTTCAAGGGGCGGGGCCTGGTGCTGGCCCTGGTGGTGGCGACGATCCTGATCCCCTTTCAGGTGGTGATGATCCCGCTCTATCTGCTGATGGTGCAGCTGGGGCTGCGCAACACGCTCTTGGCCCTGATCCTGCCCCAGGCGGCCACCGCCTTCGGCATCTTCCTGTTGCGGCAGAGCTTCATGGGGGTGCCCGTGGAATTGGAGGAGGCGGCCCGGATCGATGGCTGCACCCCCCTGGGCGAGTGGTGGAACGTGATGATTCCTGCGGCACGGGCCGATCTGATCACCCTGGCGATGTTCGTGTTCATCGGCACCTGGAGTGATTTCCTCTGGCCGCTGATCATCCTTGACGACCCCAAGCTCTACACCCTGCCCTTGGGCCTGCAGCAGCTCGCCAGCAGCTTTTCGCTCGATTGGCGACTGGTGGCCGCTGGTGCGGTGGTGTCGATCCTGCCGGTTCTGGCGCTGTTCATCGGCCTCCAGCGGTACATCCTGCCCAGCGCCAGTGGCGATGCGGTCAAAGGCTGAGGGTTGAACCCTCAGGCCTCAGCTGCCGTTGCCGTAGGCCACCAGGCAGGCGGCGTTGAGCAGCTGGGCCTGATCAGCCGTGCGCGGCGGCCCGCCATTGAGCCACCCCTGCTGGCAGTCCACCTGGGCTGCGAGGGGTGCGCCCCCCGCCAGGTAGGTGAAGCTGGCGCCGTAGGGGGCCACCGCCTGCAGGGAGCCGTAATCGAGCTGGTAGCTCGTGCTGGGCACCGTGAAGGTGGTCGTTTTGGCCGCCACCGCCTGATCCACCATGGAACTGACCGCGGCGGCGGTCGCCAAACTGGTGGCGCCCCAGGCCAGTGAACTGGGTCCCCACCAGTCCCAGGCCACTGGGTTCACGCGATACCAGCCGACCCTCCAGGGCCGGGAGCCCCAATACCCCCTTTGGCCCCAGGCGGGATTCCAGGTGCTGCGGGCCGCCACACCAGGGGCCCGTGTGAGCCCCACCCCCGGGGCCCCGACACCGACCCCGGGCCGCACCCCGGCGCCCGAGGCCGGTCCGCCCAATCCACCGGGGTTGACGCCGGGGGCCCGGGTGTAACCGGCGCCGGGGGCGCCGACACCCACTCCGGGCCGCACCCCGGCGCCCGAGGCCGGTCCGCCCAGGCCTCCCCGGGCGGGGCGCGCCTGGCCGGCGATCGGTGCGCTGAAACCGGCCAGCACGGCGGCCAGGGTCAGGGCGCCGCAGCGGCTGAGTGTCGATCGAATGGGCATGGTGCGGCCTGCGCAGTCCTGCTTCTGTCCTAATCGGGACCCGGGCCGCTGGGAGGCGAAGCGATGCGTTGGAAACCGTCGCGGCGATGGAAATCAGGCTCAGCGCCTGGGTGGACCAGCGCCCAGTAGCCGATCGGGCCCGATCGGGGCTCGATCACGGCGCAGACCGCCGCCTCCAGGGGTGCCTGATCATCGAAAATCGTCGCCAGAGAGCAGTTGAGGACCAGCTCCAGGCACCCCTCCCTGTGGGTCACCTCGAACGGCAGGGCCGTGAAGGCCGCTTCGGGCTGGAGGTTGTGGCGGTAGCCCTCCAGCCGATAGACGTTCCAATGGCCGGCTGGCGAGAGGTTGAACTCCCAGTAGGGCCCTTGGCCTGCGGCGGCCAGGAAGAATTCCAGGCAGGTGGTCTGCCAGAGCTGATCGCGGCGCTCGGGCTGTGCGGCGCTCGGGGCGATCTCGAGCCCGGCACAATCACCGCGGAGCAGAAACTGGACGGAGAGATCGGCACCCTCGCGCCTGACTCTGCCGCTGATCTCCAGGCCCGGGGAGTCATGGCCATCGTCGAAGCGTTGGAGCTGGAAGGGAAGCTCGCTCATCGCAGCCGCTCGATCAGGGCGCGAATCACCTCCTCCTGGGCCTCGATGCTGGCCGTGAGCTGGAATTGCACCAGGGCCCGATTGAGATTCTGCCCCGCCTGTCTTGTCTTGAAGTAGACGTTGCCCTCCAGGTGATCGGTGAGGAAGCGAAGGCCCAGCTCGAAGGCGATCAGGCGGATCGCATCGAACAGGAAGGCGATGTCGTCAGGGGTGAGGGAGTCTCGAGCGGCGCTGAGGTAGCCCGCCAGGATCGCCTCGCAGCGGCCGGGATCGAATCTCACCGCCCGCCAGTCCTTGGTTTCCTCCCCCAGAGGGTTGCAGCCCGAGCGGCAGCAGTCGCCGATGTCGTAGTGGATCAGCCCGGGTTTGACCGTGTCCAGGTCCACCAGGGCGATGGCCGCGCCGCTGGCCGCATCCAGCATCACGTTGTTGACCTTGGGGTCGCCGTGAATGGGCCGCAGCCGCAGCACGCCTTGGTCCTTGGCGGTCTCGAGCACCCCCGCCAGGGCGGTGCGCTCGGCCACGAAGGCCTGGCAGAAGCTGAGCTCCTCGCAGGAGGCCGCCGTGCTGCAAGCGAGGGCCCGCTCGTAGGCCGCCAGGTAGCCAGGGGTGATGTGGAAGCCTTCGAGGGTGTCGGTCAGGGCTTCGATCGGCAGATCGCTCAGCAGCCGGTGGAAGGTGCCCAGACCGAAGCCCAGTTGCCAGGCCTGGGCCTCGGTGGCCACGGTCTCGAGGCTTTGGGCGCCCTCGATGTAGGTGGTCAGGCGCCAGACGTCGTCGCCGTCCTGCACCCAGTGATGGGCGGCGTCTAGGGGGGCGATCAGTTGCGGCACCTCCCAGCGGCGGCCGGGGCCGGCGGTTTCCTCGGCCAGGCGGCCCTCCAGGTGGTTCCCCAGGGCCGCGATGTTGCCCATCACCCGCTCCGGATGGGGGAACACCGTGGTGTTCAGGCGCTGCAGCACGAAGCGGCGTCCGGGCTCCCCGCTCAGGGTGACGCGGTAGGTGTCGTTGACGTTGCCGTTGCCCAGGGGCTCGATCGCGGCGATGGCGCCCCCGAGGGCGAAGCGTGCGGCGATTCGCCTGAGCGTCGCGTCGCCCTGGGCCTCGAGCGGCGCTGGGGACCCTGTTCCTGACCCTGGCCCGGCCATGGCTGCGCTGCGCTCGGAGAACCGAGCCTGGATCATCGCAGCGCCCCTGGATCGTCCCTGTTGGGCTCCTGGCTGGCGGCCAGCCTGGCGCGCCAGTGGTCGAGAACGGCCAGGCCCGCCACCGCCGCAGTGGAGCAGCGCAGGATGCGGGGCCCGAGGCTCACGGGCCGCCAGCCGCTGGTGGCGGAGGCTTCTTCTTCCGCCTCACTCCAGCCGCCTTCCGGCCCGCAGGCCAGGGTGAGGCTGGCGGGAGGCTGTGGGCCCAGCCCATGGAGAACCTCGCCCAGCAGCGGCAACCCCCGCTGACGGGTGGTGGCCAGCAGGCGCAGGGCACCGCCTTTGGCCGCTCCCCCCAGCCAGGGGCCGGCCGGCTCGGTTGGCGCCAGCTCGGGCAGCCAGAGCCGTTCGCACTGCTCGCTGGCCTCCCGCAGGATCGCTTCCAGGCGTTGCTCCCGTGGCGATCCCACCAGGGCGCTGTGGGAGGCCTGCAGGGGCTGCAGCCGGTCCACCCCCAACTCACAGGCCATGCGCACCAGCAGGTCCATGTCCCGCTTGGGCACCGCGATCGCCAGTTCCAGGCGCTGGGCCGGCCGTGGTTCCCGGCCCAGGGGCCGCTCGAGCGGCTGCTCCAGCCCCAGGCGATCCGTCCCGATCAGGGCCGCGCTCCAGAGACGGCCGGCCCCGTCCGTGAGCTCGACCCGATCACCCGGGCCGTAGCGCAGCACCCGCGTCAGGTAGCGGATTTCCTCGGGCCTCAGCGCCAGCTCGGGGGCGAGCCGCGCCGGATCGATCAGCAGGCGCCGCAGTTCCCGGGCCACGGTCAGTCCTGATGGCTGTTGCGCTTGGAAGCACCATCGGCGCCTGGCTCGCCTTCGCCTTCGTCTTCGTCTTCGTCTTCGTCTTCGTCTTCGTCTTCGTCTTCGTCTTCGTCTTCGTCTTCGTCTTCGTCTTCGTCTTCGTCTTCGTCTTCGTCTTCGTCTTCGTCTTCGTCTTCGTCTTCGTCTTCGTCTTC
>CALRUP020000021.1:0-40176 GCA_943371385.1 Paenacidovorax caeni | reverse complement strand
TGGAGGCCGGCAAGCACCTGATGCTGGAAAAACCCGTGGGCCTCGATGCAGGCCAGGTGGAGGAGCTGCGGCGGCTGGCCCTGCGTCAGCGGTGCTGCGTGGCGGTGGATTTCGAGTACCGGGCGGTGCCGGTGTTCCAGCAGCTCAAGGCCCTGCTGGAGGAAGGCACCCTGGGGGAGCCTTGGCTTGTGAAGCTCGATTGGCTGATGGGCAGCCGCAGCGACGCCAGTCGCCCCTGGAACTGGTATGCCCAGGCGAACCAGGGCGGCGGTGTGATCGGCTCCCTGGGCAGCCACGCCTTCGACACCCTGCACTGGCTGATCGGTCCCACCCTGGAACTGGCGGCCACCACCCGGGTGGTGATCCCCGAGCGGCCGAGGCCCGATCGCTCTGGTCTGATGGCCGCTGTCGATGCCGAGGACCTGGCCCTGGCTCAGCTCAGCCTCGAGGCAGGAGCGAACGGAAAGGTGCCGGCCCAGGTGAATCTGGCGGCGGTGACGCGGCGGGGGCGGGGCTACTGGATCGAGCTCTACGGCAGTGAGGCCACCTTGGTGCTGGGGTCTGACAACCAGGCCGATTATGTGCACGGCTTTCAGCTCTGGATCTCCCGCGGAGGCGAGCCCCTCCAGATCGTGACCCCCGATCCGGCCCTGGCCTTCGCGCGCACCTGGGTGGATGGGCGGATCGCCCCGGTGCGGCGGCTGCTGGGCTGGTGGGCCGAGGCCGTCCGCGATGACAGGCCCATGGTGCCGGGTCTGGCGGAGGCGGCCTTGAGCCAGCGCTGTTGCGATGCCGCCCAGCGTTCCGCCGCCAGCGGCCTGCGGGAACGGCCGGTCTGAGTGACGCCCGCCCATTCAGGGGACTGATCCAGCGGCCTCGCCAGGCCACCCCATGGCGACACTTTTCGCTGTCACGGGCTCCCTTGCAAGGGTTTGAAGGGGCATCCCTTAGAGTGTTTTCCAGCCCCAATTAGGTCGGCGTTCAGCGCCGTTCAGGCCATCCAGGCGACCAAGCCTCCGGGTGAACGTTGTTCACCACGGCTGCCCTCATCCCTGCTCATCCCTCTTCACCCTCTCGAGGATTCTTCCCATGGCGCTCGTTCCGCTTCGGCTGCTGCTCGACCATGCCGCAGAGAACGGCTATGGCATCCCTGCCTTCAACGTCAACAACCTGGAACAGGTGCAGTCGATCATGGAGGCGGCCTCCGAGACCGACAGCCCCGTGATCCTGCAGGCTTCCCGTGGGGCCCGTCAGTACGCCGGTGAGAACTTCCTGCGCCATCTGATCCTGGCCGCGGTGGAAACCTATCCCGACATCCCGGTGGTGATGCACCAGGACCACGGCAACAGCGCCGCCACCTGCTTCGGTGCCGCCGCCAACGGCTTCACCTCCGTGATGATGGACGGCTCGCTCGAAGCTGACGCCAAGACCCCCGCCAGCTACGAGTACAACGTGGCCGTCACCAAGGAAGTGGTGGACGTGGCCCATGCCATCGGGGTGAGCGTCGAAGGCGAACTTGGCTGCCTGGGCTCCCTGGAAACCGGCAAGGGTGAAGCGGAGGACGGCCACGGCTTCGAGGGGGCCCTCTCCCACGATCAGCTGCTCACCGATCCGGCCGAGGCGGCCGACTTCGTTGCCAAGACCAAGGTGGATGCCCTTGCGATCGCCATCGGCACCAGCCACGGCGCCTACAAGTTCACCCGCAAGCCCACTGGCGAAGTGCTGGCCATCTCCCGGATCGCCGAGATCCACAAGGCGATCCCCAACACCCACCTGGTAATGCACGGCTCCTCCTCCGTGCCCCAGGAGTGGCTGGACATGATCAACAAGTACGGCGGGGCGATTCCCGAAACCTACGGGGTGCCGGTCGAGGAGATCCAGGAAGGCATCCGCAACGGGGTGCGCAAGATCAACATCGACACCGACAACCGCCTGGCCTTCACCGCGGCCGTGCGTGAAGCCGCCTTCAAGGATCCCTCCAACTTCGACCCCCGCCACTTCAACAAACCTGCCCGGGCCTACATGAAGCAGGTCTGCCTCGACCGCTATCAGCAGTTCTGGTGTGCCGGCAACGCGAGCAAGATCAAACAGCGGGACATCAACTTCTACGCCGGCCTCTACGCCAAGGGTGCCCTCGATCCGAAGACCGCGGTGGCCGTCTGAGTCGAACACCAGCCCGAAGCCCAAGGGGCGTTCAGGGGCCTTCGGGCCCCTTTTTCATGGCGCCGGAGTTCGTTTCAGGGCGAAGGGTTGACAGGTGTGGCCGCCTGCTGAGGGGCTGGGAATCCTTGGCCCCCAGGGGCCTTGAGCCCCACCAGCCGGGCGAGGGCGACCTCCAAACTGCGCTCCATCACGAAACGCCGGCCGTCGGTCACCACCACTCTGACCAGGGTGGGGAAATTCGTGGATTTGGAGCGGAGATAGATCGGCTCGACATAGAGCAAGCCTTCGCCCACAGGCAGCACCAGGATGTTGCCGCGGACCAGCTGGGAGCCGCCGACCCTGCCCCAGAGGCCAAACTGAAGGCTGATCTGTGGGTCCTGGGCGATCAGCGAGGTGATCTGCTCCGGGCCCAGAAGCAGGCGTTGCTGCGGGAATCGCACCAGCACCAGTTGATCATAATTCGGAGGATCATTGCGGGCGGCCAGCCAGCCCACCAGGTTCGAGCGCTTCAGCGGTGAGAAGGGGAGCAGCAACACGAACTCCGGCTTCACTTCCCCCGGCAGTTGCAAGGTGGCGTGATACGGCTGCACCGGAACGGTCTTGGAGTCATAGATCTCCGAAGGCACCGCCCATTCATCCTCGCGGTTGTAGAACGTCCGCACGTCGGTGACGTGATAGCGGAGCAGCCGCTCCGATTGAATCGTGAACTGACTGATCGGCACTCGGATGTGCTTCAGCAAGGGCTTGGGCATCGCCTGAAGCGGTCGGAACAGCTCAGGAAAGGCCCTCTGCCAGGTGCGAAGAATCGGATCGGAGGCATCGCTCACGTAGAGCCAGACCCGTCCGTCGTGGGCATCCACCACGGCCTTGACCGGATTGCGGAAGTAGCGAATCCCATTGGCATTGGCCTCGCTGTAGGGGTAGCTGCGGCTGGTGGTGAAGCCGTCGAGCATCCAGTACTGGTGCTGTCCGGGGCGATGGCCCGGGCTGTCCTTCAGCTCAGCGGTGACGAGATACGGTTCGCTTTCGAAACCCAGGAATGGGGCCAGGGCCCGGAGGCGCTCCTTCACCTGCCGCCTCAGCAGCAGCAGCGATCGGGGCGTGAAGGATCCACTGAACAGCACACGGGGCTCCCCCAGGTACGCGGCGGCCTTGAAGCGTTGCCAGGCATTGCCCAGTCCGACTCCAAGTTCCCCCTCGAAGTGGTTCCAGAAGTTCAGTTCCCCGTCGGGGTAATCGAACTCCTCCACCTTGGTGGGCGCAATCGCATAGGGAGCTGGAGCCGATCCGTAATAGAGGCGGGGGCGGCCCACCGGGAAAGCCCCTTCGGCACTGGCGTTACTGATGCCCAGCGCAGCGTTCCCCTGCACCCGCAGGCTCCGGCCCAGATCTTTCACAAAGAAGGAGGGCAGGCCATCGGAGCCGAAGGTGTTCACCGGGGACACCGTGAAGCCGTAGCCATGGGTGAAGACCAGATGCCGGTTCAACCAGGTGCGTGACCCCGTCGGCAGGGCGCTCGGGTCGATCTCCCGGGCGGCGATCAGCACCTGCTGGGACGCCGTGATCCGGGCTGGATCGCCCAGCAGGTAGCGATCCACCGCCGCGGAGGGGAAGCTGTAGTAGAGCCGCAATTGCTGGAGCTGGCGGTTGGCGGCCAGCAGGGGCCTGCTGTCCCAGAGGCGGATGTTGGCCAGGGTGCCCGGGGCCTTGGCCAGGTCTGCGGCGGTGAGGGCCTGGCGTGGGGCCAGGGTGATCTCCCGCAGCCGCTCAAGACCGAAGGCACGGCGGGTGGCGAGGATGCTGCGGCTCAGATAGGGCGTTTCCACCAGCAGCTCCCTGGGTTCCACCCAGAGGCGCTGGACCAGCGGTGCCACCAGAAACTCGGCGATCGGCAGCAGCAGGGCCGTCCCAACCAGGGGCAACAGAAGGAGCCGCCTCAGCCAGTGCCGGCGCATCGGCACCACCAGTCCGAGAGCTGTGAACAGCAGCAACAGGGAAAGCAGCAGCCGCAGGGGTAGGCGCACATGCAGGTCGACGAAGCCGGCACCGGCGGCCACGCCGCTGCCCTGCACCATCAGATCGAAGGGGCTGAGCGCCGCACTGATCGCGGCCACCACGGCCAGCACGGCGACCTGGGGCTGGAGCACGGCCTTCTGCTCCAGGCTCAGTCCAACGAAGCGCAGATCACTAACGGTGCTGCCCTCGGTGAAGGTGAGCCAGAGGCAGCCTGCCAGCCCCACGGTCGCCTGGGCGAAGAGAACGCTGAGCAAGAGGTTCACGGCTGGCAGCTGCAGCACCGTGAAGCTGAGATCAAATCCGGTGAGCGGATCCCCTTCTCCAAAGGGCACGGCCAGCAGGGCTGGAACCCAGAGGCTCCAGCCCCGGGCCAGGGCCGTCGCCGACCCCAGCAGGGCCGCTCCCATGAGCAGCCGCAGGGTGGTGAGGGGCCAGAGGAGCAGTGGGATCAGCAGAGCAGCACCAAGCCCGATCACCAGCGGAGGGGAAAGATCGGCGAAGACGGGAAATCCACTGATCACATCCCCGCTGAACGGCGCCGCAATCAACCCCCTGGCCTGGACCTCCAGGTAGGAGAGGCCACCGACCAGCAGGATCAGCAGCACGGCCTGAACGGTCACAAGGGGGACTGGATCGAGCCGGAGCAGGGAATCGGGTGGCAGGATTTTCGAGCCTGCCCGCTGGCGAAGATTCCAGCAGCGCTGGAGTTGCTGGAGTTGGAGTGGGATCCCCAGCCCCATCACCACCAGAAAGGCGGCCAGCTGTAGGAGCCAGCGGCGCAACACCACCGACTCGAAGCCGAATTGGCCGAACCATTCCCACTCGATGGACAGCCGCGACAGAAGGACCGTCGCGGGCGCGACGACAAGCAGTCCCAAGGCCGCGGCAACCCACGGGAACGGCCGGCGAAAGGGACGAAAAGCCACGGCGTGAGACTAGTTCGCGTCCCTCGGGGCGCAAGGGTCAACCAGGCCTCGCTAAACCCGACTAATATGATCGGCTATTTAGGGCCAGGTGAGAGAGCGCTGCTAGCTTCATCCAACTCAGCCTTCGGGATGTGACCGCCACCCTCTCCCGCGCCACCTTCACCGGCCTGCGCTGCAAGGAATGCGGCCATCCCTACAAGGCCACGGCCCGTCATGTCTGCGAAGACGTCTGTTTCGGCCCCCTGGAGGTCGTCTACGACTACGACGCCATCCGCGCCCGTGTCAGCCGCGCCTCGATCGAAGCTGGCCCCGTCTCGATCTGGCGCTACCGCGACTTCCTGCCGATCGAGGGCGATCCGATCGATGTGGGCACCGGCTTCACCCCCCTGCTGCGGGCCAACCGCCTGGCCCGCCGCCTCGGCCTCAAGAAGCTCTACATCAAGAACGACGGCGTCAACTCCCCCACCCTCTCCTTCAAGGACAGGGTCGTGTCGGTGGCCCTCACCCGCGCCCGGGAGCTGGGCTTCTCCACGGTGAGCTGTGCCTCCACCGGCAACCTGGCCAACTCCACCGCCGCCATCGCCGCCTACGCCGGCCTCGAATGCTGCGTGTTCATCCCCGCTGATCTGGAGCTGGGCAAGGTGCTCGGCACCTTGATCTACAACCCCACCTTGATGGCGGTGAAGGGCAACTATGACCAGGTCAACAGGCTCTGCTGCGAGGTGGCCAACACCTACGGCTGGGGTTTCGTCAACATCAACCTGCGCCCCTATTACTCCGAAGGCTCGAAGACCCTGGGCTATGAGGTGATCGAGCAACTCGGCTGGCAGCTGCCTGATCACATCGTGGCGCCGCTGGCCTCGGGATCCCTGTTCACCAAGATTCGCAAGGGTTTTGATGAATTCATCAAGGTGGGTCTGGTGGAGGAAAAACCTGTGCGCTTCAGCGGTGCCCAGGCCGAGGGCTGCAGCCCGATTGCCCAGGCCTTCGCCGAGGGGCGGGATTTCATCACCCCGGTCAAGCCGAACACCATCGCCAAATCGATCGCCATCGGCAACCCTGCCGACGGCCCCTATGCCCTCGACATCGCCCGCTCCACGGGCGGCTCGATCGCCGCGGTCAGCGACGCCGAGATCGTGGCGGGGATCCAGTTATTGGCGGAAACCGAGGGGGTGTTCACTGAAACCGCCGGCGGCACCACCATCGCTGTGCTCAAGAAGCTGGTGGAGCAGGGCAAGATCGACCCTGAGGAAACCACCGTCGTTTACATCACCGGCAATGGCCTCAAGACCACCGAGGCAATCACCTCGGCCGTGGGCGAACCGCTGACGATCGAACCGCAGCTGGCCAGCTTCAATGCGGCCTGGGAGCGGGCCCAGTCGCTGCAACGCGCCTCCTGGGAGCAAGTCACCTCCTGACCGCCTCTGGCCAAGGGCACCATCCTTGGCGCCCTTGGCCGATTCCCTCCGTTGAACTTTCCCCACCTTGTTTCCATGGCCGTTCAGGTTCTGATCCCCACCCCGCTGCAGAAGTACACCGCCGACCAGGCCAACGTGGCGATCGAGGCCAGTGATGTGGATGCGCTGATCAAGGCGCTTGAGACGAACTTTCCCGGCATCCAGGATCGGCTCACCGACGAGAACGGCAAGCTTCGCCGCTTTCTCAACGTCTACGTCAACAGCGAGGACATCCGCTTCCTTGACAACCAATCCACTCCTCTCAAAGACGGTGATGAAGTGAGCATCGTGCCGGCCGTGGCTGGGGGCTGAACCTGGGGGTGAACCCGATCAGAGTCGGGCGACTGAGTCGGGCAACCGTGTCGACCATGTCGGCCGCCCGCCCCGGCCTATGAGTCAATAGGCTCATTGCCCTCTTCAAGCGGCTGGATCCATGACCCAGGCACCCCAGGCACCCCATGCAGGGTCTGCCGCCTGCCCAGGAAGCGTGAAGGCCCTGGTGTTCGATTACCGCCAGGCCGCCAATCCGATCCGCCATGGCCTCACCGAGCCGATGCGCGAGCACCGCTGGGGAGCCGCACTCCATTCCCAGGGGCCCACGGCGGTGCTGCCCCTGGATCTCAGCGCCGAACTGGGCTGCGTGGGTCCGGCCACCAGCCCGGCCCTCTCGGCGAACTTCATCCGCATCCTCGCAGGCGAGGCGATCGAGGCCAACGCCAACGCCACCAGCCAACTCTTCTACGTCTGGCGTGGGGCTGGCTGCTGCTGTCGCCAGGCGGACGGTCTCGGATCGGCGCTGAACCAGCCCTGGAACGCCGGCGATCTGTTCGTGCTGCCCGCCGGCGGCCCCGCCCGGCTGGAAGCCTCGGCCGAGAGTGTTCTCTACTGGGTCCATGACGCTCCCCTGCTGAGCTTCCTGGGGGTCTCGCCCACGGAAGCCCGGTTCGAGCCCACCCATTACCCCGGCCCCTGGCTCCGGCAGGAGCTGGAGACCCTCGCCGCTGATCCCTCCAGTGCCCGCAGCAACCGCCTCAGCCTGCTGCTGGCCAACCGTGACCTGCCCGCCAGCCGCACCGTCACCCATACCCTCTGGGCCATGCTCGGCATGGTGCCGGATGGGGCGGTTCAGCCCCCCCATCGCCACCAATCGGTGGCCCTCGATCTGGTGATCGACTGTGATCCAGGCTGCGCGACGCTCTCGGGTTCGGAACTCAATGAGGACGGGACGATCCGCAATCCCGTGCGCATGGACTGGGAACCCGGAGCCGCCTTCGTGACCCCCCCCGGCCTCTGGCACTCCCATGTCAATGAGAGCGGACGGAGCTCCATGCTTCTGCCGATTCAGGACGCCGGCCTTCACACCTACCTGCGCAGCCTCGACATCCGCTTCAGCTGAGGACCGGTTGCCTGGAACGCTGCTCCAGCCTCAGCTCACGGCGGCGACAGCCTCACCGCTCGTGGACGCGCCGGATTCAACCTCCCGGGGGGCATCGCTGGCCTCGACGATGCGACGGAACTCATCGCCATCGAGCGTCTCCTGCTCGATCAACTGCTCCACCAACGCATCCATGAGCTCCCGCCGGGGTTCGAGCATCGCCACGGCCTGATCTAGGGACTGCTGGGCCAAGGCGCGCACCTGGGCGTCGATCTGGCGCCCGGTGCTGTCGGCGTAGTGGGGACGGGACTGCAGCAGATCGCGACCGATGAACACCTCACCGCCGCTTCCTTCAAGGGCCACAGGGCCGAGGGTGGAGAAGCCATAACGGGTCACCATCTCCCGGCAGATGCGGGTCACCATCAGCAGGTCGCCGGAGGCCCCCTGGGTGACCTCGCTGGGACCGAACACCACCAGCTCGGCCGCCCGTCCGCCCATGGCCACCACCAGCCGGGCCTGGAGGTAGGCGCGGCTGATCAGACCGGAATCGAGGATCTCCTCATCGGGGGTGGTGCGGGCAAAGCCCCCGACCCCGCCCGCCCGTGGCAACAGGGTCACCTTGTCGAGCTTGTCGGCGTGGGGCACCAGAGAGGTGAGCAGGGCGTGGCCCACCTCGTGGTAGGCGATCAGGCGCTTCTTGGCGCTGTCCTGCAGGGGCGCCACGGTCAGGCCCATGGTGATCCGCTCCAGGGCGTCATTGAGGGCCCCGTCGTCGATGCAGCTCTTGTGGCGGCGGGCGGTGAGGATGGCCGCCTCGTTGAGCAGATTGGCGAGATCGGCGCCGGAGAAGCCCGGGGTGCGCACGGCCCAGCGAGCCAATGAAACCTCCGGGTCGAGGGGGCGGGTGCGGGCGTGCACCGCCAGTATCGCCTCACGGCCGACGCGGTCGGGCAGGTCGACGTTGATCTGCCGATCGAAGCGGCCGGGACGGATCAGGGCGGAATCCAGCACATCGGGGCGGTTGGTGGCCGCCAGCAGGATCACGCCCGAGTTCTCTTCGAAGCCATCCATCTCTGTGAGCAGCTGGTTGAGGGTCTGTTCCCGCTCGTCGTTGCCGCCGCCGATGCCGGCTCCCCTTTGGCGCCCCACGGCGTCGATCTCATCAATGAAGATGATGCAGGGCGCCTTTTCCTTGGCCTTGCGGAACAGGTCGCGCACGCGGCTAGCCCCCACGCCCACGAACAGCTCGACAAATTCCGAGGCGGCCATCGAGAAGAAAGGCACCCCAGCCTCTCCGGCGATCGCCCGGGCCAGCAGGGTCTTGCCTGTGCCCGGCGGTCCCACCAGCAGAACACCCTTGGGGATCTTGGCGCCGATGGAGGTGAAGCGTTCCGGCTCCTTGAGGAAGGTCACCACTTCCTGGAGCTCCGCCTTTGCCTCGTTGATCCCGGCGACGTCCTCAAAGCGCACGCTGACGCTTCCCTCGGGCTGCATCCGGGGCTGGCTGCGGGCGAAGCCCATGGCCTTGTTGGCCACCTGGGCGGAGCGGCGGATCAGCAGCGTGAGCCCGCCGATCAGCAGGGCCACCAGCAGCAGGTTGGCCACCAGCCCAGCGGTGGCGTCATTCTGGCGGTCGTCGCGAACCGTGAGCGGCACGCGGGTTTCCTGGGAGGTGCGGAGCAGTTGCTGGTCATTGGCGAACACCGCCACCTGGGCGGTGCTGCCGTCCTTGAAGCTCACCTGCACCTCGCGCTGGCGCACCGAGAGTTCCAGGCTCTTGACGTTGCCCGCCTTCATCTCTCTGAGAAGCTGGCTGTAGCTGGGGCCAGGGGCGGTTCTTAGGCCCAGATCCTGGAGCAGGGAGGAATGGGTGTTGGGGCGAATCGGCGCTGCTGGGCTGCTGGACGCCGCAGGTGCGACCGGCGGAGCCGCCTCGGGGGTCGTCTTTGCTGCTTGGGGCGCGGCGACTTGGGGCTCGCTGTTGGGGGCGGTGACCTGAGGCTCAGCCGCCATCGCCTCGACCCCGAGGGCCGCAAAGGCGGTGACTGGTGCGGCCCCGAGGGCCGCGGATGCAGCCGGAGGAAGGCTTGTGCTCACTGGGCTCGACCACTTCCCACACCTTAGCGATTTGACGAATGGCAGGGCCGCAGCGGATGATCTTGGTTTGGCAGAGCGACTGGGATGGCTGTTCCCAAGAAGAAAACCTCCCAGGGCAAGCGCAACCAGCGCCATGCCCACTGGAAGGCCAAGGCTGGCGTTGCCGCCCAGAAGGCCCTCTCGATCGGCAAGTCCGTGTTGAGCGGCCGGGCCCAGGGCTTCATCTACCCGATCGCAGACGAAGACGAGTCGAGCGAGAGCTGAGCAAGGGCGGTGGGCGCCTCAGCTCCCGTACCGCTCCAGAGGCAATGGCGCCGGCGATCGAGCAGGGCCACACCCTCGGCCGTCCTCAGCAGGGCGTCCTGGTAGAGCCGTGGAGGCAACGATGCCAGGCTGGCTCGCACCAGCCCCAACACCGCCGTTGCCGTAAGACCTGAGCCTGGGCTGCTCCGCCGTTGTCGCGCTTCGGCCTCCAGGCGCCAGTGCCTGGGCCACTGCCAGCGGCTCGGTCGCAGGATCCAGAGGCCATCGAGTTGCTCCCACAGGGCCCCATAGGACTCCAGGGCGTCGTTCCAGTGGGGCAGCCAGATGACTTCCTCCGTTGTCAGCCCCAGGCCGGTGGCGCCCCCGTGGGCCGCGATCCGGTCCTGCAGCTCCCCGGCGGCCAAAGGCCGGCAGCCCAGCAGCCAGCCCTCCAGCAGCACGGCATCGGCCCGTTGCTCAACCCAGCCGCTGCGGTCCCCCTCACCCCCCCGCAGGGTCTTGTCGAAGCGGGGCAGGCGCAGCAGCCCGCCCTGGCGCCAGTGCTCGAGGGCCGACGCCAGCTCTGCGCTGCCGTGGCTGCCGGGGGGCACCCGCAGCACCCCGAAGGGGTTGCCCTCCAGCACCCGTTGTCGCTGCTCCCAGGGGAGGTAGGCGTCGTCGATCGAGGCGGTGGCCAGGGTCAGGCCGGCCTGGGCGGCCAATGCCCGCAGCACCCGCGCCAGGGTGGATTTGCCGGCCCCCACTGGGCCGTTGAGTCCGATCAGTACGGGCTTGCCGGCGCCCACTCGTCGCTCCAGCGCCGTCAGCAACGGCAGCCACAGGCCCCAGATCAGGCTGGGGTGGGCGCGTTCCAGGGCCCCGTGGAGATCGGGATCCCCGCTGCGTAAGGCCTCGCCTGCGGCGGCTTCGAGCCGCTGTTGCCCCTGGAGCTGCCAACGCTCGGGATCACTTACACCGCAGGCCGCCAAAAGGGCCGCGCTGGTCACGAACCGACCTTGAAGGCCTCCAGCACCACGGCGTAGACCAGGCCGATGCGCAGGTTGTCGCAGAGCACCCAGCCCAGGCCAGGGTCGCCTTTGAGCCAGCGGCTGCGCACCCGAACCACCGCTTCGATCAGCACCACCATCACCAGCACCACCAGAGGCCGCTGGCCGAGGCTTTGCAGGTAATAGGCGGTGAGGTTGCTGCCGCCATAGAAGCCCAGCAGCAGGGCCAGGATCGCCAGGCTTCGCACCCGCCAGCTGCCCGAAAGGCTGCCAAACACAAGCCGTGCCAGCCGCTCAAGGACCCGGCTGAAGCGGGTGGGTTCCACCGGAAGCAGGGTCATGGCCTGGGCACCAGCTGCTCCAGCCAGGAGAGCGTAACCAGCCCTCCTGGGCAAGCAGGTCCGCGCCGCACGTTGGCTTGGTTGCCCGGATCCCCCAGTCCATCCACCACCGCCACGGTGGTCGACACCGCTGCGGCGGCGAAGGCCGCGATCGGCTCTTCGGCGCTGTCCCGTCCCAGGGTGATCAGGCAGCTCAGGCCCGCCGCGCTCGCCGCGCCCAGGCCATTGAGCGAATCCTCGATCGCCAGCACCCCTTGGCCGCCTGATCCCAGCGCGCCCAGGGCCAGCCGGTAGGCCTCCGGGTCTGGTTTCTTGCGCTGGACGTCCTCGCCGCAGATCCAGAAGCTCAGCGCCCCGGCCAGGTCGCCGAGCAGGTGCTGCGCGAGGGTCTGCACCGAGCCCCGGCCACTGGTGGTGACGATGCCCTGGCCCAGGCCGGCCGCCGCTGCCGCCGCTATCAGTCGCCGCACCCCAGGGCGAAGCTGCAGTTCACCGGCTTCCACCAGGGCGCGGTAGTGCTCCTGCTTGCGCCTCACCAGATCCTCCAGCCGGGCCGGCTCCGGCGCCCGCCCCTCCTGCTGCTCCAGGAAACCTGCCAGCCGTTCGCGGCCGCCGCTCACCTTCAGCAGGCGCCGGTAGGTGGGCTCATCCCATTGCCAGGGCAGGCCGGTGTCGGCCATCGCCCGGTTGAAGGCCAGCCGGTGGCCCCCCTGCTCGGTTTCCGCCAGGGTGCCGTCCACATCCCAGAGCAGCGCCCTCAGCGAACACCCCGGGGAACACTCGGGGGATGAAACCTGCATCGGCGCAGGCTAGGAGGTGCATGGGATCCGAACGCCACGCAGAATGCGGCAGCCCCAGCGCCCCGCCGTTGCTCCCTTCCTTGCCCGAGCAACGCTGGCACCTGCCTGTGCCCCTTGAGGGCCTTCGCTCCGCCGGGCCGAACGACCATGCCGATCAAGGCGGCCTGGAGTCGTTCGCCCTTCCCGATGAACTGCTGGCGGTGCTGCGGCGCCGGGGGTTCGTCAATGCCGCGGCGATCGCGGCCCTGCTGGACCCGCCCGCGGCCCCGGACCCTCAGCTTCATTTCGCCGATCTGACCAAGGCGGTGGCCCGCCTGCAAACGAGCTGCGCGGGTGGTGAGGCGGTCGCGATCTGCGGCGACTACGACGCCGATGGCATGACCAGCACCGCGCTGCTGGTTGGCGTGCTGCAACGGCTGGGGGCGCGGCCGGTGGCGGCGATCCCCAGCCGCCAGGACGATGGCTACGGCCTCAACGCGCCGATGGTGGAGCGCCTGGAGGCAGACGGGGTGCGTCTGCTGGTGACCGTGGACAATGGCATCTCCGCCCGCGAGGCCCTGGAGCGGGCCAGGGACCTGGGGGTGGAGGTGATCCTCACGGACCACCACAGCCTGCCGGTGGAGCACCCGCCCTACCTGGCGCTGCTGCACCCGGCCTGCACCCCTGAAGGCTCCCCCTACCGAGGCCTGGCCGGAGTGGGCCTGGCCTACGTGCTCGCCCAGGCCCTCTGCCTTCAGCTCAGGCGTGCCGATGCCCTGGCGGTGGCCCTTGATCTGTTCTGCATCGGCACCGTGGCCGACATGGCCCCCCTGCTGGGGGTCAACCGCCGTTGGCTGATGGATGGGTTGCCCCGTCTTGGGGCGAGCGGTCTGCCCGGCCTCCAGGCCCTCGCCCGGGTGGCGGGCCTCGAAGAGGGGCCGATGGATGCCACCACCATCGGTTTCCAGCTGGCGCCGCGCCTCAACGCCGTGGGCCGCCTGGGGGATCCGCGGCTGGTGGTGGAACTGCTGACCACCGGCGAGCACTCCCGGGCCCTGGAACTGGCCCGGGAGTGCGAGGCCCTCAACCGCCAACGCAAGGAACTCTGTGAAGCGATCGAGGCAGAGGCTGTGGCCCTGGTGGAGGCCGATGGCCCCCGGCGTCCGGCCTTCCTGCTGCTGGCCCAGGGGCATTGGCACCACGGGGTGATCGGCATCGTGGCGGCCCGGCTCGTGGAGCGGTTCGGTCGGCCGGTGGCGCTGCTCTCGAGTGAGGGCAATGGCAGGCTGCGCTCGTCCGTGCGCTCGCCCAAGGGTTTCGCCGTCGATCAGGCCCTGCAGCAGTGCGCCGACCTGCTGGAGCGCTTTGGGGGGCATCCCGCTGCCGGGGGCTTCACGGTGCGGGCCGAGCAGGTGGCGGCCCTGCAGGAGCGCCTCGAGGGGCTGGCCCAGAGCTGGCTGGCGGAGCGGGGTGAGGCCCTGCCTCTCGAGCCGGAGGCGCACCTGGCCCTGGGGCGCATCGACCGGGCCTTCTGGCAGCAGCTGCGGCGGCTGGAGCCCTTCGGAATCGGTCTGGCGGCGCCCCTGTTCTGGTGTGCCCGCTGCCGCGTGCTGGAGCAACGGCTGCTGCGGGGCGGCCATCTGCAACTCAGCCTGGAGCACGGGGAGAGCCGGCTGCGGGCGATCGCCTGGCGCTGGCAGGGCCAGGGCCCCTTGCCCGAGCAGGTGGATGTGGCCTTCCGGCTGCGGCTCGACCGCTGGCAGGGGCAGGAGCGCTTGCAACTGGAGCTGGCCGGGGTGCGCTGCAGCGGCGCCGGCGAGGTGCTGCTGCTGCGCCGGGAGCGCAGCTACTGGTGCCGGCGCCAGGGGGAGGGCCTGCTGATCCGCAATGCCGCCGGCGAGGAAGTGCAGGCCGCCCTTGGTCCTTTGGGGGAGGCCGGCGCTGAGCACCCTTACATCCGCTCCCTCCTGCAGGAGGCCGCCGTGGCGCTGGGTCTGGTGGCCTGAGATGGGGAGCGACCGGTTGCGACCGCCGCTGGTGCCCCAGCTCCAGGCCCTGGCGCGAACACTGCTGCAACTGGCGCTTCTGGGGCTGGCGGTGGGGGCGGCCTGCTGGCCCCTGAACCTGATCGACAGGCTCCAGGCCCAGTGGCTGGGCCTGCTCCCGGCCTTCAGTGGCCAGGGCTGGACCACGGCGGGACGGCTGCTGGCGGCCTCGCCGCTGCTGGTGTTGCCGCTGTTGCTGTGGCTGCAGGCGGATCGCTGGCACGACGGTGCCGGCTCCGGCATCCCCCAGACCATGGCCAGCCTGGAGAATGCCGCCGAGGCCGATGGCCTGATGGCCCCCCGGCCCACCCTGCAGCGGCTGGCGCTCTGGAGCGCGGCCACCCTTGCCCTGATGCCCCTGGGGCGGGAAGGACCGGTGGTGCACGTGGGGGCCGCCGTGGCCCATGGGCTCAGGCGCCGCTGGCCCGGACTGCTCAAGGACCTCCGTCCCCCTGACCTGATCGCCCTCGGCGCCGGCGCTGGCCTGGCAGGTGGCTTCAACACACCCCTGATGGGAGTTGTGTTCATGGCTGAGGAGCTCACCCGGAGCTTCCAGCTTCAGTTGATCTGGCCTGCCCTGATCGTGTGCTCCAGCGCCGCTGCCCTCAGCCACCTGGGGGGCGAGCCGATGTTTGGGCTGGGGCTGCTGAGCGGCCCGATGTTTGAGTCCGATCAGTTGGCCTGGGCCATGCCCGTAGGGCTGCTGGGTGGCCTGCTGGGGGGCAGCTTCTCGCGCTTGCTGCTGCTGGTCAGCGCTCGACTGCAGCCCCATCTGCGCAGGCGCCCGCTCGGCTTCGGTCTTGTGCTGGGGGGGCTGCTGGCGGCCCTGGCCATGGTGAGTGGCGGCCGCAGCGCTGGCGATGGCGAGCTGCTGATGAGTCAGCTGATCGAGGCCACGGGGGATCCGTTCACGCCGCTGGGCGGGCTGGGGGTTCTGCTGGCCAGGTTCTTTGGGCCGGTGATGGCCCTTGGGACAGGCCTCCCCGGGGGCCTGATCGATCCGGCCTTCAGCCTTGGAGCGGTGTTCGGGGTCTCTCTGCTGCAGCTGTTCGGTGCCGACGCGCACCTGGGCCTGGCCCTGGGCATGGCCGCCGGCCTGGCGGGCGCCACCCAGCTGCCGGTGATGACGATCGTGTTCGCGGTGCGTCTGGCGGGCGACCAGCAACTTTTACCCGGGCTGCTGTTGGCGGCCGCCCTGGCGGCCTACTCCGGCCGGATGGTGCTCGATCGGCCGATCTACCACGCCCTGGCGGAGCTTCAGAGGGCGCCGCGGCGGTAGAAGAGGATGAAGACCACGGCGGGACCAGCCAGGGTGATCAGGGCCAGGGCGAGAAAGTTGGCGATCAGGTGGATGTCGATGCCCATGGTTGCTCGGCTTGCGGTTGGACGGCTTGCAGATGGTGGACGGGGATCAACTCCCCGGGCCCTTCGCCTGGACGTGGACATCACCTGCTCGGATGCAGCCTACGGGGCGCCCCAGGCCGGTCAGGCTGCCCTGGCGGCCCACTGTGACGGCTTGTCACAGCTGCGGGGGCATCGGCGATGAGCCGCCAGGAGCAGTGGAGCTGCATCAGCGGCTGCGGCGCCTGCTGCAGGCTCGATCCCGAGGAGCGGGGCGAGGCGCTCGAGGCCCTGGGCCCGGAGCAGCGGGAGCGCTACCTGGCCATGGTGGGTCCGGATGGCTGGTGCGTCCACTACGACAGCGGTGGCCGCCGCTGCCGGATTTACGACGAGCGGCCGGAGTTCTGCCGGGTGAGGAACCTGGCCGGTCTGTTCGCTGTGGAGGAAGAGGCCGCCGATGGCTTCGCGATCGCCTGCTGCCGCCAGCAGATCCGCAGCGTCTATGGAGGCCGTGACAAGGTGTACCGACGTTTCGAGCGGGCGATCCAGGGACGCTGATGGTCGACGAGAACCCGCCCGCCAATTCCGAGTCCGGTGCTGCCCCGCCAGCCGCTGCGGAGCCGTCGGCTCCTGCAGAAGCCTCCCTGGCCACCCCGGCGCCCGTCCAAGCGGAGGACTCCCCAGCGCAGATCACCACAACGCAAATCGCCTCACCAGCCGAGCAGGGAGCGGGACGTTGGGGAGCCGTGTTCCTCACCACCGCCACCACCGTGTTCCTGGCGGAGCTGGGCGACAAGACCCAGTTGGCCGCCCTGCTGCTCTCGGCCCAGTCGGGGCAGCCCGTGGTGGTGTTCATCGGCGCCGCCCTGGCCCTGGTCTGCTCCTCGTTGGTGGGAGTGGTGCTGGGCCGATGGCTGGCGGGCGTGATGCCGGCCCATCAGCTGGAGCGCCTGGCGGGCATCTTGATGGTGGGCCTGGGGCTGTGGATCGGTCGCCAGGCCGCCCTTGGCTTGATGGCCCCCTGAACGTTCAGCCCACCCAGCCCAGCCCAGCCCCGGCGACCACGACCTGCCTGAGTTCACCACCGCGATGACCCTTCCCCTTCTGGCCTCCACCTTCATCACCGTGTTCCTGGCCGAACTGGGCGACAAGACCCAGCTGGCCGTGGTGACCATCAGCGGCACCACGAACCGCCCCGGGGCCGTGTTCGCCGGCAGCTCGGCCGCCCTGGTGCTGGCGAGCCTGCTGGGGTCCGCCGCCGGGGGCTCCCTCTCCTCGGTGATTGCCCCGGAGACCCTTCAGCTGGCGGCGGCCCTGGGCTTTCTGTTGATCGGCGGCCGGCTGATCTGGCGCTCCACCCAGGCCGAGCCGCCCACGGCCTAGGTCGGCGATCCCGCCGATCCTTAGAGTCAAAGTTCAAGACGCACGTCCGCCTGGGCTTCGCTGCACGCCCAGACGGCCGAGGTGCCCATCGCCGCCCCACCGCCCCCGATGAAGTTCACGGTCGCCGACCTGCTCGACCAACTCCCCGCCAGCGATCCGTTGCCGGTCGCCAAGCTGGAGAAGGCGCTCGGTCTGAGCCTCAAGGTCGACAAGGATCAGCTGCGCATCGCCCTCGACGGCCTCAGCCGCGTCGGCCTGCTGGACGCCGATGGCGAGGCGGTCAGCCGCCGGCTGGACGAAGGTCTGATCGAGGCGCGGCTGCGCTGCTCCAGCAAGGGTTTCTGTTTCGCCCTGCGGGACGACGGCGGCGAAGACATTTACATCCGTGACCACCAGCTCAACCATGCCTGGAACGGCGATCGGGTGCTGGTGCGCATCACCCGCGACGGCGGTCGCCGCCGCTCCCCTGAAGGGGGTGTCCAGTGCATCCTCGAACGCGGCACCACCTCGCTGCTGGCCCAGTTGGCGCAGCAGAACGAGCGGCTGGTGGCGCTGCCCCTGGATGACCGGCTGCTCACCACCGTCGAGTTGCCCGAGACCGACAGCGCCCACCTGAGCCCCGAACAGGACTCCGTGGTGGAGGTGCGCATCGACCGCTACCCGGTGGGCCAGTTCGCCCCCCAGGGCCATGTGGCCCGCAGCCTGGCCATCAACGGTGGCCCCGAAGCCGACCTGGATCTGCTGATCACCAAGCACGGCCTGCGGGACCGACCGGCCGCGCCCCGCACCACGCTCAAGAGCCTGCCGGAGAAAGGTCGCAACGATCTGACCGCCCTGCCCACCCTGCTGCTGGAAGGCTGGAGTGGCGGTGACGCCCCCCTGCTGCCGGCCGTGTCCCTGGAGGACACCGGCGAGGGCTGGCGGCTGTGGGTCCACGCCCCGGCGGTGGCCGAGCGGCTGAGCCCCGGCGGCAGCTTTGATCTTTGGCTGCGCGAGGAGGCGGAAGCCCTCTGCATTGGCCCCCGCTGGCTCCCCCTGCTCACCCCCGCCCTCACCAAGGCGGCTGCCCTGGGTACCGGTGAGAGCCAGTCGGCCCTGACGGTGGCCCTGGAGCTCGATCGCCAGGGAGCGTTGCAGCACTACACCTTCAGCCGCAGCAGTGTCAGCGTGGATGCCCGCGTCGATGCCATGACGCTCCAGGCGCTCGCTGAGCGCAAGCCCAAGGCCCGCACCGTGCCCGCCGCCCTCAAGGCCCTCAAGGATCAGCTCCCCCTGATTGAGCAGCTGATCGAATTGGCGGGGCTGCTGCGTCAGCAACGGCTGCAGGCGGGTTCGATTGATCTGGACCTGCCCACCCCGGCGATCGAGAGCCTCGGAGATCTGACCACGGCGCCCCCGGATGAGACCCGTGAAGGCTGGCTGGTGTCCCTGGACCAGACCCATCCCTTCGCCCTCTTGCGGGAACTGCTGATCCCGGCCCACCGGGCCCTCGGCCGACACCTGGCTTCCCTGGATCTGCCCGGCCTTTATGCCACCAACGAGGCCCCCGACCCGGCTGATCTGAATGAGGTCGCCAAGGCGGCTCTGGCCCTGGAGATCCCCCTGGAGCTTTCGGCCGACGGCAACGCCAGCGCCTCGGAACTGGCCTCGGCCTTTGCCACCAGCGACCGCGCCCGGGTGTTGCAGCAGCAGCTCAAGGACAGCCTGCGGCCGGTGCTGCTGAGCGAAGCCCCAGGCCCCAACCACGTGGTCGGTGAGGACACCGCCTACGCCCCCTGGGCCCTGCCCGCGCTCCACTACGCCGACATCTGGAACCAGCAGGTGCTGGTGCTGCTGCTAAGTGAGGGCAAGGATCGTCCCTCCGTGCGCCACAAGACCAAGGTCGACCTGGCCTCCGACAGCTGTCACGGTCAGGTGGACTGGCCCCTGCTGCCCCCCAGCACCCTGGCGCCGGTCCAGGAAGCCCGCAGCAGCGCCCTGCTGCACCGCCTCAATGCCCGCTCCCGCTTCGTGCAGGAGCTGCACGCCGATGCCCTGGCCCTGGCCCAGGCGCGCGAGGCCGAGCCATTGGTGGGTCAGACCCTGCCGGGGGTGATCAGCGGGGTGCAGAGCTATGGCTTCTTTGTCGAGGTGCCCCCTTCCCAGGTGGAGGGGCTGGTGCATGTGAGCTCCCTGAAAGACGACTGGTACGAATACCGCTCCCGCCAGAACCGTCTGGTGGGCCGCAAGAACCGGCGCACCTACATGCTCGGCGATGCCGTCGATGTGGTGATCCAGAAGGTGGATGTGCTGCGTCACCAGATCGACCTAGTCGTGGTGCAGGCCGATGGCGGCGACGAAACGGAGTCCGGCACCGCCGGGCCCTCTGGTTTCGATGCAGCCGAAACCTCTCCGCTGGCCCCTGGCGAGGATTGACCATGGACCCGGTGGTGCTGGCCGTGTCCGGCGCTTCGGCCCAGCCCCTGGCCCAGCGGGCCCTGCAGTTGCTGCTGGAGGCGGGCGAGACGGTGGAACTTGTGACCAGCAGGGGAGCGATCGGGGTCTGGCAGGCGGAGCTTGGGCTCAGGGTGCCGTCGGAACCGGAGGCCCAGGAGGCCTTCTGGCGGCAGCGCACGGGCACCAGTTCAGGCGAACTCCATTGCCACCGCTGGAATGACCAGGCCGCTGCGATCGCCAGCGGCAGCTACCGCACCCGCGGCATGGTGATCCTGCCGGCGAGCATGGGCACCGTGGGGCGGATTGCTTCGGGGGTCGCCCTTGATCTGATCGAGCGGGCGGCGGACGTGCACCTCAAGGAGGGCCGGCCCTTGGTGATCTCCCCCCGGGAGATGCCCTGGAGCCTGGTGCACCTGCGCAATCTCACCGCCCTGGCCGAGGCGGGGGCCCGCATCGCCCCGCCCGTGCCCGCTTGGTACCACCGCCCCAGCACGATCGAGGAGATGGTGGATTTTCTGGTGATTCGGGTGTTCGATTGCCTCGGCTACGACCTCGGCGCCCTGCGTCGCTGGCAAGGTCCCCATTCCCTTTCCTGAACGGCCCGTGTTCCGTCGCCTGCTGCTGATCCCCCTGCTGGCACCTTTGCTGGCGGTGCTTCTGGTGGGCGCGCTCAACCCCCGGCCTGTCCTGCGGCTGCGGCTGCTGGTGTGGAGCGCACCGGCCTTGCCGATCGGAATCTGGATGGCCCTGGCAGCGGGGAGTGGTGCCCTGCTCAGCGGCGGGGCCACCGCCCTGGCCCTGCGCTCCGGTGCACCGGCGCTGAGTCGTCGGCTGCGCCAGGGCGCCGCCGGTGCACCCTGGCAGAGGCCCACCCGCCCGCGCCCGGCCACAGAACCGGAGCGCGGCCCAGACGTTGCTCCTTCCGCCGGCGCGGCCCCCGCCAGCGGCCAGGGGCCGTGGCCGCGCCGAGCCCCCCAGGACCCTCCTCCCACGGTGTCGGTGCCGTTTCGGGTGATTCGCAAGGGCAAGGGCATCGGCACGGTGGCGCCGGACCGTGTCACCGTCGCCACGGCCCCTTCCCATGAGCGCTCCCCCGCGGCGGCCGATCCCGATGGGAGCTGGGACAGCCCCGGGCAGGACGACTGGTAGAGCGCCCCGCTTCTAAAGTCCTGGCACCCGTCCACGTCAGGTTTGCGCCGTGAGCGATCCGACCAGCCCAGAGACCAGCCCTCAGACCAGCCCAGCTGCGGCATCAGCCGCCGCCAAGCCTGCGGCGGCCAAGGTCAAGCCCCCCGCCCCGGAGGACAAACCCTTCGAGGTGTTCATCCCCGAGCTGTTCCTGCCCGCCCTGCGTGAGCGCCTCGAGGGTTCCGGCGCTGCCCTGGCTGAGCTGGTGTTCGAGCAGGGATCGATCCCCGTGGTGGCCAGCTCCGCCTGGCAGGTGAAAGGGGCCTTGACGGGGGGCAGACGCTTTTGGCTGAGCTTCGTCGACGCCGACATCAACGGCGCCAAGACCTTCGCCCTGGCCGAGGGGGGGAGCGAGCCCACCCTGTTGGAGTCGTTCCTGGTGGATGAGAAAAAGAGCACCCTGGCGCTGCTGGTGTCGCGGGTTGTGTCAAGGCTCAATGGCCAGAAGTGGCTTGGCCCCAACTGAGGGGTCCAGCACCCTTACGATGGCGTTTCAGACTTAAGCCTGGTCCGCGATGGTGCCCCCCGCTGCCACAGCCACCGTCCCTGGCTCCGCCCCAGGGGCTGCCGCCACCTTCAAGGAGCCTGTCAAGGACACGATCCTGACGCCGCGGTTCTACACCACGGATTTCGAGGCCATGGCGGCCATGGACCTGCGGCCCAACGAGGTGGAACTGGAGGCGATCTGCGAGGAGTTCCGCAAGGATTACAACCGCCACCACTTCGTCCGCAACGAGGAATTCGAAGGAGCGGCCGACAAGCTCGATCCAGAGACCCGAAGGGTGTTCGTGGAGTTTCTGGAGCAGAGCTGCACCTCGGAGTTCTCAGGCTTCCTGCTCTACAAGGAGCTCAGCCGCCGCATCAAGGAGAAGAACCCCCTGTTGGCCGAGTGCTTCGCCCACATGGCCCGTGATGAGGCCCGCCATGCCGGATTCCTGAACAAGTCGATGGGTGATTTCGGGCTCCAGCTCGATCTCGGCTTCCTCACCGCCAGCAAGTCCTACACCTACTTCAAGCCCAAGTTCATTTTCTACGCCACCTACCTCTCCGAGAAGATCGGCTATTGGCGCTACATCGCCATTTACCGCCACCTCGAGCAGCACCCCGAGAGCAAGATCTTCCCGATCTTCAACTTCTTCGAAAGCTGGTGCCAGGACGAGAACCGCCACGGCGACTTCTTCGACGCCCTGATGAAGGCCCAGCCAGACACCGTCCGCGGCCTCACGTCCCGCCTGTGGTGTCGCTTCTTCCTGCTGGCGGTGTTCGCCACCATGTACGTGCGCGACGTGGCCCGCAAGGAGTTCTACGAAGCCCTCGGTCTTGATGCCCGCGAGTACGACAAGTACGTGATCGCCAAGACCAACGAGACCTCCGCCCGGGTGTTTCCTGTGGTGCTCAATGTCGAGCACCCCAAGTTCTATCCACGCCTGGAGCGGATCATCAGCAACAACGTCGCCCTCAGCGCCGTCGAGGCCTCAGGCGGACCTGGGCCCCTGAAAGTGCTGCGCAAATTGCCCTATTGGACCGCCAACGGGCTTGTCATGGCCAAGCTGTTCCTGACGGCTCCGATCCGGAGCGAACAGTTCCAGCCAGCCGTTCGTTGATTCCCGCTCTCCTACCCCCCGAGCCCCCCATTGCTGTCCTCCCCTGCCGCCGTAAGGGCGGTTGAACCTTTCGATCAGCTGTGGCAGCCGCAGCTGGAATCACTCCTTGCAGCCGGCCGCGGGGCTGGGGCGGATCTGGTGGAGGTGTTCCTCGAACGCACTGATGTGGTCGGTGTGCTGGCGGAGCAGGACCGCATCACCAGCGTCAGCCCCGGTCTGGGCCGCGGCGCCGGTCTGCGGGTCTTCCTCGGGGAGCGCGATGGTTTCGTCAGCACCAATGATCTGAGCGAGGCGGGCCTGTTCACGGCCCTCGACCAGGCCCTGGGGATGCTGGGGCTGCAGCGGCTGGCCCAGGCCCACAGCGGGTTCGAGGGTCTGCCGATGCTGCAGGATTTCGCCCGCGAGAAGGCCGCCTGGCTTGGCCGTTGTCCTGGTCTGGGGGAGGCCACCGACCGGCTGCTGGAGGGCACGGCCCAGCTCGATCGCCTCGGCGCGCACCTGCAGGTGCGCCGCGGCAGCTACTCCCGCGACTGGCAGGAGGTGCTGGTGGCCGCCAGCGACGGCACCTTCGCCCGCGACATCCGCCTGCATCAGTCGGTGGGGCTGAACGTGCTGGCGGCCGATGGCGACCACCGGGCAAGCCTGGGGCGCCGCTACGGCACCTCCGGACGACCGGACGACCTGCGCGAGTGGGATGCCGAGGCGGCAGCCCGCGACCTCTGCGCCAGTACCGGGACGATGCTCTACGCCGATTACGTGGAGGCGGGCCAGTGGCCGGTGGTGTTGGCCAACCGTTTCGGGGGGGTGATCTTCCACGAGGCCTGCGGACATCTGCTGGAAACCACCCAGGTGGAACGTGGCACGACCCCCTTCGCTGAACGGGTTGGGGATGTGATCGCCCATCCGGCCGTCACGGCGATCGATGAGGGCCTCAGTGATGGCGCCTTCGGCAGCCTGTCCATGGACGACGAGGGCATGGAGCCCCAGCGAACGGTGTTGATCGAAAACGGCGTGCTCCAGCGTTTCCTCTCCGACCGGGCCGGGGAGCGTCGAACGGGCCATGCCCGCACGGGCAGCGGCCGTCGCCAGAGCCACGCCTTCGCAGCCGCCAGCCGCATGCGCAACACCTTCATCGCCGCCGGTCCCCACACCCCCGAGCAGTTGATCGCCTCAGTCGATCGGGGCATTTATTGCAAGACCATGGGCGGCGGCAGCGTCGGGCCCACGGGCCAGTTCAACTTCTCCGTCGAGGAGGGCTACCTGATCGAGAACGGCCAGCTCACCAAACCGGTGAAGGGGGCCACCTTGATCGGCGAGGCCAAGGAGGTGATGCCGAGGATTTCAATGTGCGCCAATGATCTGGAGCTGGCGGCGGGTTATTGCGGCTCGGTGAGCGGCAGTATCTATGTCACCGTCGGTCAGCCCCACATCAAGGTGGATTCGATCACCGTCGGGGGCCGTTGAGTCATGGCTGTTGATTCCACTGAGGCCAGATCTATCGGCGCCACGTCCACCCTGGCCAGTCGCATCGACGCTGATCGGCTGCGGGGGCGTCTGGAAGATCTGGCTCGGGAACTCTCGATTTCCCGCTGGGACCTCGGGGCGGCCTGCAGCACCGACACCTCCGTGCAGGTGGACCGGGGCGAGGCCAAGCAGCTCAAGGGGGCCCAGCGCAGTTCGATCACCGTGCGGGTCTGGAACGGTGATGGGCTGGTGGGAATCACCAGCACGTCCGATCTGACCGATAGCGGCCTGGCCCGGGCCCTGGCCAGCGCCAGGGAGGCCAGCGCCTTCGGCAACTCAGAGGACACCCCTGCCTTCTCGCCCCTGGCCATGGCGCCCCTGGCCCCGCTGGAGCAACCGCTGCATGAGCCCCGGGGAATCCTGACCCTGCTCGACACCCTCAAGCAGGCCGAGCGTGAGTTGCTTGGACGCCACGCCGCCATCACCACCGTTCCCTACAACGGCCTGGCGGAGCGCAGCAGCGAACGCCTTTACCTGAACAGCGAGGGGGCCAGCCGCCACCAGCGGCTCACCACCGCCAGTGTCTATCTCTACGCCCGCGCCGAGGAGACGGGCCGCAAACCGCGCAGCAGCGGAGCCGTGCGTCTGGCCTACGGCGCTGATGCCCTCGACCTGGCCGGCTGCATCGATGAGGCGGCTGGGCGCACCATTCGCCACCTCGACTACGCCCCGATCGAGACGGGGTATTACACCTGCTGTTTCAGCCCCGAGGCCTTCCTCGATCTGATCGGAGCCTTCAGCAGCCTGTTCAATGCCCGCGCCGTGCTGGATGGGGTGAGCCTGAGCACACGGGAATCCCTGGGCCAGTCCCTGGCGGTGCCGTTCTTCCAGCTCCATGACAACGGTCTTCACCCCGGCAACGTCGGTGCCAGTGCCTTTGATGGCGAAGGCACCCCCACTCGGCGTCTGGCGCTGGTGGAGAACGGGATGCTCGCCAACTTCCTGCATTCGGAGGCCACCGCCCGGGCGTTTGGCGTGGCGCCCACGGGCCATGCGGGTCTGGGGGCGAAGGTGTCGGTGGGACCCGACTGGTTCGAAGTGGGGGGCCAGGGCGGGCAGCAGGGGCTGGATCGCCACAGCGCCGATGGGATCGTCTGGATCGATTCGCTCTCGGCCTTGCATGCGGGTGTCAAGGCCAGCCAGGGCTCCTTTTCGCTGCCCTTCGACGGCTGGCTGGTGAAGGGCGGTGAGGCCCGCTCGATCGAGGCGGCCACCGTCGCCGGTGACATCCGCTCGGTGCTCAACAGCATCGTGGGTTTTGAAGGTGAGGCCAAGATCACCCCCGATGGCCTCTGCCCCCACGTCTGGGTGGAAGGGCTCTCGATCACCGGCGA
This sequence comes from Paenacidovorax caeni, assembly GCA_943371385.1. GTDB lineage: Bacteria > Cyanobacteriota > Cyanobacteriia > PCC-6307 > Cyanobiaceae > ATX-6F1. Next base: position 14,917 of record CALRUP020000021.1, on the reverse strand, counting down.
CGCCTGAGTCGTACGGCTTTGAAGGTTCTGTTCTGGGGCACCCCCACCTACGCGGTGCCCACCCTCGAGGCACTGGTGGAGGCGGGCCACGAGCTCGTCGGTGTTGTCAGTCAGCCGGATCGGCGTCGGGGTCGGGGCAAGGAGCTGGTGCCCTCGCCCGTGAAGGCCCGGGCCCTGGAGCTGGGCCTGCCGGTGGTCACCCCGGAGCGCATCCGCAGGGAGCCCGCCGCCCAGCAAGCCCTGGCCGAGCTGGGGGCTGAGCTGTCGGTGGTGGTGGCCTTCGGCCAGATCCTGCCCCCCGAGGTGCTGGCCCAGCCGCCCCTGGGCTGCTGGAACGGCCATGGCTCGCTGCTGCCCCGCTGGCGCGGCGCCGGCCCGATCCAGTGGAGCCTGCTGGAGGGCGACCCCGTCACCGGGGTGGGGATCATGGCGATGGAGGAGGGCCTCGACACCGGGCCGGTGCTGCTTGAGCGATCGATCCCGATCGGCCTGCTGGAGAACGCCCAGCAGCTGGGGGAGCGGCTGAGCCAGCTCACGGCGGAGCTCTTCGTTGCGGCCCTGCCAGCCATTGAGGCGGCTGGCCACGGTCCCCAGGCTGAGCGCTGGGGGCGGCTGGGGCTGCGCCCCCAGGGCGAAGCCGGCCTGAGCTACGCCCGGATGCTGAGCAAGGCCGATTTCAGCCTCGATTGGAGCGCTTCGGCCCTGGATCTCCACCGCCGGGTGATGGGGCTCTATCCCGGCGCCCACACCGGCTGGCGGGGCCAGCGCCTCAAGCTGCTGGCCACCGAGCCCCTGGTTAGGCGCCTGGCGCCCCAGCTCAGTGCGGAGGGCGCTGCGCTGGCGGAGCGCTGGGCACCGCCCCAGGGCGCCGATTCCGTGGAAGGAGCCGCTGCTCCGGGCACGGTGCTGGAGCGGCTGGAGACCACGGGGCTCGTGGTGGCCACCGGCGGCTGCCCGCTGCTGCTTCGCGCCGCCCAGCTGGAGGGGAAGCGATCCGCGGCTGGTCAGGCTCTGCTGCAGCAACTGGGGGCTGAAGTGGGAGAGCGGCTGGGCGAGCCGCTCGTCGAGCGCGCCCAGACCTGATTGATGCTGAACCCCGCCCGGTTGCGCCTGATTGCTGTGGGCAAGGTGCGTAAACGTTGGGTGAGTGAGGGGGTGGCCCTCTACCTCAAGCGGCTGCCGGGGTTTCAGGTGCTGGAGATCAAGGACTCCAACCCCGCCGCCGAAGCCCAGGCGGTGCTGGCGGCCCTGCGGCCCGATGAGCGGTTGGTGGGGCTCGCTGAGGAGGGCGAGCGGCTGGGCTCGGTGGACCTGGCCCGGCGCCTGGAGGGGTTCGGCTCCGACCGGCTGGCCTTCGTGATCGGAGGTGCCGATGGCCTCGATCCAGCACTGAAGATCCGCTCCGCCTGGCTGCTGAGCCTTTCTGCGCTCACCTTTCCCCACGAACTGGCGCGCCTGTTGCTGGTGGAGCAGCTTTACCGGGCCCGCTCGATCCTGCAGGAGGGGCCGTACCACCGGGGTTGAGGTGCCTGTGGGACCTCCCGCTCAGCTCAGCTGGCCGATGACACCGGTGAGGGCCAAGGCGAACAGCACCACGCTGCTGAAAACACCAATCACGAATCCAGGCGCCCGCTGCGATGCCGCGCGGGTGTAACCGACGGCGTAGGCAATGCGGCCGCCCACCCAGACAAAGCCCAGGGCGGCCGCCAGGCGTGGGTTGTTGAACAGGGCCGCCATCCAAAGGGACGGCAGGAAGAAGGCCAGTTGCTCAAGGGTGTTCTGTTGCACCCGCAGCACGCGCTCGAACGCCTCCGGGCCATGGATGGAGGGAGGCTTCACCTGATGGGCCACCCGGGCCCGCCCCACCAGCATCGCGGTGACGAAATAGACGGCCAGGGCGAGCAGGGTGGCCAGGGCTGGCAGGGCGAGGGCCTGGAGCATTGGCGACAGGTCGCTTGGCATCTCAGCCCCTGCCCCGGGGCCGGCTGTCGCGGGAGAGGGCCGCATTGCGCGGCGAACCGCTTCCCCGGGGGGATCCCTGGGAGTTGCCCCGGCGACCGCCGCCCCCCTTGCCGCGGCCCCCGCTCAGATCCAGGGGCGGTGCCTTGTGGATCTTGGGTTCGAAACCCGGCACCTCCTGGCGGGGCAGGGGGGAGCCGATCACGCGCTCGATCGCCCGCAGCAAGTCATGCTCCTCGGCGGCCACGAGCGAAAGGGCATGGCCGGTCTGGCCGGCCCGGCCGGTGCGGCCGATGCGGTGCACGTAGTCCTCGGCCACGTTGGGCAGATCCAGGTTGACCACATGGGGCAGCTGGTGGATGTCGATGCCGCGGGCGGCCAGATCCGTGGCCACCAGGACGCGCACCTCGCCGCTCTTGAAGCCGGAGAGGGCCCGGGTGCGCGCCCCCTGGCTCTTGTTGCCGTGGATGGCGGCGGCATTGATCCCTTCGCTGGCGAGGCGGTCGGCCATGCGGTTGGCGCCGTGCTTGGTGCGGGAGAACACCAGCACCTGGCGCCAGTCGTTGCTGCGGATCAGGTGGCTGAGCAGGTCGCCCTTGCGGGCCATGTCGCAGGGGTGCATGAGCTGCTCCACCAGCGGTGCCGCCTGGTTCTCCGGGGTGGCCTGGAGCTGCACGGGGTTGTGGAGCAGACCCGTGGCCAGCCGGCGGATGTCGCCGGAGAAGGTGGCCGAGAACATTAAGTTCTGGCGCTTGGGGGGCAGCAGAGCCAGGATTTTCTGGATGTCGCGGATGAAGCCCATGTCGAGCATGCGGTCGGCTTCATCAAGCACCAGGATCTCCAGCCGATCGAAACGGATCGCGTTCTGCTGGTAGAGGTCCATCAATCGGCCGGGGGTGGCCACCAGCACGTCGGCGCCACGGCGCAGCCGCTGCATCTGGGGGTTGATCTTCACCCCGCCGAAGACCACATCGGCGCGCAGGTCGAGGTAGCGGCCGTAGGCCACCACGCTTTCGGCCACCTGGGCCGCCAGCTCACGGGTGGGGGTGAGCACCAGGGAGCGCACCTGGTTCTGGCGGGCAAGGGGACCGTGGCGCAGACGCTCCAGCATCGGAAGGGTGAAGCCGGCGGTCTTGCCGGTGCCCGTCTGGGCCGCCGCCATCACATCGCGGCCGGCCAACACGGCGGGAATGCACTGCAGCTGGATGGGGGAAGGGTGGCTGTAACCCTTGGCCGCCACGGCTTCCAGCAGCGGTTTGGAGAGCCCCAGGTCGGCGAAATCGCCGTTGGGGCTGACGCTGATCTCAGGGCTGGCCGCTGCGGCTGGCGTGACCTGGTTGTCTGGGGGAACGCGCTCCTGTCCCGGAGCTGGGTGGGTCAGGAGGGAAATGGCATGTACCGCAGGTTGGAGCCAAGCCTAGGGGGGGAGTCGTCATCGGGGTACATGGTGGGTGCAGCGCTCGCAGGGCCCCTCTGGCAGCACGGCGCAGCGCAGCAACGGAGTGCGGGCGTTGTAGCGGCAGAGGGGATCGCCGATCACCCAGCTGCCGTTCCACCAGCGGGCGTCGTCGGGCTGGCGCTGGGCCTTCACCTCCAGCGCGATGGCGGCCAATTCGTAGCGGCCCTGGCGCAGTCGGTAGCGGTGCTGGCGTTGCAGCACCAGAAAACTGCGTTCCCCGAGCTGAAGCCAGCGGCCGGGGTAGGGCACCTCCTCCAGTTCCACGGATTCGAGCAGGCGGTTGCTGCCCGCCTGCCGCAGTTCCACCCGCGTGGTGCTCAAGGCCGTTCAGGCCCAGGGGCCTGGGAGCCTGGGGCCTGGGTGGCCGGGGTCAGGGGCATGACCACTTCCTCCAGCCGGCGGGAGAAGCCCCAGGCGAACAGCGCGGCCACCGTGAGCAGCAGCACCCATTCCGGCGGCACCAGATCATCGGCAATCAGGCGCAGCATCAACCGCAGGCCCACCAGAGCCACCGCCAGATAGCCGGCCTTTTCCAGGCGGGGGAAGATGGCCAACCAACGCACGAACAGACCCGCCGTCACCCGCAGGGCCAGCACGCCGAAGGCTCCCCCGGCCATCACCAGCCAGAGGCGATCACTGACCGCCACGGCAGCGGCCACGGAATCCAGTGAGAAGGCCAGATCGGTGACCGCCAGGGTGGCCACCACGCTGCCCAGGCTCACGGAGGAGTGATGGGCCGCCGTCGAGGCCAACTCCGAGGCCCCGCCAGCTTCGTTGGGCCCGTCGTCGTCCTTGGCCAGAAGGCCGGTGCCGGCGAGCCAGAAGAGGTAGATGGCGGCAGCCAGCTGCAGGGGCCAGTAGTTGATCACCCACTGGGCGGCCACGATCAGCAGCAGCCGGAACACCAGGGCCAGGACCAGGCCGAAATTGAGCGCTTGCCCCTGGCGCTGAGGGTCCCTGAGCCGGCGTGAGATCGCGGCGAGGGCGATGGCGTTGTCGGCGGAGAGCACCAACTCGATGGCCACCAGCAGCGGCAGCAGCAACAGCACCTCACCCCACTGGTCCGCCTGCTCGATCAGGGGGGATAACGAGGTGATCGACTCCGCTTCCATCGCGTCGCAGCGGCTGCCGAAAGACGGCACTCTAGAAAAACGTTTCGATCGGACCGGAGCCGCCGATGCCGTTGCGATCACAACTGCTGCATGCCGAAGCCGGACGGCGGGTGGTGCGGGTGAGTGCCTGGGAGTCGGGCGAGTGTCTTGGCAGTGCCCTGGGGGAGGCGGCCTCGGCGGAGGAGGCGGAAGACCGCGCGATCGAGCGGCTCAGGCGGCGGCTGGCTCCGGCGGCTGGCCCAGTGACCCCAGCCCAGCCCCCAGCCCAGCTCCCAGCCCAGCTCGCCTCCCCCTCCACCTCCCCCTCCACCTCCCCACCCGTCTCCACCTCCCCATCGGGGCGCGGCCAGATCAGGCAGCCCAGCCTGCCCTCGCCGCCGGCGGCTTCCGGCGGGCCTGGGGCCCCGGCGGGCCCGGCCGGCCGCAGCCCCAGGCAGGACTCCCCGGGGCCCACCAGCGCGCCGTCGTCCTCGTCCACCGCTTCAGCCCTGCCGCCGCTGCTCCAGGGTCCAGCGCCGGAGCTGGCCGGTCCCGGCCCGGCCGCCCCGGCGCCCATCGCTCCGGCATCGGACCCGGGCCCGGCCGCTCAAACTGCCGCCACCCCCACCCCCTCCGAGCCAGCCATGGTCGCCGGGGCGGCTGGGCCCAGCGCGATCGAGCCCCCGGTCGACCCCGAAGACTGGAGCGATGAGCTGGCCCAGTTGGAGCTGGAGCTGCAACGGCTGGGATGGGGCCGGGAGCAGGAGGCGGCCTACCTCGAGCGCGTGTTCGGCCACCCCAGCCGCGGCCGGCTGACACGTTATGCCGATCTGACGGCCTACCTGGGGGTGCTGCGCCGCGCACCGATCGGAGCCGATCCCGCCGCCCTGCAGGCCCCCCTGCGCCGCCGCGACCTGCTGGAGCAGTCGGATCAGCTGCTCCAGCAGCTCCACTGGGAGGCCGCCCAGGGGCGGACCTTCCTGGAGCGCCACTTCGCGCTCAGCAGCCGCCAGCAACTGAGCGATGAGCAGTTGCTGCACTTCAATCTGCTGCTGGAGGAGGAGGCGGCTGCGGAGGCTGTGACGTGATGGTCCGTGGACCAGGGCTCATGCAGGCCAAGCGGAGGAGCTCGCTCCCGAGTGGCCAGATCAGAGGGCGCTGGGCGCAGTCGGGGTGGATCGCCACCACGGCAGACTCCCGGTGCGACTTGGGCGCACGGGCCCATGATCGTTTCCCCCAGAGCCGATGAACACAGCCGCAGGCCGCTCACCTGGCGACGCCGTCCTGATCCGCCACGGTGAGACCGCCTGGAGTCTCTCCGGTCAGCACACCAGCACCACCGACATCCCGTTGAGCGCAAACGGCCGGCTGGCGGCCCAGCGCCTGGCGCCGGTGCTGGATGCGATGGCGTTGGCGACCGTTCTCTGCAGCCCTCGCCAGCGGGCGCTACAGACGTGCCAGCTGGCCGGCCTGGGCGAGCGGGTTCGGATCGATGAAGATCTCGCCGAATGGAACTACGGAGCGTTCGAGGGTCTCACCTCCGCTGAGATTGAGCAGCGCCATCCCGGCTGGCTGTTGTTCGCGGATGGCGCTCCAGGGGGTGAAGCCCCTGATCAGGTCGGTGAACGGGTGGATCGGGTGATCGCCAAGGTGCGTAGCGCCGAAGGCCGGGTGGCACTGTTCGCCCATGGCCATGTGCTCCGGGTACTCGTGGCCCGTTGGATCGGCCTGCCAGCTGGCCATGGCCGCCACTTCCTGCTCGATACCTCCACGCTTTCGCTTCTCTCCTTCTACCGGGGAATCCCGGCGGTGAAGTGTTGGAACGCACCAGGGGGAGAGACCTGATCGAGGGTGACGAACAGGGCCACCAGCGAGCGGGCTTCCACCTGGAGATGGCGGCTGTTCACCACGGGCGCTGAGCTCCAGTCGCTGATGTCTGCGGGTGAAGCCAGAGCGGTATCGATCCAGCGGTGCCACGGGTTCTCCTTGCCGTCCGCAGCGGGCAGCTCAAAGCGAAGCGCCTCCCAGTAGGCATTGACCATCAGGTGGATGCGAAAGCGGTTGTTGAGGCTGTTGAGTGTTACCGAGAAGGAACGGGAGGCCTCTGACCAATCCGGTTCATCGAGAGTGACACCATGGAAGTCGATCACGGATTCCGCCAGCAGATCGTTGAGTGAGACATGGCGTCGGTCGATCACGATGTCGCGCTGCATGCGATGGGCGATCAACGCTTTCACGAAGCGGTGGATGTCGCCATGGCGCTCCAGCAGCGACCAGTCGAACCAACTGAGCTCGTTGTCCTGGCAGTAGGGGTTGTTGTTGCCCTGTTGGCTGCGGCCCACCTCGTCGCCCATCAGCAGCATCGCTGTGCCGTGGGAGAGCATCAGCAGGGCCAGGAAGTTGCGAATCTGCTTCTGGCGTAGGGCCAGCACCTGGGGATCGTCTGTGGGGCCTTCCACGCCGCAGTTCCAGCTCGCGTTGTCGTTGCTGCCGTCGCGGTTGTCTTCTCCATTGGCCTCGTTGTGCTTGCCGTTGAAGGACACCAGATCGGCCAGGGTGAAGCCGTCATGGCAGGTGATGAAATTGACGCTTTGCTCCGCCTCCCGTTCCTCGTGGCCGTAGATGTCCGGGCTGCCCAGCATGCGCAGGGCCGCCTTCTTCGCCATTCCGGCGTCACCTTTGATGAAGCGGCGCAGGTCGTCGCGGAAATGGCCGTTCCATTCCTGCCAGCTGTCGCCGATGAAGCTGCCGACCTGATAGAGCCCAGAGGCATCCCAGGCCTCGGCGATCAGCTTCGTGCCCGCCAGAGCCGGATCGGTCTCGATGTCCCAGAGCACCGGCGGCAGCGGCATCGGATGACCGCTCTCATCGCGGGCCAGCACGGAAGCCAGATCGAAGCGGAAGCCATCCACGTGCATGGCTTCCACCCAGTAGCGCAGGCTGTGGCGGATCAGCCGCCGCACGATCGGGTGGTTGGCGTTGAGGGTGTTACCGGTGCCACTGAAATTGGCGTAACGACTCGGGTCGTGGTCGTCCAACAAGTAATAGGCCTCGTTGGCGAAGCCCTTCAAGCAGAAGGTGGGTCCCCGCTCATCTCCCTCTGCCGTGTGGTTGAAGACGACATCAAGGATCACCTCAATGCCGGCCCGGTGCAGGGCCTTCACCATGTCGCGGAATTCATCGAGCGGCCCCATGGACTCCCTGTTGGAGCTGTAGGCGGCATGGGGAGCGAAAAAGGAGATCGGTGAGTACCCCCAGTAGTTGGTCTTGCCCGCCGGCGCATCGAGTGGGTCAAAGGCGAACACCGGCAGCAGTTCCACCGCCGTGATGCCCAGATCCTGCAGATAGGGGATCTTTTCGATCAGACCCGCATAGGTGCCCGCCTTCTCAGCGGCCACCCCTGAACTCGGATGGCGCGTGAAGCCAGCCACGTGGAGTTCGTACACGATGGTTTCCCTGCGCGGCCGCCGCAGGGGGCGATCACCCTCCCAGTCGTAGCGCTCTGGATCGACCACGATCGACTTTCTCGCCAGGGCAAGACCGCTGCCGCTGGAGTTGGCTTCGCTTCGCCGCTGGCCCGGTGGTGTGACGACCGCCAGACCGTAGGGATCGAGCAGCAGCTGGCGACCGTCAAAGCGCAGACCCCGCTCCGGCTGCCAGGGACCATGCACCCGGTAACCGTAGAACTGTCCAGCGCCGATGCCGGGAAGCAGGCAGTGCCAGTAGTGGTAGGTGCGGTGGAGGGCGGGATCGAGTTCGTAAATGTCGGAGGGTTCGGCATCCGTTTCGTGATCGAAGAGCAGCAATTCGATCCGATGGGCATATTTCGAATAGACGTTGAAATTGACCCCATTCCCAGCGAGCGAGGCCCCGAGTCTGGCTGTTTGACCGGGCCTTGGGCTTGTTGTTGCGCCACCCATGGCCGAGCACAACTGGGGTCTCGACCCTACCGCCGGCGAAGACATCTTGCCCAGCCGTGGCGCTGAACGGTGAACGCGCGGCCGAATTCCAGCCGATCGCCCAGGCCCCCTCACCTCCGACAATTCGCCCTGAGCAACGCCACCCCCAGCTCCAATTGCTGCTGGTTGCTGTAGGCCTCCCGTTCGAGCTGCCGTTGGTTGGCCGACAGGCCGGCATAGACGGGGCTGGCCAGAAAGCGCTCAACGGCGGGGGTGGAGCTGGTGGGCAGCCCGAGGGGTTGGGGCAGGGCCCGCAGGCTGCCGCTGCGGCAGCTCTGGGCCACATGGATCGACTCGTGGTTGATCACCTTGGCGAATTCCGAGCTCCCCTTGGCGGGCACGTCGGGGCGGATGCGCAGGATGCCGGCCCGCGGTTCCCATTCCCCCGCTGCCCCGGCCTTGCGCGTCGGACCGAAGACCACCAGCACCCCCCGGGAGCGCAGTTCGCTGAGTTGCGCCGCGATCGCCGCCCGTTCGCGCTCGAAGCGGGGCGGGGAGAGGATCAACGACTTGATCTGCTCGATGTCCAGCGGCGGGTCGTCCTGGCGGCGCTTGTAGGTGTAACGGATGCCGCCACCTGGCAGGGCCTGGGCCCGGGGCCGCCAGCTTTCATCGGCCTGATCCAACATCGCCATCAAGGCGCGCTCGTCGGCGGGTTTGAGCGGGCGATCGCCCGGCCGGGGCTGGGCCCTGAAGGTCTGAGCGTTGGAGAAGGCGGTGATCGCCGCCGCCCCCACGACCGCAAACACCGCCAGGGCGACCAGGGCCTTGAGCGGATTGGGGGCCTGCTGCGGCTGCAGCGGTAGCCCGCAGCGTTCGCAGATCCGCGTCCCGTCGCTGCTGCGGGCGGTGCGCAGGGGCTGGGAGCGGCAGGCGGGGCAGCGGTAGGTGCTCATGGCCGGGCGGCCTGTTCAGCGCTGCGGCCCGTGACCACCACCTTGGCCAGATCCATGGCTCCCCGCCCTCCGGAGTTCATTCTGGCTCCGCCATCGCACGGCCCTGCGCTTTGCCGTCCTGCGGACTGCCGCCCTGCGGCGGCGCCAACGAGTTGCGAAGATCGTTCCTCGATGTTCCAGCTGCCCTGATGCCCCTCACCGCCCTGGTGCGCCAGCTGGAGCAGGTGCCCCTCACCGGTGAGGTGCAGGCCCGCATGGATCGCCCCGAGCGCCTCAGCCTGCGGGGCGCCGGCCGGGCCGCCCGGGCGTTGATCAGCTCGGCCCTGGCCCGCCAGCGCCGTTCGCCGCTGCTGGTGGTGGTGCCCACCCTTGAGGAGGCGGGGCGCTGGACGGCCCTGCTGGAACTGATGGGCTGGCCCACGGCCCAGCTCTACCCCACCAGCGAAGGCTCGCCCTATGAGCCCTTCGATCCCACCAGTGAGATCACCTGGGGGCAGTTGCAGGTGCTGGCGGAGCTGGTGGGCCCTAACCCCTGGCAGGGCGCGATCGTTGCCACCGAGCGCGCCCTGCAGCCCCATCTGCCCCCCCCCGAGGCGCTTGCGGCCCAGTGCCTGACACTTGCCAAGGGGCAGCTGGTGGACCTTGAGGAACTGGCGGCGACCCTGGCGCGGCTGGGCTACGAGCGGCTGCCCACGATCGAGCAGGAGGGCACCTGGAGCCGTCGCGGTGACATCGTCGACCTGTTTCCGGTCAGCGCCGAGCTGCCGGTGCGGCTGGAATTTTTTGGCGACACCCTCGAGAAGCTGCGGGAGTTCGATCCGGCCAGCCAGCGCTCTCTCGATCCGATCGAGGTGGTGCGGCTCACCCCCACGGGCTACGGGCCCCTGGTGGCCGATGCCCTGCGTGAATCGATGCCCGAAGGGCTCGAAACCTTGCTCAGCCCCGAAGCCCTCGAACAGTTGCTGGAGGGGGGCACCCCCGAGGGGATGCGGCGGCTGATGAGCCTGGCCTGGGGGCGGCCCGCCTCGCTGCTGGATTACCTGCCTGAGATCACCCTGATCGCGATCGATGAGCGTCGCCAGTGCCTGGCCCACGGCCAGCAATGGTTTGACCATGCCTCGATCCACCACGACGACTGTCCCGCGCTGCCGGCGCTGCATCGGCCGCCGGCTGAGGCCCTGGAGGCAGCGGCGGCCTTCGCCGGTTTCGATCTCTCGGAGCTGGCCGAAACCGACGGCCATGCCAATGCCTTCGATCTGGCCAGCCGGCCCGTGCCGGCCCACCCCAACCAGTTCGGCCGCCTGGCGGCCCAGGTCAAGGGCTATCAGGCCGAGAAGGCGCGGGTGTGGCTGCTCTCCGCCCAGCCCAGCCGGGCTGTGGCCCTGCTGGAGGAGCACGACTGCATCACTCGTTTCGTGCCCAATGCCGCCGACTGGCCGGCGATCGATCGGCTCGTGGAGCAGGGCACGCCGGTGGCACTCAAGCTCAAGGGCACAGCCGAGCTGGAGGGGCTGCAGCTGCCCGCCTGGAAGCTGGTGCTGCTCAGTGACCGGGAGTTCTTCGGTCAGCACTCCCTGGCGGCCAGTGGCTACGTGCGCCGGCGGCGCAAGGCGGCCAGCCGCACGGTGGACCCGCTCAAGATGGTGCCGGGCGATTTCGTGGTGCACCGCAACCACGGCATCGGGCGGTTTCTGAAGCTGGAAAAACTCGCCATCAGCGGCGAGTCCCGCGATTACCTGGTGGTGCAGTACGCCGACGGCACCCTGCGGGTGGCCGCTGACCAGCTGGGCAGCCTCGGCCGCTACCGCGCCAGCACCGAAGCTCCGCCGGAGCTCAACCGCATGGGCGGGGTGGCCTGGGCCAAGGCCAAGGAGCGCGCCCTCAAGGCCGTGCGCAAGGTGGCCCTCGATCTGGTCAAGCTCTACGCCGAACGGCACCAGGCGCCCGGCTTCGCCTTCCCCCCCGATGGCCCCTGGCAGCTGGAGCTGGAAGATTCCTTCCCCTATGAACCCACCCCCGACCAGCTCAAGGCGATCGTCGAGGTGAAGCGCGACATGGAGGCCGCCCAGCCGATGGACCGGCTCGTGTGCGGCGATGTGGGCTTCGGCAAGACCGAGGTGGCGATCCGCTCGATTTTCAAGGCCGTCACCGCCGGCAAGCAGTGTGCCTTGCTGGCCCCCACCACCGTTCTGGCCCAGCAGCACTGGCGCACCCTCAGTGAGCGCTTTGCTCCCTACCCGCTCAAGGTGGCGCTGCTCAACCGCTTCCGCACCGCCGCCGAGCGCAGGACGATCCTCGAGGGGCTGGCGGCCGGCACCATCGATGTGGTGGTCGGAACCCACCAGTTGCTGGGCAAGGGCACCCACTTCCAGCAGCTGGGGCTGTTGGTGGTGGATGAGGAGCAGCGCTTCGGGGTGAACCAGAAGGAGAAGATCAAGGCACTCAGAAAAGACGTGGACGTGCTCACGCTCTCGGCCACGCCGATCCCCCGCACCCTGTACATGAGCCTCTCGGGGGTGCGCGAGATGAGCCTGATCACCACCCCGCCGCCGCTTCGGCGGCCGATCAAGACCCACCTGGCGGCCCTCGATGGTGAGGCGGTGCGCAGCGCCATTCGCCAGGAGCTCGACCGCGGCGGCCAGGTGTTCTATGTGGTGCCGCGGGTGGAGGGGATCGAAGAGGTGGCGGGCGGCTTGCGGGAGATGCTGCCGGGCCTGAAGTTGCAGGTGGCCCACGGCCAGATGCCCGAAGGCGAGCTGGAGAGCGCGATGGTGGCCTTCAACGCCGGTGAGGCCGACGTGATGCTCTGCACCACGATCATCGAATCGGGCCTCGATATTCCCCGGGTGAACACGATCCTGGTGGAGGACGCCCACAGGTTCGGTCTGGCTCAGTTGTATCAACTGCGCGGCCGCGTCGGTCGCAGCGGCATCCAGGCCCACGCCTGGCTGTTTTATCCCGGTGATGCGTCGCTGTCAGAAGCCGCGCGCCAGCGCTTGCGGGCGATCCAGGAATTCGCCCAGTTGGGAAGTGGCTACCAGCTGGCTATGCGCGACATGGAGATCCGTGGCGTCGGCAATCTGCTCGGGGTGGAGCAGAGCGGCCAGATGGAGGTGATCGGCTTCGACCTCTACATGGAGATGCTGCAGGAATCGCTTGCCGAGATCCAGGGCCAGGACATCCCTGTGGTCGAGGACACCCAGATCGACCTGCCGATCACCGCCTTCATCCCGGCCGATTGGATCACCGAAGGCGACGAGAAGATGGCCGCCTACCGCTCAGCGGCGGGTTGCAGCAGCAAAGGCGAATTGCTGGAGCTGGCGGCCGCCTGGATCGACCGCTACGGCGCCCTGCCGGCGCCGGTGCAGGCACTGCTGCAGCTGATGGAACTCAAGCTGCTGGCCAAGCGCTGCGGCTTTGCGCGCCTTCGGGCCGAACAACCAAATCTGGTGCTGGAAACGCCGATGGAGGAGCCGGCGTTCCGGCTGCTGCGCCAGGGTCTGCCCCAGCACCTGCATGGACGCTTGGTGTACCAGGGCGGCTCCGGAAGCACCGCCAAGGTGCTGGCCCGGGGCCTGAGCGTGCTTCCGGCGGAGAAGCAGCTCGAGACCCTGATGGAGTGGCTGGGGGCGATGGCGGCGCAGATCCCTGGTGCCGATGGGCTGAGCGAGGCGCAGCGGGCGGAGGCGCTGAAGGCGAAGGACGAGGCTGTGCTCCTGGTGTGAGGGGCTGGAAGGTGGACGAAACAAATATTAAAATTCTCTGAGGGCACTCGCGTACCGTTGTCGGAGGGTGTAATAACGGCGACAGTCGTTCTTCATTCTTGGCCTCTGCTCCATGGAGCCTTGAGAACCTGCTCCAGTCCTGGATGCTGAGGCTTACCCAATGGTCGCAAGACGGAACCCTGGGCGCTGCTGCACGGATGGCCCTGCGGCGCCCTGAGCAGTCTCCGGATCTCAAGGCGTTGGTCAGCCAGTTGGCGGCGGGTGATTTCTCGGGGCTCACTTCGATCAGGGTGATCGATGGCTCGGAAATGCCTGCTACAGCCGGGGCCTATGCGATCCGCATGGGCACGATCTATCTGAATCGGGATTGGCTGGCTACAGCGACTGAAGCGCAGGTGATTGCGGTGCTAACGAAGATTTTAGGGCGCCATCTGGATGAATCGCCACAAGAAGTCGATACGCCTTCTGATACGCGGGAGCTGTTATTTCAGATCCTTTCCAGAGTCAACCCCCCTGTTGAGAATAGGGTTTCAAGAGCCGATGTAGAAGAAGATGTTGACTCGGATTACGATGAGTTGATGTTGTTGCTTTTTGGCAGAAATACCAACATAAAACTATCTTCTAATAGTTCTCAGGAAGTTGCTGTGATCAGCATCAGCTCCGCCGAGACCATCGACATGCCAAGCAGCACCTTGGTGCCCAACGCCCCAGAGGTGGGCCTCCAGCTCCCTGTGCCTGCGAACTTCATCGCCCGCCAGGGCTTTGGAGAAATCATCGGTGCATCAACGCTGCCGTTTGATACCGCGGAGGACCCAGATTCGGCCCTCACGATTGCCGCAAGCCCTATGGCGGCTCCTTTTGTCGATGACGGCGATGCCGCCTTTTCTATCAGCGGCACGGCTGCGGTTGGGCAAACACTCAGCGCCGCAACAACGGCCAATGATCCCGATGGCAACGGCCCGTTCACGTATGCCTGGCAGACATCTGCCAATGGCGGGGCGAACTGGAGCAACGTCGGCACAAACAGTTCCAGCTACAGCGTTGCTGGCGTTGAGGAAGGCAAGCTGATCCAACTGGTTGTCTCCTATGCGGATGCTCAGAATTTCTCAGAGTCGATCACGACAGCGATTGGCTTGATTCCTTTTGTCGATGACGGTGATGCGGCCTTCTCGATCACAGGTACTCCAGCTGTTGGCAACACTCTGAACGCCAGCAACTCCACACCTGATCCCGATGGCAACGGCCCGTTCACGTATGCCTGGCAGACATCTGGCGATGGCGGGGCGAGCTGGAGCAACGTCGGCACTAACAGTTCCAGCTACAGCGTTACTGGCGTTGACGAAGGCAAGCTGATTCAACTGGTTGTCTCCTATACGGATGCTCAGAGCTTCCCGGAGTCGATCACGACAGCGATTGGCTTGATTCCTTTTGTCGATGACGGTGATGCCGTCTTCTCGATCACCGGTACTCCAGCTGTCGGAGCGACGCTCAGCGCCGTAACAAGCGCCAATGATCCTGATGGCAACGGTTCCTTCTCCTACTCCTGGCAGACATCCTCGACTGGTGGTGCCAGCTGGAGCAACGTCGGCACTAACAGTTCCAGCTACAGCGTTACTGGCGTTGACGAAGGCAAGCTGATTCAACTGGTCGTCTCCTATACGGATGCTCAGAGTTTTTCAGAGTCGATCACGACAGCGATTGGCTTGATTCCCTTTGTCGATGACGGCGAAGCGGCCTTTTCTATCACAGGTACTCCAGCTGTTGGCAACACTCTGAACGCCAGCAACTCCACACCTGATCCCGATGGCAACGGCACCTTCTCATATGC
>CALRUP020000020.1:0-45466 GCA_943371385.1 Paenacidovorax caeni | reverse complement strand
ATTGCTGCGGCCGGTGCCACCAAGACACTCACCTTCGCGGTCAATGCCGCCACGGCGACCGTCACGGTGAATCCCACGGGCGATACAACGGTGGAAGCAGATGAAACGGTGGCCCTCACCCTGGCCGCCGGAGCCGGCTACACCATCGGGACCACCGCCGCGGTGGTGGGCACGATCACCAACGACGACCTGCCCGTGATCACGTTGGTGGTGTCACCGGCTGCGGTGCTGGAAGATGGGACACCCAATTTGCTGTATACGTTTTCGCGCACCGGGCCCACCACCGCGGCACTGACGATCAACTACACGGTTGGCGGCACGGCGACACTTGGAACCGATTACACGGGCATTGCGGCGGCTGGAGCAACGAAGACGGTGACATTTGCGGTCAATGCCGCCACGGCGACGGTCACGGTCGATCCAACGGTCGACACGACGGTGGAGGCCAATGAAACAGTGGCCCTCACCCTGGCCGCCGGAACCGGCTACACCATCGGTACCACCGCCGCGGTGGTGGGCACGATCACCAATGACGATCCACCCGTGATCACTCTGGCGGTGTCTCCGGTTTCAGTGCTTGAGAATGGTGCGCCCAATCTGATTTACACCTTCTCGCGCTCTGGGCCCACCACTGCAGCACTGACGATCAACTACACGGTGGGCGGCACGGCGACGCTGGGCACCGATTACACAGGGATTGCTGCGGCCGGTGCCACCAAGACACTCACCTTCGCGGTCAATGCCGCCACGGCGACCGTCACGGTGAATCCCACGGGCGATACAACGGTGGAAGCAGATGAAACGGTGGCCCTCACCCTGGCCGCTGGAGCCGGCTACACCATCGGTACCACCGCCGCGGTGGTGGGCACGATCACCAACGATGACGGCCGCATCATCGGCACCGCCGGAAACGACACCCTCACCTTCACCGCTGCCGTCGATGCCCTGACAGGCCTGGGCGGAAATGACACCATCCGCCTTACCACCTTGACCAACTCACTGCTGGGCACCGTCGCCATCCCCACCTTCGATCGCATCACTGACCTGACCATCCCCTCGGATGCCATCGATGCCCCGATCACCCTCACCCTTGCAACGGCGATCAATCCCACAGTGCTCGCCACCCCCGTCAGCAGCTTCGACGCAAGCGGCATCGGCGCCCTGCTGACGGCAGCAAACTTCCCCGCCAGCTCCGCGGTCGCCTTCACCCATAACGACCCCATCGCCGGCACCCGCACCTTCCTGGCGATCAACGACGGCGTTGCCGGCTTCTCCTCCTCCGCCGATTCAATTCTGGAGATCACCGGCTACAGCGGCGACCTGAGCCAGTTGCAGATTTTCTGACCACGGCTTGCTGGTTCAGCCCGTCAACGGCGGCTCGATCTTGTTGATACGGGCCACGATCCTGCGGTCGCTGATCAAGCTGGTGAGCCCCTCCTGCGCCACGATGCTCATCCCCAGGGATCGGAGCCGGGAGAGTGGCCCCGCCCCGCCTGCCGCAACATGGCGTTACAATTGTGGTCATTCGTTAACAGGCCTGGCCCCATGGGTGAATTGCTGCAGGGATCCGGTGGTGTGACCAGCAGCTTCAGCCTGGTGTCCGCCCTTGTGAGCGTGGCGGCCCTGGGCCTGTTCGCCCTGTTCCAGAACTCCAGCGAGAACGACGACGACGACTCCACCCCGGGCGGCGGCCTGATGCAGCCGGTGGCGTGAGCCGATCGACGCTGCTGGCCTTCAACGCTGGTCTATGGGAGGGGAGCTTCATCCGCCTCGATGGCCGCGGCCACGAAATTGAGCGCTTCGAAAGCCACCTCGAGGTGAGCGAGGCGGCGCCGGGGGATGGTTCAGACCCACTCCAGGGGGAGATCACAGCCGCCCTCACCAATCGCTCCAGCGGCCAGGTGCGCACGATGCGGTTCCTGGAACCTCCTGCGGAGATGCAGATCGATCCTCTGGACGGCCACTGGAGCCTCGGGCCCGATCGCATCGGCCCCTGGCCCTGGGTCAGTGAGCTCGCTCTGGTGCACGGCGACCAGCGCCGCCGGGTGGTGGTGCGCCATGGCGCCGAGCAACTGGAGAGCCTGGTGGTGGTGGTCGAGGGACGCCCGGGCCAGAAGCTGGCGCTGCCGGCGGCACCGTTGTTGCTGAAGCCACTGGTGCTGGAGCCGCTCCCGGAGGGAGAGGGAATCGATGCTGTGCGGCGATGGAGCCCGGAACCTGGCCTGGTGATCAGCACCATGGCCGAACGCCGTTTCGGTTCGCCCCAGTGGGTGGGCCTGCGTTGGGA
This sequence comes from Paenacidovorax caeni, assembly GCA_943371385.1. Lineage (GTDB taxonomy): Bacteria > Cyanobacteriota > Cyanobacteriia > PCC-6307 > Cyanobiaceae > ATX-6F1. The sequence goes on along the minus strand of CALRUP020000020.1, from coordinate 43,179 downwards.
TCCGCAACCTGGCGTGAGCCTGGCGATCAGTCGCCACTACGCCGCCAGTGGCCGGCTGGAGCCCTACAACTCGCCAGCTCTGATCTGAGGCCTTGCAGGGGAAAGTCCCCTGCAAGGCTCCAGGCTTACTTGGTGCCCAGGGCCTCGGGCAGGTTGGCGCTGGTGGGGTTGTAGAGCTTCTTGGCGCTGCCGCCGGCCGCCTGCACCTGCTTGAGCAGGGTCGTTTCCGCGGCCCGGTACTGGCTGTCCTTGCGGGTGCCGATGTCCTCGAGCTTGAGCTTCGAGGCCTCGGATTCGCTCAGCTTGGCGGACACATCCGGGGCGATGCCGTGGTGGTGGATGTCCCGGCCGCTGGGGGTGAGGTACTTGGCGATCGTGACGGTCATGCCGGAGCCATCGGAGAGCCCCCGCACCGACTGCACCAGGCCCTTGCCGAAGGTCTTCTGACCGACCAACACCGCGCGTTTGTTGTCCTGCAGGGCCCCCGAGAGGATCTCGCTGGCGCTGGCGGAGCCCTCATTGACCAGGATCACCAGGGGACGCTTGGTGAGGGAGCGACCGTTGGCGCGCTTGATGTCCTGGATGCCGTCACGGGTCTTGGTGGAGACGATGATGCCCTCGTCCAGCCACTGACGGGCGATGGCGATGCTGGCCATCAGCAGTCCGCCCGGGTTGCTGCGCAGATCGAGCACATAGCCCTGGACGTTCTTGGCCTCCAGATCCTTGACGGCCGCGGCCATGTCCTTGGCGGCATTGGCGTTGAATTGCTTGAGGCGGATGTAGCCCACCTTCGAGCCATCGGGGGCCGTGTTGATCTGGTGCTCGACGGCATGCAGCTCGATGCGCTCGCGCATCAGCGGCGTGTCGAGAATCTGCCCCTTGCGCCGCAGCTGGATCGTCACCTTGGTGCCGGCCTGACCACGGATCAGCTTGACCGCATCCTCGGTGGTCATGCCCTTGGTGCTCTTGCCATCGATCGAGACGATCACATCCTTGGGCTGCACGCCGGCCCGCGAGGCCGGGGAACCATCGATCGGCGAGACCACCACCAACTCCTTGGTCTCCTTGTCGAGGCTCAGCTGGATGCCCACCCCGGAGAGTTCCCCTGAGGTGTCGATCTGCATCTCCTTGAATTCCCGCGGATCCAAAAAGCGCGTGTAGGGATCATCGAGGGACTGGAGCATGCCCCGAATCGCCTCGTAGCTCTCCTTGGTGCTGCCGTAGCTCTTGGCGAGGATCGTCTGGCGCAGTTTGCGCCATTGCTCTGGGGCGTACTTACCGGTGGTGTCGAGGTAGTCGCGGAAGACGATCTGCCACGCCTGATCCATCACCTCCTTGGGGCTGTCATTGATCAGACTGGCGAGGCTGGGTGGCACGAAGCTGCGGCCCCCCACCAGGGCTGTGGCAGCAAAGGTGCCCACTCCGGCCAGCACGATCAGGGTGGTGCGACCTTTGACCATCGTGCGCGGGCTCCGAAGCCTTGAGATTCCTATCAAGCTAGTCCCCGCAGCGGGGCTGACCGAGGTGGAAGAGCCGAAATTCGGTGCGGACTCCCCGACCGAATGTGACCGTGGAAAGGTCCTGGTCGTGATTGGGGCTGTGAAGGGCCCGGTTCAGGGATCGACCCAGCGGCCATCTTCCTTGATCAGGGCGATCAGAGCTTCCACCCCTTCGGCTTCCGGCACCCGGCGGATCTCCTCACGGCCGCGATACAGAGAAATGGTGCCGGGGGTTTTGCCCACGTAGCCGTAGTCGGCGTCGGCCATCTCGCCGGGCCCATTCACGATGCAGCCCATCACGGCGATGTCGAGGCCGGTGAGGTGGGCGGTGGCGTTGCGCACCACGTGCAACACCTCCTCGAGGTTGAACAGGGTGCGGCCGCAGCTGGGGCAGGCCACATATTCGACCATCGTCTTGCGCAGGCCCAGGGCCTGCAAGATCGAGTAGCAGACCGGGATCTCCTTCTCGGGCGCCTCGGTGAGCGACACCCGGATCGTGTCCCCCAGGCCCTCGGCCAGCAGGGTGGCGATGCCGGCGGTGCTCTTGATGCGGCCGTAGTCGCCGTCGCCCGCCTCGGTGACGCCCAGATGCAGCGGGTAATGGAAGCCTTCGGCGTCCATGCGGTCGGCCATCATCCGGTAGGCGGCCAGCATCACCGGCGCCCGCGAGGCCTTCATCGAGACCACGATGTTGTGGAAGTCGAGGCGATCGCAGATGTGGATGAACTCCATCGCGCTCTCCACCATCCCCAGCGGCGTGTCGCCGTAGGTGAACAGCATCCGCTCGGCCAGGGAGCCGTGGTTCACACCGATGCGCAGGCCCTTGTCCTGCTCCTTGAGCAGGCTCACCAGCGGTTCGAGCGTGGCCTGGATGCGCGCGCCGATCGCCGCCACTTCCTCGGGTGTGAACTCGGTGCGGTTGGGGTCGGGTTTGTCGAACACATACAGGCCCGGGTTGATCCGCACCTTGTCGACGTGCTGGGCCACCTCCAGGGCGATCTTCATGCCGTTGTGGTGCACGTCCGCCACCAGGGGCACGGGCTGGTAGCTGTCTTCAAGGCGCTTGCGGATCTCCCCCACCGCCCGGGCATGGCCCAGGCTCGGCACCGTGAGCCGCACGATTTCGCAACCCGCCTCGTGCAGGCGGCGGATGCCGGCGGTGGCACCCTCGATGTCGAGGGTGTCCTCATTGATCATCGACTGCACCACCACCGGGTGCTCGCTGCCGACCCAGATGTCGCCCACCCGCACGCTGCGGGTCTTGCGGCGGCGGATGACGGTGTCGTAGCGGGGATCGTTGGCCCAGTCCCTGGCGCCTCCCTCAGGGGTGGCGGTGTCGGGACGGGCCAGGGTGCCGGTCATCGCAGGGGGGGCCGGAGGTGAGTTAAGCCTGTCACAAACGGGGCGGCAGCGGCTGCTCCAGTCCGCTGTCCGGTCCTTCGGGGCGGTCCAGCCGCCGCCTGATCGCCAGGAAATCGGATGCGGTGTGCCAGCGGGGCGAGCCCGGCTCCGTGGAGGGAAAGCGCAGCAGATAGGAGGGATGGAACACGGGCATCAGCCAGCGTCCTTGCCAGCTCTGCCATTGCCCCCGCATGCGGGAGAGGCCACCTCGGATCCCCAGCAGCGCCTCTACGGCCGTGGCTCCGGCCAGCACCACCAGCGCCGGATCCACCCGCTCCAACTGGCGATCCAGCCAGGGCCGGCAGGCCGCCAGCTCGGCCGCCGTGGGGCGGCGGTTGCCCGGCGGCCGGCATTTGATCACGTTGCAGATGTAGGCCTCCCGGTTGCTGTCGATGCCGGCTTCGGCCAGCAGCTGGTCCAGCAGCCGGCCGGAGCGTCCCACGAACGGCAGACCGCTGGCGTCCTCCTCGGCACCCGGGGCTTCCCCGATCAGCATCAGCCGTGCACCGCTCTGACCCCGGCTCACCACGGCCTGATGACGGCCCGCTGCCAAGGGGCAGCGCACGCACGCCTGGCAGGCCTCACGCAGCTGCTGCTCAGGATCCATGGGCCCGGCGGCGCTGGAGCAAATCCCATGCTGACGCAACGAAGATGCCGCTGCGATCGCTTCTGGGGAGGAGCCATGGGGCAGGATGGCCATCTTTCAGGCGTTCCTGCGGCGGGGCGCTGCTTGCGATGCAGCGCCCGTTGAGGCTCTCTGCAAGGGCCGAAGCTCTCCAGCCCTCCCTGACCCTGGCGATCGCCGCCCGCGCCAAGCAGCTGCGGGCGGAGGGGCAGGACGTCTGCAGCCTCAGCGCCGGCGAACCCGACTTTGAGACCCCCGCTTTTATTCGAGCGGCCGCCACGGCGGCACTGGAGGCTGGTCATACCCGCTATGGCCCGGCTGCTGGCGAGCCGGAACTGCGGGAAGCGATTGCCGTCAAGCTCAGCGCCGAGAACGGCATCCCCACCACCGCCGCCCAGGTGCTGGTCACCAACGGTGGTAAGCAGGCCCTCTTCAACCTTTTCCAGGTGCTTCTGGGGCCCGGCGACGAGCTACTGCTGCCCTCGCCCTACTGGCTCAGTTACCCAGAGATGGCCCGGTTGGCCGGCGCCTCAGTGCAGCTGCTGCCCAGTGCCGCCGCCGAGGGATTCCGGTTTGATGCCGAGCGCCTGGAGGCGGCGATCACCCCCGCCAGCAAGCTGCTGGTGCTCAACAGCCCCGGCAATCCCACCGGCGCCGTGCTCAGCCGCGCCGAGCTCGAGGCGATCGCCGCTGTGTTGCGGCGCCACCCCCAGCTGGCGGTGGTCTGCGACGAGATCTACGAATTCCTGCTCACCCCTGGCCAGGAGCACCACAGCTTCGGGGCCGTGGCCCCAGACCTTCTCGATCGGGTGTTCGTCGTCAATGGCCTCGCCAAGGGCTGGGCGATGACCGGCTGGAGGATCGGTTATCTGGCCGGCCCCGTGCCTGTGATCACCGCCGCCAGTGCACTCCAGAGCCAGAGCACCAGCAACGTGTGCAGCTTCGCCCAGTACGGGGCGCTGGCCGCGATCAGTGCCCCGAGGGACTGCGTGCGTGCCATGGCCGAGCAGTTCAGCCAACGCCGCGCCCTGCTCACAGCGGGGCTGCAGGCGATGGCCGGCCTCACCCTCACCCCGCCTTCGGGGGCCTTCTACGCGTTTCCGGATGTGAGTTCCTACGGCCTCGATTCGATGACCTTCTGCAACCGCCTGCTGGAGCAGGTGGGTCTGGCGGTGGTTCCTGGCGTGGCGTTCGGCGATGACCGCTGCATCCGCCTCTCCTGTGCCGCCTCCCCTGCGACGATCGAGGATGGCCTGCAGCGACTCGAGCGTTTCCTGGCCAGCCTCTGACTCCCCCTCCGATGCGATTGCGACAACCCCGGCCCATCGCCTTCGGCCTTGCCCTGCTGATCACGGCGGCGTCCGCACCGATCAGCTTCGGCGGCCTGCTCAGCCGGGCCCAGGCCCAGAGCAAGCCCACCGCCAACACCACCACCACGCCCAGCGCCAAGCCCACGCCGGCCGGCAGCCGGATTCTGCGGATTGGCGCGATCCCCGACCAGAAGCCGGAGAAGCTGAACCGGCTCTACGGACAGCTGGCTGATGAACTCAGCCGCCAGTTGGGTTTCAAGGTCAGATACGTGCCCGTCATCGACTACGCCGCCGCCGTCACGGCGTTCCGCACGGGCGATCTGGACCTGGTCTGGTTCGGCGGCCTCACCGGCGTGCAGGCCCGCCTGCAGAAGCCCGGCGCCCGGGTGCTGGCCCAGCGGGACATCGATGTGCAGTTCCACAGCGTCTTCATCGCCAACGCCCGCAGTGGCCTCAAGCCGGTGCGCAATGTCAAGGATCTGACTCAACTCAAGGGCAAGCGCTTCACCTTTGGCTCCGAGAGTTCCACCTCAGGCCGGCTGATGCCCCAGGTCTTCCTGGCCAAGGCGGGTGTGAAATTGACTGATTTCAGTGGCGGTGGTCCGGGCTTCAGCGGCAGCCATGACGCCACCATCGCCTTGGTGCAGAGCGGCGCCTACGACGCCGGCGCCGTCAATGAGCAGGTCTGGAAGAGCAGCTTGCGCGAGCGCAAGGCTGACCGCAGCAAGGTGATCGCGATCTGGCGCACCCCCGGCTATCCCGATTACCACTGGATCGCCCAGCCCGATCTGGACCGGCGTCTGGGCAAGGGCACCACCGATCGGATCACGGCGGCCCTGGTGTCCCTGCGGCGCACCAACCCCAGCCAGGCCCCGATCCTGGAGTTGTTCGGCGCCCAGCAGTTCGTGCCCGCGAGCGCCGATCAGTACGCCGTCATTGAGAAGGTGGGCCGGGAGATCGGCAAGATCCGCTGAGATCGGCCCCAGGCCATGGACGTCTGGCGATGGGGACGGCAGGCGAGGGGCTGGCGTGCTGATCTTGTCTGGAGACATGACCGCGGATGGAAGCATGCCTGCTGGGTCCATTCACAGCTACCCAGGAGGTGGGTGTTCGGGGCGGATTGACCCTTCCCATGGGAGCCTTACGATCCCGAGAATCCCCTAGTGGCTTGTGCTCCAGCTCAACCGAATCAGACCGTTTGGCCTTGGGCTAGCTGTTTCGAGCGTTCTGGTGGCCTCCTCGTCGCTGGCCCTCGCCGCCACAGGCCCGCTGACAAGGCTGCAGTTCACTCAGTTCCTTGAGGACCGACCGACCCCGGTGGTCGATGCCGCGGTCCATGTGGTTCCGTGTGCGCCGGTCAATGCCACCTGCCGGGAGCTGCTGAACGACCTGACGGCCCCATTCCGGGGGAGCAGGGTCTGGACTGGGACGGCGATCTCCCAGGCGGTGGCCAAGGCGGAGGGCCAGTTGGTGGTTCAGAAGGGCCACCGGCTGCTCCGCACCGATGCCGCTGGAAGCGTGCGCCTGGCTTGCCCCACCGCCAACTGCCTGGTGTTCGCGGCGTCCACGGCAGCGGGCCGGACGGTGGTCTGGAGCTTCCTGCAACCGTTCGGCCGCTCCCGTGAACTGCTTCCCTCCGCTGGCCTCAGCGTGGTGGCTGCCGCGCCGGCGGCCGATCCTGGAGCGCGCAAGCAGCGTTGGATCGCCGCGGCCACGCTTGCCACGCCTCTGTTGCTGGCGGTTTTGCTGCTGGTGGTTCTGCTTGAGCGACGGGAGTTGCGCCGCCGCTCCGAGGAACTGCTCAGCACGCTGCGGGCGGAGACCAAGTTTGAAATCGCCACCCTCAACGTGGCCGTCGAGGCGATTCGCAGCGTTCTGGTGGCGATCGAGCAGGGCGGTGTCCAGGTGCCAGCCGTGCCCACCCCGCCCCACGGACCTGAGGCTGATCACTCGGATCAGCTCCAATCCGATCAGGAGCCATTCGATCAGATCCAATCCGATCAGGAACGATCCGATCAGGAGCCATCCGGTCACGAACCATCCGATCAGGAACCTCACGATCAGGAGCCATTCGATCAGCAACCAACTGAGCCAAACCGCGTCATTTCGCCGCGGCTTTCCGGTGATTCCCAGGCGGTTGCCGCTGGAGCGATCACCACCCTTGAGGAGTTGGAGCAGGCCTCGATCGAGGCCCGCCGCCTGCGCCTGGCCCTGGACCAGAGCGCTGCACTCCTGCAGAACGCTCTCGCCATCCAACCCCAGGCCGAGCAGGTCGCCGATCGTCTGCAGGTCGTCATGGAGGAAGCGAGGTCGCTGCTGCCCAGCATCGACAACCGGCTCATGGAGATGCGCGCCGCCGGGCGGAGCGCCCCCCCTCCCCAGGCCTCGATCGAGCCGATCCCCCCGGCGTCTCTGGAGCCCCCCCCGGCCAGCGCCCCATCCCGATCTGATCGGGTGGATGCATCCAAGGGCACACGGCTGGGTCAGGTGCTCCCCATCGCGTCACATGAGCCGATCCGCCCCACCGATCCGCCCCCGGCCTGAAGCCGCCCCCTTGCCGGTGGGAGAGTGGGGCCATGAACGAATCCTTCGGCCCCGCCCCTATCCCCCCCGTGCTGGCGGCTGGGATACCCCTGACGATCGCCCCTTGAGCAGGCGTTGAAGGTCACCAGCGATGAACCCGCCCCCCGTTCTCGAACTCAAGGGGATCCAGGTGCCCGGCCGCCGGCAGCCTCGGCTTCAGGATGTCTCGCTGCAGATCCAACCGGGTGAGCGCGTGGCGCTGCTCGGCCCCAGCGGCGCCGGCAAGAGCACCCTGCTGGCGGTGGCCAATGGCATGCTCGCTCCCAGCGCCGGGATGGTGCGCTGGGAAGGGCAACAGCTCGCCCGCTCCCGACGACAAAGGCGCCGCCAGCAGGCTCGCATCGGCACCCTCTGGCAGGACCTGCGCCTGATCGAGGAGCTCACCGTTCAACAGAACCTCAACGCCGCTCGGCTGGCGGACTGGGGCTGGCCCCGGGCCCTGCTCAACCTGCTGCTGCCCCTGGAAACGGCCGCCTGCGCCGCCGCCCTGGGGCGCGTCGAGCTGGAGCCGGCCCTGCTGGCTCAGCCAGTCACGGCCCTCTCCGGCGGCCAGCGCCAACGGGTGGCCCTGGCGCGGCTGCTGCGTCAGGAGCCGTTGCTGCTGCTGGCCGATGAACCCCTGGCCAGCCTCGATCCACGCCTGGCTGCTGAACTCCTTGATCTGTTGCTCCGCCAGGCCAGCGCGCCCCGGGCCCTGCTGCTCAGCCTGCACCGCCCCGACCTGCTGGCGGGCTTCGACCGGGTGATCGCCCTGCGCCAGGGCCGCCTGCTGTTCGATGGCCCTGCGGCCGAGCTCCGATCCGATCAGGGGGCCGGGACCCTCGCCCGGCTCTACGCCGAGGAGCCATGAACGCACGGCTGCGGCCCGCTCCGCCGCTGCTGTTGTTGCTGCCGGCCCTGGCCGCGCTGCCGGTGCTGGTGGCGCTGCCGTCCCTGACCCATGGGGGTGGCTGGGAGTTGATCGGCCAGTTCCTGGCGGCGGCCCTGCGGCCATCGCTGGATCCGCTGGTGCTGGGGTCGGCCCTCTCGGGCCTGGGGGTCACCGTGGCCATCGCGCTGGTGGGCTGGGCCCTGAGCCTGGCCCTGGGGCTGCTGGGGGGACTGCTCAGCTCCCGCACCCTCTGGCAGAGCCTGTCGGGCCAGCGCTGGCCGGCGGCACTGATCCGCCGGTTGCTGGCCCTGCCGCGCTCGATCCATGAGTTGCTCTGGGGCCTGCTGCTGCTGCTGCTGGGGCTGGATCCAGCCGTGGCGGTGCTGGCGATTGCCCTCCCCTTCGGCGCCCTGGTGGCTCGGGTGGTGGGCGACCAGCTCGATGCCTTGCCCACCACCCGGCTGGAGGCCCTGCGGGCGGCGGGGGCACCGGCCGGGCCGGCGCTGCTCACGGCCCTCGGGCCTGCCCTGCTGCCGGGGGTGATCAGCTACGGGGGCTATCGGCTGGAGTGCGCCCTGCGCAGCGCCACCCTGCTGGGGGTGTTCGGCCTCGGCGGCCTGGGCACCGACCTGCGCCTCAGCCTGCAGTCGCTGCAGTTCAATGAGCTCTGGAGCGGCCTTTGGCTGCTGCTGGCGGTGATGCTGCTGCTGGAGGCGCTGGTACGGCGGCTGCGCCGTCGCTGGTGCCTGCCCACCCGCTTCGGGGCTGGCACCGTGGTCGTCGGTCGGCGGGGGCGGGAAATCGCGCTGCTGGCCTTCTTGTTGCTGCCGCTGTTGCTGGTGCTGGCCCGAGCCCTGGGGGTCGATCCCCTCTCGCTCTTGCCTGGCAGCGCCCTGCCCAACTGGGGCGCCAGCCTGCGGCCGGATGAGCTGCTGGCGCTGCCCTGGCTGGCCCTGGTGGGTCAGACCCTGGGGCTCACCCTGCTGGCCGCCGCCCTGGCGGTGGGCCTGGCGCCGCTGCTGCTGCTGCTCGTGGCCCCCTGGCCCTGGGGACGGGCTCTGCTGCAGCTGGTCTGGGCCCTGGGGCGCCTGTGGCCACCGCCGCTGACGGCCCTGCTGCTGTTGTTCGTGCTCAAGCCCGGCCTGGTGACGGCCGCCCTGGCCCTCGGTTTTCACAACCTGGGCATCCTTGGCCGCCTGCTGCTGGAGGCGGCTGAGGCCGCCCCCCAGGGGGCCGAGCAGGCCCTGGGGGCGGCGGGCGCGGGGCCGCGGCTGGCCTTGCTCTACGGCCGCTACAGCGCCCTGGCCAGCTCCTACCTGGCCTATGGGGCCTACCGCAGCGATGTGATCCTGCGCGAGACGGTGGTGGTGGGGTTGGTGGGAGCCGCTGGGCTGGGCACCGCGCTGCTGGAGGCGCTCAGCTCCTTCGCCTGGGACCAGCTGCTGGCCCTGATGGCGGTCTATGCCCTGCTGACCTTGGTGGGGGAAGATCTCTCCGACCGTGCCCGAAGGCGACTGCTCGCATGTCCTTGATCGCCGTTCCGCGCAAGCTGGTGGTGCTGGGGGACAGCGGCGTCTTCGGCTGGGGCGACCCTGAGGAAGGCGGCTGGTGTGAGCGCCTGCGGCGCCATTGGATGGCGCTGCCGGAGGCGCCCGTGCTCTACAACCTCGGGGTGCGTGGCGACGGCCTCGAGCGGCTGGCGGCGCGGCTGGCCCCTGAGGTGGGCCGCCGCGGGGAATTGCGGCGCCAGAGCCCCCAGGGCATGTTGCTGTCGATCGGCCTCAACGACACCGCCCGGGTGGGTCGACCGGATGGCCGCCACCAGCTGGCCCCCGAGGCCTTTCTGTTCGGCCTGCAGCAGCTGCTGCGGGAGGCCACAGCCCTGGCGCCGGTGTTGGTGCTGGGGCTGACCCCCGTGGATGGGGCGGTGATGCCGTTCGCCGACTGCCTCTGGTACGACCTGGAGACCGTGCGTCACTACGAGGGCCTGCTCGAGGAGGCCTGCCTGGAGGCGGATGTGCCCTTCCTGCCCTTGCTCGAGAGCTTCACCGCTGAGCGCCAGTGGTTGCAATGGCTGTGCGGCGACGGGGTGCATCTCAACGGCGAGGGCCACCGCCGCGTCTACGAGCGTGTGAAGACCTGGCCCGCCCTGTTGCGCTGGGCCGATCTCGAACCGCTCCGGCTGAGCACGCCGGTGATCTGAGCGCGTCGTCCCTGCAGGCGGTCGCCGATCGAGTGCGTGCAAGGTTCGTGCAGGGATCGCTCTCGGGGGGAACAGCAACGGGGCTCGCCAGCGCTTCAGTTGTGACCAGATCCCACTCGATCTCCCCCATTTGGGGGAGGCGATCTCCATCGGCCGGGTGAGCGCGGCAGCCAGGGGGGCCGACGACCGTGAAAACACGGACATTCCGCCACCTCACCGCTCCCGCCATGGCCAGTTCACAACCCCTGCATGAGCTCAACGCGAACCTGCTGCGGGCCTATGGCCGCAGGGGCGATTTCAAGGCCCGCAACCGGCTGGTGGAGCTGAACCTGCCGCTGGTCCGCAAGGTGGCCCATCAGGAGAGCGGGCGCACCGATCTGCCTTTCGACGACCTGGTCCAGCTGGGCTGCCTGGGGCTGATCCAGGCCATCGAGGCCTTTGATGCCTCCCGTCAGAGCGCCCTGAGCAGCTTCGCGGTTCCCTACATCCGTGGCTCGATGCGCCATTTTCTGCGGGATCGCCACCCGGCTTTGCGCTGCCCGCGGCGCCTGCGGGAACTGCACCTTCGCGGTCAGGTTCTGCAAGAGCAACGCCAGCAACGGGGTGAACGGCCGCTGGCCGAGGCGGCCCTGGCGGAAGCGCTGGGATGCAGCGCCGACCTGTGGCACGAGGCGGTGGCCGTGCACCGGGCCCTGCAGGTGCGCAGCCTCGATGCGCCCGCCACCGGAAGTGGTTCCGGTGGCGGTGATGCGGGGTCGCTCACGCGGCTCGATCAGCTCGCCTCCGAGGCCGATCCAGCGCTTGGTGCGCTCGACGGCTGCGCCGAACAGCTGCCCTTGACGGCCTCCCAACGGGCCCTGCGCCAACGGCTCGAGCAGATGGATCCTCTGCTGCGCCAGCTCCTGGAAGGGCGGTTGCTCTACGGGGCCAGCTGGCAGGAGCTGGGGGAGACCCTTGGACTCCACGCCCGCATGGCCCGTCGCCGCTTTGAAACCCTGATCGAGGAGCTGCGTCAGGAGCTCCAGCCCATTCGCCCCTGAGCGACCGCCAGCGCTCAGGCGATTGCCCAGGCCAGGGCCAGGGCCATGGCCAGCACCGCGGCGATCAGGGTCTGAAGCGCATTCACCAGCTCGTTGCTGAGCCAGCCCAGGCGCGGTTGGAGCGTGGCGCCGATCAGGCTCTCGATCAAGGTGGCCGCCAGGGCCACGGCGCTCACCAGGGCGAAGGCCGCCGTACCGCTGAGCAGACCCAGGCGCTCCATCACCAGCGCCATCAGCAGCGCTCCCACCAGGCTGGCGGCGGTGCCCTCCAGGCTGATCGCCCCCTCGGTGCCAGGGGGCACCGGTCGCAGGTTGGTGATCGATACGGTGTGGCGGCCCCAGCGTTTGCCGATCTCACTGCCGAAGGTGTCGGCGAGCTTGGCGGCGAAGCTGGCGGAAAAACCCAGCAGCAGCAGGGGCACCGGGGCCGACGGCAGCACCGTGAGCAGGGCCAGGCTGGCGCCGGTGGCGGCCGACCCCCAGACGTTTTCAGGGCCGCGGCGACCGCCCCGGGCCTCGGCCAGCCCAGCCACTTGCTTCTGCTTGAGCCCCAGCCGGGTCACCAGCGAGCCCAAGGCCAGGTAGAGCACCACGGCCCACCATCCCGCCCAGCCCAGGGAACCCAGCAGCAGGGTGCCCAGCACCCCGGCATGGACCCAGCCTGATGGGGTGAGCAGCGGCAGGCGCTGGGCCACGGCGATCAGTGCGCCGTTGAGGGCCAGGGCCCAGATCCAGCCCCAGAGGCCGCCGGGCAGGTCCTGGGGGGGGAGTTCGATCAAGGCGCCGCCGCGACCCCCACATGTTGCACGGCCTTAAGGGCCCCGCCCCGGGGCCATGGTGCGGCGGATAATCGAACCATTCGCCTTGTAGGGCTTGGGCCATGGTGTTCAACGTGTTCAAGCGCAAGGGGTTTTTCCTCACCTTCGATGACGCCGCTGCCAAGAAGCCAGCCGCCGTTGCCCCGGTGGCCCCTGAGCCGGTGAAGGTGGCCCCCGCTGCGGAGGTTCCCGTCAAAGCCAAGCAAGCGAAGCTGCCCAAGAAGGCCCCCCAACAGGGCGGCCCCGCCTCCACGGCTCCAGCCACAGCTGTTGCAGCGGCTGAACCCGCCGAGCTCGCCGACGGCGCGGTGCTCACCACCTCCGAGGCGATCGCCGCCCAACTGGCCGCCGAGCAGACCAGCCGCCCGGCCCCAAGCCTGGCCACCTTCGCCCCAGCCAACCTCACCCCCGGCGGCGCTCTGCCCCGGCGCCGCAAGCGCGGTGGCGCCAACCTGGCCCCCTTCCGCGCCGTCGCCGCCAGCCTGTTCCGTTCCTAGGGGCCCCAGCCCGCGAAGAACTGCCCGGCCCAGGGCAGCCTCAGACGGCCAGCGCCAGGGGAGGCACCCGGCGTGGACGGGGCTCTACCCCCAGTTCCCTTTCTCGCAGCCCCGCCCGTCTGGGGGTCTGAGGCCGCGCCAGTCGCCGTTGCCACCAACCACGCTGCCTCTGGTGGCTGCGTTCGCTTGCAGCCCCCACCAGTGGCGTTATGGTGCCGCCACCCACCACGCCGCAGCCATCCGTGACCCTGTCCGCCACGCCCCCCACCACGGCTGATCTGACCCGCCTGGAGGGCCTGGTGGACCCGGATTTTCCCCTCACCGCCCCGGCGGCGAACCCGGTCTTTTATCGCACCTACAGCCGCAAGACCCCCAGTGGCCGTGAGAGCTGGCACCAGGTGAGCGAACGCAACCTGGAGGGCCTGCGCAAGCTTGGGGATCTCAATGCCGATGAGGTGGCCTTGCTGCGGCGCATGCAGCAGCGCCAGAAAGCCCTGCCCTCGGGCCGCTGGCTGTGGATCGGCGGCACCGAGTGGATCGAGCAGCCCCAGAACTTCTCCGGCGCCTACAACTGCACCTCCACCAACCTGATCGACTGGGAAGCCTTCGCCCTGATGATGGATCTGGCGATGATGGGCTGCGGTACCGGCGCCATCATTGAGCCGCGTTTGATCGAGCGCCTGCCGGCGGTGCGCAACCGCCTTGTGATCACCGGGGTCACCGACATCGGCGCCACTCCGGCGGCCTTGCGCCAGGACGCCACAAGCCACCAGATCCAAGGCCAGCGTGTCGCCATCAAGGTGGGCGACACGCGCGGGGGCTGGGTGGAGAGCTACCGGCTGCTGCTGGAGCTGTGCAGCGACGAGCGCTTCGAGGCAGGGGCGCCGATCGAGGTCAGCGTTGATCTCTCCGATGTGCGCCCGGTGGGGGAAACCCTCAAGGGCTTCGGCGGCATGGCCAACCCGGTCAAGCTCAAAGACCTCTACGGACGCGTCGCCAGCCTGCTCAACAGGGCGATGGGCCGCCAGCTCACCTCCGTGGAGTGCTGCCTGCTGATCGATGAGGCCGCGGTCACGATCGTGGCCGGCAACATCCGCCGCAGCGCCGGCATGCGCCAGTTCGCCGCCGACGACAGCGCCGCCTCCACCGCCAAGGACAACCTCTGGCAGCAGGACGCCGAGGGCAACTGGCGCATCGACCCCGAGCGCGATGCCCTGCGCATGGCCAACCACACCCGGGTCTTCCACACCCGACCCGACCGCGAGACGGTGCTGCGGGCGGTGATCAAGCAGTTCCAGTCGGGCGAAGGGGCGATCCAGTTCGCCCCCGAGGCGATCGCCCGCTCCAATGCCGATCTGCTCTCCACCGCCGAGTTGCGCCGTGAATTCATCGACCTCTACGTGGACCAGGGGCGCGAGGAGGCTGGCCGCTGGCTGCAGCTCAACCACCCGGAGATCGGGGCGGCCGAGCTGGAGCACCGACTCAACCGCTACGGCCTCAACCCCTGCGGCGAGATCCTCGGCGCCGACTTCCACTGCAACCTGGCCGAGATCCACCTCAACCAGATCGACCCCGCCGATCTTCAGGCCCAGGAAGATGCCTTCCGCGCCGCCGGTCTGGCGGTGGCCTGCCTGCTCAACCACCGCTTCGAGGTGGAGCGCTACCGCCAGAGCCGCGCCTGGGATCCGATCGTTGGTGTCAGCTTCACCGGCCTGTTCGACTTCTTCGTGCACGCCTTCGGCACCCCCTGGTTGAAGTGGTGGGAGGCGGGCCGCCCAGGCACCCCTGAGGGCGAATCGTTCAAGGCCCAGGAGGCCGCCTTCCTCTCGCGCTGGAAGACCTTCGTGAACGAGGCGGTGTGGGACTACTGCGACCGCCATGGCCTGCGCCGCCCCAACCGCTGCACCACCGTGCAGCCCGCCGGCACCAAGAGCCTGCTCACCGGTGCCTCCCCCGGCTGGCATCCCCCCAAGGCCCAGCGCTTCATTCGCCGCATCACCTTCCGCAAGAACGATCCGGTGGCTCTGGCCTGCCTCGATTACGGCTACTCGATCGTGCCCTCCCAGTCCGACAAGGACGAGAATGGCCTCCTGCTGGATGATCCTTTCGATCCCCGCTGCACCGAGTGGCTGGTCGAGATCCCGACCGAGGTGAGCTGGGCCAACATCCCCGGCGCCGATGCCGTGGAGATCAACAACTTCTCAGCCCTCGCCCAGTTCGACTTCTACATGCAGGTGCAGAAGCACTACACCGCCCACAACACCTCCGCCACCGTGGAGTTCCGTGAGAGCGAGATCGAGCCGCTGGCCGACGCCATCCACCAGGCGATCGACGGGGGCGAGGGCTACATCTCCGCCGCCCTGCTGGCGCGGTTCGATGCCAACGCCACCTTCCCGCGGCTGCCGTTTGAGCCGATCGATCACACCACTTATCTGCGCCTTTTGGAGGAGGTCAAGGCCCGTCGCCAGAGATCTGATTTCTTTGAGGCTCTGCAGCGCTATGACGGCGCTGAACTGATGGAGGCCGGCCCAGCCGGCTGTGACTCCGACAAGTGCCTGTTGCCGTTGGCGAAGCCCTGAGGGATCCGGCCCGCAGGGTTCATGAGCCCTGGAGCCGGGGGCATGGTCGCGGTTCCAACGGGGTCCGTGGGATCATGGGTCTGGCGCCTATTGGGCACCAGGGAGAGGTGGTCGAGTGGTTGATGGCTCTGGTCTTGAAAACCAGCGAACCGCAAGGTTCCGTGGGTTCGAATCCCACCCTCTCCGTTCTATCAATCAAGGCAAGGCCCAGGTCTGAAGTGGGCTTTGCAACTGCTGCCCATGGAGCGGATGGCCACTCCCTCCTGGGATGATCGGAAGCGGATGTTCATGCTCCGATGGCATCGGACGCCTCCACCATGGTGAAGAGCAGCCGCCGACCCCGCTGGATCCTCGTGTCCGTCGCCCTGGGGGCCGTGCTGGTGGCGGCTCTGGTGCTGACGTTCCAGCATCAGCAACAGGAGCGCCGCCGCGCCCGGTGCCTTGAGCAGCGCAAGGCCTTGAGCAGCTTCAAAACCGGCGTGCTCGATGCCCGCATCGCCCAGATGCGCCAGATCCGCCTCAACCCCAGCCAGGCCCAGGCCCTGCGCGAGACGGACGTGAAGGCCTTCATCAACTACTCCGCTCTCTACGGCCAGAAGGTGGAGGCGGCTGCAGAGGCCAGTGAACGTCTGGCGGAACTGGCCACCGCCTTCGGCGCCTCGGGCTGCCTGGAACTCAAGCCGTGAGATCGGCCCTGAGGCCGCCGGAGCGGCGCTTCAAAGGGTTGCCGCTGGGGGCAGCGGTTGGAGTGGTGCGTTCATCAGTGGATGCTCCACCGCATCGCGCTGCAACTCCCTCTCCAGGGAGGTGATTCGCTTTTCCTTGAGGCAGTACTTGCAGCCACCGGAGGTCTGCAGATGCTTCTCCGGTGTGATCGAGATCTCTTTGACCGGATGGTTGCGGCAGCGGATCTTGATCGGTGATTTGTAACTGCGATAGTTGATCGACGCATAGTCGTAGGCGTCGCCGAATCGAATCCGTGCCCGCTCAAGGAACAGCTCATGGCTGATCGGATTCCCCATGCCTGCTTGGTGCCGGCTGGCCTTCTGAAGACCAATCCTAGGTAGCAGGCGTTGCTTGCGACCCGTTCGCCATCGATGCTTCAGATCTCTTTGCGCGAGCTCCGTGGGCCGAGCCATGCTCCCGGCGCCTCGATCGCGGGCCCAGCTCTTGGCCCGGGGCCAGGTCTGAGCCTCCGTTCATCCCCATGCCTGAGGGGTTGATGCGCCCTCAAGCTGGATCGAATCAAGGGGCTGATCAGCCCACAGAGTTGAGCTGAAGGTCGGGGATGGCCACCGCCCCGAGGCCATCACTCCCCACCAGGGTCGTGGCATCGCGGTAGAGGCGGGGTGTGGCCATCAACAGTGACCAGGCCCTCCTTCCACTGACGAGTTGATAATGCTCGCCATAGTGCTCGATCAGCAGTTTCCGCACCAGCGGGTAATGGCTGGAGTCGAGATCTGGGAACAGATGGTGCTCGGTGTGGTGGGAGAAGTTCAGG
Organism: Paenacidovorax caeni; assembly: GCA_943371385.1. GTDB lineage: Bacteria > Cyanobacteriota > Cyanobacteriia > PCC-6307 > Cyanobiaceae > ATX-6F1. Next base: position 26,252 of record CALRUP020000020.1, on the reverse strand, counting down.
TGCAGCAGGTCAATCCATCGGGGCATCTGCAGCGACAGGCTGTTGCGCAGCGGGTCGTTCACCTCCGTGAGCGGACAGAGCATGTGGTTGCTGAAGATGTAGGCGATCGCCACCCCGTAGCCGATCCAGATCGGCAGGAAGTAGCCCAGCAACAACTTGAGTGGATGCAGATCGAGCCACAGCAGCACCCCCAGATGCAGCAGGGCGATCAGCGCCAGTTCCAGGCCAATGGCGCGGCGCTCCCGGCGGCTGACCCGAAAGCCCGCCGGCCCCTGGCTGCTGCCGTCGTTGCGCAGCAGCACAGAAAGCAGTAGCCGGAGGTTGTGCACGCCCCAGGAGCTGGAGAGTCCCACCACCAACCAGGGCCAGCGCACCTGATTGGAGGGCACGAACAGATGCTGGATGGCTTTCCCCCAGCCGTGGGCCTGAGCTTCGAGGTAACTCCGGTCTGGATCCGCCAGGGAGTTGGTGTGGCCGTGGTGTTCCCGGTTGTGCACCGCCTGCCAGAGGCTTGGCGGCATCCAGAGCACGGCCAGCCCCGCCAGTCCCACCAGCCGCCTCCAGGCGCGTCCCTTGAGGCTGCGGCCATGGAGCAGATCGTGGGTGGAGAACAGCAGCACCACGACGCTGTTGCCCATCACAAGGGCAAAGGGCAGGAACGCCACCAGGGCGAAGGTCGGCCATTGATCAAGCCCATCGGCCATCACCAGGCCCAGGGCCAGGATCGCCAGGTTGATCGCCACCAGAGCCAGGCGGTCGGGGTTGGTGCTAAAGGCGCTGGGGGGCAGCCGTGGTCGCAGCGCCCTGGCCACGGCGGCCTGGGGCGAGAGTTCCTCGGCTGGAAGGGTTTTGGAGTGAGGGGCGTTGGGAGAAATTGTTGTTGGGGCCAGGAACGGAGTGGTGATCGGGTTGCTGCCATGCATGACCACTGCAGCACAGCGGCACTTGGAAGCTCATTTCGGCGGGCTTTGCTCCGATCGCTTCAAAGTGCGTTACATTTGGTTGAGTTCCTTCACAACCACTCCTCACATGACCACCTCCACCGAATCCCGCTTCGGCTTCGTTGCTTTCGCCGAAACCTGGAACGGCCGTCTGGCCATGCTCGGCTTCGTCATCGGCCTGGGCACCGAGCTGCTGACCGGCCAGGGCATCCTCTCCCAGATCGGCCTCGGCTGATCATTCGGCGTAAGCCTTCGGTCCCTGGTCTGACCAGGGACCACCAGTTTTGATCGATCAAGACCCGGCCGGGTCCCTGGCCGGGTTTTTTGATGGGAACGGCTTGGGCGCCTCAGCTGTGGCTGGCCATGTGCTGGATCAGATCCAGGCATTTGCTCGAATAGCCCCACTCGTTGTCGTACCACGACACCACCTTCACGAAGGTGTCGGTGAGGGCGATGCCGGCCTTGGCATCGAACACCGAGGTGCGCGGATCACCGAGGAAATCGGTGGAGACCACCTCGTCTTCGGTGTAGCCCAGTACCCCCTTCATCGGGCCTTCCGAGGCGGCCTTCATCGCCGCCTTGATCTGCTCGTAGCTCGCAGGCCGCTCCAGGTTCACGGTCAGATCCACCACCGAGACGGTGGGGGTGGGCACCCGGAAGGCCATGCCGGTGAGCTTGCCGTTGAGCTCGGGGATCACCTTGCCCACCGCTTTGGCCGCGCCGGTGGAGGAGGGAATGATGTTCTGCGCGGCGCCCCGCCCGCCCCGCCAGTCCTTCACCGAGGGACCATCGACGGTCTTCTGGGTGGCGGTGGTGGCATGCACGGTGGTCATCAGCCCATCACGGATGCCGAAGCTGTCGTTGAGCACCTTGGCGATCGGCGCCAGGCAGTTGGTGGTGCAGGAGGCGTTCGAGACGATCTCCTGGCCGGCGTAGGTGGTGTGGTTGACCCCGAACACGAACATCGGCGTGTCGTCCTTGGAGGGGGCTGACATCACCACGCGGCGGGCACCGGCTTCGATGTGGGCTCGGGCCTTCTCATCGGTGAGGAAGAGCCCGGTGGCTTCGAGCACGTATTCGGCACCGATCGCGCCCCAGTTGAGGTTGCGGGGGTCGCGCTCGGAGCTCAGCCGGATCGTGCGGCCGTTCACCACCAGATGGCCGTTCTCAACGCTCACCTCGCCCTTGAAGCGCCCATGGGTGGAATCGTGGAGCAGCAGATAAGCGATGTAATCGGGCTCGATCAGATCGTTGATGCCCACCACCTCGAGGCCCTCGAGCTGGCTGGCCCGGCGAAACACCAGACGGCCGATCCGTCCAAAGCCATTGATGCCGATCTTGATGGTCAAGGCCGCTGCTCCCGTTCATGCAGGCATGGGGGGAACTTAGGACGGAGGCTGAGGGCCGCGATCAAAGGCCCGGCCTCAATGGGCCTCCTGGGCACGCCCGTTCGTCGCTCGCCGCTGAGTCTGTGATCCAGGGCGCTCGGGCCAGCTGGCAACCCCCGTCCCATGGCCTAATCTGCGCCCAACGCTCAAGCAGCCCCCTGGCCATGCGCAACCTGCTCAGCCTCACCATGGTCATGCTGGCGATGCTCCAAGCCGGATCCGCGTTCGCCTGTGAAAAGCACCTGCACGGTCACCAGACCAACTCGGACACCAGCAGCGAAGCGAGCCAGCGCTGAAGGTCGGCCTCAGGCCCCGGCGCCGCTGGCCAGCAGGCCCAGGGGCCCGAAGGCCAGAAGGGCGCCGATCACAAGGAAGGCCACGGCGGCCGTGCGGGTCCAGGCCATGGGCAGCCGCCGCAGGATCAGATAGCCGGCACCACTCACCAGCACGGAACTCACCAGGGCGCCCGTCCACCAGATCAGGGTGCTGCCGTCTTTCGGTGATTCAACGCCATGGAGCAGGCCATGGCTGCCCACCGCCGCCGCCACCACCACACCCACCCAGGTGCTGGTGGGATCGATCAGACGGCCGGTGGCCAGAATCAGCAGGCCCACCGAGGAGATCGCCAGGGCCGCCAGCAGTTCCCCGGCAGGGAGCACCATGCCGGCGCCCCCCAGAACCGCTCCCAGCACCGCCCCTCCCAGGGCCCAGATCAGCAGGCGCGCCGAGATGAAGGAGGCGGCGGCCCCCACCGAAAGCAGCAGGAAGAGGTGGTCAAGGCCGAGGAGGGGGTGGCTCAGGCCGGCCAGCACCCCGCCGTTGACCCCGCCGTGGGCCTGGGCCGGCAAGCTGCCCAGAAGAACCACTGAAGCCGTCGCCACCGAGGAGAGTACCGCTGCACTGCGTTTCATTCGGGGGAAGCCATTTCGACAATCGTCCTGCATCCTGCCATCGCTGCACCGCTCTGGTGCCGTTCGATGTGAACACCAGCAGCGTGGCCCTGGCTCCCGCGCCAGACGAGCAGCGGTTCGGGCACTGGGCTCAGAGTTCCAGCAGGCAGTTCACCGCCAGCTCGAACGGCACCGCTTCCTTCGGCAGTGTCAGCAGGGTGCTCACCAAGCTGGCCAGGTCTTCGGATTGGGTCATCGCCTCGGGGGGGATCGCTCGAACGGCGGCGGCCATGGCCGTGTTCACCCAGCCCGGGCAGAGGGCCGTGACCCGGATGCCCAGGGGCCAGCCCTGGTTGCGCATGGTCTGACAGAGGCCCAGCAGGGCGAATTTGCTGGCGGCATAGGCGGCCAGGTTGCCCTTCACCCGCTTGGCGCTCATCGAGACCAGAGCAATCACCCGGCCGTCGCCTGAGGCCTCCAGGTGGGGCCAGATCGCCCGGGTGAGCCACCAGGGTCCCATCAGGTTCACCTGCATCACCCGCTCGATCTCGGCCGCCTCGGTTGCGTCGAACAGCAGCCCGGCGCGCGAGAAGATCCCGGCGCTGTGGATCACCCCATCGAGCCGCCCGAAACGTGCGGCGCTGGCCTCCACCCAGGCGCTGGCCGTGGCGGGATCGCGGGCCTCATAGGCCTGCACGAGCACCCGCTCGCCGGGGGCCAGAGCTGTGCCCAGGAGATCGTCGGGACGGCGCACCCCGAGGCTGAGGCGGTGACCATCGGCCAGGGCCCGCTCGGCGATGGCCCGACCGATGCCGCGGCTGGCGCCGCTGATCAGCAGGGTGCGTTTCACGGGGGTGGCGCGATGGGAGTCAGCTTGTCAGCTCCGTGCTCAGGAACCCTGGGCGGCCGCAGGTGGGATCGGCCTTGATTTCAGCCCTAGGAGGCGGCCTCGGCGTCGGCCTCTGGATCACCGAGGGGAACCAGCCGAATGTGATGTTTGCCGAGCTTGATGTCGAACTCATCCCCTGGCCGCAGACCCAGGAGGTTGGTGTAGGCCTTGCCCACCATCAGATTGCCGTTGAATTGCACTTTGGTGAGGTAGGTGAGCCGGCGTTGGCTGCCCCTGCGGGAGCCGTTTCGGGTGCTCAGATCAAGGCCTTTGGCCTCCAGCAAGGCCTCGTAGAAGGCCGTGAAATTCAGCCGTTCACTGCCGTCCTTCAAGGTTGTGACATAGCCGGAAGCACGCACCAGATCGGATTTGCTCGCGTCGGCGAGATTTTTGACAGCGCCAAGCAGTTCATCTCCAGAAAGCATTGTTGATTCCCTGTCTGTCTTTTCAATCTATTTGTTTGCCGCCGGATGAAGCCCTTCCACTGCCGCAGATGCGCTGCAGGCCGATGGGCTTCCTTTCTCCCTGATTTCGCTGCATTCGTGCAATTGTCGCCCTCGTTTCACCCAAGGCACGCGTCGATCACAGGCTGCAGCGGCTGGTGCAGCGATCGAGCACCGTTCCCCGGGTTTGTCTTTTCAATCAGCGGGTCCTGGTCACGGCGAGGGCGGTTCAGGGTCGGTTGCTCCAGAGGCCTTTCAATGGCTGGGGCCTGGACTGCGCCCGGAGGTTTGGGGATGAGGGGTGGGGATCGCTGGATTCAGCGCCCTCGATGGGCCCCGGGGCCCCCCCTAATCTCGGAGCGCTGCCCTGGGCTCCCTTGCGACTGCTCCGCCTGTGTCGGCTCCGCGCCGTGATGTTCTCAAGGCTGTGGGCTGGCGTGAGGTTGGCTGATGAGCCGCTGGCTGGCTCGTGGCGCTCAGGTGGGCTGATCACAGCACCTGTGCTGCTCGCGTTGAGCCTGGGCCAGCCCCTGGCGGTCGCCGCACAGCCCGCCACGGTGCCGACAGCCCCAGCGCCCACGGCGGCCCCCGTTCCCTCGGCCGCTCCCCGGCTCAGCTCGCGGCCGGTGACCTACAGCGCAACGGTGCTCAAGGTGGAGAACGGCCAGGTGTTGAAGGTGCGGATCGGGGAACAGGAGCGGCGGGTGCGCCTGGCTTGCGTGCAGGCCCCGCGCCCGACGCAGGAGCCCTGGGCCACCCAGGCCGCAGAGGCCCTGCAGCGCCGTGTTCCCCTGGGCAGCCCGGTGCAGATCGCCATGCGCGCCCGCGACGTGTTTGGCCGCCTGGTGGCCGTGCTGCGGCTGAATGGCCGCGATGTTGCCCCGTCGTTGCTGCGCCAAGGGACGCTGTTCGCCTACGACGGCTACCTGGGCCAGTGCGCCGACCTGGGCTATCCCCGCTTTGAGGCGGAGGCACGCCAGTGGCGACAAGGGGTCTGGAGCGTTGTTGGGGGCATCGAGCGCCCCTGGAACCTGTTGGCCCGCCAGGGCGGCTCCGTCGAGGAGCCCTGAGCCGCCAAGGTCCAAACAGCAGCCGATCGGACAGACTCACCACTCCTTAGACGGTTGGATGCCGTCACCTCCCACCACGCCATGGGCTACGAACCGGGTACGAATGAGTGTCGGCTGCTGATCGACACCAAGGAGCAGATCGAAGGGGCCCTGATGAACCTGGCTCGGCTCGATGACACCGACGACATCCGCCAGCAGCTGGTGGCGATCTACAACCAGCTCGAAGCGCTCCACGACGAGCGGCGGGCCATGGCTCAAGAGCTCACCGCCTGAGCCGGTTCGCGGCGGCGCACGGGCTGGAAGCGGGCGATGAACCGCTCCAGCTCCATCGGGCCGCAGTAGCGCCGCCAGGCCGGTGGATCGCCACAGCAACGCCAGGCCGTGATCCTCAGCGGCCAGCGGCCACCCAGGCGATGGACCACCAGGTAGCGGTAGTCCGCCTGGCGGCAGGACTGCGGACGGCTGAGGGGATCGGCCCTGTGCTCCTCGCGCAGCAACTGGCTGAGCAGGGCGCTCGGGGGCGATCCAGCCTCCACGGCTGTGCGCCGGGCCCGCTCCAGCCGGGCAGCCGTGCCGGAAGGGCTCCCCTGGTGGGGCACCAGCAGATGCACCGGGCCCCAACCAGGAAAGCCAAGGAACGAATAGACGGCGGAGCTGAACAAGGGCTGGTCCACGGGGGCCCCTTACCAGTGCCCCCTGCCGTATCACCCGCTGCGCTTGGATTGGCTGAGATTTGATTGGCTCCGGCCCGTGCGGCGGCTCACTTCGCGGCTGGCGGCCTGGTAGCGGTGCACCACCGGCAGACGCTCGGCATCGAAGGCCGCCAGGGCGTCGCGCCAGGTGTCAGGGGCGTCGCTCAAATGCCTGGCCAGCGCTTCGGCGTCCTCGAAACCGGAGGTCATCCCCCGGGCCTGGGAGGAGCTCATGGCGTGGGCCGCATCACCGATCAGGGCGACCCGATCGATCACCAGCGACGGCAGGGGGTCGATGTCGTGGGAGTAGCCCGCCACCACGGCCTCTGTGGCGGTGGCGGCGATCAGCGCCGCCGCATCGGCCGGAAGCTTGGCGAGGGCCTCGGCTGGGATCGGCTCGGCGAGGCGCCTGCGACGTTCCTCGCGCTCGATCGGGAGGGGTTCTTCGTTGAAGAATCCCCAGTGGGTGCGGCCGCGGCCATCGTCGCCTGGACCGAGATCAAAGAAATTCGCGTAGATGCCCCGGCCCCGGGCATAGACGAAAAATTCCCCGCCGGTGCAGAACGTGTCGTCGCGGGCAACCCCTCGCCAGACCCGATCGCCGAGGTAGTTGAGCCGCCGCTGCTGCTGCACCAGAGGGGCCAGGCGGGAGTAGAGGCCATCGCAGCCCACCAGCAGATCGCCGCTCCACTGGCTTCCGTCCGCGAAGAGCGCGGTCACAGCTTCGGAGTTCTGCTCCACCCCCACCAGCTCGGCCAGGGGCTGAAAATCTGCCGGATCGAAGGCGCCACAAAGGGCTTCGAGGATGGCGCTGCGATGGATCAGCAGCGCCGGCAGCTCACCGGGTGCTTGGTCCACCGAATGGCGTTCGATCTCGCCCCCCTTGAGGTTGCGGAACACGTAGCGGTTGACCGGTTGGCCCGCCTCCAGCAGGGCCTCCAGCAGGCCTGGAACGCCCCCGGCCGCGATCGCCGCCACCCCCGCTTTCACCAGCAGAATGCCGCAACCGGCGGTGCGGGCGCTGGCCGCCTTTTCGAACAGGCTCACCCGGTGGCCGGAGCGCTGCAGCAGCACTGCCAGGTAGAGCCCGGCCGTGCCGGCACCGACGATCCCGATCCGAAGCGCCGTTGCCATCGCGCTCTGCCCAGGGCGTGCGAACTCTTAACCATGTGTAGCCAGGCCGAGGGGCGAACCGACAGGACGGTGCAGCGCGGCAAAGGCCCGGCCATCGGCGATCGGCGGGCGCCCCGCTGGCTTCAGGGGGGTGGGCTGGGTCTGCGCCGCGCTGATCGTGGTGATCTACCTCTCGCTGTCGCTGCAGCTGGCGGGCTGGATTTAGGTTGCCTGGAGCAAGGCTGGGCGGTGATGGGTTTGGACAACGACCGGCGGCCGCCCTGGCTGAACTGGGTCATCCTCGGGATCTTTCTCTGGTCGTCCTGGCAGCTGGCCGGCTTCTGGTTCCAGCAACTGAACTGATTCGAGCGTGCTCGCTCGAAGGGTTGGTTCAGAGTTGCTGAGTGGATACCGTTCCCCAGTTCAGGGCTGGCGGGGGGTGGTGAGGTTGGAGGGAGGCACCGGCGCCGGGGCGCTCATGGGGTTTCGGGACGAAAGCTTCCAGGTCATGGCGATGAACGGCGACCAGACGAAGGCCGCCACCAGCACCCCGAAGATCACCTTCAGCGCCAGGCGGCGATCGGGTCCCTTGCGCGGCTGTTCAGCCACGGAGTGCGTCCCCATCGGTTGGCGCCGTTTGGCCTCGGAGGCGCTCCAGCAGCAGCGCCAGACCCAGCTCCCTGCTGACGCCGTAGCGCTCGGCCACGGCGATCCAGCGCTCGGCCGCCCGGCCCACCTCCTCGAGCTCTGGCGCCCCGGCCCGCAGGGCCTGAAAGGCCTCCATCAGCTCCGGCCGCCCGACCAGGGACGGGTCGTCGCAGACGATCACCTGACGGCCATCGCTGGTGGTGTAGATCAAGGCCCCATCCGGTCCCAGCAGCGGCGCCGTGGCCGGCAGCGGCAGGTCATCGTCGCTGGGGAGGCCCATGGCGCTCACGGTCGGGGCAGATCAAGGATGGGGGCCAGATCACGGGCAGGCCAGTTCATGGGCAAGCCTGTTCATGGGTAGGCATTGGGTACGAAGAACTGTTCGTTCATCGGGGGCCGCTGGTATCCCTTGGCACTCTTGCGCGGCGGCAGCTCGATCGCCGGTGGCGTCATGTCCTGGTACGGAACCTTGCTCAGCAGGTGACGGATGCAGTTCAACCGGGCCCGGCGCTTGTCATCGGCCTCCACCGTGAACCAGGGGGCCTCGGGGATGTTGGTGTGGGCGAACATGGCGTCCTTGGCCTTGGAGAATTCCACCCAGCGGTCTCTGGATTCCAGGTCCATCGGGCTCAGCTTCCAGCGGCGGGTCGGGTCCTGGATGCGGGAGCGGAAACGCGCCTCCTGTTCCTCGTCACTGACTGAGAACCAGTACTTGAGCAGCACGATGCCGGAGCGCACCAGCATGCGCTCGAACTCCGGGCAGGAGAACAGGAACTCATCCACCTGCTGCTCGGTGCAGAAGCCCATCACCCGCTCCACACCAGCGCGGTTGTACCAGCTGCGATCGAAGATCACGATCTCGCCGGCGGTGGGGAAGTTCTCCACGTAGCGCTGGAAGTACCACTGGCCACGCTCCTGATCGGAAGGGGTGCCCAGGGCCACCACCTGGCAGCCGCGGGGGTTGAGGGGCTCGGTGATGCGCTTGATCGTGCCGCCCTTGCCGGCGGCGTCGCGCCCCTCGAACAGCACCATCAGGCGGTAACCGGTGGCCTTGATCCAGTACTGCATCTTGACCAGCTCCTGCTGCAGGCTGGCCAGCTCCTTCTCGTAGTACTTGCGATCGAGCTTGCCGTTGGGCTGCTCCGGCCTGGGGCCCTCGGCCAGATCCTCCATCATCGAGGAGGGGTAGTAGCGGTCGGTGTACTTGCCGAGGCGGGGCAGGGGCGGCGGCGCCGAGTGGTTCTTTTTCTTGCCCTTGCCCTTCTTCTTCTCAGCTCCTTTGTTCGACGTGCTGCCGTTGGCGGGGCTCGCGGCGCCGGCTGGGGCGCCCAGGGGGGGGAGGTCCTTCTGTTTTCCGGCCATGGCGATGGTGCGTGGGGGCGTGCTTGACGACAGCCTGTCAACTCTGACCGGTTTTGGCCCAGCGTCTGCGTCGGTGGCGTCAGTTGGCACTGTTCAAGGGCTCCTGGGGTGGCTGCCGGCCGCTGAGGCTGACGCAGAAGCCACCGCCTTCGAGCACATCGCCCTGGCGGAACCCCAGCTGGCCGCCGTGGGCGGCGGCCACCCGGGCGGCGATCGCCAGCCCCAGGCCGCAGTGCCCCTGCCCGCCCCTGGCCTGATCCAGCCGCTGGAAGGGCATCAGGGCCTGCTCTCTGAGCGCCTCGGGGATGCCGTCGCCCTGGTCCCACACCTGCAGCTCGAAGCCGTTGTCTGGTGCCCTGATCAGCTTCAGCCGCACCGGGGGCTGGCCGTAGCTGAAGGCGTTGTCGATCAGGTTGGCGAGGGCACGACTCAGGGCGGTGGGCTGCACCGTGGCCCGCAGCGGCGTGAGCGCCAGGATCAGGGGTGGATCGTCGTACTGGGCCGCCAGTTCCGCGACCAGCTCATCGAGGGGCAACTCCACGCTGGCCTCACCGCTGCCGCCGCCGGCGAACAGCAGGAACTGGCTGGTGATGCGCTCGAGTGAATCGAGGTCGGCCTCAGCCTTCTGCCGCCCCTGGCCATTGAGCGCTTCCCCCCCGACCGAGAGCCGCAGCCGCAGCCGCGTCAGCGGCGATTTGAGGTCATGGGCGATGCCGGCGAGCATCGTGGCCCGTTCGCGGTCGCTGAGGTCCAGCCGCTCGAGCATCGCGTTGAAGTGCTGGGCCAGCCGACGCACCTCCCAGGCTCCGCTCTGGGGCAGGGGCGGCGGCTGCCGGTCCACCCCGACCCGGGCCAGGGCACGCTCCAGTTGCTGCAGGGGTTGCTGCACATCCAGCAGCAGGAACAGGCCCCCCGCCAGCAGGCTGCCGCTCACCAGTGAGAGGCTGAGCAGCAGGGGGTCGGGGGGGAAGCTCAGGGGTGGGCGGATCGCGGCGAACAGCCACACGGGTTCCAGCGGTGAGACCAGTTCAATCCAGGCCCCCGGCACCCGGCCGCCGCCGGCGACCACCCGCGGGCAGTGGGGCAGGCTCTGGCAGAGTTCGCGGCGCAGGCGCAGGGCGCGATCGATCTGCAGGCCATCGCCGCTGAGCTGGACGCCAGCAGGCACGGGCGCCGCCAGGGAGCCTTCAGCCAGTTCAAGGCCGCTGAGCTGGGCAACGACCACCGGCGGAAAGCGTTCGAGGGCCAGCTCGCTCAGCCGGATGTTCTGGGCCACATCCGGCCCCATCTCGACGATCTGGGCCCGCTCGAGCTGGCTGCCCAGCAGGCCCTGAAGCACCATCAAGGTGGCGCCCCAGCCCCCCACGAAGTAGGCCGTGAGCCGCAGCGGCAGGGCTCCCGTCAGCCTCGATCCCGCCATGCTCAGTGGCTGCGGGGGGTGCCGTCGGGAACGAACACGTAGCCGTAGCCCCAGACCGTCTGCAGGTAGCGGGGGCGGCTGGGATCCGGCTCGATCAGCTTGCGCACCCGTGAGACCTGCACATCCATGCTGCGGCTGTCGGTGTCGCTGGAGGGGCCGCGGGCCAGCTCGATCAGGCGCTCCCGGGACAGGGGTCGTTGGGGGTGCTGCACGAAGGCGGCCAGCAGGCTGAACTCACCGCTGGTGATCGTCACCGGCACGCCGCCGCATTCCAGCGAGCGGGCCGCCAGATCGAGGCGATTCTCCCCAAAGCTCACCACCTCCCCACCGGCCACCGGGGCCCCCGCCGGCACCGCCCCGCGGCGGCGCATCACGGCTTCGATGCGGGCGGTCAGCTCCCGGGGCAGGAACGGTTTGGCCAGGTAGTCATCGGCGCCCTGCTCCAGTCCGATGATCCGGTCCACGGCCTCCCCCCGGGCGGTGAGCATGACCACCGGCAGGTCGTCGGCGTTGTCGCGCAGGCGGCGCAGCACGGTGAGGCCGTCCTCGCCGGGCATCATCAGATCGAGCACCACCAGGTCGGGGCGCTGGAAATCCAGCCGGGCCAGCAGTTGGGCCCCGTCACTGAGGCAGCGCACCTCGTAGCCCTGGTCCCCCAGGTAGGTGCCGAGCAGCTGGCGCAGCTCGGGGTCGTCATCCACCACCCAGATCGTGTGGGATCGGCTCATGGGGTTGCCGGCAGAGGCAGCTGAATCCGAACTGTATGGAGCCCAGCGGCGCGCACCAGTGCCAGTTGGATCCGGTCACAGATGCGGGGCCCCGAAAGGCCCAGGGCCAGGGACAATTTGACCATTGGTCCATAGTCTGAATCGATGCAGCAGCGGGACCGGGGGGTGAGGGGAGCAGCAGGGCACAACGGCGCCAGCAGCGGCGCCAGCACCGCCGCCCTGCTGCTCACCGTGCTGTCCCTGGTCGGGTCGCTGGTTCCGGCGGCGCACGGTCAGGAGCTTGGGGATCTGCAGCGTTATCAGAGGCGGCTTGAGAAGCTCTTCCGCAAGCTCGACAGCAACGGCGACGGCCGGCTCAGTCCCGGGGAGGCCAGGGGTCGCCCGTTCCTGGAATCCAATTTCCAGCGCCTCGATCAGGGCGGTAAGGGCTATCTGCTGCAGCCCGATCTGACCCCGCCCCCGGGCCAGGGCCACTTCCTCGGTGAGCGCCTGCGCCAGGCCTTCCAGCGGGCCGACCGCAGTGCAGACGGGCGCCTCTGTGGCGCTGAAGTGGCGGCGCTCCCCTGGTTGCAGCAACATTTCGCCCAGGCCGAACGCAACGGTGACGGCTGCGTGAGCCTGGAGGAGCTCTGGATTCTGCGGCGCTCCCTTTCGCCCCGTCCTCAGCGGGACGATTGAGCCTTGCGAGCCGGCCAGAAGGCGCGCACGATCCGCACCAACCCGATCGCCACCATGGCCAGGGCCAGCAGGGCGAGGGCCACCAGCAGGAGCACACCGAGCAGCTGCAGCAGGCCGCTGCCCAGCAGCGTGAGGCCTTTGAGCAGGTTGCCGATCGCCTTGCTCACCAGCAGCAGGGTGTCGAGGCGCTCGGGCAGCTTCAGGAGCGCCAGCAGCAGACCGGTGCCGCCGGCGGCCAGGAGCAGGCCGATGGCGAACTGCTTGGGGCGACTGGTGCGATGGCGTTTGCGGTAGACGTCCCTGGAGGGCTGGCCTGTGCGGGCCAGGCGCAGGTGGCGCTTGGGTTCACTCATCAGTCCAGGTCGAAGCCGGCGCCGCGCATCCAACGCTCGAACTCGATCAGCACCAGTTCGTTGGGGCAGTCGACCAGGCTCAGGCCCCCCACGGTGCAGTCCCCCTGGCCGCCGTGGTGCAGGGAGAGGTGGAAGCTCTTGCCGCTGAGGCCACAGACCTCGGGATCACTGCGTACCACCACATCGAGGCAGGCCCCCAGCCGGGTGACCCGGCGCCGCAGTTCCGACCAGCTCATGGTCATGGACGCCTGTCTTGAACGGTGTGCGCGTTGCCCATCAGTGTGACGGGGCACTGGCCGGCGTCAACAGACCTGGCGTCAACGAGCCTGGCGCCTATGGGCCCGGCGTCAACGGGGTGTCTCAACCGGCAACGGCGGAGCTGGTGCGCCAGTCCGGGCAGGCGTACTGGTGGGAGCGGGCGCGTCGCTGGGGCGCGGTGGCGGCACCATCAGCGCCAGGGAGGCGGTGAGCGCCACGGCAGCCGCGCCGCAAAGGGGGGCCGCCAGCCTCTGGGCCAGGGGCACCCGCACCAGCAGTTCCCGGCGTTTGAGCGGCTGGGAGGCCGGAAGGCCCAGGGGCAGTTGCACCCGCCAGTCGAGGCGGGCCTGGTCGAGGCAGCTGACCAGATCAGCGAGCTCGGCGTCATCGAGCTGCAGATCGAGGGGCTCGGTGTTGGGCTGGCTGCTGCGCAGCAGCAGCCGGTGGCCGGTGCCCCGTGGTTCGATCGTGACCGGGTGGTTGGCGGCCCCGAAGGCCTTGGGGACGTCGCTTACCAGGTGCCGGGCGTAGGGCAGAACCACTTCGATCAGGGCCACCAGATGGTCACGCTTGCCCTCCAGCTCCGGCCGGCCCGCCAGGGTGAGCGTCCAGCTGGTGAGGATGCCCAGCACCTGCTCGCCCTGGCCGATCGAGACATCCGGCAGGCCCTCGAGCTGCAGCCGGGCGCTGATCTGTTCGTAGCGGTAGGTGAGCTTCATGCCGGCGCAATCAGGCGGGGGCGTCCAGGAGGCTGGCCCGGAGCCGCTCGAACCCTCCCACACCGGCCGTCAGGGAGAGGGTGCGCACCAGCTGGCGGGAGAGCTGGGGGCCATCCTCGGGATTGAGCAGCCGCTGCACGGCGCCGCGGCGCAGATTGAGCCGCTCGGCCACCAGATCGCTCAGCCGCGCCTGGAACAGGGCCCAGCGCTGGGCGGTGACGGGCTCGGGTTCGGCGCTGGAGAGCAACTGACGCAGCATCGGGTAGAGGCGCTCGGCCATCGCGCAGAGGATGCGGATCAGGGCGTCGCTTTCGAGCGGAGCGAGCTGACCGCGGCTGGTGGCCCGGCGCAGGGGGTTGGTGCAGCGCCGCTTCCAGAGCTCGACGCGGTTGGGGAACAGCTCGGAGAAGCCCAGTTGCTCACTCATCCAGACCATGGCCTCGCCGCCGTTGAGGTCGAGGGCTTCGACGCAGAGCAGCAGCAGATCGAGGCGCTCCAGACCCCGGCGGGGCAGCGCCCTGGCCTGCTCGCTGGGTCTTGTGGCGGAGAGGGAGATGGTTTCGGGCATGGCTGCGATGATGCCAGCGCTCCAGGCGATCCGTCAGTGCCTCCTGTTGATCTGCGTCAGCTGGTCCGTGACATTCCCGATTTCCCCAAACCAGGGATTCTGTTTCGCGATCTCACCCCCTTGATGCGCGATCCGGAGGGTTGGCAGGAGGTGGTCCGCCAGCTCGGGGCGATCTGCGAGCGGCTGCAGCCGGACCTGATCGTGGGGATCGAATCCCGCGGCTTCATTGTGGGCACCGCCCTGGCCACCGCCGTGCGACTGGGGTTCGTGCCCGTGCGCAAGCCCGGCAAACTTCCTGGGCTCGTGCGCGGCATCGACTACGCCCTGGAGTACGGCACCGACCGACTGGAGATCCAGCACGACGCCCTCGGTGATGGCGCCAGGGTGCTGATCGTCGATGACCTGCTGGCCACCGGCGGCACCGCCTCGGCCTGCGCGCAGCTGGTGGAGCAGGCGGGTGGGGCCCTGGTGGGCTTTGGTTTTGTGGCCGAGCTGGCGGCGCTCCAGGGGCGCGCGCGCCTTCCGGAGCAGCATCCCGTGGAATCGCTGATCGTCTATCACTGAGGACCTGAGGGCCTTTGGGCTCAGATCTGGCCGTCCTGCCAGGCGAGCACCTGATCGAGTTGCTCCAGGGTGATCAGCCCGAAACGCCAGAGCACCACCGGCAGGGGAGCCTGCTCCAGCTGGGCCTGCTTGACCCCGAGGCCCAGGGCGTTGTCGCTCAGCCCCAGTTCCCGGCCCAGATAGCGCACCAGGTCGGAAGAAGGGATCGGTTGGGGGGCGGTGCTGATCACCATGGCCGCTTCCGCTGGGCCGGTTGGGGCGCGATTCGTGCTTTCACTCTGACCATGGGAGCAGGCGACGGCAAGGGCCGAAGGTCATCAGAGCCAGCAGCGCGGCCCGCAGGACCCCCCAGCGCTGCAGGGCGACCAGCGCCGTCCGGCGCAGGGCCTGGGCGGGGGGGAAGCGGTTGGAGAACAGGCGCACGAGCAGATCGGTGGCCAGCAGGGTGATCAGCAGATCGCCCCAGCGGCGCAGGGCGTAGGCGGCCCCGAGGCGACTGGGGGAAAGTCGGCCGCGGCTCACCCGCAGCGCCTGGCGCCGCAGCTCGGCCACATCGCGCCAGCAGAGGTTGAGCCCCTGGCCGCCCACGGGATGGCAGCGGTGGGCCGTCTCCCCCACCAGCAGGGCGCTGCCGCGGTGCAGCCGTCGGGCCAGCTCCAGGGCCACGGGGTAGGCGCGGGGCCGATCGAGCAGCGCGTCCACCTGGATCGCGTTGGGAAGCACCCCGGCGAGGGCCTCAAGGAAGGCCACCGGATCGAGGCTCTCCAGCCGGCGCAGGCGCTCGGCCGGGGCACTCCAGACCAGCTGGAAGGTGTCCCCCCCCAGGGGCAGCACGGCGAAGGGTCCCTCGGGGCGGAACAGCTCCCAGGCCTGGTCGGGGGCGGAGCCCCGCAGGCGCACCTTCACGGTCAGGCAGCCCTGGCGGCAGGGAAGGCTCCAGTGGCCGATGCCCAGGGCGCTGCGGGTGCTGGAGCCGCTGCCGTCGGCCACAACCGTCAGGTCAGCGGCCTCGAGAGCAGAGTTTGTGCCAGTGGCACCCAGCTGCAGTTCCACGGCCGGGTGGGCCGCCAGGCGCTCGAGCAGCAGGCCCATCAAGGGGCCGTGATCGATCACCCAGCCCACCGCCTCATCGGGCCGCTGGGCGCGTTGGCGGCCCAGATCCGCGGTGGAGAAAGGCACCCGCTGCCCCAGGGAGAGGTCGCAGAGTTCGAGCTGCCGGAAGGGCACCAGATCGGGGCCGAGGGCCTCCCAGAGCTGGGCCTGCTGCAGCAGCTCCTGGCTGGAGTGATTGAGGGCGTAGGCGCGGCTGCGGGCCTTGAGCGGCTGAGCGCCGAGCGGATCGAGCAGCTGGACCCGCCAGCCCACCTGAGCCAGCACCAGGGCGGCGAGGGCGCCGGTGGGCCCAGCGCCGACCACCCGGGCCAGGGGGGGAGTGGGCATGGAGATGGGTGATGGCCGAATCAAAAAATGATCGCCACAAAAAAGCCGCAGCAGGAGTCTGCTGCGGCGGGAAAACCGTCCGGGTTGTGATCAGCCGAGGCCGAGCAGGCCGCGGGTGAAGGCCTCGCCGCCGAGGGCGAATTCGGTCGCCAGCAGGGCGATGAAGCCGAGCATGGCCATGCGGCCGTTGAGCTTCTCGGCGCGCTCGTGGAAGCCCCAGCCGCTCTCAGCGCTCACCACTTCCATGCGGGGCTCGGTGGCGAAGGCGTTCAGGCGGCCGCCGTCTTCGGTGGTGATGGTGGCGCCACGGATGCTGGCGCGTTGCTCGGCGGTGGGGGCGGCGGAAGCGGTCATGAGCAGCTGTCGTGGGATGACTGAATTGTAACGCAATGTTTCGCCGCGTTACGGGGTGTGAAACCCGAACCGGTTGTTGGCCGGTCCCGGGGACCTCAACCCCAGGGGACTCAGCGCCAGGGGGCCTCAGCGCAGGCGCCGCAGGCAGATTTCCTCAAACGCCGGCCGCAGCAGGAACGGGTACTCCCCCACCCAGAGCTTGATCTGGGGGATCCAGCCATCGCTGAGGGCGCCAACGCGGGAAAAATCCTTGCGCTCGCTCAGCGCCAGGCAGCGGATCACCATGCCCCGCCGCAGCACCTTGTGCTTCTTGTCCATCGGGAAGCGCAGCTGGCCCAGGTAGCCGTCCTCGTCTTCGAGCTCCAGGCATAGCCAGGTGCGCCGGTTCTCCACCAGCTCCAGGCGGCCGCGGGCATCGGCTTGCTCGCTGCGCTCCTCGACCCGCTCTTTGGTGAACAGATCGGCGATCGTGCCTTCGAAGATCGCCGCCGCCGGGTAGCGCCTGAGGGTGGCGTTGCGCTGGCCGGCCTCGAGGATCGGCCCCCAGAAGATGTAAAGGGCGAACACCACACCGATCACCAGCCAGACGGGGCCGAACTGGCTGGTGAAGAACAGGGTCTGGCTGATCAGCAGCGAGAGCACGCCCCCGATCACGGCGATCAGCACCCGTTGCAGCAGCTTGCGCGGGTCGCCGGAGCAGGCATTGAACTGGGGGCCGGTGGCGATGGCGGGGATGAGCCGTTGCAGTTCACCGGTCTTGAGCGGGAGCAGCATCAGAGCAGGCGCTCGAGGCCGTAGATCAGGCCGTTCAAGCTGCGCACCCGGCGCAGGCTGAGCAGCACGCCGGGCATGTAGGCGGAGCGCTCGATCGTGTCGTGGCGGAGGGTGTAGGTCTCCCCCGGGGCGCCGAACAGCACCTCCTGGTGGGCCACCAGCCCCGGCAGGCGCACGGAATGGATCCGCAGGCCGCTGTCGCGCTGGCCGCCGCGGCAACCGGCCAGGCTTTCGTGCTCCTCGACCTGGGGGGCATTGAAGGATTTGCCCAGCTCTTCGATCAATTCGGCGGTTTTGATGCAGGTGCCGCTTGGGGCGTCGGCCTTGCGGTTGTGGTGCAGCTCGGTGAGCTCGGCGAAGTCGTAAAAGCGGGCGGCGGCGGCGGCGGCCTGCTGCAGCAGCACCATGCCGACGGAGAAATTGGGGATCACGGCCGCCCCCACCGAGGCCTTTTCGGCGAAGACGGCCAGGTCGGCGAGCTGCTCGGGGGAGAGGCCCGTGGTGCCGACCACCGGGTGCACCCCGTAGGCGATGGCGGCCCGGGTGTGCTCGTAGACCACCTTGGGGTGGGTGAAATCCACCAGCACGGCGCCGCCACCGGGGCCGGCATGGCGCACCGCCTGGCTGGCGGCGCAGAGGCTGCCCTCGAAATCGGCCGTGATCGCCACCGCCAGCTCCCCGAGGCCCAGCTCCAGGCCGATGTCGGACCCCTCCTTGCCGGCGCTGGTGTCGATCGCCCCCACCAGCTCGGTGTCGGGGGCGGCGCAGACGGCCTTGATCACTTCGGCGCCCATGCGGCCCAGGGCACCGGCCACCACGACAGGGATCGGGCCGGGGGTCGGCGAGGTCATGCCCCAACGCTGAACTGCGCTGAGCCTATGGCCCCTGCTGGGCGTGATCGGGCTGTAACGCCTTGGTGGCTGCGGCACCCGGGGCCTGGCGCCGTCCGTAGGCTGCTTCACATTGCTCAATCGATCGCCGATGTTCACGCAGGTCCGCTCCGCCTCCCGCCGGGTCAGCCCTGCCCCCACGGCCGATGGCCGGCCCGATGGCCGCACCCTGATGCGGGTGGTGTACGTGGTGCTCGAACCCCAGTATCAGAACGCCCTGACCGTGGCGGCCACCAGCCTCAACGAGCAGAACAACGCCTTGGCGGTGGATCTGTGCGGCTATCTGATCGAGGAACTGCGCGATCCCCAGAATTTCGCCGCCTTCTGCGCCGATGTGGCCGAAGCGGACGTGTTCATCGCCTCGCTGATCTTCATCGAAGACCTGGCCCAGAAGGTGGTGGAGGCGGTGGCCCCCCACCGCGACCGCCTCAAGGCGGTGGTGGTGTTCCCTTCGATGCCGGAGGTGATGCGCCTCAACAAGCTGGGTACGTTCTCGATGGCCCAGCTGGGCCAGAGCAAGAGCGCCATCGCCTCGTTCATGAAAAAGCGGAAGGAGGCCGGCGGCGCCGGATTCCAGGACGCGATGCTCAAGCTGCTGAACACGCTTCCCACCGTTCTCAAGTACCTGCCGGTGGAGAAGGCGCAGGACGCCCGTTCGTTCATGCTCAGCTTCCAGTACTGGCTGGGGGGAACGCCGGACAACCTGCGCAACTTCCTGTTGATGCTGGCTGATAAGTACGTGTTCCCCAAGGGAGAGGAGGGGCGCCCCGAGCTGGAGGTGGCCGATCCGGTGGTGTTCCCCGATCTGGGCCTCTGGCACCCCCTGGCGCCGGGGATGTTCGAAGACCTCAAGGACTACCTCAACTGGACGGCCAGCCGCCGTGATCTCAGTGAGAGCGCCCGCTCGGGCCCGGTGATCGGCCTGGTGCTGCAGCGCAGCCACATCGTGACGGGGGATGACGCCCACTACGTGGCCGTGATCCAGGAGCTGGAGTACCGCGGCGCCACCGTGATCCCGGTGTTCTGCGGAGGCCTCGATTTCAGCAAACCGGTGAATGCCTACTTCTATGACCCACTGGATTCGGAGCGGGCGATCGTCGATGGGGCCGTCAGCCTGACCGGCTTTGCCCTGGTGGGCGGCCCGGCCCGCCAGGACCACCCGAAGGCGATCGAGGCCCTCAAGCGGCTCAACCGCCCCTACATGGTGGCGCTGCCGCTGGTGTTCCAGACCACCCAGGAATGGGAGGAGAGTGACCTGGGGCTGCACCCGGTGCAGGTGGCGCTGCAGATCGCGATCCCCGAACTCGATGGAGCGATCGAGCCGATCGTGCTCTCGGGGCGCGATGACGCCACCGGCAAGGCCCACACCCTTCAGGACCGGGTGGAGGCGATCGCCGAACGCTCGATCCGTTGGGCCGCCCTCCGGCGCAAGCCCCGCAGCGCCAAGAAGCTGGCGATCACCGTGTTCAGCTTCCCCCCCGACAAGGGCAATGTGGGAACCGCCGCCTACCTCGATGTGTTCGGCTCGATCCACCGGGTGCTCCAGGAGATGGGCGCCAAGGGCTACGACGTGCAGGATCTGCCCCGGGATTCCAAGGCGCTGATGGAGGCGGTGATCAACGACCCCGAGGCCCTGGTGGGGGCGCCGGAGCTGGCGATCGCCCACCGCATGAGCGTGGCCGAGTACGAACGGCTCACCCCCTACTCCGAGCGGCTGGAGGAGAACTGGGGCAAGCCCCCCGGCAACCTGAATTCCGATGGCACCAACCTTTTGATCTACGGCCGCCACTTCGGCAACGTGTTCATCGGCGTGCAGCCCACCTTCGGCTACGAGGGTGATCCGATGCGGCTGCTGTATTCGCGCAGCGCCAGTCCCCACCACGGTTTCGCCGCCTACTACACCTACCTCGAGAAGATCTGGAAGGCCGATGCGGTGCTGCACTTCGGCACCCACGGCTCGCTGGAGTTCATGCCCGGCAAGCAGATGGGCATGAGCGACACCTGCTACCCCGATTCGCTGATCGGCGCTCTGCCGAACCTCTACTACTACGCCGCTAACAACCCGAGCGAAGCCACGATCGCCAAGCGGCGGGGCTACGCGGCCACGATCAGCTACCTCACGCCGCCGGCGGAGAACGCCGGCCTCTACAAGGGCCTCAAGGAGCTGGGGGAACTGGTGGGCTCCTACCAGCAGCTGCGTGAGAGCTCCAGGGGTGTGCAGATCGTCAACGCGATGGTGGAGACGGCGCGCCAGTGCAACCTCGACAAGGATGTGACCCTGCCGGAGCAGGACACCGCTGGGCTGAGCCTCGAGCAGCGCGACGAAGTGGTGGGCGCGCTCTATCGCCAGCTGATGGAGATCGAGAGCCGGCTGCTGCCCTGCGGCCTGCACACGATCGGCAAGCCCCCCACCGCCGAAGAGGCGATCGCCACCCTGGTGAACATCGCCGCCCTCGAGCGCGAGGAGGACGGTTACCGCAGCCTGCCAGCCCTGCTGGCCGAGAGCATCGGCCGCACCATCGATGAGGTGTATCGCGGCAACGATGCCGGGGTGCTGGCCGATGTGGAGCTCAACCAGCGGATCATCGAGGCCTGCCGCAAGGCGGTGGCTTCGATGGTGCGCGCGGTGACCGGCAGCGATGGCCGGGTGGATCTCAAGGGCCGCTTTGGCTGGTTCTTCGCCCTGCTGGAGCGCTTCGGCTATGAGCGGCCCAGCCCCTGGCTGAGCTCCTGCCGTGCCTCAGGCTTTGCGGCAGTCGAGCCCAGTGAACTCGACAAGCTGTTTGGCTATCTGCGCTTCTGCCTCGAGCAGATCTGCGCCGACATGGAGATGGAGAGCCTGCTGCGGGCCCTCGATGGCGAATACGTGCTGCCGGGGCCCGGCGGCGATCCAATCCGCAACCCCGGCGTGCTGCCCAGCGGCAAGAACATCCATGCCCTCGATCCCCAGTCGATCCCCACCCGCGCGGCGATCGCGGCGGCCAAGGTGGTGGTGGACCGGCTGATTGAGCGCCAGAAGGCCGAGCAGGGCACCTGGCCGGAGACGATCGCCTGCGTGCTCTGGGGCACCGACAACATCAAGACCTACGGCGAATCCCTGGCCCAGATCCTCTGGTTCATCGGCGTCAAGCCGGTGGCCGATTCGCTTGGGCGGGTGAACAAGCTGGAGCTGCTGTCGCTCGAAGAACTCGGACGCCCGCGCATCGATGTGGTGGTGAACTGCAGCGGCGTGTTCCGCGATCTGTTCATCAACCAGATGGGCCTGATTGATCAGGGGGTGAAGATGGCGGCGGAGGCCGATGAGCCCGTTGAGATGAACTTTGTGCGCAAGCACAGCCAGGAGCAGGCTGCGGCCCAGGGCATCTCGCTGCGGGAGGCGGCCACGCGGGTGTTCTCGAATGCCAGCGGCAGCTACAGCTCGAATGTGAACCTGGCGGTGGAGAACAGCACCTGGGAGGAGGAGGGTGAGCTGCAGGAGATGTATCTCTCTCGCAAAACCTTCGCCTTCAATGCCGATAACCCCGGTGAGATGAACCAGAACCGTGAGGTGTTTGAGGCGGCAATGAAGACCGCCGATGTGACCTTCCAGAACCTGGATTCCGCTGAGATCTCACTCACCGATGTGAGCCACTACTTTGATAGTGATCCCACCAAGCTGATTGCGGGTCTCCGCGATGACGGCAAGGCGCCGGCGAGCTACATCGCCGACACCACCACCGCCAATGCCCAGGTGCGCAGTTTGAGTGAAACGATCCGCCTGGATTCGCGCACCAAGCTGCTCAACCCCAAGTGGTACGAGGGGATGCTGAATTCGGGTTATGAGGGGGTGCGGGAGGTGGCCAAGCGGCTCAACTTCACCCTGGGCTGGAGTGCCACCAGCGGCGCGGTGGACAACTTCGTGTATGAGGAGGCCAACGAGACCTTCATCAACGATGCGGAGATGCGCAAGCGGCTGATGGAGCTGAACCCCCATAGCTTCCGCCGCATCGTGGGCACCTTGCTGGAGGTGAACGGCCGCGGCTACTGGGAAACCAGCGATGAGAACATCGCCCAGCTGCAGGAGATCTACCAGGAGATCGAAGACCGCATTGAGGGGGTGAGCTGAAAGGGGCCTACGGCCCTGATGATTGGGGGATCAATGTCTAGCCTGTGGTTTCGAGGTGAATGGGATGTCTCGTCAGTCCTCCCTTGATTTTGTAGGACTTCAACGGGTGTCCGTTGAGGTGTGACGAGGTATTCGGCTGTTTCTGGCAAGAGGCTCATCGCCGTTTTGAAGGTGATTCCCGTTCATGCAGGGGAATTCTTGGGGCCTGGACTTTTGGCCAGCATGCTTCGCGATATCAAATCGACCATGCTGTACCGCAACGATGAGGTGGGCGGCTCGGCTTGAGCAAGGCTGGATGAAGGGAGCTACGACCGTCAGGCGAGCACCGCAAAGGGATTCCTGACCGTGACGCTGCCGTAGCACTGGCCATCGCCCATGTCTTCTGAGAGCACAAGGCTGCAATCCGATGTGTGGGCGGCGGCGATGATGGCCGCATCCCAGGAGGAAAGGGGATGGTTGCTGTGCAACTCCAGGGCCTGATCCAGAACTGTTTCGTTGATCGGCTGCACGGTGAATCGGCGCCAGCAGCGGATCAGCTCCACCGCTTCACTTGGCATCAGGTTGTCAGGGCGGGATGGCCGTGTGGCCTGCACGTAGAACTCCTGGAGCACCTGGATGGAAAGGGTCCAGTCGTCGTCTTGGAGCAGATAGCGGGCGAGCGACCGTTTGGCTCGTTCAGCGGTGGTGGTGCTGATCGCGTAGAGGAGGATGTTGGTATCGAGAAAACAACCAGCTGCCATGGCGCCTATGGCTGGCGTTGGTGGAGGTCGGAGCGATCCAGGCGATCGTCGGCCGCCAGTCCGCGGGCCTGTTGATCGAGGCGGCAGAACAACTCATCCTGGGCGAGGCGGCGGGGATCGACGGCTGGCGATGGGCTGGCGCTGAGGGAGATCAGGAAGTCCCGCACGAGGGCCGAGAGCGAGGTGCCGCGTTCAGCGGCACGGATGCGCGCCTGGTGGTGGACCGCCTCTTCCACAGAAACTGTGATGTTTTTCATGGTCTCACAGTAGCGCCCTACAGCGCTGAAAAAGCCCCGACCGGCGTACCGATCGGGGCTGATGGAGGGCCTTCCGCGGGAGGGGAGCCCCTCCCGATGGAGTCAACGCTCAGACATGGGCGGAGTAGTCGTCGAAGTGGGCGTCTTGGATGGTGTGGGTGTCGTAGAGGTCGTGGAAGTGGGTGTCGAGGGCGGCGATCACGTCGCTGCCATCGGCGTGGCCGGCCGCATCGTGCTGGATGGCGGTGGGATCCACCAGGCCATGGGCCTGGAGGTCGTCGGCGATGTGGTCGATCACCTGTTGGTGGATGTCGTGGTACTGGTCGGCGGTGATGCCGTGATCCTGGATGAAGGCGCTGACCGCCACATCGAGCTCATAGACCACATCGTTGTGGCTGAGGATCGTGCCATCGGTGTCATTGGTGTGCAGGTTGGTGAGGAAGTTGTCGACCAGACCGTGTACATCGTTGGCAACCAATGCCAAGGCTGCAGGCTCTGTGTGGCCTGGAACGGTGCTCAGTGCCTGGGTGAATTCCAGATCAGTGATCTGATGATCGGCGTTGGCGGTTGTCAACGCATCATCAAAGCTGCCCAGCTGGTTGATGCTGATCTCCCCTTGGCTGTAGGCCGTCAGGGTATGGGTCAGGTCATCAAGAGCATGGACCGACAGATCACCGGACGCCACAGATTCCAGCACCTCGGCATAGGAGCCTTGGGTGAGGTGTTGCACGGCACTGATTGCCGCTAGGGCATCGTCGCCTGGTTGGAGGCTGTCGATGCTGTGCTGGAGAGCATCCTGGCTGGCGAGCATGAATTGCACCACATCGCCTCCAGCGAAATCTGAAAGACCCAGATTGCTGGAGATCGACTGAAGTAGTGCGGGATCACTGAAGTCAGCCACCTGACCATCGGGCAGTGCCGTGAGGGCTGTGGAGATGGCCTGGAATACCGAGTAGGAGGCATGGGCCTCATCGGTGCCGAGGTGAAGTGCAGCCAGTTCGGAGAATTGAACGGCTGCCGTCATCACGGCGGCGTTCTGAACAAGGATCTCGTTGGAACCCTGGATGGGGTTCAGGGAGGCAAGATCGGTGCCTGCGGGGAGCCCCAGGTGGCTCACCAGGGTGGCATTGGCTGATGCGTAATCGACTCCGCTTTCCAACAAGGTCTGCAACAGGCTGGTGAGGGGGGTGACCACGGAGGCACCCGCTTGGCCGTAGAGGTTGATCTCGTAGGTCAAGCCGGTATCGATATCAAGGCCGCCGCTTTGAACGGCTCGGGCTTCGCCGATGGTGTATTGGCCATCGCCGTTGACATCAAGGGTGGAGAGATCAACCACCCATTCCACGTGGCCCTTGGCATCGGTGATGCCGAGGCGTTCGCCTGCGTCTTCTTGGTTGTTGTGGTTGATGTCGAGGTAGAGGACAGCGCCGACGATGGTGCCATCAATGGTGGCCGATGTGCCCGCTATGGCGACACTGGAAGCAACTCCGCCCGGAGCATCATTCAACACAGCACCATTCGTCAAGTTGACCTTGAAATATTCAATTGAACCTCCTGCGTAAGTGACCGTTATGGTGTAAACATTGCTGGAAGGTGCAGAAACGACAACGCTGCTGATGTTCGTTCCATTGCCATTGATGACAATGGTGTCCGTGTTAATGGTGAAATCGGTGATGACATCAATCTCAGCCGTAGCGGCATTAATGCTTCCTTCGCCTTTGACGAAAACGAACTGATCTGCGCCCGTGCCACCGGTGAGAGTATCGACGCCAATGCCGCCGATAATGGTGTCGTTTTGTGTGCCACCTTTAATGGTGTCATTACCGGCAAGGCCAGACAATTGTTGCGGAGATGTCAGAGCACTGAGATTGATGACATCGTCGCCAGAAGTGCCTGCGGCCAAATCAACGGAAACAGGGACGGTAGCAGTAACGTCACCATCAGCGTCCTTAAGCGTGGCATTGAAGGTGAGGGGGATATCGGCAGGACTTGTGGGGAAGGTGTAATTGATAATTAGGTCTACTACCTTGAAGTTTCCATCAAGCGGCGAGAATTGAAGGTAGTCCAGCGTGAGAGTGACACCGGGTGGCACGCCGGGTGGCACGCCTAGGGTCGACAGATTAATCGTCTGATTGTTCGAAGTAGTTGAAATATTTAAAGTATTGGTTGAGTACGAAACACCGTTTGATCCTTTGTAGACAGCAAAAGTCGCCAAGTCGTCTCCGACCTTGAAGCCTGCGGTTTCGGCTAATCCTAGGGTGATACTGGATAGCGAGGCGGATTCGAAGCCAGGCTGCTGAATGATATCAAGACGAAGTGATTCTCCTGGTTGAATGGAGTTACCATTGACACCCAACTCGCTTTCGGAGACTGTTACTGTACCCAAGACTCCATTGTCGTAGCCCGTCAATCGAAGGGCAAATGCACCATTGAACTGGGAAGCTGCAAACTCAAAGAAAGCCAAATTGCTGCCTGCGTCTATTCCGGATGAGATCAAATCACCAGACGTTCCTGTTGTAGGTGGCCTTGGAGTAACCAAATTGAAGCTATAAGTTTCATCCGATTTAAACGTTATATTGTAGAATACTGTGCCATTGCTTGTGTTGTTTACGGTGGTGTAGTAAGTGGTGTATGAGCCGCTGGCGTCAGTCACGTTGCTATGGAATAGCGTATAGCCACCAACGGTTGTATTCGTCAAGCTAAAGGCGTTGTAGAAGCTGCCTCCGAAATAGCCATCGGCTCCAATGCTGAAATCAAAGGTGCCGGTGACTGTTGACGGTGCGTTGGGGATATCGATTGATTGAATGGGGCCGAGAGTGGGACCATCATCCTCAAAGTTGAGTGTCTGGCCGATGTTCAAGGTTGCGGTCGCGCTGTCGCTGTCGCCGTCGAAGATCTTGCCGGTCAGGGTGATCAGATCCGCCGCACTCAGCGAGCGCGAGTCGTCGGGATTGCTCGTGTTGGCATG
>CALRUP020000019.1:0-47258 GCA_943371385.1 Paenacidovorax caeni | reverse complement strand
ATCCGCGCCGCTGAAGACCCTGAATTCGAAACCTTCTACACCAAGAACATCTTGCTGAATGAAGGTCTGCGTGCCTGGATGGCACCGGCTGACCAGCCGCACGAAAACTTCATCTTCCCCGAAGAGGTTCTGCCCCGTGGTAACGCTCTTTGAGTGTTGATCATTAGCAATTCAGGCGCCTCGAAAGGGGCGCTTTTTTATGCTTTTCCCTTTTCGTGGGTGGTTCTCCCGTCGGTTGCTGCCGGCCGGGCGGGCCCACGGGAGCGGTTTGAGCTGGGGGAAGGCAGGGCCGAACACCCCCACTTGGGCCCCGCGATCCAAGTGAACAGTTCGATACCATCGGTCCGTTCCGTCAGCAGTGACGTGGCTTTGGATCTTGGTCCGAAGCCGCAGGCGTCGCCGGCTGGCTTTAATCCCCCCAAGGAGGAGGTGCCCGTGAGCCACAGTTCCATGACCCAGGGTCTGCTGATCGTGGAGAACGCCGGCTGATTTCGGCGCCTGTTTCCTGATCAATCGGTTCCGCGACAGAGCGGACCCGGCGAGAGCCCCCGATGTCCTGCTTCCTGCGGGGCTTCGGGGGCATCGTTTTAGAGCCGTTCAGCCTGGCCGCCGCTGCTGTTCCAGGCGGATCGCACCAACCAGGGCCTCCAGGTGCTGCTGGGGCTCCTCCAGATCACTCTTGTCGCGCTGCAAGAGCACCACCCCATCCCGGAACGCCCGCACCCCGTAAGGTGCCGGCAACGATTCGAGTGCTTCCAGGCTGCTCTCCAGAGCCCGGCGATCGCCGCTGAACGCGTTGGCATAGCGGCGCAGCCAATCCAGGTCGAGGGCGATCCAGTCCACGGCCTTGGTGTTGCCCTGGCGATCCCGGTAGAGCACCCCCTCCGGGAAGCGGATCAAGACGGACCGTTGGGCCAGATGGGGAATCAACGGCGTGTTGGCAGCCACGCTGGCTTCGTCGGGAATCAGGCGCAGAAGCTCCCGGGCGGCGGCGCCATGGTTCCACTGCCGTGATGGTGAGCTGTACACCCAGGGGTTGAGGCTGTCTGGAATCAGGAAGGAGAGACTGCGGTTCGGGTTCGCCAGCAGGGTGAACAGCAGCGAGAGGGCGATGCAGCCGATCCAGATCCGTCGCAGTCGCCGCCGAGCGAAGGGCTCGGGATGGCATCGCCACCACTCGATCGCACCGGCGAACAACCCCGGCACCACCAGCAGCGCGTAGCGAAGGTTGATCGAGAGCGGATTGTTCGATCCCTGCGCCAGCAGCAGGCCCAGCAGGGGGAGCCCCATCAGCAGCCAGCTGTCGAGGCTGATCAGCGGCACCAGCATCAGGGGAAGGCCCTGGGCCAGCAGGTAGCGCAGGGTCTCCCCCGGCGGCCAGATCAGCTCCCGCAGCACCACCTGCGGTTGCCTGAGCGCCCTGAGCAGCACCTGCAGGCTGCTGGCCTGCTCGGCATCGCCGATGTACTGGCCGAAGTTCTCCACCATGAAGCGGCGGGAGTTGTCCTCGCTGAACAACGGCATCAGCACGTTGGTGACGAGCAGCACCCAGCCGATCCCCAGTCCGGCAAGGCCCAGGGCCAGCGGCCAGCGCCGCCGTTGCCGCAGCAGGATCCAAAGGGCCACACCGACGAGTAGGACCCCGGTGTCCTCTCGGATCAGTGGCACCAGCACGGCGGCGATCGCCACAAGCCACCAGAGCCGCCGTAGCAGTCCGAGCCAGAGCAGCAGGAACGCAAGTGGCAGCTGAGCGAGATCGGTGAAGTTGCCCCAGGTGGGTCCGATCACGGCATTGGCACCGAAGAAGCTGCAGGCCACGAAGGCCGCCAGCCATGGGTCGACCAGCCGCTGTCGGGCGATCCGGTGCAGCACCAGCCCCGCGGCGGTCATGAGCCCCACCTGCACCAGCGGTAGGGCCCAGATCCCCAGCAGCCCCACCAGTGGCACCCAGAGCAGCAGGGCCGGGGTGAAGTGCTGCCCCAGGCGGAGGTAACCCAGGGACGGGGGTTCCCCCGAGTGAATCACGTTGGTGGAGAGTTGCGACGAGAGGGTGCTCTCGAAGGGATGACCCCGCAGGGCGCTCCAGATGGTCTGCAGAAAGATGCCCTGGTCGTAGGAGGCCGTGAGCACCTGCAGGCGCCACCACTGCAGCAGCAGCCCCACCACGGCAAACAGCAACGCGGCCACCAGCACGACCCGTTCTGCCCGTGCCGCTTCAGGGGCGCGGGGCTGCAGGGTGCCCGGGTCCGGCGCAGAGCCAGCGTTGCCAGTTGTCGTCACCGAGCACCTCCAGGCGGCAGAGCGTTCCCCTGTGGAGCAGTATCCGTACCGGGGCGTCGCTGGCCTGGCGGATCAGATGGAAAGCACCGCTGATCATGGCGTCGCGGTCGTCCGGCAAGCGCAGCAGCTCACGCTGGGCGTACCAGCGCAGGCTGGGCCGCTCGGCCGCGTTCCCATCCATGTACACCGGCGACCCGTCGCCCGCCGCCAGGGCCGCTGCCGGAAGCACTGACCAGCGTTCATTGAGCTCCCAGTTCCACAGGGGGCTGGTGCCCAGCAGCAGCAGCGACAGCCACCAGCCGGCGGTGAGCAGCAGCAGGCCCTGTCGCCGGCGCGATTCCGCCTCCCGCAGCAGCAACCATCCACCTCCGAGCAGGCCCACCCCCCCCGGCAGCGGCAGCCAGCGGTAGGGGGCCAGGGCCGCCTGTCCCGGCAAGCTGCTCACGGCCGCCGCCGTGAGCAGCACTCCACCCAGCACCATCCAGAACCAGGGCAGGCGCCGCAGCACCCCGCCGCTGGCCCCCGGGCGAAGCAGGTCGGTCAGCGGCACAGCGCACAACAGGGCGAAGGGCAGCCAGAGGGGGTGGCTGTACCAGGGCAACTGGGTGCGCAGGGGCAGGATCGAGGCCGCCATCACCGCCTGCAGCACCAGGCACCACCGCCCCCAAGGCCGTTGCCGCTGCCGCCAGGCCATCCCCACGGCGATCGGCCAGAGCGGCAGCCAGGGCCAGCCCCCTTCCAACACCTTCAGCACAGGTACCCTCCAGCCCAGGGAACTGCCTTCGCCCGCATCCAGCAGCACCCTGCCAACGCCGTCGCCCCCCCAGAGCCAGAGGGCCTCCTGACCGCGCATCAGGCCGTGATACGCGTGCCAGGCCACCCCCGGTAACAGGCCAAGCGCCAACCCGGCCAGCAGCCAGCGCCAACGCCGTGGGCCGGGGCTGGGGTCGAACGCCAGGCCCAGGCCACCGGCCACCAGAGCGGGTAGCAGGATCGGAGCCTTCAGCAGCAGCAGGGCGCTCCCGCCCAGCCCCGCCAGGATGCCGCTGGGCCAGCTTCGCTCGGCGGTGCGGCTGCGCAGCAGCGCCCACCAGAGCAGGGCCATGGCACTCAGTTGGGCGCCGTCGAGCATGGCCAGCCGCCCCTGGCGCATCACAGGCAGCAGGGTGAGCAGGATGGCGGCGGTGGCAAGGGCCGCCGAGCGTTGGCCGGGTCGCAACTGCCACTGCACCAGAGCGCCCAGGGGCACCACCAGAGTGGAGAGCACCGCAGGCGCCAGGCGCACCACCCACTCGGGCGGCAGGGCGGAGCCCGGGGCTCCGGACAGGTGCCGCCAGCAGGAGATCACCGCCGCGATCAGCAGATGCAGTCCCGGGGGCTTGTTGAGATAGTCATCACCCCAGAGGGTGGGCAGCAGGCCCTGGGGGAGCCCCCGATCGGCGATCTCCAGGGCCACCCGCGCCACGATGCCCTCGTCCCAGTCGCGCAGGGGAAGGTTGCCCAGCCCGGCCAGGGCCAGCATCAGTGCGGCTGCCCAGAGGAGGAGCAGCAGGCGCCAGGGGGGTGGTCCCGGAGCTGGAGTCATGGCAGAGCGGCTCCTGGGTTGAGCGGCACAACGAAGGCTGAACGGCTCTGGCATCCGCGCGGCTGGTCGCAGACCCAACGGCGCAGGCGGTCTTTTTCGGGGCCGTCGGGGAAGGGGCGGTAACTCTCGATCACCGCAAAGCTGCCCGCCACCGCATCAGCCCCCTTGCGCCGCCAGGCGGCAGCATCCTGCTCGCTGAGGGGCTCGGGCGTCACGAGCCAGCCCTTGCGATTCGCCAGGTAAAGCACCGTTGGATCGGGTCCACTCATCACCACCAGCCGGGCCTGCGCCGGCGTGCTGGCCTGGATCTGGCGGGCCAGCTCCCAGGCGGCGGAGCCGGCGATGCGCTCCCGACCCCAGTAATCGACACCCAGAATCGTGAGACTGACCAGCGCCATCAGGATGAGCAGGGCCCAGGCCCCTCGCTGCCAGCCGAGCGACCCCGAGCGCAGCCGCACCCAGCCCTGGCCCATCAGCGGACAGGCGAACAACATCAGCGGCAACTGGTAGTACTCATGCACGGCGGTGGTTTCGGGGGCCAGGGCACCGGCCACCACCACGGCCACGAGCCCCAGCGGCAACACCCGTACCAGCGGGTGAACCACGGCGGCTGAGCCGGTGCGGGGAGGCAGCAGGCCCAGGATCAGCAGGGGCACGCCGAGCACGGCGAGGTTGCGCACGGCCACCCGAAGCGCCAGTTCCCCCCAGTAGCTGAACCCCAGCAGATCGGACCAGGTGTAGCGGTTCGCCTGGCCGCCCCAGAAGCCGAAGCTGAGGCCACTGCTTTCCCCCAGCTGGCGGGCATGCCAGTACCAAAGCGCCGTCACTGCGGCGGCTCCGAGCGGATAGAGCCAGGCGAGGGGGTGGCGAAGCGCCTGGCCCCACCCCCCCCGCGCCCGCGCCCAGAGCCAGAGCAGGGGAGCCCCCAGCCAGAGGAAGGGCAGCACCTTCACCAGGCAGGCGCCGCTGAAGGCCAGCCACGACATCAGCAGAGCGGAGCGCCGCCCCCCTTCCAGCCAGTCCAGAAAGCGTTCCAGCGCCAGGGCCGCCAGCAGCATCAGCAGCGCCTCCGGTTGCACCGTGCGTCCGTAGAACACCGGGATCGGAAGCACGGCGTAAAAGATCCCTCCCCACCAGCCCGCCCGCTCTCCCAGCAGCCGCCGCCCGATGCGGATCAGCAGATAGATCGTGAGCACGCTGCAGAGCACCGAAAGACCGCGAGCCAGCCACTCGTGCACCCCGAACAGCCTGTAAAGCAGGGCCACCCCATAGGGATAGAGGGGGAACTCGGCTTCCACCAGGCCGTTGCCGGCACCGCCCCAGTCGATCTGGGGCAGCCAGAACCGCATCCCCTGTTCGGCGAAATTGCGTGCCATGGCAGCGGTGTCCGCCTGGCGCCAGCTGTGGATGCCCAGGATCGGCGCCTGGATCTGCACCAGCCGCAGGGCCGCCCCGATCAGCAGCGGCAGCCAGAGCGGCAGGGGATGGCCCTTGGAACGGCTGGCGCCCATGGATCGGCAGGCTATCGGGGGGCTGCAGGTGGCCGGCTCAGCTGGCCTCGCACCGCATCCACCGCCGCCGGCAGGGAGGCGCGGAGCGCTGGAATCCGGCTGAGGTTGCCGCTCAGGCTGGAGGTCAGATCCGCCAAGCCCTTCAGCACCGGTTCGCTATGGCGATTCTCAGCCGCCTGGGCCACGGCGGCGGCTTGGGGGACTCGCCAGCCCGCCAGCAGCACCACCGCGCGGTAGGCCGCTGGCCAGGGGTTGGCGGGTTCGAGCTTTTCCAGGCGGCTGAACCACTGGGCCGCCAGCATCGGTCGGTTCTGCAGCACCCCGAGCAGGGCGAGGCTCCAGAGGGCATCGCGGTCATCGGGGGCGGCACGCAGCCTCTCGCTGGCCCACTGGGCCACGCGCTTCTGATACAGGAAATGGCCATCGAGCTGGTGTTCCGCCCCGATGGCGGCGAACACGGCCGCCAGTCCCCTGGGACCCTGCTCCATCCCTCGGGCCAGGCCAATGAAGCGTCGATCGAAGCGCGTCGGTGGCGGCGCGTCGGCCCGCCGGTGCCAGAGCTCAATGGAGCGACCCTCGTTCCAGGGCCAGCTGTTCAAGCGTTCGAAGCGGCCGTCTCTGCGCACCTGGCGGCTCAGCTTTCGGGACACCTCCCGATGGCTGCCCTGGTCACCGGTGGCCAGCACCAGCCATTCCGCCTCGCGAAGCACCAGGGGGTGGTCCTGTTCCCGTTTTCCGATCTCACGCCCCACAATCCCGCCACCGCCGCTCCGGCCGAACACCGTGACGTTGCTCTGATTGAAATCGCCGGTGGTCGGAATCACGATCACTGTGGTGGGGGCGCTGCCAACGTGTTGGCGCAGGTCCCGGATCAGCTCCGCGATCGGGAACGGCGGCTGGCGTTCCAACGCCTCGGCCCGCTCCGCGGCGCTGGCGGTGGCGCTGCCGATCAACCCAAGGCCCAGCACGGTCAGGGCGGCCTTGCGTCCCCAGCGGGCGCGGATCCACAGCAGCAGGGCCCACCAGAGCCGGGCCAACAGCAGCACCAGCAGGGGCAGCACCGGTGCGATGTAACGCGGGTCCTTGTTGGGGCTCAAGGTGGTGAACAGCCAGCCACTGATCGCGCAGCCGATCAACCAACCCCAGCCCCAGCCCTGGTTGGTGGCCGGGGCGCTGGGCTGCAGGCGTTTCTTCCAGGCTCCGGTCGCTGCCGCCAGGCCTCCGGCGAGCCCTGGCAAGCCATTGAACAGTCCCAGCTGCTCGGGCCAGAGCTTTGGGTACCAGAGCAGACTGGCCAGGCTGAGCACCGGCGGGTCTCCCTCCTGGGCGGCGGACTCCAGCACGGCCCGGTTGGTGCCCCCGATCGTGGTGATCCAGTTGTGCTGCAACCAGGGAAGAATCAGGGCGAGCACCAGGCCCAGGGCGGTAAGAACCTGCAGCCGCCGTTGGGGCTGCCACAGGCCCACGGCCGCGGCCCAGAGTGCGGGCATGAGCACCACCAGCAGAGCGCTTTGCTTCACCAACACCGCAGCCGCCAGCGCCAAGGCGGCGGCGGCCGCCTGCCCCCAGCGCCCGCCGTGGGGATCCGGGGACGCCCAGCGCCCCAGCAGCCAGAGGGCCAGCACGCTCGTGGCGGCCAGGGGCAGATCAAGCGTGAAATCCACCCGCAGGGCCACCAGCGCCGGCGTGGTGGCCGTCAGTGCCGCGGCCAGCAGGCCGAAGCCTGGCGACACCAGCTGGCGCCCCCAGCAGGCCACCCCCACCAGCAACAGCGCTTGCCACACCGCCAGGGCACCGCTGGCCTGGTCGGGGCTGTCGCCGGCGATCGCGATCACCGTGCCATTCACGAGGCTGGCGAGGGGAGGGATCTTCGGGGAAAGATCCAGGAGCGCCTGCCAGCCCTGCCAGGCGCCACCGGGCAACAGCCCCAGGGCACGGCCATGGTCCACGGCGCTGTTCAGGTAATCGGCCTGGTCCCAGGCGGGCAGCCGTTGATCCAGCTGCAGCCAGAGCCGATCGGCCAGGGTGGTCGCCAGCCAGAGCAGGGCAAGCGCCAGCCACCAGGCCGATCGCTGGTCCGCGAGCCAATGGCGCAGGGAACGGAAGTTCAGATGCTTGTGACGCTGCGCCGAACAGTCTGAACCGGTGGCCCTCGCTTACGGACGTTGCGTGTTCTGGCACAGCCACCCTTGAGAGCGGGGGACATCTGAGGGACTCTTCGTTTGGCGCATTGCGCCTCTCGTGTGTGAGGACCCCATGAAACTTTTCCAGCAACTCCTGCTGGCCCCCGCAGCCCTGGGCCTTCTGGCCCCGATGGCTGCTTCGGCCGCCGATCTCAACCTTGACGCCGTCAACAAGTACGGCGGCGCTGAGGAGCAGGTCACCAGCATCACCCAATTCTCCGACGTGCAGCCCACCGCCTGGGCCTACCAGGCGCTCTCGAACCTGATCGAGCGCTACGGCTGCGTCGCCGGCTACCCCAACGGCACCTTCAAGGGCGGCCAGGCCCTGACCCGCTGGGAAGCCGCTGCCCTGCTCAATGCCTGTCTCGATCGGATCACCGAAGTGACCGACGAGCTCAAGAAGCTCATGAAGGAGTTCCAGAAGGAACTTGCCGTGCTGCGCGGCCGCGTTGATGGCCTCGAGGCCAAAGTGGGTGAGCTGGAGGCGAATCAGTTCTCCACCACCACCAAGCTGCGTGGTGTCGCGACCTTCACCCTGGGCGCCAACAGCTTCAGCGGTGACGCCAACGCCACCCTGGGTGAGTCCATCCTCCTCGGCGGCAGAGTGGCCCCCGGCGGCAACTTTGCTGGTGCCTCGGCGTTCCTGCAAGGCGCCACGGCCATGAACTACAACCTCGACCTCTACCTCGACACCAGCTTCACCGGGAAGGACCTGCTCCGCACCCGCCTGCGGGCTGGCAACTTCGGCACCAGCCCCTGGGGTGCCGCCAATGCCAGCAACCTGGTCGGCCTGAACGCCTTCGAGGTGTCCTTCGAGGGTCCTCCGGGTGCGGACACCGTGATGGTCAACCGCCTCTTCTACCAGTTCCCCATCGGCAGCAGCTTCACCGCCACCGTCGGTGCGAAAGTCCGTCAGGACGACATGTTGGCCCTGTGGCCCAGCGCCTATCCCGCTGACACCGTTCTCGACATCTTCACCTACGGCGGTGCCCCCGGTACCTACAGCCTGAACCTCGGTTCCGGTGCTGGTCTCTGGTGGAAGTCAGGTGGCTTCTCCGTCAGCGCGAACTACGTTTCGGCTAACGGCAACAACGGCAATCCCAATATCGGTGGCATCGGCACCGATGGTGCGGCCCAGACCGGCACCGCCCAGATCGCCTACTCCGGCACCAACTGGGGCCTGGCAGCGGCCTACACCTACACCACCCCCCAGGGTGGTCTGGCGGGCCTTTATGGCGGTAATGCCACTCCCTTGGCGAACCTCGGCTTCGCTCTTTCCGATAACGTCAATTCCGTTGGCATCAGCGGCTACTGGACACCGACCAACTCCGGTTGGGTTCCTTCGGTGAGCGCAGGCTGGGGAATCAACAGCCACAGTTCAACCGTCGCCGAAATCGACGGCGCCCAGAGCCAGTCCTGGTACGTCGGCCTTCAGTGGTCCGATGTGTTCATCAAGGGCAACTCTGCCGGTATGGCCGTGGGCCAAGCCACTTTCCTCACCAAGTCGGGTGACGACAGCATCCTGTCTGCTAACGACGGCAACTACGCCTGGGAGTGGTGGTACAAGTTCCAGGTCACCGACAACATCAGCGTGACCCCGGCGATCTTCTACCTGAGCGCTCCTCTGGGTCAGCTTCAGAAGGGCAATGGCGATTCCTTCGAGAACTTCGGCGGCCTCGTCAAGACCACCTTCAAGTTCTGATCGGTCGATCGGATCGTATTCGGCGAAGTTCCTCACACTCTTCTTCGCCGAATCTCTCCTCTATTACTTCTCACAATCACTTCCTCAATCAACCCAGCTGGTGTTTCGCCGGCTGGGTTTTTTCATGGTGTGTGCGAAATTGTTTTTGGCCAGAGTCTTTGGTCCATCAATGCCTGTGACGGCCATGTAGTCGGCGCTACATGGATTAGTAGCTCCCGCCCATCGCGCTGATTGAGTTGATCGCTATAGTGCGCTCGCACCGTATGGTGCATCCTCTTTTTGGTGTGAGGACCAATGAAACTTTTCAGCAAGCTTGTGCTTGCCCCGGCCCTTTTGGGCATGGCAGCTCCGATGGCAGCTTCGGCCGCCGAACTTAACGTCACTGATTTCAACCGTTACTCGGCGCCGGTCTCCAGCAAGGAGCAGGTCACGAGCATCACTCAGTTTTCTGATGTGCAGCCCACCTCCTGGGCCTATCAGGCGCTCTCGAACCTGGTTGAGCGCTACGGCTGCGTCGCTGGCTATCCGAACGGCACCTTCAAGGGCGGCCAGGCCCTGACCCGGTGGGAGGCCGCAGCCCTCCTCAATGCCTGCCTCGATCGGATCACCGAAGTGACCGACGAACTCAGGCGCCTCCTCAAGGAGTACGAGAAGGAGCTCGCCATCCTGCGCGGCCGCGTGGATGGTCTTGAGGCCAAGGTCGGTGAGTTGGAGGCCACCCAGTTCTCCACCACCACCAAGCTGCAGGGGCAGGCCACCTTCGTTCTTGGTGGTGTGGATGCCGGTGGTGACCGGCCAGGGGCTGGGGTGTTCGGTCCCGGTGGCAGTGTCGCTGGCGGCCGCGGCCGCAATGCAGCCGATAAGTACAACCAGCAGTTCGGTGCCACCACCCTCAGCTACGACCTGCGCTTGAATCTGCTCACCAGCTTCACGGGTAAGGATCTTCTCTACACCCGTCTGCGCTCGGGCAACTTCAACAATGCCTTCAATGGTAACGGCCTCAACCTCACGGCGCTTGACATCGCCAGCAATGGTTTTGGCGCTCCCGCTACGAGCTCCGATACCGTTGGCATCGATCGTCTCTACTACAGCTTCCCCTGGGGCAAGGAGTTCACCTTCGTGGCGGGCGCCAAGGCCCGGAACACCGAGCACCTTGGTGTGTCGCCATCGCTTTACGGCAGAGGCAAGGGTGACAATATCCTCGATCTGTTCTCGCTGTGGGGCGCTCCGGGTACCTACAACAAAGCCACCGGTTCATTGGGCGCGGTGATCTGGAGGCAGAACGTCAAGAAAGGTCAGGGCCGTTTCAGCGCCTCGGCCAGCTATGTGTCCCCCCAGGGTAATGTCGGGCAACCGAATGATGGGGTGAGTAATTTCGCCTGTTCCTCTGACGAGGGTGGTATCGGCACCGATTGCGCCCGCGCCAGCTTCCTGGGCCAGCTGGCCTTCACCGCTCCCCAGTGGAGCGTCTCGGCGGCTTACCGCTATGGCCAGGCTGCCTCGAACTTCCGCAGGGGTACTAACTTTGTGGCCGGCAACAGTTGGTTCCTTGCCAATGGCGAATCCAACAGTGTGGCCCTCAACGCCTACTGGCAACCCAAGAAGAGTGGCTGGGTTCCGTCCATCAGCGCTGGCTGGGGATACAACTCCCTTTCCGGCAACTCGATTCGGGCCAACGGTATCGAGTTCGTGACTCCTTACGTCACCCAATCCCAGAGCTGGTTCGCCGGTCTCCAGTGGACCGATGTGTTTGCCAAAGGTAATTCTGCGGGCATGGCTGTTGGTCAACCCGTCTTCGCGACGGCCCTTACACGAGGGAGCAGCGCTCTCGGCACCACCACTCCCACCGATGGCAACTACGCCTGGGAATGGTGGTACAAGTTCCAGGTGACCGACAACATCTCGGTGACCCCCGCCATCTTCTATCTGAGCCGCCCCCTCGGTCAGCTCACTGGCAATGGCAACACCTTCAACACCCTGGGTTACCTCGTTCAGACCACCTTCCGGTTCTGATCGAAAGGGCATTCCTCACACCCCTTACCCGTTCCTCACACACGCCGCCCCCCTTTCCCAGGGGGGCTTTTTCATGGCGCCATCAAACAGCCCGCAAAATCGACCCTGATTCGGGAAAATGGGGTCTCTCCCAACGATTGGAACCGTTGCCTGCCGCCACCAACCCCGACCCCTACCGGGTGCTTGGCGTCAGCCGCCAGGCCAGCCCGGCGGAAATCAAGGCCGCCTTCAGGGCTCTGGTCAAACGCCACCACCCCGATGCGGGCGGCGAGAGCGAGGCGATCGTGGCGATCAATGCCGCCTGGGCGCTGCTCCGCGACCCGGCCCGGCGCCGGCGCCACGACCAGCTCGCCGACCATGGCGGTGTGGCTGTGCCTGCCAAGGGGCGGGCCCACCGGGCCTCGGGCGCCCAGATCGATGGGGAGTTGCTGCGCTGGCTGCAGCAGGTCTATGGGCCGATCGACCGGCTGCTGGCCCTGGTGATCAATCCTTTCCCTGCGCAATTACGAGCCCTCTCGGCTGATCCCTATGACGACGCCTTGATGGAGGGGTTCTGCGCTTTCCTCGAGCAGAGCCAGCGGCGACTCGAGAAGGTGGAGAGTCTGTTCCAATCGATGGCCTGTCCAGCGGCGGCGAAGGGTTTTGGCCTGAGCCTCTACCACTGCCTCAGCCAGGTGCAGGATGCCCTCGCTGAGTTGCAGCGCTACACCATGGGCTACGTGGATAGCTACTTGCGCGACGGGCGCGAGATGCTGCGGGAGGCCAAGCGGCGCCGCACGCTGCTGCACGAGGAACGGCGGCGGCTTGAGATCTAGAGCGCTTCGAGCTGGTCAAGCCGCAGCCACACGTCGGGCACGGGCCGATTCCAGTGCAACTGGGCGTGGTCGCCCTTGAGGGCCAGCACTTCGCCGGGCCCCTCGAACAGGTAGGCCGGCGGCAGGGGATCACTGGCGGCGGCCTCCAGGCTGCCGAGGTAGGCGCTCCGGTTCACCTTCACCAAGGAACCCTTTTTGATCGGGGCCACCGCTTGGCTGGGGGCCGCAGCCGTGCTCGGGGTTTCGGCCATCGCGATTGGAGAGGCATCCAGACGGCTCAAGGTTACTGGCCGTGGCGGTGGAGTCGCCGCAGCAGCAGGCCTATAAGGGGGCCAGAACGGTGCCCGCGGTCTTGACCCACAATCTGGCCCTGTCCTTGCTGTTGTTCGGCGGCCTGCTGCTGATGGCGGTGCTGCTGGATGAGATGGCCGCCAAGATCAAGGTGCCGGGCATCCTGCTGGTGCTGGTGTTGGGTCTGTTGATCGACAACGACCTCAGCGCCCTGCCGGGGAATGCACCGCCGTTGATGAGCCTGGGCAAGGCCGAGCAGTTCTCCCAGTTGGCCCTTGTGCTGGTGTTGTTCTTCGGGGGGCTCACCACCAACTGGGGGGAGATGCGGGCGGTGATCCGGCCCGCCATCCGGCTGGCCACCCTGGGATCACTGCTGAGCGCGGCGGCGGTGATGGCCTACGTCCTGGGCCTGCAAAGCCTGCCCTTTTCAGCGGTGCCCGTGAGCCTGGCGGTGGCGCTGTTCATCGGGGCCATGTTCTGCAGCACCGATGCCTCCGCCACATTGGGGTTGCTGCGTCCCCTGGCGGGGCGCTTGCCCCAGCGGTTGCTCGATCTGCTCGAGTGCGAGTCGGCCCTCAATGACCCCATGGCCGTGGTGCTCGCGGGCCTGGCCCTGGCCCTGGCCACGGGCCAGGGGGGTGAGGGCTCCGAGGTGGTGGTGGAGGTGGTGCGTCAGTTCCTGCTGGGGGTGTTTCTGGGCTTCATCGGTGGCAAGGCGGCGAGCATGCTTCTCAGCAGCCAGCGCAGCCAGTCCTACGGCCGGCTCGGAGCGATCGTGAGCCTGGCTCTGCTGTTGGTTGTGGTGGGGGGCTCCAACCTGGTGGGGGCCAGCGGTTTGCTGGCGGCGTACGTGATGGGGTTGGTGCTCGGCAATGCCCCCGAGACGGACCGGCCCCTGCTCGAGGAGGCCCATGCGGGCTTCGCCAAGTTGGCCGAGCTGGTGTTGTTTCTCTGCCTTGGGCTGGTGGTGGATCCCAACGATGTGGTTGCCAAGCTGGTCTGGGCCGTGCTCCTGCTGGTGGGGCTGCTGCTCTCCCGTTGGCTCGTGGTGGAGTTGTTGCTCCTGCGCTCGGGGTTTCCAAGGGTCGAGCGCTGGTTCACCGCCCTGGCGGGCCTGAGGGGGGCTGTGCCTGTGGCCATCGCCATCCAGGCGGCGGCGAGCCCGGTCAGCTGGGGCTCGGCAATGCCGTCCCTGGCCCTGGCGGTGGTGCTGCTGGGGCTGATCTCCCAGGGGCTCTCCCTGGTGCCCGTGGCGCGCTGGCTGGGCCTGGCCCGCGCCACTCCCGCTGCCCCATAGCCTGACCTCTACCTTCGCTCTGTTCCGCGTGCGCCTGCTGCTCCTTGGCTGCACCGGGTTTGTCGGCCGTGAGCTGGTGCCCCATCTGCTCGCGCAGGGTCACTCCATCACCCTGCTGAGTCGCCACCCGGGGGCCCTCCCGGGCCTGGATTCACCAGCCCTGGAGCGACTGGTGCTGGATCCCAGCCAACCTGCCGGCTGGCAAAATCCCGCCTTGATCGCTGCCCTGCAGACGGCAGAGGGGGTGGTGAACCTGGCGGGCGAGCCGATCGCCGAACGCCGCTGGAGCCCTGCCCAACTGCAGCGGCTGCTCGACAGCCGGGTGCGCACCACCGAGCTGCTGGTGGAGGCGATCAAAGC
The DNA here is from genome assembly GCA_943371385.1 of Paenacidovorax caeni. Taxonomy (GTDB): domain Bacteria; phylum Cyanobacteriota; class Cyanobacteriia; order PCC-6307; family Cyanobiaceae; genus ATX-6F1. The sequence goes on along the minus strand of CALRUP020000019.1, from coordinate 33,221 downwards.
CGCTGGGGCCAAGCCGACGGTGCTGGTGAATGGTTCGGCTGTGGGCTACTACGGCACCGATGGCGACGCCCGTTTCGAAGAAGGCAGCCCGGAGGGCCGTGATGTGCTGGGCCGGCTCTGCGGGGCCTGGGAGGCGGCGGCTGATGGGGCGCTCTCCGCCGGCGTTGGGCGGCTGGTGAAGCTGCGCATCGGCATCGTGCTCGGACCCGATGGCGGCGCCCTGGGCAAGATGCTGCCGGTCTTCCGGGCCGGCTTCGGCGGCCCCATCGGCTCCGGTCGCCAGTGGATGAGCTGGATCCACCGCACCGACTTCTGCAGGCTGGTGGCCGCGGCCCTGCAGGATTCCGCCTTCGAGGGGGTCTACAACGCCGTGGCCCCCCAGCCGGTGACGATGGGTGTCTTTGCCTCCAGCCTGGGGCGGGTGCTGGGTCGCCCCAGCCTGCTGCCCGTGCCAGGACCGCTGCTGCAGCTGCTGCTCGGCGATGGGGCCCAGGTGGTGCTGGAGGGTCAGCAGGTGTTACCAGAGCGTCTGCTGCGTCAGGGCTTCACCTTTCGCTACCCCGAGATCAGCGCGGCCCTCGCCGCTGCCACCAACCCAGCGCCCCGCTGAGCAGCGCGGCGGCCATCAGCAGACCGATGGCCGGGGTGAACAGGGGCTCCCAGAGCCGCTGAAACAGCGCCAGGGGCGCCTCGATCTGCCGCCCGTGCAGCACCACTGCCACGGCGAACCAGAGGGCTCCTGCGATCACAAGGAACACATCCGCCACCAGAAAAGTGTCCAGGACGTTCTTGAAGCGGGCGAAATAGCCCGCTTGTTCGATGCCTGGAGTGGCAGGCGGGTTTTGGGCGGCGGGATCAGCCATGGGGGGAAGGGTGCAGGGCCTGGGTGGGGGGCCCCAGCAGGGCCGCGATCTGATCGGCCATCCTCGCTGTCCCACCGCCGGATCCGATCCGCACCAGGCCGTTGCGCCGGCAGCGATCGGGTAAATCCGCATCCGCCAGCAGCGCGCTGATCAGCTCAGCGCTGGCCTGAAGGTTCGCAGCGGAGCCGGGAGCCCCCTCGGCGCAGAACAGGGACGGGCCCAGCAGTCGCCGTTGGGCCTCGGCGAAGCCCGGGGTGAACTGGGGGCCAAAACCGGGCAGTTGCAACACCGGTTGACCCAGTCCCACGGCCTGCTCCGCCGCCGTGCCCGTCATCGACAGCAGCAGATCGCTCTGCTGCACGATTGCTGCGAACTGCCCCCAGCGCAGCTCCAGGCCCAGGGGGCCATGCCGCAGGAGCGTTCCCTCGAGCCGCCAGCCCAGGGGCTGGGCCAAGGCCTCGACCCGCTCCAAGGAGAACTCGCCCACCAGGGCCGCTTCCAGGGCCAGGGTTTCCCCTTGGCGCAGGGGCGGTGGCAGGCGGGTGAGCACCTGCAGCATCAGTTCGAGGTTGCGCTCGGCCTCCGGAAGCCGGCTGCCGGGCAGCAGCCCCAGGCGCTGGGCCGCACGCGGCGTGCCGGGCAGCTCCAGGGGCTGGCTGGGCTCCAGGACGCGATCGAGGAAGGGGTTGCCCAGGAAGGTCACGGACCTTCTGAGCTGTTGGCTGAGATCGTCTGCGGTGAGGGCATCGCGGCTGAACACACGCTGGAAGCGGCGGCTGCCCAGGCAGGGGCCGCAGGGCCAGGGCAGCCGCAGACGGCCCTCGTAATGGCTGGAGTAAGCCACCAGATAGGTGACCACCGGCCGACGAGCCAGATAGGCCGCCAGCACCGGGATCACATCACCCACCACCACCACCAGGTCGTAGCGGCCGGCGACCCGGGCCAGCAGCGCCAGGCGCCGCAGCAGGTAGAGCAGCTGACCCTGCACGATCTCCGTGAGCCGACCCAGGTGGCTCGTGTAGCCCAGCCCGCCGGTGCTGTATTCGCGGGTTTGGCCCAGCACGGGCAGGGCGGCCTGCCGGTAGGCCTGGCCATGGCCCACCAGGGGCAGCGACGCCAGTTCGAAGCCCCGGCTGATCAGCTCCTGGCCGATCAGGGCGCCACTCAGGTCCTCCCCGTGCCCGTTGCTGAGCAGCAGGATCCGGCTCAAGCGTCCAGCCAGCCCTTGAGTTTTTCCAGGGCCTTCCAGCCGGGCTTGCGTCTCAGCCCATCGGCGATCGACTCGTGCAGTTCACCGGCCAGATCCGGCGCCATCGCCATCACCCGCCGCACGAGGTCCACGTGCTCGCGGACGCCCTTGGCGTTGGTTTCCAGCAGGGCCAGGCTGAGGTTGATGCGGGACTGGGGGTCCTGGGGATTGAGTTTGACCGCCGTGCGCGCCGAGCGCAGCGCCTCCTCGGGTTGGTCATTGAGCAGTTGCAGCCAGGCAAGGCAGGTCCAGCCGGCGGAGTGTTGCGGTGCCTGGGTGGTGATGGCACGGAAATCCTCCAGGACTTCAGCGGCGGGAGCCCCCTGCTGGTAGCGACCGATGGCGTCCTCGAAGAGGGTGTCGTGGCTGGCCGTCATGGTCGCGGGCGTATCGCGCGTTGGAAGCACCAGATTCCCATGGGGCCTGCCGGGTGCCGTGGCCCCTGGCGCCCAGGCATCAGAGCGCGCCGGATCTACACGGCGAAGGAACTGCCGCAGCCACAGGTCTGGCTGGCGTTGGGGTTGCTGAAGTTGAAGCCACCGCCGATCAGGGCTGAGCTGAAATCAAGCTGCATCCCGTAGATGTAAAGCAGGCTTTTGGGGTCACTCACGACCTTGAAGGGCTGGGCCCCCTCGGGTTCATAGACGTAAACAGCATCATCGGCGGCGATGGCGCCGGCGTCGATGAAATCCATGGTGTAGCTCATGCCGCTGCAGCCCCCGGAGCGCACTCCCACCCGCAGCGCCTTGGCTTCGCCCTGTTGCTGGCAAAGGGTGGCCAGCTGGCGCATGGCCGGTTCGGTCACGAGGATGCCCTTGCCATCGGCGGCGGTGTGGGTGCGGGGGCTTGTTTCGACGGTCATGGGCGGAAGGGCGAGGGGGTGGATCAGGTTGTTGGACCCACTCTATGGAGGATGGCTCCATAGAGTCGTGGGAGCGAAGGGAGCATGGGTGCGGGTTGCGATCGTGGGAGCTGGGCTGGCGGGGCTGGCCGCGGCGGTCGACCTGGTGGAGGCCGGTCACCAGGTCGACCTCTACGAAGCTCGCCCCTTCGTGGGCGGCAAGGTGGGCAGCTGGGTGGATGGCGATGGCAACCACATCGAGATGGGGCTGCACGTCTTCTTCTTCAACTACGCGAATCTGTTCGCCTTGATGCGCAAGGTGGGGGCGTTCGAGAACCTCCTGCCCAAGGACCACACCCATCTGTTCGTGAACACCGGCGGTGATCTGCGCGAGCTGGATTTCCGCTTCCCGGTCGGGGCCCCGTTCAACGGCCTCAAGGCTTTCTTCACCACCCCCCAGCTCGACTGGATCGACAAGCTGCGCAACGCCCTGGCCCTGGGCACCAGCCCGATCGTGCGTGGTCTGGTCGATTACGACGGTGCGATGGCCGTGATCCGGGACCTGGACCGGATCAGCTTTGAGAAGTGGTTCCTGGGCCACGGAGGCAGCCGGCGCAGCATCGAACGGATGTGGAACCCGATCGCCTACGCCCTCGGCTTCATCGACTGCGCAGCGATCTCGGCCCGCTGCATGCTCACCATCTTCCTGATGTTCGCGGTACGGACCGAGGCCTCCAAGCTCAATCTGCTCAAGGGCTCCCCGCACCGCTGGCTCACCGGCCCGATCGTCGACTACATCGAGGCCCGTGGTGCCCGGCTGCATCTGCGCCATCGGGTGATCGACATGCCCTTCGAAGAGCGGCCGGAGGCCGGCGGCGATCAAGCCGGCCTCCGCGTCAGCGGCCTGGTGCTCGGCACTCCTGACGGGGAACGTCGCATCGAGGCTGACGCCTACCTGGCCGCCTGTGACGTGCCCGGCATCCAGCGGCTGCTTCCGCCCGCCTGGCGCCGGTTCCCCCAGTTCGAAAACATCTACAGGCTTGAGGCCGTTCCGGTCGCCACTGTTCAGCTCCGTTACGACGGCTGGGTCACCGAACTGGGCAACGATCCAAGCGCCGAAGCGAAACGCCACGACCTTGCCCATCCCGCCGGTCTGGACAATCTGCTGTACACCGCCGACGCCGATTTCAGCTGCTTCACCGATCTGGCCCTCGCCAGCCCTGTGGATTACCGCAAGCAGGGCCTGGGTTCCCTTCTGCAATGCGTGCTCACCCCGGGGGATCCCTGGATTCCGAAGAAAACCGAGGAGATCGTGGCCCACACCGATGCCCAGGTTCGGGGGTTGTTCCCCTCCGCCGAGGGACTGACCCTGGTCTGGAGCAACGTGGTCAAGCTGGCCCAATCGCTCTATCGGGAGGCGCCGGGCATGGAGCCCTACCGCCCGCAGCAGGCCACGCCGGTGGCCAATTTCTTCCTGGCCGGCAGCTACACCCGTCAGGACTACATCGATTCGATGGAAGGCGCCACAATGAGCGGAAGATTGGCTGCCGCTGCCATCGTGAATGCACCCGTTGCCCTGGCGACCAACGCCGCCGTGGCCTGATTCCTATGGGCCGATGGTTGGAGCACAGCGTCACCACGGAGATCGATTCTCCCGTCGATCGGGTCTGGGAGGTCTGGAGTGATCTGGAGGCGATGCCCCGCTGGATGCGCTGGATCGAGTCGGTCAAGACCCTCGACGACCCGGATCTCACCGATTGGACCCTGGCCGCCCAGGGCTTTCGTTTCCATTGGAAAGCGCGCATCATCCAGCGGGTGACAGCCCAGCAACTGCACTGGGAGTCGGTGGGGGGCTTGCCGACCAAAGGGGCGGTGCGCTTCTATCCACTAGGTGATGGGCGCACAGCGGTGAAACTCACGGTCAGCTACGAATTGCCCGGAGTTGTGGCACCGCTGATGGAACCCAGCATTCTTGGTGGGATCGTCACCAAGGAACTCCAGGCCAATCTGGATCGTTTTCGTGACCTGGTGCAGAGCGGCTATGGCCAAAGCTGAGCACAATTTCTTTTCGGGTCCAGCCTTGGGGATCCCAGGCCTCCCGGATGCAGCGAGGAAGCTGCTCGCTGCCTTGCCCTTGCTGGCCCTCACGGCCTGCGGGGCGCCACCTGCTCCTCCCACGGCCGTCACTCCACCGCCTGTGGTGGTCCCCAAGCCCCCCACCCCTGAGCCCACGGCAGCGCTGGCGCCGGTGGCCGGCCTGACTCCGCTGCCCACCCCCGCTGAAGTTGTTGGAGGCATTGGTCAGGGTCGCCTGGATCCTTTTGCTCCAGTGGCCTCGGCGGCCTCAAGCGCCACCGATGCCAATGGCCGGCCCATTCCCAGGGCCAGGCCCGTGGCCCAGTTGCCGGCCGGTTTCAGTTTCACCGGCGTGGTCAGCTCCCGTGGCACGGCCCAGGCTCTGGTTCAGGTCTCCGGTCAGACGGGCCCCGTCTGCGTCGGGGCGCGGGGCTTCTGCCCTGGTGCCGGTCTCGCGCCGATGCTCCCACCGGGCTGGATCGTGACCTCGATTGATGTCAACAATGGCCGCCTCAGCCTGCGCCAGGGCACCGACCGGGTCAATCTGACCCTCTGAGGGCCAGCGCGCAGGCCTCCACGAGGCCGGCGAGATCGTGGGGGGTGGCTTCGGCATCCAGGCGCCCCAGCAGGTTTCTGCACACCTCGCTGGTCTGGGGCCCGATCGAGACCAGGGCCAGCGGGTCGAGCCGTGCTTTCCAGCCTGATCCGAACGCCTGCTCAAGCATCGAGCAGGTGTGGCGCACCGTCTTGCCGCTGCTGAACGTGATCGCATCCACCAGGCCCCGCTCCAGGGCTGCCAGCGTCGCCGTCGGCAGGCCCGCGGGGCAGCGCGACTCGTAGGCGGCCACCTCCACCACCCGAGCCCCCGCCGCCGCGAAGGCCTCCGCCAGCACGGTGCGTCCACCGCTCTGCACCCGGGGCAACAGCAGCCGCAGGCCCCAGCCTGAAACCGGGAAGTTCTCCAGCAGGCTGTCGGCCACGAACTCCGGGGGCACGAAGTCTGCCACTGCCCCCAACTCCTCGAGTCGGGCCGCCGTCCTGCGCCCCACCGCCGCGATCTTGAGGCTGCGGGGGCGGTGGGCCAGGGCCTGGCCACGGCGCTCCAGCCTGGCCTGCACCGCCTCCACGCCATTGGTGCTGGAGAGGATCAGCCAGTGGAAGCTCTCCCAATCGGCAAGGGCGTCATCCAGTGGGCCCCATTCATCGGGTGGCCCGATCACCAGGGCAGGCAGATCCAGCACCTCTGCCCCGGCCGCCTCGAACAGCCGCCGGGCTTCCCCCAGTTGCCGTTCGGCCCGGGTCACGGCGATGCGCCGCCCAGCGAGGGCCAGGGCGGTGAGTCTCCAGCCCGAGTGATGGTCGGGATTGTCCACGCTCAGGCCTCCAGCTTGACCATGGCGCCCGCCTGCTCGCGCAAATTCCCGGCGTCCTCGGCCCGGCCCTGCTGCTCCAGCAGGGCGATCGCCCGGCGGAAGCTGGCGCGGGCCGCATCGATGTTGCCCCCCAGCAGCTGGGCCACCGCCAGGTTCTGCTGGGCTTCGGCGTAGTCGGGAGCCAGCTCGAGCGCGCGCCCGTAGGCGCTCAGCGCGCCGGCGATGTTCCCCTGGCGCCGCCGGATCAGCCCGAGGTTGTACCAGCCCAGGGCCACCTCGGGGGCCACCGCCGTGGCCATTTCAGTGAGGCGCTCCGCCTCCTCGGTGCGATGCAGCTGCAACAACAGCGCCGCCAGGTTCAGCCTGGCCGCCAGGGTGAGGCGGGGGTTGAGGGGCTGCTCCAGGGCCTGCCGGTAGAGGGCTTCGGCGGCGGCGGGATCAGCGTCGCTGCGGGCCATCGCCAGGTGCAGCAGCAGTTCGTAGCGTTCCGGGTGGGCTCCGGCGGGGCAATGCTCCAGGCCCTGTTCCAGCAGTTCCAGCCCCCGGCTGCGGTTGCCTGTGCTGATCTCCAGGCCACCAAGCTTGGCGCAGACGTAGGGCTCACCCGGGCGCTCGAGTAATTCCCGCTCCATCGCTTCGCGCAGGCGAGCGGCTTTGTCGCCACTGGCGAGCCGCTCGCTCCGGTAGCCGGAGTGCAGCAGGGCTGGTTCGGGGCAATCCGCCAGACGCCAGTGGGGCTCGGCGGTGAGCAGCTCGGTGACGCTGTCGTCAACCATGGCGTGGTAAGCCCGGCTCCAGCGGATCGCCGGATGGCGCCGGAACAGGCGACTGACGCTGGAATAGGGCGACTGCTGCGAGCCCAGCTCGTGGCGCAGCAGGTTGATCAGCAGCACGTTGGGCTGGGCCATCAGGGCCCGCAGTGGCGCCCGGGCTTCGGGCCGCAGCAGCTCATCGGCATCGAGCACCAGCACCCAGTCGCCGCTCACACGCTCGAGGGCCTGGTTACGGGCGGGCGCGAAATCCCCCGGCCAGGGAAGTTGATGCACCACGGCGCCCTGGGCGTGGGCGATGGCCACCGTGCTGTCCTGGGAGCCGGTGTCGATGATCACCATCTCATCGACAAAGCCCTTGACCGCCTCCAGACAGGCGCCGAGGCGCTCAGCCTCGTCGCGCACGATCATCGAGAGGCTGAGCATCGCTTTGTGGGGAGCATCGGCGTAGCTTAAAGAGGGTCTGATGGGTTCCCTTTCAGCTGGATTGGGCCCGGGGGTAAATGAAGCGCTGGGTGACCCCCGCCATGATCAGGCCCAGGCTCAAGGCAGTGATGACGTTGAACGGCTCGCCAAGAAAGGCCGCCGCACTCACCACGCTCACGATGATGCTGGCACTGCCACCCAGGGCAAGGGGCGTGACGGCGAACAACCGCCCACAGATCTGCCGCAGCACTTCGGTGCCGAGGGACAGGGTGATTCCATAGACCACGATCACCCAGAACACCCACCAGGCTTCCAGCAGCATGAAGTGCTGCGGTCCGTAGAGACGCAAGGCGATGAAGAGGAAAACAATCGCCCCAGCCAGGTTGGTGACCCCCACGGTCAGGCCCCGCGAAAGCCCGTAGCTCGCGGTCTTGCGTCGCAGGCAGTTGCGCAGGGCCGTGGCCAGGACAGACACCAGGGCCCAGGACACTCCCGTCCAATCACTCATTTCCATCCCCCCACCCGGCGATCCCAGGATCCTGCCGGCCAGCAAGCCGCCCAGAATCAGGACGAGGCTGAGCCAAAAACGGTGCGGCAGTTTCTCCTTCAGCCAGACCAGCGCCAGCAAAGCGGAAGCGGGCAAGGTCAGCGAGAACAGCAGGGTCTGGGTGATCACGGACAGGCGATCGAGGGAGAGATAGAACGCCACTGGGGCCAGGAAGCAACCCAGGAAGGAATCGGCGGCGATGGCTCTGGCTGCGGCCGGATGGAGTGAGCGAATCTCGTTCCAGACCACTCGAGGTTCGGCGCGCACCAGGGCGATTCCCACCAGGGACTGGGAGAGAAAAAAGACATTGCAGAAGCTGATCGGATTCTCACCACCGATGGGATTGGCGCTGCCGTAGAGCTGCAGTCCCTTCAGCACCGTGCTGCGAAGCCCTGAAACAAGCACATAGCTGGCCAGCAGAATCGCGCCGAAGGACATCTTCCGGGGCACCTGGAGGGTGGGCTCGGAAAGCTTCGGCTGAGGCACTCGATTCTCGGGTGATGGGTTCAGAGTGGATCTACCCGTGGCACCTTCGATCGGTTTGGGTCATTGCGATCTGCTGAAGGGGCCGTCCAGGGCGAAGGTTGCATCCTTGGGAGGGGATCTCCCTGGCTTCGCAGGATCCTGCCGGTGAGTCCATCCACCTGGATCGAGCCGTTCGCCGAAGGTGCCAGCTGCCGGAAGACAGCTGCGCCTTGGTCATAGAAGGCCTTCACGATCGAGCGCGGCACAAAGCGGCCGGTGGCCTGGTAGCGATCCAGAACCCTCCTTTGGCTGATCGCCTCGGGAATCACCACCTGGACAAGGAAAACTCTGTAGCCCATGCCCTTGAGCGTTGGAATCAGCGTCAGGTAGCGATCGGCCCTGGCCATGGTTCCGTCATAGATCACATTGAGTTGGCAGGGTTTTGCAATGGCCTCAAGCTGCTGGTCGACGATGTCACGCACCTCATCCTGGGTGGCACTGGCATTCCAACCCTGATACTCCGGCAAGTCTTCACGGACTTCGTCCGCATCGATCCTGTAGCTGCTTTGGAGCACCAGGCTGGGGATGTGTCGCTTCAGCCAGGTGGTTTTGCCAGCGCCCGGCGGGCCTCCGGTGAGGATCGCGACGGGCCGTCCGGTGGTGATGCATGGTTTCCCTGATCTGGCTTTTTTGATGATGTTGTTGTGGAGTTTCTGACGGTCTTTTGTATAGCCTTGTTCCGTTGAATTGGCGCGTTTGGTTGAGGGAAGACCGACCAGGCAACTCTCCAGCCAGTCAATCGCCGCCGGTGTGATGTCTGGCTGGCCGAAGCGGTTCAGCCATTGGCAGCGCTGCTCTCCGGCCGGCCCATCGTTTGCAACCGGAACGGCCCTGATCTGCGGGGCTGTGAGGCCTAAGGCGATCAAGGCAGGGAGGGCAGCGATCCGCCAGGCCAGAAGTGCTGTCATGGCTCAGTCGGTGAAGCCGCCCTCCAGGCCGCCTCCGTGCAGCCCCAGGTTATCCAGGAGCAGGGCCTGGGCCAGCGGCATCTGCCCCGGGCAGTAGGCCGCTGGCAGCCCGGCTGGCAGCAGCGGTCGGATCGCCTGCCACAGATAGGGGCTTCCGTAGATGGCCAGCCCCGCCAGCCTGCCGATGCACAGAAGCTGCTGCACCACCGCAGGCCAGGGTTCCTCGCCGCCGGCGCTGCCGCGGAATGGGTTGCCCCGCACGAACAGCTGCAGCAGCACAGGTCCAGGTGGCAGGTGATCGAGGCAAAGGGGGGTTGTCGCCTCGCCGCTCCACGGGCTTGGGCTGCGGCCATCGATCAGGCAGGCTCCGTAGCCGCGCTGGGCCGGACGCTGCAGGGCCGGTGCCATCAACGGCAGGAAGGGATTGGCAAGGACACTGTCCACCCGGATCAGGTTCAGGCCAGGACCTGGCGGAAGTCCCGGGCGGCCCTGGCTCTGCAGGCTGACGGCCACCAGCTCCCTGGCCAGGGCGAGCTCCGCGGAGGATTCGATTCCTTCGAGAGTTTCAAAGCCGGCCGGTTCGGTTGGCGGTGAGGCCACGGCAGCGAGGGCTCGTTCGCGCCGTCCCAGGCTCAGTTCCAGCCGCCCTCGGCTGATCCGTCCGCTCGCGAGCGCCTCCAGCAGGGCGGTGATCGCGGTGTCGGCATCGGAGGGCATCAGCAGCAGATCCGCACCGGCTTCGAAGGCCAGCACCGCCGCTTCCCCGGCGCCCCAGCGAGCGGCGATCGCCTCCATCACCAGGGCATCGGTGACCACCAGCCCGCCGAAGCCGAGCTCCTTGCGCAGCAGCTGGTCCAGCACTAGCGGTGAGAGGGTGGCGGGGCGGCCCGGATCCAGCTCCGGAAGGAGCAGGTGGGCGGTCATCACCGTGGCCACGCCTGCTTCGATGGCGGCGCGAAACGGTGGCAGCTCCACCCTCTCCAGCCGTTCGCGGTGGTGGGGCAGCCGTGGAAGCTCCAGGTGGGAGTCGGTGTTGGTGTCGCCGTGGCCGGGGAAATGCTTGGCGCAGCAGAGCACCCCTTCCGCCTGGGCGCCCGAGATGAAGGCGGCCGCCAGCCGGCCTGTGGTGGTTGGATCCTCCCCCCAGGCCCGCACATTGATCACCGGGTTGGCCGGATTGTTGTTGACATCGCAGACCGGCGCCAGGACCAAGTTCAGGCCCAGCAGGCGGGCTTGGCGGCCGGTGCAGTGGCCGTAGGCGCTGGCCAGGGCGATGGCCCGGGCCGGATCGCTGGCGTGGAGCCGGCCGAGGGCCAGGGGGGGGACCAGCCAGCTGGCCCCCTCGAAGCGCTGGCCGACCCCTTCCTCCACATCGGCGCAAAGCAGCAGGGACTGGTCCGCCCAGCTCTGGAGCTGGGCGGTGCGCAGGCGTAGTTCGGTGGCGCTGCCGCCCAGAAGGATCACCCCACCGACCCCCTCGCCCAGCAACCGCCTCAACTCGGTGTTGGGCAGTTCCCAGCGGGGGTAGCGGCGCTGGCTATCGCCCAGATGGCCGCTGCAGCGCACCACCAGGAGGCTGGCCACCTGCTGCGACAGGGAGAGATTGCGCCAGTCAGACGTCGAAATCATCTGTGCCGGGAGGGACATCCCCTTTCTCCTGTCGCTGGCGCCCGAGCTGGTTGAGCAGCCCCAGCACGGCCGTGCCCTTCTCGAGGCTGCGATCGAGCTGGAAGGCCACCTCGGGGGTGCGGCGCATGCTGAGGCGCCGGCTCAGTTCGCCTTTGACGTAGGGGGCCGCCGCACGCAGGCCGGCCAGGGCCTGGGCGCGGTCCTCCTCGCTGCCGAAGATGCTCACGAAGACCTTGCAGTGCTGCAGGTCGCCCGCCACCTCCACCGCGGTGACGCTGACCATCCCAAGCCCCACCCGCTCGTCCTTGATGCCGGTGATCAGCAGCTCGCTGATCTCGCGGCGAATCGAGGCCGCCACCCGCTCCACCCTGCGGCTCATTGCCATGGCTATGCCAGCGGTGCTGCCGGATTCACCATGGCACGCAGCACGAGCACCAGGCTCACCAGGGCGCTGACCAGGGCGCCGATCAAGGCGACGGCGGTGACGGGGTTACGGGCACGGGCCAGCAGGGGCTCGAGCACTGAATTGAGCACCCCCAGCCCCAGGGCCACCAGGTAACGCGGATAGCGCGTCACGTTGATGAAAAAGTCCTTCATGGCCTGGGCGAGCGCGATGACGCGGAGCTGCTGGCTACTCTGCCGCCCAGAGGCCCACCCTGGCGATGCCGGAGCTCCATCAGTTCAAGCACTCCGCTTTCTGCGAGAAGGTGCGCCTGGTCCTTGCGGCCAAAGGCGTCAACTACACGGTTGTGGAGGTGACCCCTGGCCTTGGTCAGTTCGAGCTGTTCCGCCTCTCGGGTCAGAAGCAGGTGCCGGTGCTGGTGGACGGCGGTGAGGTGATCGCTGATTCGACCGCGATCTGCCTCCATCTTGAGCGCACCGTTCCCGAGCCCTCCCTGCTGCCAGCGGACGATTCCGAGCATTCCCGCGAACGGGCCCAGGTGTTGCTCCTCGAAGACTGGGCCGACACCGCCCTGGCGGCCGGCGTTCGCCTCGCTCTGTTGCGGGCCGCCGTGGCTGATCCGGCCCTGCGCAGCGCCCTGCTGCCTGATTCCACCCCCGGAGCCCTGCGCTCCCTGGTGGGGGCTTTTCCGGGTGATCTGCTGGCCGGTGTGGGTCAGATGGTGGGTCGCTCCCAGGATCAGCAGCTGGTGGCGAGCCTGGAGCAGTTGGCGGTGCTGGTGGCGGGCGAGGGCCATCTGGTCGGAGCGCGGCTCTCCCTGGCCGATCTGGCGGTGGCTGCCCAGCTCTCCCTGATCAAGTTCCCCGCCACGGCCGGGGCCACCTTGGCTGGCCGCGGCGTTCCCGGACTGGCCGATTCGCCTCTGCTGGCACCGTTGTTTGACTGGCGCGACCGGCTCTACGCCCAGTTGGGCCGCAGCTGAACCCTCCCCATGTCCGATCCACTGCTGCGGGAACTTGACCACTACGTTGTGCTGGAGCCGGGGAGCGAGGAAAGGATCCTCACGGCCGCCGAGACCCTCAGCTGGCTCGCCGCTCAGCTGGCTTCCCTGGGCGCCGTACCGACCGACCTGGCCGACCTGAGCACGGATTCACTGCGGGCTGGGCGTCTGCTGGACACGGCCTGCGAACTGGAACTGGAGCCCGGCCTTGCCGTGCAGTGGTTCGCGGTGCGCCTGGAGCCGCCGGGCTCTTAGGGCGCTGGTGCCACTGGCCTCTCTTTGAGCACCGTCGGCAGGGCCTCCAGCACCTGCTGGGCCACCGCCTCTGGTGGGCCCACCGCCTGGACGATGTGCAGATCCGCCTGGGCGTAGAGGGGCCGCCGCGCTTCCAGCAGCTCCGCCAGGCGCCGTTCGGGCTCGGGCCCCGCCAGAAGGGGCCGTGGGGTGGGATCGGCCCTCAGCCGCCCGAGCAGCAGCTCGGCTGGGGCATCCAGCCAGACCACCACGCCCTGGTGCAGTTCCCCCCAGTTGCTCGGACGGGTCACCACGCCGCCGCCGGTGGCCACCACCAGGGAATGCCAGCCGGCGATGCGGTTGAGCACGGCGCTCTCCAGCTCCCGAAAGCCCGTCTCTCCATCGCGCTCGAACAACTCCGGGATCGGGCAGCCGGCCACCTGCTCAACAGAGCTGTCGGCATCAAGAAAGCGGTAGCCCAGGGCCTCCGCCAGGGGCCGGCCGACGGCGCTCTTGCCGGCGCCCATCATTCCCACTAGATAGATGTTCAGACCCTGAAGCCGCTGGCGCAACGCGGTGGGGTCAGGGCGGCTGGATTCGGCCATGGCAAGGGTCATCCTGCCTAGGATGTTGCCTCACCTCCTGGCTTGTGATGACGGCAGTGGCCGCCCATGGCGAAGGCAGGGGCTGTGTGATCACCCGCCGCGCCACCTTCAGCGCCAGTCACTTGTACTGGTTGCCGGAGCTGAGCGCTGCGGATAACCAGGCCCGCTTCGGCCGTTGTGCCCTGGCCCCGGGCCACGGCCACAACTACGAGTTGGTGGTGTCCATGGGGGGCGCGCTCGACGCCGACGGCATGGTGCTCAATCTCTCGGATGTCAAGCACGCCATCCGCAGGGAGGTGATCGATCCGCTCGACTTCCGTTTCCTCAATGAGGCCTGGCCGGAGTTCGACCTGGGCACCCCCGGAGGGCGCCTGCCCACCACCGAGGCCCTGGCCCAGGCGATCTGGAGCCGGCTTGCCCCCCATCTGCCGCTGATGGGCCTGCGGCTCTTCGAACAACCCACCCTCTGGGCCGACGTGCTCGGCAACCCCATGGAAGCCTTCCTTTCGATCCGCACCCATTTCGCCGCCGCCCACCGCCTGGCCCGACCCGAGCTTTCAGCGGCCGAGAACGACACCATCTACGGCAAGTGCGCCAGGCCCCACGGCCACGGTCACAACTATCTGCTCGATGTCACGGTGCGCGGGGCGATCGATCCCCGCACCGGCATGGTCTGTGATCTGGCCGAGCTTCAGGGGATCGTGCAGGAGCTCGTGGTCGAGCCGTTCGATCACACCTTCCTCAACAAAGACGTGGAGCACTTCGCCACCTGTGTGCCCACGGCGGAGAACATCGCCCTGCACATCGTCGATCTGCTCGCCGCTCCGATCGCCGCCACTGGTGCCCGCTTGCACAAGGTGCGGCTTCAGGAGAGCCCCAACAACGCTGCCGAGGTGTTCGCCGAAACCCCTCAACTGGAGATGCGCCCCCAAGCCCTCGAGGTCCTGGCGGCTGTTTGAGTGAACTCAGGCTTGTACTGGCCGTCAGTCTCGATGGCCGGCTCGCCCCCCCCGAGGGGGGGGCGGCCCAGTTGGGCGGTGTGGGCGATCGGATCGCCCTGGAGCAGGCCCTGGCCTGGGCCGATGGGGCCCTGATCGGTGCCCAGACCGTGCGCCTGCACCGAAGCACCTGCCTGATCCGGCGCCCGGAGCTCTTGGCGGCACGCCGGCGGGCTGGTCAAGGCGATCAGCCCATCGCCTTGGTGGTGAGCCGCAGCGGCGCCATCGATCCCTCGTTGCCTTTCTTTGATCAGCCCCTGGAGCGCTGGCTGCTGTCCCCCTCGGGCGCTCAGGCCACAGGCTTCGAGCGCAGGCTCGTGCTGGGCCCATGGCCCGCTCTTCTGGAGCAGCTGGGAGCCCTTGGCCTCAATCGACTGGTGCTGTTGGGGGGGGCTGAGCTGGCCGCCAGTCTGCTCAAAGCCGGTCTGGTGGATGAACTGCAGCTCACGCTCTGCCCGCTGCTTCTGGGCGGTGGGCGCAGTTGGTTGCCCCCGGGAGCGGCGCTGCCGCCCGGCACTTGGCACCTGAAGGAGCACCGGCACCTGGGCGAGGGGGAGCTGTTGCTGCGCTACAGGCGGCGGCAGGAGCAGGGCTCCGCTGCGCCGAGCACGTCAGCCGAGGCGTCTACGACCAAGGCGAGCTAGGAAGGAGGTGCCAGGCCCGCCTCCCCCCGCTAGGGCGTTTCCACTCCCCCAGGAAGAGAGCTCGGCAAGCCAAAGCGGCGCTGCAGATCTCTGAGAGGAACCTCCTGCAGGGTGTCGGGGGGGAGGTTCAACAGTTTGGCCACGCAGCGCTTGATCACCACGTCACTGTCGTTGCCGATCCGGCCGGAGATCAGTTCACTGATCACCCCCAGGCTGCGGCCGCTGGCATCGGTTTCGTTGATCAGGCAGGCGCTGGCTGGGCCGGCCAGTTGCCGGCAGGGCCGCTGCAGGCTCTGCTCCAGGCTCGGCTGTCCGCCCGAGAGGGAGCGCAGGCAGAGCTGGGTGAGTCGTTGCTCCAGCTGGGGCCTCAGCAGCATGAGCAGGGGGCGCAGCAGGCTGGCCTGGGCGGGCGGCGTCAGTGCCAGGCTCAACAGGACAAGCCCACTGGCTAGCGTTAAGCCCCCTAGGCAGCGCCCGATCGCCATGCCCTTCGATGGCTGAGCTGCAGGTCCGTTGGCACCGGTCCATGGCGGATTTTCACCAGGGCCCATGGCAGGCGCTCGTCGAAGCCTCAGGTCTTCCCTTCTACTCCTGGAACTGGCTCCAGGGCCTGGAGGCTTCCGGCAGCATCGTGGCCAGTGAGGGCTGGCAGCCCCTCCACCTGGGGATCTGGCGCGGTGAGGCGCTGATCGCCGTCGCACCGCTCTACCTCAAGGGCCACAGCTACGGCGAATTCGTCTTCGATCAGTCGTTCGCCCAGCTGGCGGGCCAGTTGGGGTTGCGCTACTACCCGAAGCTGCTGGGCATGAGCCCGGTGAGCCCCATCCAGGGCTACCGCTTTCACATCGCCCCTGGGGAAGATCAGCTGGCGATCACAGCGTTGATGTTTCGACTGATCGAGGAGTTCTGCCGCCAGAACGGTGTGCTCAGCTGCAACCTGCTCTCGGTGGATCCGGATTGGCTACCGATTGCGGAGGCATCTGGCTGGGCGCATTGGCTGAACCAGCGCAGTGAATGGACCAACGCCGGCTTCAACAGCTTCGACGACTACCTGAGTGGCTTCAACGCCAATCAGCGCCGCAACATCAAGCGCGAAAGGCGCTCTGTCACCGAGGCCGGCATCAGCGTCACACCCTTGGTGGGGGAAGCGATCACGGAGGCCGCCCTGCTGCGCATGCACCGCTTCTACGCAGCTCACTGCAGCCGTTGGGGCGCCTGGGGCAGCAAATACCTCAGCGAAGCCTTCTTCACCTATGCCCATCGGCATCTGAGCAACAACCTGGTGCTGTTCAGCGCCCACCACGGAGACCCCAGCCAACCGCTGGCCATGTCGTTGTGCGTGTTCACCGATGACGACCTCTGGGGGCGGTACTGGGGCAGCGACCTGGAGCTGGAGAACCTGCATTTCGAGGTTTGCTACTACGCCCCGATCGCCTGGGCGATCGAGAGGGGCCTGCGCCGCTTCGATCCAGGAGCCGGTGGCAGCCACAAGCGCCGGCGGGGGTTCCTGGCCCAGAGTCAGGTGAGCCTGCACCATTGGAGTGATCCGCGTTTCGGATCGATCATCCGCCGCTGGCTGCCCGACGCCAATGCGGCCCAGCTCGAGGAGATCGAGGCGGTCAACGCTGAACTTCCTTTCAGTCGCAGGGAGGTGCCCCTGGAGGCTCCTGCTTAGCATCGGGCGATGGCCAGCTTCACCCCGTCCGACCGCCAGCGACTCGATGATGGGTTGTCGAAGCGGTTCATTGCCCTCGATCCCGCCGGGTATTTCGTGATTCGCGTGGACATGGAGTCGGGGGAGTTGGTGGCCGAGCACTTCGGCAACGCCATCAACGACCAGGGGTTGGCTATCGACCCTGAGAGCGGTGAAGTGATCGCCTGTCGCGGGTCAGGGCCGCGCGAGCCTCTGGGGATTTACCGGGGCCGCTCCGCCAAGGAACTCGGCATCGCCCTCACCGAAACGGAGGGGCCACCGCCCCTGAGCCGGCTTGACCATGCGCTCTATCTCGGCCGCGAGCTGGCCCGCGCGGAGCGATGTCTGGACGAGGGGGTCCCCTACGTGCAGGACTAGGCCGGCTGGAGTTCGCGGCTGGGCTGGCGGGCGCTCTCCGGGGGCTCAGGGGGCAGGGAGGCCAGTTGCTGCTGGATCTCCCGGGTCACCACCCCGCGGTACTCCTGGAAGTGCTCGTTGTGAGCGAGGGTGACCAGGAACTGCTCCAGGTTGTCGGGATTCCTGCGGGCGATCGTGGCCAGGGCACGCCAGAAGCGGCCGCGGGTGTCGCGCTTGATCCCCTGGCGCCAGATCACGATGGAGAGGGCGCGGATGTCGGTCCAGGTGGGCAGGGTGGCCTTTCCGAAGGCAGCCTTCGGTACGAACTGCTGCCAGCGGGGTTTGCCCATCTTCAGGTAATAGTGCGTGACCCGATCGATGTAGGCGTTGGGCTCGTAGAGCCGGCAGAAGGCATCGACGTATTCGTTGGCGATGTCACGGATTGGCCGGGTGGGCACGAAATTGAGCAGGTTGGTCTGATTCACGCCCTTGGCATCGGCCTTCTCCTCGATGAGGCGTCCTTCTTTTTCAAGGCGGTGCCAAAGACCGGTGTTCGGCAGAGCCTGAAGCATGCCCATCATCGCGGCTGGGATTCCGGTGCGGCTCACGAAGGTCACGATCCGATCGCCTGCTCCGCTCTTCTCGCCGTCGAAACCGATGATGAAGCCCGCCATCACACGGATGCCGTAGGACGTGATCCGGTCCACCGACTCCTCGAGGGAACTGCGGGTGTTCTGGTGCTTGCCGGTCAATGAGAGGCTGGCCTCGTCGGGTGTCTCGATTCCGAGGAAGACGCTGTCGAAGCGGGCTTCCGCCATCATCTGCATCATTTCGTCGTCGGAGGCGAGATCCACTGAGGCTTCGGTGGCGAAGCTGAACGGGTAGTGGTGGTCGATCTGCCATTGCTTGATGGCCGGCAGCAGCAGTTTGGCGTTGCGCTTGTTGCCGATGAAATTGTCGTCGACCAGGAAGATCGAACGTCTCCAGCCGAGGTCATAGAGAGCCTGCAGTTCGGCGACCAACTGCTCTGGCGCCTTGGTGCGTGGTTTGCGGCCGTAAAGAACGATGATGTCGCAGAACTCACATTGAAACGGGCAGCCCCGCGAGAACTGCACGGACATTGAGTCGTAGGCATCGAGCTCGAGCAGATCGAAGCGAGGCACAGGGGTTCCGGTGACATCAGGCTTCTCTCCGTTGGAGCTGAAGCGCCCAGCGGTATCACCGCGTTCAATCGCTTCGATGAACATCGGCAAGGTGATCTCGCCTTCGTCCAGCACCTTGAAGTCGGCTAGATCGATTTCAGGAGCATCGGGGGTGGAACTGGCAAATGGGCCTCCGACAGCCACCGGAAGACCACGCTGCTTGGCCTTGGAGATCTGACGTTGCATGTCCTCCTTCTGAACGATCATCCCGGAGATGATCACCAGTTCGGCCCAGTTCCACTCCTCCTCGGTTACCTCCCTGACGTTGCGATCGGCGAGCTTCATCTCCCAGCTCTGCGGCAGCAGGGCCGCCACCGTGACCAGCCCGAGCGGAGGCAGGAGAACCTTGCGGTTCACCAGCTCGAGGATCTTCTCGTAGCTCCAGAACGTCTTGGGAAATTCCGGGTAGATGAACAGGGCGCGCATTCCGTCCTGGCGGGGTGGTGAATTCAAATGACGACGGCTGGCCGTATCCGGGCGTGGCGTCAGCAGAGGTGTCGTTGGGGTCACTCTAGGCGGTCCCAGCCTGGCCGCGGCTTGGTTCTGCTGTAATGGCAGGGTTGTGTTGCTCTGATCACCATGGGTGTGGCCCTCTACCTCGTGCTCGTCGTCGGCGGTCTGGCTACCGCTGCGGTGGTCTCCGGTGTGCTGCGCGGCATCCGTCTGATCTGAGTTGTGCCTGGCGGCGTAGCGACGCCCGGTGAGCTCAGGCCGCCGGCAGCAGACGCCTTCGGCCGTTTCGAGCCAGTTCCCACACTCCCAGAACCACGCCGAGGCTTCCCAGCAGGGCGAAGGTGGCCCGCAGGCCGATGCTGAGGCTGAGGCTTGCCGCCAGCAGACCGCTCAGACCCCCGCCTCCCAGAAAGGCAATCTGCCCAAGCCCCGCCATTCGGCCCCGCAGCACCACCGGGGCGGACACCTGGGTGATCAGGTTGCTTCCCGCCAGCAATCCCGCCGTACCCGAGCCGATCACCAGGGCCATGGCAAGGCTGAAGGTCTGATTGAGCGCCAGGGCCATTCCCAGTTGAGCCAGGGCCGTCACCAGGGTGCAGACCCCCAGCAGCAGGCCGGGCCGCCGGCTGAGCCGGACACTGTTGCGCTGCAGCACCACACCGCCGCCGATGCTGCCCACGGCGATCACGCTGGTGAAGATTCCCAGGTCCTGGGGGCTGGGGCCCACCAGCTGGGAGGCCATCAGTGGGGCCAGTCCGGGGTGGAAGAAGCCCACCAGGCAGGCCACGCCGGTGAACATCAGCACATGGCGAAGGCCCCCGCCGCAGTCTCTCCAGGCGCTGCCCAGGGATCCGCGGCTTCCGGCCTCGCTGCGCTGCTCGCGGTCGCGGTGGGGGTGGAGCAACCAGACCACCGTGGCGATCGGCAGCAGGTAGCTGGCGGCGTCGATGGCCAGGGCCGACGTGGGCCCGGTCAAGGCGAGCAACCAGCCTCCGAGGGGCGGCCCCACCAGCTTGCCCACGTTGAAGACCACCGAAAAACTGGTCAGATACGAGGGCAGCTGGGCCGGTTCATCCACCAGCAGAGCGCAGTACTTGTTCCGTGCCGTCAGCTCAAAGGAGCTGGCCAGCCCGACGATGAAGGTGCTCAGCAGCAGCAGGCCCACCTGGGGGCCACCCTGGAGCAGCGGGATCGCCACGGCCCCCAGGGAGGCACCGCACACCAAGCCCCACTGGGAGCGGATCAGAATGGTTTCGCAGCCGAGGCGGTCGGTCCAGACTCCGGCCACGCCACTGACCAGCAGCGTGGGCAGGGCGAGGGCACCGAAGTGCAGAGCCAGCATCAGTGGGTTCTGGCTCCCGTTCATCAGGATCCAGCCCTTGGCCGTGATGCCGGCGAAGGAGCCCGCCGTGGACAGCCCCGAAGCGATCAGAAAGGTGGTGCGTTGATGTCGGACGATCCAGCTGAGCAGACGGCTCAAGCCCCACCCCGGCGGGCGGCAAGCGCCTCCTTGACCATCGCCGTTGCCCCGACCACCACCCCCTGCAGGTCGTAGGGGCCCGAGCCCGTGATCCGCACGGGAACCATCGTGCCCGGGGCGGCACAGAGTCCCCCCTCGCCGGGAAGGACGTGCACCTCTCCATCCACATCGGGGGCGAAGCGGCCACAGCGGCCCAGCATGGCGCCGCTGGAGGGGTTCTCCTGCTCAATCAGCACGTCGACGATCCGGCCGAACCAGGCCGCGTTGCGTTCGGCGGAAATCGGTTGCTGCAGGGCCATCAGCCGGTCTTTGCGCTCCTGGGCCAGCTCAGGCGGCACCGGATGAGGGAGGTCGGCCGCGGCGGTGCCGTCCTCCGGAGAGAAGGTGAACACCCCGACATGGTCGAAGCGTTGCTCGGCCACGAAAGCGAGCAGGTGCTCGAACTGCTCCTCCGTTTCCCCCGGAAACCCGACGATGAAGGTGGTGCGCAGCACGGCATCAGGCAGTTGCTCGCGGATGCGCTGCAACAGGCCGCCGGTCACCCCCTCCTGCCAGGGGCGGTTCATGGCCCGAAGCACGTCGGGGTGGCTGTGCTGCAGGGGCAGATCCAGATACGGCAGCACGTTGGGCACCTCCCGGTAGGCCGCCAGCACTTCGCTGGTGAGGCCCGTGGGGTAGGCGTAGTGGACCCGGATCCAGGGGATCTCCACCTCACCGAGCGCCCGCAGCAGCTCCGCCAGCTGGGGCTTGCCGTAGAGGTCGAGGCCGTAATTGGTGGTGATCTGGCTGATCAGGATCAGTTCCTTCACGCCCTGGGCCGCCAGCTGCTGGGCTTCGGCCACGATCGATTCGATCGGCCGCGAACGCTGGTCGCCGCGCAGTTTGGGAATGATGCAGAAGGCGCAGCGATAGTCGCAGCCTTCGGCCACCTTGAGGTACGCCACGGCCTCGGAGGTGGTGCGGTAGCGGGGCAGGTGCTCGTCGGCCACGAAGGTGGGCACGGCGCTCACCTGGTTCACCCGTTCGCCCGCCTCCACCCGCTCCAACACGCTCACGATGTGCTGGTAGTCGCCCGTGCCCACGATCGCCCGGGCCTCCGGCAGCGACTCCAGCAGCTCTTCCTGGAAGTGCTGGGCGAGGCAGCCGGCAATGATCAGTTGCTTGCCTTGTTCCGCCAGTTCCACCAGCGTGCGCACTGATTCCTCCCGGGCGTCCTGGATGAAGCTGCAGGTGTTGACCACCACCACGGCGGCGTCGCTTTCGTCGGCGCTGACGCCGTAACCGGCTTCGGCCAGCAGGCCGAGCATGTGTTCGGTGTCCACACGGTTCTTCTCGCAGCCCAGGTGGGCGAAGGCCACCGTCGGTCGGCGGAGGGTGGCGGGCTTGCCGGGGGCTGCGGTCATGGCACGGCGGGCTGATCGTTCACCCTATGGGACGAAAGGTGACGAGTTGTGTGATGGGTGCCCCCTGGCGTGAGCTGTTTCCCATGCCCTGCCCGCTGATCGGGGTGGTGCACCTGCAACCCTTGCCGGGGGCGCCGCTCTGGGCGGGGGATCTGGAGGCGGTGCAGGCGGCCGCCCTGGCCGATGCCCGGGCCTATCTCGAAGGCGGGGCCGATGGCCTGATCGTGGAGAACTTTGGCGATGCGCCGTTTTGGGGGGAGCGGGTTCCGCCGGAAACGGTGGCCTCGATGGCCCGGATCGCCACGGCCGTTGTGGCGGCGATCCCGCTGCCGGTGGGTCTCAACGTGCTCCGCAACGATGCCCTGGCGGCCCTGGCCATCGCCCAGGCCAGCGGAGCTCGCTTCATCCGGGTGAACGTGCTCACCGGTGCCACCGTCACCGACCAGGGACTGCTGCAGGGGCCCGCCGCCGAACTGCTGCGCCGCCGCCGCCTGCTTGGAGCCGAAGGGATTCGGATCCTGGCGGATGTGCTGGTCAAGCACGGCGCCCCGCTGGCCCCGCTGATGATTGAAGAGGCTGTGCGCGACGTGCTGGCCCGCGGCGGTGCCGACGGGGTGATCGTCTCAGGCAGCGGCACGGGTCAGCCCACCTCTCTGGACGACCTGCGGCGGGCTCGCTCGGCGGCGTCCGGGGCGCCCGTGCTGATCGGCAGCGGCGCCAGTCTGGAAACGATGGCGGCGCTGGCGGCCGCCTGCGATGGGGTCATCGCCGGTACCGCCCTCAAGCAGGAGGGCTTGGTCCATCGGCCGGTGGAGGCGGCCCGGGTCGAGGCGCTACGGCTGCTGCTGCAACAATCGCCGTAGCGAACCCGCTTCCCCTTGACCACCAACCGCCTGAACACCCGTCTGGGCAGTCGCCGCCGCGGCGGTGATCCCGGCCGCCGTTGGGCTCGGGTGTTGATCGCCGTTCTGGCCACCATCGGCGCGATCGACACCGGTGCGATCACCCTCAAGAAATGGGGGCTCCTCGGGGGCCTGACCTGCGCCAAGGAGGGACTGTTCGGCTGCAATGGCTGCGAACAGGTGCTCTCCAGCGCCTGGGGCACGGTGTTGGGACAGCCCCTGTCGATGTTTGGTTTTCTGGCTTACGCCAGTGTGCTGCTGCTGGCGGTCTTGCCCCTGGTGATCAAGGGGGAGGCCAAGGCCAAGCTGACCGATGCCAGTTGGTGGGGCCTGTTTCTGATCAGCACTGGCATGACCGTGTTCAGTGCGGTGCTGATCGGGGTGATGGTCCTTGCGATCAAGAGTTGCTGCCCGTTCTGCATCCTCTCGGCCTTGTTGAGCCTTTCCCTCTTGGTGCTCAGCCTGGTGGGTGGCGAGTGGGAAGACCGCGGCCAGCTGCTGTTCCGCGGCATCCTCCTGGCGCTTGTGGTGGGCTTGATTTCCCTTGGTTGGGCGGCTTCGATGAACCGCCCGGCGGCCCTGGCCACCAAAGGGGTGCCACCCCCGGTCGTCAGAGCCAGCACGCCCCAGACCCTGGCTCTGGCGGAGCATCTGCGCTCCGGCGGTGCCGTGATGTACTCGGCCTGGTGGTGCCCCCACTGCCATGAGCAGAAGGAGCTGTTCGGCAAGGAGGCCACGGCGAAGCTCACGATCGTGGAGTGCGCCCCAGATGGTCAGAACAGCCAGCGGGAGCTCTGCGAGCAGAAGAAGATCGAGGGCTTCCCCAGCTGGGAGATCAAGGGCAGCCTCAGCTCCGGGGTCAAGAGCCTCAAGGAACTCGCGAAGCTCAGCGGCTATTCGGGGCCTGTTAGCCCTTGAACGGGGCCCCCAGCGGGGCCGTGCCAATCGGCTCGCCCAGGCGCTGCAGGCTGTGGCGGGCCCAGAACGGCTGGCTCGCCGGTGCATCCAGGCGAAAGTGGCCGCCTCGGCTTTCCTGACGGAAGGCGGCCGCCTCCAACAGCAGCCTCGCCAGCACAAGCTGCTGGCTCAGTTCGTGCTGATCAAGCAGGCGCCTGGCGTCCTGGGGCTCCAGCTCCAGCTGTTCGCCAGGAGTCAGGCCAGCTGCCCAGTGGCTGGGGCCCCCGGCCCAGGCGCGGCCACCCCGCTCCTGCAGCACCCGCAGGCCGCGGCGCAGCTGCCCCCCATCCCGTTCCACCCCGGCCACGCGCCAGCAGAGGCTGCGCAGGGCATCAAGGCCCAGTTCGGCGCCATCTGCTTTCTCCAGAGCTGAGCTGGTGCCCAGGTGGTGACAGGGTTCCTGGCCCTGTCTCGGGCCCGGGGTCTGGGGCGCCAGATCGATCCGCCGCAGCTGCCGGGCGAACACCAGGCATTCCATCAGGGAGTTGCTGGCCAGCCGGTTGGCCCCGTGCACACCCGTGCAGGCCACCTCTCCGACGGCGTAGAGCCCTTTGAGGCTGGTGCTCGCGTCCAGATCGGTGCTTACACCACCCATCCAGTAGTGGGCGGCGGGGGCCACGGGAATCGGCTCCCGCAGGGGCTCCAGCCCCAGTTCCCTGCAGCGCCTCAGGATCGTGGGGAACTGGCGTGCCAAGCGGTCTTCCCCCACCGGGCGCAGGTCGAGCCAGACGTGATCCAGCCGCTGATCGTGCATGCAGCGCACCAGGGCGCGGCTGACCTGATCTCGGGGTGCAAGATCCCCTCCGGTCAGGCGCCCCACGGGGCTGTGGCCCTGGGGGTCCAGCAGCCGGGCTCCCTCACCCCGAACCGCTTCCGAGATCAGGAAGTGGGGCGCCCCCGGCAGCATCAGGGCGGTGGGGTGAAACTGAACGAACTCCAGATCACGCAGCACCGCTCCGGCCTGCCAGGCCATCACAACCCCGTCACCGGTGGCCTGGGGAGGGTTGGTGGTGTTGGCGAACAGGTGCCCGCCCCCGCCGCTGGCCAGCACCACCGCCCCGGCCTGCAGCCAGCGCAGCCGTGGACCTTCGAGGACCTGCAGTCCATGGCAACGGCTGCCCTCCACCCAGAGCGCCAGCGCCGCGACCCCCTTGCGCTGCACCAGGCCCGGCCGTCTGAGCACCTCCCGCTCAAGCGCATCCACCAGGGCCCCTCCGGTGCGGTCCTGGGCGTGGAGCACCCGCCGGTGGCTGTGGGCGGCCTCCAGGGTGGTGCTCAGATGTCCGTCGTCACGGTCGAAATCCATCCCGAGTTGCAGCAGCCGTTCGACGCAGGCGGGGGCCTCACGCACCAGAAGTTCCACGGCCTCGGGATCGCACAAGCCGCCACCGGCCCGCATGGTGTCCGCCCGGTGGCTGGCGAAACTGTCCTCGGGCCTGGTCACCGCGGCGATGCCGCCCTGGGCCCAGCGGCTGGCGGAACGAGGAGCGGCATCCTTGCTCAGGAGCAGCACCCGCAAGTCCGCTGGCAACTCCAGACAGGCCATCAGACCGGCGGCTCCGCCGCCGATCACCACCACATCCCAGCTGGTCACCAGCGGCGAACTGGAAGTCTGCTCAGCCATGGTCGCCAAGAAAAAAGCCGCCGGGAGCAAGGCCCGACGGCTTGAGCTGGGGGCTGGAAGGAGGCTGGATCAGCGGTAGACACCGTCGTTGATCCGATCGAAGCCTTCGTTCAAGGCGATCGAGGGGGGGGTGACGGTGAAGTTGGACTTGTATTTCTCGAACAGCTCCTTCTGGCGGGAGGTGAGTTCGAGCTTGAGCACGTCGTCGACGTCGTCGTAGGGCCCACCCAGAACGATCTTGCCGGCCAGGGTGGGGTACAGGCCAGGGAACTGTTGGAAGGCGCGCACCGAGGAGTTGTTGAGGTCGACCTTGTCACCCCGTTCGGCCAGCTTGTCGTCGGCGATGTTGCGAAGCTCCGCCGCTTGGGCGGTGGGGGAAAGCACAAGGCTCAGAAGCAGGCCGGCCATCACCACGCCACTCATGAGCCACGACAGCAGGCGTTTCATCGCAAAAACTCCGATCCGAACAGCGAGCACAGTGGCCGCGAAGCAGCCATCAAGCCAAAGCTACAGGGGCGCTGGATGGGCCTGGCCCCGGGGCGGAAGGCGTTTGCAGTTCTTCAATTCCGCAGCCTGGGTAGCCGGCCAAGACGGTCAACAATTGAACTGGATGGCGACAGGGGCGGATCAGATCAGGCCGCTGAGTTTCGGGGCCAGCAGGGAGGCCCCCAGAAACAGGCCATCCACGGCCACGGTGGTGGCCAGGGCGGCGGCGGCGATGCGCCAGGCCACATCGCGGTGATCCCGCCAGGCCCAGTGGCAGCCGGCGGCGAGGGCGGCGGCCACGCCAAGCACCAGCAGCAGGCTGGGCGGTTGAAGCACCATCAGGGCGGCCTCCTGGAGCAGCCCTGCCGCCTGGTCGGGGGCCGCGAGGACCACCGCTGGCCAAAGACGCATCACCCCCACGAGGGCCATCACGGCATCGGTGCACGCGGTGCCCAGCAGCGATGCCAGGTAGAAACTGCAGGCGATGCGCCAACGGCCACTCAGGCCGGTGAGGGCCAGGGGCAGGGCGAAGGCCTCAATCGGCAGGTGCCAGAGAGGATGTTCCCGGCACCAGCCCCAGAAGAGGCACCCCGCCAACCAGCTGCCACAGAAGCCCACCAGCAAGGGCCCCGAGGCTTTCCAGACCCCCCGCCCGTAGCGTTCCAGGCTCAGACCTAGCAGCAACAGCGGCAAGGTGAACAGGGCAGCGCTGAACGGTTGCAGGCGCACCCAGGGTGCCTGCAAAAACACAGGCAGCAGCACCAGAAGCGCCGCCAGCATGGGCAGGAAGTGGCTCCCATTGGAGAGTCGGATCCTCAGCACTTGCGCGGTCGGAAGGACCTTTGTGCGAGTGGGCAAGGCGTCAGGCCGCGGTTGGCAGGGGGGAGGGGCCAGGGTCCCGATCACCAGAAACATGAAGAAAGGTGTTCAACCTTAAGGGAGCCCGGGCTGTCCCCTCAGCGCCCGTCGCCATAGGGTTGGTTCACTCACGCGCCTATGCGGTGCTGATTTCCGCCTCTGCGCCAGCTCCTGTGCTCGATCTGGCGACCGCCTGTTGGCATTTCCTGGTGCTCGGGGTGGTGCAGGGGCTCACCGAGTTCCTGCCCATCAGCAGCACCGCCCACCTCAAGGTGGTGCCTGTCCTGCTGGGTTGGGGCGATCCCGGGGTGGCCGTCACCGCTGTGATCCAGCTGGGCAGCATCGTCGCCGTGATCGCTTACTTCTGGCGTGATCTGGCGGAGGTGCTGGCGGGGATGGCCAAGGCCTTCCGCGAAGGCAGTTGGGGTTCCGCCGAAGCGCGTCTGGGGCTGGCGATCGCCATCGGCACCCTGCCGATCCTGGTGGCGGCGGCGCTGATCAAGAGGCTGGTTCCCGATTTCGACCACTCGCCCCTGCGCAGCATCAGCTCGATCGCCATCGCCTCGATCGTGATGGCTCTGTTACTGGCCCTGGCGGAGCGGTTCGGTCAGCGCCTCAAGCAGATCTCCCAGGTGCGTGGTCTCGATGGCCTGCTGGTAGGGCTGGCCCAGGCCCTGGCCTTGATTCCCGGTGTATCCCGTTCCGGCAGCACACTCACCGCCTCGCTGTTCGATGGCTGGCGCCGGCAGGATGCCGCCCGTTTCTCCTTTCTTCTGGGGATCCCGGCGATCACCCTGGCCGGGCTCGTGGAGCTCAAATCCGCCCTCAACGAGCCGCTCGCCGGAGGAGCGCTGCCCTTGCTGATCGGTGTGGTCGCTGCTGGGCTGGTCTCCTGGTGGGCGATTGCCTGGCTGCTGCAATTCCTGCAGAAGCACAGCACCTGGATCTTTGTGGGCTACCGCCTGGTGTTCGGGGTGCTGCTGCTGGCCTGGACGTACCAGTTCGCGGCGGCCCCAAACTGAACGCGTTCGCCTCAGCTCCCACCCCGTGTGGAATGAACCCTCCGCCGGGGTCGCCCTCGCCGCCGGCCAAGACCAACGGCTCCCCGCCCCTGCGGTGGTGGCTTCAGTGGAGCCGGGTTCCATCGGCGAGGAGCTGGGCTTTCAGCCCGGTGACCGACTGCTCAGCATCAATGGGAGCCGGCCCCGCGACCTGATCGATTACCAGGTGCTGAGTGCCGCCGAGGAACTGACCCTGGAGGTGGAAGATCCCAGCGGTGAACGGCACCGGCTTGAGATCGAGAAGGACCTCGACGACGGCCTTGGTCTGGGTTTCACAGAGGCACTTTTCGATGGGCTGCGCCAGTGCAACAACCACTGCGCCTTCTGCTTTATCGACCAGCAGCCCCCGGGCCAGCGCTCCAGCCTCTACCTCAAGGACGACGACTACCGCCTGAGTTTTCTTTATGGCTCTTACCTGACCCTCACCAACCTCACCAGCGCCGACTGGCAACGGATCGAGGAGCAGCGCCTCTCTCCTCTCTTCGTCTCAGTGCATGCCACGGATCCAGAGTTGCGACAGCGGCTGCTGCTGAACCCCCGGGCGGGCCTGTTGATGGAGCAGTTGGACTGGTTCGCCGAGCGCCGGCTTCAGATCCACGCCCAGGTGGTGGTCTGCCCGGCTCAGAACGATGGTGCGGCCCTGGAGCGCACCCTGCGGGATCTGGCGAGCTACGCCTCTGGCGACTGGCCAGCGGTGCTCTCGGCGGCGGTGGTCCCGGTGGGGCTCACACGCTTCCGCCCCGACGGGGATGGGCTGATTCCCGTGGACCGGGCCTGCGCCCGGCGGGTGATCGAGTTGGTGGAGGCCCTGCAGCACGAGTTCGAACCGGAGCTCCACAGTCGCTTCGCCTGGCTCTCGGATGAGTGGTACCTGATCGCCGGTCGCGCGTTGCCGCCGCGCAGCAGTTACGAAGATTTGCCGCAACAGGAGAACGGCGTGGGAAGCATCCGAGCCTTCCTGGAGGCCCTCGACCAGGCGACCCAGGACCTGCCCGCCACCCTGGAGCGGCCACGACGGCTGAGCTGGGTGGTGGGCCAACTGGTGGCCGAGGCTCTGCAGCCGGTGGTCGATCGGCTCAACCGGGTGGAGGGTCTGGAGCTCAGCCTGCATGGATTGCCGAGCCCCTACTGGGGCCAGGAACAAGTGGTGACGGGCCTTTTGACCGGCTCTGATCTGATGGCGGGGCTGGCCGGCAAGGACCTGGGCGAGGGTCTGCTTCTGCCGTCGGTGATGTTGCGCCAGGGACAGCCGGTGTTCCTTGATGATCTAACCCTGGCTGAGGTTCAGGAACATCTGGTGGTGCCCATCAGCCTTCTGAAAGGGGCGGATGATCTCGTGGCCGCCTGCCTGGTGTGATTGCGGCAAACTCACTAAAGTCTGATTGCTTATTTCGAAGGTATCTGGTGAGACGCTCGCTGTTGGCAGTTACTGCCTTGACTGGTACCTGTCTTGTCAGTGTGCAACCACTTGTTGCCCTCGCTCAGCCCTCCCAGGAGCCCCATCAGCTCACGGCTGGCCTTGGTGGTGCTGAGATTCCGCCACTGCCCCAACTGATTGCCGAGGCCCCGTCTCCGAAGGTGATTCCGGTGGTGGGCCAAGCTGCCATTCCAACCGCTGCGCCGGTGGCCACCGTTGACGGGCCTCCTCCGCTGCTGGATCCCCTGCCCCAGGTGCTGCCCCTGGCCCCCAAGGTCAAGGGCCCCAGGCCGAAGTCCAACCCGGATGTGCTCGCCCCCGCGGCCACCAAGTTGCTTCCGGGGCTGGAGCGCCTCGGTGCCCCCAATTCCCTGGCCCTTCCCACCAAGCCCGACCAGGTGGTGATTCGGGCGCTGCGGCCCCTGGCCCTGGTGGATGTGGAAAATCTGGTGGAGGTCAACAACGCTGACCTCAAGGCTGTCGCCTCCCAGGTGGATCAGGCCAAATCGAACTTGCGGGCTCAGATTTCCTCCTGGTACCCCAACATCCAGCTCACGGCCCAGAGCTTCCCCCAGCTGTTCAACCAGGAGACCTACACCAGCCGGCCGAATGGTGGGTCCTTCTTCGCCGATGGCCTCACACAAGCCAAGCAGATCGGGGGGGCCGGCACTGTCGGTATCAGCTGGGGTCTGATCAATCCTCAGCGCGTTCCCCAGATTGCAGGCGCCCGCGACCGCTACGAAAAAGCCAAAAACCAATACCTCATCGCCCTGCGGGAAAAGCGACTGGAGGCCGCCCAGCGCTACTTCGATCTCCAGCTCTCCGATGATCAGGTGCGGATCGGCCAGCAGTCCGTGCGGGCTTCACTGGTGAGCTTGCGGGATGCCCGGGCCCGCTACCAGGCCGGCGTGGCCACCAAGCTGGAGGTTCTTGAAGCCGAAACCCAGCTGGCCCGGGACCAGCAACTGCTCAACGGCGGCTTGGCCCAGCAGGCCATTGCCCGCCGTGCCCTGGCGGCCCTGCTCAACCTTCCCCAGAACGTCACCCCCACGGCCAAAGAGCCCCTGCGGGCCCTCGGCGTCTGGACCCCATCCCTCCAGGAGAGCATCGTGGCGGCCTATGCCTTCCGCGAGGAGCTCGACAACGCTCTGCTTGACATCTCCGTGTCCAACAGTGATGCCAACGCTGAGAAGGGCCGTGTGCAACCGTTTCTCAACATCTTCAACAACTTCGGTTTGTCCCGCAACCGCGGCGTGGTCGACACCTCCACGCAGGGCACGATCAACACCACCAACATGAACGGCTACCAGTACCAGGTCAATAACGCCGTCGGCCTGAACCTGAGTTGGAACCTGTTTGATGGGGGTCGTGCCAACGCCGATGCCCGCCGCTTCAAGCAGCAGGCCGAGCAGAACACTTACCTGTTCGCGTCCCAACGCGATGCCATCCGGCTTCAGGTGGAAGACAGCTTCTACAGGCTGCTCCAGAACAACCGCAACATCCAGACCACCTCCCGCCAGGTGATTTCAGCCCGGGAATCCCTGCGTCTGGCCCGCTTGCGCTTCCAGGCCGGCGTGACAACCCAGCGCGAGGTGGTCGACAACCAAAGGGACCTCACCCAGGCCGAAGTGGCCTATTCCTCCGCTCTGGCTGATTACAACCGCCAGTTGGCGGAGATTCGTCGTCGCACGGGTCTCGATCAGATTGTGACCTGTCAGCCCCGCAACCTGCCGTCCACCATGCCGGACAGCGGCATCACAGTGCCGGTGCCACCCGAGCCCCTGCTGCCGGCCTGCTTGGCGTCCTTCAAGTCTGCCGCCGGCGGCCCCATGGCCCCCTAGGTGTTGGGCGTCCTGCTGTTGTTCCAGTAGCTGTGGCCCCCCCTGCCGTGGCTCCTCAGTGCCCTCAAGTCTCCGGCGGCCTGAAGTTGCATCAGGTCCTTCGGCTCGGACTTTTTCAGGCTTGCCTCGGTGCCTTGGCGGTGATCTTCGCCGGCCTGCTCAACAGAATCATGATCACCGAGCTAGGCATGCCCGCCTTCCTCGTGGGAGGGGCCTTGGCCTTTGAGCAGTTCATGGCACCCACTCGGGTGTTGTTCGGCCATCTGTCCGATGCCCATCCTTTTGGGGGGCGTCACCGAACGCCGTACATCTGGAGCGGCACGCTCCTGTTCACCGGATTGGCGGTGCTGGCCGTGCCGCTCATCTTTCAGGTGGCGTCGGCTTTCAGTGGCGGAAGTCCAAGAGCCATGGCTGCTGGAGCTGTCGCACTTTGTGCTCTTTTCGCCGCTTACGGAATCGGAATCTCCCTTGCGACCACCCCCTATCTCGCCCTGGTGATTGATCGCACCAGCGAGGTGGAGCGTCCCAGGGCGGTGAGTGTGATCTGGTCGATGCTCACCGTTGGCATCGTGGTGGGGGCCATCGCCATCAGTGTCAGCCTCAAGGGTCTCGATGGCGTGAGCGATCCGGCCAGGCTGCAACCGGTTTTGCTGGCCTTCATGGCCAAGGCGGTTCTGATCGTGCTGGCGCTAACACTGGTGGCCACCTGGGGGATCGAAACTCCCCGGGGATCCTTGACGCTCAGCCGCGCCAACGAGCGCGACGATGCTGTCACGTTTGCCGAGGCCTGGCGGTTGATCACCTGCAGCCGCCAGGTTCTGATCTTCTTCTTGTTCCTGGTGTGCTTCACGCTGGGGCTTTTTCTTCAGGATCCAATCCTCGAGAGCTACGGCGCCGAGGTCTTCGCCTTGCCGATCGCCGCCACAGCGGCGCTCAATGCCTTCTGGGGCGTGGGCACCCTGGTGGGTCTGGTGATGGCGGGCCTGCTGATCGTGCCTTGGCTGGGTAAGTTCGCCACGGCGCGCCTGGGTTGTCGTCTGATCGTTGCGACGTTGCTGTTGCTGGTGGTCGCGGGCAGTCTTGCCAGTGTTCCCCTTCTGCGCGTGGCGATGGTGCTCTTTGGCCTCGCTGCGGGCATCGGCACCAATGGCGCCCTCTGCCTGATGCTCGATCTCACCCTCCCTGAGGTGGCCGCGACCTTTGTTGGCGTATGGGGCCTGGCTCAGGCCCTTTCGCGGGCACTCGGCAAGGTGGCGGGAGGAGCGTTGCTCGACCTTGGACGCGGGCTGCTTCCTGGCCACGGGCCCTTTGGCCCGTACGCCCTGGTGCTGCTGGTGGAGGTGTTCGTTGCGCTGGGGGCCCTCTTGCTGCTGGAGCGCGTCGATCTCCAGCAGTTCCGCCAGGACACCGGGCGCCGCCTTGCCCACGTTCTCTCCCTGGAGCTCGGATGACCATCACCCTTGCCGCCTATCCCCCTGAGCTGGCTCGGCTGGAAATCCTTGTTGATGCGGTCGCTGACCGCCAGCGCCAGGATTTTGGCCACATGGCCTCCGAGGCCAAGGCCGACGGAAGCTTGATCACCGCTTGCGATCGCTGGAGCGATGAAACCCTCGTGCGCGGCCTTGGCGAGGCCTTCCCTGGGGAGGGGGTGCTGAGCGAGGAGGGGGATCAGCACGTGCCCACCAGCTCGGCTTACTGGGTCGTTGATCCCCTCGATGGCACCACCAATTTCGCTGCCGGCATTCCCTACTGGGCGATCTCGATTGCCCGCTTCGAGGGAGGCCTTCCCGTGTGGGCCGTGCTGGACGTGCCCCCCCTGCGCCAGCGGATCATCGCCGTGCGAGGTCAGGGGGCCTGGCGCAACGGCAAGTTGTTGCAGCCCCCATCGCTCCAGGCCGATGTGGCGGGCTGCGCCTCCCTCTGCAGCCGCTCCATCGGCGTTCTCCAGAAACTCCCCGACCGCCGCTTCCCCGGCAAGATCCGCTTGCTGGGCGTGGCCAGCTTGAACCTGGTGAGCGTGGCCATGGGGCAGACCGTTGCCGCCCTTGAGGCCACCCCCAAGATCTGGGATCTGGCGGCGGCCTGGCTTGTGCTCACGGAGCTTGAGTGCCCGATCCGCTGGCTGCTGATCGACCCCCAGGATCAGGCCCCCGGAGCAAATTTGGCCCATACCGACTACCCGGTGCTGGCGGCTCGCAGCGACTCCACGCTGGAGACCTTCCTCCCCTGGGCCAAGGCGCTTGTGGCGGGCTGAAGCCTGTGATACAGTTTTGGACTGCGCACCACTGAGAGGTGGAGCGCGGGACCTAGGGCAGAGGGAGGCGAGAGCCGATCGATGTTGTAGGTTTGCAAGGCGGTTGAGAGACCGCCGAACCGGAGGCCCTGAGAGGGGCTGA
>CALRUP020000018.1:0-48753 GCA_943371385.1 Paenacidovorax caeni | reverse complement strand
GCACCGGCCCCCTCCAGCCGTTCGGCCAGCACGGCCAGCAGGTCGATCTCCGGGGCCAGCGATCCCGCCTCCAGCGCCCGCAGCCAGGGCTCCAGCTCGCTGGGCTCCAGGCGCCGCAGCTGCTGCAACATCGGCCAGCGGCCGCCATCACCCTGGGGCGGCAGGAGGGAGGGAAGCGGCGGATCCGTGGGGGCGCCGCTCAAGGAGGTGTGCAAGCGCTCAGGAATCGCCCACCCCCAGCATGGAAGGCCCACACCTTGGCACCTCTCCAGTGCCCGTGATGGATTCCTCGGCGAGGGCCCATCCCAAGGCCGGGGGGCCTATGCCCCCTGGCGCAACGTTCGTCGCCATCGCTACGTTTCATGTGCTGGAGCCGATGGGACCGAGGCCTGGGCAGCGGCGCCACTAGCAAGAAGGAAGGAACGAAGTGGAGAAGGCGCCATGGATGTGAACCAGGCTGGCCATGGGGCCACAGGATCGGGGGCTTGTCTCCAGCTCAGCTTCACGGACTTGAAGGAACGGCAGTTGGTGTTGCTGCTGGTGCGGCAACTGGGCCATGTCCAGTTCGAGCGCGCTGATCACGCCCTCAGCCAACGGCTCTGGAAAGAGGTGGCGGCGCTTGGGATCGATCCCGAGCGCATCTGCGCCCTGCTCTACGGCGGCCACGACCTGAACGACCAGGGGTGCCTCGAAGCACTCGACCGCAGCTTCAGCGAGGCCTGCCGGCCCAAGCTCACCAGCAGACGCGGGCCACGGGCCTGGTTCCCGGGGCGCTCGGGCCGCTCCCTCAAAGCGGCTGCGTTCGCCGCCGGGCACCGAACTGCTCCACCATCAACGACTCAAGCTCGTCGGCCAGTCGGCTGAGGGGCACGCCCGCCTTGTCCTGGAGTGCGGCCAAACGGGGCTCCTCGCCCATGGAGCCGCCGAGGAAGATCTTGGCGGCCTCCACCATCTGGCCCTCCTCCCGGGCCTTGGCCCCCATCAGCCCCAGCTCTCCCATGTGGGGCTGTCCGCAGGCGTTGGGGCAACCGGTCCAGTGGGTGCGCACGGGGCGGCTGAACTCCAGCCGGCGTTCCAGCTCCTCCAGCATCTGCTGGGCCGTGCTCTTGGTGGGAATCAGGGCAAAGCTGCAGTAGCGGTTACCCGTGCAGCTCACGGCCTCGGCCTGCAGGGGGCCGGGATCGAGCCGCAGCCGTTGCAGCAGTGGTTCGTCCAGCAGCGCGCTGAGCTGGTCGCTGGGAACGGCGGTGATCAGCACGTTCTGATTTTCGGTGAGCCGCAGTTCGCCGTTGCCGTAGGTGCGCGCCAGACGGGCCAGCTCAGCCATGGTTTCGGCCTCCAGCCGCCCCATGGGCACGTGCAGCCCCACCCAATGCAGGCCGTCCTGCTTCTGGCCATGGACCCCCAGCAGGTTCCGGGGTTGGCGGGTGACGAGGTGCTGGCCGTCGTGGGGGGAGACGTCGGAAGAACCGTGGACCAGATCCTGGTAGGTCTGCAGCACCTGCTCGCGAAACGCCTCGAGGCCGAGGGCGTCGATCAGATACATCAACCGACTGCGGTTGCGGTTGGTGCGGTCCCCCTGGCGCTCGTAGAGACCCAGCACCGCCAGGGTGAAGGCGGGCAGCTGCCCGGCGCGCAGCCACAGCCCCAGGGGAATCGCCAGCTCGTTGCGCTGGGCGGAGAAGAAGCCCCCCACCACCACCGTGAAACCCAGTTCCCCGTCGAGCCAGGCGGGCAGGTAGGCGAGATCGTTGTGAAGCAGGAAGCTGTCGGGGGCACCCCCCACGGCCACGTTGAACTTGCGCGGCAAGTTGCGGGGACCATCGGGGCCGAGCAACGCCTCCTGGATGGCGTCGACCAGGGGGCGGGTGTCGATGAACTCCTCGGGATCGATCCCCGCCAGGGGATTGCCCGTGATGTTGCGGGGGTTGTCATGCCCCGACTGGCGGCTGGTGAGGCCGACGCTGGCCAGCCCCCGCAGCAGCGGGACCATGTCTTCGAGCAGCAGCCCCCGCAGTTGCAGGTTCTGGCGGGTGGTCAGATCGGCGCTGCCTTCCAGGCCGCAGCGGTCCACCACGTCCGAGAGCAGCTGCAACTGATCGGCCGTGATCACGCCATTGGGCAGCCGCAGGCGCACCATGAACCGGCCCGGGGTGACGGGCCGAAAGAAAATCCCCAGCCATTTGAGATGAATGGTGAGGGTGGCCTCATCGAGCTGCTCCCAGCCCTGGGCGGCCAGCTCATCGAGGCGATCGGCCAGATCGAGCCCGCAATAGGCCGCCTTGGCCTGCTCCACCTTGCTGAGCTTGGCGGGAGGTTGGGCGGAAACCATGCGCGCTCGTGAGCTCAGGGGAGGACAATGTCACAACAAGCCTGGACCGGCCCTGTTGCCATCGCTACCGAAGCCACCACCTGTGCCCGATCCGAACCGGATCCGGTTCCGCGAGCTGATCGCCAAGGTGGGGAGCGGCGAACACACCAGCACCGGCCTCAGCCGGGACGAGGCCCGCGAAGCCATGGAGCTGATGCTCCATGGCGGTGCCAGCGATGCCCAGCTGGGGGCCTTTCTGATCGCCCACCGCATCCGCCGGCCGGCGCCGATCGAGCTCACCGGCATGCTCGAGTGCTACCGCTCCCAGGGGCCGGTGCTGCACACACCGGGCCGGCGCGCCCTCTGCTTCGGTGTGCCCTACGACGGCCGCAGCCGCACGGCGCCGCTGCTGCCCCTGGTGGCCCTGCTGTTGGCGGCCAGCGGCCAGCCGGTGGTGCTCCACGGCGGCAGCCCGATGCCGG
This sequence comes from Paenacidovorax caeni, assembly GCA_943371385.1. GTDB lineage: Bacteria > Cyanobacteriota > Cyanobacteriia > PCC-6307 > Cyanobiaceae > ATX-6F1. The sequence goes on along the minus strand of CALRUP020000018.1, from coordinate 45,960 downwards.
TGAAGTACGGCGTCACCCTGGCTGAGCTGTTCGCGGTGTTGGGGATCGAATGGCGGGGCCTGACGCTGGAGGCCGTGCAGACCCGGCTCGACCAGCACCATCTGGCCCTCACCCACCAGCCCGACCACTTCCCCGCCGCCGAGCGCCTGCTGCCGGTGCGCGACGAGATCGGCAAACGGCCGCCGGTGGCCAGCCTTGAGTTGCTCTGGACCCCGCACCGGGGCGAGCACCTGATGGTGAGCGGCTTCGTGCATCCGCCCACCGAAACCCGGGCCTGGGAAGCGCTGGCGGCGGCAGGGGAAACCGACCTGCTCACGGTCAAGGGGCTGGAGGGCTCCACCGATTTGCCCACCACCCGCGCGGGCATCACCGCCCGGGTGCGCCAGGGGGTGGTGGAGCGGCTGATCCTTCACCCCCGCGACCACGGGATCGCCTGCGAGGAGGCGCGCTGGGAGTCGCTTGCGGCCTGGGGCACTCAGGCACGCCAGGCCCTGGTGGGGGAGGGCCCCCTGGCGGAAGCCCTGGTCTGGAATCTGGGGGCGATGCTGTGGCTCTCGGATGGCTGCTCAGGACTGCAGGAAGGGGTGCAGCAGGCCCGAGCCCTGCTGGCCGCCCGGGCCGGCGAGCGCCTCCGGGCCGCGCTGGCGGAGGCGCGCTGAATGGCACCAGGGGCTGAGGGGCTGCACACGCGCGATTTCGCCTTCGAGGCCGACTTCGCGTCCAACCTGCGCTGCATCCCGATGGCGGTGCGGCGCAAGCTCGATCTCGCCGGGGTGAAGCTGAAGCTCAACCACTGGTTGGCGCTGCCGGAGCAGGAACGGCAAACCCTGGTGGAGTGGCACGACGATCCCGAAGCGACCGCAGACCTGCGCCGGCATCTGCTGGCGCGCACGGCCGCCCTGGCGGACGGGCCCGCCCGCCCTTTGAGCCCCGCCAGCGGCGAGCCCTGGCAGCAAGGGATGGGCGTGCCGGAGGCCGTGCTGGCCGCCTGCGAGCCCCTGGATCTGAAGGTCAATGACGCCGACTGGGCCGGGCTCGATGAACTGCAGCGGTTCGTGCTGGTGAAGCTCAGCCAGCCAGGGCATGAGCACCGCAACCTGGCCGCTGCCGTTGCCGAATTCCTGACCGAAGCGGAGCGTTCGTAACAATCGTCACCCTGCGGGTCGGCGGCTGGTGGTGATGTAACTGGGTTGGTCAGCCTGAGCGCCAACCCGATCTTTGATCCATCGGCACTGGTCGCCGCGTTCTGAAGCCAGTCCGGTCGCGCTCACCCCCTCAGGCTCTGGCGGCCTCTGGAGAGCCATGCCGCCCACCACTGCTGTTTCACCTGCTTCCATGCCGACCGCCTCCATGCCGCCTCTCACCCGTCGATCCTTCCTGATCCGCACCAGCCTGTCCAGCGCCTGTCTCGGCCTCGGCCTCGCTCTGACGGGCACCGCCCTGCTGGCACCGCTGGCCGCCCAGGCCGCCCCCGGCAAACCGGAAACCACCGAGGTGGACCTCGGCTTCATCGCCCTAACCGATGCGGCGCCCCTGATCATCGCCAAGGAGAAAGGCTTCTTTGCCAAGGCCGGCATGCCCGGGGTGAACCTCAAGAAGCAGACCTCCTGGGCCGTCACTCGCGACAACCTTGAGCTCGGCGGCAGCAAAGGCGGCATCGACGGCGCCCACCTGCTCACGCCGATGGCCTACCTGCTCACCACCGGGGCCATCGCCAAGAGCAACAAACCGGTACCGATCTCGATCCTGGCCCGCCTCAACACCCAGGGGCAGGGCCTCTCCGCCTCCAAGGCCTTCCTGCCGGCCAAATTGAAGGTCAAGAGCGCCAACCTCGCCAGTGTGGTCGACAAGAAGAACAAGACCGGCGATAAGTTCAAGGCCGCCGTCACCTTCCCAGGGGGCACCCACGATCTCTGGATGCGCTACTGGCTGGCCGCCAACGGCGTTGATCCCAACAAGGATGCCGACATCGTGGTGATCCCGCCGCCCCAGATGGTGGCCAACATGCAGTCGGGCACCATGGATGTTTTCTGCGTCGGCGAACCCTGGAACGAGCGTCTGGTCAACAAGAAGCTCGGCTACACCGTCATGCAGACCGGCGAATTCTGGAAGCAACATCCCGAGAAAGCGTTCTCGATGCGCTCCGACTGGGTCAAGAAGAACCCCAACGCCTCCTTGCGGCTGCTGATGGCGGTCCAGCAAGCCCAGAAGTGGGCCGACAACCCGGCCAACACCAACGAGCTAGCCACGATCCTGGCCCAGGACAAATACGTCAAGGCCACGGTCGAGGATCTGCTGCCGCGGCTGCAGGGCACCGTTGATTACGGCGACGGGCGCAAGGTGACCAACTCGCCTTTCACGATGATGTTCTTCAAGAACAACGCCTCCTTCCCCTACAAGAGCCATGACACCTGGTTCGTGACCGAGAACATCCGCTGGGGCTACCTGCCCAAAGGCACCAACATCAAGGGCCTGGTGGCCAGGGTGAACCGCTCCGACCTCTGGCGTCAGGCGGCCAAGGAGAACGGTTACAAGGAAATCCCCAGCGGCGATTCCCGTGGTGTGGAGGTGTTCTTCGACGGCGTCAAATTCGATGCCTCCAATCCCCAGGCCTACCTCAAGGGCCTGAAGATCAAGGCCCTCAAGTAGGCCTTCCTGAGCCCATGGCTCCGCTCCGGAGGTTGACCTTGAACCTCCGGAGCCGTTTCAGTTCTCATCTCTCCCTCCGGTCCCGATGATCACGGCCACTGCCCCCCTTCGTGAGCCCGAACGCGCTCAAGGCCCGGCTCCCCGGCGCCCGACGCCGACCTGGCTGAGCAGCCCCCTGGCCCGTCAGATCAAGGCTCCCCTGATCTGCATCGGCCTGACGTTGCTGGTGTGGCAAGTTCTGGCCAGCCTCGGCGGCGGCGGTTTCCCCGGACCGGTCCAGGTGATCACCCAGACCTGGACCCCCTACATCAGCCGGCCGTTCTATGACGACGGCGGCACCGCCAAGGGACTGGGCTGGCAGATCCTGATCTCCCTGCAACGGGTGGCGATCGGCTACAGCCTGGCGGCGGTGGTCGGCATCGCCGCCGGCCTGGCCCTGGGGCTCAACGGTTTCATCCGCAAGGGGTTCGATCCTCTGATCCAGGTGCTGCGCACGGTGCCACCCCTGGCCTGGCTGCCGATCTCGCTGCTGCTGTTCCAGCAGGCGGATGTGGCGGCAATCTTCGTGATCTTCGTCACGGCCGTCTGGCCGATCGTGATCAACACCGCCGTGGGCATCCAGGAGATCCCGCAGGATTACACCAACGTGGCCCGGGTGCTGCGGCTCAGCAAGCGCAGCTACATCTGGGACATCGTGATCCCGGCCACGGCTCCCTACGTGTTCACCGGCCTGCGCGTCGCCATTGGCCTGGCCTGGCTGGCGATCGTGGCCGCCGAGATGCTCAAGGCCGATGGCGGCATCGGCTTCTTCATTTGGGACGCCTACAACGCCGGCGGCGACAGCAGCACCAGCCAGATCGTGCTCGCGATCGCCTACGTGGGCCTGGTGGGCCTGGCCCTCGATCGCCTGGTGGCCTGGGTGGGCCGCAAGGCCAGCCGGGGAGGCCAATGACCACTCCCGGCCTGATCACGGTCGACAACATCACCCAGGCTTTTCCGCTCACGGGCGGTGGGCGCTACGTGGCGCTCAAATCAATCGACCTGAGCATCAACGAAGGAGAATTCGTCTCCCTGATCGGCCACTCCGGCTGCGGCAAGTCCACCCTGCTGAACCTGCTGGCGGGCCTGATCCAGGCCAGCGAGGGCGGCATCGTGATGCACGGCCGTCAGATCACGGCTCCTGGCCCCGAGCGCATGGTGGTGTTCCAGAACTATTCGCTGCTGCCCTGGCTGAGCGTGCGCCAGAACATCGCCCTGGCGGTCAACAACGTGATGGGCGAGAGCAGCGCCGATGAGCGAGGCGCGATCGTCGAACGCAATCTCCAGCTGGTGGGTCTGACGACCGCCGCCGAGCGGTTTCCCAGGGAACTCTCCGGGGGCATGAAGCAACGGGTGGCGATCGCCCGGGCGCTGGCGATTCGCCCCCAGCTGCTGCTGCTCGATGAGCCCTTCGGGGCCCTCGACGCCCTCACCCGAGGCAACCTGCAGCAGCAGCTGATGCGGATCTGCCAGGAAGCCGGGGTGACCACCGTGATGGTGACCCACGACGTGGATGAGGCCCTGCTGCTCTCCGACCGGGTGGTGTGCCTGACCAACGGTCCGGAGGCGGGCATCGGCCAGATTCTCAACGTGCCGTTGCCCAGGCCCCGGGAACGCCTGGAGGTGATGGAGCACCCCGACTACTACCCGCTGCGGTCGGAACTGATGGGGTTCCTCGAGCAGCAGCGGCGGCTGCGGCAACGGCGCGCGCCCGCGGCCGCCACCCAGGCCGCCGGACCTGCGCGCAGCGCCCTCCCAGGCCGCGCCGCCAGTTCCGCCCCACGCCTGCTGCGGCTCGGCTATCTGCCCGGGCTCGATGTGGCCCCCCTGGCCCTGGCCCTGGAGGAGGGTTTCATCGAAGCCTTCGGGGTACGCGTGTTGCCCCAGCCCTTCGCCCGCTGGCAGCAGCTGGAGGAGCAGCTGGTCGCCGGAGCGCTCGATGGCGCGATCACCTCGGCGACCACCCCCCTGGCCCTGCGCCTCGGCCTTGGCGGGGCGAGAAGCTGGCCCGCCCTCACCCCGATGACGGTGAGCCGCAACGGCAACGCCTTCGCCCTGGCCCGACGTTTCCACGATCGGGGTGTCACCACTCCGCAAGGCCTGGCGGATCAGCTGCGGACCACCGACGAGCCACTGCACATCGCCCTTCCCCAGGCCAGGGGCATGGCCGACCTGTTGCTGCGCCACTGGCTGGCCTCCCTGGGCATCGACCCCGAACGGCAGGTGCGCTTTTCGGTCCTCTCGCCGATGGCCATGCTCGCCGCCCTTCGGGCCGGAAAGATCGATGGCTTCATCGCCGGCCGCTACCGCATCGCCCGGGCCGTCGATGAGGGGCTGGCCACGGTGCTCGCCACCGACCTGGACATCTGGCCCGGGCATCCCGAGAAGGTGCTCACCCTGGGCGAGGCCTGGGCGGAAGCCCATCCCGAGGCCGTGATCGGCCTCTGCGCCGGCCTGATGCAGGCGGCGGAGCGCTGCGACGACGGCGCCGAGCGTGAGCGCCTGATCGGGCTGATGAGCCGGCCCCAGTGGCTGGGCCCGGGTTCGTCGTTGGCCCTGCAGCGCCAGTTCGATGACGGCACCGGCGGGGGCCCTCGGCAGCTGCTGCGCTTCAACCAGTTCCACAGCGACCGGGCCCACGAACCCGATCGCGCCGAGGGCACCTGGATCCTCAGTCAGTTCAGCCGCTGGGGTTGGAGCCCCTTCCCCAGCAACCGCCTGGAGCTGCTCAGCGAGGTCTATCGCCCCGACTGGTGCCATGGGGCCCTCGAGCGGGCCGGTTTTGCCGCCCTGCGGCCCGAGCGCCGGGCCTTTGCCCTGGCCGATGGTGTGCCCTTCGACCAGGACAACCCCCTCGCCTACCTGGCCCAGTTGCCCTTCAGCCGGCAGTCCTCTCCCACCCTCGTTGCCCTGCCATGACCGCGCCCGATGCGCCTTTTCTGGAGTTCCAGAACCTGGGCCAGGTGTTCCAGACCCGGCGGGGGCCCTTCGAGGCCCTCAGTGGCATCAACCTTTCGGTGGGTCAGGGGGAGTTCCTCTGCGTGATCGGCCACTCCGGCTGCGGCAAGTCCACCCTGCTGAACATGGTGTCGGGGTTTCTCAAGCCCAGCAGCGGCCAGGTGGCCCTGCGCGGGGTGCCGATCGATCGACCCGGCCCCGACCGCATGGTGGTGTTCCAGAACTATTCGCTCCTGCCCTGGTACAGCGTCTGGCAGAACGTCTCCTTGGCGGTGAAGGCCGCCCGCCCCGAACTCGATGCCGCCACGCGCGCCCGGGTGGTGGAGCACCACCTGGAACTGGTGGGGCTGAGCGAGGCGCGCCAGAAACGCCCCGGCCAGCTCTCCGGCGGCATGCGCCAGCGGGTGGCGATCGCCCGCGCCCTGGCGGTGAATCCTGAAGTGCTGATCCTCGATGAACCGTTCGGGGCTCTCGATGCGATCACCAAAGGGGAACTGCAGGAGGAGTTGCTCACGATCTGGCGGGAGCAGAAACCAACCGTGCTGATGATCACCCACGACATCGACGAGGCCCTGTTCCTCGCCGACCGGGTGGTGATGATGACCAACGGCCCGTCGGCGAGCATCGGCGAGATCCTGGCGGTGCCCTTCGAGCGGCCCCGCCACCGGGAAACCGTGATGGCCGACCCGCGCTACGGCCAGCTGCGCAACCACGCCATGGATTTCCTGTTCCGGCGCTACGCCCACGACGACACCTGAGCCGGGTCAATCCGTTCTGTTGGACGCCAGCAAGTCCCTGCTCTCACGGCTCGTCCTGTTGTTGGGCCGGCGCAACGGTGCCCGGTGACCATCGCCTGGTGGCCTAGGGGCTCAGGGGCGCCAGCCGCACCGCCGCCGCCTTGAGCTCGGGCTGCTTGGAGATCGGGCAGCCCAGCTCGTGCATCAGGCGGTTGGCCTCACAGGGAGTCGCCTGGGCCGCCCCCCAGTGCATCGGCAGAAAGACCGTGCCAGGCCGGATGCGCCTGGTGATCGCCACCTTGGCCGTGAGGCTGCCCCGCCGGGAGCTGATCAAGGCCAGCTCACCATCGCTCAGGCCGGCGACCTCGGCATCGTCGGGATGGACCTCCAGCAGCGGCTCCGGTTCCATTTCCAGCAGACGCTCAACCTTGCCGGTGCGCGTCATCGTGTGCCATTGGCTGAGATGGCGGCCCACGGTGAGCACCAGGGGGTAGTCGTCGTCGGGGGGCTCGGCGAGGCCGAGCGGTTGATCGGCAAGAAAACGCGCCCGGCCGCTGGGGGTGGGGAAACGGCCCTTGGTGTAGAGGCGGCTCACACCACCACCGGGAGGTGTGCCGAGGGGGAACGGCCACTGCTGGGGGCCGTGCTCAGCCAGCAGCTGATGGCTCAAGCCGCCGTGGTCGCACAGCCGGCCGCGGGTGCTGGCGGTGAACTCGTCGTAGACATCGGCGCTGGAGCCGTAGCTGAACGTCTCGACGAACCCCAGGCGGCGGCCCAGCTCGGCGAACACGGCCCAATCGGGGCGGGCCTCACCGGGGGGCGCCCGGAAAGCGGAGCAAAGGGTGACGCGGCGCTCGGAGTTGGTCATCACCCCCGCCTTCTCGCTCCACTGGGCCGCCGGCAACACCAGATGCGCCACGGCTTCGGTTTCGGTGCCCACGTAGGCCTCCGACAGCACCACCAGCGGGCAGCGGGCAACCGCGGCGCGCACCCGATCGAGGGAGGGCAGACTCACCAGCGGGTTGGTGGCCGCCACCCACCACAGCCCGAGCTCATCGCGCTCCATCGCCTCGATCTGCCGCCACACATCCAGCCCCGGTTCGGCGGAGATGGCGCCTGGGGCCAGGCCCCAGTGGCGCTCCAGCTCGGCCCGGTGCGTCGGTTCGGCCACGGCGCGGTAGCCAGGCAGCAACTGGGCCAGGCCCCCCGCCTCACGGCCGCCCATGGCATTGGGCTGGCCGGTGAGCGAAAAGGGCCCCGCCCCCGGCCGACCGATCTGGCCGCTGAGCAGGTGCAGGTTGATGATCCCACTGACGGTCGCTGTGCCCTCCGCCGACTGGTTGACCCCCATCGACCACAGACTCAAGACAGCGCGGCTGCGTGCCCAGAGCCGAGCCACTTCCTGGAGCTCGTCTTCGCTGATGCCGCACAGCTGGGCCACCCGTGGCGGCGTCCACTGCTTGAGCTGCGTGGCGTAGGCGCTGAATCCCTCGGTCGCGTCCTCGATGAAGCTGTGGTCGATCGCGGCCTGCTTCAGCAACAGATGGCCGATGCCGTGCAGAAGCACCAGATCGGTGCCGGGGTGGATGGCGAGGTAGTGGTCGGCGATGCCGATGGTGGCGGTTTCACGCGGATCGACGACCACCACCCGAAGCTCATCGGGGTCACGGCGCTTGCGATGGCGCTTGACGAGACGCTGGAACAGAACCGGATGGCACTCAGCGATGTTGGCGCCAATGACGAACACCGTGTCGGCAAGATCGAGATCGTCGTAGCAGCAGGGGGGGCCATCGGAGCCGAGGCTGCGGGCATAGCCGGCCACCGCCGAACTCATGCACAGGCGGGAGTTGGCATCGAAGTTGTTGCTGCCCAGGGCTCCCTTGAACAGCTTCTGGGCCAGGTAGTAATCCTCGGTGAGGAACTGGCCTGATCCATACATCGCCAGGCCCCTGGGCCCACGATCGGCGAGCACCGCCTGTATCTGCCTCACCAGGAGGCCAAAGGCCGTCTCCCAGTCGATCGGGGTGAAGGGCTGATCGGTGCGCTCGCGGTACAGGGGGGTGGTGAGCCGGCCCCGGTCGAGCGTTTCGCCAACGGTGGCCCCCTTGATGCACACCTGCCCCAGGGATGAGGGGTGATGGCGATCACCCCGGGCCGTCCAGCTGCCATCCGGTTCTGCCGGGGGTTTGAGCTCGAGGCCGCAGCCCACGCCGCAGTAGGGGCACTGGGCGCGGGCGTTGCCGGAGCCGGCGCCACTCACCACTTGCGGTAGGGCAGGAACTTGCCATTCATCGTCACCTTGACCCGATCGCCCTTGGGATCCTCGACCCGATCGACATGAAGGGTGAAATCGATCGCCGACATGATGCCGTCGCCGAACTTTTCCTGGATCACATCCTTGAGCGGCAACCCGTAGACCTGCAGGATTTCGAAGAAGCGATACAGCAGCGGATCGGTGGGAATCACCGGATTGAGAGCGCCCTTCAGCGGGTAGGCGGTGAGCTGCTCGACCAGGGAGGAATCGAGTTGCAGAGCCGTCACCAGCGTGGACGCCTCCTGGGCGGTCGCCGTCGCCTGGCCATGGAGCAAACTCGCCACCCAAACCTCGTCGTTGCCGATCAGGGCGCCCAGATCAGCGAAGCTCAGACCAAGCCGGCGCTTGGCCGCCAGCAGCGTGGTGGTGAGCTCGGAAGGGAGCGAAGCGACGGCCATGGCTCAAGGAAACGGTGGCCGGACCCTACGGAGCGCCCAGGGCCTCTCCGGTGGCAACGGCTACGGAAACGTCCTGGTCGGAGCTGTGCTCGGCCATCGGGCGCCATAGGGTTCACACCTGCCGCCGTTGGCCTTGGACCCGCAGACCGTGCCCCCCCTGCGGGCCTGCCTGCTCAGTGGCGGTGAGAGCCGCCGCATGGGCTGCGACAAGGCCCTGCTGCCCCACCCGGAAGGCGGCAGCTGGCTGGAGCACAGCCTGCGGCGGCTGGCCGAGCTCAACGTCCCGATCAGCCTGCTCAGCCGGCACCCCAGCCACCTGGATCGGGCCCGGGCCTTCGCTCCATCCCTTGCGGTGCCCCTGGAGGCCTTCGCAGAGCCGGCTCCCTGGGAGGGGCCCCTGCGGGCCTTGGCCCGGCTGATGGAGCACCACCCCGGCGCCCTGCTGCTGCTCTGCCCCGTCGACATGCCCTGGCTCGATGGCACCAGCCTCGCCAGCCTCTGCCGGCAGGCCCGCAGCGACCCCGCTCAGCTGCTGGTGGCCCACGATGGCGAACGCCTCCAGCCCCTGCTGGGCATCTACCCCGCCGATCGGCACCACCGGGAGTCGCTTCAGGCGCACCTCGCCAGGGGCGACCGCAGCCTGCAGGGCTGGCTGGAGGTGGTGGGCGCCCGTGCCGTGCCCTTGCCGGCCGCCTCCCTGCGCAACGCCAACGACCCCGCCACCGCCGCCGCGCTCTGGCCCTAGCGTGCGCCCCATGGCGCAAGGTCCCCTGGATCAGCTCGGCCGGCCCCTGGGGGTGCTGCGCCTGTCGCTCACGGCCCGCTGCAATCTGGCTTGCCCCTACTGCTGCCCGGAGGGCGCCGATCCGCCTGAGCTGCTCAGTGATGACGAGCGCCGCCATCTGGTGGAGACGGCGGTGGCTCTGGGGGTCCACACCCTGCGGCTCACCGGTGGTGAGCCCTTGCTGCATCCAGGGCTCGAAGCGTTGATCACCGCCCTCCAACCCCTGCGCCAACGTGCCGAAGGCGATCGCCGCGGCCACCTGCGCGAGATCGCCCTCACCAGCAACGGTGTGCTGCTGAGCGCCGAGCGGGCCCGGGCGCTCAAGGCGGCGGGCCTCGACCGGATCACCCTCAGCCTCGATGGCAGCGATGGCGCCAGTGTTGCGCGCATGGCCGGGCTCAGCGGGGGGGCCGCCGCCGGAGCGGTGGTGCTGGAGAAGGTGCTCGCAGCGATCGAAAATGCCCGCGCGGCAGGTTTTGATCCAGCCCAGGGCGCCCTCAAGCTCAACGCCGTGCTCACCCGCGGCGGCAACGGCGACCAGCTGTTGCCGTTGGCGGAGCTGGCCCGGGAGCGGGGACTCGAACTGCGCCTGATCGAATTCATGGATGTAGGCAACCGCAACGGCTGGTCCGCCGATCAGGTGCTGAGCGCCCAGGACATGGTGGCCCGCCTCGGCGAACACTGGCCCCTGGAGCCCCTGGGCCGCGGCGCCCACGGCACCGCCAGTCGCTGGCGTTACCGCGATGGCGGCGGCCGCGGCGGTCCCGGAGGGGCTCACGTCGCCGTGGTGGCCTCGATCAGCGCCCCCTTCTGCGGCGACTGCAACCGCCTGCGCGTCACCGCCGATGGGATCGCCTACGGCTGCCTGTTCGCCACCAGCGGCACCGATCTCAAACCCTGGCTGAGGCCGGCCCTCGATAGGCCCGGCCTGGCCCAGGCCCTGGGCGGATTCTGGAGCGAACGCTCGGACCGCTGGAGCGAGCAACGCCACGAGACCCAACGCGGCGGCTCCACTGAACAGGCCGCCCCCAACCGGGCCGAGATGGCCTACCTGGGAGGTTGAACGCCGATCAGGGAAGGGACGGTCCACGGGCAGACCCGCCTTCGGGGACGCTGATCGCCCTGCTGCGCTACTTCGCCAACCTGCGAGCGGGCAAGCAGGTGCTCTGGTGCTACCTGATCTGGTATCTGGTCAGCGCCATCGCGCTGTTCGAGCCCGATCCCTTGCTCTGGCTGAACTCCCTGGGCCTCAGCATGATCATCGGCATGGGCCTGATGCTCAGCGTCACCCGCGGTGTTCCCTCGCCAACCGATCGCTGGCAGACCCTGCGGCTGTTCCTGATGCCGTTCTGTGTGTCGAGCTTCGCTGCACTCACCAAGGGGAAGGGCTACGTGCTGCTGATCCCCGGCCGAGGGGAGGTGCTCAGCGTTTCCCTGGCCGCCTGCGGCGGCTTTCTGCTGGCCTGCCGCCTGCTCAGGGGCCAACGGCGTCTGCGGGACGACCCTTGACGGCCGGCGCTTCCGATCGCACCAGCACCGGCACCCGCTTGAACGCCGGGGTGCCACTGCGGGGGTCGATCCGGGCCCTGAGGATCGCGTTCACTTCCGGGTAGAACATCAGCGCCGCCCCCTCGCGGATCTCGCCAGGGATGATCTCCACGTTCTCGAGCGCCCCGGCTTCACCCTGCACCGTCACGCGCTGGTGGGGGCGCAGGCCCGAGCGCTTGAGATCGGCGCGGTTCATCAGGATCGTGTTCCGATGGGGCATGCCCCGGTAAGCGTCGCCTTCCTTGTAGACGACGGTGTTGTGCTGGGAGTAGCTGCGGGCCGTGATCAACGCCAGCACAAGCCCCGTGTCTCCCGGCGCCAGACCGCCGAAGTGGGCCGGCTCAGGCAGCTCCAGCACCGGCAGGGGGGTGACCTCCATCCGCGCCCGACCCGAGGCTGTGGGGAACGTCGGCTCGGTGAACAGCCGCCCCTGCACACTGAATTCCCGCTTGGTTTCATCGATGTGGGCGATCGGGCCGTAACCCGGCACCGTGCGGGCGATCAGCTGGCGCACGTAGACGGGATCCTGGAGCTGGGCCCAGTCCACGGGATCGCGGCCCAGCAGGCGGGCCGCCAGGGTGGAGAGGAAACCCACCTCGCTGATCAGATCGGCGCGCTTGAGGTGGGTGCTGCCTGGCTCGTTGAGGCGCACGAAGTTGTTGCCCGCTTCGGTGGTGGTGCGGTGCGGCGTCTCGAAGCGGTTGAACACCGGCAACACCAGGGTGCGTTTCGCCCCCAGCCCGTGGAAATGGCCCGGGTTGGGTTTGGTGGCCAGGTAGATCACGGTGTCGATCCGCCCCAGGGCCCGTTTCGCCTGGGCGGAATCGGGGTTGGCGCCCCAGAGGTTGCCGCCCAGACAGAGCAACGTGTCCACCAGCCCGGCGCCTGCGGCTTCGATCAGGGCACGGGTGTCGTAGCCGGGTACCCGGCTCAGGGGCCGCCCCAGCAGCTGCTCCAGCGCCTGCTGCATCTCGGCGCGGAGCTTCACGGTCACACCCATCGAACCGAAGCCCTGCACGTTGGAGTGACCGCGGATCGGCATCGTGCCCGCGCCTGCCTTGGCCACATTTCCGCTCAGCAGCGCCGTGTTGGCGATCGCGTGGACGTTGGCGGTGCCATTGGCGTGGTGGGTGATGCCCATCGCCCAGGCGAACACCACACCCTTGGCGCGGGCGATCACGGCGGCGGTGTGCTCCAGTTCCTCGCGGCTGAGGCCACAGCAGGCGGTGATCGCCTCCCAGGAGGTGGAATGCAGCTGCTCCACCACGTCCTGCCAACCTTCGGCGTGGGCGCTGAGAAAGGCGAACTGGATCTGATCGGCCTCCAGCAGCGCCTTCTGGATCCCCAGGAACACGGCCGTGTCGCTGCCGGGAATCGGCTGCAGGAACAGCGAGGCGATCGCCGAACCCCGCAGCATCGACCTGATCGGAAAAGCCGGTGAGCCGAACTTCAGCAGCCCCACCTCCAGCACCGGGTTGATCACGATCACCGAACCGCCGCGCTCCCGCAGTTGGATCAGCTCGTTCATCAGCCGCGGGTGGTTGGCGGGGGCGTTGGAGCCCACCAGCACCACGCAGTCGGCCTGCTTCAGGCTCTCGAGGCTCACCATCGAGGTGCCCGAGCCGAACACCTCGCCCAGCCCCACGGTGGAGGGGGCGTGGCAGAGGTCGGAGCAGTCGGCCAGGTTGTTGGAGCCCAGGGCCCGCAGCAGCAGCTGCAGCAGGTAGGCGGCCTCATTGGAGGAGCGGCCGGAGCTGTAGGAGGCCACCCGCTCCGGCGGGCGGCGGAAGGCCGCTTCCGCCAGCTCGAAGACGTCGTCCCAACCGAGGCGCTCGTAGTGGCTGCGGCCCTCCCGCAGGATCAGGGGATGGCTGAGGCGCCCCAGCCGGTCGGCCTCCAGGGAGCTGAGGGCCTGCAACTCCGCCAGGCTGCGCTCGGCGAACACCCCCTCGGCCACCGCCGGCTGCAGTTCGGCCGCGATCGCCTCGACGCTCTTGAGGCAGCGCTGCAGCGGCTCCCCCAGCTCATCGACGAAACCGCCGTTCTGGCCGCCGGTGCCCCAGGCACAGGAGAGGCAAGCGCTCTTGTGCAGCAGCGTCTGCCAGAGCAGGGGGCCGCGGGGCGAAAGGGTCGCCCGGGCCCAGCCGTCGATCACCGGCCAGCCTCCGCCCATCGCTGGGGTGGAAGGATCGGGAGTGGGGCCGGGGTCAGCCATCAAGGCCGCCAGAGTGGAGGTTCAAGCTACGGCGTTCGCCCTCCAGCCGGTCGAGGATTCCCCCATCCGATCAGGGCGTTCACAGGTATCCCCTGCATCACATCTCAACCGGGCCATGCCTTCGCGTCACCGCTGCCAGCCGTTGGCCCTCGCCCTGTTGCTGCTGTTGCCTTCCCTGGGCGCCGCAAGGGCGGCGGCGGCCCCGCCACCACCCCTTCAGACCGCCGTGCTGGCGGGGGGCTGCTTCTGGGGGGTGGAGGGTGTGTTTGAGCACGTCAGGGGAGTGCGCGAGGTGGTGTCCGGCTACGCCGGTGGCCACCGCTCGGAGGCCAGCTACGAGATGGTCAGCAGCGGCCGCAGCGGCCATGCCGAGGCGGTCAGGATCCGCTTCGACCCCCGGCAGGTCTCCTACGGTCAGTTGCTGACGATCTATTTCAAGGTCGCCCACGATCCCACCCAGCTCAACCGCCAGGGTCCCGACCAGGGCCGCCAATACCGCTCCGCGATCTTCACCGCCAACCCGGGGCAACAACGAACGGCCCTCGAGACGATCAGCCAGCTCAGCCGCAGCCGTCGTTTCCCGCAGCCGATCGTCACCCAGGTTGTACCCCTGCAGGCGTTCTTCCCCGCCGAGGCCTACCACCAGAACTTCATGGCACGGAACCCGCTCCACCCCTACATCGTGATCCACGACCAACCGAAGCTGGCGCGACTGCGGGCGCTGTTCCCGGCGATGGCGCTCTGAGATGGGCCACAGCTCCACCCGCCAGCCCCACCACCCGCTCTGGACCCGGGCCTTCCACGGCTTCAACCTGCTGGTGCTGATCGTGATGGCCGCCAGCGGCCTGCAGATCTACAACGCCAACCCTGTCTTCGGTGGCCGGGGCGGCGCCACCGTGCCGGAGCTGTTCACCCTCGGCGGCTGGTTGGCGGGCGGCCGCGACTGGCACTTCAGCTTCATGGGCCTCTATGCCCTCAATCTCGGCGTCTGGATCGGCCTGCTGATCCGGCAACGCCGCCGAAAGCTGGCGGACACCGGTGACATCGGCACGCTGAGGGCCAGCCAGAACACCACCAAGCGGCGGCTCTCGGCCCACAGGCTGGTGTACACCCTGATGCTGATCCTGCTGGCCTTCGGCCTGATCACGGGCCTGGCCATGTACAAACCCGCCCAGTTCTGGTGGCTCTCGGGCCTGTTCAGCTTCGGAGAGGTGTTCGGTGCCACGAGCTGGCAGACCCTGCGGATCAGCCACCTGGCCACGATCCCCGCCATCGCCTTGCTGACGCTCACCCACGTGCTGCTCTCCTGGCGGATCGGCGGCCTGAGGCTGCTGCGCTCGATGTTGGCCTGATGGCATCAAAAGTTCCCATGACCGATCCAGCCCGCTTTAACCGTCGCCAGTTGCTTGGTCTGGGTGTGAGCGGCGGCTCCTCGCTCCTGCTGGGGGGCTGCGCCCTCAATGGCTTCAGCGAAACGGTGGGAAACGCCACCCAGCCGCTTAACGAGCGGATCGAGGCGTTGATGCAGGGCAAGGGCCCGGTGCCGTTGTTCCGCCGGGATCAGGTGGACCCCAAGGATCTGCTGGTCAACAGTTTCAACGGAGTGCCCCAGCTGGATCCCGCCCACTACCGACTGCGGGTGGACGGCCTGGTGGGCCGGCCCCTGAGCCTCGACCTCCCGGCACTGGCAGCCCTGCCTCAGCACGAGCTGGTCATGCGCCACGTCTGCGTGGAAGGCTGGGCGGCGATCGTGGCCTGGTCAGGGGTGCGCCTGGCCGATGTGCTGTCCCTGGCGGGGATCTCCAGCCTGGGCGGCTACCTGGCCATCGACTCCGCCGACCAGTACTTCGAAACCTGGGACATCGCCTCGGCCCTGCACCCCCAGACCCTGCTGGCCACCGCCATGAACGGTGCACCTCTGCCGGCAGCGAATGGGGCGCCCGTGCGCATCGCCACGCCGATCAAGCTCGGCTACAAGCTCAGCAAGTGGGTCACGGGTCTGAAGGTGATGGCCAGCCTGGAAGAGCGCCGCGGCACCTGGGAAGACCAGGGCTACGAGTGGTTCGCGGGGCTCTGAGCCCAGGCCACACCCCGTTCAACCCCCCAGCCCCAGCAGCTTGCCGCTGGCCACCACCAGCACCAGTGCCAGCAGGCGCCGGATCCAGAGGGGGCTGAAACGGCGGCTGCCGCCATAGGCCCCCAGGGCCCCGGCCACCGCCACCGCCAGGGCCAGCGGCCCCACCAGGGCTGGCGGTGGCAACGCAGCGGGCCCTCTGGCAATCAACAACCCCGTCAGTCCGGCCAGGGAATTCACCAGGATGAACGGCGCCGAGACCGCCGCCGCCTGGCGGGGCGCCAGCCAGCCCCGCAGGATGACCAACGGTGTGAGGAAGATGCCGCCGCCCGTGCCGGTGAGGCCAGCCAGCAGACCGAGCAGGCCACCGGTGAGCCCGAGGGCCAACGGCCCCGGCACGGCCTCAGCGGAAGGTTCCAGCAGCGCGGGCCGCAGCAACCGCCAGGCGGAGAAGAGCAGCACCAGACCGATCAGCCGCTGGAGCAGGGGACCGGGCAGGGCCACCATCCCCCCCACCAGGGCGGCCGGCACCGAGGCCATGGCCAGGGGCAGAAACACCGCGCGGCGAAAGTGGCCCGCGCCGATGAATTGCCAGCTGGCCAGGCCCGCAACCAGAACGTTGAGCACAAGAGCCAGGGGACGGATCTCAGCGGCGCCGAAGCCCACCAGGGCCAGCACGGCGATGTAGCCGGAGGCGCCGGCATGGCCGACGCCGGCATAGAGAAAGGCCACGGTCGCCAGGGCGGCAAGCAACCAGGCCGACACCTCCATGGCTGATCAAGCCGGCCGGTGCGGCGATTCCCGCAGCCTGGGCAGCAGCTGCACCAGGTTGCAGGGGGCCGTGGTGTCATCCAGCTGGGCACCGATCAGGCGATCCCAGGCGGTGGTGACGGCATCGAGGGAACCCGGCAGCACGAAGATCACCGTGCCGTTGGCCACCCCCGCCAGAGCGCGGCTCTGCAATGTGCTCGTGCCGATGGTCTCGAAGGAGAGCACCCGGAACAGTTCGCCGAAGCCCTCGATGGTCTTGTCGAGCAGGGGCGCCACCGCCTCGGGGGTGCCGTCGCGGCCAGTCAGGCCGGTGCCTCCGGAGCTGATCACCACCTGCACAGCAGGATCGGCGATCCAGCGGCTGAGCTCGGCGCGCACCCGGTAGCGATCATCGGGAACACGGCAACGCTCCAGCAGTTGATGGCCCGCCGCACCCAGGCGCCGCTCCAAGGCATCGCCGGAGGGATCGGCCAGCTCAGGATCGGCGCTGCGGCGATCGGAGATGGTGAGCAGAGCAATCGCGAGGCCCAAGGAGACAGCGCTAGAGAGACGCCCGACCCTAGGCACGATCAACGGACGGCTCCACGGGCGTCAGCCTGGAGGTGCCAGGCTCATCACATCCGGCCCCCAGCGATGACAGCTCCCGAGTTGGCCCCCACCATCACCGTGCGCCTGTTCGCCCGGCTGCGGGAGCAGGCCGGCTGGGGCGAGCGTTCGCTGCCCCTGGAGGATGGGGTCGTCAGCGCCGCCCAGATCTGGGAGCGGCTGGGGCTGGTCCCCAGCCCGCTGCCAGCCACGCTTCGGGTCGCCATCAACCAGCAGTTCGCCACGGCCCAGGCGCGCCTGCGGCCCGGCGATGAGCTGGCCTTCCTGCCCCCGATCAGCGGCGGCTGATGGGCACCCCCGCCGAGCTGCTGATCAGCCTGCACCCGGAGCCGTTCGAGCCGCTGGAGCTGCTGGCGGCCTGGCAGCAAGCCGCTGCGGCCCTGGCGCCCATGCCGGCGGCCGAGAGCCACTTCATCGGCCGCGTGCGGCCGATCGCCGCCGATGGCACGGCCCTGGAGGCGTTGGAGCTGGAGCACTACCCGGGCATGAGCGAACGGTGCCTGCACGAGCTGGCCGGGGAGCTGGCGGAGCGCCACGGGGTGAACCGCGTGCGCCTCGCCCACCGGATCGGGCGGGTGGGGCCCGGCGAAACGATCGTGCTGGTGGCGGTGGCCGCCGACCGCCGCGGCCCGGCCCAGCGCTGCGGCCAGGAGCTGCTGGAGGCCCTCAAGCACGAGGCGCCGTTCTGGAAGCGGGAATGGAGCGGCGGCGTGGGCACCTGGGTGGAGGCCAACACGCCGTTTTGAACCGCGCTCAGAAGATCGGCAGCCGCAGCAGCTGGGCCCACAGCTCCGTGCCGGCCGGCAGGCTCCCCGCCTCGGCCGGGATCTCCAGCAGCAGGTCCGCACCCTGCAGGGAACCGAGGCGTGAGGAGGCCTGGCTGCCCTCCACCTGCGCCAGCAGCTCCCCATCGGGACCCACCCGCAGGCGGGCCCGGGCCAGTTCAGGCCGGCCGGGGCCGCGGTTGAGGTCTGCCGCCAAGCGCAGCTTCAGCCGCGGCAGGAGCTGCGGCTCGGCCCCCTCCAGGCGCTGCAGCGCCGGCCAGAGCAACTGCAGGGCCGTGATCGCCGCCGCCACCGGGTTACCCGGCAGACCGAAGAACGGCCGGCCCTGCACCTGGCCCCAGGCGAAGGGACGGCCCGGTTTGAGAAACAGTTTCCAGAAGGCCACCTGTCCCAGCTCCGCCACCAGGGATCGGATCCAGTCGCTGTCGCCCGACGAAACCCCGCCGGTGCTCACCACCAGGTCACTGGCCGCAGCCAACTCGATCAGGGCCTCGCGCAGGGCGCCGGGGTCGTCGACCACCACGCGCCGCTCGCTGACGCCATAGCCCAGCCGCGCCAGCAGGGCCTCCAGCAGGGTGCCGTTGCTCTCCCAGATGCAGCCTGGGGGTCTGGGCTCCGCTGGGGCCACCAGCTCATCGCCGCTGATCAGCAGACCGATCCGGGGGCGGTGGCCCACCGCCAGCGACTCCACCCCGCAACTGGCCAGGCGCGCCAGGTCGGCCACCCCGAGCCGCTCCCCCGCCGCCAGCAGCTCCTGACCCAGCGCCGCTTCCTCATCGGCGGGGCGGATCCAGGGGTTCGGCCCCGCCGGCCGCAGCAGGCGAAGAAGCCCGGAGGCCTCCGTTTCCACCAGCTCCTGGGGCAGCACCCGGCTGGCACCCTCAGGCAATGGCGCACCGGTGAGGATGCGGATCGCCTCGCCCGCCGCCAGATCGCCGGCATAGGGAGCCCCCGGGGCCGAACGTCCCACCAGGCGCCAGCTCTGCCCCAACTCCGGCGCAGCGAGGTCGGCAAGGGCATAGCCATCCATGATCGAGGCCCTGAACCCAGGCACCGCTTCCATGGCCCGCACGGGCTCGGCGCTCACCCGGCCGAGGGCCTCTGCCAGGGGCAGACGCTCGCTGCCCCCCAGGGGCTCGAGCGCTCCAAGGATGCGGGCGCGGGCCACCTCAAGGGGCAGACCCTCAGCGGGAAAAGGTTCCGAAGGAACAGAGGAGAGCGGTGGTGCCTCGGCCATCGGTTCAGGCACGACCGCTGGTTGGCGAAACCCACGCCCCGTTGCGCCCACCTTCCTTGCGCAGCAGCCGCACGGGCCCGATCGTCATCGCTGGATCGGCGGACTTGACCATGTCGTAGAGGGTGAGCAGACCCACCTGAACAGCCGTGAGCGCCTCCATCTCGACGCCCGTCGGGCCGGTGGTGCGCGCCGTGGTCTCCAGACGCAGGCCGGATCCATCGGCGGCGGGTTCGATCACCACCTCCAAACCGCTGAGGGCAATGGGGTGGCAGAGGGGGATCAGCTCCCAGGTGCGCTTGGCCGCCTGGATCGCCGCCACCCGCGCCACCGCCAGCACATCCCCCTTGGCGGCGGTACCCGAGAGGATCGAGGCAAGCACCGGCGGAGCGATCGCGATGAACCCCTCGGCCACAGCTCTGCGGTCGGTGGCGGGGCGGTCGCCCACCTCCACCATGTGCACATCGCCGCGGGGGTTGAGGTGGCTCAGCCGAGGGGAGGAATCCTGCATGACCCGATCATGGCGAAGACCCCGACCCACAGGGCGGCCTCAGCGGGCCCCGGGCTGCACCAGGCCGCCGGGAACGTTGGTCTGACCGGCCTCCCGCAGCAGGCTCTGGATGATCCGCTCCGATCTGTCGTAGGCGCCTTCACCGAAGTGGGTCGCACGGATGCGCCCCTGGGCGTCGATGAAATAGAAGGCGGGCCAGTAGCTGTTGTTGAACGCCTTCCAGATCGCGTAGTCGTTGTCGATTACCACGGGATGGCTCACCCCAAGGCGCTTCGAGGCCTCCCGCACGTTGGCGAGATCGCGCTCGAAGGCGAATTCCGGCGTGTGCACTCCGATCACCACAAGGCCGTGATCCTTGTACTTCTGCGCCCAGGCCCGCACATGGGGGAGCGTCCGCACGCAGTTGATGCAGGAGTATGTCCAGATGTCGATCAGCACCACCTTCCCCCAGAGCTGGTCACGCGTCAGCGGCGGGGAATGGAGCCAGGCAGACCCCTTGGGGAAGGGTGGCAAGGTGCCCAGCAGCGGCAGATTGCTGGCGGTCCCGGCCGGCTTAGGGCCTCCCCGGGCGGGCTGAACCTGTGCCAGCAGCGCTCGCTCCAACGGACCCGTGTCGGCGAAGGCGAAGCGGGCCAGCGAGGCCTGCTCCAGCCCGAGGGCGATCACGCCCACGGCCACCAGCACGGCACCGCCCAGGCCGCGGCGGATCCAGGCGGTGGCCGCCGCCGTGCGCTTCAGGGCCGCAGCCAGCCTCCCGCCGGCCAGCAGGACCAGGGCCAGGGAGGTGGCGGCACCGAGGCCGTAGGCAAGCAGCAGCAGGGGCGTCCGGACGCCGGCACCCCCGATCACAGCTCCGGTGAGGATCAGGCCCAGGATCGGCCCGGCGCAAGGGGCCCAGAGCAGCCCCACGGCCACGCCGAGCATCATCGAGGAGCACACCGGGCGCCCGGAGCCGCGCGCCGCCTCCGCCCGGCGCGACAGGCGGTCCCCCAGCCGGACCAAGGGCCGGCCCAGGCGTTCGGCCAGGGCAGGGAACAGCAGCGACAGCCCGAACAGCGCCATCAGCAGCAGGGCTGCAGCGCGCCCCAAGCGGCTGGCCTGGACGGCCCAGCCACCCGCAACGGCGGCGAGCGAGCCCACCCCGGCGAAGCTCAGCGCCATGCCCCCCAGAAGTGGCAGGCCATGGGTTAAGAACGGCTCGCCCGCCCGGGCGAAAACGAAGGGGAGCACCGGCAGGATGCAGGCGCTCAGGAGGGTGAGCGCACCCCCCAGATAGGCCAGGAGCAGCAGGGTCATGGGTGGGGGCGAGTGCGATCTAGGGCATCGAGGTCCACCTGGCGGCGCCCGGTGGCGTCGAGGCTGACCAGATCAGCGAACACTTCGCCAACTCGGACATCGGCAAGGCGGTAGGCGTTGACCTGAAGCAGCGGGGCTCCCGTCACCGCATCGGTACCCTCCACCTGCACCATCAGCAGCCCGTTGGCCCGCTGCAGTCCATCGAGGCCGAGACGCAGCAGGGGGCTGTCCGGCGAGAGTCGGTGGCTGATCACCGCCGTGACGTGCAGTTGGGGGGTCTGGCCGTTGAGCACCGGCAGGGTTTCGACTCGCCTCTGCACCACCCCGGGCTCGATTTCCTCATCCCGGAAAAGAAACATCCCGTAGGAGACCTTCAGCCAGTGGCTGGGATCCCGGGTGACGAAACGGCAGCTGAGATGCCCGCCGGACCAGGAGCTCAAGCAGAGAGCACGGCTGAAGGTCAGCGGCGCGTCCACCCGGGTGAAGCGCAGGAAGAACAGACCGGTCACCATCGCGTTGGTGAACAACGCCACCAGTCGTTCCAGGCCAGCCACGGCAAGGAGGTAGCCCGACGTCAACTCAGCGGCGCGGAAGCTGGCACCGAACTGGTTTTGAAGGGCAAAGACCAGGCTGGCTGGCAGGCCCATCGCCCCCATGGCCTCCAGGTGGCCGGCATCCAGCTGAAAGGCCAGGGTGAAGACCACCAGTTCGGCCAGAAACACCCCGGTCATGGCCAGGAAGAACAGGGGCCAGGGCATGCGCATCACCATCGACACCGGCTGACGCCAGAGCCGTTGCCAGGGGCTTTGCTGATAACCCAGGGACAGCCAATGGCGGCGTGCCCTCGAATGGGCCGACGAACCGGCAGACATGGTTTGGAAGGGCACGGTGAACCCTCAGGGTGCGGTGGCGGGCGGCGGACAGCGCTGGGCCTGGAAATCGCAGGCATAGATGGCTGGTTTCTGCCAGTTGAGCGGGATCTCGAGCAGATCCCGGGGCCCGCTGATCCCCTGGGCCAGGAAGATCAGGGCCGCCAGCGCATTGGCGCTGACATGCAACCGCCTCCAGCGCAGATGCTTGTGGATCTCCGGACGGCAGGCCACTGAGAACAGCATCAGGCCGGTGAGACCGGCCCCGCCCCAGAAGTGCGATTGCCAGAAAGCGAGATCAAAGGGGTTGTCGCTGAGGCGGAACACCTCGCTCTGCAGCCCGAGGGCGAGCACGCCCGCCCAACACAGCAAGGCAAAAGTGGCCCGATACAGCGGCTGTTTGGCACGCCACAGGGCCAGGAGGGCCCCCACCGATCCGGCGAGGACCAGGACAAGAATCAGCAGCCGGAAGGGCCCACCCTCAAAGGCGCCAATGGGGTGCTTGGTGGCGATCACCACCGCCAGGGCGATCAGCACGATCGCCACCACCGACGCGGCCAGCCACTTGCCGAGGTCGGCGTGGTCGCGCCCGACGGTGGGCGGAAGCTTCGCCTGGTTCAGGCGCCGGTCACGGGTCTGCTGCGCCAGCCGCAGCACCATTCCCAGCAACGGGTAGACGAGCACCACCGCCAGGGCGGGGTGCAGCAACCAAAGCCAGTCGACGGTCTGCAGCATGTAGGCGTACGCGGAGCTTTCAAGGGAAGTACCGGCGCCGGGGACAATTGGATTGACTGGCCATGAGCTGAGCAATGGGTAGGTTTCGGCCAACACCTGACCCCGCCGGACTCTTGGTCGCTGACCACCTCCTTAACTGATCGCTGATCAACTGATCGCTCATCGTCATCGGCTGCCGTGGGCAGTCCGCAGGAAGACGGGGTTAGGCCTAGCTGATAACAAGGCGGATATCGACTTCATGGTCAACGTACTTCCACTCCTCCGATGCGCGAAGTTCCGAAAGAAGTTCTTCGAACGCACTCTCGTGGGCAGGTGTATATTCGAACCAGGTCAGGAAATCAAAGGCTTCTGGCTCCCCAAGATCCCTGCAATGGTGCAATCGGCGGGCGATAGGAGGCAAGTACTTCATGCCGAGACGCATGTGCTGTGATTGCTCTTCGAAGATTTTACGCCTCTCATCTTGGGTCAAAACCCACCAAGACGCTGTCTTTCGGATGGGGATAAGCGCCGCATAGATTGCTTCGGGCCGACCCAGTCCTTCCTGCTTGGCGACGAGCTCCTGCTTTTCTTGCCGAACGACATACCGATCATTACTCGTGATTCCACGGAGCGACCAACCACCGGCAGGCGCTGGCTCGTTCCCGCTAACGACGCTCACACTCGTTACAGCTGGCAATGGCTGGCCAATGTAGGGCCGTTGTGAACGAACCCTCCAACTCCCTGAAGAGCCGCCTACGAAGGAAAACAGACGACTGGTCATGATGCGAAAGGATTTGCCTGAGTCAGATTGATGTTATAAAATCTAGCCGCTCAACCGGACAGGTGCCGCTGGTTGTTAGAGTCTTGAATTCATGACTTAAGAGCAGCTCTCACTATCCTGGTACACCAGAGATTCTTCACGGAAGCCTCTCCGTTCCGCCTGGCATTCGCTTGACAAACGAACATCCATTGGTTCATGCCGCTTCATTCGTACAACGGTCCTTGAATAGACCCAGCAACCGCTTGTTCCTCTGCTGAAGACTTCATGGACAGTTCACGGGCCTG
This sequence comes from Paenacidovorax caeni, assembly GCA_943371385.1. Classification (GTDB taxonomy): domain Bacteria; phylum Cyanobacteriota; class Cyanobacteriia; order PCC-6307; family Cyanobiaceae; genus ATX-6F1. The sequence goes on along the minus strand of CALRUP020000018.1, from coordinate 22,393 downwards.
GCGGATCCAGGCTGAGCCACATCAAGAGATACCGGCGAGCTGGAAGCAGCTTCTTGCACCAGAAAGAGCCATCCAGCAAGGCCCAGGCTGGTGAACCCAGCCTGAGCCGATCAATCCCGAGCCGAGCCTCAGGGCTTCAGGGGCGCCCAGGCCATGGTGGCGTTGAACTTCTTGCACCAGATCAGCACCGATCCCTGGGCCTTCAGATCGATCGAGGCGGGGATCGTGTAGGTCTGGGCGCCTGAGCTGGATTTCAGCGACGACAGAATCGTGTAGCTGCCGGGCTTGAGCGGGAAGCCGGGCGGTTTGGTGCTGGCCAGAGGGGTGCTCGAGGGGCTGAAGATCACCTTCAGATCCGGCGCCATGTCATTGGTCTTGAAATCGCTGCTCAGGACGAGCACCTTGCCGCTCCCCTGCTTCTTGATCGCGAAGCCTCCGCTGACGGGCGCTTCGGCCTTGCGGAAGGTGCCTTGGATCATCGCCGCCGGCGCCATCATCGCGCCGCCCTCCGGCTTGGACATGGACTCGGCATGGAGAGCGGCACCGCTGAGCGCGGAGGCGCCGATCAGGGCCAGGGCGAGGCTCTTGGTCAGGGAACGGTTGACGTGGGCCATGATTGATTCAAAGGGTGTGGGAAGGGCGAGTGCCTTGATCCGAGGTGACTCGACTCAAGGCGGATCGGCCCCTTGCCCACCTACTACCGATGATCGGACCGTTCGGATTGCGCCCCTCCACGTCCGGCCGTTTCGGTGTGCTGGCGTTGCTGCTCTACGTGCTGCTGCGGGGCCTCGACGCCACGGTGCTGAAGGGTCTGCAGCTGGCCGGGGCCAGCCACACGGTGAACGGTGAGAACCCGATCAGTTTCTGCAACGTCTTCTTCTTCTCCCAGCTGGTGGTGGGCCTGGTGGCCCTGCTGCCAGCCCGGCAGACGCTGCCCCAGGAGTTGGCCACCTTGAGCGCCGCCGATCGCTCGCTGCTAGCCATCGATGCGGCCCTGGGCCTGTTCCTTGGTCCGATCGCCTACTACCTCGCCCTGCAGTCGCTCTCGGTCGTCAGCCAGACGCTCCTGTTCGCGCTGGTGCTGCCGCTCTCGGCGCTGCTGGCCAGGTGGCTGTTGCGCGAACCCCTGCCCCGGGGCTTCGCCATCAGCCTCGGTCTGATCGGTGCTGGGCTGCTGCTGCCTCAGGTGGCCTCGGCGGCCATGGGCGGGCCCATGGATGATCGGGTGGGCCTTGGCTGGGCGCTGCTGGGAGTGGTGGCCTTCAGCTCGGCGGCGGTCACGGGGCGGACGATCGCCAGCCGCGGCTGGCCGCTGGCCGTGAGCATTGGGGTGCCCTCCACGCTCACGGCCCTGGTCTTCGCGCTGATCGCCCTGGTGTTGTTCGGCCCCCAGCATTTTCTGTTGCTGCAGCTGTGGTGGGTGTTGGGCGTGATCGGCGTCTATGCCGTCGTTCTCAGCCTGGGGCGCGAACTCTGCCTGCGCCTGGCCTATCGCCACAGCAGCGTCGCCATGGTGTCGCTCTGGGGCAGCCTTTCGCTGCCGGTGGCCGTGGTCAGCGCCGCCCTGCTGCTGCATGAACCGCTGAGCGTCCAGGCTGTGGTGGGCCTTGCTCTGGTGCTGGCGGGCGTGGGCTGGACCAAGGCCCCAAAACAATCCAATCGGCCTCCGCAGCGGTACCTGCCTTGACGACATGCGTGCGGCCCCTCCTGTGGGAGTGACTCCCCCCGAATCCGATGCTCCGACCAAGCGGCGATCGGCCGCCCCATCGGGCGCCGATCCCGGCGAAGACAACGATCTAGCCGGGCTCTACGACGCCTGCGGCGGCCCCGTCTATCGCCTGGCGCTGCGGCTGTGCCGCTCCAGCCAGGAGGCGGAAGACCTCACCCACGACGTCTTCCTGCGCTTCTGGCAGCAGGACCGCTACGACCCCTCCCGGGGGCCGGTGCTGGCTTTTCTGTTGCTGCTCACGCGTTCGATGGCCCTCAATCGTCTGCAGCAGCGGCAGAACCGCTGGCGACTGGTGCAACGCTGGTCGTCACAGCTGTTTCCTTCGGCCGTGCCCAGCCCCCACGAGCACGCGGAAACCGACGACCTGGCCCGCCGGGTCAAGGACGCCCTGGAGTCGATTCCCGCCAACCAGCGTCAGGTGCTGGAGCTGGCCTACTACGAGGGCCTGAGCCAGTCAGCAATCGGCGCACAGCTGCAGCTCCCGCTCGGCACCGTCAAGACCCGCTCCCGCCAGGGACTGATCCGGCTGCGGGAGTTACTGATCGACTTCAAGAGCGAACCATGAACCCCAACGACGACCGCCGCTCAACCCTCGACGACGACAGCGACGCCCTGCTCGCCGGCCACGCCCTGGGGGATCTCGATGCCGACGAGCGGGAGCGCTTGGCCTCCCTGCTACGGGAGAGGCCCGAGCTTCGGCCGCGGCTTGATCAGTTCCGCACCACCCTTGAACTGCTGCCCCTGGCCCTGCCGGCCACGGCGACGCCCCCGGCCCGGCTGCGTAAGCGGCTGATCGAACCGAACCCTCGCCCACGGTCCAGGCTGCCCTGGCTGGTACCGGCCCTGCTGGGGCTGGGGCTGGTGGTCCTCGGGGCAGAGCTGCAGCAGACCCGCACCCAGCTGGCCCAGGTCCAACGTCAGCTGAGGGAGCCACGGGGAGCAGCCGTTCAGAGCGCCAACCGCCTGCTGACGCTCACGGCGATGGACCCCGGCACCCCGACGAACGGAGAGGTGCTGGTGACTGGCAACACCACCCATAACGTGTTGATGCTCAACAATCTGCCGCCAGCTCCACCGGGCCACGTCTATCGGCTCTGGGCCGATGTGAACGGCGAGAAAGTGGGCTGCGTCGCCTTCGTGCCGACGGCCCAGGGCCACGTGGCAATGCTGATCCCGCCGATGCCCACCAGCCTGGCCAAGGGCGTGAGCGTCAGCCTCGAGCGTGACCCCAACGGCACCGCACCGAAAGGGCCCATGGTGCTCAGCGGCGCGATCTGAGCCCCGCCGACCCACTCCATGGCCCTTGCCCTCATGCGCCTGCTCACCCTGCTGGGCTGCGGGCTGCTGATCGGTCTGCTGGAGCTTCCGCTGCAGTGGATCTCTGAACTGGGGTTCCAGCTCCAGGCCCTCTGGCCCATGGGCACCGCCCGGACGCTGCAGCCCGCCTTGGTGGCCCTGCCGCTGCTGGTCGCTCCTCTGTTTCTGGTGCTGGCCTGGGGGCCCCTGGCCGCCGGCCGGGGCGGGGGCCTGGGGGGGCTGCTGGCCCTCCAACACAGCGGTCTACCCGAGGATCAGCGGCAGCGGGCCCTGGCCAGCCTCGAGCCCCGCGTGCAGCTCACGCGGTTGCCGCTGCTGCTGCTCACCCACCTCTCCGGCCTCACGGTGGGGATCGAATCCCCCTCGGCGGCCCTGGGGGCCTCGGTGTTGCTCGCCCTGCGCTCGCGCCTCAAACCACTGACGGTCTTCCCCCCTGCCCTGCTGGCGGCGATCGGGGGTGGCGCCGGGCTGGGGGCCGCCTTCCGCTCGCCCTTGCTGGGGGCCACCTACGCCCTGGAGGAACTCAGCGCCGAAAAAGGTCTCTCCCTGGTGCTCCCGACCCTCGCCCTGGCAGGGATCGGCGCGCTGGTGGGCACCGACCTGGGCCAGCCGGCCAGGCTGACGTCTTTTCTGATCGGCGGTCTGGAGCCCCGGCTCTGGCCCTGGGCCCTGCTGGTCACAGCCGTTTGCGCCCTGGTGGGGGTGGTCTTCGTGCGGCTGCTGATTCCCCTGGCCACGCGATTGGGCCAACGCCTGCGCAGCCAGCTGCTGCCCACCGCTCTGGCCCTCGGCGCTGTGCTGGCCCTGCTGGCCGTGCTCAGCGGCGGCCTCAGCCTCAACGACGGCTCGCTCAGTCTTGGTCCGGCCCTGCAGGGTCGACCGGACACCCCCTGGTGGACGGCTCTACCCAGGCTGCTGGCCTCCCTGTTGAGCATTGCCATCGGCGCCCCCGGCGGCTTGATGCACGACACAATGACCCTGGGGGCCGTGCTGGTGGCCCCATTCGTGCAACAACTGACGGCGCCCAACCAGGCGGCCCTGATCGCGATCGGGGCGGCCGCCCTGTTCAGCGGTGCTTCGCGCACCCCCCTGTTCTGCGCGCTGTTCGTGTTCACCCTCCAGGGCAATCCCGTGCTGCTCACGCCCCTGCTGCTGGCCTCAGCCCTCGCCACCGGCCTGAGCCGCTCCCTCAGCCGGGTGAGCTGGAGTGAGCACCAAGGCGAGGCCTACCTGAAGCACGGATGATCCTTGTTGGGCCTGCCTCAAGCCTTGCCTCAAAACCAACGAGGCCCAGGGGCTCATCCATGCCACGTTCGAAAACACATCCACCGCATGACGACAACACTTAAGGATTGGGTCGATGGACCGGACATACGTTCAAGAACCTGTTGAGCACAGCACAACGTGATCAATCAACCGAAGGGGGATCGCGCCACATACGCCCAAATGTTGATTATCAGCGCTGAGCAGATTCAACGCTCGAAACGTGTTCAATCGGTTGCCCATGCCCTCTGAATCAATGGCACTGGCCATCTCGAAGAGCGTTGATAAAATGCGAATCAGTGCCGATGAGCAGCTCAGGAAGGCAGCGTGTCCTGAGTCAGCTGAAAAGCCTTTGCACCTGAAGCGATCAGATCACTCGTTGCCCGTGCCTTGGAGTAAAGATACCCTTGATGATGGTGAATGCCGAGCTCAGTGAGAAGATCGGCAATCTCGGCTGTTTCTACACCTTCAGCAACAATCCTTATATTCATCAATGAACCGAGGCCCGTGATCAACTTCACGATCCGCATGGCCGTTGCATCTGTATCCAGATCCTTCACGAAAGACTTATCAATTTTGATCTCATTAGGCTGGACAAGAAACAACCTGTTGAGCGAGGAGTAGCCCGTGCCAAAGTCATCCAAGGATAAATCCATGCCTGAATCCCTAAGAATACGCAAATTAGCCTCTGTGGCGTCATCTGTTTGAAACAGTGAGGTCTCCGTGATTTCCAGAGTGACTTGACTCGGAAGAACTCTCTGCTTGCTGAGAAGCTCAAGCAGCATGGCAGCAAAATTCGGATTATTAAGCAAGGATGCCGTCACGTTGATCGCGAGCCTGAGATCACTGTTCATGCTGGCCAGCAGAGTTGCAAAACCCTTAACAGCGAGTTGAAGCAATTCCTCTCCAAGGGGTCCGATCAATCGGTAACGCTCTGCGAGGGCCAGGAATGTTTCGGGTGATATCTCTCCTTCGGTTGGGTGGGTCCAGCGAGCCAGCGCCTCAACGGTATGAATCCCTCCATTGGTGGAAAGAATCGGCTGAAAATATACCGACAGCTGATGATTCGCAAGGGCATGCTGCAGATCAGCAAACAACTGATAGTCATCAAGGTCCTCTCTTATGGAATCCTCACCGAAAACAAAGATGCGGCTATGGAACTGCTTCTTGGCTTGATACATCGCAATATCGGAACGCTTCATGGCTTGCTTGAAGTCATAGTCACCCCCTTGGACGATTGTAATGCCGATACTGAGTCGAATCGGTAGTGATACAGCGCCAAGATCAAAGGGGGCTTCAAACCTAGAAATCAGCCGATTCGCAAACAGATAGGCTTTTGCCTTGAGATTACTATCGCTCCGATCCTCCAAGCCTGAAAGATCCATCAAGACAGCAAACTCATCACCTCCGTAACGAGCTACAAAGTCTTCACGTCGGGACCACTCCCGCAGGTTGTCTGCAACTGTCGTGAGGGCTGCATCGCCTACACCATGACCATAGGTATCATTGATTTGCTTAAACTTATCGACATCGACAAACATAACCGCGTAGGGCCTACCGCTTCTTCTCGCGCGCTGAGCTTCAACCTCAAGGCGAACAAGGAAATAGCGGCGATTCGGTAGATCTGTAAGAGCATCGAGCAGTGCCAGAGCCCGGGCGGACTCCAAAAATTGCTCGAAGCGTTTCGCCACTTCTCCGAGCTTATCCTCCATTCCTTCTCGCCTGTGCGAGAAGGCTTCCGGCTCCGAGCCCACCTGCTTGTTGACTCCAAAGATAATGGAGGTGACCTCATCCTCTACGGCCAAGCCACGGGAGTTATTTGAGGTTCCGAGCCTTTCGAGCATGTGATCCAACCGCTCACTGCTTCTCCGAATCCGTAAGCCCGCCTGTCGTTCTCTCCGCCTCTGAAGAAGCATGACCCGACGACGTTCCAGCATCATCACCACCCGGAAGGCGATCAACGCTGCCAACAACACCAACACCAAGGGCAAATCGTCCAGCAACGACCACAGCGTGCCCTCGAATACCTCGACATCCGGGGATTTCAGCAGTGAGCCATCTGGGGCGAAGGGTGTCAGATAAACCAACATTCCTAACGGCGATCGGCCTGCTTGCTTCCCGCCGGCTGTTGTCACCACACCCTTGTAAACCTGGTTGCGACTGTCGCGGCAGGAAAACTGGCGGCTCTGGCCACGCTTCAAAGGCGGCCTCAACTGAGCCATGGCGCATTTCCCAAGCAATGGATCATCCTGGCCACCATTGGAAAGCCGGTTGGTTTTAAACAGCACCTCGCCAGTGGGCGAGAAGAGCTGCAGCATGACAGCAGGTTCAATCTTTTTACTGGCTTCGTTCAGTCGTATGAAGCTCTCTGGGGTCTTCTTTTTGAGATAGTCAAGCGTTTCAGCTCTGCGGGCCCAATCATCAGCCTTTCCTTTTAACCATTTCTGAGATTCAGAGGCCTGAGCTATCGGAGCCTGCAACTCATTCAGCCTTTTCTTGTTGACTTCAACCCCTCGACGGATCAGCTCCAAGGTCATCAGAGAGGTGAGCACCAGAAGGGCGATCAAAACAGCCTGGCGTTGACGCAGTCGACTCCGGCGCAGATCGACGCGTTCCTCCTTGATCCACGGCAGAAGGAAATTCATTCAATCAAGGCAGGTCTTTGGATTTGACCTTACCGAAGAAAGTTAAGAATGGGTAGATCAACGGCGCACCATCGACACTCAACAGATGTCGTCTATCGCCAATCTGAAGCTGAAGCGCCCAGCCCCATGGCCCACGCACGGGTCAACGTTCGCGCTCACCCTCTCAGCATCGACATCGTGCCCATCACCAAGCTCGCCAACAGGGCTCCATCGCTGGACGGCAACCTTCGCCTGCGGCGCCCGGGGCGGCGTTGTGCACGTCACCATGACCCTGCCGGCGGTTCGCGCACCCGCAGGGCCATCCCGAGCAGCTAACCCCCCTGAGCTGGAGGGAGCACCAAGGCGAGGCCTACTTGAAGCCCTGAACCTGCGTAGCCATGCCAGCCTTGGCCTGCTTCCGCGGTCCTCGCCATGGGCACTCGCCTGCGTCGCCGCCTCCCCCTGGCCCTGCGTCAGGAGATGCTGCACCTCCGGCGTCTTTGGCGTGACCAGCGCTCGTGCCTGGTCTTCAGCCGCGGCCATCGAGACCTGGTTGATCTGACCGCCCCACCCCGCGCCGAGATCCGACAACCCCTGATGCCCGGGGTGTGGCTGGCCAACAAGCGCGCCAACCTGGAGCTGGCGATCACCCGCCTCAACGGAGCACGCCTGGCCCCCGGCACCACCTGGTCGTTCTGGCGTTCACTGGGTCGCCCCAGTGCCCGCCGCGGCTACCTGCAGGGCCGGAATCTGGTGGACGGCCAGTTGGTGAGCCAAGTGGGCGGCGGACTCTGCCAGCTCTCGGGGCTTTTGTATCACCTCGGCCTGCTGGCGGGATTGGAGGTGGTGGAGCGCCATCCCCACAGCATCGACGTCTACGGCGACGACGAGCGCTTCACGCCCCTGGGGGCCGATGCCACCGTCGCCTGGGGGTCCCGCGATCTGCGGCTACGCAATCCCCATGGTCAGGAGCTGGTGCTGGAGTGCCAGCTCACGGAACTGGAGCTGATCGGCCGCCTTCGGGCAGAGGCCGCGCTGCCCTTGCGGGAACTGCGCTTCGAGCGCGAACCGGCGGGCGGCGGCCAGCTCCGCGTGCACACATGGAGCGACAACCAGCTGCTCATCACCAACCTCTACCGACCGCTGCAGGGCGGGACGTGACGACTGCCTTGACGTCCTTCAGCCCGATGAGGGGGTCAAGCCAGTGCCATGAGAAGCCCTCTAAGGGGCCTTCGCTCGGCCAGCGGCAGCCTCTCAGCCCCGGAGCCTGCGACAAGCCCAGCCTGCTGAACGCTGACGATCTCAGGGGGTCGGAGGTCCTGTGTGTCAACACCACCTGAGAACAGCCGTGGCCTCCATCACTGCCATCAGTGAGTCTGATGGACAACAGATTGACCCATCAGAACAACTGCGGGTAGCGTCTGCCCATGCCACACGGTCGTTTCAAATAAATCGCCATGACCAAACTGATCAGCCTCGATTCCAGGCCATCAGCTGATGCGCATCGACCAGAATCTTCCCCTTCACCACCCGCTTCATCGCCCACTTCACCGCCCTCTGAATCTCCTGCCTCCACCACATCTGTTCCCTGGCATCAACAGTTCCGTCGGCGCCAGATCGTGCAGGGGCTCGAAGCGGTTCAGGACCTGATTGCCGTCTCACTTTGCGTGGGCTTGTTCTGTGTGATGGCGCTGCAGTTACGCGCCATTTTTCTCTCCTTGCTCACCAAGCCACACTTTCACGAAGTCACCGCCGACATCCTGTTCATCCTGATCCTGGTGGAGTTGTTTCGCCTGATGATCATTTACCTGCAGGAACAGCGCGTCTCAATCGGAGTGTCGGTGGAGGTCGCCATCGTTTCGGTGCTGCGGGAGGTGATCGTCAAGGGGGTGCTCGAAACCGACTGGCGTCAGATGCTGGCGGTGTGCGTGTTCCTGATGGCCATGGCGCTTCTGTTGGTGGTGCGGGTCTGGCTGCCGCCCACTTACCCCGGCGTCGATCCCGAAGCGATGATGTCGGCCCGCCTGCGGGACAGCCACCACTGAATCCGCCGTAGGGTCCGCTGGGCCCTGAGGATCCTTCCAACCCGCCGCCATGACCGACGCCACCGCGCTGCTGGTGGGGCTGATGGTCAGCCTGATCGGCACTGCCTACGTTCTCTATGGGCGCTAACTGGGGCACACGGTCGCCCTGCTCTGCGGACTGGTGCTGACCTTGATCCCCCGGTTCCTCACCACCCGCTGGCGCTGGCGATCAGCTGCGCCCTGCTGATGGGGCTTCCGTTTCGTCTGCGCTGAAGGGACCGAAAGGGCCACCGAGCCAGGCCGGGTGTCGCGGCACAGTCGTGCAGGGCTTTGTGGCTGGCACGGTTTCTGGCAACAACCGTGGCGAAGACAGTGTCGTCGGCCATCGCGGAGCCTCCGGAACGTCGATCCTTGGCGCTCTCCCTAAAGTCAGTTGCTGCCCTGGACCTCTGCCATGGATTCGTTCCGGGCGCTCGAGGCGCTGGTGCTGCTGACGGTGCTGATCGGTCTGGTGGGCCTGCTGCTGCGGCGCAACCTGCTGCTCAAGGTGCTGGCCATGGACGTCATGGGCACCGGGGTGATCAGCCTGTTCGTGCTGATCGCCGCCCGGGGCGGCCTGCGGACGCCGATCCTCAACAGCGAGACCCCTGCGGCCGCCAGCGACCTGCCCTGGGCCGACCCGATACCCCAGGCGGTGATCCTCACCGGCATCGTGATCGGCCTCTCGGTGCAAGCGTTGCTGCTGGTGGCCACCACGCGGCTGGCCCGCCTCGATCCTCGCCTCGACGCGGCCGTGCTCGACCGACTCACGCTCAGGCCCGACGAACCGGAATGATCGCCACCGCCATCGCCTGGCTCCTGGGCCCCTTCCTGGCAGCCTTCATCACCGCCTTGTCACCCCGACTGGGCCGGCCACTGACGCTGCTCGCCAGCGCAGCCACGGTGGCCATGGCCGCAGCCATCCCCGTCGGCTGGGCGCCCGAGAGCCTTCAGCTGCTGGGCCCCCTCGGGGTAAGACTGCAGCTGGATGCTCTGGCCGCACCCTTCCTGCTGCTCAACGGCCTGGTGACGGCCGCCGTGGCGCTCGATGGCTTCAGCGCAGGTGCCGATCCCGACGGCGGCGCCCCCTCAGGGCGCCAAGACAGCCACCTGGCCCTGCTGATGTTGGTGCTGCTGGGAGCTGTGAATTCGGCGATTGTGGCGGTGGATCTGATCTCGATCTATGTCGCTTTGGAAGTGGTGGGCGTGGCGGTGGTGGTGCTGCTGGCGCTGGGCAACGGCGAGCGCGACCTCTGGCTCGGACTGCGCTATGGCCTGCTGAGCAACACGGTGATGCTGTTGTTCCTGATCGGGGCGGGGCTGGTCTACCTGCAGCAGGGCACGTTTGCCCTGGCGGCGACGCCCCTGGCCGGGGGGGTGCCCCTGGCGTTGCTGGTGGTGGCCCTGGTGAGCAAAGGGGAACTGTTCCTCGCCGGGCTGTGGCTGCCACGCACCAACGCCCAGGCGCCGCTGGCGGTGTCGGCCCTGCTTTCGGGCGCCGTGATCAGCGCCGGAGTGGCGCCACTGCTGCGGCTGGCGGAGCTCACGCCGCCCCTGACGCCGGTCCTCCAGGGGCTGGGGATCCTCAGCGCCGCTCTCGGGGTGGTCTTCGCCCTGGCTGAAACCGACCTGCGACGCCTGCTGGCCTGGAGCACCCTCTCCCAGATGGGCCTGGTGGTGGTGCTGCCGTCGGTCGGCGCCCTGCTGGCCCTGGCCCATGGGCTGGCCAAGGCTGCCCTGTTCCTGGCGGCCCGCGGCGTCCCCAGCCAAAGCCTCGAGGGCTGGCGCCAGCGCCCCCTGGCCGCCAGCAGCGCCGTTCCGCTGCTGCTGGCCTCCTGCTCAATCGCCGGGGTGGCACCGCTGTTGGGATTCGCCGCCAAGGACGTCCTGGAGGAAGGGCTCAACACCACGCTCGGGCATTTTTTGGTGGCGGTGCTGGGGGTGGGCACGGTGGCGGTCTACGCCAGGCTCTGGGGGGCCCCCGTGGCGAGGTTGCACGGGGCGGTGACGGCTCCAGGTGCCCCAGGGGCAGGGCTGATTCCGCGAGCGACCGCCTGGCCCTTCGGGTCACTGCTCCTGGTGGCGGCGCTGCTGCTGTTGAACCTGAGCCCCTGGGCTCGCGCTTTCTGGGGAAACCTGGCCACCGACGGGCTGGGCTGGGCCCTGCTCAAGTCCGGCGGCACCGTTGTGGCCGGTGTGACCCTGCAACGGCTGCTTGAGTGGCGCAGGCGGCCCTGGAGCCTGCCTGGGCTGGAGCGGCTCGACAACCTGCTCGCAGCGGTGGTGCTGCTGGGGGCCGTCCTGGTGCTGGGACTGGCCCCATGACCCTGCTCATCACCCCGCTCCGAACCTTTCTGCCGGTGCTGGTGCTGACCACGGCCCTGCGCCTGATGCTCTGGTGCCTGCTCACCAGCGACCTGAGCCCCCTGAACCTGAGCATCGGCCTGGCGGTCGCCTTACTGCTGCCCCACCGACGCCGGCCCCTGCCCCTGGGGGCCTTCCTGGCCGCCCTGGGCCGGGCCCTGGTCGCCATTCCCCTGGCCTATGGCGAAGCCTTCTCATTGATCGTGGCCCGCCAGCCCATCAACCGCTTGGTGCGCGCGCCGAGCCGGGCTAGAGGTTCTGATCTGTTGATCGCCCTGGAGATCTTCCGCATTTCCGTCACGCCCTTCACCTTGGTGCTGGGCCTGGAGAGTGATGGGCGTCACTACCGCGTGCATGAGCGGCGGCCAGGACCGCCCACGGGGCGCAAAGGAGGCCTGCAGACATGATCCCGAACCTGCTGGTTGCCGTGCTGGCCGCTGCCCTGCTGATTCCCATCCTGGCGGCATCGCGGCCCAGCCCGATCGGCGAACGGCTGGCTGCTTTGGCCAGTTTGTCGACCAAGGCGGCAGTGCTGATGCTGGTGGTGGGTGTGCAGCGGGACGACCCGATGCTGGCGCTGGTGGGGGTGATCGTGCTGGCGGTGGGCAACGGCGGTCTGGTTCTGCTGGCGCGGCTGCTGCGGGAGGAGACCCCATGACCGTGCTCAGCAACCTCGCCCTCGGCCTGGGTGCCCTGCTCTGGCTCTGGGGCACGGCGCCACTGCTCGGGCGCGCCGGGCTCCTGGTGAAGCTCCACGGCCTCACCGTCGCCGACACCCTCGGCTCCACCCTGATCCTGGTGGGTCTGCTGCTGCGGGGCCCCCGCGAATGGCCCCTGCTGCTGCTGGCCCTGGCGATGTTGATGATCTGGAGCACCCTGCTGGGCTTCGTGCTCGCCGCGCAGGCCCCCCTTCCCTTTGAGCGCCCCCAACGATGAGCGACGGCGCCCTGCTGCTGCCACTCACGGCGTTGCTGCCGCTCACGGCCCTGCTCACCGTGGCGCAGCGTCAGCCCAGCCAGGCCCTGGTGCTGCGCGGAATGCTGGGTGTTGTGGCGGCGCTGCTGTTCGCTCTGATGGGAGCAGCCGACGTGGCCCTGACCGAAGCGCTGGTGGGCACCCTGCTGGCCACGGTGCTCTATGCCGTTGCCCTGCGCTCGTCGATGGTGCTGCGGCTTGGAGTACCGCCTGATCACCCCCTCGCCGAGGAAGGTGAAACGGTCCTGAGGCAGTGGCTGGCCCAGGTCCAGCTCCGGCTGGAGCTGGTGCCGCTGGAGCCTGGGGCCCCAGGCCATGGCCTGGGCCTGCACGGCCATCTGGAGAAGGGCTGCCGGTTGCAGCTGGTGTCGGGCACCCTGGCAGGCGATCTGCAGGCCCTTCCCGGGGCCGCAGCCTGGCAGCGCTGGGGCGGAACGATCGGCCCAGGGGAACAGGCCCGATGAGGATCAAGATCGTGCTGCTGTGCGCGGCCGCCGCCGTGCTCGTGCTGGCGCCTTTGGGGATGCCCCTCGTCGAGCCACGCCACGCCGCGCCGCTGATCAAGGCCCTCCTTCAGCAGACCGGGGCCCCCAATGTGGTCTCGGGAGTGATCCTGCACACGCGCCTCTACGACACCATCGCCGAGGTGGTGGTGTTCACCCTGGCGTCCCTGGGTGTGAGCTGGATGCTGCAGGGCGAACGCACCCCGGCCGAGGTACGTGGCCTGGAGGATCCCGCCGTGGGCGTGCTCTGCCGGCTGGGAGCCACGGTGGCGGCGCTGGTGGCGGTGGAGCTGGCGATCCGCGGCCATCTGTCCCCCGGGGGAGGCTTTGCCTCCGGCGTGGCGGGGGGCACGGCGATCGGCCTGCTGCTGATCACCGGCTCCTACAGCTCCCTGGCACAGCTGCAACGCCGAAGCCGCGCCCACCTGTGGGAGAAGGCCTCGGTGCTGGCCTTCATCGCCATGGCCGCCGTCTGCCTGGAGGGCCTCGGCCTGCCGGGAGGACGCTTCGGCAGTGTGGCCAGCGGCGGTTGGATCCCCCTGCTGAACACGGTGATGGCCCTCAAGGTCACATTGGGCTCTTGGTCGATGCTGCAGGCCTTCGTGCGCGCCCGGGGGCTGCTCTGAATGTCGAGCGCACCAACCGGCCAGCACGCTTGTCCCGCCCAACTGCTCTTCCTTCCAGGGGCCTCCGGCAGCACAGCCTTCTGGCAACCACTCGCCGAGCGGCTCACCCATCCGGCGGAGCGCAGGATCCTGGGCTGGCCGGGCTTCGGGCCAACGCCGCCGGATCCCGCCATCAACGGCTTCGACGATCTGGTCGCCCTGGTCACCGCGGCGCTCGATCGGCCCAGCGCACTGATCGCCCAGTCCATGGGAGGGGTGATCGCCCTGCTGGCCGCCCTGGAGCGACCGCAAGCGATCACCCACCTGGTGCTGACGGTCACCTCCGGCGGCCTCGACATGGCGGAGCACGGCGCCGCGGACTGGCGTCCGGCTTTCATCGCCAGCCAGCCCGCCGTTCCCCCCTGGTTCGCAGACGCCTACACCAACCTCACGCACCAGCTTCCTGACCTCGATCGGCCCACCCTGCTGGTGTGGGGGGACGCCGATCCGATCAGTCCGCTGAGCGTCGGGCGGCAGTTGGAAGCGCTGTTGCCCCGGGCCCAGCTGCGGGTGTTTCCCGGCGCCGACCACGACCTGGCCTTCAGCCACGCGGCCGAGCTGGCGCCGATGATCGAGGCCCACCTCGCGACGCCATGACGCCGGACTCGATCCGCCTGAGCCCCGTGCAACCGGAGCAGCTGGACCAATTGATGCCGCTGGTGGCCGCGTTCTACGCCCATTTCGGCTATTCCTACGACTACGACCGCAAACGCTCGCTGCTGGAGACGTTCCTGAACAATGACAACACCGGTCGTCTGTGGTTCATCGTCAAGGGCGAAACACCTGTGGGCTATTTGCTGATGGCCTTCTCCTTCAGTCTGGAGATGGAGGGCCGCATCGCCTTCGTCGATGAGCTGTTCATCGCACCCCAGGGGCGCTCCAAAGGGGCTGGCGCCTGGGCCCTGGCCGAGGCCGAGGCCGCCTGCCGGGAACTGGGGGTGCGCACCTTGCGGCTGGAGGCCGAAGCCGACAACCTCCGCGCCGCCAGCCTTTACCTGAGACAGGGTTACAACGACCTCGGCCGTCGACTGCTGAGTAAATCACTGGATCTCCTCAATAACGAACAAGAACACCTCTAAAACGTCAGGCCAATCTGGAAACAAGTGCCCAACTCAGAAACGGGGGAGGAGGCGATGTATCCATCTATACCAAGCAAGGCTTCAGGTTCCCATACTGTCAGCGCCAATGGGATATTCATGCTCAACAACAGCGGCAAGATTTCATCCAACCAGGCTTCCAACGCCATGGCATCTAACGAGCTGGAGATCCACTATCAACCGATCATCAGCCTGAAAACCAGCACCGTGATTGGTCTGGAGGCCCTGGCCAGGCCATTGAACAGGAACGTCGAAGCCTTCTTCTCCGAAGCTCGACAAAGTGGCAAGTTGCTGGAACTTGATCGTCACTGCCGCGCCCTGGCCCTGGCTGGATTCCGCCATCTGTCCCAACAGCTGGCGTTGCCGCCTTTGTTGTTTCTGAAATTTGAGACATCCCTGATCGACGAAGGAGCCGAGGGATCTGGGGAACTGATGAAGGCCGCAAGGGCAGCGGGCCTGGAGCCCAACGACATCGTGATCGAGCTAAAAGAATCCAGGGTGTTGAACACCATGGCCCTAAAAAATTTCGTAGATAAATACCGCGAACTGGGCTTTCTGATCGCCATCGATGACGTTGGATCAGGCTACAGCAACCTTACCAAAATCTCTGAGCTAAGACCCCACATCATCAAACTCGATCGCTGCCTGGTGGAGGGCGTTGAGAAGAATTACATCAAACAAGAGACAATAAAATCGCTTGTTTACCTATGCAAGAATATTGGCACCCTAGTATTGGCAGAAGGGCTAGAAACACAGGCAGAGCTAGATTATTGCACCTTCTTTGGTGTCAATTACTTCCAAGGCCATTACTTTGCACGCCCGGCACCGGCGGCGGACCTGCATCTATCAGATGTACAACCCCTGATCCTCAAAGCCAACCACCGGCACCGGATCAAAATCCTCGCCGCTCAGCAAGCCCAACAACAATCCGATCAAGACCTGCAGGCGATGGCTGTTCAATGCAGCGAACGTCTGCTCGCCGGCCCAGCAACGGAGTTCGATCCGATCCTGGCGACCTGGGTGCTCGAGCAACCGACGATCAATGCGGCCTACCTGCTCGACGATCAAGGGTTGCAACTCAGCCGAACTCACCTGGGACGAGGGGTCAGGCCCTCCAATCATCGACTGTTCGCACCAGCCACACCGGGAACTGATCACAGCAACAAGGAATACTTTCTCGGCATGATCGAGAACGGCCCTGATCAGTTGCTCACCAACAGCTACATCGATCTGGCAACGGGCCGGCTCTGCCGCACCTTGGCCAAGCGGCTGCATCATCCTGAAGGAGGGACTTCCGTTCTCTGTATCGACCAACTCACGACAGGCACCTATTAAGCCGAGTGGGCATCCAACGCCCCCAGGGCTTGCAGCCAGCTCAAACCTCCCAAGCCTCAACCAGGGTGAGCACCGAAGACCGTAACTCCTGAAGGGCTTCGGCCTAGTACTGGAATCCAGTGCCCATTCAGCTGCTTCTAGGCACGGCCCATCGGAACCGAAGCAGGCTCGTGTCGCTCAGGGGAAGAGGGCCATCGCTGGAGTCGCCAGCCGAGGCAAACCTTGGAGGGGTCAGATCAGAGATCGGTACACACAAACCATGGAAGGAATGGCCATCGGGGAATCCTCCTTCGGCAGGGCTGAAAGCGCAGCCGCATGAAAACCGCTAAGGTTAATTGGTGATGGCTAACACCGTAGTCAGCCGTCATGCGCACGCAATGGATCACGCTGAGCCTGTGCAAGCATCGATCGAAGTCCATTCGGCCCTCCGATCGAATCAGCTGGACATTCACTTTCAACCAATCGTCTCCCTGAAGCAAACCGCTGTTGTGGGCCTGGAGGCCCTCGCGCGGCCGACGCACATCGGTGTCGGACAACTGTTCGCCAAGGCCCGCAAGGCCGGCAGGCTGCTGGAACTCGATCGTCGCTGCCGCACCCGGGCCATGGAGGCCTACCGGGATCTCAACCTGCCCCGGTCCCTGCGCCCCTTTCTGTTTCTCAACTTCGAAACCTCGTTGATCGACGAGGGGGTGGAGGGCTCGGGAGCCCTGTTTGAGGCCACCCGGGCCACGGGGCTGGAACCCACTGACATCGTGATCGAGCTCAACGAAACCAAGGTTCAAGACACGGTGACCCTGAAACGCTTCGTGGAGCGCCATCGTGAACTCGGTTTCCTGATCGCTATCGACGACATGGGATCCGGCCACAGCAACCTGCCCCGCATCGCCGAATTGCGGCCCCACATCATCAAGATCGACCGCAGTCTCGTCGCCGGAGTTGACCGCGACTTCTTCAAACAGGAAACGATGAAGTCACTGGTCCTACTCGGAAAGACCATCGGCACTCTGGTGCTGGCCGAAGGGGTGGAAACCCAGGCAGAACTGGACACCTGCGCCGCCCTCGGAGCGGAGTTCTTCCAGGGTTATCACTTTGCGCGCGCTAAGCCAGCGGCTGACCTGCACCTGGCGGCCCTGCACCCAGTGTTGATGGAAGCCGCCCGCCGGCAACGGGCCAAGGCCGTGGCCGCCATCCAGGCCCGGCACAAGGAGAGCCTCGATCTGATCAATCTGGCCCTCGCAGGTTGTGAACGCCTGCGCCACAGCGCTGCCCAGACGTTCGACGGCGGTCTTGCCAACTGGCTGAGTAGCAACACCGTGATCGAAGCGGCCTACGTGCTCGACGGCGACGGCCTTCAGATCAGCAACACACACCTGGGCCAGGGGCTACCCCCGTCCGGGAACCGCCTGTTCACACCCGCCACGCGGGGCACCGACCACGCCAACAAGGAGTACTTCTTCAGCCTGATTGATACCGGTCTCCATCAATACATCACCGACACCTACATCAGCCTGGCCACCGGCCAGCCCTGCCGCACCGTGGCCATGAGGTTGGAGCACGCCAGCGGCGCTTCCTTCGTGCTCTGCATTGATCAACGCCTCAGGCCCTGATCTGATCGCCAGCAGAACCGGCAATCCTTGGCCCTGTTGATCCAAACTTCGATTCCAGGGCGCGGGCAGCTGTCGAGCGGGCCTCGCGGCTGGACGTCCGAAGCCAACCTGCGGGAGATTGCCTGCGGTTGCTCCCCTGGGAGCACCGCCGCCTCTGTCAGACGCCATGACCCTCATCACCGGCCTCTCCGGCAACGAGATCTACTGTCTGCGCCGCAAAGGCCTGACGCCGGGTGACCTGGTGATCGGCAACAGCGTGATCGCCCTCGGCCTGGTGCGCAGCCTGATCTCCGGCCTCAAGACCCTGGTGGGGGGAGAGGTGCATCCGATCACCGCCCTGATCCACGAGGGTCGCTCGCGCGCCTACCGGCGTCTGGTGCGTGAAGCCGGCCAAAGGGGTGGCGTCGGCATCACCGGGGTGGCCAACGAGCTGCTGTTCCAGGGCACCAATGTGGAGTTTCTGGCGATCGGCTCCTGCCTGCACCGGGAGAATGGAACACCCGACGACGAGCTGGCGTTCACCACCTCCGCCGATGGCCAGGCGCTCTACTGCCAGCTCGATTGCGGCTTCAGGCCGCTGCAGTTCGTCTTCGGCAACGTGGCCTACGCCGTGGGCCTGGGGGGTGGCCTGCTGGGAGGCCTGCGCAGCCTGGTGCGCGGCGAGGTGGTGGAGTTCTCTCGCCTGTTCAACACGATCCGTCACCTGGCGCTCCAGCGCATCTCTGCGGAGGCCACGGCCGTGGGCGCCAACGCCGTGGTGGGGATCCGCACCACGATCCTGCCCTTCGTCGGGCTGCAGGAGATGGTGATGATCGGCACCGCCTCCCACCACCCCGCCCTGCCGGCGGCCTACTCAGGCGCGCCGATCACCAGTGACCTCACCAACGAGGAAATGTGGAACCTGATCGACCAGGGCCTGATGCCCGTGCAGCTGGTGTTGGGGGTTTCGGTCTATTCCCTGGGGCTCTGGGGCGGCCTCTCGGCCTTCTTCAAATCGTTCGTGCGCGGCGAAATCCGCGAACTCAGCACCTTGATCTACGCCGCCCGTGAGCAGGCCCTGCGCCACATCGAAATCGATGCCCGCCGCTGCGGCGCCGATCAGGTTGTCGGCATCAAGACCTACGTCTACAACCTTGGCGGCGGCATCGTCGAATTCCTGGCCATCGGCACCGCCGTCAAGGCGATGCCCGGGGTGCACACCCTCTCAGAACAACTGCTGCCCCAGGCCATCATCCGCGACCAGGACACCTTCATCAACGCCGCGCAGTCCAGCTCATCCGCCCCCCTGAACCAGCCCATCAACTCCCGCGGCATTCTGGGCTCCGTGGGCACCTTGATCGCCATCGTGGCCTGGATCGGCTACATGATGTTCGTCATCTTCCGCTGATGGGCGCCGGCCGTACCCCCTTCGGTGCCCTGCTGCTGCACGGCTTCACCGGCAACCCGGAAACACTCAGGCCGCTGGAGACACCCCTTCGGGCCCTGGGGCTCAGCGTGGCGATGCCCCTGCTCAGGGGCCATGGGGGGCCCAGCCCCGAAGCGCTCGAATCGGTGCGCTGGCCCGACTGGGTCGCCGATGGGGCCGTCGCCCTGGAGCAGCTCAGTGCCCAGGCTGAACGAGTGATCGTGGTGGGCCACAGCATGGGAGCCCTGGTGGCCCTGCACCTGGCGGCCGACCACGGCGCCTGCATCGACAGCCTGGTGCTGGCGGCGACCCCGATTCAGCTGGCCTCGCTGCTGGCCCCCGGTCGCCCCCTGCAGCTGCTGCGACCGCTTGTGCAACGGCTGCTGCGCCGCTGGCCGATCCCGAAGACCTACCGGGACCCCACCCTGGCCATCCACGACAGCAGCTACGAGTGGTCGCCCATGGCCCCGCTGATCTCCTTCCTCGAGTTCAGCGCCCAGACCCAAGGGCGGCTGGGGGAGGTGAGCTGCCCTGCCCTGATCCTGCAGAGCCACACCGATCCGATGGTGCTGGATGGCAGTGCCACCGCCCTGCTCTCGGGCCTTGCCACCCCAGCGGCGGACAAGCGCCTGGTCTGGTTCGAGCATTCCGGCCACGAGCTCTTCCTTGATCTGGAGCATCAGGCCGTTGTTGAGACCGTGTTGCTGTTCGTGGCGGAACGGCTCAAACGCGATTGAATGCTTGTCCCAGCTTGTCGGAGCCTGCTCGGGCCGCAACAGCGATGCGTGTCCCAGACCTGCCGATTGCCTCTGCTGCCGGCGCTGTTCTTGGCGGCGCCCTGGCGGCCACCACGCCGTTGCTGCCGGCGGCTCTGATCTGGGCGGTCCTGCCGCCGCCGGTGACGGCCCAGCAGCTCAAAGCCGCCGCGGTCCGCACCCCCAGCCTCGAAGGCACAACCTGGAGCGGCAGCGATTCCGACGGTGACTTCTACATCTACACCTTCCTACCGGGTGGAGCCCTGCGCTTCACGGTGGGGAGCGGAGCCAGTGCCAAGACCTACGAAGATGAAGGCTACAACTGGGCCCAGAATGGGCCCGTGGTGATCATCGTCACCACCAAGTACGCCACCCGCCAGGGCCTGATCCGCGGCAAGCGCATGGCCGGCGATGCCTGGAACGTCAAGAATCATCGTTGGACCTGGGAAGCTGTGAAGGCACCCTGAGTCCTCCCACCTTCAGCCTTCCCATGACAACCCTGACCCCGGCCCGGATCCTCGAAGTGGGGATGGCCTTCTGGCCCGCCAAGGTGCTGCTCTCGGCCGTCGAACTGGATCTGTTCAGCCTCCTGGGTGAGCGCGCCCTGACTGGCGCTGAGCTCCAGGCGGAGCTGAAGCTGCACCCCCGCGCCAACCCCGACTTCTTCGACACCCTGGTGGCCCTGCGCTTTCTCGAGCGCGATGGCGATGGAGAGGGCGCCCGCTACCGCAACACAGAAGAGACGTCACTGTTCCTCGATCGGGCCAGAGCGGGTTACATCGGCGGCTTCCTGGAGATGGCGAACGACCGTCTCTATCCCTTTTGGGGCGATCTCACCGAGGCCTTGCGCACGGGCGCACCCCAGAACGAGATCAAACGCAGCGGCACCCCCCTGTTCGAGGCGCTCTACGACGACCCCGAACGACTGGAGCAGTTCCTCTCCGCCATGGCGGGCATCTCCGCCGGCAACGCGACGGCCCTGGCGGAGGGCTTCGATTTCTCCCCCTACCGCAGCCTCTGCGACGTGGGTGGTGCCTCCGGCCTGCTGGCGCTCACGCTGGCCCGCCGCCACCCCCACCTGCGCTGCCTCACCGCCGATCTGCCTCCCGCCACGGCGATTGCGGAGCGTCAGGTGGCCGCCTCAGGGCTCGCGGATCGGGTCAGCGCCGTGCCGCTGGATTTCTTCGCCCAGCCGCTGCCCAAGGCCGACGTGATCACCATGGGCCTGATCCTGCACGACTGGAACCTCGAGAAGAAGCGCCAGCTGATCGCCGCCGCCTACGAGGCCCTGCCCGTGGGCGGTGTCTTCATCGTGCTGGAGCACCTGATCGACGATGCCCGCCGCAGCAACGCCTTCGGCCTGATGATGTCGCTGAACATGCTGATCGAGAACGGCGACGCCTTCGACTACACCGGCGCTGATTTCAACCGCTGGTGCCTGGAGGCGGGCTTCCAGCGCACGGAGGTGCTCCCCCTGACGGGGCCCGCCAGCGCCGGCATCGCCTACAAGTGAGCCCCATCGACACACGGGCCCTGGAAACTATGGTGTCTCAATCGAGCTTCTCGATCAGCACCGCCGTGCCGTAGCAGAGCACCTCGGTGGCCGCCGAGGCGCCACTCTCCACCTCCGAGCCGTCGTAGCGGGTGCCCACGATCGCGTTGGCCCCCAGCTTGCGGGCATGGCTGATCATCTGCTCGTAGGCCTGCTGCCGGGTCTGCTCGCACATCTCGGTGTAGGCGCCGATGCGGCCGCCGATCATCGATTTCAGCCCGCCGAAGAAGCCCTGCAGGAGGGTGGGCGAGCGCACCACGATCCCGCGCACGATTCCCCGGTACTCCTTGATCGCATAGCCCTCGATGTTGAAGGTGGTGGTCACGAACACCGGCTCAACCACGGGAGTGCTCTCAATCCGATCGGCCCAACCCTATGGCGGCCCGGCGGCCCCGTGGGAGCCTGAAGAACCCTTGGCAGCACCGTCCTTGCGCCTCGCCCGGCCCTCCATCTACCTCTGCGCCTTCGTCACCCTGCTGAACGACCGCATGGGGGAGAGCATCGTCTTTCCGTTGCTGCCCTTCCTGCTGGCCAGCTTCAGCAATGACGGCCGCACCCTGGGTCTGCTGGCCGGCAGCTACGCCCTGGCCCAGTTCGCCGCCACGCCCCTGATCGGCGCCCTCAGCGATCGCTACGGCCGCAAACCCGTGATCGCCCTCTGCGTGGCCGGCTCGGTGCTGGGCCTGGGGCTGTTCGCCCTCACCGTGGCCACCGATTGGAGCCGGCTGCCCTGGGCGGCCGGCTCCAGCCTCCCCTTGGGTCTGCTGTTCGTGGCCCGCCTGATCGACGGGGTCAGCGGTGGCACCGCGGCCACCGCCGGGGCCGTGCTCGCCGACATCTCCCCGCCGGAGAAGCGGGCCAAGGCCTTTGGCCTGATCGGTGTGGCCTTCGGGCTGGGGTTCATCCTCGGTCCGGGCCTGGGGGGTCGGCTGGGGGAGATCAACGTGAACCTGCCGGTGCTGGTGGCGGTGGGCTTCGCTGCGGCGAACCTGGTGCTGGTGCTGACACTGCTGCCGGAAACCCACCCCCCCGAAGCCCGCCAGCCGATGCCGCGCCGGCGCGAGCTCAACCCCTTCAGCGCCCTGCGCAAGGTGTTCACCAACCCCCAGGTGCGACGCCTCTGTCTGGCCTTCTTCCTG
>CALRUP020000017.1:0-48968 GCA_943371385.1 Paenacidovorax caeni | reverse complement strand
GGCCGGGCGATCGCCCGCGAGCCGGCGGTGTTTCTGATGGATGAGCCGCTCAGCAACCTGGACGCCAAGCTGCGCACGGGCACCCGCGCCCAGATCGTGGAGTTGCAGCGCCGCCTGGGCACGACCACCCTCTATGTCACCCACGATCAGGTGGAGGCGATGACCATGGGCCACCGGATCGCGGTGCTCAACCAGGGCCACCTGCAGCAGCTGGGCAGCCCGCTGGAGCTCTACCAGTGGCCTTCGAATCTGTTCGTGGCCCAGTTCATCGGCAGCCCGCCGATGAACCTGCTGCCGGTGCGGGCCGTGGGCGGCGCCCAGCTGCAGCTGGGCAGCAAGCGCTTTCTGGTGGAGGAACCGCTGGCCTCCGCCCTGGCCGAGCGCGCCGGCGAGGAGCTCACAGCGGGATTGCGGCCGGAGCACCTGGTGCTGGCCCCGGCCACCAACCGCAACCTGGTGGCGGAGGTGACCCACCTCGAAGCCCTGGGCAATGAACTGCTGGTCAGCGCCCGGCTGCAGGACAGCGGCCACCTGGTGCAGCTCCGCGCCGAACCCGACCAGCGGGTGGTGGCGGGCCAGACCATCCACCTGGAGGTGGTGGGCAGCGGCTGGCGGTTGTTTGATCGGCAGGGGGAAGCGTTGAAACGGCCGGTGAGCACTGATCTTGCGGCGATAGGTCTGCCGGTGCTGCCGGAGCTGGGGTGAGCGCAGGGAACGTCCCCCTCCCCCCCTACTTCACCCACACCACGCTGCAACCAGGCCCACCGTCCCCTTTCTCGGCGTCGGCCACACGCTCCACGTAGGCCACCCCAGCCAGCCACTCGCGCAGGCCCCGCTTGAGGCGGCCGGTGCCGATGCCGTGAATCACCCACACAGGCCCATGGGCCGCCCGCAGCTGCTCCTCCACGGCAGCCTCCGCTTCGTGCACGCGAAGGCCACGCACATCCACCGTGTTGCGCTCGGTGCGCACCGACGGCCCCGCACCTAGCCCGGCGGGGATGCGCACCTGCACCGTCGGGGCCGGGGGCTCGGGCAGCTCAGGCTTCTGGCCGCTGAGCGATTCCACCCCCTCCAGGGGCAGCGTGAGCCGCATCGGACCACAGCGCAGCGTGAGCTCCCGGCCTCCGGCCCCGAGTTCCAGCACCTCAGCCGCCTTTCCCAGCGACAGCACACGGATGCGTTCCCCCACCACCGGCATCCAGCCCAGATGCTGCCGCCGCTCCGGCACGGGCCGGTGATCCCGCTCCAGGCGCTTGAGCCGCTCACCGGCCAGCCGCGTCGTTTCACCATCGGCCCTGCCCTGGCGCAGACGGCGGATGATCCGGCGCACCTCCTGCTGCCCCTCGCGGATCGAGGTTTCCAGCTGACGCCGGCGCTGCTCCTGCAGCTCCGCCGATTGCTCCTTCTGCTGCTCCCAGCGCTGCAGCAGCTCCTCATGCAGCAGTTCGGTGCTGGCCAACAAGGCAACGGCATCCTCGGCGGCCTCCTGCTGACGCCGGCGCTGGGCCTCCAACCCCTGGATCACCTGGTTGAGTTCGCCCTCGCCTCGGGGGGCGAGCAACGCCTGGGCCCGCTCCAGCACGCCGGGTGCCAGCCCCAGCCGGGAGGCAATCGCCAGGGCATTGCTGCGGCCGGGGATCCCCCATTGCAGGTGATAGGTGGGTGAGAGGGTGTCCTCGTCAAAGGCAACCGAGGCATTCTCGAAACGGGCGTCGTTGTACTTGAGCGCCTTGAGTTCGCCGAAATGGGTGGTGGCGATCGTGAGCCGGGCCCGCTCGGCCAGATGCTGGAGCAGGGCGATCGCCAGGGCCGCCCCCTCGGTGGGATCGGTGCCGGCGCCCACCTCATCGAGCAGCACCAGGGAGGCCCCCGCCGCCTCGGCTGGAGGCTGGGGCAGGGCCGAAAGGATGCGGGCGATGCGGCGCACGTGGCCGCTGAAGGTGGAGAGGTTCTGCTGCAGCGACTGCTCATCGCCGATGTCGGCGAGCACCTGGGCACACCAGGGCAGCCGCGGCGTTCCTGCGCAGGGCAGGAACAGGCCGGCCCGGGCCATCAACGCCGCCAGCCCCACACTCTTGAGGGTCACCGTCTTGCCGCCGGTGTTGGGGCCGGTGATCGCCACCACCCTTACGGGAGTGTCCACCGCCACCGTGACCGGCACCACCGGGGGCCGTAGCAGTGGATGGCGCAGCTGCTCCAGCTGGAAAGGAGCGCAAGGATCCGCCGAGAGCTCCGGCCGCACCGCGCCGAGCGAGCGCCCGTAGCGGGCACGGGCCAGTGCACAGTCGAGGGCCACCAGAACCCGCTGGGTCAGCTCCAGCTGGACGGCCTCGGCCGCCACCCGGGCGCTCAGCTCCGCCAACACCTCCCGTTCCGCCTCCCGCTCCTGTCCCTCCAGTTCCCGCAGGCGGTTTCCCAGGGCGATGACCCCCTGGGGTTCGATGTAGAGCGTGCTGCCCGAGGCGGAACTGTCATGC
This sequence comes from Paenacidovorax caeni, assembly GCA_943371385.1. Lineage (GTDB taxonomy): Bacteria > Cyanobacteriota > Cyanobacteriia > PCC-6307 > Cyanobiaceae > ATX-6F1. Next base: position 46,491 of record CALRUP020000017.1, on the reverse strand, counting down.
ACCAGACCGGCCACCTGGGACGCGGCGGCCGCCTTCACCGCCAGCACGGGTCGGCTATTGCGCTCGCTGATCACCGTGTCCTGCAGGAGGGGGCCATGGCGCCGAAGCCACTCCTGCAGCCGCTCGCGCCGCTCCCCCCGGAGCTGGATCAACTGGCGGCGCAATGTCGAGAGGGTGGGGCTGGCCCGGTCGGTCACCCGCCCCCCCTCCTCGAGGCAGAAGTTGAGCCGCTGCTCCAGCCCACTCAGGCTGCGAAGATCGGCCACCAGGGCGGAGACGATCGGACGCAGGTCGGGATCATCGATCTGGCGCCGCAGCCGCCGGGCGGCCGCGAGGGTGGTGGCCACCGCCAGCAGGGGCTCACCGGCGGCCACACCCCCCTTGCCGCAGTGGCGCAGGGTGTCCGACAGATCGACCACCCCGAGGAAACTCAGTCCCCCTTCGGTGAGGCCATCGAGGCCCAACAGCTCGGTGGTCTCCCCCAGGAGGCGCACGCTCTCCTCCCTTGTGGCAGCCAGGGGAAGCTGGCCGCAAAGGGCCCTGCCGGCAGTGGTGGAGGCGAACCCCGCCAGATCGGCCGCCAGCCGGGGCCACTCCAGCAACTCCATGGTTTCCCGCTCGATCGCAAGCAAGGTCGAGTCCCCGTCCTCAGACCCCATGACCCACGATCCCGCCCTCCGGCTCGTGGAGCACTTCAAGCCAGTTGCCTTCAGGATCCTGCAGGTAGAACGAAGCCGTCTGGTCGCGGTGGTCATGGATGCCGCCCACCGTCACGCCACGGCGCTTGAGGTCGTCATGGACCGCGGCCAGTTCCTGGCGATCGTTGACGTGGAAGGCGAAGTGGGGGCCGGCGGCCCGGTAGTCGGGGCCCAGCAGGGCCACCCCGTCACCGCCACCGGGGAGTTGCAGGTAGGCCCAGTCCTCGGCGTCCCAGGTGAGCTCAAGCCCCAGCCCCCGGTAAAAGTCCTTGGCGCGGGCCATGTCCTGAACCCGCACGGCCACGTGGCCGAGGCGGTGATGGGGGTGAAGGGACATGGGGATGGGCTCAGCTGTTGCCATTCTCCCGACTGTTGCCCCGCGCCACGTGCCAACTGGTGTGGCAGACGCAGCCGATCGAAAAACAGATGGCGGCGCTGCCGAGCAGGAGCCAGCCGCCGCTGGTGGCCCGGAATCCCTCGATCCGTACGAGATGTAGGGAGAGGGCGGTGACCAGTCCTGCCGCCAGCCAGGGACCGTGGAGATGAAATCGAAACGGCACGGTGACCTCAGCCTTCCCGCAGCCATGTGGCCGCGTCGCAGGCGTGGTAGGTGAGGATCAGATCGGCACCGGCCCGCTTGAAGCAGAGCAGGGTTTCGAGCACCACCGCCCGCTCGTCGATCCAGCCGCGTTCGGCCGCCGCCTTCACCATCGAGTACTCGCCGCTGACGTTGTAGGCGGCGATCGGCAGCTCGGTTTCGCTCCTCAAGCGGTGAATGATGTCGAGGTAGGCGAGCCCTGGCTTGACCATCAAGATGTCGGCGCCCTCCTGCTCATCGAGCAGGGCTTCGGTGAGCGCCTCGCGGCCGTTGGCCGGATCCATCTGATAGGTGCTCTTGTCTTTGGGGATCGGCTTGGTGGCGCCGGGGCGGGGGGCGGAATCGAGCGCCTCGCGGAAGGGGCCGTAGTAGGCGGAGGCGTACTTGGCGGTGTAGCTGATGATCCCCACGTGCTCGAAACCCTCCTCATCGAGGGCCTCGCGGATGGCGCCGACACGGCCGTCCATCATGTCGCTGGGGCCGATCAGATCAGCACCGGCGCGCGCCTGGGCCACCGCCTGGCGACAGAGCTGGCCCACGGTTTCGTCATTGAGCACCACCCCCTCCTCGCTGACGATGCCGTCGTGGCCGTCGCAGGAGTAGGGGTCGAGGGCGACGTCGGTCATGATCGCCATGCCGGGATGCTCCTGCTTGAGCCGTCGGATCGCCCGCGGGATCAGGCCGCCTTCGTTGAAGCACTCGGCGCCGTCTTCGGTTTTGAGGCCATCGGCCACCTTGGGGAAGAGCACCACGCAGCGGATGCCCAGATCCCAGGCGCGGCCCACCTCGGCCACCAGCCCGTCGAGGCTCCAGCGCTGGGCGCCGGGCATCGCGCCGATCGGCTCGTTGGTGACCCCCTCGTGCACGAACAGGGGATAGATGAAGTCGGCGGAGCTGAGCTGGTGTTCCCGCACCAGGGTCCTCAGCGCCGGGGTGCGCCGCAGCCGGCGGGGACGGTAGGTGAGTTCCATGCTGGGACGACCGCTGGGCGGATCCTACGGATCGAGCGGGTTCGTCCTAGAGCCTGGCGGCTGCCATCCACTCGCGCCGGGGGTCGCTGCTGCGCACATCGCGCAACTGGCCGAGCAGCTCCAGCTCGGGCTCGCTGAACTCCCTGGGCAGATGCAGGCTGAGGGTGAGCAGCAGATCGCCGCGGCCCTCCTTGAGGGGCCAACCCTTGCCCTTGAGCCGCAGGGTGCGGCCCACGCCCATGCCCGGCGGCACCTGAACGGTGGCCTCGCCATCGGGGGTGGCCACGCGCACCTCCGCCCCGAGGCTGAGCTCATCGAGGCTGAGGGGCAGGTCGGCCCGCAGTTGGTCCCCTTCGAGGGTCCAGATCGGATGGTCCTGGAGCTGGAGGGTGAGGTAGAGGTCGCCGCGACGGCCGGTGCCGGGCTGCAGGTTGCCCTTGCCCTTCAGCCGCAGTCGGCTGCCCCCTTTCACTCCTGGGGGAATGCGAACCTGCACACGCTCCTCGTTGACCGCCAGGGTGCGCTCGCAGCCCCGAAAGGCATCGGCCAGGGTGAGATTGATCGTGGCCTCCGCATCCAGATTCAGCGGCTGGGCGCGACCCCCCGCGGGGCCGCCGAAACCGCCGGGACCAGTGAAGCCCCCCGGGAAGCCGGAACCGAAACCAAAACCGCCCGGGGCACCACCAAACCCGGCAGCGCTCCCCCCACTGCCGCCGGGGCCACCGAAGCGGCCCAGCAGGTCGTTGATGAAGTCGTCAAAATTGCCGTAGCGGCCGAAGTCCACGTCCACACCGGCGCCACCGCTGCCACCAGATCCACCGGCGGAGCCCCAGTACTGGCCGAACTGCTCGTAGCGTCGCCGTTTGTCGGGATCGGAGAGCACCTCATAGGCCTCGCTGATCTCCTTGAATTTGGCCTCGGCCCCGTTGTCCCCGGGGTTCACATCCGGGTGGTACTGCCGAGCCAGTTTGCGAAACGACCGCTTGATCGTCTCGGCGTCGGCACCGCGCTCCACCTGGAGCACCTTGAAGTAGTCGCGGTAGCCGTTGGCGCTCATCGCAGCGTGGAACGTTCAACAATCAATCCAACCAGTGTCCCAGTTGATCAGGCGATGACCAGGGGCGCTGGAGGGCGGAAATCCCCCTAGGTTTTCTCCAGCAAGCCTGCGCGTCCATGGCCCTCCTCCCCAACTCTGGCCCCACGGCTCAACGCCTGCCACTGGCCCTGCTCGGTTTGCTCAGCGCAGGGCTGATGGGCGCGGCGGTCGCCGGCAGCAAGCCGGCTGTGAAGGCGCCCGCGGTGTCCTCCGCAGGCTCAAAGGGGATTGAGGCGGTGAGTCCCTCCAGCCCCTATCAGATCTCCCTGGCCGATCACCTGCGTGCCAAGGGGGCGACCTTCTACGGAGCCTGGTGGTGTTCGCACTGTTTCCACCAGAAGAACCTGTTCGGCACCGAGGGAGCGCGCAAGCTGCCCTACCTGGAGTGCGACAAGGATGACCAGGGCCGCCAGAAGTGCGTCGCCGCCAAGATCAAGGCCTTCCCCACCTGGGTGCTGGGAAGCGAGCGACGGGAAGGGGTGCAGAGCCTGGCGGAACTGAGCGCCTGGAGCGGCTACAAGGGCGCAGGCAAGTGACAGCGCCCCCCCTTGGGTCCTCTCAAAGCCTGCCGAATCCACTCCAGCCCAGCACCATCGCAAACACGAAACAGAGCGTGGCGTTGATGGAGCGCTGATGGGCCTCGGTCCAGGCCCCCAGGCGTTTGAGGGCGAGTCGTCCGGGAGCTCCCGCCAGGGCCACAGCCATGGGAGGCGCCAGGGCAGGCGCCAGGGTGATCAGGGCCACCGCCAGGACCAGGGGCGCCTGGCTGTCGGGGGGCAGGCCGGAGCGGGCCAGGTCTTCGCTGGCGGGCAGCACCAGCACCAGGGAGGTGAGGTTGGCGGCCATGGTTCCCAGCCCCAGCAGGAAGGAGCGCCGCAGGGGGTGGCGCCGCCGGTCGGCGGAGGCGGCCGTGGATGCCGGCTCGGCCGCTGCGGCCGACACCGCTCCCGGCCCGTCGGCCCCGGCCGGGGGGCGCAGGAAGCGGGCCACCCCGATTGCCAGCAGCACGAGGGCCAGCATCAGATGCACCGCAGCGGAGACCGGGTCGGGACCGGAGGGACGGCGGGGCAGCAGCCCCCCCACCGTCAACCCCAGGGACAGCCAGAGGACCACCACCACCGCCGTGCCGGCGGCATAGCTCCAGCCGTCCCGCAGGCCGGAGCCCGGACGGGTGAGGGTCAGCACCTGCCCCACGAGCACGAGCGGACTGATCGCCGCCCCGAGAGCCAGGGGCAGCACTTCAACGGCGACGGCGAAAAAGCTGGTGGGATAGGCCATGGCGGTCCGCCGGGGTGTTCAGGGTCAAGCCGAGGTCGCCTGGGGCAAGCCCAGCTCCGAGCGCCAATCAGCCAAGGGGCGATCCCAGCCCTCCTCCAGCTTGAAGCTGATCAGGCAGCGCGCCGCCAGGCCGAGCTCAAAGCCCCGGGCGAGGGCGTGCAGCAGCGGCTCCAGCGGCTCGTCGCTCTGCAGGGCGCTGAGCAGGCCACCGAAGATCAACAGGAGCGCCAAAGGCGAGCGGATCTGGGCCAGGTTGAAGGCCTGCAGCCCCAGTTCCCCCACTCCATCGGTGCCGAAGCCGGTGAGCACGTGCACGATGTCGTGGGTTTCCCGCAGCCGGTGGGTGATGAACTGCGCCGTTGAGCTGATCGGACTGGGGTCGATCAGGCTCTCGGGGGTCAGTCCCTGGCTCTGGAGCTGCTCGGCGTAGGTGCGGCCAAGGCTGCCCTCGGGCAGGGCCGAAAGCTGGGCCAGATCGATCGGGGCCGGCCGCCAGATCGAATCGACCAGCTCGGCCATCTGGGGGTCGGCCAGCAGATGGCGCTGCATCTGGGTGGCCAGGGGGCTGCCCTGGAGGCTGCGGGCCACGCCGAAGACACTGGTGAGTTCGGTGGGGTTCTTGAGGAAGGCGACGAGGCTCGCCACCATCCGCAGTGACTGCAGCCTTTGCTTGAGGTTGAACAACATGGGCAGGGCGAACAGGTGTGGTGGGCTGATCCTCCGACACACACCTCGATCGGGCCATGGGCCAACCGTGATGGCGATGGGTCACCTGGGCGTGCTGATGCGCATCCATGGGTGGGTGGCGATCTTGCCCAATCACGGAGCGATCGCGGTCCCGATCGTGTTCATCCTGCTGACGATCTGGGATCGGGACACTCCCTTCGGCCCTGGCGCGTTCTCTTCCGGCGAGACCAGCAACCCTCCCGCCCTGGAGGCCGCGGCGTGCGGCCGTTCATGCCACCCACATCATCTTGAAGGCACGGGGTGGCCTGCCACGCTCCGGCAGCATGGTGTTCCGCCACTGGCTCAATGGCCCGACGCCGCCGCAAGTTGATCGGCCGCAATCCGATCGGCCGCAATCCGTGGGCGCTGCTGGCGCTGCTGCTGCTGGGGCTGGGCCTGGCGGTGCAGGTGTTCCACGGGCAAAAGGGCAGCCAACGGGATCCACGACGGGAGTTGCGGAAGTTCTGAGGGCTGGGGGCGAAGGCTGGGGGACGACGGCGTTGGGGGGATGAGACGGGACGGGACCGGTCGCGTCGGGGCGCGCCGTGAAGGGGGAGCTCAGACCCGTGACCCAACCAAAGGCTGTTCCGCTGGCTCAAAGCTGTTCGGCGAGCTCAAGGCTGTCCGGCTTCGGCCAGGACCCTTTCGGGTGTGACGTTCGGCCAGGGGGCAAACTCGATTGATCTCATTGCAGGACGTGAGTGACCCGACTCCTTCGTGGCAAGGAAAGCGGCGATGGCGCGTGTCCATTGGCCGATGTCCTGGGAGGCGATCCACTGGGAGCCGATCCCGTGGGAGGCCATGCCTGAGCCCTGATGGTCCGGCCTGCCTAGGGTTAGTTCCTGCATAGTTGAAAGGTGCCTCTGGAACCCTTGTTGGGGGCCGGTGATCCGGCCGTGTTCCAGATCGTTCGTCCCGCTGGCCGCTCGGCCGTTCTGCTCACGGCAGACCACGCCGGCCGCGCGATTCCCCGCCGCCTGGGCGGCCTGAACCTCAGCGATCGGGTGCTCGACACCCATGTGGCCTGGGATCTGGGTGTGGATGGGCTGGGCCGCCACCTCTCGGCAAGGCTCGACGCCTATCTGATCCTGCACAACTACTCACGACTGGTGATCGACGCCAACCGGCCGCCGGAGGCCCCCGACTCAATCGTTTGCCGCAGCGAGCACACGGCCATCGACGCCAACGGCAACCTCTCCGCGGCCGAGCGGCAGCAACGGGCCCTGGAGCTGTTCCATCCTTACCACCACCGCATCGCCGCCGATCTCGATGGGCGGGCCGCGCGGGCCCAACCCAGCGTGCTGGTGACGCTGCACAGCTTCACGCCGGTGCACTCAGGCGTGGAGCGCCCGTGGCATGTGGGGGTGCTGCACGGCCGTGACGGGCGCCTGGCCAGGCGGATGCTCCAGGGGCTGCGGCGGGAGAAGGGCCTGCGGGTGGGGGACAACGAGCCCTACGCGGTGAGCGCGGCCAGCGATTACACGCTGGTGGAGCACGGAGAGCGTCGCCGGATTCCCCACGTGGAGCTGGAGATCCGCCAGGACCTTCTGGCCACGGGCGCCGGCCAGCGGGAATGGGCCGAGCGATTGTCCAGCGTGTTGGAGGCCTCCCTGGCGGAGGGTTTCCCGCCACTCCCTGACACTCCAGCGTCAGTACGGTGACCCATGGACAACCAGCTCGATGCCGCACCGCCGCCGAAGCCACCCCTTGAAATCCGCGTGGGCTTCGATCTGGCGCTGCGCTGCCCGCGGCCCACACCGATGATCGTCACCCTCGGGGTCCATCCCAGCAGGGCCGCGGATCTGCTGGAGGCCGATCCACTGCAGGTGACGCCAGCGGTGCCGCTGAGTTCCTACGTCGATACTTACGGCAACGTCTGCAGCAGGCTGTTGGCCCCTGCCGGGCTGCTGCGAATTCAGGGCCATGGGCTGGTGGCCGACCGCGGGCTGAGCGATCCGGTGCTGCCATCGCTGGAGCAGCGGCCGGTGCAGGATCTGCCCGACGACGTGCTGCTCTTCCTGCTGGCCAGCCGCTTCTGCGAGAGCGATCTGCTCACGGATGTCGCCTGGTCACGGTTCGAGGGGGCCCCCACCGGCTGGGGGCGCGTGCAAGCCATCTGCGATTTCGTGCATCAGCACGTGCGCTTCGACTACAACCGATCGAGCCCGACCAAATCGGCATTGCAGACCCTCGAAAGCCGGGAGGGGGTGTGCCGCGACTTCGCCCACCTGGCGATCGCCCTCTGCCGTTGCCTGAACATCCCAGCGCGTTACTGCACCGGGTATCTGAGTGACATTGAGGTGCCGCCGCCCCACACAGCCATGGACTTCCATGCCTGGTTTGAGGCCTACCTCGGCGATGGCTGGCATGTGTTCGATCCGCGCAACAACACGCCCCGGATCGGCCGGATCCTGGTCGCCCGCGGCCGGGATGCGGCGGATGTGGCCCTTACCACCAGCTTCGGTCCCTCGGTGCTGGAGTCGTTTCAGGTGTGGGCCGCATGACCTATTGCGTGGCCGTGCTGCTGGAGAGCGGAATGGTGTTCGCCTCCGATTCACGCACCCATGCGGGTGTGGATGATTTCGCCAGCTTCTGCAAGATGACGGTGTTCGAGCGCACCGGCGATCGGGTACTGGTGCTGCTCAGTTCCGGCAGTCTGGCCGGCACCCAGGCGGTGATCAGCCTGCTGCGTCAGCGGGCCGATGCCGGAAATGGTGACGCCAACCTGTGGACGGCGCGGACGATGTTCGACGTGATGGGTCTTGTGTCGGATGCCGTGCGGGCGATCCAACAACGGGATGGCCCCTACCTCGAAGGTCCATCCGGTGGCTTCAATGCTTCCTTCCTGGTCGGTGGCCAGATCAAGGGTGAAGTGCCCCGGCTGTTTCGGATGTATGCGGAAGGAAATTTCATCGAAGCCTGCGAGGACACCCCGTTCCTGCAGACGGGGGAAGCGAAGTACGGCAAACCGATCATCGACCGGGTGATCTATCCCAACACCACGCTGGCGGAGGCGGCCAAGTGCGTCCTGGTGTCGTTCGATTCGACCATGCGCAGCAATCTGTCAGTGGGGATGCCCATCGACCTGATCGTCTACGAACGGGACAGCCTGGCGATCACCCACCGCCGTCGCTTCTGCGAGGGAGACAGCTACTTCAAGAACCTGAGCGACGCCTGGAGCACGGGCGTTCGTGGCGTGTTCCGGGACCTGCCGGAGTTGCATTGGTAGGGCGCGACCGCTCGCACGGATCAGTTGGCTGAAAGCAGCCCATGGGATTCAGCCGGGTCATCCTGAAGGCAACTCAGCCTGTTGAGCCGGTGCTGCTCTCTGCCTCCCAGCCGGTCTGGTCGCTGCCGCTGGAGCAGGTGTATCCAGGTCTGCGCACCACGCCCGAGGGCCTCAGCCAACCGGAGGCCGAGCAGCGCCTGGAGCGCTACGGCGCCAATCGGTTGCCGCCCCTGAAGCGCCGGCCCCTGGTGCTGCGCTTCCTCGACCAGATGGTTCACTTCATGGCCCTGCTGCTGTGGATCGCCGGGGTGCTGGCGTTCGTGGCCGGAACGCCGCAGCTGGGCTGGGCGATCTGGGCGGTGGTGCTGATCAACGGCCTCTTCTCGTTCTGGCAGGAGTTCCAGGCGGAGCGCACCCTGGCCGCCCTCACCCGTTCCCTGCCCCGCCAGGTGCAGGTGTGGCGCGACGGAACGCTGGGTTTCCGCTCCGCCGAGGAACTGGTGGCCGGCGACCGGCTGCTGCTGGAGGAGGGGGATCGGGTGCCGGCCGACTGTCGCGTCAGCGTGAGCCATGAGCTCCGCGTCGACCTTTCGGTGCTCAGTGGCGAATCGGTGCCTGTGGCCCGTCAGGCCATCGACCTGCCCGCCGACCAGGCCGCGGTGCGTCTGGCAACGGGCGAGCGGCCCAACCTGCTGCTGGCGGGCAGCACGATCGCCTCCGGGCGGGGCGAGGCGATCGTGTATGCCACCGGCTCCGAAACCGAGTTCGGCCAGGTGGCCCACCTCACGGCCGGCACCCGGCGCAGCGCCAGCACCCTCGAGCGCCAGGTGTCCCGCATCGTGCACACGATCAGCACGATCGCGATCACGATGGGGCTGCTCGCCTTCGCCCTGAGCCTGGTGTTCGTGGGCATGACGCCCCTGGAGAGCCTGGTTTTCGCGATCGGGATCATCGTCGCCAACGTGCCCGAGGGTCTCCTGCCCACCGTCACCCTGGCGCTGGCCTTGAACGTGCAGCGGATGGCCCGGCGCAAGGCGCTGGTGCGGCGCCTCTCGGCGGTGGAAACGCTGGGTTCGGTGAGCGTGATCTGCAGCGACAAGACCGGCACCCTCACCTGCAACCGCATGGCGGTGGAAGAAACCTGGCTGCCGGTTCCCGGCGAACAGCTGCAGCAGCTGCTGCTGGAGGGGGCCGCCCTCTGCAGCAATGCCCGCCTCGATGCCGATGGCGCCGTAGGCGATCCCACCGAGACGGCGATGCTGCAGGCGGCGCTGGCCGCCGGCCTCGATCCAGCGGAGCGGCAACGCCTTCACCCGCGCCGGCGCGAGATTCCCTTTGATTCCCACCGGCGGCGCATGAGCGTGCTGGTGACCTGGAACGACCCGCCGCTGCCGATCGCCGCCGGCGGCAGCCTGGTGATCACCAAGGGAGCGCCGCTGGAGGTGCTGGAGCGCTGCGACGACTGGCTCACACCTGCCGGCAGCGAACCGCTCGATGGAATCCGACGCCAACGGGTGGTGGCCGCTAACGACGACCTCGCCGCCCGGGGCTTCCGGGTGATCGCCGTCGCCCTGCGCCCCGGGGCGGAGAACCTTGATTCGGCGCCGGCGGACGTTCTGGAATCCGGCCAGATCCTGGTTGGCCTGCTGGGCCTCTACGACCCGCCACGCCCGGAGGTCCCCGATGCGATCCGCCGCTGCCGCGACGCCGGCATCCGGGTGACGATGGTGACCGGCGACTACGGACTCACGGCCCAGGCGATCGCCCTGCAGATCGGCCTGCTGGAGCCGAGCACCCCCAGTGGTTGCGGAGAGCATGGCCGCATCTCCGGTGCCGATCCCGTGCGGGTGATCGAGGGCTCCACCCTGGCCCAGATCAGCGACGTGCATCTGCGCCAGCTGCTCAAATACCGCCACCGGCTGGTGTTCGCCCGCATGGCCCCGGAGCAGAAGCTGCGGCTGGTGCAGGCCTACCGGGCCCTCGGAGAGGTGGTGGCCGTCACCGGCGATGGCGTCAACGACGCCCCGGCCCTGCGGGCCGCCGATGTGGGCCTGGCCATGGGCATCACAGGCACCGACGTGGCCCGCGAGGCGGCAGACATCGTGCTGCTCGACGACAACTTTGCCACGATCGTGGAAGCGGTGCGTTACGGCCGCTCGGTGGTGGCGAACATCGCCAAGTTCATCACTTACATCCTCGCGTCGAACGTGCCGGAAGTTGTGCCGTTCCTGGCGATGGTGGTGCTGAGGATCCCGGCCGCCCTCACCGTGCTGCAGATCCTGGCGGTGGATCTCGGCACCGATCTGCTGCCGGCCTTGGGCCTGGGCTCCGAGGCCCCGGAGGCGGGGGTGATGCACCGGCCGCCACGCCCCCGCGACCTGCCCCTGCTCAACCGGCCCCTGATGGTACGGGCCTACCTTGTGCTGGGACTGGTGGAGGGACTGACCTCGATGGCCGGCTACCTGCTGGTGTGGCACAACAACGGAGTCGACCTCTCCGCCCTGCAGCAGCTTGCACCCGATCTGCTCCACCACCGCGCCGCGCCGGCGGTGCAGGCGATCCAGCAGCAGGCGTCCACGGTGGCCTTCTGCCTGATCGTCGCCTGCCAGATGGGAGCGCTGCTGGCCTGCCGCAGCGACCGGCGCCCCTTCTGGGAACTGCTTCCCATCCCCAACCCGCTGCTGTGGCTCGGTTGGGTGAGTGAACCGGTCGTGGCCGGCACCCTGGTGCTGGTGGCCCCCATCGCCGCCGCGTTTGAACTGACCCGCTTTCCGCTCGACTACCTCGGCCCGATCGCGCTGGCACCGGTGGCGGTGCTGCTGGCCGACACGGTTCACAAGCGGCTGATCTGGGAGCGCGGCTGGGGCCAACGGCCGTCCCGGCTGGCAGAGGGGTGAGAGCCCTCAGCCAGGAACGACTGTTGCGTCGACCCCCGTGCGTCGACCCCCAGAGGACCGGCTAAGCAGGTTCATTGGGCCAACTCAGTGGGCTGGCAGGGCCAGGGGCTCGGGATCCCTGAGGATCCAGAAGAGGGAAGCGGACAACAGGGCACTGAACAAGCACCACACCGAGGTGAAGGCGTATCCGTAGGCCAGGTGCGAGATCAGAAACGCGACGAGGAGCGATCCACCGAACCAGCGCAGACGCCCTGAGGCACTGATCATGAGCGGGGCGATGATGATGGCTCCGTACACGGTGCTGCCGACACCAAGGTTGATCCAGCGATCCGCCAACAGGGTGGTGTTGTAGTCGAGGGATCCATTCACCACGGCGGGATGAAACAGGGAACCATCCAGCGCCAGCGGCAGCCAGAGCGCCGCGCCGGCGAGCAGGCCCAGGACCAGCAGCCCCTGGAGAATCCAACGCCGCAGCTGAAGCGGTGCCCGGGCGTTCAGACGCAGCGCGCACCAGGGCAGCCAGGCCAGCCAGAAGGCATAGGCGAAGAACAGGTAACTCAGCGCCGCTGGGTGAACCAGCCAGCCGAAGCCGCCGCGCTCGAGGCCGAGCCAGACCAGCCCCTCAAGGGCCTGCTGGAGCGAGAAAAAAAACGGCGAGAGGGACAGAGGCAGCAGATCATTGCGCTGCTGATCCTGGCAATGGCGCACGGCTCCCACACCCAGGGGCAAAAGCCCGGCCGCCACGACGAAGCTGGCGCTGCTGGAAAAGCACATGGGCTCTGAGCCGTCTCCGGCAGCCTCGGTTGGCCCCCAGCCTGGCGCACCAGTGGGTCATTCCCTTGAGTAGGAGGATCGTTCTGTGTTTTGAGCGTCGCCCATTGATAACTTGTGCCAGCTCAGATTCGCCTCTGCAGTAGCACGTCTGAGGTCTGAATTACTCGACGGCTCTGCCCCTGGGAGCAGTCAGTCTTTCTAAGGCCTTGAGGCTTGAGCTCGAGCTGGGCAGCAGCTCTGATCTCAATCGGGATCCTGGCAAAGGGAGAGCGAGACGGATCAAAACCGCATCTCCCCATTCAAGGATCCGATCAGCCCTCAACGAGAACGCAGGAAGCTGCTGAATCACTCATCCATGAAGGATTCATAGGATCATGAAGATCATGGCCCTTTAAGAGTAGATGGCCTCATCCAGGCCACGTCGGCAGGCCTCCACTGAGCAAGGTGCCTCGATGCCGCCAAAGCACTTCGGGCTTGATCGTGATGCCATGGGAATGGGCGAGCTTGGCGGCCTCCTCGGTGGAATGGCTCTGCCGAAGGGCCGCAGCAAAGACAGGATCTCGTTGTGTGAGCTCTTTGATCTGATGCAGGGCATGTTCCGCATCGCTGGATGCGTGGCCTGAGGTGAGCGGTGTGCTGCAGGTGTCCATGGCCATGACCTCCTTTTTTATAAATTCTAGAGAGGTCAGATCGGCCCCTTGATGAGTAGAAGTACCTCGATGACCTGAAACTTAATGGGGTCAGGCTGAGCCCTTGCCTTGACCATGGGCCTCAGGCAAGAGGTGACCTTGCCAAAGACTGCTGCAGAGGCGAGAGCTAGCGGCGATCGCGTACGCCCGAATGCAAGCGGGGGACTGGGCAGATCAGTGAACAAAAATGAAGTTCCCTCTGAGCCTGTGGATCTCCCGTTCTGCTCCGGAAGGGGTTGCTCAGAAGGTCACGACTGCGCCCTCGCTGAGAGGTAACGGAAAGTGATTGAAGGCTGCGATTCGCGCACAATGGACCCAGCCGGGCCAGGGGAACGTGCAGATCCTCGGTATCGATCATGTCGTTCTGCGCTGCAGGGACCTGGGCGTCATGCTCAGGTTTTACACCAATGTGCTTGGTTGTAGCGTTGCCAAGCGGAATGATCGCCTGGGGATCATTCATCTACGGGCGGGCGTGGCCCAGATCGACCTGGCCGGTGTCGATGGCGAGCTGGGTCTGGCCGGTGGCGCCCCTCCTGGCAAGGAGGGTCACAATGTCGATCACATCTGCCTCCGTATCGAACCCTTTGATCCTGAGGACCTGAGAGTCCACTTTCTCAATCACGGAATCGATCTTGGAGCCGTTCACCATAATTTCGGCGCCGAAGGGTATGGCTCCGCTGTGTACCTCAAGGATCCCGAAGGAAATTCAATTGAACTCAAGGGCCCTTCCGTTCAGCCGGCAGCGCGCACCGAAGCTTGAGCCGTTCGTCAGAGGCGAACCTGCGGCTCCTACTGGGCCGGACCAGCGGCTGTCTCGATTGCATCCAGCTTGGCCGCCAGCACGGCATCGGCCCTGGTGAGCCCATCAGACTTGTGGGTGTAGATCGTCACCTCCACATAGCCCCAGCCGAGTTTGAAGTCGGCGTGGTGGCCATTGGCCTCACACACCGCGCCGGCGCGGTTCACCCAGGCCAGTGCCGAGGCAAAGTCCCCGAACGCCAAGGCCTTCAAGAAATGGTGGTGATCCACCACCTGCCATCCAGGCAGTTCAGGAAGCAGAGCGGCAAGTTCATCCTCACTGAGGGTGGGGCCACCATCGCGGCAGGGCACACAGAGATCATCGGAAAGGGGCATCGGGGCTATCGGCTGCTTCCTCAGCTTGGCCACCCAGGAGAGGGTTGACGCTGCCCATTTCCCCTGGCGATCGAGGCCGCTGCCCCCCGTTTTGTCCCCAGCTCGAACAAGGCCCAGGCCTGAGAGGTCCTAGCGGCCTTGGAATCGCTCACTAAAAAGGGGCCTTCCAGCCCCCACGGATCATTTGGGTGATAAGGCTGATCTACCCCATCTCCTTAAGGAGTCAGGCGGCCACAGGGGCGGTCTGACGGGAGAAAGCAACGATGTTGTTCGCTGTTACGTGTGTGCTCTTACCGAGCAGGCTTCAGTCACCCTCCTGATACCCCGTCGAAACCATTGCAGCCCCTGGAAGGTCCCGCCACGGGAGCGGGAGAAATGGAGCTGAGCGGAATCGAACCGCTGTCCGAAGCATTGGTGTGAGCCACCTAGTCCGCCCAAGGACGGACCTTGTCATTGTGGCAGCAGATCTTGGGCCCAGGGGGCGCCAGCGGGTGGGCATGACCGAACCGTTTGAGGCCGTGGCGGTGCTGCCCCAGGGGCTGGAGACCGAAGGGGCCGCTGAACTCAGCGCCCTGGGGACGTTGGGCGTGCGGCCGTTGCGGCGTGCCGCCAGCTTCCGCACCGATGCCGCCGGCTTCATGCGCCTGCACCTGCGGGCTCGCCTGCCGTTTCGGCTGCTGCGCCAGCTAGCCTCGTTCCCCTGCGCCGGCCCCCGGGAGCTCTACGCGGGCGTGCAGGCCGCCGCCGACTGGGACCGCTGGCTGCCCCCTTCGGCCAGCTTCCGGGTGGAGGTGAGCGGAGCGGCGCCGGGCCTCAACCACAGCCACTACAGCGCCCTACAGGTCAAGAACGCCCTGGTGGATCTGCAACGCCAGCGCTGGGGCGAGCGCTCCAGCATCGACCTGGACAACCCAGACATCGCCTTGCATCTGCACCTCGGGGGCGGCCGGGCCGCCTTGAGCGTGGAGGGCTCCAGCTCGAGCCTGCACCGCCGCGGCTACCGCGCCGCCCTCGGCCTGGCCCCCCTCAAGGAGAACCTGGCCGCCGGTCTGATCGCCCTCACCGGCTGGGACGGCACGGTGCCCCTGGCCGACCCCCTCTGCGGCTCGGGCACCTTGCTGATCGAGGCGGCCTGCCAGGTGCTGGGGCGCGCCCCCGGGCTGCTGGAGCAGGCCGGCGGCACTCCACGGCCGCGAAGCTTCGCCTTCGAGCGCTGGCCCGATTTCGATCCCGTCAGCTGGCGCGATGAGCTGGCCGCCGTCATCGCCCTGCGCCGCGACACCCTGGCGGATGGCTCCGCGCCAGCGCCGATCGTGGGCTGGGAACGGGACCCCGCCGTGCTGGAGCAGGCCCGCACCAATGCCCAGGCCGCTGGAGTGGCCCCCTGGCTGCAGCTGAGCCAGGGCGATGCCCGCGATTTCCAGCCTCCCGAGCGGCCTGGCGTGCTGGTCTGCAACCCGCCCTACGGCGAACGCCTCGGTAGCGAAGACGATCTCGAAGCCCTCTACGCCGACCTGGGCCAGGTGCTCAAGCAACGCTGCTCCGGCTGGAGCCTCTGGCTGCTGAGCGGCAACCCCGAGTTCACCGGCGCCCTGCGCATGAAGGCACGCCGCAAGGTACCCGTGAGCAACGGCGGCCTCGATTGCCGCTGGCTCCACTACGAGATCCGCTGATCGCCGCTGCCGACAACCGCACCCAGGCGGTGCTGCGGCCACTCGATCAACGCATCAATTGATGCCTAATCTGATGCCAACCGAGCACCCCGGCGCCCCCCGACGGACCATGCGCACCACCGTCACCCTGGACGATCAATTGCTGGCCCAGGCCAGCGAACTCTCGGGAATTCCCGAGCGCTCCCAACTGCTCAAGCAGGCCCTCCAGGCCCTGATCGAGCGGGAGAGTGCCCGGCGCCTGGCCTTGCTCGGCGGCACTGAGTTCCAGCTGAAGCCTATCCCGAGGCGCCGCCCGGCCCGACCGTGATCCTCCCGTGATCCTTGTCGACACATCGCTCTGGGTGGATCACCTGCGCAGCGGAAATGGGCCGCTATCGGCTGCCCTCGGCAATCAGCAGGTGCTGATCCACCCCTGGGTGATTGGCGAGCTGGCCTGCGGGAACCTGAGCCAACGGGCCTCGATCCTGCGCCTGCTGCAAGTTCTCCCAGCCGCGCCTGTGGCCAGCGACCTTGAAGTGATGCAGGTGATCGAAACGCACCAGCTGATGGGTCGGGGCATCGGCTTCATCGACGCACACCTGATCAGCTCCTCGCTGCTGAGCCAAGCCAGCCTCTGGACCTCTGACCGGCGCCTGGCCGCCGTGGCCAAGGAGCTCGAGCTCAGCTTCGAACCGCCTTAATCCCGCCCCAGCACCGCTCGGGTTGTCTTGGTGAGGCCGGCGATCGTATCGGGCAGGTAGGGCCCCTTGGTGAGCTGGCCGCCGATGCGCAGGAACAAACCTGCGGCCACGAGGTTGATCGCCCCCACCACCAGAGCCGCCGTGGTCCAATCCAGGCCCTTGGCGCTGTGGAACCAGATCAGCAGGGCGGTTTCGGCCGCAATCAGCGACAGCAGCACCAGCACCAGGCCGCCGCTGAGCAGCAGAGCGCCCGCGATCAACCTGCGTTTCTCCCGGTCCACCTCCTGCAGGGCGATGCGCACATGCAGATCCATCACCGAGGCGACGATCGCCGTGACCCGGTTGGCGTTACTCATCTGGAGCGGCGGCCCGAGGCCAGCAGCAGACCGGTGAGCAGGCCCACGCCGGCGGCGATGCCAAGCGCCACCAGGGGCTTCTCACGCACGGGCTTCTCGATCTTGGGTCGCAGACTGCTGTTGAGCTCATCGAGCAGGTTCTCCAGCTGCCGCTCCAGGGGCTCGAGGCTGTCGGCCAGCTGACGCGTCTGATCGCCGGCCACATGCAGCAGCTCCAGCAGCTGCTCCTGCACCCCGTGGGCGGTGCGGCCCGTCTTCTCGGTGATCACCGAGACCACCTCATCGAAGCTGCCCCGGGTGGCTTCAAGGGTGTCGCGGGCCACCTGGGGCCATTCCTTCTGAATCGTGGGCAGCAGAGTTTCGAAGCGCTCACGGAAGCGATCGTGGCTGCCCGATGGGGAGTCCGAGGTCATGGGGTGGGGGGCGCCGGCACGCAGTGTGTCCTCAACGTAGGCAGCACCCTTGAGATTGTGAGCACAGCCGCTACATTTGCCTCGCTCGGCGCACGGGCCTGTTGGTTCACATCAATCAGGTCGGGCTTACCCACTTCAAGTCCTTCGGCGGATCCCTGACGATCCCGCTGGACGAGGGTTTCACTGTGGTGACAGGGCCCAATGGCTCGGGCAAGAGCAACATCCTCGACGGGGTCCTCTTCTGCCTGGGCCTGGCCAACAGCCGCGGGATGCGCGCCGAGCGGCTCCCCGACCTGATCAACAGCGCCATGCTGCGCGAGGGCAAGGCCGCCGAGACAGTGGTGAGCGTGCGCTTCGACCTCAGCGACTGGCAGCCCGATGAGGCCGAAGCGGGGCTGGAGCCCAGCGGCGAGGGCCCCTGGATCCAGCACGGGCAGACGGAATGGACGGTGACCCGGCGTCTGCGCGTGGCCCCGGGGGGCACCTACAGCAGCAGCTACGCCGCCGATGGCGTCCCCTGCAACCTCCAGCAACTGCAGACCCAGCTGCGGCGCCTGCGGGTCGACCCGGAGGGCAGCAACGTGGTGATGCAGGGGGACGTGACCCGCATCGTTTCGATGGGCGCCCGGGACCGCCGCGGCCTGATCGATGAGCTCGCCGGCGTGGCGCTGTTCGACAGCCGCATCGAGCAGACCCGCTCCAAGCTCGAGGAGGTGCAGGAGCGCGAAGAGCGCTGCCGCATCGTCGAACAGGAGCTGCTCGCCAACCGTCAGAAGCTGGAGCGCGATTGCGCCAAAGCGCGCCTGTATCAAGACCTGCGCCAGCGCCTGCACCTGGGCCGGCTGCAGGAACAGGTGCTGGTGGTGGAGGCAGCTCGCGTCGAGCTGCAGCGCCTGCAAAGCCGCCAGACGGCCCTGGGTCAGCAGCAGCTGAACGAGCGCGAGGCCCTGGCGGCGGCCGAACTTGAGCTGCAGCGCTCCAGCCAGGAGCTTGAGGCCCTGCAGGCGGAGGTGAAGGCCCTCGGCGAAGACGCCCTCCTGGCGGTGCAGTCGGAGCTGGCGGGCCTGGAGGCCAGCGGCCGCGAGCTGGCCCGCCAGGGGGAGAAGCACCAGCAGAGCGCCGAGGCCTTCCAGCGCCAGCGCCGCCAGCTGGCGGAGCAACAGGTGGAGCTGCGCAACCAACAGCGCAGCCTCAGCGAAAGCGACGACCTGGCCGACCTCGAGCAGGCAGAGGAGGCCTGCCGCGCCGGTGAGGCGGCCGTGGAACTCTCCCGCCGCCGCCTCGGGGAGGTGGCGGGGCGTTCAGGCACCTGGCTGCAGGAGCAGCAGAAACGCAGCCGCGAACGCCAGGAGCTCCAGGCCCGCAGCAGCCCCCTTCAAGCCGAGCAGCAGCAGCTGGTCGAGCGGCTGCGCCAGGAGCAAGAGCGCCTGGGGGAACTGGAGGGCGAACTGCAGCAGGAGGCCGGCAGCAGTGACAGCGTGCAGCAGGGCCTGGCGGAGCTGGAAACGGAGTGGCAGCAACTGCTGGAGGCTCTCAAAACCGACCAGACCCAGGCCCAGGAACTGGCCGAAGCCCTGGCCTTGCAGCAGCGGACCCGCGCCCGGCTGGAGCAGGAACAGACCCAGCTGGAGCGGGAGATCGCCCGGCTGGAGAGCCGCCGCGAGGCTCTCCAGGAGAGCCGCGGCACCGGCGCCCTGCGGCTGCTGCTGGAGTCGGGGCTGGAGGGTCTGCACGGGCCCGTGGCCCAGCTGGCGGAGGTGGATGAGCGCCACCGGCTGGCGTTGGAGGTGGCGGCCGGCGCAAGGCTCGGCCAGGTGGTGGTGGATGACGACCGCATCGCCGCCAAGGCGATCCAGCTGCTCAAAAACCGCAAGGCCGGCCGTCTCACCTTCCTGCCCCTGAACAAGATCCGTGGCACAGGTGGTGGAACTGGCGGCGGGGCGGCCTTCGAGCGGGGCCGGGGCCCCGGCGGCGGATCTGGGGCTGGCTCGGCTGGCCTGGTGGGCCGGGCCATCGAGCTGGTGCGCTACGAGCCGGTCTACGGCGACGTCTTCCGCTACGTCTTCGGCGACACCCTGGTGTTCAGCGACCTGGCCAGCGCCCGCGCCGAACTGGGCCGTTGCCGGGCCGTGACCCTCGAAGGCGAACTGCTCGAGAAGAGCGGCGCCATGACCGGCGGCAGCCTGCAGCTGCGCGCCGACCGGCTCAGCTTCGGCAGCGCCAGTGACCAGGACGAGGCCGAACCCCTGCGCCGGCGGCTGCTGCAACTCGGTGAAACGCTCGTGGCCAGCAGGCGCCAGGAGGCCCAGCTGGGCCAACGGCTGGAGTCGTTGCGCCCCCAGCTCGCCCAGCGCCAGCAGCGCCAGGCGGCCCTGGAGGCTGAGCGCCAGGCGGCCCGCAGGGCCCATGGACCGCTGCTGCAACGGCAGCAGAACCTCAGCGGCCGCCGCCAGCAGGCCCAGGCGGACCAGGCGGAGCACACCCAGCGATTGGCCGCGCTGGAAGCGGAACTGGCGCCGTTGCTGGAACGCCTGACGGCCCTGGAAGCGACCGAGGCGGCCGCCCAGGGATCCGGCGACAGCGGCCGCTGGCAGGGGCTGGAGCAGGAGCTGGCGAACGCCGATCGTGTCCTCTCCGCCGCCCGAGCCGCCCGCGATGAACGGCTGGCGGCCCGCCGGGAGCGGGGTCTGGCCCTCGAGCGGCTGGGCAACCAGCTCGAGAACCTTGGCGCCGATGAACAGCGGCTCAGCCAGGAGGTTCAGGCCCTGGCCCAGGAACACGGCCGCTGGCGGGAGCAGCTCAAGCAGGAGCAGGAACGCCGCACGGCCCTGGAGAGCCAGCAGCAGGACTTGCAGCAGCGTTTCGGGGAGCGCCGCCGGGCTCGGGACGGGGCCGAGGCCCAGGTGGCCGCCCTGCGCCAGGCCCTACAGCAGCGCCAGTGGGAGCTCCAGCGCCTGGGCGAAGAATTGCTGGCTCTGGCTGAGCAGGAGCGCAGCGAGGCCCTGCGGCTGGAGCAACTCGAACGGGACCTGCCCGATCCCCTGCCGGAGCTGAGCGAGGAGCTGCGCGCCGCCGGGCTGGAGGCCCTGCAACAGGAGCTGCGCCAGCTGCAGGTGCGCATGGAAGCGCTGGAGCCGGTGAACATGCTGGCCCTGGAGGAACTCGAGCAACTGGAGCAGCGGCTAGCGGACCTGGAAGCGCGGCTGGAGGTGCTCTGCAAGGAGCGCGAAGAGCTGCTGCTGCGCATCGAAACCGTGGCCACCCTGCGCCAGGAGGCCTTCCTGGAGGCCTTCACGGCGGTGGACCGCCATTTCCGCGAGATCTTTGCCGGCCTCTCCGAGGGGGAGGGCCACCTGCAGTTGGAGAACCCCGAGGCGCCCCTGGAGGGGGGCCTCACCCTGGTGGCCCATCCCAAGGGCAAGGCCGTGCGGCGGCTGGCCTCGATGTCGGGGGGGGAAAAATCGCTGACGGCCCTCAGCTTCCTGTTCGCGCTGCAGCGTTTCCGCCCCTCACCCTTCTATGCCCTCGATGAAGTGGACAGTTTTCTCGATGGGGTGAACGTGGAGCGCCTGGCGGCGCTGATCGCCAAACAAGCCGACCAGGCCCAGTTCATGGTGGTGAGCCACCGGCGCCCGATGATCGCCGCCGCCACCCGCACAATCGGTGTCACCCAGGCCCGCGGCGCCCACACCCAGGTGGTCGGGTTACCCCCGGCGGCGTGACCTGCACTGGTGGGCCACAATGAACCGGATGGCAAGCCTTCCCCCCTCCGCCGACAGCGCCGGCGCCGCCCCCAGCGACCGCCTCTGGCTGCGCTCCGAGCTGATGGGCACCCAGGTGATCACCCGTGACACCGGGCGGCGTCTGGGCGTGGTGGGCGAGGTGGTTGTGGACATCGACCGCCGCGAGGTCGTGGCCCTGGGCCTGCGTGACAACCCTTTCACCCGCTTCCTGCCCGGCCTGCCCCGCTGGATGCCGCTGGATCGCATCCGCCAAGTGGGCGATGTGATCCTGGTGGATTCCGCCGACTCGCTCACCGAGGGCTTCAACCCTGAGCGCTACAGCAAGGTGATCAACTGCCAGGTGATCACCGAATCCGGTGAACAGCTGGGGCGCGTGCTGGGCTTCAGCTTCGACATCGAAACGGGCGATCTCTCCACTCTGGTGCTCGGAGCCCTCGGGTTACCGCTGCTCGGGGAAGGCGTGCTGAGCACCTGGGAGCTGCAGGTGGAGGAAATCGTCAGCAGTGGCCCCGATCGAATCATTGTCTACGAAGGTGCCGAGGAGAAGCTCAAGCAGCTGGGCACCGGCCTGCTGGAGAAGCTGGGCATCGGCGGACCGGGCTGGGAACAGGAGGAGCGCGACCGCTACCGGCTGAACATGGTGCCGGTGGAGAACCAGCTGGCCGCCGGCCAGCCCAGCGAACAGGCCCAACGCCGCATCCAGCCAGCCACCACCCGCGCCTTCGAGCCCGAGGAGGAACTCGAATACGTGGAGCTGGAGGGGCGCCAGCAGGAACCCCTCCGCCAGCGCCGCTACCTCGACGATGAGGAGCGCTACAACGACAGTCGTTACGACGCCAACCGCTACCGCGACAGCCGTTTCGCGGACAGCAGCTACACAGACAGCAACGACAGAGACAGCAACCGTGGCGAGCGTGACCGCGATGGCCGCCCCCGCAGCAACGGCCGTGACCAGGATCCCTACCTCGCTGAGCGCTTCCGTCGTGAACGCCCCGGCAACGACGACGAAGCCGGTCGTGATGACCGCTATGGGCGCGAACGGCCGGCCCCTCGCGGGCGCTACGACGAACCGGTTCGCACGACGTTCGACCGCTCCGATTTGAGCCCCACTGAAGACATGGGTGCGACGTCCAGCTGGTCGGATGTGAACCGGTCGGAGTCAGCCTGGTCGGAGACGAGCCGGCCGGAGGCCAGCCGCAGCATCGAGGAGCGTCCCGATCCCCGGCGCGCCGAAACCGCCCCGCGGGACCTGCCGCTCCAACCCCGCATGCCCAGCCGCCGGGCTCCCCTTCAGGAGCCCCTGGATGTGGAGAGTGAACCGTTCGATGATGCCGATATCCTCGCTGCCCCCCCCCGCGGCGAGGGCCGGGGCGCCCCGATCGATGATCCCTGGTGAGCGACCGGGACCACGGACCAGCCCGAACGACCCACAGTCCTCGCCCTCAGGCCTCGCCCTCAGGCGCCCCTGCCGCAGGCTGCTCCTCGAACGTCAGCGAGGCTGAATTGACGCAGTAGCGCTCACCCGTGGGCCGGGGCCCATCGGGGAACACGTGCCCCAGGTGGGCCTCACAGCGGGCGCAGCGAATCTCCGTGCGGGACATGCCATGGCTGCGGTCCACGATGCGGGTGATGGCTCCGGGGGCCGCCCCATCCCAGAAGCTGGGCCAGCCGGTGCCCGATTCGAACTTGGTCGCCGAAGCGAACAGTTCCGCCCCGCAGCAGATGCAGCGGTACATCCCTTCGCCCTTGTGATTCCAGTAACGGCCGCTGAAGGCCCGTTCGGTGCCGCCCCGGCGGGCGACCTGGAATTGTTCCGGCGTCAGCCGCTCGCGCCAGGCCTCCTCGGAGAGCTCATCACGCGCCAGGCCGGAGGGCAGGCCGCAGCCGGAGGGTGTTGTGCTGGCCGAGTCAGTACTGGTAGGGGCAGTGGGGTCAGGGCCGGAAACCGACATGGGGGCTGAGGGGAGCGTCGTTCCAGGCTAGGGAGCGGTTCGGGGCGCCGGCAGCAGCTCCCGCACCAGCCGCGACAGGGCCGCCACGGCCCCGGGCTGGCCCCGCAGGCTGCGCAGCTCCGCTCGCACACCCTCGAGGCGCTGGGGGTGCTCCAGCCAGTCCAGCGCCTCCTGGGCGATCTCTGCCGGCGTGATCGCCCCCACCCGCTCGGGCACCACCAGCCGGCCGGCGGAGATGTTGGGCCAGGCCAGAAAGCCCCGGTTCCGCATCCGCCAGGCGGTGAGCGCCACCCCGAGCAACCAGCTCAACAGCGGCAGGCGGGCCAGCAGCCCCAGCCAACCGTCCCAGGCCTGCATCACGTGCAGATGCTGGGTGGGCACCAGCACCAGCATCGGCACCGCCAGGGCCCCCAGCTCGGCGGTGTTCGCCCCCACGGTGGTCAGGGCCAGGACGCACTGGCTGAGGGCGCCGTGGGCGGGCTGCTCCTCCACCAGGCGAATCAACGTGCCGGCGGGGGTCTCCAGCCAGCGCTCCCCCGCCGCCTCCCACAGCTCCGGGGCCCCCTGGCTGTAGGACGACTGCAGCGGATTGGACGGCCCTCCGAAGTGCAGCAGCTCTTCGACGCTGGTGGTGGGAGCCACCGGCAGCAGGAAGCGGCAGCTGGGGCGAAGCGCCCGCAGGCGATCGGCGGTTTCCAGCAGAAAGGGCATCCCCACCTGAAGTTTGGCCCGCTTGGAGCCGGGCATCAGCGCCACCCACTCCCCTGGGGGCAGGGGCGCCTCGCTGCGGGCCGACTCGGAGAGATCCGCCATCAGATCCCCTACCACCTCGCAGCGCGGCCGCCAGCGACGGCCCAGCCGGCCGGCAGCCTGGGGGCCCATGGCGGCGATGCGATCGTTCCAGCGGGGCCAGCGGACCACCCACTCGGCGTAGGTGAGATGGCGGTAGCCCAGGCGCCAGGAGAGCAGCACGGTCCAGAACTGGTCGCCTCCGAGAAACACCACCACCCCCTGATCCGGCCAGGGGCCATGGCGGCGGGGCCGCAGCAACAGCCACCAGAGGCGCTCGGCGGGCAGCACCCGGCTGAACAGCCCCATGCGCCGGGCCACCTGAGCTTCGGAGCCAGTGGCATTGGGGCAGGGCACCAGTACCAGCTGGAGATCGATCGGAGCCTCCGGGGCCAGCGGGCGCAGGGGCAAGTCCCGGTGCAGCCGGCGGGCCAGGGGCCGCACCCAGGTGGCCAGCTCGCCGGGGCCGTTGCAGACGAGCACGATCGCAGCCTCAGCCGGGACGGCCCCAGCAGGATCGGTGGGAGGGGCCGTGACCTGGCGGGAACCCGAACCCGGCTGTGCAGGAGTCACGGTGGGAGCCAGGTTGTGGGAAAAGAAAAATGCGGATGGCGAGACTTGAACTCGCAAGGCCGAAGCCACACGCCCCTCAAACGTGCGTGTCTACCAATTCCACCACATCCGCGTGGGCGTCAGGCTTCGAAAAGCCCTCCGGCTGAGCAATATACCCATCAGCTTCCTCAGGGAGCGCTGATACAGTCCGCAACGGCTCGCCCTTGTACTGCCGCTCCGGATGCCCATCGGCAAATTGCTGATCGCCAACCGCGGCGAGATCGCTCTCCGGATCCTGCGCAGCTGCCGGGAGCTCGGCATCCCCACCGTTGCCGTCTACAGCACGGTCGACCGCAACGCCCTGCACGTGCAACTGGCCGATGAGGCCGTCTGCGTGGGCGAAGCGCCCAGCTCCAAGAGCTATCTGAACATCCCCAACATCATTGCCGCCGCCACCTCCCGCGGCGCCGATGCCATCCACCCGGGCTACGGCTTCCTCGCCGAGAATGACCGCTTCGCCGAAATCTGCGCCGCCCACGGGCTCATCTTCGTGGGGCCCTCCCCCGAGGCGATCCGCGCGATGGGCGACAAATCCACCGCCAAGGCCACCATGCAGGGCGTTGGCGTGCCCACCATTCCCGGCAGCGAAGGCCTGCTGAAGAGCGCCCAGGAGGCGGCCAAGCTGGCCGGGGCTATGGGCTATCCGGTGATGATCAAGGCCACCGCCGGAGGGGGCGGCCGGGGCATGCGCCTGGTGAGTGAGGCCGAGCAGCTCGAAAGCCTGTTCAAGGCGGCCCAGGGAGAGGCCGAGGCGGCCTTTGGCAACCCTGGCCTCTACATGGAGAAATTCATCGACCGGCCCCGCCATGTCGAGGTGCAGATCCTGGCGGACCGCCACGGCACGGTGGTGCACCTGGGGGAGCGCGACTGCTCGATCCAGCGCCGCCACCAGAAGCTCCTGGAGGAGGCCCCCAGCCCCGCCCTTGATCCTGAGCTGCGCCGCCGCATGGGCGAGGCGGCCGTGGCCGCCGCCCGCAGCATCACCTACGAAGGCGCCGGCACCGTGGAGTTCCTGGTGGACCGCGGCGGCAACTTTTATTTCATGGAGATGAACACCCGCATCCAGGTGGAGCACCCGGTCACCGAGATGGTCACCGGCATTGACCTGATCGCCGAACAACTCCGCATCGCCGCCGGTGAGCCCCTGAGCTTCCGCCAGGAGGATGTGAAGCTCTGCGGCCACGCGATCGAGTGCCGGATCAACGCCGAGGATCCGGGCCAGAACTTCCGCCCCGCCCCCGGCAAGATCACCGGCTGGCTCCCCCCCGGTGGTCCTGGGGTGCGCGTCGACAGCCACGTCTACACGGGCTATGAGATTCCGCCCTTCTATGACTCCTTGATCGGCAAGCTGATCGTGTGGGGGACCGACCGGGACCATGCCCTGCGTCGCCTGCGCCGGGCCCTCTCGGAATGCGCCGTCACCGGCATCCCGACCACGATCGAGTTCCACCTGGCCCTGCTGGATCGGCCGGAATTCCAGCGGGGGGACGTGCACACCAAGTTCGTCGAGCAGGAGATGCTGCCGCCCCCTCCTGGCCGCTGAAGGCGGCTGAAAGGCGGCTGAACGCCGTCTAGCCAACACCGGCCAGGTCCTGGCTACGAATCAGCACCAGGGTGAGCAGCCCCTGCTGGCCCACCAGCAGTTCCCGCAGCAGGCTGATCAGCCCCACCCAGATCACTGGGGTGACATCAACGCCGCCGATCGGCGGCACGAACCGGCGGGTGAGCGCCAGGAGCGGTTCGGTGGGCCAACCCACCAGGGCCATCAGCCCACGGCTGAGATCCACCTTGGGGTACCAGGTGAGCACGATCCGGAACAGGAACAACAGCGTCCAGGCCGCCAGCAGCAGGCCAAGAGCCAGCTGCAGGACAGGAAGCACGGCCAGCAGCTGCTCGAGAGGCAGCGAAGTCGCACCCGTCACAAAGCCCTAAGCGCAGGGGGCGTTCATCGTAGGAAGTGGCGCTGCCTGCCTAGGATCTGGGCCGCAGACCGGTGCGCCATGACTCCTTCCCTAGCCAGTTTCCTCAACAGCCTCGCCTGGGGGGCCGTGATCGTGGTCGTCCCCATCGCTGTTGCCCTGCTGTTCATCAGCCAGAAGGATCAGGTCGACCGGAAGCTCTGAAAGCCTCTGGCTTCGGCCGCCAAGGTCCCTAAAGTGTTTCAACGGGTTCTCCATTCGGAGAACGTGATCGAGCGTTCTGCCTGAGGAGCTTCAGCCGTGGTCAATGCCAGCCTGAATTGGGCCAGCATCGTCGGCATCGTGCTGGCGGTGGGGGGGGCGCTGCTGTACTTCATGCGCAGCTTCAAGCCCGCCCTGGCCCGCGACTACGACGTCTTCTTCGCGGCCATCGGCCTGCTCTGCGGCGGCATCCTCTTCTTCCAGGGCTGGCGCCTGGATCCAATCCTCCAGTTCGGCCAGTTCCTGCTGGCCGGCACCACGGTGTTCTTCGCCTACGAGAGCGTGCGCCTGCGCGGTGTGACCACCGAACAGGCCCGCCGCTCCTCCTTCCTCGACGACGAGGAGCCCGGTCCCGGGCCGCGCATGGGCGGCGGCCGCGATCAATGGGGCACCGACAGCGACCGCTTCGACGAGCCGGAGCCCCTGCGCCGCCGGATCCGCTCCCGCGGTGAGGAGCTCCCCGACGACGACCTCTACCGGCCCAGGCGGCCAGCCCGCACCGCCATCCCCGAGCGGGCCGCCAGCCGTGGCGCCCGCCCCGCCGACGACTGGGACACCCCCAGCACCCGTCCCCCCGCCCGCCCCGAGCCCTCCTACGAACCCCGCGCCGGCCGCTACAGCGCTGGAGCCTCCGCAGAGGGAACCCCGGGCCCATCTGCCTTCGGCACCCGCCGCCGTGACCGCGACGAACCCCGCCGCGGCAGCCGCCCGGTGGCCAGTGCCGACAACCTGCCCCGCTCCAGCCGCCGCGGGGCTATGGCGGGCGAATCCAGCCCCGATCGCGGCACGGGTCTCGGGGCCTCCGGAGTGCCCCAGGGTTCACCGATCAGCGACGCGGATTTCACCCCGGTGCGCCCCAGCTCCCGCCCTGGCGCCTCACGGCCGGAGCCCCAGGGGCCCCGCAGCGGCATGGCCGCCCCCCGCACCAATGAGCCTCCCGCTGCTGGCCTGCGCGACAACAGCTCCCGGTTCGACGACTGACCGTGAAACCGCCGCGGCCGCCTAGGGCCGCCGCCGGCCTGCTCCTGCTGGCCCTTGGGCTCGCACTCAGCAGTTGTGGGCTGATCACTGGAGTGAGGCAGCAGCCAGCGGCGCCCCTGGGGCTCGGCATCGAAGGCCGCGAAGACCCCGCCCTCAGCGGCGATGGCCTTTACCTGGCCAGCGTGGTCGAGCGGGGTGGGCGCCGCACGGTGCTGCTGCAGGAACGCCAGAGCGGCCGGATCCTGCCCCTGCGCCACCTGGGCGGCCAGCAGCCCCACAGTTCACCGTCGTTGAGCTGGAACGGGCGCTACCTGGCCGTCGTGGTCCAGCAGGGCGCCAAGCGGCTGGCCCTGATCGAGGACCGGGCCACCGGGGCCCGCTATCCGCTTGTCCTGCCGGGTGATCTGGAACCCGAGCGTCTGAGCCTGGCTCCCGATGGCCGCCGCATCGCCCTGGAGCTTCTTGACCAGGGGCGCTCCCGGCTGGAGCTGTTCGATCTGGGGGCGCTGCTGGAGCCGGATCTGGCCCCGGGACAGGGCCTGAGCGGGCCGCCCCCATGAGGCCTGACCCCTTGAAACAGGCCCTGACGAGCGCAGCGCTGCTGCTGCTGCTGCTGGCGGGCTGCGGCGGCGCAGCGCTCCAGCCCATGGGAGGCCTGAATGAGCAACTGCAGCGGGCCGGCAGCGGCCGCGCTCCCTCCCTGGGCCTGGGCTGGCTGGCCTGGATCAGTGGCCGCGCGGGCCGCGAGCAGGTGCAGCTGGTGGAACTGAGCCGTGGCGTCCCGGTACCGCTGCCCGGCCTCAACCGACCCGACGCCCAGCCCCTGAGCGTGAGTGTCGATGGCCGTGGCGAACGGCTGGCCCTGGTGCGCCAACTGGATGGACGCACCGAACTGGTGCTCTACCGCCGCAGCTTGCGCTCCCTGCAGCCCTTGCCGATGGAGCCTCCGGGCGTGCCGCGCCAGGTGCAACTCAGCGCCAACGGGCGCTTGCTGGCGGTGCAGGTGAGCCGTGGCGGCCTATGGCAGGTGGACCTGATCGAGTTGCCCTAGGGCACCAGGCCTGCCCAGCTCAGAAAACTCTCGTGGCTGAGTGCTTCGATCAACAGCACGGCGGCGAAACCGACCATGGCGAAACGGCCGTTGACGCGCTCGGCGTAGGCGCTCCAGCCGAAGGCCGGAAGATCGCCGGTGGTGGCGCTGGTGGCCGGGGGCACCGCTGCTTTGGCGGACGGATCGTCGCTGGGGGAGGGACTCATGGTGGGTTCAAGTTTGGGTGAAGTCATGCTCTGCAGCGGGCACCAGCCGCCAGCCGCCGTTGCCATCGAGGGCCAGCACGCGGGTGTGGAAATCAGCCAGGGTGGGGCGGTGGCCGACACTCACGAAGGCCATCTCCCGATCCCGCAGCAGGGCGTAGAGGTGGCGCTCGGTGGCCACATCGAGGGCGCTGGTGGCCTCATCGAGCACCACGAAGCGGGGTGAATTGAGCAACAGGCGGGCGAAAGCCAGCCGTTGCTGCTCACCAAGCGAGAGCAGCCGGGGCCAATCGAGCTTGATGTCGAGGTTGGGGTAGCGGTTGACCAGCTCGCCGAGGCGCACCTCCTCGAGGACGTTGCGCAGGTGGTCGTCGCTGAAGCGATCGGGCTGCAGCGGATAGCAGAGCTGCTCCCGCAGGCTGCCCAGGATCATGTAGGGCTTCTGGGGAATGAACAGCAGATCGGCCTGGGCCGGCCGCTGCACGCTGCCCGCCGCCGGCGCCCACAGGCCACTCACCAGGCGCAGGAAGGAGGTCTTGCCACAGCCGCTCGGCCCCACCACCAGCAGCCGCTCCTGGGGGGTCACCTCCACACTCAGATCGTGGATCAGCACCCGACCACTGCCGGGGGGCACCAGATCGATGTGCTGAACGACGATCGCATCGGCAGCGGGGCCACTGCCGGCGGCTTCCAGGGCGATGGCGGCGTCGCTGCTGGCCTGGCCGGCGATCTCCTCCACCTTGCCCTGGAAACTCTCCAGGCGGCTGATGCTGGCCGAAAACGCCGCCAGCCGATCGATGTTGTTGACGATGTAGCTGACCGAGAACAGCACCTGGGAGAAGGCGATGCTGGCCTGGCCGAAGACGCCGAAATCCACCTCCTTGGCGAAATAGATCGGTGCGATCACCAGCCAGGGCAGGAAGCGGGAGAAGTAGTCGTAGGAACGCTGGATCACCTGGATCAGCGCCTCCCAGATGATCAGACGGTCGTAGTTGCGGATCGCCCCCCCCAGCCGCCGCTCCGCCTCCTGGGCCTCCTGTTTCTCACCGCGATAAAAGGCGATCGACTCGGCGTTGTCGCGGATGTGCACCAGGCCGTAACGGAAATCGGCCTCCAATTTGAGTTGCTGGAAGTTGAGGTTCACCAGCTTGCGGCTGGCGAACACAATCAGCGCCGTGCCACCCACGGAATAGGCCAGCAGCAACAGAGCGAGCTTGGAATTGATGCTCCAGAGCACGATGATGAAGCTGAAGAAAGTGAGCAGCGCCGCGAGGATCTCAACGGTGACGCTCAAGCTGGTGCCAGTGAAGCTTGCCGTGTCCTGGGAGATCCGCTGGTCGGGGTTGTCGATCTCAGAGAACGATTCGTCGTTCGGGTTTAGAACGTAATAGGCACGATTCGAGAGGTAGCGAGTGAGCAGACGCCCACTCAGCCATTCCCGCCAGAGCAGCCCCAGCTTGGGAATCAGGTAGCTCTGGATCGCCCGGATCGGCAGGGCGAGCACCAGGCAGAAGGCATAGATCGCAACAGTCTTCCAAAAGCCATCCCTGTCGTAGGCCACCAGGGTGTTGTCGACATTTCGGGCGATGAAGCTGATGCCGACGTTGATGCCGTTGATCACGAGGATCAGCAGCGCGATCACCCCCAGCAGCACCCAGGGCAACCAGCGTCCCTGACGCAGCTTGGAGCGCTGACTGCCGAACACCAGCAGTCCGGCCACGAAAGCCCCCAGAACCCCTGGACCGATGGGGCCACGCCACAGGGCACCCACCTGCTCGGGAACACCGGGCAGAAAACGGCCGCGGAGCTCCGGAATCAGAGCACCGGTGGCGGCCACGGTGCCGGTGAGCAGCAGCAGGGTGAGCCCCACCACCACCGCGAGCAGGGCGGCCACCAGCAGCAGGAATTGCCAGGGACTGGTGTCCTCTACGGGGAGGAAATAGGGCTGAGCCAAGCGCTGCAGCTTGCCGAGCTGCTCGCGGAAGGCCTTCAAGGGACTCATGGACCGCTGCGTGTGGCGCCATTGTCGCCGCTGGACCCCCCACCTGAGGCAGTGGAGAGCACCGGTCGGCTAGCCGGGGGGCCAGGCCAGGGGGCGCCCGCCGATTACGTGCACATGCAGATGGAAGACGGTCTGGCCAGCCTCAGCGCCGCTGTTGATCACCGTGCGCCAACTGCTCAGCCCCTCGGAAGTCGCCACCTTCGCCGCCACCAGCAACAGATGTCCCAGCAGGGGTGCGTCGTCACCCGTGGCATCGGCCAGGTTCACCAGGGGCTGGCGCGGAATCACCAGCACGTGCACCGGCGCCTGGGGATTCACATCGCGGAAGGCCAGGCAGAGCTCATCGCTGTGCACCGGATCACAGGGGATCTCCCCCCGCAGGATGCGGCCGAAGATCGTGTCGGTGGGGGGGTTCGGTGCGGCGGGGCTGGGGTCGGCCATGGTGCCGGCGCGGCGGTCGGTGGGACAGAAGGTGGCACTGGAGAGGTCAGTGAGACCTTCATTCGATGCTGGCACGGTGCAGCGGAGCCGCCCTCTTGGGCCTCGACGGGGTCGAGGTGACCGTGGAAGTGGACATCGCCCCTGGGCTGCCGGGGCTGTCGATCGTGGGGCTGGCGGATGCGGCCGTGCAGGAATCGCGGGAGCGGGTGCGGGCCGCCCTGCGCAATGGTGGCTTCCGGGTGCCCCTCACCCGGGTGGTGGTGAGCCTGGCACCGGCGGACCTGCGCAAGGAAGGGCCCGCCTTCGATCTGCCGATCGCCCTGGGGCTGCTGGTGGCCAGCGCCCAACTGCCGCCGGAGCAACTGGCGGGCATCTGGTGCGCCGGTGAACTGGGCCTCGATGGCCGCCTGCGGCCCGTGCGCGGAGCCCTGGCCCTGGCCCTGGCCGCCAGGCGCTGCGGCGCGCGGGCCCTGGTGCTGCCGGCCGCCAACGGGGCTGAAGCCGCCCTTGTGGAAGGGCTCAGGGTGTGGAGCGCCGAGAGCCTGGCCCAGGTGGTCGCGCTGCTGGCGGATCCCGCCCAGGCCAGCCCCTGCAGACCATTGCCTCTCCTGGGGGGGCCGCCGCCCCTGGATCTCATCGATGTGAAGGGCCAGCCCCATGGCCGCAGGGCCCTGGAGATCGCCGCCGCTGGAGGCCACCACCTGCTGCTGGTGGGCCCGCCCGGAAGCGGCAAGACGATGCTGGCCCGCCGCCTGCCGGGGCTGCTGCCGCCGTTGGAGCAGCCCGAAATGCTGGAGCTCACCCAGCTCTATTCGGTGGCGGGGCTGCTGGGCGGCCACGGCAGCCTGCTGCGCCAACGGCCCTTCCGCGCCCCCCCACCACGGTTGTTCAGGGGCGGCCCTGATCGGCGGCGGTGTCATCCCCCGCCCCGGGGAGCTGTCGCTGGCCCACTGCGGGGTGCTGTTCCTCGATGAGCTGGCGGAATTCCGCCGTGACGTGCTCGACCAGCTGCGCCAGCCCCTGGAGGAGGGAGAGGTGTGGATCAGCCGAACGCGCCAGCGCAGCCGCTTCCCTGCCCAGGTGGCCTTGGTGGCAGCCACCAACCCCTGCCCCTGCGGCTGGTTCGGCGATCCGGAGCGCGTCTGCCGCTGCGGCGAGCAGCAGCGCCAACGCTATTGGTCACGGTTGTCGGGGCCGCTGCTGGACCGGATCGATCTTCAGGTGATCGTGCGCCGACTTGAGGCGGAGCAGCTGGTGGCGGACTTCGAGCCCCAGGGAATTCCCCGCCACCCGAACGAAAGCAGCCTCCAGGTCGCCCAGCGGGTGCGCCAGGCCCGCACACGCATGGCGCAACGCAACCCCGGGGGCTGCGCCAACAGTCTTCTGGGCGGAGCCGACCTGCGCCGCCACAGCCAGCTGATCCCCAAGGCGCTCGCGCTCTGGGAGGGCGCGATCCGTCAGCGGCGCCTCAGCGCCCGCGCCGCCGAGCGGCTTCTGCGGGTGGCGCGCACGATTGCCGACCTGAACGACGAAGGGCCCATCGAGGCGGAAGCACTGGCGGAAGCCCTGACCTTTCGCTCCTTCGATCGCCCCTGAGCCGATTCAGCGCCGACGGGGATGGTCGCGGTAGGGCTGGACGCCCACCAACGGAGGAGGCGGTGCTTCACGCGGGTGGGGAGGCCCGAAGGTGTAACCAAGCGCGTTGGCGAACCAGTGGGTGAACTCACGGATCAGGTGGCCCATGGCCATGCCCCGAGGGACATCTCCATCCTGATGACTTCAGCCTCAGCCGGAGATGGGTGAAAACACCGGTTTCAGCGGCGGCGGCGGCGCTGCTGGGCCTTGCGCTTGTACTTCTCGACCGGGGTTTCGTGGTGCCGCAGGCGCTTGAGGTCAGCGAAGATGCCCGCCTTCGACACCTGGCGCTTGAAGCGCCGGAGAGCGGATTCAATTCCTTCGTTTTCGCCGACGGTGACCTGGGTCATGAAGCGGGGATAAGGCCGAGATCAATGATGGTAGCAAGTGCCCTTTTCGGGGCTTCAACTTGCTGGACGGGTGGGCGCTGCGAGGGGCACCGGTGACTGCAGGGTGAGGGTCTCGCTGGGCCAGGAATCGCGATAGACGTAGACGTGGCCCAGGGCGCGGGAACCGTAGTGTCGGCGCATCACCTTCCAACCCGGCTCGGGCACCAGCTGCAGGAACCCGGAACCGGGGCCGCCGGTGCGGGCGACGACCATCTCGGGGCCTGGATTGGATTTGGTCGGCGAGGCCAACAGCAAGGTGTCGTTGGCCTGGCGCACCACGCTCAGGCGATAGACGGTACCCAGATCACTGCCGCCCACCCTGAGGGAGTAGCCGTTGCCATCGATGTAGCGGTTGCAGATGCCGGTGAAATCGAAGCTGCCCAGCAACGGATCCACCTGGGCGGGGGCGGCGCCGGCGGTGGCGAAGCAAGGGCGCCGGTTGCTGACCTGCTCGTAGATGTTGAGCTGGGCCCGCTCCCCCTTGCCGATCGGGGCCGCCACCAGCAAGAAGCGCTCCTGGATCACGTCGCGGGCGTCGAACATGGCGCCCTGGGAAACGGCCACGGGCCTGCTGTTCGGCACAACGGGGGAGGGAAGCTTGGCGGCCTCTGATGCCTTGACTCCCGGGATTGTGCTTGCTGGGACGGCGCTTGCAGGGACCTTGCTCACCGGGACCTTGCTCGCCGGGGGAGCCTGCGGAGGAACAGCTGTTACGGGAACGGCCTTCAAGGCAGCAGCCTTCGCCGGGACAGCTTCCGCCGGGGGTGTAGGCGCAGTCGCAGGGACCGATGCCTTGACGGCCTGGGCCTCGGCCCGCGGGGCGCCAGCGCCCGCGAATCCCGTGGCCAGCACGGCCATGGCCAGGGCGAGCAACGAAGCAGGATCGGTGCGTTTCACGACAACGGGGACGGCGATGGGGTGATCGTAGAAGTGCTCCCGCCCAGCGCCAGGGGGCTCAGGCCGGCTTGTTGAGACGAATTGCGACCAGGAGGCTGATGGCCGTGCCAGGCAGACAGAGCCCCAGAATCAGACCGGTCAGAGTGACCCCCAGATCAGGGTCGCCGTAGGCCAGTTCGAACACCGATCCGGTGGCGGCGATGCCGAGCACGCAGGCCAGGGCCAGGAACAGGCCGGCCAGGGGTTTCATCGGCATGGATTCAGCGAATGGAGTGGACGTCGGTGCGGTCGAAGCCCTTCTGCTGCAGCTCCTCATTCAGGCTGAGCTCGTCGGTGACCCGGTCCACGAACAGCACACCGGTGAGGTGGTCCATCTCGTGAAGAACACAGCGGGCCAGCAGACCGTCGGCCTTGAGGCGCCGGGGGCGGCCCTGTTCATCGCGGAAGCTCAGCTCAACGGCGCTCGGGCGCACCACGTTGAGGTAGACGCCGGGGATGCTCAAACAGCCTTCTTCATAGGTTTCGAGCGACCCACTGGTGGTGGTGATTTCCGGGTTGATCAGCACGAGGGGCGGGGTGGCGGCATTCTCCAGATCCAGATCGATCACCAGCAGCTGCCTGTTGACCCCCACCTGGGGGGCGGCCAGACCGATGCCACGGGCGGCGTACATGCTCAGCAGCATGTTGCGGGCCAGCTCCCGCACCGACTCATCCACCTTGCTGATCCGCTTGGCAGGCGCGCGCAGGGCCTGTTCCCCCAGGGTGTGAATGCGCAGGGGCGGGGTGTCGAGGGGCTCCTTGGACACCTGCACGCCCCGGTTGGTCTGCTCCGCGGTGCGGGCCATCTGGGCGAAGAGGCTGGCCACGACACCACCTGAAACGATGGATCGATTGTAGGAGCCGTGCCGGAGGGCCACTTGAGCGATGGGCGCAATCCGCTGGCGGCCACCCGCGCCGGGGTCGGGCCGCTGCCCATCGAGCTGGCGGTGGGGCGCACCCCGGCCCTGAAGGAGCCCCGCTGGCTCCAGGGCCGGCTGTTCTGGCTGGAGCAGCGCCCCCAGGAGCAGGGGCGCACCACCCTGCTTGCACGCCAGCGCCCCGATGCCGAGGCGCTGGAACTGACACCAGGCCATTGGAACCTGCGCAGCCGCTTGCACGACTACGGCGGCGGGGTCTACGCCCTGGGGGAGTTGAACGCCGCCAGCAACGATCCAGCCGCTCTGCCCTGGCCCCTGGTGGTGTTCGTCCACGACGGCGACCGCTGCCTCTGGCGTCTTGACCTGGGCCCAAGCCTCGATGGCGGCCCTGGCGAGGCCGATGGTCAGTCGGCACCTGAGCCCCGGCGACTCACTCAACCGGGATCGCGCGCCTTCGCCGATGGCCTGATCGATGGCGCCCGCCAGCGCTGGATCGGCGTGATGGAAGAAGGCGGCCGCGACCAGCTGGTGGCGGTGGACCTGGCGGGGGGGGAACCGGTTCTGCTGCACACCCCTGGCGATTTCTGCGGCTACGCCGCCCTCAGCCCCTCCGGGCGCGAGCTGGTTTGGGTGGAATGGCAGCAGCCGTTCATGCCCTGGGAGCGCAGCCAACTCTGGCTGGGCCGCTTCGATCGATTCGGCGCCCTGGTGGACGCCCGGGTGATCGCTGGCTCAGGGGGGGGCGACGGCCAGCCCATATCGGTGTTCCAACCCCTGTGGCTACCGAATGGGGATCTGGTGGTGGCCAACGACCGCAGCGGCTGGTGGAACCTGGAGCGCCTCGCGGGGGCGGATCGGTCGGGGGGAGCCGAGCAGCTGGATGGGGGGACCACCAGCTGGCAGCCGCTGCTGCCGATGGAGGCTGAGTTCGCCATGCCCCAGTGGGTCTACGGCATGGCCACCACCGCCTGGGACGGGGAACAGCTGGTGGCGGCCGCCTGCAGGCAGGGCCGCTGGGAGCTGGGTCGTCTCTCCCTTCCCGAAGCCACCGGGGCCAGCGGCCACTGGCAGCCCCTGGCGCTGCCCTTCGACGATCTGGCCCATGTGGTGGCCGAAGGGGGCCGGCTGGCCTGCATCGCCAGTGGTCCCACGGCGGGCCAGGGACTGCTGGAGCTGGAGCTGGCCACGGGCCGCTGGAGCCACAGCCCTGTGGCGGCGACGGCCCTGCCGCCGGAGCTGATCAGCCGGCCCGAGCCCCTCTGGTTCGCGGGCCACGGCGGAAAGACCACCCACGCCTGGTACCACCCTCCCCTGGGGGGTGCCCATGGGGGTTCTCCGCTGCTGGTGAAGGGCCACAGCGGCCCCACCGCCATGGCGCGCACGGGCCTGAACCCATTGATCCCGTTCTGGACCTCCAGGGGCTGGGGAGTCGTGGATGTGAACTACGGCGGCTCCACGGGATTCGGCCGCGCCTACCGCGAGCGGCTCGATGGCCAATGGGGCGTGGTGGATGTGGCCGACTGCGCCACCGCCGCCAGGGCCCTGGTGGCGGCAGGGAAAGCTGACCCGGAGCGGATCGCGATCGAGGGGGGCAGCGCCGCCGGCTTCACGGTGCTGGCGGCCCTCTGCTTCACGGACGTGTTCCGGGCCGGGGCCTGCCGCTACGCCGTGGCCGATCTGGCGGCGATGGCCACGGGCACCCACCGTTTCGAGGCGCGCTACCTGGACGGCCTGGTGGGACCCTGGCCCGCGGCCCGGGAGATCTATGCGCAACGCTCGCCCCTGGAGCAAGCCGATCGCATCCGCTGCCCGGTGATCTTCTTTCAAGGCCTTGAGGACAAGGTGGTGCCACCCGAGCAGACCGAGCGCATGGCCCTGGCGCTGAGCAACAGAGGTGTGCCGGTGCAGGTACACCTGTTCCCGGAAGAAGGTCACGGGTTCAAGAGCGGCGCCGTGCAGAGCCAGGTGCTGGAGGCCACCGAAGCCTTCTTCCGCCGCCACCTGGCGCTGCCATGAACCCGTTCGCCCCCGTGCTCCTGACCGCCTGGCAGACCTGGGGCGCCACGGCCCTTGAGGCGGTGGCGGGCCTGGCACTGCTGCTGACGCTGGGGCGACTGATCGGCAACCGCCTCGGGCTGCACCTGCTGGGGATTCCCGAAGCGCTGCTGGCCGGTGCCCTGGGGCTGGCGGTGGCGCCCACGGGTCTGGTGCCGCTGGTGCCTGAACCCGTGATCGCCCTGTGGTCGGAGCTGCCCACGGCGCTGCTCACGCTGGTGTTCGCCTGCCTGCTGCTGGGCAAGCCGCTGCCGAACCCGGCGGGGTTGTGGCGGCCGCTGTCGGCGCAGGTGCTGATGGCGCTCACCCTGGCTTTCGGCCAATACCTGGTGGGGGGGCTGGCGGTGCTGCTGCTGCTTCAACCCTGGCAGGGGGTGAACCCGCTGATGGCGGTGCTGATCGAGGTGGCCTACGAGGGCGGCCACGGCTCGGCGGCGGCGATGGGACCGATCTACGCCGACCTCGGCTTCCCGGGGGGCGAGGCCCTGGGGCTGGCGCTCTCCACGGTGGGGCTCCTGGCGGCCACGGTGGTGGGCGGGCTGGTGGTGGTGCTGGGCCGCGCCAGGGGCTGGCTGCTGGCGGACCGACAGGTGCCAGTGGCCACACCTGCGGCGGTCGCGCCGATGGCAGCAGCTATGGAACCAGCGGTTGCGGCCGTGGCGGAGCGGCCCATCCCATCCACTCCAACAGCATCCACTCCAGCAACATCCGCCACTGGCAAGGCCGAGCGCTGGGCGGTGAACCTGGCCCTGAGCGGGGTGGCGGTTGTGGTGGGCTACCTGCTCTGGTCCTCCCTGGGCTGGCTCGCGGATCAACTCGGGGGCGGCTTCAAGCTGGTGATCGACGCCCTGCCGGTGTTTCCGCTGGCCCTGGCGGGATCGCTGCTGGTGCGGCTGGTGCTGGAGAAGACCGGCAAGGGGCATTGGACCTCGGCGCCGATTCAGAGCCTGGTGAGCACCCTGGCGGCTGATCTGCTGATCACGGCGGCCACCGCCTGCCTGGATCTCTCCCTGCTGCGGCACGACTGGCTGCCGCTGACGGTGCTGGCGGTGGTGGGGCTGGCCTGGAACCTGGGGGTTCTGCTGCTGCTGGCGCCGCGGATCCTGCCGGCCCCCTGGTTCGAGCGCGGGATCGTGGAGTTCGGCCAGGGCACGGGGGTGGCGGCCAGTGGATTGCTGCTGCTGCGCATGGCCGACCCCGCCGATGGCTCCGACGCCCTGCCGGCGTTCTCGATCAAGCAGCTGATCCTGCAAACCCTGATCGCCGGCGGTGTGATCACGGTGGGCGCGCCGCTGGCGGTGATGAGCCTCGGGCTGCCGGCCTGGACGGCGCTCTGCCTGGTACTCGTGCTGATCTGGATCGGCCTCGGCCTCTGGCTGGCCCGCCGCTGAAGCGCCGAGAGGGGCTCTACCGAACCATCGCCGCCACGTTGCCGCCATCGACGGTGAGCAGGGCGCCGGTGGTGCGCTCCATTCGGGCCAGGGCGACGAAGGCGTCGGCGACATCGCTGGCGCGCACCTCCTGGCCCAGCAGATTGCCGCCCATGTAGGCAGCCTCCGTGAGACCGCGGGCAGCGGAGCGCTCACGGATCATGGCGTCATCGAGCAGGCCGGAGCGGATGCGATCGGCATTGAGGCCATTGGAGCGGAGGCCCTTGGCGCCACCTTCGAGGGCGTACTGGCGCATCAGGGCCAGCAGGGCCGCCTTGGCGATGCCGTAGGCGCCGAAATCAGGGCCAGGGTTGAGGGCCTGCTTGGAGACGTTGAACAGCAGCTGGCCGCCGAAGCCCTGGGCTTCGAACACGGTCACCGCCGCCTGGGCCACGTTCTGATGGGCGAAGAAGTTGAGCTCGAAACTGGCGCGTAGATCGGCCTCAGGCAGCTGGGCGATCGGTCCGCTCCAGGCGGCTCCGGCGTTGGAGACAACGATGTCGAGGCCACCGAAATGGGCGCAGGCGGCGGCGATGGCGGCGCGCACCGCCACCGGATCGGTGACATCACAACCCAGGCCGAGGGCCCAGGGGCCGCAGGCCGCCGCCGTGGCGCCCGCCCCTTCGCCGTCTAGGTCGAACACGACCAGATCGGCCCCCTGGGCCGCGAAGGCCCGGGCGGTGGCGGCGCCGATCCCCCCCGCGCCGCCGGTGACCAGCACCACCTGACGGGCCAGGGGTTTCTCCGTGCCCTTGCCGAGCTTGGCCTGCTCCAGGCTCCAGTACTCCATGTCGAAGGTGTCGTCTTCGCCCACGGGCCGAAAGGAGCCGAAGGCCTCAGCGGCCAGCAGGGTGGCAGCCCAGGCGCCGGCGATGTCGGCGGTGACGGCGGCAGCTGAGGCGCTGGCCCCGACGCCGATCAGACCCAACCCCGGCACGGCCAGCACCCGGGGCAGGGGATCGAGCGCCTTCTTGGTCCCGCCGACCCGTTCGTTCTGGCGCGCGAAGTAGGCCTGATACTCCGAGATGGAGGCGGCCAGGGCTTGGTCGGCGGCGGCGGCCCAGGCGCTCAGGGCCTCGGAATCGCCGGCGGGTGGCGCGGGCTGCAGCACCAGGGGGCGGGCCTTGGTGCGGATCACGTGGTCGGGGGTGGCCACACCCCGGGTGGTCCATTCGGCCAGGCGCTCGTCATTGACCACGGAGAGGGCGTGGGGATCGAAGCGCAGATCCAGCAGCCAGCGGGAGGCGAGACCCTCGGCCCCGGCGGCCCGGCCCAGGGCCCCGCGCAACAGAGGGAGCAACGCCGCCGCAGGAGCGGCGGGGCTCGGCAGGGGAAGCGGGTGGAACGAGCGCTCCACCAGGCTCAGGGCCCGTTCGGCCTCCCCCACCAGCTCGATCATCCGCTCGTAGCTCTGCTTCGCCGTGGAGCCGAAGGAGAAGAGGCCGTGCTGCAGCAGCACCATCCCCTCCAGCTCGATCCCGCCGGCGGCGGCCCGGGCGGCGGCGAGCTCATAGGCCTCCGCGGCTGCCTTGGCCAGGGCGAAACCGGGCATCACGTAGGGCACGACCGCCACGCGATCGCCGTAGATCGATCGGCAGACCGCGCCGGCGTCGGGCTGATCGGCGAGCGCCAGCAGGGCGATCGAATGGGTGTGGTCAACGAAGGGATGGGGGAGGAAGGCGTGCAGCAGGGCCTCCACCGAGGGGTTGGGGGCGGCGGGATCGATCAGGTTCTGGCGCTGGGCGGCGACCATGTCCTCGTCGCTGAGGGCCTCCAGCGCGCGCAGGGCCAGCAACGGCTCCAGGCGCACGGCGGGGTGGCCGGGGGGCTCGATCGTGGCCAGGTCCCAGCCGGAGCCTTTGACGCAGAGCACCGGGATCGACTCGCCGAGCAGCCCGGTGACCGCGGTCTTCACCGAGGTGTTGCCGCCACCGTGGAGCACCAGCTCCGGATCCGCCCCCAGCAGCCGCGCCGAGTAGGTGCGCAGGGCCAGGGCCTCCGCAACACCGACGGCGCCATAGCGCTCAACGGCCGATGCGGCGCCGGCGTCCGACCAACGGTTACGGGCGGGCATGGGCGCAGGGGTGGCGGCAGCGCCTGGAGGCTACGGGGGCGTGGGAATACTGAGGCCATCACGAATCACCTGGGATGACGACGAACCGGCCGTCAGGCCTGATCCAGCGTTTCAGGGAAGAACTGCAGGTGCGCCACTACGCCAGGCGCACCGTGACGACCTACGAACAATGGCTCAGACGCTTCCTGCGCTTTCACCGGATGCGCCACCCCCGAGAGATGGGCAGCGCGGAGGTGGAGGCGTTCCTCACCCAATCTGGCGGTGGATCGGCAGGTGAGCGCGTCGACGCAGAACCAGGCGCTGGCGGCACTGTTGTTCCCGTACCGCGTACTGCTGGAACGGGATGTGGAGCTCGATGGCGTGGCACGGGCAAGAACCAAACAACGGCTGCCCGTGGTGTTCAGCGTGGAGGACGTTCGCGCCGTGCTCAGACGGCTCAGCGGCGCAGAATCACTGGTGGCTGGACTCCTCTATGGCAGCGGTCTGAGGCTGCTGGAGGCGCTCCGCCTGCTCGTCCATGATCTGGACTTTGGCCGTCATGAGCTGATCGTGCGCTCCGGCAAGGGCGACATGGATCGCCGAGCTCTGCTGCCCGCGACCCAGATTGATGCCCTACGGCAGCACCTGAATGGCGTTCGCCAGATCCACCGGGCCGATCTGGCGGCGGGCTGGGGGAAGGTTCTACTACCCCATGCCCTGGCCAGGAAGTATCCCCATGCTCCAGTGGAATGGGGCTGGCAATGGGTCTTCCCCCAGCACAAGCGTTGGCGCGATCCAGCCACAGGCCAGGAAGGTCGCCATCACCTGGACCCCTCACTGATCCAGAAGGCAGTTCGGCGGGCTGTGGTGGCGGCGGGCATCAGCAAAGCAGCCACGTGCCACACCCTGCGCCATTCCTTCGCCACCCACCTTCTGGAACGCGGCCAGGACATCCGCAAGATCCAGGAATTGCTGGGTCACAGCGATGTCAAGACCACGCATGTTTTGAATCAGGGCACTCTCGGCGTGCGCAGCCCAGCAGACTTTCTGTAGCCTGAAGGACAGTTGGTTCACGGACCCGTCTAAAAATCCAACCAAGCGGCGCAAGACGCCGTGATCCCTTGGCCTTAAAAGGATCTAGGGTTCCGTATGACAGCGAACTGGGTTTTTATGCGGTTGGATGGCGGGCTTGAGGGAGGGTTCTCGGACCCGCCCAATTTGCGCTGGTTTGACGCTGCAAAGCCCTTGATGCAGAGTCTCTTGGTGGTCTCCTTAGGTTTCTGGCTACAATGGGGCTAGGAGGTGAGTCATGTCAGACCTCATTGAAGAGAAGCTAGAGGAGATCGCCGCAGCGTGCCAGCGATATGGGATTGAGCGTTTGTTTGTTTTTGGCTCAGCCTTAAGAGAGGACTTCATACCTGGAG
The DNA here is from genome assembly GCA_943371385.1 of Paenacidovorax caeni. GTDB lineage: Bacteria > Cyanobacteriota > Cyanobacteriia > PCC-6307 > Cyanobiaceae > ATX-6F1. The sequence continues at coordinate 4,525 of CALRUP020000017.1, read as the reverse complement.
AAAGCGATATTGACCTTCTGGTTGAGTTTGGCCCATTGGAAATCACCAAGCGCTTCCATGTCTTTCTTGACGCTCGCGAGGCGTTTAGGAATATCTTCCAAGCCGACGTTGACTTGGTGATGAAGGGAGCGGTGAAGAACAAAGTTATTGCTGGCGAGATTGATCGAACAAAGAAGCTGGTCTATTGCGCGTGATTTATCTGCATATTTTCAGGATGTCCTTGATGCCTGCAACTCTATTGAAGACGTGATGAGGGGCATCTCGTTGGATGAATACCGAAGCAAGCGTGCTGTGAGATCTGCTGTCGAGCGAGAGTTCATCATTATTGGTGAGGCACTTAGAATGATCAGCGCCCTCGACGAAAGGCTGTTTAGTTCCATATCTAATTCTCGTGCGATCGTTGATTTCCGAAATCTGCTTGCGCATGATTATGGAGCAGTTGATGACGATGCGGTTTTCGGGCTTGTCTACTCAGACCTGATCGTTCTGAAGGCAGAGGTTGGTGAGCTTTTAGATGACTGCCATGACGCAAACTAACAATGCCATTCACCTGGGCCACGTCCGGGATGTTTCTGGTTCCTGCCTGAGCTCACTGCGGCCAGGTGATGGCGAGCGTTAGACAGACAGAAATTCCATCCACGCTCAGCCAAGATGAAAGATCATCGCAATCGGCAGCCTGTAAAGCCTGACTACACGCATGCACTTGGACAGGCAGCATTCTGCTTTTCCATTTGTGAGTGGAACGTCGTTTGGAGTTGCGATAAAATTAAGCCTGGAGCTTTACGGAAGATTGTCGGCGATGAACTCACTGCTGGCCGGATCGCCAAGCACTTCATTGATCTAGTGCGGAGTATGCCTAAGTCGGCAGCACGCGAAGATCTCAGCGCCGTGGCACAGGAGTTTGCGCAGCTCGTCCAGGTCAGGAACCAAATTCTTCATGGCAAACCTTGCACAGGGCCGAATGGCGACGCTCGCTTGAGCTCCGGGAGAGTTCTTGAGATCGTTGATCTTGAAAATTCGGCGGACGCGTTCAGCGAGTGTAGTAGCAAGGTGAATGAGCTTCTACATGGTTTTCTCAAGACGTATGTGGCCAACTGATCGTCCTAGTGTGCTGTCTAACGCTTCAGATACAGAAAACGGGAGCAGAGGCTGAATTCTATGCCGTAGTCCCAGCCCGCTTCTGTATCTGGAGCGTCAGGCGGCACTACTCTATTCGAGATGACTAAGATATTCTACAGACTAGAGCTTGCGAGTGGACGGGGCTCATTCATCTCATTCTGCTGCTCTTGAGCGCTAGGCCGCTACACACATCATGAGCAGGAACGTCACTCACAGCGACTTTATCTTCAGCGCCAAGTTTGAGCCGACTGGAGTCTGGGTTATCGCCAGTGCGACAGGCTTGCTCATTGGTATCGTGCTGATCCTTCGAGCACGGCAGCGGAGGAAACATTGAGAGCGTTACACACATCGCGGCCTAGCGATGCGCTGCAACGAACCCCGCCATCACTCTGGGTTGTAATTGTGGCTCCACGCAGGCTTAATCGCTGAGCTCAGCAGGTTAGGCTATCTTTCTTAGAGGCAAAAGAATGAAACGATCCGGGCTCGTTGCAAAAATGCTTACAGCCATATCTGCTCTGGGACTGTCTGTTTGGTTCGCAGTCAAGACCTATGTGCATCATTATCACCTCAGCCTGGTGCCTTCGTGTCTACGCGTATCACGCGAATTGTATATCAAAGATTCACTATGGGGGATTGGCCCAGGTGGCAACGAAACGGGTGTTCTGGTTTTTGAGTTGCCTGATAAGTCCGCGGTTTGGGTAAAAACCGGGGGTATTAGCGTCCTGCGGCAGGCATGTTCGGATTCAGCAATGTCCAGAAAAACTGGAGGGCGATTCTCCGAATGGAAAGCAACACCAATGGTAGCGGAAAGACAATGGCTAGAGAGAGATAGTAGATCTAGTGGCGCCAGTGCGAGCGGCGCTCCCCGCATCGCCAACTTCCTCGACCAATATGGATTTGGAATCAGTGTTGATGAAGAGATTCAGGAGATGAGTGACAACGCATTATCGGAACCCGGCAACTACTATCATTCGGGAAGGACCAGCATACTCATTGTCATCCCTGACAAGAGACGAGTTGTCTATGCCTATGCGGGGTGAGATGATCGCCTAATAAGCCCCTCAAGCGGTCAGGCCACCACCAGGTCTCTGCCTCTCCACCCCAAGCTCCTTGCCTGCCACTCAGTGCCAGCACTAGAGAGATGCAGGCCCATCGGCTACAGCCGAAAGCTGGTATACTCAACGTATAGCCGTTGAGTTGCCATGCAGACGCGCGTCCAGAAATGGGGAAACAGCCTCGGTGTGCGGATTCCACGTGGCCTGGCTGAGCAGATTGGCCTTGGTGCTGGTACTGAGGTCAACCTGAGTGCCAAGGACGGTCAGATTTTGGTGAAGCCAGCGCTGCCAACTCGCTTAAGCCTGGATGAACTTATGGCAGGGGTCACAGACAACAATATTCATTCATCTGTTGATACGGGGACGGCCGTCGGCGCAGAGATTTTCTAGTGTCTCCTGCGTTTATCCCTGATCGTGGGGATCTGGTATGGCTGGAATTCACGCCGCAGAAAAGTAGTGAACAGGCTGGAAGGCGACCTGCCTTGGTGATCTCACCGAAGGCTTACAACGGAAAGGTTGGTTTAGCCCTGTTTTGTCCAGTGACGTCTCGTATAAAGGGCTATCCATTTGAAGTGGCATTGCCTGAGGGTAGCGGCGTGATCGGTGTCGTTCTTGCAGATCAGCTCAAGAGCCTTGACTGGCGTGCCAGGAAAGCGAAGCTTATTGAGCGTGCATCTTCTGAGGTTCTGGCGATCGTTACATCAAGGATCCTTCCTCTGCTTGTCCCTGAGAATGCTGCCACTCTCTAACACGGCCATTCACCTGACCCGCCACCGCAGATTCACTATCCCCTTGGGGGATGCTTTCGCTTCAACTCACTGCAGGTAGGTGATGGCCAGCGTTAGGTTGCAATGAGCTTGAAACACACTGCCGCGGCTCTTTGGGCTTCTTCGTTGATTGCATGCCTGGTTGCATGTCAGCCAATCCGTATCGACACCCCGGCACCACCGCTCATTGATGCGCTAACATAACGGGAAAGGATCAAAGTTGGTAGGAATCTGCACTGTCTACCCTTCGTTCCGTTCACATGGGCAGGCAGCTCAAAGGTGAATCAAAACTGTGAAAGAAACTCTGAATTTTTCTGTGCCGTGCCGATTGATGATCTTGCAGCTTCGGGTACGCAAGAGTCCCTAGTTTCGGCAACCAGCGTCGATGCAATCCTTGACAACTATGGCAGGTTCAAGAACATAACGCGCGACGAATGGATAGAAATACCGCAAATCTGCGACATGTTGACGCGGCGCTGGCCGCGGCGACAGTGCACCTGACCAGACTTGTTTAAAGATAACTTCCGCCGTTTCACCCTCATCGAAATTGGCTCACTCACCAGATTGAATAGCTTAAGCACAATCAATGGTCAGAAGGAAGACGTGATCACCACCACCCAAACCGATCGCCCACCCCCAAACTGAGTTCAGAACCGAAGGACACCTTCTTGCCGATGAGCAGTAGCAATCAGCCACGGCGTTATCGCTTGGTGGATCACCACGGCCAACCCCACCTTGAGCTCGACGAGCACTTCGACTCGATCGAGGAGGCCTGGTCGTTTGCGATCCTCTGGTGGCAGCAGCAGCAACCCACTGGCGAACCGCCCACCCAGGTTGAGCTTGGTTTGGAGGTGAGCACCGAAAGCGGCAGCTGGCGTACCCTTCGCCACCCACAAGGCTGAAGCCTGCAAAGCTGAGCTTAATGGCCGCCCCCGGCCTGCGAAGGGGTCAATCGTTCGACGGCAGATATCATAAAAAGAGCCCCCGTTGCATCTCACTTGAAGAAGCTTACTGGACCACTGCGCAGGGCATTGATCTATGGACTGATCAGTTATGGCGGGCTTGTTCTGATCAACAACTCAGAGCTGGACCTCCCCAACATGTGGATCGCGTATCTGCCGATGTTTATCGGTATCTATGTGGCGACACAGTGGCTGGATAGGAAGCTTGGGGATTGAGCACCTCAGGAATGGGCTCCTATTGATCAATCGATGACCGCACTGAGTTTGCAGATCGCAAGGCTTCCTTTGTTGGCATGAATGGGTAACCCTCCTCATCCTTCGCTGCCAACGCTCCTGGTCATCCTGATCGGACCTTGGCGGACTGGGCGGACGTGCCGGTGGGGGCCGCACAGGTGCTCAGATCTGCCGTTGATCTGCTGTGTCGATGTCATCGAGCCATTGCTGGATGAAGCCTCTGCCGTGCTAGGGCCGCAGGCTCTTTTGTTGAGTTTTCTCTGCCACACCGGGCCCTGGGACGGTTCACAGATCAGCAGGATTCAGATCACACATCGGCCCGGGTTTCGCATTCATTCGAGGCCCAAGGCCTTCGCTGTGTCCTGCCATGACTAGAAAGGAGGTAGGC
>CALRUP020000016.1:0-51713 GCA_943371385.1 Paenacidovorax caeni | reverse complement strand
CGGAGTGGTGATCGGTGAGCTGCAGGGAATCGATCACCCGCAGGATCTCATCGAAGTTGCGGCCCGTGCTGGCGGGGTAGGTGATCTGCAGGCGCAGCTTCTTGTTGGGGTCGACGATGAACACCGAGCGCACCGTCAGGTTGTTGAGGGCGTTGGGGTGGATCAGGCCGTAGAGGTCGCTGACCTTCTTGTCGCCGTCGGCCAGGATCGGGTAATCGACCGTGGTGTGCTGGGTCTCGTTGATGTCGGGGATCCATCCCTTGTGGCTTTCGGCCGAATCAACGCTCAGGGCCAGGGTCTTGACGTTGCGCTTCTCCCACTCGGGGCGCAGCTTGGCCACTTCACCGAGTTCGGTGGTGCAGACCGGGGTGAAGTCGGCGGGGTGGGAGAAGAGCACCACCCAGCTGCCTTCGGCGAAGTCGTAGAAGTTGATCGGACCCAGTTGGGAATCCTGGGTGAAATCGGGAACGGTATCCCCGAGCAGCAGTGTCATGGAGGCGTTCGCGCTCAACCGGACGATGCTGACATAGCCCCCCGCGACCCGCTCACCTGAACTCCTGCCGAGGTGTCCCTGGTTACAGCGCAGGCCCAGGATCAAACAGCCCCATCGGGATCAAACAGCCCCATCTGGCTCAAACAGCCAATCCCGCAGCCTCTCCAGCCCCAGTCCGGCGGTGGCCGAGACGAACAGGGCCTGGGGGTCTTGCTGCCTGGCCTGCTCCAGGGCCGCAGCCGGGCAGCGATCGATCTGATTGCCCACCAGCCGCCGTGGGGCGCTGCTGCCGAGGCCATCGAGAATCGCCTCCACCGTGGTCAACTGATTCACCCAGGCTGGATCAGAAAGATCCACCACGATCAGCAGCTGGTCGGCCTCCAGGGTCTCCTCGAGGGTGGAGCGGAAGGCCTCCACCAGCGGCGGTGGCAGATCATGGATGAATCCCACCGTGTCGGTGAGCAACAAGCTGCTGGGGGGACCTCCAGCCGGGTTAGCTCGATCCAGACGGCGGGTGGTGGGATCGAGGGTGGCAAACAGCTTGTTTTCCGCCAGGGCCTCCTGCCCCGCCACCGGCTTGGTCAGGGCATTGAGCAGGGAGGATTTGCCGGCGTTGGTGTAGCCCACCAGCGCGAGGCGGCGCTGGCCGCGGCGGCCCTGACGCAGCCGTGAGCGGTGCTCTCCCAGTTGCTTCACCTCCTTCTGCAGCCGGTCGACGCGGCTGGCGATGGTACGGCGGTCTTTTTCCAGCTGGGTTTCGCCGGGGCCCCGGGTGCCGATGCCCCCCCCCTGGCGCGAGAGGCTCAGGCCCCGCCCGCTCAGCCGCGGCAGGCGATAGCGCAGCTGGGCCAGTTCCACCTGCAGGCGCCCGGCGCTGCTGGAGGCCCGCTGGGCAAAAATGTCCAGGATCAGCTCGCTGCGGTCGCTCACCGGCAGATCCAGCAGTCGTTCCAGGTTGCGGGCCTGCCCGGGGCTCAGTTCCCGGTCGGTGACCACCAGGGTGGCCCCCAGGCGCCTTGCCTCCAGGGCCGCTTCGTGCACCTTCCCTTCCCCCCAGACGGTCTGGGGCGACACCTGCTGGCGACGCTGCTGCACCACCCCCACCGGTTCACCGCCGGCGCTGCGCACCAGCCCCTCCAGTTCCCCCACCAGCCGCTGGGCTTCGCCGGGATCCCCAGGTGTGAGGGCCAGCAGGAGCACCCGCTCGGGCCCCGGCCGAGCCGAAGGCCGCTGGGCCGACGGGACGGGCTCCTCCTCCAGGGCGGTGGCCTCGGCGCCGCAGAGGTCCTGAAGGTCGCCCTCCATCAGGGTGCGCCAGGCCTCGGCACCTCCCTGGGCGGTGGCCGAGGTGTTGGCGACGAAGGCCGCGGCGGGCCAGCGGCCGCCGGCCCCGGCCCGGTCGCCGAACCGCAACCAGAACGCAGGCTCCAGATCCAGCCCAACGGTGGCTTCTCCGGCCTGGGGCGCCAGCTGACGGCTGCGGCCGACGCAGGTGAACAGGCGCAGGCCGCCGCCCTGGCGCCGGCGCGAGCCCGGCAACCGCTCCAGCAGTCGTCCGGATTGCTCCAGGGGTCCCACCCACAGCAGTCGGCCGAGCCCCCGCCCATCGACCACCAGGCTCAGGGGCAGCTCCAGCTCGTGGCTTTCGGCCGCCAGCCGTTGCAGCGTCAGCAGGTCACCGCCCCCCTCCTCCGGGTGGCGTCGCTGGGAGAGGGTTTCCAGCCGTCGCAAGACCGAGGGGCGCAGGCCGGCTGTGCGCCCCAGCAGGACGGACTGTTTCAAGGGTGATGGATGCGCAGGCCCCGGAGCCCGGCGGCCGCGGCTCCCTGGAGATCTTCGGGGCTGTCTCCCACATGCCAGACCTGGTCAGGGCCAAGGCCGAGGGCGTCCAGGGCCAGGCGGAAGGGAAGGGGGTCGGGTTTGGCGGCGCCGGCGGCACTGGAGACCACGACGGCTTCAAACCAGGGGGCCAGTCCCAGATCCCGCAGCAGCCCGTGCAGCCGTTGATCGAAATTGCTGACCACCGCCAGGGCCAGGCCGTGCTCTCTCCAGCGCTGGAGGTGCTCGGCCACTCCGGGGTAGACCCGCCACAGGGAAGGGTCGCCATAGCGCTCGAACAACTCGTGGCGCAGGGCCTCCGGGGCAGGGCCACCGCCCGCCGCCTGCACGGTTTCATCGATGCGATCCCACCACCAGCGCCGCTCCGCCTCAAGCAGCGCAGGGCCTTCCAGGTCCGAAAAAGCCAGGGGCGGAGCCTGGCGCAGCACGGCGCCGAAGACCTGGTTAATGGCGGCGGCCTCCAGCTCCAGCCCATGGTCGGCGGCCGCGGCGGCGTAGGTGCTGCCCACCGAGGCCCGCAGGCCGATCAGGGTGCCCATGGCATCGAACAGCAGCCCGCGAAGTCGGGCCATCAGCGGCGCAGATCCGAGAGCCAGCCCGCCGCCACCTTGAGCTGATGGGGCAGGCCCGGCAGGCGTGCAAGGTAGGCGATCTGGCGTAGGCGAAAGGCCGTCGGGCCCGCCAGGGTGAGCCCCAGGCCCGTGAGGCTGGCATGGCCCACACCGAGGCTGATCATTTCCCCCAGGTCGTTCCAGTGGAAAGACTCCAGGGGCTCTCCGGCGAGCGAGTGGAGCAGGTTGCGGGCCAGCAGTTCCGATTGTTGGAAGGCCACCTGGGCGGTGGCTGGCAAGGGCCGTTCTTCCTCGTCGCGCACCAGGGCCCCGTCCCCGAGGGCGAAAACGTCCGTCAGCCCGACCACGCTCAGATCACTGCCGCAGGGCAGGCGGCCGCCCAGGCCCAGGGGCGGAGTGGGCAGCAGCTCGGGCAGGGAGGCTGAGCTGCCGGCGGCCCAGATCACCCCATCGACCCGCAGGGTTTCCAGCACGGCCCCTTGGCGGTCGCCGGCCTGGTGGCTGAGCTGCACCGCGCCCGCTTCAAGAGCCAGCACGCGGGTGCGGGTGCGCAGGCGCACGTCTTTGCGCTGCAGGGCGGCCAGGGCCTGGTCGCGGTTGAAGGAGCGGCCGGAGGCCAGCAGCTCGCTTCCCTGCTCGATCAGTTCGATCACGGCCGCATCCCCGAGCAGATCGGCCAGCTTGCAGGCCAGCTCCACGCCCGTGGGGCCGCCGCCGATCACCGCCAGCCGCTGCAGGGGCCGCCGCTCCAGACGTAATCGCTCCACAAGGGCCTGGAGCCGCTCCACATCCGCCAGGCTGTGGAAGCCCAGGGCGTGCTCGCTGACGCCGGGCACCCCGAAGCTCTCCGGGCGGCCGCCGGTGGCCAGCACCAGCCGGCCGTAGTCCAGTTCGCGCCCCTGGGCCGTTTGCAGACAGTGGCGTCCGGCATCGACACGCACCACCCGATCGCGCAGCCAGGCCACCCCGCGGCCCGCGAGCAGGGTGTCGTAGCGGGGGGCGATCTCCCAGCTGCGCAATTCGCCGCTCAGCAGCTCGTAGAGCAGGGGCAGGAACAGGAACCGTTCATTCGGCTCGATCAGCAGGATCGGCGGGTGCGGCCTGCGATCGGCCATGGCCAGGGCGGTGTAAAGCCCTCCGAAGCCGCCACCGGCGATCACCACGAGGGCATCGTTGGCCGCCACCGGAATCTCCCCATCAGACTCGAACCCTAACCAGCACGGTCAGCCGTGGGCGTGACCACACAGCGAGGGCCTCTTCAGGGGAGAGAATGTTGGCATGACCACGCTTGCCGGCCCCAAGCTGCCGACCGATCGCCGGGATCAGCCGATTGATCTGATCAGCACCCGCGCGAGGTTGGAGGCGGCCGATGCGCCGGCCCGTTTGCGCTGGGGCTACGAGACTTTCGGTGACGGCTTCGCCCTCACCACGAGCTTCGGCATCCAGTCGGCGGTGCTGCTGCACATGCTGAGCCGCTTGAACGAGAGCATCCCGGTGCTCTGGGTCGACACCGGTTACCTGCCGGATGCCACCTACCGCTATGCCGACACCCTTTGCCGCCTGCTTCCTTTGAACCTGCAGGTGCTGCAGTCGCCCCTGAGCCCGGCCCGCATGGAGGCCCTGCACGGCCGCCTGTGGGAGACCGGCAGCGTCGATGACCTCACCCTGTACCACCAGCTCCGCAAGGTGGAACCGCTGGATCGGGGCCTGCGGGAGCTGCGCGTGCGCTGCTGGGCCAGCGGTGTGCGTGGCGGCCAGACCGACCACCGCAAGGGCATGGCGACCCTCGATCCCGTCCGCGAGCTCTGGTCGCTCAGGCCCCTGCTGGAGTGGACCAGCCGGGATGTCTTCTATTACATGCAGGAGCACGACCTGCCCCAGCACCCTTTGTTCGAGGCCGGTTACAGCACCGTGGGCGACTGGCACTCCAGCGCCCCTGACGACGGCAGGAGCGAGGGCAGCGGCGACGGCCGTGCCACCCGTTTCGGCGGCCTCAAGCAGGAGTGCGGCATCCACATGCCTGGGGTGATGGGCGACGGCATCTGAGGTGGCTTTCGAGCACAGCCGCTGGTTGCTGATCGGCAACAGCCGCTGGCACTGGGCTGAGACCCTTGAGGGTGAGGCAAGCGGGGCGGCGCCATCGGTGGGTCCGGTTCTGCGTCACTGGCACCAGCCCCCCCCTGGCGCTAGTGATCGCGGCCCCTTTGTCGTCGACCCCCAGGTCACAGGGCTCGTGGCCTGGGCTGCCGTGGGGGCTGTGGATCAGGCCTGGAACCTGCCCGAACCACTGCGGTTCGCTTTGGAGCAGATTCCCCTGGCTGGACTGCCCCCCTGGCTGGGGATCGACCGGGCCCTGGCGGGCTGGGGGGCCTGGCGGCGGGAACAGGCGCTCAATCCAGGCGCTTCGGTGCTGGTGGCCGATGCGGGCACCGCCCTCAGCCTCACTCGGGTGGATGGCGATGGCCAGTTCAGGGGTGGACGCCTGATGGCCGGTTTCGGCCTGCAGCTTCGGGCCCTCGCCGCCGGCACGGCGGCCCTGCCGGCTGTTTCGATTGAAGCCTTGGGGCCGGAACCCTGGGCGCTGGGTTCAGAGCCCTGGCCAGAGGCCACCGCCGCCGCCATGGTCAGCGGTGTGGGTCGTGGACTGGCGGCGGCGATCCTGGCGGCCTGCCAGGAGCTCTCCGGCGCCGGGGAGCCCACCGCCCTGTGGCTCAGCGGCGGCGATGGCCCCGCGTTGCTGCCATGGCTGGCTTCGTCCCCGCTGCCCGTGCGCCACGATCCCGCCCTGGTGCTGGAGGCCCTGGTGGCCCTCAGCTCAGGGCCAGGTCCGCGAGGATCTCATCGGCCTGGGTTTCCGCCTTGACCTTGCGGTAGATCTTTTCGAGGCGGCCGTCGGGGGCAACCACGAAGGTGTGCCGAAACACCCCCAGAAATTCCTTGCCCATGAATTTCTTCAGCCCGTAGCTTTCGTAGGCCGTCGCCACGGGGAAGGGCTCCGATTCACTGAGCAAGCGGAAGGGGAGCTCGTATTTGGTGATGAACTTGGTGTGGCTGGCGGCGGAGTCCTTGCTGATGCCAAGCACGGCGATGCCGTGCTTTTTGAGAACCGACCACTGGTCTCGGAAGTTGCAGGCCTCCTTGGTGCAGCCCGGGGTGTCGTCCTTGGGATAGAAGTAGATCACCACCCGCTGGCCCTTGAACGACGCCAGGCTCACCGGCTGGCCGTTCTGGTCGGGCAGGGTGAAGTCGGGGGCGGAATCGCCGATCTGGAGGACCATCGCTGGCGCGCGCAACATGCTGGGGAGCCTAGGGGGGGTCTTGAATCTGCGACCGAGGCTCTGGCTGCTGAGCTTCCGCGGAGCCAGGATCACAGCGCTCAGCTCTCCCCCCCAGGAGCGGGACTGGTGCGAGCGGCTGCCCGCAGGCGTGGGCGGGCGCTATGGGGCCAGCCGTGCCCTGCTGCGCCAGCAGCTCTCGCAGCACCTGGGCTGCGAGCCCCTGGCGGTCCCGCTCCACAGCCCGCCGGGGGAGGCCCCCTCCTGGCGCCGGGCTGGGGCTGGATCAGCCTCGCCCACTGAGGTGATCGGCTGTTGATCGGCTTGTCCCCCCGGCCCATCGGAGTGGATCTGGAGGATGGGGAGCGCCGCTTGAAGGCCGCTGCCCTGGCAGCGCGGTTCTTCCCGCTCCAGGAAAGGAACCAGCTGGAGGAGCTCGATCCGGCGCAGCTGTGCCACTGGTGCTGGTACCACCGCCGCCGTGGGGGAGGGGGTGGAGTCGGCCGAGTGGGCTTAGGGTCCGCCCGGCAACCCAGCCGCCCGGCCCGCGATGGCGATCGCCCTTCGTTTCACTGTGATCGCCGCCCTGGGGCTGCTGGGGCTGGCCGGTTGGCTGGGGCTTTCGCTTCAACCGCCGCTCATCAGCCGCACCGGCACCGGCACCGCCCGGGCCCTGGCCGATCTGGAGTACCAGGAGGCTCTCCAGGACTCCCGTGAACGCGCCGCCGCCAGCCTCGCTCGGTTCGTGGGCGGCCAGATCACCCGCTTCGTGTGGGGTGGCTTTTCCCCCGATCTCGACGTGATCGGGCTGGAGCCCCCCGACGACATGGTGGCCCGGGTGATCGCCGGGCCCGAACGCATCGAGCTTTGGCTGTCACCCGATGGGAGCGCTGAGCGCTACGTCGGACGTGTGGAGGCCGTGAACAACGTGCCCAAATCGGTGAGTTGCCGTGGCCAAGGGACGCCGGGACTGTCCCCCTTGCGTGAGGGACGGTTGCAGTGCCCCGCCGGCTGGATTGAATTGCCGGCGCCGGAGCGGCGCAAGCGGTCAGCCTGAACGCGACGCGGCCCTCTGGAAAGCCTCTGGAAAGGATGCAGCGCAGTTTTGAAGACAACCTGTCAACCCACAGGCATTGTTTGTGACTGGTCCGACTGGTTGTTATGAAGCCAGCAAAAGGGCTTGCGGAGTTGTTGGCAAGTGTTACTCCGACGACTAGGTTGGATCTGGATGTATTCGCTGCAACCTCCCGTGCTCAAGCGCCTTGCCACCGGTCTGATGATCGGAGCCACGTTCACCGCCCTCGCCCTGCCGGCCTCGGCGGCCGTCGATAACGATCTTCCCGTGCGCTGGAACTCCGGGGGCGCGGTTTGGTCCACCAACCTCGACGCCTTCAAGACCTTCATCAGCACCGGTGACGTCACCGACCGTGGTCTCGCCTCAGGCATCTCCCGCTCCGGCTGGACCGCCAGTGAACTGCGCACCGGCCTGGCCAAGCCCTACAGCGTCGATCTGGTCGGTGTCTCCGACTTCCTCTACTCGCCTGCCGGGGTGAAGTTCCTCAAGAACGCCTCCCGCAGCTACTTCCCCTACTGGTCCCAGTCCACCTATGCGGTGCAATCCCTGCGCAGCGCGATCATCGCCGACGCCGTGGACGGTTCGATCTCCTCGGCCGGCATCATGTCCGCCCTGCCTGTGGACTACCGCCTCGCTGACACCTGCAACACCTACGACGGCAAGCAGAACGTCTGCGCCGAAGGCAAGTGCGTGGGCGATGCCCAGTGCACCTCGCTGCTCAGCTGGTACGTCTTCCTGCCGGCTTGCATCCAGGCCAACCAGGTGGTCGCGGCCGTCGTGACCCGTCCTGAGCCCATGCCGGCCCCTGCGCCTGCACCCGCCCCCGAGGCCATCCGCGGACTCTGGTGATCCCTGGGCCTTTGGCTCCCTGCCCCGGCCTGGCCGGGGCTTTTTCATGCCCGCCCCCTGTGGCGGGCGATTAGCAGCTGATGTTCGAGCCGCTGGGGCAGGGCCCGCCCCCGCTGGTCCAGAAAGTCCTGGCGAAGGGTTTCACAGGCGGCGGCGCCCTGGGCCTGCTCCAGCCGTTGGCGGTAGGGGGCCTGGGGCCCGAACCAGCGGGCGATCAGCCCGTCGTTGAGCTCCAGATTCAGCTGTTCAGTCCAGATCCGCGGCTCCAGCGACCATCCCCGCCGCACCAGCTCGGCCCCCAGGGCGCCTGGATCGGGACGGCTCTGCAGCCAGGGAGTTTCAAGGGCCACCGCCTGCTCCAGTGCGTTCCGCAGGGGGGGGCGGCTCCCTGAGCCCGCCAGCTCGAGCAAGGCGCCGGCGGGCCCCAGCCGCGGCTGGGAGAACAGCAGCCGCAGCTCCGCCCCGGGGCTGGCGAGGCGCTCAAGCGCCCCCAGCCAGGCCTCGAGCTGCTCGGGGCTGGCACCGCGCCAGGGGTGGCGGGCGGCGATCGTTTCGAAGCTCAGCCCAGGTTCCAACTGCCGTTCCAATGCCTCCGGGGCCTCAGGGGGGGCCAGAAGCAGTTGGGGCCGTCGTAGGCCGTCGAGGACGTCCAGCTGGGCCCCCAGGCGCTCCAGGTCGCTGGCCTCGCAGACCTGCAACACCACGCCCCCCTCCGGTGTGGCCTCCAGGGGGTCGAGGGCCCACAGCAGGGAGTGGGCCTCCAGGATCAGGGTGCGGCCGTGGCGTTTCCAGCGGGCGTCCTGCCAGAACCGCTGCCGGAGGTGGTCGAGCCGCTCACCCTCTGCCCCCAGCTGCCGCCTGAGCCAGCGCTCGAGGGCAGGATCCTCCGGAGCGCTGCTGAGGGGGGCGAAGGCGTCCCCCTCAGCGGCCGTCTCAGCCGCAGCCGCCAGCTGGGCCGCGCGCCGGTGCTGCAGCCGCTGGCGCTGGTCGCCTTCCCAGCCGGTCCGTCCCGGCTGCCAGAACACCTCCCCCTGCAGGGCACTGGGCAGGTACTGCTGCACCACCCAGTGCTCGGCGTAGGCGTGGGGGTAGCGGTAGCCCACTCCGTCGCCGAAGGCCTGGCCGTCGCGGCTGGCATCGCGCAGGTGGGAGGGCACCTCCTGGCGGTTGGCCGCGCGCACGCTCTTGATGGCGTCGAAGAAGCCCAGCAGGCTGTTGCTCTTCTCCGTGCCGGCCAGATAAAGGGCCGCCTGGGCCAGGGGATAAAGCCCCTCCGGCAGCCCCACGCGCTCGAAGGCGGCGGCGCAGGCCTCCACCACCACCACCGCCTGGGGGTCGGCCAGGCCGATGTCTTCGCCGGCGGAGATCAGCATGCGCCGGAAGATGAAGCGCGGGTTTTCGCCCGCCTCCACCATCCGCGCCAGCCAGAACAGCGCCGCATCCGGATCGGAGCCCCGCAACGACTTGATGAAGGCGCTGATCGTGTCGAAGTGGGCGTCCCCCTGCTTGTCGTAGAGCACCGCCCGCTGCTGGATCGACTGTTCGGCGATCGTCAGGTCGATGCGAATCACGCCATCGGCCGCGGGTTCGCTGGTCTCCACCGCCAGCTCCAGGGCATTGAGCAGGCTGCGGGCATCGCCCCCGGCCACATCCAGCAGATGATCGGCCGCCTCGGGCGTGAGTTCCACCGGTCGCTCGCCATAGCCGCGCTCGCGGTCGGCAAGGGCGCGCTCCAGCAGCTGGCGCAGATGGCGGGGTTCCAGCGGCTGCAGCCGGAACAGGCGTGAACGGCTCACCAGCGCCTTGTTCACCTCGAAGAAGGGATTTTCGGTGGTGGCACCGATCAGGGTCACCGTGCCGTTCTCCACCCAGGGCAGCAGGGCGTCCTGCTGGGCGCTGTTGAAGCGGTGCACCTCGTCGATGAACAGCAGGGTGCGCAGGCCGTGTTGACCCAGGCGGGCGCGGGCGGCGTCCACCTCGGCGCGCAGATCCTTGACCCCCGCCAGCACGGCGTTGAGGCTGCTGAAGTGGGCCCGGGTGCTGCCGGCGATGATCCGGGCCAGGGTGGTCTTGCCCACACCGGGCGGGCCATGCAGGATCAGATTGCCCACCCGGTCGGCGGCGATCGCCCGGCGCAGCAGGCGTCCGGGCCCGAGGATCTCCTCCTGGCCGGCGAAATCCTCGAGCGTGCGCGGACGCAGCCGGTCGGCCAGGGGCGCCACCTTGGCCCGGTTTCGGTCCTCCTGGTGGCCGAACAGATCGTGACCGGAGCTGACGCTCATCGAAGTGGTGCGGCGCCCGGTGTCAGTCGGGTTGCAAACGCTAGGCGGCGGGGCAGACTCTGACGAAGTTTGGGGCTGGTCGTGTCGCGAGGTTTCCTGGTGGGCCTGGGCGCCGCAGGCCTGGTGATCACACTGGCGGGCTGCCAGAAACCGGAGGCGACCCGGCCAAGAATTCTGCCGGTGGCCACCGTGGCGGCCGCCCCGGCGAGCTTCAGCGATGGCGTCGACACGATCAGCACGCTCGAATCCGACAGCCTGGTCCAGCTCGCCGCCCAGGCCGGCGGCCGCATCCTGCGCCTGAACGTGCGCCAGGGTGACCGCGTCAAAGCGGGCCAGCAGCTGCTGGTGCTTGATCAGGTCCAGGTGGAGGCCTCGGTGGCCAGCCTGCGGGCCCAGCTGGAAAAGGACAAGCTCAATTACATGCGCTTCGAGTTCCTCGCCCGCCAGGGGGCCGCCAGCGCCCTGCAGCGCGATGAACTGCGGGCCGCTTACCTCTCCTCCCGCCAGGCGGTGATCTCCCGGGAAGCTGACCTGGCCTTCCGCGATCTGCGCTCCCCGATCGCCGGTGTGATCAGTGATTTGAAGGTGAAGGCGGGCGATGTGATCGCCACGGGCCAGGAGCTCACCAAGGTGGTGCGCAACGACCAGCTCATGGCGCGTGTCGACGTGCCGGCGGCGCTCTCGAGCCGGGTTCGACCGGGCCAGCTGGTGGTGCTCAAGGACCCGCTCTCGGGCCGAACCTTGGCCAACGGCCGCGTGGATTCGATCGATCCGACCGTGAACGCGGGCTCCCAGTCGTTGCTGGTGAAGGCGGCCTTCGCCAACCCCCAGGGGCTGCTGCGCAACGGTCTGAGGGTGAGCACGCGGCTGGTGCTGGGTCGAAGCGACCAGCTGTCGGTTCCGTTCGCGGCGGTGATCCAGTCGTCGGGCCAGAGCTTTGTTTTCACCGTGGGTTCCCTGGCCGACCTGGAGCGGACCCGCCCCAACACGGCGGTGCTCGAGGCGGCCAAGGCGGCGCCCGCCGGCACCCGCTTCGCTCTGCAGGTGCCCGTTCAGCTGGGCCCCCTGCAGGACAACCGCTATCCCGTGCTGCGGGGGCTGCCCGCCGGTGCGCCCGTGATCACCACCAATCTGCTCAACCTTCGCCACGGCTCGCCGGTGGCGGCCAACTGAGACCGCACCCGCTCGATGTCCCCCTCCAATAACTTCATCGTCCGGCCGGTGCTCACCGTGGTGTGCAGCCTGTTGATCGTGTTCGCCGGGCTGATCGCCATTCCGCTGCTGCCGGTCGAGAACCTGCCGGACATCGCCCCGCCCACCGTGCAGGTCACCGCCCGATACAACGGCGCCGATGCCCTCAGCGTCGAGCAGGGCGTCACCTCCGTGCTGGAGCAGCAGATCAACGGCGTCCAGAACATGGAGTTCATCAGGTCCAACAGTTCCGCCGACGGCACCAGCGCGATCACGGTCTCCTTCGCCAGCGGCACCGACGGCGACATCAACCAGGTGAACGTGCAGAACCGGGTGGCCCTGGCTCAGCCGCAACTCCCCGAAGAAGTGCGCCAGTCGGGGGTGGTGGTCAACCAGGCCTCCACCTCGATCCTGCTGGTGGCCAACTTCGTGAGCGAAGACCCCGCCAACCCCTTCAGCATCGAGACGATCAGCGGCCTGATCGATCAGAACCTCACCGACGCCCTGCGCCGGGTGAGGGGTGTGGGCAGCATCGCCTACTTCGGCAACCGCCAACTGGCGATCCGCCTCTGGCTCGACCCCGATCGGCTGGCCGCCAACAAGCTCACCTCCTCGGATGTGGTGGCGGCCCTGAGCTCCCAGAACCGCCTGGTACCCGCAGGCCGGGTGGGTGGGGCACCGGCGCCCGACGGCCAGCAGTTCACCTTCACCGTGCAATTGCAGGGGCGGCTGCGCACCACCGAGGAGTTCGAGCGCATGATCCTGCGCACCACCCCGGATGGGGGCCTGATCCGCCTGCGCGATGTGGGCCGAGTGGAACTGGGGGGTGAAAGCTTCGATGTGGGGGCCACCGACCTGCGCGGCGTGCCCTCGGTGGGACTGGCGGTGTACCAGCTCAGCGGCAGCAACGCCCTGGAGGTGTCCAATGGCGTGAAGGAGGTGCTCGATACCTTCGTCGCCACCCTGCCGCCAGGCATCAAGAAAGAGATCATCTACGACAACACCGACTTCATCAACGCCTCGATCGAGGGGGTGACGGGTTCGCTGCGGGATGCGGTGTTGCTGGTGGTGCTGATCCTGTTCCTGTTCCTGCAGGACTGGAAGGCCACCCTGGTGCCGGGCATCGCGATTCCGGTGGCGCTGGTGGGCACCTTCGCTTTCGTGAAGGCCTTCGGCTTCTCGCTCAACCAGCTCACCCTGTTCGGCCTGGTGCTGGCCACGGGCCTGGTGGTGGATGACGCCATCACCGTGATCGAGGACACCTCCACCAAGAAGAAGGAAGGACTCTCAGCCCTGGCGGCCGCCAGGGCCACCATGGATGAGCTGTTCGGAGCGGTGATCGCCACCTCCCTGGTGCTGTTCGCGGTGTTCCTGCCAGTGCTGTTCTTCCCTGGCGCCACCGGCACGATCTACAAGCAGTTCGCCGCCACGATCATCTTTTCGGTGGCGATCTCCACCTTCAACGCCCTCACCTTCTCGCCGATGCTCTCGGCCCTGCTGCTGGCCCGCGAGAGCCCGCCGCCGACCCGCCGGATCTATGCGATTGGCGGTGTGCTGATCGGGGCCATCTATGGCCTGCTCAGGAGCGGAAGCCTCGCCAGGCCCCTGCCGATCCTGTTGTTCGGCCTGTTGGGCCTGGCCCTGGGCTGGTTCACCCCCGCGATCTTCAGGGGGTTCAACCGTTTCTATGGGGGCTTTGAAGAGCGCTACAACGGTGCTCTGGCCTGGGTGCTGGGGCGCCGCAAGCTCGTGATGGCCCTGCTCGTGGGGGGGGTGGTGCTCACCGGTGTGGCGTTCAATGCCATCCCTTCGGGGTTCGTGCCGGTGGAGGATCAGGGTTATGCCATCGGCTTCGTGCAGGCCCCCGACGGCACCTCGGAGCAGAACACCCGCCGCATCAATGCTCGCGTGGCAGAGATCCTGCGCAGCGAGAGCGACATCACCTCGGCGGCGATCTTCAGCGGCGCCAGCCTCGACGGCAATGCCCCCAACCGCGGCCTGTTTTTCTTCGGCACCAAGAACTGGGACGACCGCGGCGATGCCGAGCAGTCGGTGAACGCCATCGTGGAGCGGCTGAATCGCAAGCTCTCCGTGATCGACGGCGCCCGGGTGTTCGTAGTGGAGCCCCCCTCGATCCCCGGCTATGGCGCCTCCGGCGGTTTTGAGTTCCAGCTGCTCGATCAGAGCGGCGGTGGCCTCTCCCTGCCCCAGTTCTCTGGGGTGGCGGGCCAGCTGATCGCCAAGGCCAACCAGGCGCGGCCCGATGGCCGGCCGCTGTTCAGCCGCGTCTTCACCCAGTTCAGCGCCGAGTCGCCCCAGCTGTCCGTCACGGTGGACCGGGACAGGCTCGCTTCCCTGGGCCTCGACTACGGCCAGGCGATGCGCACCTTCAGCTTCTACTTCGGTGGGGCTTATGTGAACGACACCTTCCAGGAAGGGCGGGTGCGCCGGGTGTACGTCCAGGCGGACGCCCCCTTCCGCGCCACGCCGGAGCGGCTGCGCTCCCTCTTCGTCACCAACAACCGAGGCGAGCCGGTGTCGTTGGCGGAGGTGTTCACGGTGGAGCCGGCCACCGGCCCCTCGATCATTCCCCGCTTCAACCTCTTCCGCGCCATCCGGGTGGAGGGCTCGGCGGCCCCGGGGCGCAGTTCGGGCCAGGCGATCAAGGGAATCCTCGGGCTGTTCAAAACGCTCGATGTGCCCGGCATCGGCTACGACTGGACCGGCATCGCCCGGGAGGAGGTGAGCGCCGGTGCCCTGGCGGTGGTGATCTTCGCCCTCGGGATTCTCGTGGTGTACCTGGTGCTGGCCGCCCAGTACGAGAGCT
Organism: Paenacidovorax caeni; assembly: GCA_943371385.1. Taxonomy (GTDB): domain Bacteria; phylum Cyanobacteriota; class Cyanobacteriia; order PCC-6307; family Cyanobiaceae; genus ATX-6F1. The sequence goes on along the minus strand of CALRUP020000016.1, from coordinate 37,310 downwards.
ACAGCGATCCGCTGATCATCCTGATGACGGTGCCCACCGCCATGCTTGGGGCGCTGGCGTTCCTGGGCGCCCGCGGCTACGAGCTCAACATCTACGCCCAGGTGGGCCTGGTGATGCTGATCGGCCTGGCGGCCAAGAACGGGATCCTGATCGTGGATCTCGCCAACCAGCGCCTGGCCGCCGGCGCCAGCGTCCTGGAGGCGGCCCGGGAGGCGGCCCGTTCCCGCCTGCGGCCAATCATCATGACCGCGATCTCGTCGTTATTCGGCTTCCTGCCCCTGGTGCTGGCGAGTGGGGCCGGTGCCCGCAGCCAGGCTTCCCTGGGCACAGTCGTGTTCGGTGGCCTGCTGGTGGCCACGGTGCTGTCGCTGCTGGTGGTGCCGGTGTTCTACGTGGTGGTCAAGCAGCTGGTGCCGCCTGCCATCGCCCCGCCGGAGAGTGCCCCTGAGGCTGGGACGATCGAGGGGGCGTCTCCCTGATGGCGCCCCCAGCCCCCCTGCGTGGACGACAGGTGCTGCTGGCTGGGCTGATCGGCAGCGGCCTCGGCGCAGTAGTGGCGCTGCTGCTGCATGCGGTGGTGCTCAACACACCCGTGGAGGTGAGTGCCCGCACCTTCGTCATCTATTTCGTGATCTTCTGCGCCTTCGGGGCCGTGGCCGGCCTGACCCTCGAAGTGGTGCGCCAGCTGCAGGTGCGCAATCCCGATCCCGCTTATCACCGCTATCCCCGTCAGCGCCGCCAGAGCCCCCAGCGCCACAGCCCCACGGGAGAGGAGCCCAAGGATGATTAACCTTCCAACCGATGGCTTGGGCTCTTCCGTGGGCAAATCTGCGGCCTGGCTGTTGCCCCTGCTGATGCTGGTTGGATGCGGCGGTGGTAAGCCCCCTGCCCAGCCCCTGCTGACGGTTCAGACCCAGGCGATTGATCCCCAGACGTTCACCCCCGGGATCGAGGTGGTCAGCAAGCTGGAGTCGGTCACCGACGTGCTGCTCAAACCGGAAACCGACGGCCGGGTGGTGAAGATCCTGGCCACCCAGGGGCAGCGTGTGCGCCAGGGCCAGCACATCTTCGTGCTCGACAACGTGCAGCCCAGCGCCCAGCTCGACGCCAGCACGGCCGAGGCGCGCAAAGACCGGATCAATGCCGAGCGCTACATCTTCCTGAACAACCAGGGGGCGGTTTCCAACAAGGATCGCGACGCCTACATCACCCAGGCGATCGAGTCGCGGGATCGGGCCAAGGCCAATGCCGCCACCCTGGGCTACTCCTTCGTGAAGGCGCCGATCGATGGCATCCTCGGCGATTTGAGCAGCGTCAAGCTCGGCGATTTCGTCACCAAGGGCCAGGCGATCACGGGTGTGGTCGACAACAGCAGCCTCTGGACCCGCATGGATGTGCCCTCCACCCAGCTGGGCCGGGTGGCGATCGGCCAGAAGGTGCTGCTCACCTCCCAGGGCACACCGAAGGTGAGCTCCGAAGGACGGGTGGTGTTCATCTCCCCCTACTTCACCCCCGCCACCGCCACCAATCCCTCGCCACCCAATTCGCTGCTGGTGAAGGCGGAGTTCCCCAACCTCACCGGCAAGCTCAAGAACGGCCTGGTGGTGACCAACCGGATCATCATCGAGGAGAGATCCTCCCTGGCGGTGCCTGTGCAGGCCGTGACGATGCAGGCCTCCCAGCCCTTCGTGTTCAAGGTGGTGCCGATTCAATCGATCCTGCCGCGGCTCAAGGCCTCCACCCAGGTGCCCCCGGCGCAGAAGCAGAAGCTGGAGCAACTGGCCGCCAGGAATCCCCAGCAGCCCGTGGTGGTGCAGGTGGCGGTCAAGCTGGGCAGTCTGCAGAACAACCACTTCCCCCTGATCAGCGGTCTCAAGGCCGGTGACCGGGTGGTGGTGAGCAACACGGCGCTGTTACGCAGCGGCATGCCGGTGAACGAAGCCGCCCCGGGCACCCGGCTGGCCGGCAACGCGCCGGAGGGCTGAGGCCAAGCCATGTCGCTCTCCGACAATTTCATCAAGCGACCGGTGCTCACCACCGTTTGCAGCATCTTGATCGTGTTGGTGGGGTTGATCGCGATCCCCACCCTCTCGATCGAAAACCTGCCCAACATCGCTCCGCCCCTGGTGCAGGTGAGCGCCACCTACGGCGGCGCCAATTCGATCGTCACCGAGCAGTCGGTCACCAATCCTATCGAGCAGCAGATCAACGGCGTGCCCAACGCCTCCTACATCGCCTCCACCAGCACGATGCAGGGGGCGAGCACGATCAGCGTCTACTTCAACGAAGGAACGGACATCAACATCAACCAGGTGAACGTGCAGAACCGCGTCTCCCTGGCGATGCCGCAGCTGCCCCAGCAGGTGCAGGCCACCGGGGTGTCGGTGGAGCAATCCACTCCCTCGATTCTGCTGGCCTACCAGGTGGGCTCAAGCGACGGCCAGTTCGATGCCGCCTACCTCAACGGTCTGGTCTACGAAAGTCTCTATTACCAGCTGGGCCGGGTGCCCGGCGTGGCCAACGTCAGCCTGCTGGGGGGCTCCAACCCCGCCTTCTGGCTGTTCATCGATGCCAAGAAGGTCACCGCCAACGGCCTCACCGCCAACGACGTGGTCAATGCCGTCAAGAACCAGAACACCGTGGCCATCGGTGGCCTGGTGGGCGGCCCGCCGGCCGGCGGCAACCAGGCCTACGCCTATCCGCTGCTGGTCAGGAACAACGGCAACCTGGTGTCGGTCGAGGAGCTTAACGAACTGATCGTGGGCCGCACCTCAGCCGGCAACCTGCTGCGTCTCAAGGACGTGGGCTCCGCGACCTACGGCTTCAACACCTTTGGCCAGGTGGCGGTCGACAAGCAGGGTCATCCTTCGATCACCGTGGCCGTTTTCCAGACCCCGGAAAGCAACGCCCTCGATGTGTCCGAGGGAGTGGTGGCGGTGATGAACCAGTTCGCCGCCGGTGTGCCTTCGGGGGTCACCGTGCAGCAGATCTACAACATCGGTCAGTTCATTGAATCGGCGGTGGAAGGGGTGGTGGACGCCCTCGGCCTGGCGATCATCCTGGTGCTTCTGATTCTGTTTTTATTCCTGCAGGACTGGCGCGCCACGGTGGTGCCCAGCCTGGCGATTCCGATCTCCCTGGTGGGGACCTTCGCCTTCGTTAAGGTGTTCGGTTTTTCGATCAACCAGCTCACCTTGTTGGGGCTGGTGTTGGCCACGGGTCTGGTGGTTGATGACGCGATCGTGGTGATCGAGGCGGTCTCCAAGAACATCGAGAAGGGCATGAAGGCGCGGGAGGCGGCGATCGAATGCATGGGGGAGCTGATCGGCGCCCTGGTGGCCACGGCCCTGGTGTTGATGGCGGTGTTCGTGCCGGTGGCCTTCTACCCCGGCGGCATCGGCATCATCTACAAGCAGTTTGCGCTCACGATCGCCTTCTCGATTGCGATCTCGGCCTTCAATGCGCTCACCTTCTCGCCGATGCTCTCGGGGTTGATCCTGGGGGGCAAACCCCAGCCCCCCAAGGGCCCGATCTGGATTGTTCTTGGGGTGGTGGTGGGGCTGGCCTTCGGCCGCTTCAATGGCGTTGGCGGCTGGACCTACATCCTCGGTGTGGTTCTGGGCGTTCTGGGTGGCGCCAACCTGCCCTGGATCTTCGATCGCTTCAACGCCTTCTTTGCCCGGGTGGAGCGTGGCTACAGCTCATTGGTGGCCACCTTGATCCGGCGCCGCCGCTTGATTCTGGTGGGACTGGGGGCCGGCATCGTGCTCACGGTGTTCGCCTTCACGAGCCTGCCCTCGGCCTTCATCCCCGACGAAGACCAGGGCTACGGGGTGGGTTTCTTCCAGTTGCAGAACGGGGCCTCCCTCAGCCAGACCCAGGCCACGGCCCAGGAAGTGGCCCGCGTGCTGGGCAAGGAGGAAGAGATCGTGGCCGGCACGGTGGTGAGCGGTTACGGCTTCAATGGCTCCAGCCCCGATCAGGGGGTGTTCTTCTTCGGTCTCAAGCCCCTCGATGAGCGCTCGGCCGCCTCAGCCTCGGCCTCCGCGGTGGTGCAGCGGCTCAATCACAGCCTGCAGACGATCAGCAGCGGCTTCGTGCGCGCTGGCCTGCCGCCGGCGATCCCGGGGTTCTCCTCCCAGGGGGGCTTCTACTTCCAGTTCAACGATCTCAGCAACGGCGGCTACAGCTTCACCGAGCTCGCCCAGCAGGCCACCAAGCTCACCTCCACGGCCCAGGCCACCGGTTACTTCAGTTCCGTCTACACCCAGTTCATCCCCAGCGCCCCGGCCTTCGAGCTCAGCATCGATCGCGACATGCTCGGGGCGTTGAACATCGACTTCGCCCAGGCGATGAGCACGATCGGCATCCTCGCGGGTGGCAACTTCGCCAACCTCACCTACGAGAACGGCCAGGTGCGCAACATCTACGTGCAATCCCAGGCGGCCAACCGCAGCACAATTCAGGATGTGGAGGGTTACTACGTGCGCTCCAACGACAACAAGCTGGTGCCGGTCTCTGAGTTCGCCAAGGTGACCCTCACCAGCGCCCCGCCTGTGATCAGCCACTACAACCTCTACCGCACGATCCTTGTGCAGGGGGCCGAGGCGGCGGGCAGGAGCTCCGGCCAGGCCCTGGCGAAGATCCAGGAGGTGTTTGGCAACCTCGACTTCAACAACATCGGCTATGCCTTCACCGGCCTGGCGGCTCTGCAACTCTCGGCCGGCTCCGCCAGCGTGCTCGTGTTCGGCCTCGGGATTCTGGTGGTCTACCTGGTGCTCTCGGCCCAGTACGAGAGCTACGTCACACCGGTGATCATCCTGATGACCGTGCCCTTGGCCATGCTCGGGGCGCTGGCGTTTCTGGCGATCCGCTCGATCGATCTGAACATCTACGCCCAGGTGGGGCTGGTGACCCTGATCGGTCTGGCGGCCAAGAACGGCATCTTGATCGTGGAGGTGGCCGAGCAGCACATGAAGGCCGGGATGAGTGCCGTTGAGGCGGCGATCGCCTCAGCGGAATCCCGGCTGCGGCCGATCCTGATGACCGCGATTGCGGCCCTGGCGGGCTTCATGCCCCTGGTGGTCGCCCATTCCGCCGGAGCCCAGAGCCAGCAGTCGCTCGGCACGGTGATCTTCGGCGGTCTGCTGGTGGCCACGGTGCTCTCGCTCGGGGTGGTGCCGCCCTTTTATGTGGTGATCAAGGGCCTGGAGGCGCGCTGGTTTGAGCAAGGCCAGCGGGCCTGATGCGTGGCGATCAGGTGATCACCGTGGGTCGATCCATCCCGGTTCGTTCCTTGATCTCCGCCAGATCGTCGATCGCCCTGATCAGATCGGCCAGGGCCTCCTGGGGATCCTGGCCCAGGTCGCCGTCCGGGGTTTCATAGCGCTCGAGGTACACCCGCAGCGTGGCCCCTGAGGTGCCCGTGCCCGACAGGCGCAGCACCACCCTGCTGCCGTCATCGAGCAGCAGCCGCAGCCCCTGGCCGCTGGTCAGGGAGCCGTCCACCGGATCGAGGTAGGCGAAGTCGTCGGCGGTGGCGATGGTGCGACCGGCGAAGGGTTGACCCACCAGGGAGGGCAGCATCCCCTTGAGGCGGTCGTAGAGGCCATGGGCCCGTTCGCTCTCGATCGCTTCGTAGTCGTGGCGGGAGTAGTAGTGGCGCCCGAAACGGCTCCAATGCTCCGCCATCAGCTCGGCCACCGAGCAGCGGCGCACCGCCAGAATCTGCAGCCAGAACAGCACCGCCCAGAGGCCATCCTTCTCGCGGATGTGGTCGCTGCCAGTGCCGAAGCTCTCCTCGCCGCAGAGGGTGATCCGGCCGGCATCGAGCAGGTTGCCGAAGAACTTCCAGCCGGTGGGGGTCTCAAAGCAGGGCAGGCCCAGCTCGGTGGCCACCACATCCACCGCGGCGCTGGTGGGCATCGAGCGCGCCACCCCAGCCAGACCGCCCGCGTAGCCCGGGGCGAGGGCGGCGTTGGCAGTGAGCACCGCCAGGCTGTCGCTGGGGTTCACGAAGCAGCGCTGGCCCACGATCATGTTGCGGTCGCCGTCGCCGTCGCAGGCGGCTCCGAAGCGGTAGTCATCACCGTCGAGCAGCAGTTCCGCCAGCTCATGGGCGTAGGTGAGGTTGGGATCGGGGTGGCCGCCGCCGAAATCCTCCAGGGGCGTGCCGTTGCGCACCGTGCCGGCAGGGGCCCCCAGCTCCTTTTCCAGCAGGCGGTGGCCGTAGGGACCGGTGACCGCATGCATCGCATCGAAGGCGATCGGGTAGTCGTGGCGCAGCAGATCGCCGATCTGCTCGAAGTTGAACAGGCGTTGCATCAGCGCCACGTAGTCGTCGACCCCGTCGATCACCTCCACCTGCAGGTCTTCGATGGACACCTTTCCCGGCACCTCGAGGTTCAGGGACGGGGCCTCGCAGATGCGGTAGCTCTCCAGGCCGGTTGTGACCGCATAGATCGCGTCGGTGATCGATTCAGGTGTGGGCCCACCGTTGGCGCCGTTCACCTTGACGCCGAAATCGCCTTCGGGGCCGCCGGGGTTATGGCTCGCCGAGAGGATGATGCCGCCGATCGCCCCGTGGATGCGGATCAGGTGCGAGGCGGCGGGGGTGGAGAGGATGCCGCCGGTGGTGGTGATCAGGCGGGCGACGCCGTGGGCGGCGGCCATGCGGGCGATCACGTCGATGGCGGCTCGGTTGCCGTAGCGGCCATCGCCCCCCAGCACCAGGGTGCCGCCCACCACACCTGGGAGCACCCGCAGCGACGCTTCGATGAAGCTCTCCAGGTAATGGGGTTGCTGGAAGTGGCGGCTGCTCTTGCGCAACCCGGAGGTGCCCGGTTTCTGGTCGCTGAAGGGCTGGGCCAGGCTGACGCTGTGCGCCATCGGGAGGGTTTCCGGGCCCACTAAGTTAGACCGCTCGCCTGCTTCGGCCCCGGCTAGGTTGAGCTCAAGCGATCGGAGAGGAACCCTTGGCGAAGCGTTGGTCGGGCCTCCGCCCAGGTCAAGGGCTTGGAGTTGGCCCGTGCCCAAGCCCGGCTCCATCCCCAGCGGCTCGGCTCGGCTGGACCTTGCTGGCGCTGGGGTTGCTGGCTCTGGTCCCCCTTCGCCCCGCGGCGGCGGTGGTGGGCGGGCCCAAGGCCTACCCCTATGAGCAGGCGGTGGGCACCAGCCTCAAGGCGGCCGAGGCCGTGCTCGGCCACACCGGCACGGAAACCTGTCTGCGTGGCAAGCTCACCAACGCCATGCTCGGTCTGTCCGCGAGCTGCGAGGCGAGTGGTCAGCGGGGCCCCCTCTGCCAGCTTGCTGATCAAGCGGCGGTGATCACGGGCCTCTGGAGCCTCGACGCGATGGAGGACACCGCCCGCCAGGTGATCAAGCTGGCCGCCCCGGTGTCGGGCCGCTGAGCGGGCCCATCGGCTGGGCTCACTTGGTGCCGAAGCCGAAGCCGCCCTTCGGTTTGTCCGGGCCGGCTGGCTTGGGGGTGACCAGGGGCTTGAGGGTCGGCTTGCAGATCGTCAGCAGACTTTCGGCCACCTTGTTGAGCGCCTCGCGGCGGGTGTAGGTGTTGCTGGGAGCGATCACCGATTTCTGGCGGATGTCCCAGAGGTCGTCCTTGCAGGTGGCCGAGAGCCAGGGGTTGTCCAGCAGGCCATCGGCAAGTTTGCGCGAGGGCTCGCAGGTGGTGGCGGTGTTTTCGCGGGCGCAGTTGATGGCGGCGAGCTGCACCTGGCGCAGGGTTTCCGTGCTGGGGAACTCCGGCTCAGGCACTTTCGGGGCGGCCTGGGCCACCGGTGGGGAGCCGAGCGGCAGCAGCACCGCGGCGATCAGGCCGAGGGTGGGGAGGCAGGCGATGGGCCGAGCCATGGAGGCACAACAGGTGGGGCCCATCATCGCCCCGGTGCCATCCGCGGCTGGCCGCGGCCACAGGTCCTGAGCCTCTGGGCCCGCTTGCGCTCCAGCCGCGGGGAGATCCCCAGCTCGGCCCCCCGCCACAGACGCTCAAACTCGTGCTCGAAATGGGCTGCCAGCGGTGGCGAGTGGATCAGCAACAGGGTTTCGTCGTTCCCATGGGCCGCCGCCGGACTCCAGTTGAAGCTGCCGCTGATCACCGTGCGCCGGTCGATCACGGCGAATTTGTGGTGCAGTTTGTCGCCCCCCGCCAACCGCGGCACCCCCACCGTCTCCACCGCCGAGGTCCAGGCCCGATTGCCTGTCTCGATGGCGCAACGGCGATCCGGCAGGCTGACTCCGAGCAGATCAAGCACCTCGGAAAAGGAGCGGTGGGCGAAGCCCGGATCGGCCAGCAGCCTCAGTCGCACGCCACGGGAGCGCAGCTTGGCGAGGGTGTCGGCGAGGTTCTGGGCTGAAAAGACGAACAGCGCCAGATCGATGCGCGTTTTGGCCTGATCGAGAACCTGCCCGAGAACCTGCAGGCCGTTGTGGGGATCCTCGCGCCGGTGGGGGGCGAAGAGCACATCCACGGCGGTGCCCCGGACGTTGAGCCGCTGGATCGCCCCCTCCTGTTTCCCCAGGCCAAAACGGCTGTCGGGTTGCCCCAGGGGGCCATCGCCCCACATCCGCCGGAATTCGCCCGAGAACACGCTGGCCAGGGAAGCGCTCTCGATGCGCAGCAGATGGTTCACATTGCCTCGGGTGCTGGGGGCATCGGGGTCACCGTGGATGCAGGAGGGGGTGAAGTTGGCTGAGCCGGTCACGAGCACGCGCCCATCGGCGATCAGGAACTTGTGATGCATCAGGCCGCTGCCGGCGCTGCCGTCGGCGGTGTCATCGATCAGCGGCACGCCGCCCCGCCGCAGGATCAGCACCGCATCGCCCGCCTCCCGTTCCATCGGGCTGAGCATCCCGTCGTGGTTGCTGTCGGCCAGGGCGCTGAGCTGCTGCTGGCGCAGCCGTTGATGGGGGTTGAGATCGAGGGAGTGCTCCTCGCTCCAGGGGGTGCTGTAGGTGTTTTCGAGCACGACTTTCACGTTCACCCCCTCCCGCTGCTTGGCCACCAGGGCCCGGGCCACCTCGGGCAGCGAGAGCTCCTGCACGGCAACCAGCACGTCAATGCGGGCGCTGCGGATGGTCTCCAGCAGCATCGCTTCAAGGTCGTCGCCGGGCCGTTGCTGGCCGCTGATCGGGCTGCGGTAACTGGTTTCAGCCCGCTGGTTGAAGGCCAGCTCGAACCCCTCGGGCAGCGGCGGCATGGCCGCAGGCGACCCGATCAGCCGGGCGCTGGCACTGCAGCCACCCAGGAGCAGGGTGCCAGCCAAGACCAGCAGCGCTGGCCAGTTTGGATGGGGCCGGCCTGAAGGGATGAGGTTGGCTTCCACGGCCGCTGGCCCCGATGGTCTTGCTCAGAGTTCCCAGGCTCTGCCATCGGTGCTTTTCAGTGGCTGCGTTCAGACCGAGCTCAGCTTTGCCCCACTCAGAACCATTCAGCCACGGCCTGGCTGCTGGGATGGCTGTTGTCTTCGGGGGTGTCGCGCTCGAAACGCATGGTGATGTTGCGCTTCTGCTCACCATCGACGGCGATCGCCTGGATCGGATAGAGCTGGATGCCATCGCGGAAGGGCACCTGTACCCGGAAGGTGCCGTCGCTCGAGAGGGGCACCTCCTCATCACCGATCATCAGCCGAGCCGAGGGATCGGTGGCTCCGTAGACGATCAGTTCGGCGTCAGCCACCAGCCAGAACGCCCGCTGGCGTGGGGTCACGCCGCCCAGGCCGGATTCGTTCCGACCACTGGCCCAGAGGCCGATGCCGGAGGGGTTGAGGCTCAGACCCGAGAGGCGGGAGCTTTCGTTGTCATCGATTTCGTGGAAGGCCTCTGAACCGCGGCCAAAGCGCTTCCAACGCACCGTGGCGCTCTGATACAGCCGCTCGTGCAGGTCGTTCTCGGCGGCCTCCACCGGGCTGGGCAGGGTGGCCATCGTGGTGCCCGGGGCCGTCTCGAGGGTGAACGGCACGAATTGATCGAGGATCTGCTCGCTGGGGTGCAGGGCGGGCACCCGAGCCACGGCGGAGGTGGCCAGGGAAACCCAGCCGCCGGCTGGCTGCCGATATCCCAGCTCGACGCGGTAATCCCGGTCGCTCAGGGGCACCGGCAGGTACCACTCGGTGGAATGGGCATCCACCGGCACCTCTTGCATGGTGTGGGGATGGGTGGCGCCATTGGCGAGGCCAGTCACATCTGCCAGGCGCAGGGCGAGTTGGGTGGCGCCGCTGGCCAGGGCCCCCTGACGATCAGCATCGGAGATCTCCCAGAACACATAGGCCCACTGGGGGTCCCGGGGAAGGAACACGACTTTGGTGCCGGCGGCGGGACGAGGGGCCGGGGGCAGATCAGCCTCGATGGTGAACAGGCTCGCCGCCGATGGCTCCGAGGCCTGCTCGGGCTTACGGGTGTCAATGGCCTCCAGGAGCTCCTCCTTGGATTTGCGGCTGTAGAGATTCACACCCAAGTCACTGGCCACTTGCCGCAGTTGACGGAGGGTCATGCGCGCCAAAGAAGAAAGGGCCTGACTCACGGCGTCTCCTGATTTCGTTTGGGATCACTTTGCCTCGCAATTTCCACTTCGAAGCCCACCGGCGGCCTCCCGTCAGTGGACGCTGACCGCCCCCTGGTGCGCGGCCGCCCATAAAAAAACGGCGGGGTTATCCCGCCGTTTCAGAGCCAAGGGGGTTTGAAGCCGAGCCGTGGGCTCAGCGACCAACGCTGCGGTAGGGGACTTTGGCCAGGTAATCGATGCTGGCGCTGCTGGCGGCGTTGCCGGCGTTGCGCAGGGCTGGAAGGGTGCGCACCCAGGGCAGGTAATCCTCGGGATAACCGCCGCGGCGCTGGGTGACGCGGGCGGGGAAGGCTTTGCCAGCTCCGGTGTAGACGATCTGGGGGAACCCGAAGATGCCGCGGTAATAGGCGTCGTAGCGGGGGGTGGTGATGTTGAAGGGGGTCTCACCCAGTTCGCGGGAGCCCACCACCCGATTGCGGTGGTAGGGAACGGTGTCGTAGCCGAAATTTTCGAGGTACTCGTCGCTGTCGAGGATCGCGTCCACGGCGCCCTTGAGGCCCTTGGTCATGATCACGGCCGACCAGGCGATCTCTTCGGCCTGGCTGTAGACCGGGCGGCCAAGCAGCTTCTCCACCAGGTGGCGGGAGAGGCGGTAGTTGTTGTTGAGGTTGTAGAAGCTGCGAACGAAGGTGTCCGACAGGGCCAGGGAGCGGATGAAGTCGCGCACGGTGATCTGACCGTCACGCAGCTGGCACTCCAGGGTTTGGTCGCGGTCGACCTTGAAGGCGTGGAAAAAAAGCTGCCGGTAGGCCGACTCGATCACGAAGTTCTGATCGTCGCGACTGAGGACCTTGTCGATGGCCACGGCCTTGGGGTCTTCGTCGGAACCCACCCGAAACGCCTTGACCCGGGAGTTCTGGGTCGTGGGTGCGTAGTTCAGGAGGGGGAGGGCCACGCGTTCATCGGCATCCAACGACTGTGAGCGTAGGAGTGCGTCTCGGGACCTCTTCTCCCGGCAAGGGCAGGGCTCACGATCCGTAACGTTTGCCACCGCTGCGGGTTGACCCGCCGCCGCCCTTTGGGGCTCACCAGCCCAGCACCGAGAGGGGGCCTCCATCGGTGGCAACGTTCGCGGTCCCTGCGGCCACCGCCTCGCCATCGGGCTCCTGCCAGCGGGTCTCGATGCAGAAGGAGGCGGTGTTCGAGAGACCCTCCACGGTGCTTGTGCGCAGCCGCACATCGGGCCCAGCGAAGCTGAAGCGCTCCAGGGAGCTCATCGTTTCGTAGTTCGTGCTCAACAGCAGCTCGTCCCTTTCATCCATGGCGAAGTGGCCGGCCACCGGTGCCGTCTCGGCGTAGCCCCGGTCGCGCAGCAGCAGGCCGGCACGGCCCCGTTCATCACTGGGGATCAGCGCGAAGACCGATTCGCCCTCGTGGGCCTCCCCCGCCTTGTCCCAGGCCATCGAGCCGCTCCAGCGCACCTGGCAGCCGCCCACCAGGTGGGTGGGGTCCTGCTGGTACAGCGCGGCGATCGCCAGCAGCCGCGGATCGCTCGCCGCCACTTCCACCACTTCGATCAGCGAGCCGCCCGCTTCGGCACTCCGATAAAGCAGGTGGTGACTGCTGCGTTGGGAGCGCCAGCGGCCGCAGCTGAGCTGGAAGAAGCTGAGGGCATCGGCGATCGACGGGCTCACGGTTGGGCATCGGCTAGAGCGATGATCGCAACAAACGGCCTTGACGGCGTCCCCGTTGCCCCTCGGAGCCCTGGCCGCCCTGGCCGCCGCCCTCTGCTGGACCCTGTCCACCAGCCTCTGGCGCCGGCTGCCCACCTCCCTGGGCGCCGCCCAGTTGAACCTGCTCAAGAATCTGCTGGCCCTGGCGCTGCTGGGACCGGCGCTGCTGCTGCTCCCTGGGGTCGTTCCGACTCCGCTGCTGCTGCCCCTGGCCCTGAGCGGGGTGGTGGGGATCGGCCTGGGGGACAGCCTGTTCTTCGCGGCCCTGCGCCGCCTCGGTACCCGCCGCACCCTCACCCTCGAAGCAGGCGGGCCGGCGTTCACCGCCCTGGTGGGAGCCCTGGTGCTGGCGGAGGTGCCGCGCCCCCTCCAGTGGCTGGGGATCGGTTTGATCAGCCTCGCGGTCTTGCTCGTGGCCCGGGGAATCGGCGAACCTGAAGGGCCCCGGCGGCGGCCCGATCCCTGGGGCGTCCCCCTGGCCCTCGGGGCCCTGGCCTGTGGCAGCGCCGGGGCCCTGCTGGCCCGTTCCGCTCTGGTGGCAGGCACGGTGGGACCGGTTCAATCCGCCGCGGTGCGACTGGCGGCGGCCGCCCTGGTGCTGCTCCCCCTGCTGCGGACCTGGCCCCATCCGGGCCAGCGCCCCTGGCCGGCTGGGGCCCGCTGGCCCCTGGTGCTGCTGGCGACGCTGCTGGGTACGAGCGCCGGCATCGTGCTCCAGCAGACGGCCCTGCAGCGGCTGCCGGGGGGTCTTGCCGTGGCCCTGATGGCCACGGCGCCGGTGATGGCCTTGCCCCTGGCGTCCCTGGAAGGGGACCGGCCAGGGCGGCGGGGGCTGGCGGCCGCGCTGCTGGCGCTGCTGGGCGTCAGCTTGGTGGTGGGCCTATGGGGCTAGGGGGGTCTGAGGAGCTGGCAGGTTTCTCAGCCGTGTCTGGGCTTGCTGCTGCGCCCAGCCCACCAACTGGGGCAGCTCCAGGGCCAATGGATCACAGCCGAGCTCGGCGGCCAGCCGCTCCAGCTGGGCGGCACCGCCCAGCAGCTGCTGAAGGAACACCGGGGCGAAGTCGGGATCGCTCTGGAAGCGCGGCTCGCTGGCCATCCAGGCTTCGATCGCCGCGCTGGACGGCACGGGGCCCCGGTGGGCCGCAGCGATCTGCTGCAGAGCGCGCAGGCAGTGGGCCAGCAGGCGCAGGTGGTGGCGCTCCAGTGCCGGCAACAGGCTGGCCTCGAGCAGCGTCAGATCGTCTGAGCTGAGCGGCCCTTCGGCGCTCAAGGCTGGGGCCGATCGCCGCTGTCCGGTTGGAGATGGAAGCCACAGGAGTGGCCGCCCTCCAGGCGCCAGTGCACCCGTTCCACCCTGCAATCGGGAAAGGTATGGCGGATGAGCGCCAGTTCCTGCTCGCAGATCACGGGGAACTGCTCAGCGATGCGGGAGACGGAGCAGTGGAATTCGCTCATCAGCCAGCCGGAACCTTCGGGGTCGGGGCGGCATTCAGCCACGTAGCCCTCCCGGCGACGCAACTCCACCAGGCGTTCCACCCGTGTGGTCAGGCTGCCGGTGCCGATCTGGTGGAGGTAATTCAGGGCCTTGTCCTGGGCCTGACGCTCCAGCAGCTCCTGGACGGTGCCGGGGGGGAGGCTGGCGGCGATCGAGCCGAGCAGACCGAGGGCGAAGTGCTCGCTGCCGTCGGTGAAGTGGTCGTGGCCCTGGGGGGTCAGGCGCCAATGGTTGCTGGGGCGTCCGGGGCCTTCCGAAGCGGGACTGGCTTCCACCAGGCCGTCTTCTTCGAGGCTGCGCAGGTGCCGGCGCATGACCTGAACGGACACCCCCAGGCTTTCGGCCAGTTGGGCTGCCGTCGCTTCGCCCGCCCGCAGGAGCAGGCTGAGGGCCGCCTCGCGGGTGGGGGCCTGGGTTGAGGGACTCATCGATTTGCGCACGGTCCCGCCGGCGAACGGTCCGTCGTTCAACCTTGCCACGCGTGGAAAGGATTTGTGGATCCCGTATGGGGGAGCGTCAGGCAAGGGTCACAATGGCGCCTAGCCGCGCGACGGCCGATCGGTTGCCCTAGGCTCCAAGAAACGAAACTCCGATGTTTCGTAATTGGATCCCGGCCCTGCTCGGCCAGGATCCCCTTGCTGCGATCCCCCCTTCGTGGTGCCGCTCACCGACCCGTCGAACCATGTCTGACGTTCCCTCCAGCAGCACGGCTCCCACCACGGAGAGCCTTGAGGTGATCCGCAAGTTTGCCGAGACCTACGCCAAGCGCACGGGCACCTATTTCTGCAGCGATCTGGGCGTGACCGCCGTGGTGCTCGAGGGCCTGGCCCGTCACAAGGACCAGCTGGGGGGTGCGCTCTGCCCCTGCCGCCACTACGAAGACAAGCAGGCCGAGGTCTCCCAGGCCTTCTGGAATTGCCCCTGCGTGCCGATGCGTGAGCGCAAGGAGTGCCATTGCATGCTGTTTCTCACTGAGGACAACCCCTTCCGCGGTGAGACTCAGACCATCAGCACCGAAGAAATTCTTTCCCATACCTCCGACTGAGGAGCCTCAACGCCATGGCCACCGCTCCATCCGTCGGCGATCTGATGAGCCAGCCGTACAAGTACGGCTTCGTCACAGATATCGAGACCGACAAGATTGCCAAGGGCCTCAGCGAGGATGTGGTGCGCTGGATCTCAGCCAAGAAGCAGGAGCCGGCCTTCCTGTTGGAGTTCCGCCTGCGCGCCTTCCGGCAGTGGCTACGGATGGAAGAGCCCGATTGGGCCACCCTGGGCCATCCCCCCATCAACTACCAGGACATCATTTATTACGCCGCCCCCCGGCAGCAGGACAAGAAAGCCAGCCTCGACGAGGTGGACCCCAAGCTTCTGGAAACGTTCGACAAGCTGGGCATCCCGTTGAGCGAGCAGAAGCGCCTTTCCAATGTGGCTGTCGATGCCGTCTTCGACAGCGTTTCGATCGCCACCACCTACAAGGCGAAACTGGCGGAGCACGGCGTGATCTTCGGCTCGATCAGCGAGGCGGTGAAGGAGCATCCAGAACTGATCGAGCGGTACCTGGGCACGGTGGTGCCCGGCAATGACAACTACTTCGCCGCCCTCAACTCAGCGGTGTTCAGTGATGGATCCTTCGTGTTCATCCCCAAGGGTGTGGAATGCCCGATGGAACTCTCCACCTACTTCCGCATCAACTCAGGCGACACGGGCCAGTTCGAGCGCACCTTGATCGTGGCTGAAGAGGGCGCCTCGGTGAGCTATCTCGAGGGCTGCACCGCACCGATGTTCGACACCAATCAGCTGCATGCGGCGGTGGTGGAGCTGGTGGCCCTCGATGATGCCTCGATCAAATACTCCACCGTGCAGAACTGGTACGCCGGCGATGAGAACGGTGTGGGCGGCATCTACAACTTCGTCACCAAGCGCGGTCAATGCCGCGGCGATCGCAGCCACATCAGTTGGACCCAGGTGGAGACGGGCTCGGCGATCACCTGGAAGTACCCCAGCTGCGTGTTGCAGGGTGCCGATTCGGTGGGCGAGTTCTACTCGGTGGCGCTCACCAACCACCGCCAGCAGGCGGACACCGGCACCAAGATGATCCACGTGGGACCGCGCACACGCTCCACGATCGTGAGCAAGGGCATCAGCGCCGGCCATTCCTCCAACAGCTACCGGGGTCTGGTGCAGATGGGCCCCAAGGCAGTGGGGGGCCGCAACTTCAGTCAGTGCGATTCGATGTTGATCGGCGACCAAGCCGCCGCCAACACCTACCCCTACATCCGTTCCCAGCAACCCGACGCCGCGATCGAGCACGAGGCCAGCACCTGCCGGATCTCCGAAGACCAGCTCTTCTATCTGCAGAGCCGGGGCATTTGCTTCGAGGAAGCGGTGTCGATGATGGTCAGCGGCTTCTGTCGCGATGTGTTCAACCAGCTGCCGATGGAGTTCGCCGCTGAAGCCGACAAGCTCCTCGCCCTCAAGCTCGAGGGTTCGGTGGGCTGACCCGATCAGATCGACCTGCGTTCAACTCCCGCCCCACCGCAGCTCCCCACTGGGGTCCTGCCTTCCTTCCGCCCTGTCCCAACCCCAGACCCTGTGATCCGTCCCGACGCCGAACTTCTGCTCCAGATCAAGGATCTCCACGCCCGCGTGGAGGATCAGCCGATCCTCAAGGGCGTGAACCTGGAGATCCGCGCCGGCGAAATTCACGCGGTGATGGGGCGCAACGGCAGCGGCAAGAGCACGCTCTCCAAGGTGCTGGCAGGCCATCCCTCCTATCGGGTGACCGGCGGTTCAGTGCTCTACCGCGGTGAGGATCTGCTGGCGCTCGCGCCTGAACAAAGGGCGCGCATCGGCGTCTTCCTGGGGTTCCAATACCCGGTCGAGATCCCCGGGGTGAGCAACCTGGAGTTCCTGCGGGTGTCCACCAACGCCCGTCGCATGGAGCGGGGCGAGGAGGAACTGGACACCTTCGCCTTCGAAGATCTGGTGCAGGAGCGCCTCAAGGTGGTGCAGATGGATCCTGCCTTCCTGGAGCGATCGGTGAACGAAGGCTTCTCCGGTGGCGAGAAGAAGCGCAACGAGATCCTGCAGATGGCGTTGCTGGAGCCGCTGGTGGCGATTCTCGACGAAACCGATTCCGGCCTCGACATCGACGCCCTGCGCATCGTGGCGGGTGGCGTCAACCACTTGGCCAGCGCCGACAACGCCACCCTGCTGATCACCCACTACCAACGCCTGCTGGATGTGATCACCCCCGACTACGTGCACGTGATGGCGGCGGGCCGAATCCTGCGCACGGGCGGCAAGGAACTGGCCCTGGAGCTCGAAGAGCGTGGCTACGACTGGGTCGATGAGGAACTGGCCGCCCTGGAGTCTTCCGAGAAGGTCCGCACGCCGTTGGAGGTGGCCTGACCATGGCGCTGGCCCCTGACGTCTCCGCCCTCTCCTCGGCCAGCGCCGTCGGGGAAAGCGCCGCCTGGAGTGAGCGGCTGTTACGGGAGCTGCCGCCCGCCAGTGGCGCCTTGGCGGATGTGCAGCGCCGGGGCCGCGCCGCCCTGGAGGCCCTGCCCCTGCCCCGCCGGCACCAGGAGGATTGGCGGTTCACCGATCTGGGGGCGCTGACGGCCCTCGCTCCCCGCTGGGATGCCGCCGCCACGCCGGTTCCGATCGCTCTGCCCCCGGCGGCCCCCGGGGTCACGCGCCTCTGGCTCGATGGCCGCGGCGATCCCCTTGATGGTGTCGCCCTGCCTCCAGGCCTGAAGCCCCTGGACGCCAATGAGCTGAGCCAGGCCCTTGGCCACACCCTGGCGGCGGTGGGCGCCGAGCACCACTGGCCCGTGGCCTTCAACCACGCCAGTGCCGGCGATTGCCTGGCCCTGCGCATCAGCGGCCGGGAGCCCATTGAGCTGGAACTTGTGAGTTCCGCACACACCGACCAGGCGGTGCTGCCCCTGCGCGTGCTGCTGCTGGTGGAGGAAAAGGCCCAGCTGGAGCTCACCCAGGTGCTGCTCGGCTCCGCCTCCAGCCTCACCAGCTTGATTCTTGAGGTGCATCTGGGCCGCAAGGCCCTGCTAAACCACGGTCTGCTGGCCTTCGGGGAGGCCCCGGCCAGCCTGCTGGGCCACCTGGCCGTGGAGCAGGAACCGGAGAGCCGCTATCAGTTCAGCAGTGCCTCCCGCGGCTGGGCGCTGTCGCGCCTGGAGCCCCGCATCAGCCAGGTGAGCGGCGGCGCCCACACCCAGCTGGCGGGCCTGCAGCTGGCGGAGGCGCACCAGGTGGCCGATACCCACGCCTGGGTGCGCTTTGAGGGGCCCGATGGCAGCCTTGAGCAGTTGCACAAGGCGATCGCCGACGACCACGGCCGCAGCATCTTCAACGGTGCCGTGCGTGTGCCCCGGGCGGCCCAGCGCACCAATGCCGCCCAGCTCAGCCGCAACCTGCTGCTCTCCAACCTGGCCCGGATCGACACCAAGCCCGAGTTGGAGATCGTCGCCGACGACGTGCGCTGCGCCCATGGCGCCACCGTGAGCCGGCTGCAGCTCGATGAGCTGTTCTACCTGCAGAGCCGTGGCATCGACTCCGAGCTGGCCGCCAGCCTGCTCAAGCGAGGTTTCTGCGCCGAGGTGCTCAAGGATCTGCCGGCGGCCGCCGCTGTCTGGGAGCCCTTGGCGCGGCTGCTGCAACCGGGCTCTGCCCTGAGCGCTCCGGAGTTGCGGCCATGACCAGCCTGGCCATCCCAGCGGTGATTCCCGCGGTCGAGCCGGCCGAGAACCTGGCCCTGCTCACGCGTCCGGATTTCCCGCTGCTCGATCAGGTGGCCTGCCTGGGGCAGCCGCTGATCTATCTGGATTACGCCGCCACCAGCCAGAAGCCCCGTCAGGTGCTCCAGGCCCTGCAGCACTACTACGGCCATGACAACGCCAACGTGCACCGCGGCGCCCACCAGCTGAGCGGCCGTGCCACCGAAGCCTTCGAGGCGGCACGCACCAAGGCGGCGGCCTTCATCGGCGCCGCCAGCCCCCACGAGATCGTCTTCACCCGCAACGCCACTGAGGCCATCAACCTGGTGGCCCGCAGCTGGGGCGACGCCAACATCCGCCCTGGCGATGAGATCCTGCTGTCGGTGATGGAGCACCACAGCAACCTGGTGCCCTGGCAGCTGCTGGCGGCCCGCAGTGGCGCCGTGCTGCGCCATGTGGGGCTTACCCCCAGCGGTGAGCTGGATCTGGAGGATTTCAAGGCCCAGCTGGGGGAGCGCACGCGGCTGGTGAGCCTGGTGCAGGTGAGCAACACCCTGGGCTGCCTCAACCCGATTGCCGAGATCAGTCGCCTGGCCCATGCCGCCGGTGCCCTGGTGCTGGTCGATGCCTGCCAGAGCCTGCCCCACCTGCCGGTGAATGTGGCCCAGCTGGGGGCCGACTTCCTGGTGGGTTCCTCCCACAAGCTCTGCGGCCCCACCGGCATGGGCTTTTTATGGGGACGCGAGGCGCTCCTGGAGGCGATGCCGCCTTTCCTGGGCGGCGGCGAGATGATCGAGGAGGTGCAGCTGGGCGCCAGCACCTGGGCGACGCTGCCCCACAAGTTCGAGGCGGGTACGCCGGCGATCGGAGAGGCGATCGGCATGGGTGCCGCCCTCGACTATCTGCGCAGCCTGGGGCTCGAGCGCATCCACGCCTGGGAGCAACAGCTCACCCGTCAGTTGTTTGATCGGCTCCGCGCGATCGAAGGGGTGCGGATCCTCGGCCCCACGCCCGAGCAACAACCGGATCGCGGCGCCCTGGCGGCGTTCACCGTGGACGGTCTGCACGCCAACGACATCGCCGCCCTGCTCGATTCCGCCGGCATCTGCATCCGCAGCGGCCACCACTGCACCCAGCCTTTGCACCGCCACTACGGCCTGGCCGGATCGGCCCGGGCCAGCCTGGGATTCACGACCACGCCCGAGGAAATCGACCGCTTCGCTGAAGAACTCCAGGGCACGATCGGCTTTTTGCGGGAGCACAGCTGAGGGGCCGCCCTGGCCCCCGATCGCCTTTGTCTTCACCCTGCCCCATGGCAGGAGAGTCCCGAGCCGTGCTTTGGTCTGGCCCGCAGCCACGGCAGCATCCTCGCCACGACTGCCACGGCCCGCTGGTTTTCCCAATCTCCCCCGTGGGCACACCGGTGGAGATTCGCCCCTGAGGGAGCCGTCACCCAACGGCGCTCGGGCCGCCAAGGGTGCCCTTGTGTTCCACACCACCCTCTACGGAGAGGAGCTGCCGTTTCTCCTGCAGGATTGCAAGCCATCGCGGCTTGAGATGCCGCGCCTCCTCCTTCGCAGGGAGCTGATGCAGGAGCCCGAATTCCATCCCCTTGCCTTCTGCCTTGAGCGGAGTCGGGATCGTCGGGGGGAGCTCCTTGCGCTGCGTCCGATGTTGCGGGTTCTTGGCTCCGGTGGTGGCCGCCAGGAGGGTGGTCGTTGCCGCAGCAGCGATGGCCGCGGCTGGCAGCGCCTGGGGGCTCCGCCGTGACCTCCCTGCTGCTGGACATCGTCGTGATCTTCACGATGTCGGCCGTGGCGGTGGTGCTCTGCCACCGCTTCAGCATTCCCAGCTCGATCGGTCTGCTGCTGGCGGGGGTGCTGGCGGGGCCGGATCTGCTGCGGCTGGTGCAAAACGTGCACGAGATCGAGCTGCTGGCCGAGATCGGCGTGGTGCTGCTGTTGTTCGTGATCGGGCTGGAGATCTCCCTGGCGGATGTGGCTCGCCTGCGCCGTCACTTCCTGATCGGCGGATCCGCGCAGTTCTTCGGTACCGCGGCCCTGGTGGGGTTGATCTGCACCGGGCTGGGGCTCTCCCTTGGCCAGGGCACCTATGTGGGCTTCGTGGTGGCGCTCTCCAGCACCGCGATCGTGCTGCGCATGCTGCAGGAGCGCGCCGAGCTGGAAACACCCCATGGCCGCACCACCCTGGCGATCCTCATCTATCAGGACGTGGGCGTCGTGCCGGTGATGCTGATGGCCCCCTTGCTCGCGGGGGTGGGTGCCGCCACAGGAGCGGGGGCGATCGCCACCCTGTTAGGGCGGATCGCTCTGGTGGCCCTGGCGGCGTATCTTGCCTGGCGCTGGATCGTGCCCTGGCTGCTGGAGCGCATCACCCGCACCCGCAGTTCGGAGGCCTTTCTGCTCGGTGTGTTCAGCCTTTGCGTCGGTATCGCGGTGATGACCCAGTCGCTGGGGCTGTCGCTGGCCCTGGGGGCTTTTCTGGCGGGTTTCATCCTCTCGGAGTCCGAATACTCCCATCAGGCGGTGGCGGTGATGCTGCCCTTCCGCGATGTGTTGATGAGCCTGTTCTTCGTGTCGATCGGCATGCTGCTCGACATCCAGTTCATGCTCGCCCACCCACTGGAGTTGCTTCTGCTCACCCTGGCGGTGGTGGTGATCAAGCCGCTGGTGGCCACATGGTCGGCCCTGGTGGTAGGCCTGCCCCTGCGCGGCTCGGTGCTCACCGGCCTGGCCCTGGCCCAGGTGGGTGAATTCTCCCTGGTGGCCACGAAGGCGGGCGTGAGCACAGGCCTGCTCGGGCCTGACATCTTCCAGGCCGTGCTCGATGTCGCCGTGCTCAGCATGATGCTCACCCCGGCGCTGGTGGCCAGTGGCCCAAGGCTCGCCGCCTGGTTGGCCACCACGCCTCTGCGGCGGCTCGAGCGCCGCGACCTCGTGCCCGAGACCACAGGCAGCCGCCAGGCCCTCAGCGGCCACATCCTGATCGTGGGGTTTGGGGTCACCGGCTCGAACCTGGCCCGCACGGCCCGCCGTTGCGGCCTTCCCTATGCCGTGCTCGATGTGAATGCCGCGATCGTTCGCGATGCTCTCAGGGCTGGTGAGCCGATTCACTACGGCGATGCCAGCCAGGAGCCGATCCTGCGCCTGGTGCACGCCGATCAGGCCCGCGCCATGGTGGTCGTGATTGATGATCCTGCCGCTGCCCGTCGCATCGTCGAACTGGCGCGCCGCTTCTCGCCCGACGCCTTCCTGCTTGTGCGCAGCCGCTACCTGCGCGAGGTGGAGACTCTGCTGGCCCTCGGGGCCGATGAGGTGATCGCCGATGAGCTGGAGGTGTCGATCGAGGTGTTCTCCCGCGTGCTGGCGCGCATGCTCGTGCCCCGCGACGACATCAAGCGCCTGATCGGTGAAGTGCGCGGGGACTGGCGCCACATGGCCCGCAGCCTCTCGCCGGAAGCCACGGCTGTCAGCGACCTGCGCGTGGCGGTGCCCCATCTCACCACCCACTCCCTGCGCCTGGCACCCCATTCGCCCCTGGTCGGTCACACCATCGCCAGCTGCGGTCTGCGCGCCGATCACAACGTCACGGTTCTGGCGATCACCCGCACCGGGGAGCTCCTGGATCACCCCCATGGCCGCACGGCGCTGCTGGCGGGTGATCTGCTGTTCGTGATCGGCCCCGAAGACTGGGATCCAGCCACCGTGCGTTGATGGGATCGAACCATTTCCTGCGCTGGGGCCATCCGTTCAGCGCAGGGGTCAGCGCAGGGAGTGGAGTCCGATCGGATTGCCCTCCGTGTCGAGCACCACCGAGATGAAGCCGAACTCGCCGATCGCCATCTTCGGCCGGCAGACCTGGCCGCCGGCCGGCACCACGCGCCCTTCCTCCACGGCGCAGTCGGCGCAGCTGAAGTACACCATCGTGCCGCCCTTGCCGGGTTCACAGCCGGCCATGCGCATCAGGGCGCCACCGGCGCCCATCTGCTTGTCGTCCATCGGAAAGCACCAGTAGTCCATCTCAGGGCTTGACATGTCCTGGAACTCCACCTGGAACACGGCGCCGTAGAAGGCCTTGGCACGTTCGATGTCGTGCACGTTCAGCTCGAACCAGGTGACGGGATTGATCGGCATCGCTCGTCTTGGAAGGGGCAATTTCACCTTAAGCGGCGCTTTGAGACCTTTTGGTCATACACGCTCTCCACCCTCCCGCTGGGCCTGGCTCACCTGGGCGCCGGCGGACCGTTTGCCAGCATGGTCCGGCTACTAGTGGCACGCGGCATCCGATGAACATCGACGGCAAGGCCTGGCGCACGATCTGGCTGGAGGAGGGCGGCCGCTCGGTGGGGGTGATCGATCAGACCCAGTTACCCCACCGCTTCAGCACGCGCTCGCTGGCCACGCTTGATCAGGCCGCCGAGTCCATTGCCGCCATGGTGGTGCGCGGGGCACCGCTGATCGGCGTCACTGGCGCCTACGGCCTGATGCTGGCCCTGCAGGCGGATCCAGGCGATGCCGCGCTCGCCGCCGCCTTTGAGCAGCTCAACGCCACGCGCCCCACCGCCATCAACCTGCGCTGGGCGCTGGAGCGGGTGCGCGCTCGGGTGGCGCCGCTGCCGCCGGCCGAGCGGGCCGCCGCCGCTGCGCAGGAGGCGGGGGTGATCGCCGATGAAGACGTTGCCATGTGCGAGGCGATCGGCGACCACGGGTTGGCGATTGTTCAGAATCTGGCGGCGGCGCGGCCTCTCGAGCGGCGACAGGAGCCCTTGAATGTGCTCACCCATTGCAATGCCGGCTGGTTGGCCACCGTCGACTGGGGCACGGCCCTGGCCCCGATCTACAAGGCCCACCGGGCGGGGATTCCGATCCATGTGTGGGTGGATGAGACCCGTCCGCGCAACCAGGGGGCCAGCCTCACCGCCTTCGAGCTGGGGCGTGAGGGGGTGCCCCACACCGTGATCGTCGACAACGCCGGCGGCCATCTGATGCAGCACGGCCAGGTGGATGTGGTGATCGTCGGCACCGACCGCACCACCCGCTCAGGAGATGTGTGCAACAAGATCGGCACCTACCTCAAGGCCCTGGCCGCCTTCGACAACGGCGTGCCCTTCTACGTCGCCCTGCCCGCCTCCACCATCGACTGGACGATCGACGACGGGATCACCGAAATCCCGATCGAGGCGCGCTCCGCCCGCGAGGTGACGCACATTCAGGGGCGCCCCGAGGGGTGCGGAGCTGGCGTCGCTCCGACCATGGTGCAACTCACGCCCGATGGCAGTGCCGGCTTCAATCCCGCCTTCGATGTCACGCCGGCGCGGCTGGTGACGGGGCTGATCACCGAGCGGGGGGTGGCCTCAGCGAGCGAAGAGGGGTTGCGATTGTTGTATACCAGGGCCTAAGTTCCGCGCGCCTGATGGTTGCAAAGACTAAGGGCAGGTTAACCATCGAAGGATCAGGAATCTGTGCTGGACTGTGCCGCTCTGTTCATCTCCGATCTGCATCTGGGATCGAATCAGTGCGAAGCCAAGGAGCTGAGCCGTTTTCTGGCCTTGATCCGCCCTCAGCTGCTCTATCTGGTGGGGGATGTGATCGACCTGCAGGCGATTCGCATCAATGCCAACGTCAGTGAATCCTTCCTGGCAGCCAGCGTCGATCGGGCCTTGCAAGCCACCTCGTCCGATCCGCTTGAAAAGGGCTTCTTCGGCAGCCGAAAACTGCTGCGCCACACCCACCTGCAGGTGCTGAGAGACCTGCGCGAGCTCAGTCGCTCCGGGGTGAAGGTGGTCTATGTGCCCGGCAACCACGACGCCTACCTGCGCAAGTACGCCGGTCTGGAAGCTGAGTTCTTCGCCATCCGGCGCGAAGACATCTACACCACCCCTGATGGCCGGCGCCTCCTGGTGCGCCACGGGGATGAATACGACGGGGTGATCCATTTTCACCAGAACCTGGCCGCTCAGCTCACACGCCTCACGGAGCACTACAGCCAGCTGATCGCTCTGTTCCGCTCCGCCGGTGAGGCTCTGCGTCCCAGCGCACCGTTGGGCAGCTGGAACCCGGAGGCGATCCTGCAGAGCGCCGTGGAACTGCTGGCCGAACCCTGGGACTGGCCGGTGCCGGCGGCGAGGGGGCTGGAGTCGTCTGAGTTTTCGCTGGCCTTCGCCCTGGAGCGGGCGATCAAGACACGCACCGGCCATGACCGGGTGCTGAAGCGGTTGATGACCCAGCACCTGTTTCGAGAGAACCGGGCGGGGAAACGCCTCGCCGGGGTGATCAACGGCCACACCCATATTCCTGGCGCCACCGCCTTTGAATCGCCAGCCGACTCCCTCCCTGATCCCGCCGTGCCATGCCACATCACTGCCTACAACGACGGCAGCTGGGCTCGCAGCCAGCGGCAGCTGGGCCGCACCGCCCTGGTGGTGGCCCACGACGGCACGATCGGCATGATTCGCTTCGATCGTCAGCGCGGCATCGTGCCCTTCCTGCCGCCGCGTTTTCCCTTCAACAGTTATCCGATGCGCCCCTGCTCGGTGTGCGGCACACCGGTGGCCCATCTCAGCCAAACCGATCAGGGCGGCGATGACTTTCAGCTTTCGATGAAGGAGCCGCCAAAGGTTGTCGAGAGCGTTCGCGCTTGAACCAAGCGTGAGCGATCAGTTGTCACGTGCCGGAGGATGCTTTCGGCCGTCATCACGTGCTGGTGAAGCACAGCAGGAGCCATGATTTTCGGTACGTCGCTGCGGATGACCCGATCTGCTGCTGGCGCCCTCGATACCACCTCCACCAGGGCCAGCCCCCTGAACCGGCGCGGGTCAGAGCACATCCCCGATCAACTTGATGGGTGAGCCCGGACCGTCAGGCTGCACTTCCAAGGTGGAGTAGGTCCACTCCCCCCGGGCCTTGCGTGCCTGCACCACTAGCGTGCCTGAGCCTTTCGGGCCGCTGATCGGGATCGCCAGATTGGCGCGACCCTCGCCGCCATTCGTGCTCACCTGGCCGGAGAGGAACAGGCCGCCTTGGAGGGGAGAGCCCAGGCGGCTGCGCACCAGCGGATCGGCCTGGGCCCGCCCGAGGGCTTCCTTGTAGGGAGTGGATGACTTGATCAGCCCGAACACTCCGAAAACCAGCAAGGCGATGAAGCCGAGCACCGACCCGAGGCTGCCGACGCAGCCCAGGGGGACCACCCAGGGCCAGTTGCGCTGCCACCAGTTCCGCTTCGGGGCGTCAGCCATCATGGCCGCTCAAGCTTGGTTAAGCCCAGGCTAGGAACCCCGTCCAGGCGGCCTCGCCAGGCCGCTTCGCCGGCCATCAGCCCCCAGGAGTGAGCAGGGGCACGGCGGTGCCCCTGACCACGATGCCGCCTCGCTCGGGGATGCTCACCTCCAGGCGGCTGGGGCGCCCCATGGCTGCCCCCTGCAGCACCGTGAACCGGCCGCCGGGCGGGACCTGACCCAGGGCGCGCAGGTAGCCGCCGAGGGCGGCCGCGGCCGATCCGGTGGCGGGGTCTTCGTACAGACCGCAGCTTGGGGCAGGGTTGCGGGCATGGAACAACGTCGGTTGGGCGCGCCAGATCAGCTGCAGGGTGAGCAGCCCTTCGGCCACCATCAGGTCCCGTAGGGAGTCGTAGGGGTAGTCGAGTCGCGTCAGCCGCTCGGCGTGACGGGCCGCCAGCACCAGGTGCCAGGAGCCGGCGAACGCCTTCAGGGGTGGTAGTTCGGGCTCCAACTCGTCGGCGCGCCATCCCAGGCCATCCAGCACCGCTGCCACCAGCTCGGGGCGGGCGGGCTCCTGGCGGGGCTCCACCGAGGTGAGGGCGGCCATAGGACGACCGTTCTCAAGGCTCACGCTTACCGGCACCAGCCCCACGGGGGTCTGCAGCCGGTAGGTGCCCACGCCTGTGGAGGTTCCCAGCACGACGCCGCTGGCGATGGTGGCATGGCCGCAGAAGGGCACCTCGCAGCTGGGGCTGAAGTAGCGGATCGTGCGCTCGGCCCCCATGGGCGGGGCCAGGAAGGCGGTTTCCGAGTACCCCAACTCGGCGGCGAGCCACTGCATCGCCTCCGCTGGCGGCAGGGCCGGCCCGATCCAGACCCCGGCGGGGTTGCCACCGGCTGGATCATCACTGAAGGCACTCAACCGGTGCAGCGTGCCGGCGGCGATGGATGGATGGGCAGCAGGGTTCACCGTTCAGATCTCCTGGCCGGGGGCCGCAGCGCCCCAGCGCCGCTGGGCCCATTGCAACGGCAGGCTCAGGGCGATCAGAGCCAGGGCCAGCAAGCTGTTGGTGGTGTCGTTCAGGGAGGCGGCCACCAGGAAGGACAGGGAGCCCAGGGCCACGATGGCGGCGGCCCAGGCGCCCCCTGGAGCCTTGAAGGGACGCGGCAGCTCAGGCTCCTTCCAGCGAAGCACCAGCATCGAGGCCATGCCGGCCAGATAGAGGAGCACGTAGAGCAGCGCCGCCACCCCGAGCAGGCGCTCGAAATTGCCGAAGAGCACCAGCAGGCTCGTGAGCAGGGCGGTGGCGATCAGGGCGTTGACGGGGGTGCCGCCGGGGCGCACCCGGGCGAAGGCGCCAAGGAACAGTCCATCGCGGCTGAGGCCGAACAGGATGCGCGGGGCGCACATGATCGAGGTGTTCACCAGGCCAAGGGAGGAGATCAGCGCCAGCACGAGGATCACCCGGCCGCTGAGGGGACCGAACAGGGCGCCGGCGGCATCGGCCAGGGGCAGATCGGACCCGGCCAGCTCGGCGATCGGCAACACCTTCAGCAGGGCCAGGTTCACCAGCAGGACGAGGACGATCACCACCAGCAGCCCACCGATCACGGAGCGGGGCAGGTCTTTGGCGGGTTCGTTGAACTCCTCAGCGAAGTAGATCGGACTCTGCCAGCCGTCGTAGGTGGTGATCACGGCCTGCAGGGCGAACACCGCCGCCACGACCAGCGCCGTTGCGCCCTCCGGTGGCGCCGGCCCGCCGGCCCCCACGGCCAGCTCGGGGCCATGGCCCGGGCTGAGCAGCAGGCAGGCGCTGATCAGGGCCAGGAAGGCCAGGGCCTTGACAAGGCTGAGCAGCTCCTGGCTGAGGCGGCCGGCCTCCAGGCCGATCAGCTGGATCAGGGCAAAGAGCAGCAGCACCAGCAGGGCGATGCCGGTGCCATTGAGGGGGATGGAGGGGACCAGGGCGGTGGTGTAGGCGCCGATGGTGACCACCACCCAGGCGAGACCAGCGCAATGGCCGATCCAGTCGATCCAGCCAACGGCGAAGCCGGCCTGATCCCCCAGGGCGCGACGGGCATAGATCGTCCAGCCGCCGGCCCGGGGCATCGCCGCCCCCAGCTCCGCCACGGCCAGGGCTCCGAGCAAGACGTAAAGCCCTCCGAGCGCCCAGGCGGCGAGGATCAAGGGTCCGTTGCCCAGCTGGGCGGCCACCAGGCCGGGGGTGCGCAGGATGCCGGCGCCGATCGAGCCCCCCACCGCTCCGGCGATGCCGAAGCCCACCCCGAGGATCGAGAGCAGTTGCCCGGACGGCGCAGCGTTCGCCGCTGGGGCCGTACCTGGGCCTTGGCCGCTGGTCGCAGGGCTCGGTTTCACGGCGGGCCTCCCATGGCCGGAGCCTAGGGCTCAGGTTTGCCGTCGGCCGGCAGGCGCCTTGGGTGGTAGTCGGCCCCGCGAGCCCATCCAGCGGCGAGCAGAAGGAGGGGGCATCGTGGGGGTTCAACGGCAGGTCATTGGCAGCGACCACAGGTTTGAGCGATTCGGCGACCGCCGGGCAGCCCTCGGGGCCGAGCTCCTGGCGCTGCCCCCGGCTGAACAGCTCCCAAGGGCCGACCACATCGAGCGCTTCCACCAGGGGAACCCCACCCGATCGATGGCTGCTTGCCAGGGCGCCACCCGGTCCCTAACGACAAGGAACGTCTGTCGCCCGTGGTTCCGCCGTTCGGCCTGCGGTCTCAGTTGGTGTGGGCTTCATTCATGGCCGTGGCCGCTCGACGTCTCCACTGGCAAGCGTTCTGCGTCGTGGTGACCGAGCTCCTGGCCGCCCAGCAAGCCTGACCGGGCGATTGAGCACAGGACCGTTGTTCCGTGATCCGGCTTGGTTCTACAGAGTTTCCCTGAATACTTTGACGAGCCGAGATCGAAGAACCTGATTTCATGCAGAGGGACACTCGGCTGGATCAGCTTAGTGATGCTTTAAATCAACCACGTGGCTGCTAATGTCGAGGCATAAGTTAAGTTGTTCGAACGCTCACTCGTCTCCATAAAGTGGGCAGCCGCCTCACAGTGTTCGAAGGGCTCGAAGATCACAAGCTGTCTCCCTGGTCAACACAGGGGGGGCTTGCTTGGCTTCAACTGCAGCACAGCGCGCCCAGGTGATGTTCGTGACTGAGGGCGATCAAGTCGGGGGAACCCCACAGTGATCAACGCACAGGGGCCATCTGCAGCTGGTAAGGAGTTCCTGACCACATGACATGGGGCTTCGAGGCATCTGGTTTTGGGCTTTTTGGATCGGGACCTGGAGTCGCGGGGTTGTCGGGCCTGCAAGTGAGGCCATTGGTGCTCTTCTTCAGGGTCCGCACCTCACCCCCTGTTCCATGACGACGATCGTGACTCACTTTGCAACGGCAGGCGGTGCCGCCGACATGGCGCTCATGATCAAAGGTTTTCCCTGATTTGAGCTAACCTCTGCTGCTTTCCGATCAGCCCGTTATGTCGGCTGTAGGAGGCATACGAAGAAAAGGATGAATTCAATCGGACTCAGCCAGGCCAGGTTGGCAGGCCACCGCTCAGCAAGGTGCCACGATGGCGCCAAAGCACCTCAGGATTGATGCCGATCCCATGCTCGCTGGCGAGAGCAGCGGCCTCCTCGGTGGAATGGCTATTCCGCAGGGCCTCGGCAAATGCCAGGTTCTGATCGGCAAGTTCCTTGATCCGGTGCAAAGCTTCCTGTGGATTGGTTGAGGCGTAATCGTTGGTAACAGTTGGCGTGTGCGTTGTCATGGCGTATCCCTTCATCTATCAATGAGGCTAGTTGGGTTCTCTGGAACGGCTGGTATTATGTGCCGGAAATGGGTAAAAATACCCTCGTCATAGCTGTTTCCTCTTTGCGGAGGATTGATCGAAGCAAGGATCCAAGGAGTGACCATTGAGGTCAGTGGCCAGGCAGATGCGCTGGGATGGCATCCAGGCTGAAAACGATGCAACTTCCACTGCCGATGGCCAATCCACGCGAAGGAGGAGCCCGCGCAAGGCTTCAGCCAAGCTGCGCGGCCGATTCCAGTGCCTGCGGTGTGGCTGAGACCTGGTGCAGCCGATCTTTCCGCCCCAGCGGCCAACCACGGCTGAATTTCAGTCGCCTTGCTACCGGCCTGAGGCTGGCTCCTTCCTTGGAGGCGACGCTGCCGGTCGATGAGCTGAAAGCAGCACTGCTGTTGCGCAACGTCCAGGACAATCAGCTACCGGCCACCAGCGGTCGCTCTCGGCTCGGCCCAAGCGGTGGTCGGGGAAATGGGCTGATCTCAGCTCAGCCCAGCAGTATCCGAGGGAGCGAACCCTCAGGATCGAGGGCTTCGACAAGCGCCCGCGTCATCCTTCAGCGATCGGCTATCTCCTGAGGATGGTTGTCGTGCAGTGCTTCCTTGCCGAACCAACAGTCACCACAGAGAAGCCCCGAGCGGTCCACACGAAATCGGTGCGCTCCCACGTTGCTGGAACTGATCACAAGGCAGGTCAAGGGAAGTCAGGCATCACTGCCCTATGCTCGCTGAAACGGGGCGTGGCGCAGCTTGGTAGCGCGGGTGCTTTGGGAGCACTAGGTCGCAGGTTCGAATCCTGTCGCCCCGATTGCAGGTATTGCAAGGGCTTTCGGGGATTCCCGGAGCCCTTGTTTTTTGTCTTGCAAAGGAAAATGCACGCGAAGCGTGTTGATGACCTTCTGGAACCCCTTCGGGCTGGCGCTCTACGACAAGCAGCAACGGGAAGTGAGCCGCTCGGGGGGGAGAGCGCCGATCAGAGTTCTGCCAGCAATGGCACGTGGTCGATCCACCGCAGCCCGTCCCCCTTGGCCCAGAACGTCGCAGCGGAAACGGACGACGACCCCGGCCTGATCCCCCGTGGCCATGCGCACCAGCCTCCAGCCTCTGATCAATCGGCTCATTGGTCCTGGCCCGGAACCGCCTTCGCTCCCCGCCCATGGGCTCCTGACGTTCAACGCCGCGGAAACGCTCTAGCAACTGCATCAGTTCTACTGCTAGCCCCTGCCGGAGGAGATCAGCGCCCATACCGCGGCACGGAGCCTTGGCGCCCTCCCTTCATGGGAGCTCAGGTGGAATGGGTGGTTTCGGGGAGTGGCCTGCACGGCTTCACTGAAAAGAAGCAGAAATGCTGACGATGCGCATCAATTCTCTCAGACAAGAGGATGACTGAGTAAAATTCTCAACCTGCAGATTAAAAGCAGGAGAATTAAAGGAAGGCTAAAGATCACCAGTAAATCAATGATCGAGTTCCCGAGCAGGCTTAGAGGGCACATCCTTATCACATGGATGTGAACACACACAAAGGAGTCAGTCATGGGTTTGGGAAATGACATGAAAGCCACCGCCAAAAACATCGAAGGCAAGGCTCAGGAAACCATTGGCAACGTCACCGGTGACAAGAAGGATCAGCTGGAGGGCAAGGCCAAGCAAGCTCAGGCCAGCGGCGAACATGCCGTGGAAGACCTGAAAGACGCAGTGCGCGACGCTACTAACTGAAAGTCATTCAATTGTTGAATCGGCTCTTCAATCGGTGTTGTGGTGCGCCACGCAATCGGGTTTAAGTTCGCCGATTCAGCTTTAGATGTGTTCTTTTACATTTCAGGCCAGTCTAGGTGACTAGGGGATGGACTGACCATCCCTATTCGACTGCAATGAATCATGTCCATTGCAAAATATAAAGAGATGACACGATGACCAACACAACTCAGCGGCCCATCAGCGGCCAGGTTGAAGACCAAAGCCAAGTGGATCAGCGTCTCAGGCAAGCCATCCTCGATAAGAAGGAGGCACAGATTAAGGCTTGGTCGCAACAGATCGAGCATCTCCAAGAGGCACTGAAAAACGTCTCGTCTGAGCTTTTCGTCGAAGCAGAGAAGCGAGTGATTGAGCTGACCGAAGCCCGAGATCAGGCCTTTGCTCAAGTGGAGAGCTTGCAGCGAGCGACCCAAGAGAATTGGGATATTCTGCTGATGCAGACAGATCATCTGTTCCAAGACTTAGCCAATCGATTCCACGAGTTTGTGGAACGGAGTGACTGAAGCTCAAGCCCACTTCATGCTTGGAGTTGGTCTTGTTATCACCTTGCTTGCAGAAACCGAAAGACACCAATACGTTCTACACTTTGACTTCTTCCAGCCTTTGACTTCTCCCAAGTAGGTATCTGCATCAATGAACGATCCACACATGCCAACCGTTATTGACTTTTCCGCCGTCTTTGACAAAGCTCATGAATCCCATGAAACACCTGCGGGCCTGGTTGAAATCTTGATGCCAGATGTCTCAAAAACATCTTGGCTATTGATAACAAGTAACTCCCTTATTGCGGCAACAGAGAGCACAACGCTGACAATGGTTCTTGAGCGTGCGATTCCCCATGGAGTTGCGATCGCCCTTGACGTGGCTTGGCAACCTCATTCCTGGGGCCTGGATCCAGGCTCTAAGCCAACGCCGGAAGTCCTGAGACGGTTTCATCCATTGGCCCAGGAGGCAGGCTTGATCCACTGCACCGCAGAAGAAGCCGATGAATTCTTCTCCTCTAAGGATCCCTTGGCGATTCATCGTTCACTCTCCCAGCGTCCAGGGGTGGCCATCACAGGGATTGATGGATCTGTTCGTTGGTGCATCGGTGGAAGGATGGGCACCATGGAAACGCAGATGCACGATGAGCAAGCAAGCTTCTTCTCTGCTCTGATCGAATCTTTCGCTGATAAACCTGAGCTTCTGGGAAATGCTGGTGAGGGTCCTGGCACTGACGCCGTTGCCGAACCTGACGGGCTGACGGATGCCCTGCTTTCGGCAGCATCACAGTAATCAACTTCTGATCGAGCAGGCGTTATTCAACAGCGTGGCCAGCTGAACAGGCACCAACTAGTCGTATCGATTGGTTGGTGCCCCGGACGTATCCATCAAGGTAGGTTGATGCCTCGCAGGAGTAATGGCAAGTGTTGGCGCCGTTCAGCCAGGCGGCTCTGACCGGAGTTGGTATTGCCCGCACCGCTGGATCTGAAAACCCTCGCATTAGCGACCACCCTCAAGGTGTGAGGGAGGTCTTGAGATCCCGCACCGACGCCTGCTTGGCGACTTGGCCAGCCATCGACACGGCTGCTTTTGTGACCATAAAAAATGGCTGGAGAGAACGGCGCTGCCCATGTGTTCTCGCCGTCTCAAGTGCGCCGCGCTTTGCCTGCCATGGCCGCGTCCCAGTCCCGCTCACGAAAAGCCCCTGATGGCCCCGCAGCCGAGGAAAAGATCGTCGCCGCCTTGATCGAGCTGATGGAGGCAGGCTCCGCCCCCTGGCGGCGGCCCTGGGATGGCAGCGGTGGAGGTCACCACGTCAACCTGCTCTCGGGCCATCGCTACCGCGGCGCCAATCCGATCCTGCTCACCCTGGGCAGGCACATTCGGTTGGTTCAGCGCTCCTCTCGGTGCGACGGATCAGCCCTGCCAGGCAACCGGTTATGGCATCGGTCTGACTCAGGCTGATGGAGCAACTCTGAATGGCAAGGAGGAGGGCTTTCTCATCGGTGAATTCTCACTGGCTTGAGCTGTCCTCTCTTCAGATTCAATTCAGATTCAATGACAAGCCCCCTCAGAGTTCAGTGTCCCGCTCTCCTTGTGAAACAGGGGCCCCAGCGGCACCACCCCCAACTGGCCCTGTTCCGCCAGCTGCAGTCCGGGTGGGTTGGGTTGCTCCGGCACGAACGTCTCAACCGGCGGGGCCTCTGGACCGAGCGGCAGTGAGTTCTGCCGGTAGCGCTGGCGCGGCATGGAGGGAACGTATTGAGGCGGGCTCCAGCATGGAACAGCCAAGCGGCCTCGTTGGAGCTGATCGCGTTCTGAAAGACCAGAGCTCAGCCACTGAGCACCTCCCTCGGGAACCGATCCCTCGATCGGCAGCCGAACCCAGGGACTGCTGGCCGTGATCGAAACCCCAGAAGCGATGGAGGGCTACCTGATCCGCGCCCAGAGCCAGGATGATGTGTAGCCGAAGGCTTCTGCGCAGCAGTGACGCCGGGCCCATCGCTGCGTTGAAGCGGCCCAGGAAGCAGCGCGGCTGGTGAACGCCCGGGGCTGGCTGAAGGCGTAGCCAGCAGGAAGGTTCAATGCCCGAACCCCTGCCGCAGGAACTGATCGCCCAACGCCACTGCCGTGGCCCAGTTCCCCGCCTCACCGAGGCCGGAGCTGCGGGTGGGCTTGAAGCTGTGGTCACCGCTGGGGATCCAGCCCAGCTGCACCTGCCGCGAAAGGTCGTAGGTCTCCACCTCAACCCGCCGCCCGAAGCTGTCCCGCTCCCCCTGCAGGATCAGGGTGGGAGTGCGCAGGTCGGCCAGGTGCTCGGTGCGCAGCTGCAGCGGCTTGCCGGGCGGGTGGAAGGGATAGCCCAGGCAAAGACAGCCGCGCACCCCAGCGCTGGCGGCCAGCGCATCGACCAGCAGGCTGGCCACCCGTCCGCCCATCGACTTGCCGCCGATGAACAGCGGCCGGCCCGGCTGCTCCGCTCTTACCAGGCGCACCTGCTGGCGGAACGTCTGCTGCAGCACCAGCATCCGATCGGGCCCCTGGCGGCGGCCTGTCTCACGCATTCGGGCCATGTAAGGAAATTCAAAGCGCACCACCCGCCAGCCCGCCTGGGCCAGTCCGCCGGCGATGGCAGCCATGAACGGACTGTCCATCGGTGCACCGGCCCCATGGGCCAGCAGCACCATGGCCGGCGCGGCATCGGGTCCATCGATCAAGCGGGGCGCGGGGGTGGGGGACTCAGCCGTCATGGGCTGATCTTGAATCGGTTCAGGGTGATGGATGAGCCCGCGCTGATCGCTGCTGACGTTCCTGACAGGCCATGGCGGCGATCAAGGGCTCAAGGGTGTGGAGCCGGCCGGGGCACCATGGGCGGAACGAGCCTGAGGACTACGGCATGGATCAGGCCACGGCCCTCGCCTGGGCGCTGCTGTCGCTGGCCGCCGCCGCTGCCCTTGGCCTGGTGATCCTGATCGCCGGCCTGGCGCGGGTGTTCGCGCGGGCGCCCAGGCTGAGCGAGCCGCCGGAGCCGGGCACTGACGCCTCAGCGGCCCTGGCCAACAGCTCGCTCACGGTGGTGGTGCCCGCCTACAACGAAGCGGCCAACATCGCCCCCTGCCTCACCAGCCTGCTGCGCAGCGAGGACCCCTGCGGCGACTGGCGGGTGCTGCTGGTGGACGATCGCTCCAGCGATGCCACGGTGGCGATCGCCCAGGCGGCGGCAGGGGCCTGCGGCGCCACGGAGCCCCGCTTCTCGCTGCTCGATGCCGGGCCCCGGCCGGTGGGCGAGCGCTGGGTGGGCAAGAACTGGGCCTGCAGCCGCGCCATGGAGCAGGTGAGTAGCGAATGGGTGCTGTTCGTCGATGCCGATGTGCGCCTGCTGCCGGCCACCCTGCGGCGCGCCCTGGCCCAGGCGAGCGCCGATGGGGCGGACCTGCTCAGCCTGGCACCGCGGCTGAGCTGCGGCTGCCTGGCGGAGTGGATGGTGCAGCCGATCATGGCCAGCCTGCTGGGGCTCGGCTTTCCGATCGAAGCCGCCAATGATCCCGCCAGTGCGGTGGCATTCGCCGCCGGGCCGTTCATGCTGTTTCGCCGCAGCGCTTACCGAGCGATCGGCGGCCACCGGGCCCTGGCGGCGGAGGTCGTGGAGGACCTGGCCCTGGCGCGGAGGATCAAGCAAGGCGGCCATCGCCTGCGTTACCTGCTGGGGCTGGATGCCCTAGAGCTGCGCATGTACAGCAATTTCGCCTCCCTCTGGGAGGGCTGGACCAAGAACTGGCTGCTGGGCCTCGATGGCGATGTGGCCAGGGCCCTGGCGGCCTCGGCGGTGGTGCTGCTGATGTTCAGCGGCCCCTGGTTGCTGACGCCGGCTACGGCCTTCGCCGCCGTGATGCTGCCCGGCCAGCGACTGGTCCTGCTGGTCGCCCTGGCACTCGCCCTGACGGGCATCGGCCTGCAGCTGGTCCTGCGCCTGTGGACCCGCCGCCAGTTCCAGGTGCCGCTCACCCTCTGGTGGCTGATGGGAGCCGGTGGCCTGGTGGTGGCCGCGATCGGCCCGGTGTCGGTGTGGCGCACCCTCAGCGGCCGCGGTTGGACCTGGAAGGGAAGGCCGTTGGCCTGAACGGCGACGGGAACGTCAGCGCCCGCTGCTTTGGTGACGTGCGGTTCATGAAGAGCCGTTGCCGCAGATCACAAGCGGTGTCGTCCTGACAGGAGAGGCTTGCCACCTGCGAGCGGCGGATCGATGGTGATGACATCACCCACCGGGAGGCTCCAGACCATGGACGACACCCCACCCGAGCAGGCGCAAGGAGCTCACTGACGATCCGGCCCCTGCTCCAACACTCTCATCGGATCTCTGACTTCCCTGGCGCGTGACACCGTCTGTGTGTGTGCGCCGCCGCCGTCCACTGCACCGTTAACGGCCTCGCCTCAGGTGCCCCGGACTCATCGGGAAGTCCCACTGGAACCCTGGCCCCAGGTGCCAGCGTCAGCAGCTCCGCCCCCTTCAACCCAACTCCTTCAGAGCCCGGTGCCTCGTCGCCGGGCTTTGTCGTGACCCCCTGTTTCAGGGCTGACCTCGCCCGGACTCACCAGGCCCTGGTTGAGGACTACCGCTGGCATTTGCAGATCGGAGCCGGCAAGCTGCTCGCCCAGTCAGGTGGTGCTGTCAGCATCGAGCCCGTGGGAAGCCCTCGTGCGGCTGCAGGAGCAGGGAACGCCCTTTGAGGCGGCCTGCGACCAGTGCCTGGCCGGAACAGGAGTGGAGTTCGTCGACGCCTGTGAGCCGCCAGGCGAAGCCAGCCGCTGCTCAGCCACGACAACCTGGCCGAATTCGAGGCCCTCTCCCAGAAGAACTTTGCCCGTGACCCGCGGGAACGGCTGGTGCTGGCGAAGTGGCCGGAGAACGCCACCCGGTTTCTGTTGTCGTTTGAGCAGTTGAGCGGTCCTGAGGGTTGAGCTCAGACAGGGGAGCCAGTGTCTGCTCCTTCAAGGAGGTCATGGAACCTGAGACAACACTGATTTGTCATCGAGACATCGTCCTGGCCTCTCAATCGTCGCCATCGCCTTGAGAGCCTGTGGTTTTCCAGCTGATGGTCAATCGAGGCTGATCAGGAATGCTTGCTGTCGGAGTAGTCGATGGCCCGGAGGGTGGCTCCCGTTTCCGGGGTTGTCGGAGCGGTGGTCAGGTCCAGTCGATCCGCCGTGGGCGCGGTGGCCGTGGCGTCGTCGGAGGTGTCGGTCCTCGGCTTCGAAGGGGGATTGACGGCCAGGCTGCTCAAGGCCCGTGATGAATGGAGATACCCAGAGTGCAGTGGCGTCGCCTGGACCGGGGTCTGGATCAGCAGGGACACGAGGACGGTGACCAGTGCGAGCAGCGTGACGATGAGCTTGTTCATGACGATCGACTCAAAGGGAAGGGTGAAAACGTGAACGGCAGATCTGGCCTTAAGCTGCACTGCTTTCCCGGGAGGGGAGCACAGGGAGGCCTAAGCCAGTGATCGAATCAGCGGCGTTGAACGGGCGG
>CALRUP020000015.1:0-59186 GCA_943371385.1 Paenacidovorax caeni | reverse complement strand
GCCAGCCGCCCAGGGCCAGGTAGGCCGTGGGGAACAGCAGCAGACCGGACCACCCCACGAAAACGAAGCGATCGCGCTTGAGCCAGTCATCGAGGACGTCGAACCATCCCCGGGCCGAAGGCGCGCGCCCTACAGCAATCGTCATGGGTTGTAAAAGGAGCCGTGCGGGATGGAGACCCGCGAGCTTTGGGTTACCGGGCGATGGTAACAACGCTTCTCGCCGGTGCGAGAGAGGTTGAAATGGGCCGACACTGCCAGCCGCGCAGGGCTTTTGCAGGGCCTCTTAGGTATTTCTTCCCGTGTTCATCGGCGCCAGGGCCGGCGGCGTGCCCCCAGCGGCGCGAAGATGGCCGTCCTC
Source organism: Paenacidovorax caeni (assembly GCA_943371385.1). Classification (GTDB taxonomy): domain Bacteria; phylum Cyanobacteriota; class Cyanobacteriia; order PCC-6307; family Cyanobiaceae; genus ATX-6F1. The sequence continues at coordinate 58,828 of CALRUP020000015.1, read as the reverse complement.
AGCCGCCGCACGCCCCAAGCCATGCCTTCGGTTTCCCCCTCCGCCTCACCCGGGGCTCCGGCCTCGGTTCCGCAACTGCTGGAGCAGTCGGTGCTCGGCTCCCGCCGGCTCTCCAATGTGCTGGTGGCTGTTCTGGTCAGCACCGGTGGAGTCGGTTTCCTGCTCACCAGTCTCTCGAGCTATCTGGGTGTGGATCTGCTGCCGGTGGGGCACCCTGCCGAGCTGCTGTGGGTTCCCCAGGGCCTGGTGATGGGGGCCTACAGCCTGGCGGCCGTCCTGCTCGCCACCTATCTCTGGGTGGTGATCGCGCTCGATGTGGGTTCAGGCGTGAACCGCTTCGATCGGGCGGCCGGCCAGTGCACGATCACCCGCCGGGGCTTCCGCCAGTGGATTCAGCTGGACATCCCCCTGCGCGAGATCCAGGCCGTGAAGGTGGAGGTGCGCGATGGCCTCAGCCCGCGCCGGCGCCTCTCCCTGCGGGTTCAAGGCCGCCGCGATCTTCCCCTGACCCGGGTGGGTGAGCCCATCGGTCTCAGCGACCTGGAACAGGGTGGCGCCGAATTGGCCCGCTTCCTCAAGGTGCCGCTGGAGGGCGTTTGAGATGGGTTCCCTGCGTGTTCTGCTGGCCCTGCTGCTGGCCTTCTCACCTCTGACCCTTTCGGCCTGCGGGGCTGAGCAACGCCAGAGTGAACTGGGCTGCGCCACCGGGGCGGTGCCCTGTCTGAGTGGCAGCGCCGTTGTGGCCCTCGAGACGAGCAAAGGGGAGGTGCAGGTGCAGCTCGATGGCAAGGCCGCCCCGCTCACGGCCGGCAATTTCGTTGATCTGGTGGGTCGCGGCGCCTACGACAACACTGTGTTTCATCGCGTGGTCCGCGAGCCGGTGCCCTTCGTGGTCCAGGGCGGAGATCCCCAGAGCGCCGATCCCAAGGTGAACCCCAGCCAGTACGGCCTGGGCAGTTTCATCGACCCGGCTCTGGGATCGCCTCGATTCATCCCCTTGGAGATCGCCCTCGAGGGAGAAGGGGAGCCCCGCTACGGCCAGGAGGTCGCCGGTCCAGGTCAGAACGGCAAGCTCAAGCTCGTGCACGAGCGGGGTGCCCTGGCCATGGCTCGCTCCCAAGACCCCAACTCCGCCAGCGCGCAGTTCTATATCGCCCTGCGGGGGCTGCCCGAGTTGGATGGCCGCTACGCCGTGTTCGGTCGGGTGATCAAGGGGATGGATGTGGTGGACAAGATCCAACAGGGGGACAAGATCACCAAGGCCCGGCTGCTGGAAGGGGGCACTCTGATCAAGGGCAAGCCCTGAGCGGGCCAGAGGCCACCAACGGTTCGCCCGTTCAGGTGGGCACGCGCTTGTCGGAGGCGATCACCTTCAGGTAGGCCGTGTTCACGCCGGAGGCCCGCTCCAGGGCCACCTTTCCGGTGCGGGCGATCTCCAGGATGCCGAAGCTTTCGAGCACCTGCTCGAGGGCCACCAGCTTGCCGGGGTCCCCCACCACCTCGAGGGTGAGGGCGTTCTCAGCCACGTCGACCACGTTGGCGCGAAACACCTGCACCAGATCGAGGATCGCGGCCCGGTGCTCCGGCGGGGCGGACACCTTGAGCAGCATCAGTTCCCGCTCCACGACGGGGATGCGCGAGAGGTCGAGCACGCTCAAGACATTGACGAGTTTGTTGAGGTGCTTGGTCATCTGCTCGAGGGTGCGGTCGTCGCCCTCCACGACCATGGTGAGCCGGGATTTGCCGGATTGCTCCGCGGGGCCCACGGCCAGGCTCTCGATGTTGAAGCCGCGACGGGCGAATAGGCCGGAGATGCGGCTGAGGGCTCCGGACTCGTCCTCCACCAGCACCGAAAGGGTGTGCTTCATGCCCTGAGCGGATCGAGCCCCAAACTACGTGCTGGCGGACTGGCTCAGGCTCTCCAGCCAACCCAGCAACCTTGGGTTGAAGTGCTGCGGGGCTTCGTCGTGGGGGCAATGCCCGAGCCCATCGAGCAGCTGCAACTCCAGATCAGGTTTGTGGCGCAGCAGCCGATCGGCCACGGCCACAGGCACCAGCTGGTCCTTGCGGCCCCAGAGCACCAGCAGCGGCTGGGCCATGCGCTCGAGCAGCGCGGCGGCGGTGGCCCCCCGGGGGCGCAGGGCCATGGCGATGCTCATGCCCCGCAGGGCCCAGGCGGCGGTGGGCCGCAGGGCCGGCCGGGCAATCAGGCGGCGCAGTTCGCCGTCGATGGCGGCGCGGTTGGGGTAGGCGGCCGCCAGGGCCAGATCCAGCAGCGGGGTGCGGGCGATCAGGGGCAGCAGCAGCTCCAGGGGCAGGGCGGTGCAGAGCAGGACCGCCAGGGAACTCCTCAGTCGTCGCCGCCAGGGGGGCCGCCGCCTGGGGATCGGCATCAGCAGGGTGGGATCCGGCAGTGGGGCCACCGCCACCGCCCGCACCCAGGCCGGAGCGACCACGGCGGTGGTCACCGCCACCAGGCCGCCGAGGGAATTGCCCACCAGCACGGCCGGACGACCCACGACCTGGGCGAGGAAGCCAGCGCACTGGCGCGCCCAGAGGCGGTTGTCGAGTCGCAGGCCGGGCTGGTCGGAGGCGCCGAAGCCGATCAGATCGATCGCATAGACGCACCAGCCGGCCGCCACCAGGGGGGCTGCGGTGTGGCGCCAGTGGCCGCTGGCGGCCCCAAAGCCGTGGATCAGCAGCACGGCAGGGTGGCTCTCCTCACCCAGCACCCGCCAGTGGCAGGCCTGGTCCTGCCAGCGCCAGGTGCCGTGGCGGCCCCAGCCACTTCCCGCGATGGAGACAGGCTGAGCCAGGCTCGTGGTCAAGAGTTCGGCCATCGCGATCGGAAGCTCTCACTATTGCGAAGCAGCCGTGCGGGTGCGCACCGGAGGCGGCTTCTTTCGGCCCCAGTCGCGTCCGTCGCGGGATCTGGGGGTGCTCCTGGCCCGGCAGCTGAGGGCCGACCAAGGGCGCCTGCGGGTGCTGGATCTGATGGCCGGCTGCGGCATCCGCGCCCTGCGCTACGGGGTTGAAGCCGGGGCGGAGGCGGTCTGGGCCAACGATGCCGACTCCGATCGTCTGCCGCTGCTGGAGGCCAACCTGGCCCCGTTGACCGGCCGCGCCGGCGCCGGGGCCATGGCCGATCCGGAGCGGGTCCGCTGCACCACCCTCACTGCCCAGCAGCTGCTGGCGGGTTGCCTGCTGGAGCGGCGCCGCTTCGAGCTGGTGGATCTCGATGGGTTTGGTTGCCCCACGGTTCTGTTGCCCCTGGCCCTGGAGGCGGTCGCCTTCGATGGGGTGCTGTATCTGGCCAGCACCGATGGCCGCTCCCCCACGGGCCACGACCGCTCGGCGGCGATCCGTTCGCTCGGGGCGGCGGCCCGGGCCCATCCCGCCAGCTGGGAGCTCGCCCTGCGCCTGCAGCTGGGGGTGATCGCCCGAATCGCCTGGGCGATGGGCCGGGGGGTGCGGCCGCTGTTCTCCTTCAGTGAGGGCCGCACCTTTCGCACCGCCGTGCAGCTCAGGCGCCGGCCGCTGCCGGGTGAGGAGGCGAACCTGGGCCTGTTGGCCCACTGCCATGGCTGCGGCGATCAACAGGTGCAGAGCCTGCTGAGGTTGCGGGGCTGGGGGGCCTGCGACTGTGCGGCCGCGCCGGCGACCCAGACCCCCTGGTCGATCAGTGGACCGCTCTGGATCGGCCCCCTGCAGGATCGGCCCACCCTGGGGGCCATGGAGGCGGGCGAACAGGCGGCGATCGACGCCGGAGCTGAGGCCAGCCTGGGGAGCGAGGGCGCCAGGTTGCTGCGGGCCCTGGCCAGCGACCCTGGTCTGCCGGCCCGCTGCTGGCCCCTGGCGGTGATCGCCCGGCGGCTGGGCAGCGGTCCCCCGCGGCTGCAAGAGCTTGTGGCGGCCCTCAGGGACGACGGCTGGGAGGCCCGGGCCAGCGCCGTGATGGCGGGCCAGGTGCGCAGCGACGCCCCCTGGTCAAGGCTGTTGGAACTGGCTCGCTCGTTGGAACTGGCTCGTTCGTTGGAGCTGGCGCGCAAGCCCGTGACCAAGCCCCTTGAGGGCGATTCCGGTGGGCCGGGTGAGCCGTTGGCTGTCTAAACAGGCCGGTGGGTCGCCCATCAGGCCGGCGGGACGCTAAACAGGTGGGACACACCGGTTCCTTGGCCATGGCCTCTGAAATCTTCGGCATCGCGGCGATCTTCTTCGTGTTGATCCCGGTTGGACTGGCGGGGGGCGCCCTGCTGCTCAAGCTCCAGAAGGACTGAGCGCCAGGGGCTTCGAACGCGCCCCGGACCCTTGAGCCCTAGGCTCGGCCCCCGAGCTGTGCATCGCCTTCATGAAGGTTCTGGTAGTCGGTGGAACGGGCACCCTCGGCCGCCAGATCGCCCGTCACGCCATCGATCAGGGCCACCAGGTGCGCTGCATGGTGCGCGCCCCCCGCAAGGCTCATTTCCTTCAGGAGTGGGGCTGTGAACTGACCCGCGGCGACCTGCTCGAACCCGCCAGCCTCGACTACGCCCTCGAGGGCCAGGAGGCGGTGATCGACGCCGCCACGGCCCGCCCCACCGACAGTGCCTCGAACCAGACGATCGACTGGGAGGGCAAGCTCAACCTGCTGCGCGCCTGCGACCAGGCCGGCGTCAAGCGTTTCGTGTTTCTCTCTCTGCTTGGGGCCGCGAAGCACCCGTCCGTGCCGCTGATGGAGATCAAGGCCTGCACCGAGCAGCTGTTGGAGCAGTCCGATTTCGACTACACGATCCTGCGGGGTGCCGCTTTCATGCAGGGGGTGATCGGTCAGTTCGCGATTCCTGTGCTGGAGAGCCAGACCGTCTGGGTGAGCGGAACCCCCACACCGATTGCCTACATGAACACCCAGGACGTGGCCCGCTTCGCGGTGGCCGCCCTGGGACGCAGTGAAACCGTGCGGCGCGCCTTTCCCGTGGTGGGGCCGAAGGCCTGGAACACCGGTGAGATCGTGCAGCTCTGCGAGCAGCTCAGTGGCCGCTCAGCGCGGGTGTTCCGGGTGCGGCCGATACTGATCCAGCTGATGCAGGCCCTGGCGTCGTTCTTCGAGCCGGGGGTGAACGTGGCCGAGCGGCTTGCTTTTGCGGAGGTCACCGGCGGCGGCGAGCCCCTCGATGCGCCGATGGAGGAGAGCTATGCCGCCTTCGGCCTCGACCCAGCCACCACCACCAGGCTGGAGGATTACCTGAAGGAGTACTTCGATCGCATCCTCAAGCGGCTGAAGGACATGGACGCCGACCTTGACAAGTCCGCGAAGAAGAAGTTGCCCTTCTGAGCGGCGACCCGCTCCCTTGGCCGTCAGTACATCTGTACGATGGCCGCGGTTGTCCGCTCCGCCGATGTCGATCGCCCAGGTGAAGAATCTGCAGCGCCGTTTGCTCAACCTGGAGCAGGAGGCGATCGATGAGATCAACCGCGCCTGCGGCCATGAGCTCTGGGTGAGCCTGGGATTTGATGCCCTCGACACCCTTGAGGATCCGGCCCGCCGGGCCAGGGCGAACTACTACTACGGCCAACTGCAGACCGCGCGCGAGCTGCAGCAGGTGCTGGTCTAGGGCCGCCGCCTGGTCCAGGCGCCCGAGAGCGGTGCCTGGTTGCTCAGGCACCGCAGCCGCTCGGCCTCTTGCGGCGTCACACCCCGCCACTGGCCGGGACCCAGGCCCGAGAGGTCCAGCACGGGGCCGCCATCCATCAGATCGATGCCCACCCGGATCAAGCGCAGGGTGGGCAGACCCACGGCGGCGGTCATCCGCCGCACCTGGCGGTTGCGCCCTTCCCGCAGTTCGATCTGCAGCCAGGCGGTCGGCACATGCAGGCGATGGCGAATCGCTGGGGTGCGTGCAGGCCAATCGGGCTCCTTCAGCTGCTCGGCCCGGGCCGGCTGGGTGAGGCGGCCCTGCACCAGCACCCCCTGCCGCAGCGGCTCAAGCGCCTCTGGGCGGGGCGTTCCTTCCACCTGCACCCAGTAACGGCGCCAGTGGCCCCAGCGGGGGTCGGTGAGCCGCTGCTGCAGCTTCCCGTCCGAGGTGAGCAGCAGCAGCCCCTCACTGTCGGCATCGAGGCGGCCGGCGGCGTAGACGCCGGCCACGGGGATGTGCTCCGCCAGGGCAGCCCAGGCGCTGCCAGGTTCGGGGCTGAACTGGCTGAGCACCCCGTAGGGCTTGTGGAAGAGGAGGGTGGTGGGTTGCCCGGGCGGGCCCTTCGGCGACGCCATGGGGCTCAGTCGACTCCAGAGAGGCCGAAGGACGGCCGCCGCTCGTTCCTCCAGCCGCCAAGGCCCACAAGGGGTTCAGCTTTGAATTCGCCCGGGCCGCTCGCCTGATGGCAACGCAGGCTGGCCTGGCTCCCCATTCCCCGGAGCTGCTGCCCAGCGGCCATCAGGGCCGAGAAGGCAGGCAGGGAGTGGCCGGACATGAGGCCCAACGGAAGATCATGAACAGCCTGCCATGACCTGCGGCGGCTGGCTGTGGGCTGGATTCAGCTGCGCTTGCCCAGGCCAGCGCGGGCCTTCCAGAGGTTCACCGCCCCGATCGAAATCAACAGCAGGCCCAGGTCCATGCTCAGGGGCGGAACGATCACGGATGTGGAGGTACGGGTGGCCGGACCCTAGGCCCGCAGGGGTGACAACTAAGCTGAAGTCACACACATACGTTCAGTCGCACCACCGCATGATCGAGACTTCCGGCGTGATCGAGAAGGAACAGGGGAACGGGTTCTACCTGGTCACGTTGGAGCAGCCGGCAGGTCACCAGTGCCTCTGCCGCGCCGCAGGCAAGCTCACCAAGTTCCGCATCAAGCTGCTGGCCGGCGACAAGGTCCTGGTGGAGATCAGCCCTTACGACCTCACCCGCGGCCGCATCACCTACCGGGAGCGCAACGCCAGTGCCGGCGGCCCCCGCCCCGGTGGCAACCGCCCCGGTGGACCCAGGCGGCGCTGAGCGAGCGCTCAGACCAGACAGGCTTCGATGGCGCTGCGGAATTCACTGCGCTGCTTGACCCCTTTCCACTGCTGCTTGAGTTCCTTGCCGGCAAAAAGTTGCACCGTGGGGGTGCCGCTGACCCCGGCCTGCTGGGCGATCGCCGGTTCGGCCTCGATGTCGATTTCCACCCCCTGGGCGGCGTCGCCCAGCTCTTCGAGCACTCGCTTGAGCTGGGGTTTGAGCACGTGGCAGGGGCCGCAGCTCGGGGAGGTGTAGACCACCAGCAGCGGCCGGGCGCTGTCGTGGTAAAGCTTGCGAAGGGCGAAGCTGCCTTTTTGCCAGCGGGCTGCCGGATCGAAGTTCTCGGCGTCGCTGGTGGCGGTGGGGGCCGGCTGATCGGCGGGGGCGGGATCCACCGCCGCCCGGCTCACGGTGACGGCCAGCTCGTGGTGGCTGAGCCAGCGCTCGGCCGCCAGGGCCGCCTGGCAGCCGCTGCCGGCGGCGGTGACGCCCTGGCGCCACTCGGCATCGGCCACGTCACCGGCGGCATAGACCCCTTCGACACTGGTGGTGGGTTGACCGGGCTGGACCACCACATAGCCCCGCTTATCAAGCTGCAGCTGGTCTTGAACCAGGGCGGTGTTGGGGGTGTGACCGATGGCGTAGAAGAGGCCGCGCACAGCCAAAACGCGGGTTTCGCCGCTGAGGCGGTCCCGCAGGCTGAGGCCGGTGAGCCATTCCTCCCCCAGGGCATCCACCGGTTCGCTGTGCCAGTGCACGGTGATCGCCGGGTTGGCCAGCACTCGATCGGCCATGGCGGCGCTGGCCCGCAGGCGATCGGAGCGCACGATCAGGTGCACGTGGCTGCCGTATTTGGTGAGATAGACGGCCTCCTCGCAGGCGGAATCGCCGCCCCCCACCACCGCCAGTTCAGCGTCGCGGAACTGGGGAGTAGCCCCGTCACAGATGGCGCAGGCGCTGATGCCGGAGCTCCAGAGCCGGGCTTCGCTGGGCAGGTGCAGGCGGTTGGCGCTGGCGCCGGTGGCGAGTATCAGGGCCTGGGTACGGATCTCCTGGCCGTCCACCCTCAGGCGGAAGGGGCGTTCCGAGAGGTCGATGGCGTCGGCGTCCGCCTCCAGCAGACGGGAGCCCCAGCGCAGGGCCTGGGCCTTGATCCGGTCCATGAGATCGGGCCCGAGGATCCCGTCAGGGAAACCGGGGAAGTTCTCCACGTGGGTGGTGGTCATCAGTTGGCCACCGGCGATGCCACCGGCTTCGAAGCCGGTGATCACCAGGGGGGCGAGGTTGGCCCGGGCGGCATAGATGGCCGCGGTGTAGCCGGCGGGTCCGGAGCCGACGATCACGAGGTTCTCGACCCCGTTGCTGATCGCGTCGGTGTTGCCCGGAGCGTTGGCCGCCAAGGCGTTGGCCGCCTCGGAGTTGGCCGCCGGGGTCTGGGCGTCGGGGGCCATCGGCTTATGTGAACTGACTATGAGTTGAGTTTAGGGGGTCCGGCCTGATAGGTGTTCAGCTGGCCGGCGGTCCGCAGATCGGCTGTTTCGCAGGCCAGCCATCCCGCAGGCCAGAGATCCGTGAAACCCGCAGCAGGGCCGGGGCGCCAGGGTTCAGGGGCGAGGGGCTGAGCTCAGATCTCGAGCAGGCCGTCCTGCTGGCGCGGGTCGGTTGGCGTGGGGCCCGACTTTCCAGGATTTCGCGGCACCATCTGCACCGTGGAGGCCAAGAGCTCGGGTTGCTCCTCCAGGCAGAGCAGCCATTCGGCGAACTCCTGGGTGATGGCGTAGCTGTCTTCGAAGCGATCGCTGGCGTCGAGGGTGCCGATTCGGGCCATCGCCCAGTTCACCGCAACGGTGAGCCGTCGGTAGGCGGAGCCGTTCATGGGTCCCTCTGAGCTGGCACCACGCTGGTCGTCCATGGGGCGATTGGGGCGTTGGTACGCAGAACGTCGCATTTTTTTCGCTATTGGAATGTAATCAGGACTGCAGGAAAGCTGGCAAGTGGGGTCCCCCCAGCCGCAATTCCGCCCCCGCCCGGTCCGCCAGGGCCTGCAGAGACAGGCCCTGCGCTGAGGTGCCTCCGGCGCAGGGCTGCTCCGGCAGCGGACGGCTGCGCACCAGGTAGGGCTCCACCAGCGACCAGTTGCGGGCGTAGCCGATCAGCAGCGGATCGGCCGGGGCATAGACGTAGGAGGGCTGGCGCGGAATCGGCTCGAGCGGCGAGCGGCTGCCGTCCATGCGCACGGCCCGGGTGATCGCCTGCACGAAGCGGCTGCGGGTCACCACCGTGGTCAGGTACGCCACCACCCTCAGCCGCGGGGCATCGAACCCCTCGGCGCACATGTCGATGCTCACCAGCCAGTCAGCCTCCCCCGCCTGGAAGGCTTCCAGCCGCTGGGGGGCCTCCGGGTCCTGGGAGTGCACCAGCAGCACCCGGTCCCCTTCCTCCTCCAGCAGGCCTGTGAGGCGGCGGGCGTGGGCAATGTTGCGGGCGATCACCAGTCCACCGGCCTGCGGGTGCTCCTGGCGCACGCGCTCCAGGCGTCGGCGGGCGTTGAGCAGCAGCCGCAGGGCGATGCTGCTGGCATCCCCGAGCCGGATCGCCCGGCGCAGATTGCGGGCGCGCCAGCTCTCGCGGGTTTCGGCCGAGAGCGGGGAGCCTTCCAGTTCGCCGCTGGCCGCCCCCGCCCGTCCGTGGTCCACCCAGCCGTCCTGGAAGCGGAATTCCAGTGGACGCACGTCGCCGGCCACGATCAGCTGCCGCGGCTCCACGCTCAGGTCGGGCTCGATCCGCCAGGCGGTCTGGCCCTGCTCCTCCACCGGCACCCGGCGGGCGGCGCAGAAGGCCAGGTTGTCGGCGCGGAAGGGTGTGCCGGTGAGCCCCAGGCGCAGGGCGGCAGGTTCGGTGAGGCTGGTGAAGGCATGGCCCCAGGCGCTGGCGTCCGGTTCCTCCGGATCGACCCCCAGGTGGTGCACCTCATCGGCGATCGCCAGCAGCCGTCCGATCCCGGCCCCCGCCAGGGCCTGCTTCAGGGCCAGGCGGTGGCGGCCCGCCCCCTGGTAAGTGAGCAGCAGCCCCTGCCAGGGTTCGCCCCCTGCCGTGGGCGCCAGTCCTTCGGGTTGGTCCGGGTCCCAGTCCCGCAGCCGCAGGCCGAGGCGGTCGGCGGCACCGTGCCACTGGGAGGCGATCGAGCTGCGGTGGCAGAAGACCAGGAAATGGCTCAGGCGTCCCTCGTGATGCAGGCGCTGGAAGCCCAGCAGGGCGCCCAGGGTCTTGCCGGCGCCGGGGCCGGCGTGGATCAGCACGTCGTGGCCGCTGGGCTCGGGGCGCTCCAGGCGCCGGCGCAGGAGCTGGATCAGCTGGCTCTGCCACTGGCGCGGCCGCAGGGGGGGCGGGGCCCCGGGGGCGGGCCGCGCCGCGCCCAGATCAAAGGAGGGGGCCGACATGGCGCCATTGTGTCGGCAGCGCCAACCTGCCTAGAACGGGTGCCGTAATCCAGGGCGTTGCGATGGGTCTGTTGGCGGTGAGCGGAGCCTCCGGCAAGACCGGCTGGCGCGTCGTGCAGGAGGCCCTCGGGCGCGGCTGGTCGGTGCGGGCGATCGTGCGCCCCGACTCCGAGCTGCCCGAGGGTCTCGAGGGTGCCGAGGTGGTGCGGCTGGAGCTCGGCGATGGCCCGGCCCTGCGGGCGGCCCTCCACGGGGTCGACGCCCTGGTGATCGCCACCGGCGCCCGCCCCTCGATCGACCTCACGGGCCCGCTGCGGGTGGATGCCCTGCTGGTGCGGGCCCAGGCCGAGGCCTGCTTGGCCGCAGGTGTGCGCCGGCTGGTGCTGGTGAGCTCGCTCTGCAGCGGCAGGCTGCTCCACCCGCTCAACCTGTTTGGGCTGATCCTGCTCTGGAAGGGGCTGGGGGAGCGCTGGCTGTCCGAGAGCGGCCTCGATTGGACGGTGATTCGCCCCGGCGGCCTGAACGAGCGCGAGGAGAACCTGGAGGCCCAGGGCATCCGCTTCTCCGGCCCCGACCAGCAAGAGAGCGACAGCATTCCCCGGCGCCTGGTGGCCCGGGTGACGCTCGATGCCCTCGACGATGCCGCGGCGATCGGGCGGATCATCGAGATCACCAGCGGCGAGACCGTTCCACGGCAGGAGCTGCGCAGCTGGCTGCAGACCGCCTGAGGCCGCCTGGGGAGGCGCCTGGGGTCGATTGAGGCCGGATTGTGTGCCGGACTGCGCACAAAGCCGACCGTGTCGAGGCAAGGGGCGCTGGGATTGTCGATCACTGAGACAAGACCCATCAGCGAAGCTGCCTTGACGACTGTGTTGGTTCCGCGGGAGCGGCGCTCGGGGGAGACCCGGGTGGCGGCCACCCCTGAGACCGTGAAGCGCCTGCTGGCACGGGGCGCACGGGTCTGGATCGAAGCTGAGGCCGGCCGGGCGGCGGGCTTCAGCGATGCGGCCTTTGACGAGGCAGGGGCGGAGGTGTTCTCCACCGCCGAGAGTCTCGAGCGCTGGGGCCAGGCCGATGTGGTTCTGTCGGTGCAGGCACCGCTGCTGAGCTCGGAGGGGGGTGATGGCCGGCTGGAGGCCCTGCCGGCGGGCAGCCTGGTCCTGGGTCTGTTGGATCCCTACCGCAACCATGCCCTGATCGACCAGCTGGAGCTGGGCCGGGTGTCGTCCCTGGCCCTGGAGCTGTTGCCACGGATCAGCCGGGCCCAGGCGATGGATGTGCTCTCCTCCCAGGCCAACATCGCCGGCTACAAGGCTGTGCTGCTGGCGGCCGCCGCCCTGGATCGCTTCTTTCCGATGCTGATGACGGCGGCAGGAACGGTGCAGCCCGCCAAGGTGGTCGTGCTGGGCGCCGGCGTGGCCGGCCTGCAGGCGGTGGCCACGGCCCGACGGCTGGGAGCGGTGGTCAGGGTGAGCGATGTGCGCCCCGCCGCCCGGGAACAGGTGGAATCGCTCGGGGCCCGGTTCATCGAGCCGCCCCAGCTGGAGGAGGCTCCCGGAGAAGCGGGAGGCTATGCCCGTGAGGCCGGAGCCGTGTTTCAGGAGGCCCAGCGCCAGATTCTGGCTGAGCAGCTCAGGGATGCCGATGTGGTGATCTGCACGGCCCAGGTGCCCGGTCGGCCGGCACCGTTGCTGATCACCGAGGAGATGTTGGCGGGGATGCGGCCGGGGTCGGTGGTGGTGGACCTGGCGGTGGCCCAGGGGGGCAACTGCGCCGCCAGCCGCGCCGATGCCGATGAGTGGGTGGGGGGTGTGCTCGTGATCGGGGCGGGCAATCTGGCGGCCTCGGTGCCCCAGCACGCCAGCGCCCTCTACGCACGCAATCTGGTGTCCCTGCTGGAGGTGGTGCTCAAGGAGGGCTCGATCAGCATCGATCCGGAGGATCCCTTGCTCGACCCCTGCCTGCTCACCCATGGGGGAGCCTGCCGGCGCCCCGATCTACGTCCCGCCCGCAAGGAGGCCACGGCATGAGCGAAGCGTTTTCCCTCTCCGAGGCCCTGTGGGTGCTGCTGCTGGGCAGCCTGCTGGGCTTTGAATTGATCGGCAAGGTGCCGCCGACCCTGCACACGCCCCTGATGTCGGGGGCGAATGCGATCAGCGGCATCACCCTGCTGGCGGCCCTGGCCCTGATCGGTCAGGCCACGACCCCGGCCCTGCGCCTGGTGGGGGCGGTGGCGCTGGGCTTTGCCCTGTTCAACGTTGTCGGAGGTTTCCTGGTGACCGATCGGATGCTGGCGATGTTCCGCCGTCGGGGGCCGGCCTCATGAGCCACCTCGCGATCGATCTGGGGGCCGTGCTGCTGCTGGCCCTGGGGCTCAAGGGCCTCTCAAGGATCCGCACCGCCCGCTGGGCCAATGGCCTGGCGGCGGCGGCGATGGCCCTGGCGGTGGCGGGGCTGCTGCTCGACCAGGGGCTGGCCGGCTGGCCGTGGATGCTGCTGGGTCTGGCTGTGGGCAGCAGCGTGGGGGCCGTGGTGGCCTACCGGGTGCCGATGACCTCGATGCCGGAGGTGGTGGCCCTGTTCAACGGCTGTGGCGGGGTGGCCTCGCTGCTGGTGGCGCTGGGCGCCACGGCCCTGCCCACACCCTTGAACCTGCTGGGGGTCGTGTCGGTGCTGGTCTCGGTGTTGGTGGGATCGATCACCTTCAGCGGTTCGATCGTGGCGATGGGCAAGTTGCAGGGATGGCTGCCGACCCCCGACTGGATGCTGCTCCCCCAGCGCCATTGGCTCAACATCAGCCTGGCGGTGCTCTGTCTGGCCAGTGGCGCCCTGGTGATCAACGGTGCGGCAGCCGGTCTGCCGGCGCTCACGGTGTTGGCCTTGCTGCTTGGCGTTGGGCTCACCCTGCCCGTGGGCGGTGCCGACATGCCGGTGGTGATCTCGCTGCTCAATTCCTATTCAGGAGTGGCGGCGGCGGCGGCGGGCTTTGTGGTCGGCAGCCAGCTGCTGATCGTGGCCGGCGCCATGGTGGGGGCGGCCGGGCTGATCCTGACCCAGGTGATGTGCACGGGCATGAACCGCTCGCTGACCTCGGTGCTCTTCGGTGGTGCCCTTGGTGGTGGCGCCACGGCCAGCGACGACGACGGCCAGGGCTACACCTCCGTCACCTCCTGCAGCGCCGAGGAATGCGCCCTCACCCTGGAGCAGGCGGAGCGGGTGGTGTTCGTGCCGGGCTACGGCCTGGCGGTGGCCCAGGCCCAGCACGGGCTCAAGGAACTGGCCCGGCTGCTGGAGCAGCACGGCATCGAGGTGAGCTATGCGATCCACCCGGTGGCGGGCCGCATGCCCGGCCACATGAACGTGCTGCTGGCGGAGGCGGATGTGCCCTACGAGCAGCTGATCGAGATGGAGGTGATCAACCCCGAGTTTCCCCGCACCGATGTGGTGATCGTGCTGGGGGCCAACGATGTGGTGAACCCCCAGGCCAAGAACGACCCCAGCAGCCCCCTGTACGGGATGCCTGTGCTGGAGGTGGATCAGGCCCGCTCGGTGTTCGTGGTCAAGCGCAGCCTGGGCTCGGGCTATTCCGGGATCCGCAACTCCCTGTTCGAGCTGCCCCAGACCTCGATGGTGTTTGGCGATGCCAAGCAGGTTCTGCTAGCTCTGACCCAGGAGCTGCGGGCGCTCGGTGTCGGTAAACAGGCGGTGGGTGCGGCCCCCTGAGGGGGTCTCGGCCGGTCTGGGCCTGAGGGCCTTTCGTCCCCGGGCCCCCTGGTGGGGCGCCGATCTGCAGACCCTGCGCGACACCCTGCGCCAGTCGGCCTTGCCGCCCGAGCAGGGAGAGCCTTTTGAGGTGCCGATCGGCGGCGGCGATCGCCTGCTGGCCCTGCTCGATCGGCCTGCCACGGCGCCACGGGCGCTGGTGCTGCTCGCCCCGGGTCTGGGCGGCTGCAGCGAAGGGCAGGGGGTGGGACGGCTGGCCCTGAGCCTGCAGGGGGCGGGCCTGGCGGTGGTGCGGCTCAACCTGCGGGGGGCCGGGCGAGGACGGCCCCTGGCCCGGGGCACCTATGCCGCCCAGGTCAACCGCGACCTGGCACCCGTGCTGGTCTGGGCCCGCCAGCTGGCCGCCCAGCTGGGCCCCTCCCCCTCCAGGCCGCTGCCGTTGCTGGGGGCGGGAATCTCCATGGGCGGAACCCTGTTGCTCAATGCCGTGCTGGATCCGCAGCTGCGGGCCGAAGGCGTTGGCGCCGCCAAGCCTCTGTTTGATGGCCTGGTGACGATCAGCAGCCCCCTTGATCTGATCGCCTGCGCCCCGTTCATCGATCGCCCGCGCAACCGCCTGTATGTGAACTGGCTCATGCGGGGCCTGCGCCGTCAGACCCTCTCTGATCCCTTCGGGGTGACGGAGCAGGAGCGTGCCGCTCTGGAGGGGGCGCGCACGATCCGCCAGTTCGATGCGGCGATCACCGCCCCCCGCTGGGGTTACGCCTCGGTGGAGCACTACTACGCCGAGGCCAGCCCGCTGCGTCGCCTCATCGAGGCGCTCGAGGCGGGCGCAGCCGGCGGCTCGGACGCCGGTGAGGGGCTGCTGCCCCCGACCCTGGTGATCCAGGCTGACGACGACCCCTGGGTGCCGGTGGATTCGGTCCTGGCCCTGGAGCAGGCCGCCGCCGCCCGCCCGGTGGGACCGGTCCAGGTGGTGCTCACCCGGGGCGGGGGCCACAACGGTTTTCACGCCCCGGGCGGTTGCTGGAGCGATCGCCTGGCGACCCGCTGGTTGGAGAACCTGGCCCTTGGGGCCGCCTGAACCGGCCCTGGAGCCCGCTCAGGTGCTGGGGGGCTCAAGGCTTGGATCGACCTCCAGCAAGCGCTCGATCAGCCGAGCCCTGGTTTCGGGATGGCCCTGCAGGGTGAGCTGGCCACTGCCGGCCCACCAATTGAGCCGTTCGCCGCTGTCGAAGACGAATTCTTCGAAGGGACCCTCGTGCAGCCAGTGGCCCGGTTCCCCGAGCACGGCCACCAGTTCCTTGAGCTCCTGCAGGGTTCCCGGGAAGTTCACGCGCGGAGCTGACTCGAAGCCTGGGCGGAGCTTACGGCGATTCAGCGGCTGGGAAGGCGGCGAAGGGGGTGCGGCGCAGCACCCACTCCTCCACCACCCGGCCGCCGATCAGGTGCTCGCGCACGATGTGCTCCAGCCGCTCAGCGGTCGCGTCGCCGTACCAGATGCCCTCGGGCCAGACCAGCAGGATCGGACCCCCGCTGCAGTGGCGCAGGCAGTCCACCTTGGTGCGCAGCACGATTCCTTCGGGGCGCGCGGGATTCTCCAGATCGAGCTCCCGCACCAGGGACTTGAGGCGCTCCCAGCTGGCGGCCCCCACGCTGGGGTCGCAGCACACAGGGCGGGTGGGGGTGGCGCAGAGCAGCAGGTGGTGCTGAACCATGCTCAGGCGGTGAGAACTTTGGTGGGGGCGGTTTCGGCCGCCTCGCCCACGGCGGCGCGGGCCCAGCCGTCGACGGCGAGCACCTCCTCCAGGCTGGGGTCAGCCCGCAGATCGGCGCCGTGACGCTCGCAGGTGCGCTCGATCAGCCGGGGGATGTCGAGGAAGTGGATGCGCCCTTCGAGAAACAACGCCACGGCCTGTTCGTTGGCGGCGTTGAGCACCGCCGGCATCGTGCCGCCGGCGCGGCCGGCGGCGTAGGCCAGCTCCATGCAGGGGTACTTGGCCCGGTCGGGGGCGCGGAAGCTCAGGGTGCCCACTTCGGTGAGGTCGAGGCGGCGCCAGGGGGTCTCGAGGCGCTCGGGCCAGCTGAGGCAGTAGAGGATCGGCAGCTTCATGTCGGGCCAGCCCAGTTGCGCCAGCACCGAGGAATCGCTCAGTTCCACCATCGAGTGAATGATGCTCTGGGGATGGACCACGATCTCGATCTGGTCGTAGCCCAGGCCGAAGAGGTAATGGGCCTCGATCACCTCCAGCCCCTTGTTCATCAAGGTGGCGGAATCCACGGTGATCTTGCGCCCCATCGACCAGTTGGGGTGGCTGGTGGCGTCGGCCACGGTGGCCTTGGCGAGATCGGCGGCGGGCCAGTCGCGGAAGGCACCACCGGAGGCGGTGAGCTGGATCCGGCGCAGGCCCGGGGTGGGCACGCCGGTGGAGAGGCGGGCGGAGTCGGCCCAGGGGGTGCCCTGCAGGCACTGGAAGATGGCGGAGTGCTCGGAATCGGCCGGCAGCAGGCGGCTGCCGCTTTTCTTGAGCTCCGGCAGCACCACCGGACCGGCGGCGATCAGGGTTTCCTTGTTGGCCAGGGCCAGATCCTTGCCGGCGCGGATCGCCGCGAGGGTGGGCAGCAGGCCGGCGCAGCCGACGATGCCGGTCACCACCAGATCGGCCGACGGCCAGGCGGCGGCGGCGCAGAGCCCCTCGCTGCCCCCGAGCAGTTCCGGCAGCGGCTCGGGGCGCTGGCCGGGTTCGAGATCCTGCAGTCGCTGGCGCAGCGCCGCCACCAGCTCTGAATCGGCCAGGGCCACCACTTCGGGGCGGTGGCTGAGGATCTGCTCGACCAGCAGATCGAGGTTGCGGCCGGCCGTGAGGGCCACCACCTTGAAGCGCTCGGGAAACTCCGAGGCGAGCTCCAGGGTCTGGGTGCCGATCGAACCGGTGGAGCCCAGCACGCTGATGGCTTTCACGGAAACGACAGCGTGGTTGGCGCCCAGTGTCCCACCGGAGCTGCGCTGGCGGCGGCCCGCTCGCCGGCCGCGTCACACTGAGGGACCCTGCCACCTGGCCGTGCTCTGGCTCAAACGCTGGAACTTCATCGAACGGGCCAAGCTGGAGCGTCAGCTCTGGGATGCCTTCGAGCGGGGGGAGTCGATCGAGGAGCTGGTGGCGGCCTGCCCCGCCGATGATCTGTTCCGCCGGGAGGTGTGGACCACCACGGTGGTGCGCATCCGTCGAATCGAGGCGCTGATGGTGGGCAAGGGGCCCACAGGGCAGGAATCAGCTGATCAAGGTGCCTCCGGTGGCGGGACCACCGGCAAGGATTCGAGCGTTTCGCAATGAGTGCTGTTCCTGCGGCTGCTGGCTCTCCTGCGCTCTGAGATCAGGACCCCGGTGCCTCAGGCCCTGGCGCAGGTGAAGCCTCCGCGCCAGGCTTGACTTCTGTGATCGGGTGACTGATCTGGCGCCGAGCGATGGCTGAGCTGGAGCCGCCCAGCCGGGCGCAGATGGTGCTGCGGTTGGCGGCGCTGTTGATGGTGTTTCTGACGTCTGCCGTGGCTGGCGGCTTGTTTCTCTATGGGGTGGTGCAGGTCTTTTCAGGCTCGTTCACGCTCCTACCGGCAACCCAGCGCCACGGGGATGGCGGCGGCCCGCCGCAGCGTTGAGGGGAGCGAGCGGGGCACCATCGCTAGCGTTGGGGCTGATAGGGGGTGGCGGCGGTGTGGATCGAGGTCACGGCCCGCTCCGAGCGTCCGGTCTATGGCTGCTCCACTCCGGTGCGGTTCAGGTTCTCGGACGGCCAGATCGAAGAGCAATGGCTGGCCATCTGCGATGTCGTGGCGACCGAGCGCTTCTTCTGGCAGCAGGAGACCCTGCCCAGTGGGATCGAGGCGCCGGCTGCGGTTGTTCCCATGGAGTTGTCGTTCCGGGAGGTGGGGGAACGCACGGCCCGGCTGGGGATGGTGCGCCAGCTCAGCGCTGACGACCCCTTCACGCTCTACGACGATCCGCTGGTGCTGCAGCGGGAGCTTGAGCAGAGCGGCGTCAAGGCCACCATGCGCATCTGGAGCCGCTATCGCCGTTTCCTGCGGGAGCGCCAGCGGCCGTTGTTCGCTGTGCATCCGCTCAGCAGCCGCCACTACCCCCTGGGGTTGCGGCCGGAGGCCGAGGCGATGGAGATGATCCGCTGGCTGGCGCCGCTGGCGAACCAGTGGGCCGCGGCCGAGGTGCCGCTTGTGAGCGTGATCGTGCCCTGCTACGGCAAATTGGCGGTGACATTGCGCTGCCTGGAGAGCTTGTTGGCGGAGCGCACCTACCAGCGCCGTTCCCTCTGCCGGGTCGAGTTGATCCTGCTCGATGACGCCTCCCCCGACGGCTCCGGCGCGGTCTTGGAGACGCTTGATGGACTCGGGCCGATCCGGGTGCTGCGCAATGAGGAGAACCTGGGCTTCCTGCGCACCTGCAACCGCGGCGCGGCCGTGGCGGAGGGGGAATTCCTCTGCTTCCTCAACAACGACACCGTCGTCACCCATGGCTGGCTGGAGGAGCTGGTGGACAGTTTCCGCCTGTTTCCCGGCACTGGCCTGGTGGGCTCCATGCTGCTCTACCCCGATGGTCGACTGCAGGAGGCGGGCGGGATCGTCTGGCGTGACGGCAGTGCCTGGAACTACGGACGCGGCAGCGATCCGCGCTCGCCGGAAGTGCGCTTCGCCCGCGACGTGGACTACGTGTCGGGGGCCTCGATCCTGGTGCCCACGGCCCTGTTCCGCGAGTTGGGGGGCTTCGACAACCGCTTCGTGCCCGCCTACTACGAAGACACCGACCTGGCGTTTCAGATTCGCGAACGCGGCCTGCGGGTGATCGTGCAGCCCAGCTCGCGGGTGATCCATTTCGAGGGGGTGAGCAGCGGCCGCGACGAGGAAGCCGGCGCCAAGCGGCATCAGGTGCGCAACGGCCAGCTGTTCCGCCGCAAGTGGGCCGAGCGGCTGGCCACCCATGCCCCCAACGGTGAGAACCCTCTGATTGAGCGCAATCGCGGTCGCATTGGCCGCCTGCTGGTGTTGGAGCTGACGACGCCAACGCCGGACCAGGACGCGGGTTCTCTGTACATCTTCAACATCCTGATGGGGCTCGTGCAGCTGGGGTACGACGTCAGCTTCATTGCCGTCGACAACCTGCTGTTCATGCCGGAATACAGCAGCGCCCTGGAGCGCCTGGGGGTGCGCGTCCTGGTGCATCCGCACCTGAGCTCGGTCGCGGAGCACCTGGAGCTGGAGGGCGCCAGCTATGACGGGCTGCTGCTGGCGCGGCCGCAGGTGGCCGAGCGCTGCCTGGAGGCGATCAAGCGCCACGCTCCCCATGCGCGGCTGCTCTACTACACCCACGACCTGCACCACCTGCGCATGGAGCGCCAGCGGGCTCTCGATCCTGATGTGGTGAGCGAGGCGGCGATTGGGGCGATGCGCCTGCTGGAGAAGGAAATTGTCGATGTGGTGGACGGGGTGCTGTATCTCAGCGAGGCGGAGCAGCGGGAGGCCCAGGAGCGGCTGGCGCCCCGCAGCCGGGGCTACGTGCTACCGCCGGTGGTGGAGGCCAAGCCTGGGCCGAAGGGATTTGGTCAACGCTCTGGGGTGGTGTTCATCGGTGGTTTTGGTCACCCGCCCAACACCGACGCGGTGTTGTGGTTTGCGGCTGAGGTGATGCCACGGCTGCGTTCGTCTGGGGCTGGCATCGTGTTTCACGTCGTGGGGGCCAACCCACCGGAGGAAGTGCGGGCTCTGGCGGGGCCAGATGTGGAGATCCATGGCTACCTGGCTGATCTGGAGCCGTTCCTGGGGGACCGGCGGCTGGCGGTGGCACCCCTGCGCTACGGGGCGGGGGTGAAGGGCAAGATGCTCACCGCCATGGCGGCGGGCCTGCCGGTGGTGGCCACCAGCGTGGCGGCGGAAGGGCTGGCGTTGCGCCATGGCGTCACCTTCCTGAAGGGTGATGATCCCGATGGCTTGGCGGCCGCGGTGCTGGAGCTGCATGGCTCCCAGAGTCTGTGGGAGGAACTGCGGGACGCCGCCCTGGAGCATGCGCGCCAGGGCTGGGGCGGCAGCGTCTGTCGGGAGACGCTCTGGCGGATCTGCGCCGAAGTGGGCCTGCCGGCCCCCGCCGACGACGCCCAACTGGGGGAGGCGCTCACCTACTCGCCGGAGCTGGTGCGACGGCTGGGGGGCGATGAGCTCGTGGCGTTCTACAACCTGCGCCAGATGGCCTAGGCCCATCGGCCGGTGACGGGGGGTGTTCTGGGCGGGCGCTGGCCCCTGGAGGGAACAATCCGGATCGATGCGCCCAGAGCCGCCATGAGCTGGTTGAGGCGTTCGTCGCGGTGGCTGCGGCTGGCGAGGGGGGGGTCAACTTGGCCAGCCCCCGGCGGCCGCTGAAGGCCACGGCAGGGCGTTCTCCGGCGGGGTCGTCCTACCAGGCCGGGGGAGCCTTCACCCAGCCAGCGGAACCAGAGCTGATCGAACGCCGGCAGGGCCACGGCCCCGAACACAGACCGCTGGCCATGGATCAGTGCGGTGGGCCCGGCGTATTCACCGCTGCCAAGGAGGAAAGCCTTCGAGCCATCGAGGGGGTCGAGGATTCAGCGCCAGGGGGAGCGGATCGGTTCCCCCGGGGGGATCACTCTGTGGCGGTCTCCTCGCTCAACACCTGCCAGGGGGCGGCGGGAAAAGCGGTGCGCAAGCCCTGCTGGAGCCATCGTTGACCGACAGATCAGCGGCGTTGACGGGTCCATTGGGGTCGTTCTCCACCGTCAGCAGGGCGGGGTCGCCGAAGGGCGGCACGTGGCCGCGGGCGCAGGCCCACAGGATCGCGGCCGTGTCCCAGGCCAACCGGCGCACCACCGCCAGCCATTCCTCGAGGGGGATGGCATCGGGCATTGGTTCCGCCATGGGCGGATAGACCATGGTGAGAGCAACTCCAGCAAGGGGGGATGCCCGGTGGCCGGGTCTGCGCCCCTGGTGCTGGAGGAAACAATGGGATGGATGGTGTGCTGTTGTTGTTCCTTTGCCCACCCAACCGCTCAATCCCCTTTGCTTGAACGGATGAAGAGCGAGCGAGTGCGCAGCGTGTGATCACCCCGTTCCTGATGCTTGTTGAGCTGCTCGCAGGGATTCGGCGCTGAACATGAAGCTGTTCAGGTCGTTGCTGGGGCAAAGGCAGCCAGAGCCGATTGGATCAGATAAGGATGTTGGCGATACTCACCGCGGGTGTGGCCCAGCCCACTGGAGAGGTCGATCACGGAGCCAACATCGATGGCGACGCCCCCTTGGGCGCGAATGGCTTGGCAATAGATTTTGCCCAGGATGCCGGCACCGACCAGCCACAACTGATGCGGTTGCACCGTGCGGGCAATCCAGTCGAGGCACTGCCCATAGATCACGGGATAGTGCGCATCCTCTCCGGCGGCATCCTTTCGGAACCAATGTTCCCCTGGAATCAAGAAATGCTGAACCGGTTGACCCTTGAGCCCCTGGGGGATGGAGGGGGCGATCAGACCACTCACGCGATTGAAGGGATAGCGTCCATAGCTGCCTCCGGCCAGCAGGCTGTTGTGGAGATGCCAGCCACCGGGCACCAGCTTGGGGGCGACCTGCCCGATGCGTCCCTGCCAGTGGGTGGCGATGCCCTCGGCCACGGTCACGAGTTCCCTTGGGCCATGGAGGCACTGGGGAAGATCGGCAATGCCGACCCAGTCGGCGTCATCGATGGCCGCCACGAAGCGCTGGATCAAGACCTGGTGCTCATCCCCCTGGAGTTCGCCCCTGTTGGCGGCAAGCCTGGGTTCGATCCGTTTGCCGTTGAGGGTTGCGCCACCCAGGTTGGGACGCTGTCCGCAGAGAAAGACCCCTTCTCCATCCCCAAGGCGGATCAGGCTGAACCCTTGACCGTCGGCCAGGGCGGAACTTATTCGTTGGAGGAGTGAATCGATGGTGGCGGGCGCCACGGCAGAGGGGGAGGTCCACTCGTGCCAAGGGCCGCGAATGCTGGGTTCACAGCGCTGATACACGCTGGCGCACAGTCGGCGTCGCTGGTCATCGAGATCGGGGTGCAGCTCGAGCAGTTTCTCCACCCGCTCGTCGCCATCGGCTTGGGCCAGCCATTGATCAACCTCGGGTAGGTAGGGGAGCAATTCGCTCAGGGATTGAAGGCTGGTCTCACTCCCCGCTTCGTTGAGGCAAGTGGCGATCAGCCGGAGGTGGATTGCGTTGAAGTGGGCCGCATAGGGGACGAGGGCCTGGGCGAGTCGGCCGATCTCGATGATGGGAGCATGGCTGGCCTTAGCCAGCATCAAGGCGTAGAGCCCCCGCCAAGGGCTCTCCTGGGGCATCCCGCCCACCAGGGGGCGGGCAATGGCGATCAGTCCCCTGTCCTGGGTATGCCAACAGGCCTGGAGATAGGTGTCCAGGGCAAGGTGGTCGCCGTTGGTGGCCTTGAGCCAGCAATCCAAGGCCAGCTGGCGCAGGGCATCCCCCGGCCGATCGACCTTCCAGATGGCGTCGTAAAGGGTGAGGGCTGGCGTTGGTTCCTCCTCAGCAATGGGGGCCTTGGACGGCGCGGACTCGAGGAGATCGAGGCACTGGTCGGCAAAGCACTGTTTGCCGTGGTCACGGTTCGCCTCGGCGATCCAAGGATGCTGGTGGTAGAAGGCGATCGAGTTGGCCAGCTGCTCACCGATCGACCAGGCTTGGCCTCCTTTCTGACCCCAGGCTTCGGCCCACTTGCCAAGGTGGAGGGCCTCCCGGACCCAGGGAAGGATGGGGATCGTGAGCGCACCGAGGTAATCCTGGGTTTCCAAGCTGGTTGGTTCCACGTCGCCGCTGAGGTTCAGCTCCCGCAGCACCCGTACCAAGAGCTCCAAAAGAGCCGGCTGGGTGGGGTGATTGATCGTGTGAACGATGGGGAACTGGCGATGGTGGTCGTCGATCCACGACGAGATCTCCACCGCACAATCGCTCTCCCGTTGTCGAAGTTGTTCCAGCGAGTTCTGGTGATGCTTACGGATCAGGCGAGCGAGTTCTTCGGGAAGGGTCCGCGTCATCAGATCCTCGGCCGAGAGGCCGCGGCGGGCTGCCGCCATGGCCAGAAAGTCGTGGTAGGGCCCTAGTGGCGAGGATTCCTCTAGCTGGGCCAGGCGCCCCTCGGGATCGTGGGCATAGCCGATCCAGGGGTGATGACCCTCATAGTGAAGGCTCGGCAGCACCAACTGACGTGCTCCCGGAGCCAGATGGCTGCCGAGGTTCTGATTGTCGAGGCCGATGTCGTTGCGGTAGCCCGGCTGGATCCGATGCGTGAGCAGCACATCCACGGAGGGGAGGAGTAGATGGAATGCCTTGACCTCTTCCGTCGTGGCCAGGTGCACTGATGGGCAGTGATGCAGCGTGGCCGAGGGTAAAGACTGCCCTAAATACACCAAAAGGGGCCAGGCCTGGCAGTTGCCGACCACCGCAACCTTGACTGCTCGGGCTGAGCCGGCTTCGGGACTCGGGTCTAAGCGCGCGAGAATCTGCTGCAGCGATGACAGATATTGGCTGATCCACGCGTGGCTGACGCCGTGGATCTGATGCAGACGCTGCAGCAGATCAAGGCCCTGGCGAGTGAGGTTGGCCGCGTCAGGGGGGGTGGGATCCTTGGCTTCATTCTGCAGGTGTTCATGGCTCCACATGCCGCCGTAACGGCACAATTATTCTTCGTGGATCTCCAGCCAGTCGGGGATAGGGGCCCCCTGATTGCGCAGCGCCTGGATCAGACGGGCCCCAGCCACAGCGTGGTGGATGGCATCCAATTGATCATGGTGTTCAAGTGCAAGCATGCGGCTATGGCAGGCCACGGCTAAATCGAAGCTCTGAATCTGCAGGGAGGAATTCAGAGTTTCGGTTTCGAGGAACTCGATCAGCTGTTCCGCTTGATCGATCAGCGAATCGGAACTGGCTGATTCAGAACTTCCCATCAGACCATTATTGGCAGGTGAGGGCGACTCCCTGTACTGCGTGGGCAATCTGTCATCGCCGGGCCCCTACGTGGTGTGTCTCAGCCCCGCTCGGGCAACCGCTCGGAGGCCTGATCCTTCAGCCGGGGGTTGGCCCGGTCCTTGGCAGAGAGCTGTAACGGCGCACCAGTTTCCAGCGGCGGCCAGGCGATCGCCAGGTCGGGGTCGTCCCAGGCGAGGCCCTGCTCGGAGGGCGGGTGGTAGTAGTCGCTGCAGAGGTAGCAGAAGTCGGCCAGCTCGCTGAGCACCAGGAAGCCATGGGCGAAGCCGGGCGGCACCCACAGCTGGTGATGGTGCAGGTCATCGAGCACGGTGCCCACCCATTGGCCGAAACTGGAGGAGCCGCGGCGCACGTCGACGGCCACATCGAAGACGCTGCCTCTGGCGCAGCGCACGAGCTTGCCCTGGCTCTGCACCAGCTGGTAGTGGAGGCCGCGCAGCACACCGCGGCCGGAGCGGCTCTGGTTGTGCTGCAACAGAGGGGGGATGCCGGCTGAATCAAGGGTCGATTGGCGCGCCGTTTCCACGAAGAAGCCGCGTTCATCGCCGAACACCTGCGGCTTGAGCAGCAGCACCTCGGGAATGGACTGGGGAACGATCTCCATGGGGGTGCGCTGTGAATTCTGCAGGTGGAATCAGCCGAGCTGGCCGGCGTACTGACCGGCGAGGTAGGCGGCGTAGTCGTCTGAGAGCAACGGCTCCCACCAGGAGCGGTTGGCCAGGTACCAGGCGACGGTGCGGCGCAGGCCTTCGGACACTGTGACCTGGGGCTCCCAGCCCAACTCCGCCCTGATGCGGGAGGCATCGATGGCGTAACGGCGATCGTGACCGGGGCGATCGGTGACGAAACGGATCAGATCGCGGCTGGGACGCACGGGCAGCACGAGGCCCTGCCCCGAGGCCAGCTCATCGACCAGGTCGCAGAGCTGGTGCACCAGATCGAGGTTGCTCACCTCGTTGTTGCCGCCGATGCAGTAAGTGCTGCCTGGTTCACCCGAGAGCAGGATGCGCTCGAGGGCGCGGCAGTGGTCTTCGACGAACAGCCAGTCGCGCACATTGGAGCCATCGCCGTAGACCGGAATCGGCCGCCCGAGCAGGATGTTGATCAGGGTGAGCGGGATGAGTTTCTCGGGGAAGTGGAAGGGCCCGTAGTTGTTGGAGCAGTTGCTCAGCAGCACCGGCAGGCCGTAGGTGTGCTGCCAGGCAAGGGCGAGGTGGTCGCTGGCGGCCTTGCTGGCGGCGTAGGGCGAGCGGGGGGCATAGGCGGTGGTTTCGCAGAAGGGCGGATCACTGGGCCCGAGGCTGCCGAACACCTCGTCGGTGCTCACGTGCAGGAAGCGCCAGTGCTCGGGCGAACCGGCCGAGAGCCAGTGGGCCCGAAACGCCTCCAGCAGCGTGAAGGTGCCGCCCACATTGGTGGCCAGGAACGCTCCCGGGCCGCTGATCGAGCGATCCACGTGGGATTCGGCCGCCAGGTGGGCCACATGGGTGATGGCGTGCTCGGTGAGCAGGGCCGCTACCAGGGTTGCATCGCCGATGTCGCCTTCGATGAAGCTGATGGCGCCGCTGGCGATCAGTGGCTCGATCGTGGCGAGGTTGCCGGCATAGGTGAGCGCATCGAGCACCACCAGGTGGTCGGCGGGGTGGGCGGCGGCCCAGTGGTGCACGAGGTTGCCGGCGATGAAGCCGGCCCCGCCGGTGATCAGCAGCTGGCGGGGGGTGGTGCTCATGGGGCGGTGCTCATGGGATGGCGGCGGTAGCCCAGGCTTTGAGACATGCGCGCAGATCCTCGCGCCAATCAGCCAAGGGAAGTCCAAACGTGGTCTGGAACCGGGAGCCATCGAGGCGGGAATTGGCGGGACGGGCCGCCGGGGTGGGGTAGGCGCTGGTGGGGATGGCGCTCAGTTCAGGGGCGCGTGCCAGCAGCCCCAGCTTCAGCGCCTGAGCGAAGATCTCGCTGGCGAAGCCGTGCCAGCTCACGGCCGGCTGGCCGTTGTAGTGGTAGGTGCCCCAGGGGAAGGGGGTGCCACCTTGGAGCACTCCGGCGCTGGCGGGTTCGGCCAGGGCCAGCAGGGTGCGGGCGATCGCATCGGCGCTGGTGGGGCCGCCGATCTGATCGGCCACCACCTGGAGCGACGGCCGCTCGGCGCCCAGCCGCAGCATCGTTCGCACAAAGTTGGCGCCCTCGAGGCCGAACACCCAGCTGACCCGCAGCAGCAGATGGGGACCGCCGGCGGCGACCAGGAGCTGCTCGCCGGCCAGCTTGCTGGCCCCGTAGACCCCCAACGGTCCCGTGGCGTCGTTTTCTCGCCAGGGGCGCTCGCCGCTGCCGTCGAACACGTAGTCGGTGGAGAGGTGCACGAGGGGAAGGGAGCGTTCAGCGCAGGCGGCGGCCAGCAGGCCCACGGCGATGGCGTTGATGGCGTGGGCCTGCTCCGGTTCGGATTCGGCCCGATCGACGGCGGTGTAGGCGGCGGCATTGAGCACCAGGGCGGGCCGGTGCTGCTCCAGCAGGGCCTCCAGCCGGGGCGCCAGCTCAGGGGCCGGGGCGGCCAGATCCAGCTCGGGACGCCCAACCACCACCAACGGCCGATCCGGCAGCAGCTGCGGGGCCAGGCGTTGGACGGCCGAGGCCAACTGGCCCTGGCGGCCGATCAGCAGCAGGGGGGCGCTCAAGGCTGGAGCCCCTCGATCAGCAAGCTCTCCAGGTAGGCGCCATAGCCGGATTTGCGCAGGGGCGCCGCCAGGGCGGCGAGGGCTTCGCCATCGATCCAGCCCTGGCGCCAGGCCACTTCCTCGGGGCAGCCGATCTTGAGACCCTGCCGTTTCTCGAGGGTGCGGATGTAGCTGGCGGCCTCGTGGAGGGAATCACAGGTGCCGGTGTCAAGCCAGGCCATGCCGCGTCCCAGCAGCTCCACCTGCAGGTTGCCCTGCTCAAGGTAGAGGCGGTTGAGGTCGGTGATCTCCAGTTCGCCCCTGGGCGAGGGCTTTACCTGGCGGGCCAGCTCCACCACCTGCTGGTCGTAGAAGTAGAGGCCGGTGACGGCGTAATTGGAGGCGGGTTTGGCCGGTTTCTCCTCCAGGGAGACGACCCGTCGCTGGTTGTCGAAGCCGACGACGCCATAGCGCTCGGGGTCGGCGACCCGGTAGGCGAACACGGTGGCGCCTGTGGCCCGGGCGCTGGCGGACTGGAGGCTGCCGGAGAGGTCTTCGCCGTAGAAGAGGTTGTCGCCCAGCACCAGGGCGGCGGCGTGGTCGGCCAGGAACTCGGCACCGATCAGGAAGGCCTGGGCGAGGCCATCGGGGCTGGGCTGCTCGGCGTAGGCGAGCTCCAGGCCCCAGGCGCTGCCGTCGCCGAGCAGGGCGCGGAAGCTGGGCAGATCCCGGGGGGTGGAGATGATCAGGATCTCGCGCACGCCCGCCAGCATCAGGGTGCTGAGCGGGTAGTAGATCATCGGCTTGTCGTAGACGGGCAGCAGCTGTTTGCTGACCGCCTGGGTGATCGGATGCAGGCGGCTGCCGGTGCCGCCGGCCAGGATGATGCCGCGGCGTGAGGGACCAGGGGCAGGGCTGGAGCTCATCGGGCCGTTCGGCTGCTGGGCGTTTGTATCACGTTTTGGCGGGAACCAAGCTGCCGCCCCACCTAGGCTGGCACCGTGGCCAGGCTGAGCGAGCTGCGGGACCGGCGCCGCGCTGAGCGGCTCGAGAGACTGGGTGTGGGCTGCTCGGCCGTGCTGCGGGACCCCGGTGAGGAACTCTGGCTGTTCGGTTCCTGGGCCAGGGGCGACTGGGACAGCCGGTCGGACGTCGACCTGCTGGCGATCCCGTTGCAGCCATTCACAATGGCCCCATGAATCGTTCTGCCGACTGGCTGCACCAAGCGATTGCCGATCTGGAGATGGCCCTGATCAGCGCTCAGGGGGGGCATCACGAATGGGCCTGTTTCGCCAGTCATCAGGCGGTGGAGAAGGCCTTGAAGGCTCTTCACCTCAGCCTCGGTCAGCAGGTGTGGGGCCATGGTCTGGGACGATCCTTTCGTGATCTGCCCCCATCCGCCTCGGCGCAGCTTGATCAGGTCGTGACGGATCTGGAGGATCGCCTTCGCGTCCTCGATGCCCTCTACATCCCGACCCGCTACCCGGATAGCCTGCCGGAGGGGGCTCCCACTGATCACTTCGGCCGTCTGCAAAGCGACGACGCTCTACGCCATGCCCGTGCGCTCGTTGACGCAATCCGTGCTGCGCTGGCCGGAACCTGAGCAGGTGATGCGCCAGGTGGAAGCCTGGGCGGACCAGCAGGGAGAGCGTGTCACCTCCCTTGAGGGAGTGGCGGTGTTCGGCAGCTACGGCCGTGGGCATGCCGGTGTGGGCAGCGATCTGGATCTGCTGCTGATCGATACCCAGGCCCGTGGTCCCCAGTACCAGCGACTGCGCAGCTGGCCTCTGGAACGGCTCCCCCTGAGCTGTGATGCGCTCGTGCTCACGCCAGACGAGCATCAGACGCTGACGGCGGCCGGTTCTCGCTTTGCGCAGGAGCTGCAACGCGATGCCCGCTGGGTATGGATTCGGCCAGCCGCATGCTGAGAGGCCCAGGATCAAGGTTCAGCCCCAGGGATTGATCAGAGTCAATCCACAGGACTCGAAGTCGCGTCTGTTCCGTGTGGCCAGGGCCATGGCGCGAGATCGGCCGATGGCAGCGATCTGACCATCTGGGGCCGCCATTGGCCGACCGGCGCGACGACGTTCGGCCATCAGGGGGCCGTAATGGCGGGCAGCGGCTTCGTCAAAGGACAGAAGCCGATGGGCAAAGGCTTGCTCCAGGAAGGCCTCGAAACGCTCCTCCAATCCCTGGCGACGGCGACCAGCTGGCAACAGATCCAGCCCGAGCAGGATTTCGGCGACGCTGATGGTTGAGAGATGAATGTGACTGGCTTCTGCCTCGTTGAGCCAGCGAATCACCCGTTGATCCGGAGCGGGCCGCATCACTTCGGAGATGACGTTGGTGTCGAGAAGGATCAAGGGGCCAGATCAACCGCCAGGTGCGAGGGATGACTGGGAAGCTCAAGGTCGATTCCATGGGCCTTTCCGAAGATGTTCACCGCCAGATCCCCCAGCCGGGCTGGTGGCGCCAAGGCCGCCTGGAGAATTTGACGCACCTCGGCTTCCATCGAAACTCCGTGCAACTGGGCCCGCTGACGCAGACGCTCCAGGGTGGCGTCATCGAGCCTGCGCACACTGATGTTGGCCATGGCGGCATGCGTCTCTGAGACAGGATGCTAGCAGGTGCTAGCAGTTCATGATCCAGCCATCAAGCCGGTTTCTCGATGGATCGAGGGTTCCGGCCACGGGGTCAGGGCCCCTCAGCGCTCCCGGCAACTGGGCAGCCCCTGCATCAGGGGGCAGAGACGCCCGCGCAAAGGAGAACCCGGCGGTAGCCAGAGGTCACTGGCGGCCTTGAGGGCCGAGAGGCCCAGGATCAACGCCCAGAGCCAGGTGATGGGGTGGGGTTTCAACGCCATGGGTTGATCCTGAACGAATGGAATTGAGATTCAGGCCCAGGGCCCCGTAACGGATCCACAACATTCTTCTTGGCTTCTATGTTCTCCGCGGCGATCCCCAGCCGATCATGGGCAGGGCCTCCAACCCGGAAGGTTCAAGGAGTATTGGAAGCCCATGGCCGGCATGAACTCCAAGCCTTCGCGGCGCATCACGCCCGAGCGCAAGGCCGAGGCCATCGCCCTTTGTCTGGTGCAGGGCCTCCCGGTGGCCGAAGTGGCCAAGCGCCTGGGCCTCTCCAGGAGCAGCCTGGGCCGCTGGCTGCTGGAGGCCCGCAAGGCACATAGCGATGCTGATCGCATCAGCGCTCAAGTGGATCATCTGAAGGCGGCCATTGGAGAGGCCGAGGAACGGCAGGCGGCTCTCGCCGCTCAGCTCAGCATCCTGCGCACGGAAACGGAGTTGCTCTCCCATGAACTCAGCCTGGCGCTGGGGGGCGGAGCACTGAGGCATGATCCAGGCCCGGCGGTGCTGGAGGCAGCCCCCGACACACGCGAACGATGGAAACCGCACAGCCGCTCGCAACTGGGGCAAGACCTCTGGGTGCTGGAGACCCTGAACTGGAAACGGGGTGGCTTCTTCGTGGAATTCGGTGCCACCGATGGGGTTTTGCTGAGCAATAGCTGGCTGCTGGAGACGCACTTCCAGTGGCAGGGTATCTGCTGCGAACCGAACCCGAAGCTGTTCCGCTCATTGCAGGCCAACCGGAGCTGCCTTACCCGCAACGACTGCGTGTATCGCACCAGCGGGGAACGGATGCCGTTTGTCTGCGCGGATGCCTATGGAGGGCTGGCGGCCCATGGCCAGCAGGATGCCCATCGGGAGAAGCGGGAGGCCTATGCGGAGGCTGGGGAGACGCTCATGCTCACCACCCTTTCTCTGATGGATCTGCTGGAGGTCTGCAGCGCCCCCCGGGAGATCGACTACCTAAGCATCGATACCGAAGGAAGTGAGCTGGCGATTCTCGAGGGGGTGGACTGGGATCGCTACCGCTTCCAGTGCCTCACGATCGAGCACAACTTCACTCCGGCGCGGGAGGCGATCGCCAGGTTGCTGGCGCAGCAGGGCTACCGGCGGATCGAGGCGCAGTGGGATGACTGGTATGTGCTGGACAGCCACCAGTGAGGAACCTTGCGGGCAGCTACCCAAGTACAACCCCAGTTCCGCAAGGGCCAAGTGGCGCCGGTCCTTGGTCAGCAAAGAGCCGATGACCGGACATGATCCAAGTGGATCATCGCCTCCCGGCTGTAGTGCCGTTCAGCGGTGGGGACAGCCTCCGCCATTCAGCCATGGACCGGCGAACAATGTGGCGCTGCTTGCGCTGGTCGTGACCACAGCCCACATGCAGGTATTGGATGGCCTGGTGAGCCAGGCTCCTGTGCTGTTGAAGCCACCGGAACAGCAACTGCTCTAGCAACGGTTCCGGGTGATTACAAATCTAGAGGGAGGGCATCAGGGCTGGCCACCGCTGTGGTGCCATCTGCTCCGCACGTCTGGCAGGTCGTCGTACGTAGCTCTCAATTATAACGGGGATTGAGCGCCGGCTTGCATCGGTACGCCTAGCTTCTGTGCTGACGAACTTGGTGAGGTACTACACCGACGAGGTGGGCTGACCCTGCTACGTGCAGCATCACGGCAAGATCGTTGGCAGCGAAGCTGGGTGGTGCCGTCCGGCGGACCCTTGGAATCCTTGGGGCCGTTGAGGTTCAGATCCCGAAGTGCCTGCAAATCAGCCACGGAACGACCAGTGTCAGTCCGAAGGTCAGCGGTGCTCCGTAGCGGGTCATATCAAGGAAGCGGTAATGGCCAGGGGCCATCACCATGAGGTTGCACTGGTAGCCAATGGGAGTCAGAAAACTTTGGCTGGCGGCAAAGAGGATGGCGTAGATGAAGGCCAAGGGGGGAAGGTGGAGACCCTTGGCTAGTTCAGTGGCGATGGGCATCAACAGCACCACGGTCGCGCCGTTGCTGAGGGTTTCAGTGAACAGCTGTGCCAGGAAAAAGACCACCACGAGTACGCCGTAGGCCGACCAACCATTCAGAGACAGCAATAGATCGTGGGCCATGGCCGTTGCCAAACCCGTGTCCTGCATGGCCACGCTGAAGGAAGAGAGGGAGCCCAGCAGCAAGATCACATCCCACCGGATGGATCGCTGCAGTTCGCCAGGACGAAGGCAACCGGTGGCCACCATCGCCACCACCGAGAGCAGCACGGCCGCCATCACATTCATCAGCTTGAACATCGGCAGCAGCACCACCAACGAGGCCAGCACCACGGCCACCCACTTGCGGTTGGTGGTGGGCAGGTCGTTTTCGAGTTCATCGAGGAGCACCAGATCGCTGCTGTTCTGCAGGCCACGAATGGCATCGATCGGCGCCTGCACCAGCAAGACGTCGCCGGGTTGAAGCACCACCTTGCCCAACAGATCGCGTAACACCTGCCGACCCCGCCGCACGGCCAGCAGTGTGGCGTTGTAGCGCTGTCGAAAGCGCAAGTCGCGCACGGAACTGCCAGCTATGCTGGAGCCACTCGGCAGCAGCACCTCCACCAATCGTTGAGTCGACTTGGTACTAGACAACTCGGCCAAGTCAGCTTCTGAGTCGCCTACAGGTGCCAAGGTGACGGTATGTTCCTGCTGCAGTCTGAGCAGGTCATGGCGCTGGCAGCGCAGCAGCAGCCTGTCGCCGGCCTCAAGATGTAGATCGGCCAGGGGAGCGGTGAAACTCTGCTCGCCACGGTGTAGTTCCAGCACGTCCACATCAAAGCGACGTTGCAGGCGGCTGTTGTGCAGCGACTTGCCAATCAGCTCAGAGCCCTCAGGGATGAGAACGTCGGTGAAGTAGCCGCTACGGGTCAGATCGGAAAGCAGATCATCACTGTCGGCGCCACGATCTGGCAGAAACCGATCAGAGGCCCAGATCAAATACAAACTACCTAGCAACCAAATGGGAATGCCTATGGCGGTGAAATCAAATAAGTCAATGGAGCCAAATCCAAGTTTTCTGCTGACATCACTTGCCAGTAAATTCGTGGATGTGCCCAGCAGTGAGATCGTCCCACCGATCACTACGGCAAAGGACATGGGCAGCATCACGCGAGAGGGGGAGATGCTCCGTCGCTGACACCAGTTGTCCAGGATCGGCAGCAGGGTGGCCACGATCGGGGTGTTGGGAACGAACCCAGAGATCGGAGCCACCACGCCCACGAGCAGCATGATCAGATGCCTTGGACTGCGGACGGCATCCGAGGCGATCAGAGCGCGCAGGCGATCCACGCCGCCGCTGCGGAACAGACCAGCCGAAATGGCGAATAGGCCCATGAGCGTGATCAGAGCGGGACTGCCGAAGCCCTGGACGGCCTCATCGGGCTTAAGCACCTTGAAGGCGACCAGCAAGGCGGCAGCCAAGAGGCCGGTCACTTCCGGTGCCAGCCAGCCTGTGATGAACAACAGGATCGATCCCGCGAACACCATCAGGGTGATGAAGCCCTCCGGGTGCGAGGCCGCTTCAAGGAAGGCGCTGGAGGCTCCAAAGACGATCATTCAATCAGGATTTCTGGTATGAAATGGATGTGATTTTTTGGTCGTTGAGATAAGTCATCACCTGGGAGACTGAATCTTGCAGGCTTTGGCCGCCGGTATCGATGCGCAGTTCAGCGTTCAGTGGTTCTTCGTAGGGGCTGGAGATGCCCGTGAATTGTGGGATAAGCCCGGCTCGGGCTTTGGCGTAGAGGCCTTTGGTGTCCCGTTTCTCACAGACCTCAAGATTGGCGCTGCAATAGATCTCTATGAAATCTCCTGGTTCGACCAAGGCACGGGCACGAGCTCGATCGTCACGAAACGGAGAGACAAAAGCCGTAAGAGTGATCACACCGGCGTCGAGGAAGAGTTTGGCCACTTCTCCGATTCGTCGAATATTTTCGACTCTGTCGTCGTCTGAAAAGCTAAGGTCCTTGCAGAGTCCGTGGCGCACATTGTCACCGTCAAGAAGGTGGCTGGTTAGGCCGAGTTGGAAAAGTTCCTGGTTGACGGCATTAGCGAGGGTGCTTTTACCAGCTCCTGAAAGCCCAGTGAACCAGAGAATGGCGCTGCGATGTCCGCGCTGGACAGCTCTGGTGGCTCGATCGACCGACGCCTCATGCCAGACGACGTTTGTGGCAGGGTCAAGATCGCTCGGGTTGTTCAAGCTCGGTTTTCCTTAAAGGTGGAAGGACGGGTCAATTGTCAGCATGGCTTTGGAGGCCGCACGACAAAGCTGAGGGTGGCTGAGGCCATGGCTCGCGATCAGGCAACCGTGCTGAGATGAATCTCCGGTGTTGTAGAGGAGTGCCCTTCCATCGGCATGGGTGAAGGCCCCACCGGCGGCGAGCAGAAGGGCTTCGGGAGCAGCCATGTCCCAATCCTTGGGGGCGGTGCGAGCGGAGAGGGAGACGTAGAGATCGGTTTCGCCTCGCAAGATGGCAGCCACCTTGCCACCAACACTGCCGCGGGCGATACCGTCGGCCACACCCATGGCGGTCATCAGCTGGTCGAGACGATCATCTCGATGGCTGCGGCTGGTGACGGGAATCAGCGTATCCAGGTTCTGGCGCGCGCTGAACCTGACCGGATGGCGATCGCCGTTGGCTGATTCGCACCAGGCCATGGGCTCTACACCGAGCAAATGCCCGATCCAGAGCTCATCGAGTTCGGGCAACAGAACGGCTCCGAGAAGAGGCCGCTGATCGCGGATCAGAGCTAGGTGAACGGCGTATTCACCGGTGCCCTGGAGAAAGTCTTTGGTGCCATCGAGCGGATCGAGGATCCAGAGCCACTCGGTTTCGATCGGCTGGCCCGGCGGCCACTGGGCCGCTGTTTCCTCGCTGAGGATGGTCCAGGGGGCATCGGGAAAGGCGCTGGCGAAGCCGTTGAGCAGGTGTTCGTTGACGGCCAGGTCGGCAGCCGACACCGGGCTCTTGGGGTCATCGTTCACCGACAGCAACTGGGGATAGCCGAAGGGAGGCGTTGTGCCCCCGGCATAGGCCTTGAGGATCGAGGTCGATTCCCAGCAGAGCCGGCGCAGAACCGTGATCAGATCAGGGAGCTCGATGCCGGCGGGAAGGATTTCAGGCGCCATGGCGCAGAACCTCCACCACGCTACGGAAGGCGAACCATTCCGGAATGGCCTCGCCGCTGCGCAGCATGCGGCGGAACTGGGTGCCGCTCAGATTCTTCACATGCAGGCCCTGGGCCTCGGCGTGCTCGGCCGTCACGTAGCCCGCTTCGTCGGTGTAAACGAGGTTCAGGGAGGGGACCGTCTCCATCCCCAGTTCGCTTGCGTGGTCGCGGGCGAAATCTTGGGCCTGGTAGGGGCCGTAGAAGTCGGTGCCGCTGATCGAGGATTTGCAGCCCGCCATGTCGCGGCCAATGATGAAATGGCTGCAGCCGTAGTTCTTGCGGATGAGCATGTGCTGCAGGGCCTCCCGGGGCCCGGCCATGTGCATCGAGTAGGGCAGGTAGGCCCAGTGGATGCGGGGGTTGTTCACCTCCGCCGCGAGCCGCTCATAGGTCTGGAAGCGCACCTCACCGGAGATGTCGTCCCCCTGGGTGGGGCCACAGGTGGGATGCACCAGCACCACCGCATTGGCGCTGACGTTGCCGGCATGGAGCGCCCGCGTGAACAGTTCGTAGTGGGCCCGATGGATCGGGTTACGGCACTGGAAGGCCACCACGTCCTCATCGGGGGGCAGGGTGGCGCGCACCTCGGCGGGGGTGCGGCAGGGGAAGATGCGCTCCGGCAGCTCCAGCCCCTGAACGGACCCACCCAGGTACCAGCGGCCGCGTTCGGCCATGATCATGCGCACGGCCGGATGCTCGATCGACGAGGTGCCGTAGCAGCCGAGGGCTTCGGCGGGCTTGTCGGGTTCCCAGCGGCTCTCCACCGTCATCACCGCCAGGTCGCGGCCGCGGTAGGTGAGCAGCAGCCGATCCCCCACGGCGATGCCCCCATCGTCGGTGTCCATCACGATCGGCAACCCGAACAGCAGTCCGGAGGTGGTGCGGTGGGACTCCACCACCGAGTGGTAGTCCTCCTGGTGCATGAAGCCCCGCAGGGGGGAAAAGCCCCCCACGGTCAACAGCTCGACATCGCAGGCATTGCGGTCGCCGCACTCGATCACGTGATCGACGCCCGCCTTGAGGCCCTCCTGCAGCTCCACCGGCACCCGCAGGTCCACCAGCACTCCCCCATGGGGAGAGATCAGTCCTGGAGGCGCGTCATCGCATGGAGAAGGCTGGGGCCGATCGGTGCAGGAGCGAGGGGATGGCATGGCGTGCTGGGTTCGGAACGAATCCTGAAGCATGCCTGAAAAACCCCAGACTCAAACTGAACGATGGGTCAGTGGCTGGCCATTTTGGTCACCAATCACTGACTCGGTGCTGACTCGGTGGCCTCCGCAGTACCCACCTTTCCTGAATCCGGGGAAAGGGCGCCGTTTCACCGACATTGTGAATCATTCGTGGAGTCCGCCGAGCAGGGCGATGATGATGGTTCTTGCTGGTCAAAGACAGGGCAGCTTTTTGCATTCAGATCCCTCAGCCAACGGAAGCTTGCGTGGCTGGGCTTCATGTCTCGATCAGGATCCAGCTGGCCTTCCCCCTGGACGCACCTACGTTGCCTACAACAGAGGGCGCGAGCTCCTTCATCCGATCGGTCCCAGCCTGGCCCGCCGTTGCAGGGATGGAGTGCTGGCGGAGGCGATGGAGCTTTGGCTGGATCTCTGAAGCCCCGAAACTTGGTCCGCTCCACTCACCCCAGGGGCTTGGAGCGCATGGGCTGAAGGCATCGAGCAGCAAAAGAGAATCAAATCAATAGCAATTCAACGCCACCAAGGGCGCTTGGTTGCTCTATCTGCAACATTCAACAGGAGCCTTGAAATACGCTCCTTGAGCACCCTGATTCCTTGTTTCCTATGGCACCCTTGGCGGTCAGGCGGAAGGTGATGTGGCTCATCCCGTTGGCGATCTCAAGGCCATTCACTCCCCTCGGTGCTAGCTGAATGAATCGAGCTGGACAGCAGCCTTGACTCGGATGGAGGATCAGCTGCGATCATTGGTTGATGGCCTGTCCATCGAAGAGCTGAGCACTTGGGTCTACCCATCCTGTCTTCGCCGTTATCAGAGTTTGATTCTGAATCAGCAGGACTTTGATCTGATCTTTGATGATCAGTACTACAGATGGCTGACCTGTACTACGATTCCCAGCTTGAATCTCCTCGTCTTCGAACGCTGTTCGGATGGCGGTCGTTTTCTTCTGCGCTCCGATGGCTGCGGCACGGCTGATTCCCTAGATTCCTCCAGGCTGGAGCCCTGCCCGGCGGATCTCAACGTCAATCATTCCGGCTCACCGGTTCTGTGCTTGGGAGATCCAAACTTCGCCTAATTCCTTTGGAACGAACTCGATCCTTTGTTGCGGCTTTTGCAGCGATCTGACGGGCTTCCGCTTGAGGTCGTTCAGCATTCCGACTCGATTCTGGATGTCGCCACCCTTAAAGGGGTTCGGCGGCTTCCCCTTGAGACCCTTGCCACACGGTCCAGCGTCCATGCCGGAGGGATGCGGGTGACCGCGGCCGCACGACCGGTCGCCCTCGCCGCCCGATCGTCCGGCCTGGATCGCAACAGCCGGCAGATGCTGGCAGGCCTGCTGGCCCCCGAAGCACCGCCTCCCGAGCTGCTGCCGGAGATGGTCGCACGGCATTGCAGCACGGCATGGCAGCACCTTGATCGAGGCTCTGACGCTATCTCCGCCCCATGACACGAGCGCGATCTGTGCGCTGCTCTCTGACCTTTGCCAGTTTGATCCCGAGCTGTAGGCCTCGGCTGCCGATGTGTACGCGCGGCTTGGGCCCAGCCTGCGCAGACCGTGGCTTGGCTGGGAGGTCACCGAGCTGGCTGAGCCTGGGCTGATCGATGGCCTGGTCGGTGCGCTGAGCTCTTCCTTGGCGAATGGGCATGGGTTCTCCTTGATTCGGCTGGGTGATGGCGAGGGGATGCTGATGGCCGGCGAGCGCCCCGACCTTGAAGGCGCCACCCTCAACGGCGAGCGTGTTGCACCCCATCTGCGGGTCCGAGCCGGACGGCTGCCAGCGCAGGAACGACAGGCCATTGATCAATGCTTTCGGGAGGCTGTTCTGGGCGCCGATGTGATCGGTCTTCCAGATCTCTGGCAATGCGTGCACGGACCCGAGCAGACCGTTCGCGCAGCGGCCAGTCTTGGAGCGATCGTCACACCGCCTCAGCTTGAGGCCCGGGCTCCATGCTTGCTGCCAGGGGGCTGGTTGTTGAATCTGCAGCTGCTGGCCCTCGGTAGCCTCCATCGGCCGCCTTTCGATCGGATGTCTGCCGTGATCGCCCCGGCTCTTCCCTTGGCGCTGCGCGGGTCGGCGGTCACGTTCCTGCAGGTGCCTGGTGAGCCAGCCCACTGGTCCGTTGTCCGCGATGTCCCGGCCCACGACCCGGAGGTGTTCCACCGCGTGTTGGAGGCCATCAGGACGTGCATCGGTCCAGGTGATCTGGTGCTGATCGGAGCAGGCCTGCTGGGCAAGATCTACGCTCACGCCGTTCGCACAAGGGGAGGAGTCGCTGTCGATATCGGCAGCGTGATCGACCTCTGCTGCGGCCGCAGCGGCAGCCGCGGTGAGCATCGCCTCAATCCCTGGTTGGTGGAGACCGCCCGTAGCGCCTTCCAACCAGTGATCGAAAGGACCTGATCACAACCTCTCTCCTCTTCCCCCGTTAGCCCCATGAAGCAGCCATTCCGCCCCGGTGACGACTGGATTGAAGAGGCGCTGGCCGCACTGGTCAGCCTGAGCCCTGGGATGGAAGGCGAGGTGAGCCTGCAGCAGGCGGCGATCTGTCTGTTGCAGGCCCGCCGCGACGGCAGGGATGATCAGGAGCTTGAACGGATCATCCAGGGCTTCGCCATCGAGCAACTGGAACTGGCGCTGAACGACATCAGTCGTTGAGGTGTCGCCAGAGCTTCAGGCCAGCCAGTCCGCGGAACACCGCCCCAGCGATCGCCGAGCGCCGTTCGCTGGTCAGGGCCTCTTCGTCAGCCAGGCAGCGGCAGACCTCCAGCAGTTCCTGAAGCTGGTCCGGATCGGCAAGCTCACCCTGGCGACTCAGCTCCTCCACGGTCAGGAGCAGCCGTTCGCGGATGCTGGGCAGTACCCAGTCCCGGGCTTCGGGCAGCAGTGCATGGAGCCGTTCAAGCAGGGAGAGGGCGCGACGGCGAGCCTGGGGTCCCTTCCGTCCCATCCAGGCGATCGCACCGTAGCGGCAGAGGTGCTCGGCCATCAAAGGCAGAGGGTCAGGCCTCACGAAGGGCAGTTGTTCAAGTCGGCGCATCCAGTGGTCGCTGAGCCAGAGCAACTCAGCGCGCCGCTCGTCGGCCACGACCTCCGGAACGGGATCAGAGCCGGCCTGCTCGACCAGCCGATGATGCAGGCGTGGCATCAGGTCTGCCAGCTGGCGGGCCAACTCCGCTTCGGAGAGCTGGCCAGCCAGGACCTCCAGTCGGCCGAACATCTCTTCCCAGCGGTCCTGTTCGATCAGGACATCAAGTTGGTTGAGCTCATGGCGGATGAGGGCCTGCTCGAGGGCCTGGCGCACCTCATGGGCTTCCGTTGGAAGAGAAAGAAGCAGATCCCTCCACAACACGGCCAGGGCAGCGGCCGGCAGGGGCATGGAAAGCAGTCGAGGCAGAGGAATCCAGACGCCGCTGCGCGTTTCCGCCATCACATTGTTGCCATCACTGTCGTTGCTATCACGGTCTCGGCCATCGCGTCAGGGGAGTGGATGACCATTTGACCAAGAGCCTGTCAAGGCTAAGCCGAGAGCAAGGGCTTGCAGCCAGGGGGACGGCATCACCATCGCTGGCGCGATCGGTTTACTTCCTGATCCAGTCGGTCACACCCGTGGGCCGATCGATCAATTCGATGCCGTGGGCGCGGAGCTGGTCTCGCAGGCCATCGGCGCTGGCGTAATCCTTGGCGGCCTTGGCTATGCGGCGCTGGTCGATCAGGGCCTGGATCTCGGCCTCCGTGGGCCCGCTGGCTGATTCAGCGGCTGGGGCGGCGCTGGCTTCGGCCACCAGGCCGAGCACGCCCGCGAGCTCCACCAGTAGCCGCCATTGGGGGCCCAGCTCCCGATCGCCGGGGTTGGGTGGATCCCCGTGCTCCAGCCGATGCGCCAGCGAACGCAAGGGCCGGGCCAGTTCGAACAGCACCGCCAGGGCGCTGGAGGTGTTGAGGTCGTCGTCGAGGGCGGCGATGAAGGTGTCGCGCTGGTGCAGCAGCTCAGGGCTGAGTTCGGAGTCGGCTGCGCTCCCC
The DNA here is from genome assembly GCA_943371385.1 of Paenacidovorax caeni. GTDB lineage: Bacteria > Cyanobacteriota > Cyanobacteriia > PCC-6307 > Cyanobiaceae > ATX-6F1. The sequence goes on along the minus strand of CALRUP020000015.1, from coordinate 18,735 downwards.
CAGCCCAGGGTGTCGGCGGCGGCGGTTCCAACGGCCAGGGCGGCGCCCAGGCCCTTCCAACCTGTGGCAGCGGCCTCGAGGGCCACGGCGCTGAAATCCAGGGGTTTGCGGTAGTGGGCCTGGAGCACGAACAGCCGCAGGGTCATCGCGCTGACGCCACTGGCGAGCAGGGCGCGGATGGTGGTGAAGTTGCCGAGTGATTTCGACATCTTCTGGCCGCCCACGTTGACCATGCCGTTGTGCAGCCAGAGCCGGGCCAGGGGCTGGCCGGTGGCCGCCTCCGACTGGGCGATCTCGTTCTCGTGGTGGGGAAAGATCAGATCGGCGCCGCCCAGGTGGATGTCGATCGATTCGCCGAGTTCCTCGCGCACCATCGCCGAGCATTCGATGTGCCAGCCGGGCCGCCCCGGACCCCAGGGGGAGGGGAAGCTGGGTTCGCCCGGTTTGGCGCCTTTCCAGAGGGCGAAATCGAAGGGGTGCTGCTTGCGCGCTTCCTCCGCTCCGCTGACGCGACCAGAGGCATTGTCCTGCTGGGCGTTCAGGTCGCGGCCGGAAAGTTTGCCGTAGCCTGCCGCCTTGGTGACGGCGAAGTAGACATCGCCATCGGCGGAGTAGGCCGCCCCCTTGGCTTCCAGTTCGCCGATCAGGTCGCGGATGCCATCGAGGCAGCGGGTGGCCCGGGGCATCCGATCGGGCGGCAGGATGTTCAGGGCCGCCATGTCGGCCTGGAAGGCGACGATGTTGCGATCACTCACCGCCTCCATCGAGCTGCCTTCCTCGGCGGCGCGCTGGAGGATCTTGTCGTCGATGTCGGTGACGTTCTGAACGAAGGTGACGGCAAGGCCGCGCCAGATCAGGTAACGCCTGAGCACATCCCAGACGATGTAGCTGCGGGCGTGGCCCAGGTGGCAGAGGTCGTAGACGGTGACGCCGCAGCAGTAGATCGAGACCTGGCCGGGCACCAGAGGCTCGAAGACCTCAGTGCGGCGGGTGAGGGTGTTGGTGAGCCGCAGGGTCAAGGGAAGCGCTCGACGTGGGAAACGGGTGGGCCGATCCCAGCAAGTTAGGGCTTGGCCTGGGCTGGATCGAGCTGAGCGCTCGCAACGCGATCGCGTGACGGTGTCAAGCGCTCTGGCCGCCGATCGGGCTGGGGGCAGGAGCGGGGGCGTTTTCAGAGAAGGCGAGCCGCCAGGATTCGGGGCCGAGAATGCCATCAACCTCCAGTCCCGCGGAGCGCTGGAACACCTGGAGTTGCTGGTAGGCGATCGGCCCGAATTCACCATCATCCCCCCGCCCCGTGGGGCCGGAGGGCCCCAGGTCCCAGCCCAGTTGAATCAGGCGCCGCTGCCAGGCGAGCACGTCCTGCCCCAGGCTGAGCGGGCTGGTGAGGGTGCGGTAGATCCCAGGCCAGGCGGGGGCGCCGCTGGATTCAGCGGGGGCGCTGACGCCATCGAACCGCGGGCGGCCGTAGCCATAAACGGTGGCCATCGGATGCCGATCGCGGCGCACGCGAGAGGGGAAGGGTCCGATGTTGCCGTTGATGCAGGTCACCTGGCCGCCAGGGGTGATCGACTCGACCAGACCCACGTGCCAGGCATCGGAGTCGGCCGTGCCGGGATACCAATCGAAGAACACAACATCCCCGGGTTGGGGCCTTTGGCTGCGTTCGATCCACCAGTCCTTGTCCTTGAACCAGCTCACGGCGAAGGGGCAGTAGCTGAAGCCCTTGGCGGTGGTGACCTGCAGGGGCAGGCCCGCCTGGTGGAACACGTAGGAGATGAACAGGCCGCACCATTCGGACTGCAGGCCATACCAGGCGCCGTACTTGGTGACGTTGTTGGCACTGGATTCCCCGAAACCGATTTCGCCGGAGGCGATGCGCAGCACGTCGGAGGCGGTGGTCACGGCTCGGGGCAGGTGAAGTCACAGGGTTGAAATCTAAGCATGGTGCGTTGAGTTGCCTGATGTCGACTACGGCAAGTGGGCCGCTCGGTTGTGTCTGTGTGAGCATTCTGTTGTCCAGCATGGATGTCCAGCTGTGTTAAAGAGTCCTTATCAAATCAACTTCCATGCCCATCAACTGAGCGATTTCAATGATCGAATTCAGGATGCAAGCGCCCGCATACATTGGGCAGACTTCCTGGATCTGCCCTCCTCGGTGGATGGCTTTCCCCCAAGAGAGATGGGCCGCCAGGAGATCCCCTCAGGCCCTCACTTCGCTTCCATCCAGTTCGGCCCCACCCCCGTCTCCACCAGCAGCGGCACGCTGAGTTGAACGGCGTTTTCCATCACCGTTCGGGTGAGTCCCCGCACGGCTTCGAGCACCTCGGGGGCGGCCTCCAGCACCAGTTCGTCGTGCACCTGCAGCAGCAGCCGCGCCGGCAGTTGCCGGGCGATCAGCTCATGGTGCAGCCGCACCATCGCCAGCTTGATGATGTCGGCGCTCGAACCCTGGATCGGCGCGTTGGCCGCCGCCCGCAGCTGCTGGGCCTCCATGCCGCCCCGGCGTGCCACCTCCAGCTCGATCTCCAGCGGGTCCTTGCCCTTCAGCCGCCCCAGGCCGTTGGGGTCGAACTCGAACGGGCGCCGGCGCCCCAGGATCGTCTCCACGTAGCCGCGGCTGAGCGCCAGCCGCTCCTGCAGCTCCAGGTAGGCGAACACCTTCGGGTAGCGCTGCTTGTACTTGCTCAGGAACTCCTTGGCCTGGGCCTGGCTCAGGCTCGTTTCGCGCGCCAGCCGCTGGGCGCCCATGCCGTAGATCACCCCGAAGTTGATCGTCTTGCCCAATCGCCGTTCATCGGCGCTCACCTCGTCTTTCTCCAGCAGCAGCCGGGCCGTGAGCGCGTGCACGTCGTCGCCTTGTTGGTAGGCCTCCACCAGCACCTCCTCGCCCGAGAGGTGGGTGAGGATGCGCAGCTCGATCTGGCTGTAGTCGGCGCTGATCAGGCTCCAGCCTTGCTCGGGCAGAAAGGCCTTGCGGATCCGCCGGGAGTAGGCCGTGCGGATCGGGATGTTCTGCAGGTTGGGGTTGCTGCTCGAAAGGCGCCCGGTGGCGGTCACCGCCTGGTTGAAGTCGGTGTGCACGCGACCCGTTTCCGGCTCCACCAGCAGCGGCAGCGCATCCACATAGGTGCTCTTGAGCTTGCTGAGGATGCGGTGCTCCAGCAGCTTGGGCACCACCGGGTGGTCGGCCTCCAGCTTCTCGAGCACGGCCGCATCGGTGCTCCAGCCGGTTTTGGTTTTCCTTGATTTCTTGCGGTCGAGGCCCAGGGTCTCGAACAGCAGCTCGCCCAGTTGCTTGGGGGAGGCCAGGTTGAAGGCCACGCCGGCCAGCTCCTGGGCCTCGCGCACTAGGGTCTCGAGCTGGTCCCCCAGCTCCAGGCTCAGCTCCGCCAGGTAGGCCGTGTCGATGCGGATGCCGGTGGCCTCCATCAGCGCCAGCACCGGCTCCAGGGGCAATTCCACCTCAGCCAGCAGCGCCGGCAGCGCCGGGCCCAGGGCCGCCAGCTCCGCCGCCAGCACCAGCGCCAGCCGGCGGGTCAGGTGTACATCCATGCCGCAGTAGAGCGCCGCCGCCTCGATCGGCACCGAGGCGAAGCTGTCTCCTTTCGCCACCAGATCCGTGAAGGCCGTGGGCACAAAGCCGAACTCCCGCTCCGCCATCGCGTCGAGGCCGTGCTTGGCGTTGGCATCGCGCAGGTAATCCGCCAGCAGTGTGTCCATCACCACCCCCCCCAGGGGCAGGCCGTGGCGCAGCAGCACCAGCCGGTCGTACTTGGCGTTCTGCAGCGCCTTGGGGTGAGCGGCGCTCGCCAGCCAGGGGGCCAGGGCCGCCAGCACCGTCTCCAGGGGCAGCTGCTCCGGTGCCTCGGGTGGGGCGCTGAGCAGATCGGCGGCCATCGGCGGGTGGTGGCCGATCGGGATGTAGGCCAGCGCGTCCAGGGCCTCACCCCAGCAGAGGCCGATCCCCACCAGCTCGGCCTGGAAGGGGTTCAGGGCCGTGGTCTCGGTGTCGAAGGCCACGGGGGCGGCTGGATCGCTGGCGGCCATCAGCGTTGCCACCAGGACTTCGAGCTGGGCGGGGCTGGAGATGATCTGCGGCCCCAGCGCCGGCAAGGCCCCGACTGGGGCCGGTTCGTCTCCGGCGGACGGGGGAGCGGCGTTGGATGTTGGGGTGGGCTTGGCCTCAGGCGCCTCGGATGCCGCCAGCACCTGCTCGGGCTCGGCGTGGGGGAGGTGATCGGCGGAGAAGGCGCGCTCGAAGGCCCCCAGCTGCCGCACCAGGCTGTGCAGCTCCAGCTCCGTCAACCGCCGGGCCAGGGCGCCGCCATCCACCTCCGCCAGCTCCAGCCGTGGCTCGCTCGGCAGCGGGATGTCGATCAGGATCTCGGCCAGGTGGCGCGAGAGGTAGGCGTTCGCCTTGTCGGCGCTCAGCTTGGTCTTGAGCGCCCCCTTGAGCGCCCCCTGGCTGGCCTTCTCATCACCGAGCGCTTCGAGGGCGGCGTAGACGCCGTCGAGGTCGCCGTTCTCCTTGAGCAGCGTGATCGCCGTCTTCGGGCCCACCCCCTTCACCCCCGGGATGTTGTCGCTCGAATCGCCCGTGAGCGCCTTGAGGTCCACCACCGCTTCGGGGGTCACCCCCAGCTTGGCGATCACCCCCTCGCGCCGGATCAGCACCGGGCCGGCGGTCTTGGCGTAGGGGCCGCCGCCGCCCATGTAGAGCACGGCGATGTCGCGTTCGTCGTCGACGAGCTGGAACAGGTCGCGGTCACCCGAGAGGATCCGCACCCGCCAGCCGTCTGCGGCCGCCCGGTTCGCCAGGGTGCCGAGCACGTCATCGGCCTCGTATCCCGGCGCCAGGCACAGGGACAGGTTCAGGGCCCCCGCCAGGATCTCCTGCAGGTTGGCCAGATCGCTGAAGAAATGCTCCGGCGCCACGTCGCGGTGGGCCTTGTAGTTCACATCCGCCTTGTGGCGGAAGGTGGGTTCGGCGGTGTCGAAGGCGATCACCACCCCCTGGGGCGTCAGCCCCTTCACGTTCTCCAGCAGCGCCTTAAGGAAGCCGTAGGTGACGCTGGTGGCCACGCCGTCGGCCGTGGCCAGGCCCCCGTCGCCCCCCTTGGCAAAGGCGTAGAAACTGCGGAAGGCCAGGGAATGGCCGTCCACCAGCAGCAGCATCGGTGCCTCGGGCTTCTGCTTCGCCGCCATCCCCGCCCCGCGCCATGACTGAACCGTCGCCACAGCCTGCCACCCCCCACCCAGCGGAGGCTGGCTTTGCCCCGGTCGACTTCAGCCCCTGCGGCGCCTACCGCTGGCGGCTGCGCCGCAGTTGGGACGCTACCCGGCCGGAGCTGCTGTTCATCGGCCTCAACCCCTCCCGGGCCGATGGCACCCGCGACGATCCCACCCTGCGGCGCCTGCTCGCTTTCGCCCGCCGCTGGGGCCATGGCTCGCTCACGGTGGTGAACCTGTTCGCCCGCATCAGCCCCAGCCCGGCGGTCCTGCGCCGCTGCGCCGATCCGATCGGCCCCGCCAACGACGACTGGATTCGCCGGGCACTGGCCGAGGTGCTCACCGGGCCGGCTCCCGCCAGCCTCTGGCTGGGCTGGGGCAACGGCGGCCGCTGGCGGGGCCGCGATCGGCAGGTGCTGGAGCTGCTGGCCGACGGCGGCGCCTCCAAGCAGCTGCTGGCCCTGGGCTTCACCGCCTCCGGCCAGCCCCGCCATCCCCTCTACGCCCCCGCCACCGCCAGCCTGCAGCCCCTGGTTCTGGCGCAATCCCAGCAGGCTGCGGCATTCTGAGCTCGCGTTGAACCGCTGCCATGCCCAGAACCCCACGTCGCTTCGCGGTGCACCTGCTGTTCAGCGGTGGCCATCGCGAGGTGGTGAACTTCGCCACCCTCGAGGCCTTTCAGCAGTGGTATTCCGGGGTGCTCAACGCCGGCCCGCCCGAGGCCTACGTGAACGTGCCGATCAACGACCTGCAGGGTGAATACCTGGTGGTGCGTCCCAGCGCCATCGTCGGGATCCGGGTTGAGCCCCAATTCGCCGTGAACGAGGATTGAGCCTCAGCAGCGACCGCCTCGGCCTGCTCTGGGGCCTCACCGTCTTCTCCGGCTCCGTCGCCCAGTTGCTTGGACAGATCAGCGGCCTGCCCACGGTGGTGCTGCTGCTGGCCTCAGGGCTGCTGATCGGCCGGGCCGGCTTCGATCTGGTCGATCCCGAGCTGCTGGGCGCCGGCCTCGAGCCGATCGTTGGGCTGCTGGTGAGCCTGGTGCTGTTCGATGGTGGGCTCAACCTGCGCCTGGCCGGCCGCGAGCCCCGCCAGACCCTGCTGCGGATCGTGCTGGTGCGGGGCCTGCTGGGGCTGGCGGGAAGCACGGCCCTGGCCCACCTGCTCGCCGGCCTCGACTGGCCCGTGGCCCTGGTGTTCGGGGCGATCGTGCTGGCCACCGGCCCCACGGTGATCACGCCGATGGTGCAGCAGATGCGCCTGAAGGCCCCCCTGGCCCAGGTGCTGGAGGCCGAAGGCCTCGTGCTCGAACCGTTCAGCGCCGTGCTGGCGGCCCTGCTCCTGGAGCTCGCCCTCGGTGAACTGGACAGCTGGGGGGACCTGGCCGGTGCCCTGGTGCTGCGGATCGGTGGTGGCGCCCTTGCGGGCGCCCTGGCGGGCTTCCTGCTGGCGGCCGTGCTGCAGCGCCTGCCCGCCACCGGCGAGCGCAGCGGCATGGTGCGGCTGCAGGTCACCCTCGGCGTGCTGTTCCTGCTCTTCAGCGGCGCCGAGGCACTGTTGCCCGAGGCGGGGCTGCCGGCCGCCGTCACCGCTGGCGTGGTGGTGGGGTGGCGCCTCGACACCGAAGCCGATCAGCTCGATGTCCTGATCCGTCAGATGGCCCAGCTGGCGATCACGATGCTGTTCCCGTTGCTGGCGGCGGATGTTTCCTGGGGGGAACTGAGCCCCCTGGGCTGGGGCGGGGTGGGCTGCGTGCTCGGGCTGATGCTCCTGCGGCTGCTGCTGGTGCAGGTGGCGGGCGTGGGCCTGCCCCTGGGCGGCCGCGAGAAGATCCTGCTCAGCTGGATCGCGCCCCGGGGCATCGTCACCGCCGCCGTCGCCAGCCTGTTCGCCATCCGCCTCGAGGAGGCCGGGGTGCCAGGGGCCAGTCTCCTCAAGGGCCTGGTGTTCCTGACCATCCTGCTCACCGTGGGGCTGCAGGGCTTCACCGCCCCGGCCCTGGCCAGGCGCCTGGAGCTGGTGGACCCGGAACCTGAAGACGCCCCGAAGCCCTCAGAGGCTGCGCTCGAGCCGGGCGAGGTCCTCGTCACTGGGGTGGAGTAGGCACCAGGTGGCCACCAGGTCGGGTCCCTGCAGGCTGCCCAGCAGGGCCGCCCGCAGACTTTTCATCAGCACGCCTTTCTTGACGCCAGCGGCGCTGGCCGCGGCCGTCAGCAGCGCCTGGGCCGCGTCAGGGCCCAGGGGCGCCTCGTGCTCGGCCTTCAGCGCCGCCAGCAGGGCCGCCAGTGCCGGCCTTGCCCCCTCCGTTTCCAGCTGGGCGCGGGCCGCCTCGTTCAACTCCGGCCGCTCGAAGAAGGGTTTGGCCTGCTCGACGCCGTCGGCCAGCAGGGTGAGCGAGGGCCCCAACAGCTCCGTGAGCTGCTCCTGCCACTCCGGATCGCTCCCGATCGCTCCGCCGGCGGCCCAGCCTTGCGCCTGCCAGAGCGGCAGCAGCTGGCGGCGCAGCTCGGCGGCCCCGAGGCCGTGCAGCACCTGGCCGTTGATCCAGTTCAGTTTGTCCCAGTCGAAGCGGGCGCCAGCCCGATTCACGCGCTCGAAATCGAACACCGCCGCCGCCTGCTCCAGGGTGAAGCGCTCGCCCATGCCCTCCGGCGGCGACCAGCCCAGCAGGGTCATGTAGTTGGCGAGGGCCTCGGCTGTGTAGCCCATGGCGCGAAACTCCGACACCGAGGTGACCCCATCGCGCTTGGAGAGCTTGCGGCCCTCCTGGTTGAGGATCAAGGGAGTGTGGGCGAACTGCGGCAGCGCCAGGCCCAGGGCCTCGTACAGCAGGATCTGCTTGGCGGTGTTGGCGATGTGGTCTTCGCCGCGGATCACGTGGCTGATCGCCATCGCCGCGTCGTCCACCACCACCACCAGGTTGTAGAGGGGATCGCCGATGCTGCCCTCGGGCGCCCGCCGGGCGATCACCATGTCGCCGCCCAGATCGGCGCCGGCCCAGCGCATCGATCCGCGCACCAGGTCGTTCCATTCGATCGTGGCCCCGTCGTCGATGCGGAAGCGGATCACCGCCTGGCGGCCCTCGGCGATGTAGGCCCGCTCCTGCTCCGCGCTCAGGTCCCGGTGGCGGTTGTCGTAGCGCGGGGCCCTGTTGGCGGCGGCCTGGGCCTCGCGCATCGCCGTGAGTTCCGCCTCGCTGGCGTAGCAGTGGTAGGCGTGGCCGCTCTCCAGCAACTGCTCGATGGCCTGGCGGTGGGCCTCGATCCGCTCGCTCTGGATCACCGGTTCGCCGTCCCAGGCCAGCCCCAGCCAGGCCAGGCCCTCGAGGATGTTGGCGCTGAATTCCGGCTTGGAGCGCTCCCGGTCGGTGTCCTCGATGCGCAGCAGGAACTGGCCCCCGTGGCGGCGGGCGAACAGCCAGTTGAACACCGCCGTGCGGGCGGTGCCGATGTGCAGGGTGCCGGTGGGGCTGGGGGCCAGTCGCACCCGAACAGGTCCGTCAACCGGCACGTGAGGCTCTCCTTCGGGTGGGTGAACGGGACTGACGGGATTCGAACCCGCAACTTCCGCCGTGACAGGGCGGTGCTCTAACCGGTTGAACTACAGTCCCAGTACGGCTTTTGGCCGATCTGCGTTGCGCTGGCAACCACGGAAGTATCCGTGATCACGGGTCCCGACGTCAACCGAGGGCCGGGGGTTCCAGTCGGTGCAGCTCGCTGAGCATGGCGTCGATGCTCTCCGGATTCGCCACTTTGTTGGCAGAGCTCTGCAGTTCACGGCCGATCACCACCGCGCCCAGGTGGGCGAACTGCAGGCGCATGGCGCTGAGCAGCTTCTGGCCGCCGCCACCACTGTGGCTTGAGAGGGCCACGGGCACCCCCTGGAACAGGGCGCGGAAATCGGCGCTGGTGGTGGAGAGCCAGGCGATCGCATTCACCAGGGTGGGGGGCAGGCTGCCGTTGTATTCCGGTGCGCAGACCCAGAGGCGCCGCTGTTGCCTCAGGGCCGTCGCCAGGATCTCCAGGGGTTCACCCGCTCCTGCGGCCTGGCAGGCGGGGGTGAACAGGGGCAGTTCAAGTGCCACCAGATCGATCAGCTCGGAGCCATGGCCCAGGGCGCGTGATCGCTCGGCCACAAGCTCCGCCAGAGCCAGATTCTGGCCGTTGCTGGCCGTGAGGATGAGCATGGGGGTGCGGCGTGGCTTGGCTCAGGCCTCAGGGCCGGAAACCAGCCGGCTCAATCAGCCGCACCTGGTTGCCACGGGCGGTGAATTCCCGCCCCTGGTCGCTCTGGACGACGACCCGTCCGCCTGATTTGACCCGGATCACCCGGGCCCGAACCCAGCCGAGGGCGGCGGATTCAAGCACCTTGACCACATCACCGGGTTGTAGATCCAACTCCATATCCGGAACCGCGAAACTGCAGGGGGGGTAGTCGGACGCGCCGTGGAGGACTTGAACCCCCGACATCAGGTTTTGGAGACCTGCGTTCTACCAACTGAACTAACGGCGCAAGGCGAAACCCCTTGGGGCGAAACCCTTGGGCCGCTACTGAAGAAAGAAGCGGCCTGGGTGTACAAGTGAGGAAGGCCTCAGCGATCGAAGCGCTGCTTGACGCGGGTGGCCTTGCCCACCCGATCCCGCAGATAAAAGAGCTTCGCTCGACGCACCTTACCGCGCCGCTCCACCTTCACGGAAGCCACCTGGGGGCTGTGGAGCATGAAGACCCGCTCCACGCCGATGCCCTGGAAGATGCGCCGCACGGTGATGGTCTCGTTGAGGCCACCGTGGCGCTTGGCGATCACCACGCCCTCGTAGGGCTGGATGCGCTCCTTGTTGCCCTCGCTGATGCGCACCCCGACACGCACGGTGTCGCCCACGTAGATCTCCGGCAGGTCGCTCTTGAGCTGCTCGGCTTCGAAGGCGCGGATCAGGTCGTAGGCGCTGAGCTTGCCGGTCTTCACCGCCACGGCCGGGGGCTCGGCCACAGCTGTGGCCGCTGGGACCGCCGTTTCTGCTGCGGTGTCCGAGGCTTCAGCCACGGTTGCGTTCAACTCGTTTGATTCCGCTGCCATCTTCCGATTCCGTGTGCGCCTGGCCAAACAACGAGTGTACCGGCTCAGGGTTCCGCTTCCGTCGGGGCCGGATCGGGTGGGGCCGGATCCGGTGGGGCCGGGGCCCGGGGGGCTCGCTTGCGCCACTTCTGCACCAGCATCCCCGCCCCGGTCGCCAGCATCCACAGCAGTCCGAGGCCGTTGAGCAGCACGTAGACGCCCTCGAACCGGCTGCCCAGCCATTCCCCCTCGTGCAGCACCATCAGCACGTGCACCTGGTCGCGGCTCAGGCCTGCCCAGTCCTTGAGCAGGCGGTAGGCCATGCCACTGCAGACCGTGAGCAGCAGTGGCGTGAGCACCACCGGGGCGATCAGGCCATGCAGGCGGCGGAACGGCGCCGGGGATGCCATGCGCTGGCTGGAACGTCAAGCGATCCAGTGTGGCGGTTGATAACTTGAAGGACCGCCGCTGGCGTTTTCGGATGAATCTCTTCGCGGATCTGCTGGCTTCCACCAACGCTGCGGCCACCAAGGCGACCAGCGGCGCCACCCAGGTGGGTCCGCGGATCCAGAAGAGCCGCCGTGGGGTGGAGATCAAATCGGCCCGCGAGATCGAGACGATGCGCCGCGCCAGCCGCATCGTGGCCACCGTGCTGCGCGAGATCACTGAACTGGCGGCGCCGGGCCTCTCCACCTCCGATCTCGATCGCCACGCCGAGAAGCGCATCCGTGAACTGGGGGCCACCCCGAGCTTCAAGGGCTACCACGGCTTTCCCGCCAGCATCTGCGCCAGCATCAACAACGAAGTGGTGCATGGGATCCCCAGCCCCAAGCGCGTGATCAAGGACGGTGATCTGGTCAAGATCGACACCGGCGCCTATTTCGAGGGCTACCACGGCGACAGCTGCATCACCCTCTGCGTGGGGGAGGGTGTCAGCGAGGAGACCCGCCGCCTCAGCCGCGTGGCCCAGGAATCCCTGATGCAGGGTCTGGCCCAGATCAAGGCCGGCAACACCCTGCTCGACATCGCCGGGGCCGTTCAAGACCACGTCGAGGCCCACGGCTATGCCGTGGTCGAGGACTACACCGGCCATGGCGTCGGCCGCAACCTGCACGAGGAGCCCTCGGTGTTCAACTTCCGCACCAAGGACCTGCCCAACATGAAACTGCGCGCCGGGATGACCCTGGCGGTGGAGCCGATCCTCAACGCCGGCTCCAAGGATTGCCGCACCCTCAAGGACCGTTGGACCGTGGTCACCGTGGATGGCTCCTATTCCGCCCAGTGGGAGCACACCATCGCCGTGACCAGCGATGGCTGCGAGATCCTCACCGATCGGGATTTCTAGGAGTCGGCGTCCTGTTCCCTTTTGGTGATCAGGCCAAAGTAGATCCGGCGCCACAGGGCCGCCAGCGGCATCGTCAGGTAGGTGAGCGGATTGGGGGTGACGATGATCAGTCCCAGGCCGCGGCTGGCCTGCTCCAGCACCTGGCGGGCCACGAAACCCGCCGGCATCACTCCGATCGGATTGAGGGAGGAGCGGAACGGCCCCAGCACCAGCCGCCGCAGGCGCCAGGGGGCCCCCGGGGCATCCAGCTGGCGCAGGCTCAGCAGTTCCCCCAGCAGGCGCTTGCTGATCTCATAGAGGGGGCTGAGCGCCGGCTGCACCTCGGCTTCCGAGGTGTTCACCCAGACCTCTTTGATCGGCCCCGCCGGATCGGGCCGGCCCTGGCGTTCGCAGGTCGCCACGAACAGCTCCAGCAGCCGCCAGGCGCTCAGGGCATTCACCTCCAAGGAGCGCTCCACCGCCTCGGGGCCGCGCTCCCCATGGACGTTGATGCCATGGTTGATCACCAGGATGTCCACCCCCTCCAGCAGCGGTGCCAGGGCACTCTCCTGGCCGCAGCTCCAGCGCACCTGCTCCAGGGGCAGCCGCTGGCCATCGCTGTCCCGCAGCTCCAGCGGCGCCGCCGAGCTGGTCAGGGCGATCGGCTGGGCGCCCCGGCGGTGGAGCTCCAGCAGCAGCGCCCGGCCGAGGCTTCCTGCCGCTCCGCTCACCGCCACCCGCCGGCCCGCCAGGGGCAGGGCCCGGCCCTGGAGCGCCTCGAGGAGATTCATCGCCAGCCCCCATCCATGGGTGAACGCCCCACAGGCTGGCAGCATGAGGCATCCTTAGAGCGCCCGCGGCGACCAACGCACGGATGGCCTCCAGCAATCCCACGGATGTGGCCTCCCATGACGCCGCCCAGGTGGCGCTCTATGCCCCCTACTGCAGCGGGGTCAGCCGCGAGGATGTGCTCGATCAGGCCATCCACCTGCTTGATCAAGGACGGGTGACGGGCCAACGGTTGCTGAAGTTCGGTACCCCGCACGTGTTCGAGTTTCGCTGGCAGGCGGGCACCTCCCCCCAGGAACGCAGCAGCTGTCAGCTGAGCTTTCCCCAGCATCCCGAAGTGCTCTACAGCTTTTCCGTTCCCACCCACCAGCTGGTGCTCTGGCTGATGGATCTGATCCAGGACCGCGACGGTGGCGCCGAACCGGATCTGCCGGAAAACTTCTGGCGCTGGCTGCTGGTCGGCGAGATTCCCCACAGTCCGGAGCGCTAGATGGCCCCCACGCTTCTGATTGGTTCCTGTCACCCGTTCAGTGGCAAGTCGGCGGTGGTGCTTGGCCTCGGGCGGCAACTGGTGCAGCAGGGGCTGGCCCTGCGCTTCGGCAAACCCCTGGCCACCAGCTGCAGCGCTGATCCCGATCAGGAGTCGATCGAGTTGATCGACGATGACGTGCGCTTCGTGGGCAGCATCCTCGGCCTCGCTCCCGAGGCGCTGCTGCCCTCGCTCGAGCTGCTGCAGCCCGCCACCGCCCAGGCCCGGCTGCTGGAGGGGCGCCGCGGCTGCGGGCCGGGCTTCGAGCTGCTGCAGCGGCGGCTGGTGGCCTTCAACGACGGCGTCACCTTGCTGGAGGCCGCCGGAAGCCTCAGTGAAGGCCTGCTCTATGGCCTCAACCTCAGCCGCCTGGCCGAGGCCTTCGCCGCCCCCGTGGTGCTCGTGCACCGCTGGGAGGACAGCCTCAGCATCGATGCCTTGCTGGAGGCCCAGCAGCAGCTCGGGGAGCAACTGGCCGGTGTGGTGCTCAACTGCGTCAACCCCGACCAGGTGGGCGAGCTGCGCGCCGAGCTGGTGCCCGCCCTGGAAGGACTGGGGCTGCCGGTGTTCGGTGTGATGCCCCGCAGTCCGCTGCTGCGCAGCGTCACCGTCGAGGAGCTGGCGGGGCGCCTGGGGGCGCGCGTGCTCTGTTGCAACGAGCGCCTTGATCTGCTGGTGGAAACCCTCAGCATCGGTGCGATGAACGTCAACTCGGCGATGGAATTCTTCCGTCGCCGCCGCAACATGGCCGTGGTCACCGGCGCCGACCGCACCGACATCCAGCTGGCGGCCCTGGAGGCCTCCACCCAGTGCCTGATCCTCACGGGTGCGGGCGAGCCCCTGCCGCAGCTGATCAACCGTGCCGAGGAGCTGGAGGTGCCCATTCTCAAGGTGGAGCACGACACCCTCACCACCGTGGAGGTGATCGAGCGGGCCTTCGGCAACGTGCGGCTGCACGAATCGGTCAAGGCCACCTACGCCTTTCGCCTGGTGCAGGAGCACTGCTCCTTCAGCCGATTGTTCGATCGGCTCAGGTTGCCCCAGCGGGCCTGAGGAAAGCGCTGCTAATTTCGAGGCGCTGGCAGATGGCAAGCGTTGACTCGGTCTCTTGATCTACCGGCCCTCGACCGGATCGACACCCTGGCCCAGGAGCTGGCGATGCTCCAGGACACCGGCAAGCGGCGGATCGCCATCCTGGGCAGCCGTCATGTGCCGGTGGTCTCCATCCACCTGGTGGAGCTGGTGGCCCGCTCCCTCGCCCAGGAAGGGCACAACCTGATCACCTCCGGCTCTTTGGGGGTGAACGCCGCCGTGATTCGCGGCGTGCTGGAGGTGGACCCCAGCCGGCTGACGGTGCTGCTGCCCCAGAGCCTGGAGCGTCAGCCCAGTGAATCCCGCGACCAATTGCAGCGGGTGCTGCACCTGGTGGAGAAGCCCGAGCACGACGAACTGCCCCTGCCGATGGCCAGCAGCCTCTGCAACCAGGAGATCATCGGCCGCTGCGACCAGCTGATCTGCTACGCCTTCCACGACAGCGAGACCCTGCTCACCAGCTGCCATGCCGCCGAGGACATGGGCAAGGTGGTCAGCCTGATGTTCTTCGACTGAGGGCGCCGCGCCCGGGCCTTTTCAGGACTCCGCTCGGGATTCCGTGCAGGATTCTGAAGCCATCACCTCCAGGCAGGTTCCCACCCGGCGCATCACCACCACCTGATCGCCCGGTTCCAGCCGCCTGGGTTCATCGAGGCTTTCGGCGGCCCAGCTCTGGCCCTGCCAGCGCACCCGGCCCCGTCCCTGGGCGTCGAAGGCGGCGATCACCTCGGCCCGGTCGTTGGCGGGGGCGAGGCGCTCCAGCTTCGAGGGCGCCCGGCTGGACCAGCGCCACAGCGCTGCGCCGCCCAGCAGGCTGATCAGGGCAAAGACCACCACCTGAAGCGACACCGGCAGGCCCACCAGGGCCGTGAGCGCCGACACCAGCAGGGCGGCCACCGCCGCGATCACGAAGCCCCCGAATCCGGGGATGCTCACTTCGATCAGGAACAACACCCCGGCCAACGCCAGCCAGATCAGTGGGGCCATCGGGCCTAGGGCGAATCCTGCCAGTCTGCTGTGGGCCGCGCGGCAGCGCTGCCTAGCCTGATCCCGTTGAACGCATCCGAACTCCCATGGAAGTGCTTTTTTCGCTGCCGGCGCTCGTGCTGCTGGGGTTTCTGGGGGTAGGCAGCGCCAAGATCACCAACGGCGGCCGCTCGATGCTGGTGGAACGGCTGGGCAAGTTCGACCGGGAACTCAAGCCGGGCCTCTCACTGGTGCTGCCGGTGGTCGAACGGGTCGTCAGCAACGAGTCGCTCAAGGAGCGGGTGCTCGACATTCCCCCCCAGCAATGCATCACCAAGGACAACGTCTCGATCGAGGTGGATGCGGTGGTCTACTGGCAGCTGCTTGAGCACGCCAAGGCCTACTACGCCCTCGACAACCTGCAGTCGGCGATGGTGAATCTGGTGCTCACCCAGATCCGCTCGGAGATGGGCAAGCTCGACCTCGACCAGACCTTCTCCACCCGCTCGGAGGTGAATGAGGTGCTGCTGCATGAACTCGATCAGGCCACCGATCCCTGGGGGGTCAAGGTCACCCGGGTGGAGATGCGCGACATCGTGCCTTCCCCCGGCGTCCAGCAGGCGATGGAGATGCAGATGAGCGCCGAACGGGAGAAGCGCGCCGCGATCCTGCGCTCAGAAGGGGAGCGGGAGTCGCAGGTGAATGCGGCCAAGGGGCGGGCCGAGGCCCTGGTGCTCGATGCCAAGGCCCAGCAGGAGGCGCTGCTACTGGCCTCCGAGGCCCAGGCCCAGCAGCAGAAGGTTCTCGCCATCGCCCGCGCCGAGGCGGCTGCCGAGCTGGCGCGCGTGATCGAGGCCCATCCAGCGGCCGCCGAGGGCCTGCGCCTGCTGCTGGCCATGGACTGGACCTCCATGGGCAAGGAGATGGCCAAGACCCCCGGCGGCAGTGTGCTGATGGTGGATCCCCAGAGTCCAGCGTCCCTGCTCACGGCGATCAGGGGGCTGCAGGAGAAGGGCTGAGGGCGGAACGCCACAGGAACGCCGCGGGACGACCGGGCTCATCCCGCCGCCAGCGCCGCCTTGAGCCCTTCGCTGTAGAGCACCGCGGTGGCGAGCAGCCCGCCGATCCAGCAGAGGCTGCGCAGGGGAGGCGCGTTGGCCACGTAGGCGCCGTTGTAGGCCAGACGCAGCAGGGGATGGACCCAGGCGGCGATCAGCGCCACCGGTGCGTTCACCCCGGCGACCAGGCAGAGCAGGCAGGCCGGGGCATGCAGCGTGAACGCCTCGAAGGCGTTCTGGTGCGCCCAGCTGGCCCGTTGGCCCCAGGCCGGCAGCCGCTCGAACATCGCCCGCGGTGCCGCCAGATCGGCGACGCTGAAATCGGCGCGGGCGCGGCCCAGGGCCAGCGGCACCAGGCTCAGCATCACCACGGCGCCGGCCAGCACCAGCGACCAGACGAAGGGGGCAGCGGCGGTCAGGGGCATGGCGGCAGGGAAACGGGCGGCGTCTCTTTTCTAGGCTGGTCTCCCTCTCCACTGTCTTCAGGTCCGATGGCCGACACCTACTCCTTCGATGTGGTCTCCGATTTCGATCGCCAGGAGCTGGTCAACGCCGTCGATCAGGTGCGCCGCGACGTGGGCCAGCGCTACGACCTCAAGGACTCCAAAACCGAGATCGACCTGGAGGAGGGCAGCCTCACGATCACCACCGCCAGCGACATGACCCTGGAGGCCGTGGTCGATGTGCTGCGCCAGAAGGCCACGAAACGGGAGCTGTCGCTGAAGATCTTCGACTTCCAGACCCCCGAGCCCGTGGGTGGCAACCGGGTGCAGCAGAAGGTGCTGCTGCGCAAGGGCCTCAGCCAGGAACTGGCCAAGAAGCTCAGCAAGACCGTGCGCGATCAGCTCAAGAAGGTCACCGTGGCGATCCAGGGGGACAGCCTGCGGGTCACCGGCAAGAACAAGGACGACCTCCAGCAGGCGATCCAGCTGCTGCGCGCCGAGGACCTGGAGCTGCCGCTGCAGTTCGAGAACTACCGCTGATCGCCGTGACCCTGGCGAGCCGCCGCTCCGGCTGGCAGTTCTGGATCGACCGGGGTGGCACCTTCACCGACCTGGTGGCCCGCAGCCCCGCTGGCGAGCTGGTGGTGCGCAAGGTGCTGTCCGCGGCCACCGGCGGGGATCCGCTGCTGGCGGCGATCCGGGAGTTGCTCGGGGTGGCGCCAGGGGCCCCACTGCCCGAAGGCGCCATCGCCGAGGTGCGCCTGGGCACCACCGTCGCCACCAATGCCCTGCTGGAGCGATCTGGCGCCCCCACCCTGCTGCTGGTGAGCCGTGGCTTCGCCGATGCCCTGCTGATCGGCGACCAGCACCGGCCCGATCTCTTCGCCCTGCGGATCGAGAAGCCCGAACAGCTGTACGGGCGGGTACTGGAGGTGGGTGGCCGCCTGGCCGCCGACGGCAGCGAGCTGGAACCGCTCGGCCTGGATGCTGAGCTGAAGGCGGAGCTGTGCCGTGCCCGCGCCAATGGCTACCACAGCATCGCCGTGGCCCTGCTCCATGGCGCCCGCCATCCCCGCCATGAGCGTGCCCTGGGGGAGTGGTTGCGCCAGCTGGGGTTCGAGACCGTGGCCCCCTCCCACCAGGTGAGCCCCCTGACCAAGCTGGTGCCCCGGGCCCAGACCTGTGTGCTGGAGGCCTATGTTGATCCTCCGCTTCGGAGCTATCTGGGCCAGCTTCAGGCCGCGCTGGGCCCTGGCTGCGGCCTGCGGGTGATGCAGTCGAGTGGTGGACTGATCGCGCCGGAGCAGCTGCGTGCCAAGGACACGATTCTCTCCGGCCCGGCCGGGGGCCTGGTGGGCGCCTGCCGGATCGCCGCCGCCGCTCAGCTTGGCGCGATTGTCGGGTTCGACATGGGTGGCAC
The DNA here is from genome assembly GCA_943371385.1 of Paenacidovorax caeni. GTDB lineage: Bacteria > Cyanobacteriota > Cyanobacteriia > PCC-6307 > Cyanobiaceae > ATX-6F1. The sequence continues at coordinate 829 of CALRUP020000015.1, read as the reverse complement.
CTCCACCGATGTGTTCCATTCCGCTGGACCTGAGCTGCCCTGGGAGCGCTGCAGTGAAACGGAGATCGACGGCCTCACCCTGCAGGCGCCGATGCTGGCGATCCACACCGTCGCCGCCGGTGGTGGCTCCGTGGTCCATGTTGATGGCCAGCGGCTTCAGGTGGGGCCCGCTTCCGCCGGCGCCGATCCCGGTCCGGCCTGTTACCAGCGCGGCGGCCCGGCCACGGTCACTGATGCCAACCTGTTGCTCGGGCGCCTGCGGCCCGAGGCCTTTCCGGCGCTGTTCGGGCCCGGGGGCGACCGGCCCCTGGATCCCGCCCCGTCGGCGGCGCGGTTCGAGGCCCTGGTGACGCAGCTGACGGCCCATGGGACCTCACCACCTCAGTTGGAGCGCCTCGCAGAAGGGGCCCTGGCGATCGCCGTGGCGCGCATGGCCGGCGCGATCCGGCGCATCTCGATCCAGCGGGGTCACGACCTGCGCAAGGCCTCCCTGGTCTGCTTTGGCGGGGCGGGTGGGCAGCACGCCTGTGCCCTGGCGGAGGCCCTGGGGATGGCCCAGGTGCTGCTCCATCCCCTGGCTGGGGTGCTCTCGGCCTATGGCATGGGCCTGGCCGAGGAGCGGCTGATCCGTGAGTGCAGCGTCTTGGCGCCCCTCGATCAGGCCTGCCTGCAGCGGATGCACGAGCTGGCGGAGAGCCTCGATGGCGAGGCGCTGCAGGGTTCGTCGCGGCGGGTGACCGCCTGGCTGCGGCTACGGGGCGCCGAAGTGAGCCTGCCGGTAGCCCTGGAGTCGTTGGCGGCGATGAGGTGCAGCTTTCTGGAGAGCCAT
>CALRUP020000014.1:0-59650 GCA_943371385.1 Paenacidovorax caeni | reverse complement strand
GAAGCCCTGACCTACATCAAGGCCAACCACGGCATCGCCGGTGACCCCGGTGTCATCGCCAACAACTACCTCGACTACGCCATCAACGCTCTGATCTGATCCCTACGGATCGATCAAGCTTGCTCAGGGCCCCCAATGGGGCCCTTTTTCATGGCCATCGTTCCCATCGCCTGAGATCTCCCAAGACTGGGATGTCGCAGGGCCTGGATGTGGCCCGCCCTTTCAATGGCACGATCAATGCAGACAAGCCAGACGGCCCCTCGGTCATGACAGCCGCCGGACCCACCCCCACCAGTGGGGATCCCATCAGCGAGGACGAGGCCCTGGCCCGGCTGCGCCAGAGCGAGGATCAATCGCTGCAGTACTACGCCGCCTGGTGGCTGGGCCGCACCCGCAGCCACCACCCCGAAGCCGTGCCCCTGCTCCGGCGTGCCCTGCGCCAGCGACTGCCACGCCAGGAGGGACTGGGGGTGGAGCACAACGCGGTGGCCCGCAACGCCGCCCGCGCCCTGGGGAAACTGGGCCGAAGTGAAGCGATCCCTGATCTGCTCGAAACGCTCGACGACCCTGACCATGGCCTGCGCGAAGCCGCCAGCCGGGCCCTTGGGGATCTGGGGGCCACCATCGCCGTACCGGCGTTGTGCGCCCGCCTGGCCAGTGGCCCCGATGGGGCTGGCGCAGCTGTTGAGGGCAGCACCCGCCTGCAGGAGCCCTGTGAGGCGTTGTTGGAGGCCCTGGGCCAGATCGGCGATGGCAGCCCAGCCGTGCTCGCCACCCTGGAGCTGTTCGTGGGCCACAGCCGCCCGCTGGTGCACAGCGCCGCCTGCCGGGCCCTGCTGCAACTCACGGGTGACGATCGCTGGGGCGAGCCCCTGCTGGAACTGCTGCTGCATCCCCAGCTTCAGATCAGGCGTTCGGCGCTGATGGATCTGGGCGCCGTGGGCTGGCGTCCCGCCCTCGATCCCATCTGCGCCACCCTGGCGGAAAACAGCCTCAAGCTGATCGCCCTGCGGGGTCTGGCGGAGAACAGCCGCCCGGAGCGTCCCGGTGATCCCGACACCGCTGCGGTGCTGACGGCCATGGATGATCTGCTGTGAACCGCGAACGGCCGTGATCGAGACTCTGATCCGCGAGGTGCGTGAAGCCGACAGCGCCCTGAGCCTGCTGCAGACGACCCGGCGTCTCGCGGCGGCCGCCCACCCGGAGGCGGTGCCTTGCCTGGTGGAGGTGCTCGGGTTCAACAACCCCGGCGCGGCCGTCGCGGCAGTGGACGGCCTGATCGCCATCGGCGAGGCGGCCGTGGAGCCCCTGCTGGCCAACCTGGATGAACACAACTACGGCGCCAGGGCCTGGGCGGTGCGGGCCCTGGCCACCATCGGGGACGTGCGCGGCCTGGCGCTGCTGGAGGAGGCCCTGGGCCAGGACATCGGCCCGAGCGTGCGCCGGGCGGCCGCCAAGGGGCTCGGCCAACTCAACCTGACGGGCCTTGGTGGCGACGAGGCGGAAACCCTGCGCCAGCGCTGCTTCACGGCCCTGGAGGCCGGCATCGCCGACGGGGAGTGGGTGGTGCGCTACGGGGTGGTCGTGGGGCTGGAGCGGCTGGTGGGTTCCCTGCCCTCCCTCAGCCCCTGGAGGCAGCGGGCTGGAGCCTTGCTCGAGCAACTGACAAGTGACGCCACAGAGGACACCGAGGTGGTGCGGTTACGGGCGAGAGTGGCTCTGGAGCAACTCAAGAAGCCATGAGTGAACCCCGGCGGGTGCTGTTTGTCTGCATGGGCAACATCTGCCGCTCGCCGGCGGCGGAGGGGGTGTTTCTGCGCCAACTCACCCTGGCGGGCCTGGCCGGAAGCTTCGAAGTTGATTCCGCCGGCACCGGCGGCTGGCACGCCGGTGAGCTCGCCGACCATCGCATGCGCCAGGCGGCGGCGGCCCGGGGCCTGACGCTGCTCAGCCGGGCCCGCCAGATCACGATCGATGACCTGCACCACTTCGATCACATCCTCACCATGGATGCGGACAACCTGCAGCTGGTGAGGAGCCTGGCCCGGGGACTGAACCACCGAGCCCGCATCGAACCGCTCACGACCTACAGCCGCGGAGAAGGGCCCAAGGACGTGCCCGACCCTTACTACGGCGGAGCCGATGGCTTCGACCAGGTGCTCGACCTGCTGGAGGACGCCTGTGCCGGACTACTGGAGAGCCTGCAGGCGGATTGAGCTGGTCTGGTCTGGCCGGAGGAGCGCCTCAGCGGCCCACCGGCCAGGCCTCCTCGGGCACCCGTTCGCGGAACAGGTCCACCAGGGTCTGGATCACCAACTCGATCGCCAGCCCATCGGTGACCAGCTCCTGGGCATCCGGGGCCTGTCGCAGGGGGGCCACTTCCCGGCTGGCATCGGCATCGTCGCGGCTGGCGATCTGCTTCTCCAGCTCGGCTAATGGAGGGACTGGAAAGCCCCGCTGCTCCAGGTCCAGGGCGCGCCTTCGGGCCCGCTCCGCCACCGTGGCCGTCAGGAACACCTTCAGATCCGCATGGGGGAACACGGCGGTGCCGATGTCGCGACCTTCGGCCACCAGTCCCCCCCGTTCACCCATGGCCTGCTGCTGGCGGGTGAGGGCCGCTCGGACACAGGCGTGGGCCGCCACCACGGACACCTGAGCGGTGACTTCGGGGCTGCGAATGGCCTCGGTCACGTCATGGCCGTTGATGCACACCCTCTGCTCGCCGCCCGGCGCAGTGCTCAGCTGCAGGTCGAGGTCCTTCAGCAGCGGCTCGATCGCCGCCCCATCGCTGGGATCCACCCCCTGCTGCTGCACCCACCAGGTGAGAGCCCGGTACATGGCACCCGTGTCGAGGTAAACCAGGCCCAGGCGGACGGCGAAGGCACGGGTGACCGTGCTCTTGCCCGCTCCGGCGGGTCCATCGATGGCAACGAGGGGCAGGCGGGTCATCAGAACGGTGTGATCGATCAGGCGGCAGCCCCCACAGCGCACGGCCGCAGCGAGCAGGCCAAGGCGATCCAATCGGGGCAGCGGAGCCAGGCTATGAGGTTGCACCAGCTCCACGTACTCCACCACCAGCTGGGCCCGCACCAACGCCTCCCGCACCAACGCCACCAGGGCCTGGGCTGAAACGTCACCGCCCGCCAGCACCTCGGAGCGGGCGGCCTCAAGGGCCTGGGGCAAAGCCTGCACCTGCTGGCGCTCCCCTGCGCTGAGGTAGCGGTTGCGGGAGCTGCAGGCGAGACCGTCGCTCTCCCGCACGGTGGCGCAACCCTGCACCCGCACAGGCAGGCCCAGGTCGGCCACCAAGCGCCTGAGAATCACCAACTGCTGCCAATCCTTCTCGCCCAGCAGCAGGCGCTCGGGGCGTATCAGGCCCAACAGGCGTGCGACCACCGTGGCCACCCCATCGAAGTGGCCTGGCCGATGGCGACCGCAGAGCACCTGTTGCAGGTCCTGGGGGGGACTGAGGCGTGTGAGCTGGCCCTCACCCCCCGGGAACAGCTCCTCGACGCTGGGTCTGAACAGGGCCTCGGCACCGGCCTCCCTGGCCAGCCGTTCGTCTTCCTCCAGGGGCCTGGGATAGCGACCGAAATCCTCACCCGCCGCGAACTGGAGCGGGTTAACGAACACGCTCACCAGCACCCGGGGCTCAAGACCGGCAACGGGCCGTCGGGCCGCCTCCAGCAGGCTCGTGTGCCCCCGGTGCAGGGCCCCCATGGTGGGAACGAAGTGCAGCGGCGCCATGCGCTGGGCCGGCATCCCGCACCAGTGCAGCAGTTGATCGCGGGTCTGAAGCAGTTGCAAGCGCCCTCAACGGAAAGGCCCACCCGCCAATGTGGCGGATGGGCCTGGGGATCCGTCAAGGCGGGAGGCTCAGCGCAGCACTTCGAGCTTCACCTGGGCGACGCCACTGGCGACGACGCCGAGCTGGCTGGCGGCACCATGGGCGAGGTCGATCACACGGTTGCCGTGGAATGGACCCCGATCATTAATGCGCACCACGGTGGTGCGGCCATTCCAGAGGTTGGTGACCCGCACCTTCGTGCCGAAGGGCAGCGTGCGGTGGGCAGCGGTGAGGGTGCCTGGACGGAAGCGCTCACCATTGGCCGTGCGACGGCCGAAGAAACCAGGCCCGTACCAGCTGGCCTGACCGCTGCTCGTGGCCACCACCCGGGGAGCCACCCGCGCCGGAGCGATCGGCTGGGGCGGGGTGAGCGGACGGAGCAGAGGTTCTGCAGCTGGAGCGGGATCTTCGAGCTCACGGATCGCCAGACTGGGAGTGGCTGCAGGAGCGGCCGGCTCTTCGCTGTACTGGGCCGAGGCGAGGGCCTCGGCGGTGATCGTGCGGCCCGATTGCGCCATGGCGGGAATCAGAACGCTGCTGCCGGAGAGCAGGAGGGCCAGGGCCCCGAGGGAAGTGGTACGACGCATAACGAACGAAACCCGCCGCAAGAAACAGCAGCCACAGATCATTTCCGTGGGCCGTTAACTGTGGTTGCTCACTCACGAATAGGAGAGTTTGTGGAGCAACCCGACGGCGGAGTTCCTAACGGGAATTGACAACGACGCAAAGTTAACCGGTGAATGCACTGGAAAAAGTGTGCGGTCGCATGACCAAGATTGATCAGCATTCATCATCAATTGCCTGATCCCTGCCACCCACAGGCCTCAACTTATCCGCGTCAATCGGAATTGATCAGACAACCGAATCAACCCCATAAGCTCAGCTGATCAGGTCTTGTGCCAATCATGGAATTGTCTACCAATCACCGGGGGGGAGCGCCGTCCCGGGGGCGCTGGCATCGGAAGATCAGTCAAAGGGCGATACCCCATGGATTACCGCACAGCAGGCGTGGATGTAGCGGCCGGAAGGGCTTTCGTCGAACGCATCCGCTCCAGCGTGGACTCCACCCGCCGGCCCGAAGTGCTCGGAGGGCTCGGAGGGTTTGGCGGGCTCTGCCGCCTGCCTGCGGGCCTGCGCCGGCCACTGCTGGTCGCTGGCACCGATGGGGTTGGCACCAAGCTGGAACTGGCCCAGGCCCAGGGCCAGCACCACGCGGTGGGGCTCGATCTGGTGGCCATGTGCGTCAACGATGTGATCACCAGTGGCGCCGAGCCGCTGTTCTTCCTCGACTACATCGCCACGGGCAAGCTCAGCCCCGAGGCCATGGCGGCGGTGGTGGAGGGCATCGCCGACGGCTGTCGCCAAAGCGGCTGTGCGCTCCTTGGAGGTGAAACCGCCGAAATGCCGGGCTTCTATGCCCCGGGCCGCTACGACCTGGCCGGGTTCTGCGTGGCCGTGGTCGAGGAGGACGAACTGATCGACGGTCGCAGCACCGTCGCCGGGGACCAGATCGTGGCGGTGGCCAGCAGTGGCATCCACAGCAATGGTTTCAGCCTGGTGCGGCGCATCCTTGAGGCCTCCGGCACCGATGCCGCCACCACCCTTCCCAACAGCGGCCGCCCCGTGCTGGAGGCCCTGCTGACCCCCACCTGTCTCTATGGCTCCCTGGTGAGTGCCCTCAAGGCCAAATCCGTGCCCCTCCACGGCCTGGCCCACATCACCGGCGGTGGCCTGCCGGAGAACCTGCCCAGATGCCTGAGCGGTGGGCTGCGGGCCCGCATCGATCCGAGCAGCTGGGAGCGGCCCGAGCTGTTCCAGTGGCTGCAACAGCAGGGCTCCATCCCCGAGCACGATCTCTGGAACACCTTCAACCTGGGGGTGGGGTTTTGCCTGGTGGTTCCCGACGGCGCCCAGGCGGCGGCCATGGCCGCCGCCGCCGCCAGCGGCCACGACGCCTGGGTGCTGGGCCAGGTGGAGAACGATCCCGATGGCCAGGGGGCGCTGGTGGGGCTCCCCGACTGAGACGGCCCAGCGAGACGGCCCAGCGGCAGGGAGCGAGCGCATCAACTCCTGTGGAAGTCGCCCAGGAACATGATCAGTTGCTTATGGTGCGGCCCACAGGGTTCGCACCCATCGACGCCGCAGCGACATCCAGTTCCATCTCCATAGGTTCGCGTCTTGACGTTCAGTAGTTCAACCCCCGGACGGCTCACCCGCCGCCGCAGTTCCGCAGGCCCGCTCCCCCCCAACCGACCCCAACGCCCCCGGGAGGCCTTCCCAGGACCCAGCCGTGGCAGTTTTAGGCCCACCTTTCTCACCCTGAGGGACCACGGCAAGGTCTACGTGGCCCAATTGCCCCGGCTCTCCGATGGCCAGTTGGTCAATGTGGTGACCGAGGCCCAAGAGATGCTCGAAAGCCTCAACCGCCGGTTGCAGGAACTGGAATGCCAGCTCTCGCTCTCCTCCGTCGACCGGGAGACCCAGATCCGCGCCTCCACCAAACGCGATGTGACTGAGCGGTTCATCCGCGCCGTGGAGGAGGAGCAGGAGCATCGGCGCAGCAACCCGGCGCTGTCATCGACCGGCGGCGAATCGGTGAGCGGAGCCTTCCTTGAAATCGCGCGCCAGCGGCTTCCCAACCTCACCTTTGATTCGCTGCTCCAGGAGGCCCTGGCCGCCTGCGACAACCCAGACCCCACCACCTACCTGGCAATCGCAGGCCCGCTGGAGCCAGAGTCAGGCCACGGGGCGACCTTGCTTCGTCAGGCTCCTGGGCCGCCCGTGCGGCGGGAACCCATGCCAGTGGTGCTTACCCCAGATCCCTTCGGTCAGGCGATCTGAGACAACGGCCAGCCCCCATCAGCGTCCTCCTTCAGTCGCTGCCAAAGGGGTTGGCCGGCATGGAAGCCCCCAGTCCCAATGACAACCCGTCGAGCTCAGAGCGCTCGGCAGCGCTGAGCCTCCAGCTGCGGGCTGCGGCCGCGTCCTCCGCCTGGGCCACCGTGCGCAGGCCCGGTATCGGCATGGCGCCATGGCTGCGGCACCAATTGAGGGCCACCTGGGCCCCGCTGGCCCTGTGGTTGTCGGCGATGCGCTCGATCGCCTCAAGCAGCGGCTGGATCCGCGGCCGCAAACGGCGAAAGAGGCTGCCGCGGGGACCCGCCGGGAAGACTCGCTCCGAGGCCGGAGCCTCGGTGAGCAGCCCCAGGGCAAAGGGGCTGTAGGCGATCAGCTGAATCCCCAGCTCCCGGCAGACTTCCGCCACACCCCCCGGCTGGATCGGCGACGGCGCGAGCAACGACAGCTGAACCTGAAGGCTGGCAAGCCGCACACCCTGCAGCTGGAGCCGTTCATGGGCCCAGCGCAGCCGCTGTGGGCCGAAATTGGAGAGGCCCAGGCTGGCCGCGGCCCCATCGCTCACCAGCCGGGCCAGGCCATCCAGCAGCGGACCCTCCTGCCAGGGGGCGTAGCGAGCGGTGCTCCAGTGCAGCTGCACGCGATCGAGCCGGCCCTGCAAGCGCTGCCGTGAGGCCTCAAAGGGCCGGTCGAAGCCGCCGCGGCCCAGGCGCCAGGGCAACGGTGCCAGCTTGGTCGCCAGGGTGAGCTCCTGCCGGCGCTGCTCGGGCAAGGCGGCCGTGAAAGCGCCCAACAGCGTCTCACTGCGGCCCGCCAGGCGGCCTGTTCCATAGGAATCAGCGGTGTCGAAGAAGCGCATACCGAGCGCCACCGCCCGCTCAAAGGTGGCGCGGAGCGTGGGATCATGGCGCTCCGGCTCATACCCCCAGAGGAAACGGTTGCCCCAGGACCAAGTCCCTACGCCGATCCCGGGTTCCTCCGTGACCAGCCCTGCGCCCGATTCGTTCCCCACACCTGTGTCCGTCGGTTCGGACCCCATCCTCTGCCGCCATTGCCTGCGCACGGCCAGCAATGGTCTTCGCTGCCAGGGGATTTGCGTGGCTGACGGGGGCTATTGACTCCGCCCTCTGCGAATCACAATGGGGTTCCACGTCAGCCGATCGCGATGGTGACTCCGGGCACGCCCGTCGGAGCGAAGACGCGAGGGGCCAGAAGCCTCAAGCCGCAGTCAGGGCGCCATGCGTTCGCTTCCCTGACCATCGCTTTCCTGCTGGCAGCCCTGGCACCGCTCGGGCCCTCGTTCGCCGGTAACGAGGCCGAAAGCTTCGGACGCTGGCAGAGGGACGTTCTCAAGTGCGAGCGCAATCTGGAGGGCGAACAGGCTTCCCGCTGCGCTCGGGTGCAGGTGGATCAGGCCGTCGAAGGGCTGCTCACGATTCGCTTCATCGCCAGTGGTCCGAAGCGGGACGGCAGCAACCTGCTCGTGTTCGTCGGCGCTCTGGGCGAGGGCCAACGACCGATGCGCTGCCGCCTGGGGAAATGCGAGCCGGTGGCCCCCGTGCGCGCCGAAGTGAGCAGCGTCAGCGAGAGCAGCTTCGATGGGCGCGGGCTGGCCGAGGGCCTGCCCAAGGCGTGGCCAGCCGATGGCAGCTGCCGGGTGGAGTCCAGCGGAGTGAGTTGTGAGGCCAAGGCCTTGAGCGGCGAGCGCTGGCGCGCCCAGGCCAGCTTCTGACCGGGGCGGCCCCAGCCCTCAACGAAGAGGCGGCACCCAGATTCGAACTGGGGGCAAACGATATGCAATCCTCCTTCAGCCTTGTCACAGCAAGGTTTCTGGAGGCTTTCGTGACTAGATTTGACTTGTTTGGGGTTTCTTGTGGACTGAAGATGGTCCTAAAGCGTCCCGAACAGAACACCGAAGAAGCTCCCGGGGGGTGTGCCGTTTCGAGCATGAGCGCCAAGAACGCAAGGGAGCCTGTCGGGAGCCCACGGCCCTCCCGCTCCCCCCTTGGCGAGATTCTGCACAGAAGGGTTCCGCTGCGATTAGCCCAGTGGTCCATCCCAGCGGGACGCACCGACCAGCACGAGGCCTGCCCACCGGGTCACTGGGGGTGCAGCACCGATCAGGGGCAGCTTGATGAGGCGCTGAGCAGGGGCTCAATCTGCTTGAGAAGCCCAGGCAGTTGCTCGCTCAGGGTGATCCACTCCTCCTTGAGCTCCACGCGGGCCTAGGTATGGATCATGACCACCTAAGGAAGAATGTCGCGCAAGGCCTCCAGGTCCCTTGGCTCCATCACAAGGGAATTATCAAGCTCCGAGATCCCTTGCAGGAATGCGCTTCCCATTCTGTTTTAGAGACCTGGTTCCAGGCTGGTTCCTGTTTGTCCCAGGAATTATAGATCTTTAAGTATAAGGGAATCAGGGTTTTCTGGCCTTTCCCTTGCTGCGGGACTGCACCAGAACTCCCTTGCAGAGGCAATTCGGACGTCGACTGAGACCCGTCGTAGGCCACCCTGAAAATGTCCGCTGCAGATGCGCCTTTTCGGAAGGCCCCTGCGTTCTGGGGCCTGTCAGCAGGGTGGTCGGGTCGAGGGTGGCAGAACTCGACCTGGCCCAGGATTTACCCTGGACTGAGGCAACCGTTGCCGCGAGCGCGCAGGCAGTGGGATCTGGCTCAACAACCTCGCCAATGGTGTTGAACGGGCAAGGCAGGGCCGTGAAGCCTTCCGCCCATGACCCACCTCCTGAACCACAGCAAGGCTGACGTGGAACAAGGTGAAGGACCGTGCTCCAGTTGAAGCCGGCTCTCGCCAAGAGGTTCTCCTCACAGCCGCCAGTGGGGTAGTGAGGGAGGTGGCCTTGTCTGCACCGTTCACCGCTGAGCCACTGAGCCACTGAGCCACTGAGCGGTTGATCCAGCACCCTGGCGCGGAGGGCAACAGTGGGGTCTCCAATGGAAGCAGCACTCTGAAGCCGGTGATGGAGTGCGCCCACGCCCAGCGAAGGGTGCCAAAAGTGTTTGTCGGAGCGGCCGTCTCAGCGTCTCGTCGTGGGATTGACCAGCTCATCATGGTGCACCCCTGGTCAGTTCAAAGGCAGTTGGCGCAGCAGCGAAGGCAGTAGCCTCTGATACCTCACCCTTGGTGGGTGCACGGAATCCAACCGCAACAGGTGACGACTCTCATCTGCTGGTTGGTTGCCAGAGTCGGATGTGGCTCTAATGCTTCCTCGCAAATCTCAGCGACCAGGTCAACAACCTCTCCTGCTCGTCACCAGTCCCGCCCCCGATCGAACGACCAACCCCCTCCCCCTTCGTGTTCAAGCCCTGATTTCTACGGTGAAAGCAACCCTGGCCAGCAAATTCATTAACCTCTGCGATGAACAGACTGTTTGGTCGTCAACCCAGAAACAAGAGGAAGACATGGGCTAGAGGCAGCCAGAGCATCAAGGCAACGGATTGGCAAGCAAGACATGTGAACTCTCACGACTATTTAAGGAAACCCTAAGGAGCCGTAGTCGGTACGCCAGGCTTCTGCCATGCAGGCCAGATAACAGTTAATAATGAGTTAATCTGAAGATCAAAATACGCGATACGTTCAATATTAGTCATCGACCGCGCATCAACGCTGATGCGAGCAGTCGTACAACCAGTACATAACCCAACATTCACGCGGTTTGCAGGACTCCATGGAACTTCTTCCCCAAAACGGCCTCCTGCAGACCTCGATCGTGGATCCCACCACGGAGCCCCAGTGGTGGTCCCCGCAAGACCTCAATTCCGTGGCCCTGGCCCCCGATGCTTGGCCCACGGACCTTGCTGCGGCAGAGCCGGGGTCGATCCCTGCGGTCGAACCCTGGTCGCTCCCGAAGCCCGAGAGCACCTGGACGGCTGATCCACCCACATCCTTTTCCGACTCCCTGACCGGAATCGCCGTCGGCAGCAGCACGCTGGCTACGGATCACCAGGCGATCTTCATCGACAGCTCCCTGCAGGGTGGCGATGAGCTGATCAACTGGTTGCAGCAGAACACCGCAGCCGCCCAGAGCAATCTTTTTCTGCTCAACGACGCCCAGTCCGCCCTGCTGCAGATCGGTACGGCCCTGGCGGGCCTGAGCGATCTCTCAGCAGTGCACATCCTTTCCCACGGCGGGGCCGGTGCGATCCAACTCGGCAAGGACTTGGTGGGCCAGCAGCAACTGCTGGAGAACCAGAGCCTGATCACCTCCTGGGGAAGGGCCCTCACGGCCAATGGCGACATCCTGCTCTACGGCTGTGATGTCGCCCAGGGGGCCCAGGGAGAGGCCTTTTTGCAGCAGCTGAGCCAACTCACCGGCGCCGATGTGGCGGCCTCCAGCGATGCCACTGGATCGCTGGCCCTGGGTGGGAACTGGCTGCTCGAGCGCCAGGTGGGCACGGTCGAAACCACCGCGCTCACGAGCAACTATCAAGGTCTGCTGGCGGTTGAGCCCTGGCAAGGCATCAGCGATGCGCTCGATTCGGTGATTGGCAAGCTCGATGTCATCGGCAACGGACTGCCGATCGATGCCGCATCCGCGTTGGCGGGCGATGGACCTCTGGGCATTCTCACGGGCCTTCGTGATGCCCTGGCCACCGCCACCGGCACCGATGGCGCCGCCGTCGCCACCAGCCTGAACACGGAGCTCAATGGCCTGATCGGCACCAGCGGCGTCACCTACGTGACCTGGTCAGCCAACACCCTGAGCCTGAATCTGGATCAAACGGTCAGCGATTCGCTGGATCTTTCCCTCGGCGAGGGCAGCCCGATCACGGTGGCGGGCTCCGTGGCTGCCTCGATCGGCCTGGGGGCTAGCGCAACCTTCACCTTGAACACCGCTGGCACGGCACTCGCCTCCTGGAGCCTGAGCCTGTCGCTTTCTGAGATCAAGGTGGATGTCAGCTCCCTCACCCTGGCGGGGGATCTGGGGCTGGCCAGCTTCGAGGCCAGCGGGATCAGTCTGGCCATTGATCCAGGCCTGACCCTCAGCCTGTCCACTGGCTCAACGCAGGCCTCCGGCCCGATCACGGTCGACTTCAGCGATCTCACTGCCACAGATCCAGGAGGCTCAGACGTTGACGATCTGAGCTTCAGCGGCGAGATCCAGATTGCATCAGCTCTGGGAGAGTTCCCCACCCAGACCTTGACCCTGGACTGGCAGGACATCGAGGACACCGGCACGATCCGGGTCTCCGGCGCCGCCCTCACCACCGCCCTCGACCTGATCCATGACCTGGCGGGTTCCCTCCAGGATGGCCTGACGGAACTGGGCACGAAAGCCCAGGATCTGGCCAATTCGATCCTCGGCGATGGCGCCTTCAGCTCAGATACGCCGCTCCCCCTGGTGGGGGGCACGCTCGAAGACATCTTGGATGTGGGAGCGATCATCGATGGCGTGATCGGCGCGGGTTCTGCCGTGGTCGACTACCTGGCGGTGCGGGATCTCATCACCACCACGCTGAGTTTCACGACGACACCCGGTGATTTCCTGATCCTGAGCGACGACAACGAAGTCCATCTGATTGATGCCAACGCCAGCGCCCAGGAGATCGAGCGCACCCTTGGCTTCTTCAACAGCATCGGCCAGGGCAAAGCCCGGGTCCATGAAGTCATCGATGCCGACGCGACCACTCGGGAATTCCGCATCGGAGCCCAGGGTTCCCTGAGCAGCCTGCCCAGCCTCAGGATCGCCACGGTCAATGCGGCCACCCTCACCGCCGGCGCAGCAACGGATTCGAGAACCCTCACCCTGAACGCCAGCGGTGAAGTGGTGGCCCTGAAGCTCGGCAGCGGGCCGAGCGCCGAGTATGCCGTGTTTGCCGCAACGGCTACGGCGGAAGCGATCGCCGTGGCGATCGCCGAGCTCAGCAGCATCGGTGCAGGCAATGTCGTGGTCGCCGAAACAACCACCACCGGAGCGAGAAGCTTCACCATCACCCTCTCTGGTGCTGCAACCAGCCAACTGTCCAATCTGGCTATCGCCGGCCAAGCCTTGGGCACATCGTCCATCGCTGCATCCAGCTACAGCGAACTCACGGGCTTGAGCTTCAGCCAGATCGAAGCCGCCTTGCCATCGTTCGACGAACTCAGCTCTGTTCTGGCCGAGCGCATTGAGACCAGCCTGGCGGCTTTCCTCTCCAGCGCACTCGGAATCAGCGTTGACGTGGGCCTTGACTCGGATGGGCTCACGTTCACGTTGGCCCCCACACGATTTGGTGTAGAGGATCAACTCTCGTTTGACCTGGGAGCCGATCTCCAGGATGCCGGCATCACCCTGGAGGCCAGCGCCAGTCTGCAAGCTGATGTAGAAGCCTGGCTGGAGATCGGGCTCACCTTTGGCCTGGATCTATCGCGCCTGGCGATCGATGTGGCCACGATCACGGCCGGTTCCAGAACGCCTGCTGGAACCACGTACACCCTGGCGATCGAAGATCCAACCGGTACCTACATCATCACCGACGGCAACGAGACTGCCGAGTTGTCCACCCAGCTCAGCGCCAGCCAGATTGAAGCAGCCCTGGGCGCCTGGAGTTCGATTGGCGGCGACAACATCACTGTCACTGCAGTAGGTGGCAATTTCGAGATTCTGATCTCAGCCACTCTTCCGGACGGCCTGCTGATCGCGCCCCAGACTCCCAGCGCTGCCGACTTCTTCATCCAATTTGATCAGATCGATGCCCATGCTGCGATCAGCCTGGTAGATGCAACGGCAAATTTGAGTGCCGATCTCGGCGGAGCAACGGGATCCCTGGCCGCAACAATTAATGCCGGCCTGGCTGTCGATGTTTCGGTTGTGATCACCAACAACGACAACGTTGCCCTGTTCAGCGCTGTTAATTATGCCACGATCAAACAAGGAGCCACAAACGTTGATGGAACCACGTTCATACTGTCAATCGAAGATCTCGGGGGCCTTACGGGCACATACATCATCACTGATGGCAACACGTCTGCCGAGTTATCCGCAACGAGCAATGCCAGCCAGATCCAATCTGCACTGGCGTCCTGGAATTCGATTGGCTTTGACAACATTACTGTCACCGCAGCCGGAACGAATTTCGAGATTCTGATCAAACCAGGCGCCAGTCTCCTAAACGGTCTGCAGATAACTCCCCAGCCAGTCGGGGCATCAACCAACATCTACAAACTCAGCCTTACGGGCGAATCCGGTAGCTATCAGATCAAAGTGGGCGAGAAGTCCGTAGATCTCGACAGTACGGACAATGCCTCATCCCTGCAGGCAACCCTGAATCAACAATTCGACCTTGGCGCTCGAGAATTTATCGTCACGCAGACGAGTGATCCAAAAGCTTTCGCCATCAGCTTCAGCCAGCCTCCGGCATTTACGTCTGTCGCTGGGACAACCTTTAACGGCTCGCTACTCACGCTCAATAGAGCTCCCACCAACTCAGATTGGAGAATTAACTTTAACGGATCTGAGATCCCACTAACCGGCACAGGGAGTGAGGTCCCAAGTGCAGAACAAATACAAACCATCCTCAATAGCCAATCAGCCGTGAGTGATTGGGGTGGTGTGGTTGTTCTTGATGCACTCACCAAAGCCCCAACCCTGGCCACAACCAATGAAGAACTAGCCACGCTGGTTGACGGAAAGCTCACCGTGCTGGCGAAATCTGGGAACTACACGCTCAGCCTGAATGACTCAGTAGTCAGCTTGGGCTATAACGCAAGTGGCGAAACCATTGCAACGGCACTAAAGACTAAACGAGCAGAAACTCTAGGTGTAACACTTGCAGATCTCAGAGAAAGCTTTGACGTCGAAGAAGTTTATGGAGCAGAACCCACGCTCACCACTGCTGGGATCACAACCGCCAACGCTACATACGCCGATGGAACCTTAATCATCACAGGTTCAAGTACTTTTAAGGTCAAGCTGGCAGGCAAGATTCTTGAAATTACTGCAAACGCCACCGCAGAGCAGATTCAAGCCCGCCTAAATCAGGAAGTCATAGGGATTGGCACTTACATTGTTAGTAGTGGCCAGAGTGCTGGTGAGTTCAAGATTGAGTTCGCTGGCCAGATCGTCAATTATATTATCAGCTTCATTGGAGCTTTAATCCCTGACACCTACGACATTCAGTTCGCAGCCGCTCCGGTTCTGGCACTTGAAAATCCTGCCGAACCCAGGCCGATCAATTATGCCGATCTCGACTCACTGAGGATTGAATTCTCGGCGGTTTCTGATCTCGATCTGGATCTCGACGCTACGGGCAGTATCAGCACTAGCGATAACTTCCTCATCTTCGACGGAGCATTCGGAGTCAATATCGACAGTTATGACATCTTTGATCGCTCTGCCCCGCTGCTGTTTGACATCACCTTCAGCGGCAGCCTCACGGTCGATAACTACTTCCTGATCTCAGGAGAGTTGAGCTTCTCGAGGCAGCAGGGCCCCCTCACCTTCAGTGATGGCAGGGTCGTGGATGACGCAGTCTACAGCCTGATCAGCGGCAATAACATCGACGTCTTTGCTGGCTACCTTGATCCAGACGCAGATGTGTTCGCCGACAAGACGGGCACTCGTGATGACGGAGACAGCCAGGGCATCAGGATCGAGGATATTGGCTTCACCCTTCTCACCTACGACGATGCGGTGGGAGTTGATGCTTCCGGCGAGATCTTCCGAGCCCTGAAATCCACCGGCGGCAGTGCAGAACTGGTGGGCGTTGAGGGAGTTGAGATGGCCCTCACCGATTTCAGCCTGGAGGTCAACACATCCACGGCTGCAGACAGTGCGCTTGTTCTCGACTTCAACCCAGGAGGCAGCCAGAACGGCAGCGAAGTGTTCTCGGCCATCGTCGATGACGCGACACCGAGTACCACAGAAACGATCAACCTCGACTTCGAAGGTGATCAAGGCAAGCAGTTCGGCGCTTCAGGGACCCTGACGCTCCAGATCCTCGCCTATCTGATGGCCGAAGCCACCTTCACCCTCAAGCGCCGCAGCGTCACGCTCACGGGTGGTGCTCCGCCGGCGGGTGATTTGGTCACCTTCGAACTGGAGGATGTCTACGCCTACGCCGGCTCCGGCGCGATCGATGTGGCCGGCAGCGACGGACTTGGGGAAGATGGCCGCTTCAGCCAGGAGGATCTCGACGCGATCGATGACGATCCCAGCCTCTACCAGGGCACCGGCTTTGCCGTGGCCGATGGACGCCTGGGGCTGGCCCTGCTGCAATCCGCTGATGCCGGTGCTGGGCCAAGAGATTCGCGCAGCTACATGGCCATCACCTCCGAACTGGGCAGCGCCCAGTTGCTCGGCTTGCCGTCAGAGTTCGAGGTACAGGCCACCAACATCGCCGTTGAGCTCAACCGCGCATCCGGAACCGCCGCCGATGGCACCACCCAAGCCACGGCCCTGGATTGGGCCACGGCTCTGGGAGACGACAACCCGGTCTTCTTTGCCCAGTCGAGCAATCCGAGGGAACTGACCTACACAGGTGAGTTCACGCGCATCGCCGGCGAACTGAATCTCAAGGCATTCGATGCCATCGAAGTCAATGGCGCTTTCGAGTTCAACCTTCAGCAGGTGGACGTCAGCTTCCATCCCGAGGCCTCAACGCCAGCGATCGATCTCGATGATGCGGAGCTGCTGCAACTCACCATCAGCATCAGCGATCCCGATGGCGACGCTGGCCCTGCCGCGGGCCTGCGGGTAGGCGCCGCGGATGGGGTGAACTTCTCGATCGATCAAGGCAGCTTCACCTACACAAGCCTGCAAGCCAATTCAGCCGAGAGCTCAACCTTCCCCGCCAAATACTATTCGCTTGAGGCATCTGTCAATGGTGCGGAGCTCAATGGGCTGGGCGAAGGGATTGAGATCACCGCAACGAGCCTGAGCGTTCTCAAGAATGGCGTCAGCGGGACGTCACCTGCGGGTGCGCCGGCCGCCCTCAACTGGACCACCATGGTGGATCTCTCGCCAGCGGATGACACCTTCTCCGCCACGGTGATCAGCGAAGCCACCGCAGCGAGCCTCTCAATCGGCGGTGAACTGGCCATCAACCTCGACGGTTTCGTGCTGGCCCGAGGCGGCTTCTCGTTTGTGGAACAGACGGGGCTGGAACTGACCGATGGCAGCGACCTGACGACAACGCCGCTCAGTGGCGTAACCCTGCAGACCATCTCCCTGACGGATGTGGATCTGTTCGTGGGCACCGGTGGCGCCTGGGAAAGCGAAGAAAACACGTTGTTGGGTGGCGATGACAAGCTGATCACCCTGGGTGAATTGCAGGATTTCTCTGGTGCATTAACCATTCCACTGCTGAAAGATGACACCAGAGATGATTCTACGGTCGTTACGCACGAAGAACTACTGAGTTTCCTCGACACAGATGATGATGGATTGATCAGCCTTGATGAAGCGGAAGTACTTATCGGTGCGGACGATGCTGGCCTGATTGCAGCCGCCGACAAGGACAGTGACGGATTCATCAGGAACGTGGATTTCCTCGATCTGGATCTGGCCAACGCCACTGGCTTCAGCATCGAAAATGCCAACCTGGAGATCGCAACAGTCAGCGAAACGGCCGGCCAGCGGCGCCGCTGGATGGGGCTCGCCGCCAGTGTGGGCCGACTCGATCTGGTGGGCCTGCCGAGTGATCTGCTGGAAGTGAGCTCCCTGGATGTGCTCTACAGCAAAGCCGATCCCACCAGCGGCAGCCGCCTGGATTGGTCGAATCTGGTCGAGGCCGCCAACCCCGATGATCCACTGAACGGACTGGCCGTGGAGATCCAGGCCCTCACCAGCACCACCAATCTCAGCGTCAGCGGTGATGTGGCGCTCAATCTCGAGGGCGTGGTGCTGGCAAAGGGCACCATCGGCGTCAGTCTGAAGTCCGGGCTCAGCATCGACGACGGCAGCATTGAAGTGAACAACGCCAGCCTGCTGCTGGTTGAACTGTCGGATCTGGATGTCTTCGTCGGCAGCGGTGCTGAGTTCACCCGTGAAGACGCCAGCGATGCCGATTCAGCCGTCACCGGCATCGACACCGCTTCGGCCGTCGGCTTCTCGATCAGCGGCGCCAATCTCGATCTGGCGGTACTGCGTGAAGTGCCGCCAACCGCAGGAGGCGGCGCAGCCAGAAGCTGGCTGGGTCTGGCCGGCAGCATCGAATCGATGGCGCCCGTAGGCCTGCCGGATGGCATCACCATTGAAGTGAACAACCTTGGGGTTCTGTTCAACGGCGCAGACAGTTCCGCTGCTCCAAAACGTCTCGACTGGCAGGCCCTGGCCGAGCAGGACGATGATCTCTTCGGTCTCGATGACACCGGGCTCGCTGAGCTCAGCAGCGGCACCGCGCTCAGTGTCGCCGGCGACCTGCTGGTGTCCGTCGACGACGCCATCACCATCAGCGGTTCGGTCGCGCTCGAGCAGCGCACACTCACCCTGGATCTGGATGGCGCTGGGGGGAATCCGGCGGCAAGCTATTCCGCTCTCACCCTGGGCGCCAAGAATCTGCAAGCCTTCGTCGGCACAGGGCCGGCCGACAGCGATGGTGATCAGCAGGTCGACAGCAACAGAGACCTGGAAGACAACGGTGCCCTCGGTGTGGCCATCCGCGTCGACGAGCTGGCGCTGGCCTTGATCGCTCCGGTGCCCGTGGCAGGCGTAGCAGACGCCAGGAGCTACCTGTCCCTCAAAGCCAGTGGCAACGCTGCCCTGATCGGCGTTGAAGACATCACCCTCTCGGGTTCCGTGGCCCTGGAGGTCAACCGTGGCCTTAACGGCACGAGCACCATCGCCGCCCTCAATTTCGAGCAGCTGTCCGCCGATCCGCTCTCCGTGGGTCTCGATAGCGACCTTGAAGGTCTGGTGGTGACCACGGGACCACTGAGCAGCGATCGCGTGGTGCTGGATTTCGACAGCACCGCCCAGGTGCTGTCGGTGGCGGGTTCGGTGAGTATCTCCATCTCCGAATTCATCCAGATTCAGGGCAATTTCGCCTTTGAGCAATCGGACGCTCTCCAGAAGGTTGTGCTTGCGGATTCCGCCGGCACAACGCTTGACGTGTCCGTTCTCAAGATCGGCGCCAGCCAAGTGGATGTGTTCGTCGGCACGGGTGGCCCCTACTTCCTTGAGGATGAAGTGGGCACTCTGTTGGGTGGTGACGACCAGATCATCACTCTCGGTGAGTTGAGGGCTTTCACCGGTTCCTCCGGCATCCCTGCCTTGGCGAGTGGAGATGATTCCACCGTCGTCAGCTTTGATGACCTACTGAGTTTCCTGGACACAAACGACGACGACCGGATCAGCGTTGCCGAAGCCCAAGCACTCATTGGCAGCGACAATGCTGATCAGATCACAGCGGCCGACCTAGACGGCAATGGTTTCATTGACGATGGGACATCGGATTCAGCCACCGGCGTCGCCCTCGAGATTGATGAGTTCGGCCTCGCCCTGATGCGCACCGCGCCGGGCACAGCGGGACTCAGCGGCAGCTTCTACGCCCTGCAGGGATCCGGCAGCGGTGCACTCGTGGGCCTTGAGAACATCCTCACGATGTCGGTCACTGACATGGCCGTCGCAGCCAATGGCGGCTCGATCATCCCTGCCGGTGGCGGCACGGCATCAGTAGCAGCTGTTGACTTCAACGCAACTGATTTTGGCAAAGGCGAAGGCGGCGGCATCGAGATTCCGACCGGTGATGGCACATCGATGATCCTTGGCATTGATGACAATGGAGACAACGATTCCAACTTCAACGGCGAAAGCCTGCGGGCCAGTGGCGTGGTGGATATCTCCATTGGTGGGTTTGTGGAGATCAACGGCAGTGTGTCACTGGAGCGCAAGGGCGGCATCACGGCCACCCTCAGCGATGGGTCCGAAAAGACCATGTCGATGCTCAGCTTCGGCGGATCAGGCCTGAACGCCTTAATCGGCGATCCCGGTGACGACCTGGTTGACACAGCCGACGACAAGGGTTTGGTCGTCAACGGAGCCACCTTCGGCCTGGCCCTGTTGACACCGGACGATGCCGCCGATGCCAGCCGCTACTACGGCTTTGAGGCCAGCATCAATAAAGTGGACCTCACCGGCTTCGATCCCTTCGGCCTATCGATCACGGGTGTTGCCATCTCAGGCAACGGCGGCATAGATGTGCTCAATCCCAGCCGCGTCGTTGATTTCAGCCAGGGTTACAAGGTGGGTTCCGGCGCTGTCCAGAGCTTCTCTATCAGAACTGGAGGCGGCAATCCTGCCCCTTCCATTGAGCTCACAAGCAGCGAAGCCGAGATCAAGGCCAGGGGCACGGTGACCCTGAACGCGACACTGGATACGCTCAGCGTGGCACTGAGCGGCAGTGTGGCCGTCCGCATCGGATCGGCCAATCTAATCCTTGCCAATGATGAGGTAGTGAAAGATGCCAACGCCATTGAGGTGGGCATCAGCAATGCAGTAATTAATATCGATACAGATGGAGACACCATCGACGATATTAGCTATGGCAGTGACGCCAATGTCAACATCGGCCTTGCTTACTACACCAGCACTGTTGCAGGCGACGCCAGAAGCTGGCTCGGATTCAAGGTGGCCGGCGGAGAAGTTTCTGGCGGCAGTGGAGGCGTATCTGGCGAAATCTCAAACATCTCGGCCAGCTACAACAAGGTCTTTAATCCTAAGGTTGGCGTTATTGGTGATCAGGCCGTCGACTTCCAAGCGAGTTTCGACGGATCACTGCTTGTGGAAACCGGCGGCCTGGATGAGGAAGGCAACCCCACCACCATCGCCCTGGCCATGGGCTCAGGGGGAATCAACCTTCAGGCGGAGGCTGCCCTTTCGGTCGGCGAGTACTTCTTCGTTAATGGCACCTTTGAACTCAGCCCAGGTGCTGCAACCACGATCAACACGAATACGGCAGCTGCTGTCAATGTAACCCTCCGAAGTGTGCAGGTAACGGGAGCCCAGGCCTTTGCCGGCACAGGCGGCCCCTACAGGGATGGTGATGGCAGCATCAATTACGAAGCCGCCGGCATTGCCCTGGAGGATGTCAACTTCGTGCTCTATCGCTACACCGAGGTGGGTGGCAGCAAACGCAGCTGGGATGTGGTCTACGCCGAGGCATCAACCGCGGCCCTGGTGGGCATTGATGGCCTCACCCTGCGCAGCGATCTGATCCGCATCAAGGTCAATACTCAAGCTACAGATGGTAGCTATGTTCTTTTCAATCAAAGCATCGACATAGACGGGACTGGGGCAGGTGTCGCCAAGCAAATCACCTACATCAGCGCGCTGAAGGAAGTCAGCACCCATGCCGTACTGGCGATCGATGAATACGTCTACATCGAATCCGAGCTCACCTTCAAGACCGAGAGCGGCGTGGATGTGGTCCTCACCAAGGCGCCTTCCGATAGCGATGCATTGGGGAAGAAGATGTCCGTCACCACGGTGACCGCTACGAATGCCAACGTCTTCATCGGCACGGGTGGTCCCTACTTCCAGCCCGATGGAACCACAGAGGAAGCAGGCGCCGCAGGTATCGCCATCAGCAATCTGAACATCGACTTGAACTTGTTCAAGTCGGAAGAAGCGAATGATCGATCCAGCTTCTTCGCCCTAGATGCATTGGCAAGCGAGATTGACCTGATTGGCGTGGATCCAACGATCTTTGATGTCGAGGTCGACAAACTCAAAATTCAAGTCAACAGCGGCAACGACGTCCGCGGTCGAGTGATCGACTTCGACGCCACCAACGCCCTTACGACAGCAACGGAAGACGACTTCGAATACGACGGATTTAACCGCAAGCTGATCAGCGTATCTGCCGAAGAACTGACCCTCTCGGTGGGCGGCTTCCTGCAGATCAACGGCTCCTTTGCCATGTCCAAGCAGGCAGGTCGCACCGTCACCCTCTCCGACATCTCCCAGACCAAAGAGGTGGTAAACGTTGTCACCTTTGGCTTTGATGACCTCAACGTGTTCGCCGGTGAGGGCGAGTACGACTTCAGCAAGTCGGTGGAGGATCAGACGGATGAACCTTCCGGCCTGCTGATCAGCGGCGGCCAACTGGCTGTTGCCCTGTTCAATCCGCTAACTCCTGGCACAGAAGGCTATTACGCCATCAGCGCCTCATTGAAAACAGCCGAGCTGGTGGGCATCGATCTGGGATCTGCTGCCGATTCACCACTGAGTGCCTCGGGGTATCAGGTTCAGATCAACAGTGGTGTGATGAAAACTGGCGCCGCCAGCAAGGTGGGGATCGACTTCACCGCCTTTGAAGATCCCTTCATCGTTGATACCGGTGGCGAGGAGGTGGAGTTCAGCTTCTCCTCCCCCACCGAACGGGTGGCCATCGACCATGCGAGCCTGACAATTGGTGACTTCGTGCACGTGTCCGGCGGCCTGGTCCTGGAGAGGCGGGTCGGCGGCGAGGTCACCGTAGGCACGCAGAACCCGGTCACTCTCAACGATGTCAACACCCTGGTAATCGGAGCCAAGGATGTCGATCTGTTTGTTGGAACGGGTGGCCCCTACGTCCTTGAGGGTGAAATAGGAAATCTATTTGGTGGTGACGACAAAATCATCACCCTCGGAGAGCTCAAGTCACTCTCCGGTGCGTCAGTTATAGATGCACTGAACAGTGATGACAGAGATGATTCCACCATCATCTCCTTTGAAGAAGTCCTGAGGTTCCTCGACACGGATGACGATCGTTTGATCAGCACTGGGGAGGCGGAGGTCATCATTGGCAGCGACGATGCTGACCTGATCACAGCAGCCGACGCGGACGCCGACGGTTTGATCGACGATGGCGGACTGAATTCGAATGCCGTAGGCCTGGCCATCGAAAATGGGAAATTTGCGCTCGCCATAAGCCGCGTCGTCGCGAACAATGTAGCAACAGGGCCGAAGTACACGGCGCTGAAGGCATCTGCAGACTTCGTCGGCTTCGTTGGCATCGACGATTTCCAGCTTTCGGCCTCTGGAGTCAGCATTGACTACAACTCCGTCTCTGGCCTTGGAGTGACATCCAGCAGTCCAGCGATCAACTATAAACTCACACCACTGGACGTCTTCAATGATGGAAGTTTCTTCATTGACGCTGAATCCAAGATTTTCGCTGCATCGGTGGATAATGCGACCCTGCAGATCGGCTCCTACGTCACACTCACAGGTGGCTTCGCCTTCGAGAAGGGCCAGGTACTCAAGGATGTGGAGCTCTCCAGAGGTGGCAGCATCGCCTCGGCGTCGCTGCTGAAGATCGGAGCCGAAGGCGTCAGCGTGTTTGTCGGTACGGGCGGACCCTACGCCACCGACAGCAACGGTGATGGTGCGATTGACCTGGAAACCGAAACCAATGCTGATGCCGTTGGTTTTGCGCTCACCGATGTGGATCTGGCACTCGCCATCCTGCAGGATGCCGAATCGGTCGGTGGCACCAAATACATCGGCATGCGCGCCAGCGGTGCTCAGGCCGGCCTGGTGGGCACCAGTGACGTACAGATCAGCACCGGTGCCATTCGGGTTGAGTTGAACATCGCCAGTGGTGGTGGCGCCACAGCAGCATCTGAGGTGGTGAACTTCTCTGCCCTCGGTGATGCTGGGCTGGTTGTGAAAACCAGCACGAGCACCGCACAAGTCCTCGACTTCGACCAACGCAAGATCCTGGTTGCCGCCGATGATGTGCTCGTCAATCTGGCCGGGTTTGCCTATCTGAACGGCGATCTCTCCTTCGAACTGGGCTCGCGCACATCCGTCATCGTCAATTCAGGCATCCCCAGCACACTGCTGTCCGCCATCGAGAGCTCTGGCCTTGATCTGAGTGAAGTAGCCGAGACAGTTAATGGCTTCCTTCTAAAACTGAAGGAGGAGGATCCACGAACAGCTTTGCGTAATGAGTTCGTGGCAGCCGTCGAGCGTGCACGGACAACCTTGGAAGCCAAGATTGATGAGCTTGTCGCAACCATCAAGGATGAACTGAATGAACAGATCATCGGTGCGATCAGCTACGCGCAGGATGCGCTGGCCCAGAGGTTGAAGAGCAACGTCGGCGCCGTATCAACAGGGATCGCCGAAACCATAGTTGACGATCTGTTTAAGCCCTTGCTCGACGAGATCGCCAGCGGCGTACCGCCTGCGATGGCCAGCATTCTGGGCAAAGTGATCGAGCCGCTCAAAGGCACGCTCACCAAAGCCATCAATTCCTACCTCGGTGGTGCGATCGATGATGCCATCCAGCAGGTGGCCGGCTCGCTGTCAACAGCCATCACATCAACAACCGACCGTATCGCCGCAACCATCAGTGCAAAGATTGATGCCGCGCTGATCCCAGTCCTCAATCGCATCCAGCTAAAGCTGGATGGTCTTTACAACCGCTTTGATGCCCAGCTGGCTCCTGTCCTGGATGGACTGGAGAGCTTCGCTGGCCTTCAATTCTCCGACGACTTCCGCACAGTTGCCGGACTTGATGTTGAAGTCACCAAGCTGGGCATCAATTCTGCCGATCTGTTCGTTGGCCTGCCTGGAGTGGATGGCGATGACATTGGCGATCTCTTTGCGGGAGAGAACCTAGGAGAAGACCTTCGCGATCTAGGTGCCATCGGCCTCTATGGGTCCAATGTCGATCTGGCCCTTGGCATCTTCAAGCCCCTGGTCAGCCAGCAACTGCCCACCTACACGGCCCTGAGTCTGCAGATCGATGAAGCCGGCTTCACCGATGGCGGCGCAGGCATCCTCGACATTGATGTTTCTGGCATTGATGTCAACTTGAACCTGGGTGGCGTCCTGATTCCAGCCGCAAGTGCCCTTCTCAATAATTCCACGATTGATTTCATCAAGAGTGCAGAGGCCTATCTGCAAACAGATGGAAGCTACAGCGAAGGCTGGTCAAAGGATGGCTATGTCGTGGAAACGGGTGTTGAGGGGACAAGCACAACGCTGGGCTTTGACAGCGAGCTGATCAGTGCCAGCGTCAAAGAAGCGAAGGTTCAGATCGCCAACTTCGTTTACCTCAAAGGCAGCCTGGCCTTTGAAATGGGCCGGACCCAGACCGTTGAATTGACGGGCGGCCTGGCTTCCGGTGCCATCGATGCGGCGATCGATGCGGCGGAGGCCCTTGGTTTTGATGGTCTCCTTCTGGACAGCCTGGCCGCCAACGTTACGGGTCCCAAGACGTTGTCGTTCATGACGATCGGGGGATCTCTGGATGCCTTCGTTGGCATTGCTGGAGATCCCGATGGCTTCATTGATTCCTTTGATGGTACGAAGGCAAGCCTCGGTGAAGGATCCGTAGGTCTTTTGATCGACAATCTCGATGTTGGTATGGCCTTCATGCGGCCCGAGCTGAAATTCGATCCGTCGAAGTACTTCGCCCTAAAGGGCAGTGCAACGGGCATCAGCCTGGAAGGCATTGAAGGGGTTGAGGTTGATGCAGACAACCTCCTGATCGAGGTCAACCAATCAACACCAAGCATTTATGGTGTCCCGATCTTCCCCGTCGTTGACTTCGCCAGCACCAGCCAGTTCGCCAGCGAAGAAGATGCCTTGTTCGGCGGCGCTGACGGGGTGATCACCCTGGCGGAACTCAAAGCCTTCGCAGGTGCTGGATCGATTGGATCGCTCAGAAATGATTCGCGGGCAAACAACACCATTCTCGATCATGACGATCTGCTCACCTACCTGGATGGCGATCTCAATGGCATGATCAGCCTGGCCGAAGCTGCCGTGCTGCTGGGTGGTACCAACGGCCTCGATCTTGCCACGCTGGCCGATGTTGATGAAGACGGCAAGATTGATCCGCTCGGCTATGAAGTAAAGACCGGCACAGGCACAGCTCCTGTTTACCTGAGCATGGATTCCGCCTTGGTGCGCGCCCAGGGCATGCTCAACCTGGATGTGCTGGGCATTGTGACCCTCAGGGGCAACTTCGCCTTCGAACTTGGGCCCACCCAGGAGGTGGCGATTCGGGACGTGAGCGGGAATCTGCTTCCCGACCCAGTTCAGGTCACCACCATGACGGTGGGCGCCTCCAATGTGTTCGGCTTCATCGGCTGGGATGGGCCCTACTTTGCAGATGAAGTCGGCACTCTGTTGGGTGGCGTCGACAAAGTTATCACTCTCGGTGAGCTCAAGTCACTCTCCGGTGCGTCAGCAATAGATGCACTGAACAGTGATACTGATGACAGAGATGATTCCACCATTATCACCTTCCAAGAAGTCCTCAGCATCCTAGACACAAACCGCGATGGTTTGATCAGCACTACGGAAGCGGGGATACTGGTCGGCAGCGGCAATGCTAATCAGGCCGATATAGATCGCGACGGTTTCATTGACTACGAATCGATCAATCCCAATGCCAGTGGCCTGGCGCTGAACAAGCTCAATGTGGGCTTGTTCATTGGCGTGTCCACGGATCTCACCAATCCAGCCGCCTATGCCGCCCTCGACTTCTCGCTCGATTCTCTGGAAACCGTCGGCGCGCTCAAGCCGATCATCGATCTGAATGTCTATCTCTCAGCCAAGATCAATCTCGGCGTGGGTGTTGGCGCTGGCGGTGCCAGCGTGGGTGCGATTGATTTCAAAGAGAGCGCCAGGAACTACTACGAGAGCAACAACAACACCTACGGTGACTACTGGTCTGAGCAAGGATTCCTGGTCAACACAGGCAATCCATTGTCCCCCATCCTCCTGGGTTTCGAGGAGTTCCAGATTGATGTAGAGATGGTGGGTTCGCTCACCGTCAAGGCCGGCTCCTCCAAGCTGGCGGAAATGCAAGGGGTCTTCTTCCTGGAAGTGGACAACGAAGGCTTTGCCCTGTTTGCCAACGTTGATGTTCGTGTAGGCCCCGACATCGGCAAGAGCAGCAGTCCCTTGGTGGCCATCAGCGCCCTCGGTGCCGTTGTGATCAACAACCAGGGCTTTGCGGCAGATCTCGACATTGATCTGGGCCTGAATCTATCCGTGATCGATCTGGATGTTTCCGCCAGGCTGCTGATCAACACCACAGGCGTCACCCAGGCCATCACACTGCCCGACACGATCCTCAGCAGGCTTGAGACCTCCGCCCTTGATCCCTCCACTGGCGCCCTTGCCTCGGATCTGCTCGGCAGATTGAAGGGTGGCAATACCTATGAAATCAGCGGCAAGAAACCGATCATCGTGGGCAGTGATGGCATACCCAAAACCAGCACCATCAATAAGCTGCTTAACGGTGTTGATCTCAGCGATTCCGAGCGCGCCAGGACGGCCTCTCCCTATGTCACAGCCGTTCTGTCTGGCAGCGTAACCTTTGCCGGCTTTGCCGAAGCACAGATCACGGGAGGGATCGGGATTGACGCCAACAGCGTTGAGCTGTTTGCCGATCTGAGCTTCTCAATAGGAACTGATGGCATCTCCCTTGATTTCGCAGCCAAGGGTGCCATTTCGATTGATCGCAGCGGTATTGCCCTCACCGCCGCCGTGACGCTCAAGGCGGATGTCACCTCGATGCTCAGCCTGGACGCTGCCGGCTCGTTGCTGATCAACACCAAAGGTCCTGTTGATGTCTTCAAGCTCAGCATGAAGGGAGATCTCACCATTGCCAAGGTGGTCTCCATCGGTGGTGACTTCAACATCGAAATCGGCGCCGGCGGACAAGGCACCTGGCGGATCGGCGCCAATCTCTACGGCAACCTTGGTCCGATCAACATCACCGCCGGCGGCTGGATTCAGTCCGATGGTCAGTTCAGTATCTCGGTGAGAGGCGGGCTGTACTTCGGCATCCCGGGCTTCTCGATTTCAGGCGAGGTGTTCGGCTCCGTCTCTCTGACCAAGAGTGGTACCAACTATCTCTATTCCGATGGCGACTCGTACACGCTTTCCGTCCAGGTTGGAGGCCGGGTCAGGCTGGAGATCATCGGCATCGGCATCGGCGCCTCCGTCACCCTCGGCGGAACTGCGGTCTTTGGCCCGTCCTCGACAACGCTGAGCCTCTACGCGCGCGGCTGTGTTGATCTCCTGTTTGATGAAGTCTGCGGGGGAGGAACCATTGCCAGCATCAGCATTCCCGCCAGCATCTTCCCCACACCGCCACCGAGGTTGGCAAAGGTGGAAGGTGGCGTACTCAATCTCAACGTTGGCGCACGCAGCAATCAACGTACGGTTGTACAAAACCAGATCAACGAGGGCTACCAACTCACCGACCTCGGCGGCGGCAAGGTTCTTGTTCAGGCTTTCGGCTACACCGAGTACTACAACGGAGTCTCCAGTGTCGCTGCTGACTTTGGATCGGGGAATGACAGCCTGATCCTGACCCAGGGATTTGGTCTGGCGGTCACCGCGAAAGGAGGTGCCGGCAACGATGTGTTGGCCTCCGCAGGTAGTGCCCGTGTAGATTTCGACGGTGAGGCTGACAACGATATCCTTTTCGGGGGCTCTAGTAATGACATCCTGCGTGGCGGGTCCGGCAATGATTACCTCGAAGGCGGCGTCGGTGCCGACGTAATCAACGCAGGAGAAGGCAATGATGCCATCTTCGCTGTCATCACCGATCTTCTGGGCGATACGATCGATGCTGGAGCGGGAACGGACAAGCTTGAAGTGAAGGGCACCGCGAAATCGGACCTTCTCCGCTTTGCTGGCAGTGGCAGCACGTTGGAGATCTTCACCACCCTATCGGGCCCACAAAGCAATAAGGCAACGGCCACGGGCCTGGAATCCCTGCTCATCGTTCCCGCCGACGGTGCCGACACGGTCCTGCTCGACGACAGCGTCCGAAACGCTGTCGGCAGCTTCGAGGTCAACCTGCGCGAGGACAGCAGCAGCAACAAACAATTGGTTGACACGGTCACCCTGATTCAGTCAGCCTCAGCCGATCGGGTCGATGTCAACGCCAGCGCTCTGCTGGAGCCCTCCACCGTCCAGCGCCTTACGGATTTCCCTGCCCTGGCCAGCACCCGCTTTGTGGACACCACCACGGCAACCTGGGGGCTTGCTGGTGGTGCCACCAGCAGACTCTCGATCTCCGGGCAGGGAAGCAACGACGAATTCGTTGTCAGAGGATGGACTGGCAATGACATCTTCAACATCAATGCAATTAACATCAATACCCGCATTGAGGGTGAAGAAGATGCGGACACCATCAACGTGGGCAGCAATGCATCGGCTGGCAACAGCAATGGTGCGCTGACCGGCATCAAGGCCAACCTGAGCATTGATGGTGGCGGTCAGTCAGGAGACAATCTGACCATCGATAAGAGCGGTGACAGCAGCAACAACCTCGGCACCATCGCCAGCATTGGCGCTGCCGCAGCTCTCAGCGGCTTCGGCATCGCCGGCGGCAAGCAGATCAGCTTTGCCGCCCTTGGCCAGGCGAACCTCAACCTCGGCAGCGGCGCCGACGATCTGACGATCCTGGGTACCCATGCCTCGGTGCAGCAACTCAGCATCGATGGCCGTGCTGGCACCGATCAGTTCAATGTCCGCGCCATCGCCGCCGCCGTCACCATCCAGGGCGGAGAGGGTGTCGATCGCTTCAACGTGGGCACCAACGCTGCCACAACCACGAACACGGGCGGCACCCTGAACGCCATCGCTGCCTTGCTCACCCTCCAGGGGGGTGGCGGCACGGGCGAGCGCGACACGCTGGTGGTGGATGAAACCGGAGATGCCGTCGCCAACAACGGTTCCCTCACCCGCGACAGCATCACGGGCCTGATGGGCCTCGGGGGCTCGATCACCTACCAGACCCTCGAAGATCTCACCATCAACCTGGGCAGCGGCGGCAACATCTTCACGGTTCAGAGCACCCACTCCGGCAGTCCGCGCAAAACCACCTCGCTCTCCAGCGGCAGCGGTGGCGATCAGGTCACCATCGTTGACGCTGCTGACGATCTCACCGTCTTCGGCCAACAGGGTGCCGACACCATCAACCTCCAGGGCGCTAGCAGCGGCAGCGTGGTGGTGATCAACGGAGACGCCGACAACGACAGCGTGAATCTTGAAGCCAGCCTCGACACCACTGCTGGCGTGGTCACCGTCAACACAGGAGCGGGACAGGACACCACCAACATCCGTGGCATCGGCGGCACCACCACGGTGAACGCCGGGGGCGACGATGACATCATCAATGTGTTCGCCACCGGCAGCGGCGGCCCCGGCACCCAGCTGACCCTCAGGGGCGATCAGGGCGCTGATGTGGTCAACATCCAGAGCCTCAACGATGTCACCCTCGTGCAGGCAGGCGACGGCTCCGACACCATCAACGTCGGCAGCCAGGCCGCAGGCAGCCTCGCCAACCGCAACGCGAACAGCGGCGGCAACGTGCAGAGAATCCGGGCCAATCTCACGATCAACGGCGATCTGCCCACCAGTGGCAGCGATCACCTCAACGTGGACAACACCGGTGACAGAGACGATCGCAGCGGCACCCTCACCTCCACCACCCTTTCCGGTCTCGGCATGGGGGGCACGATCACCTACGGAACGATCGAGCACCTGCTGATCAGCCTCGGCAGCGGCATCGACACCTTCACCATTGAGAGCACCCACAAGACAACCGATCCTGCGGCACTTGCCATCGGCTTCCAGAAGGACACCAACCTGCGCAGTGGCGCCGGTGACGACCAGGTGGTGATCAACAGCGCTGACGACCTGCTGCTGGTGGAAGGCCAGGCCGACAACGACACGATCACGGTGAACGACACCAACGCAGGCAGCAGCAGCACCCTGCGCGGTGATGGCGGAGACGACACGTTCAACATCCTCGCCATGGACGGAACGGTGCTGGTGGAAGGCGGCACCGGCAGTGACACGACCAATGTGAGCGATCAGGCGCCTCTGCGACCCACCGCCAACGGCACCACGTCTCCCCTTGGCAACATCACAGCGATCAATGGCCTGCTCACCGTTGATGGGGGCAACGCGGATGCCTTCAGCGATCAGCTCAACATCGACGACTCCGCTGCGGCCAACGCCAAGGCGGGAGTCCTGGATCGCCTTGCAGGGGCCCCCACCACCTTCAGCCTGCGGGGCATGGAGCTGGAGCAGGGCATCAACTACCGCAATCTGGAAACGCTGAATCTGTGGATGAGTGCCTCGGCGGATCATCTGCTGGTGAATGCCACCCACACCTCAGCCACCAACGTGTTCAGCGCGGCGGGTGCCGATCAGATCCAGATCAACGACGCCGACGGCCAGCTCACGATCTACGCCGAAGGGGGCGACGACCTCATCGGCGTGCGCGGCAGCAACACGGGCAGCACGGTCACGATCTACGGCCAGTCCGGCAGCGATCGCATCCACATCAGTGATTACGGCAAAACCAACAACAACAAGTTGAATCTTGCCGATGCCACTCTGCTGCCCACAGAGTATCCCGACGGTCAGCATGGGCCAGGCATCGGTGGCATCGCCACCCCTGTTGCCTCCACGATCGGCAAGGTGGATGGAGTGCAGGGGCTGGTGGTGATCGATGGTGGCGCCGCCGCGAACGAGAGCGATGAGCTCGCGATCGACGACTCCGGCAATACCAGCGCCAAAGCCAGCACCCTCACCGGCAACAGCCTGCGGGGGTTGGGCCTCGGCGCTGGCGTGGACTACAGCAACCTCGAAGCCCTCAAGCTTTGGCTGGGAACGGGCGCCGATGTGCTCCTGATCGACGGCACCCACATCGGCACCACCGATGTGTTTGGCGGTGACGGCAACGAGGCCACGAACCAACGCGACGACACGATCGCGATCAACACGATCAGCGGGCTCACCACCATCCACGGCCAGGCCGGCAATGACTTCGTGGAGGTGAATGTGCAGGGAGACCCCACCACAGGCGTCTTCACCCGCACCAACAGCAACGGCCTCGGCGCCCTGCTCACCCTGCACGGTGAATCAGGCTCAGACCTGACCACGGTGAACCTGGCCGGTACGGGCCATGCCCTGGTGAATGTGTTCGACAACGGCGCACCCGATCGCGGTGTCGATGGGCTGATCATCAATGGCACCGAACAAGCCGACACCTTCCTCGGGCGCAAGGACTTCGTGGCCCTGCTCAATGGCTTCGATCCTGCCAGCCAAGGCTTCACCAATGCCGAACGGGTCAACTACGACAGGAACATCAACGCCCGCCTGCGCATCAATAGCCTCGGCGGTGATGATGCGATCGCGATGGACGACAACAGCTCCATCACCACCCTCGATGGTGGCGAAGGGGCCGACACCTTCCAGATCGGACAGATCTTCGGCACCCGGCGCGATGCCCAGGCGAATGTGCAGCCAGGGGACACCTTTGACGTCACCCCGGTGATCATCGGCGTCATCCGTGATCCCAGCACAGGAGAGATCATCTTCAATCCCGTTGGCTTCGATCCTGTCACCGACACCCTGCCGGAAGCCACACGCAAGAGAATCCTGCAAGCGATTGCTATTGCAGACATCCGCAACCAGCCACTCAACGGCATCGCCTACGTCAGCAAAGGTGTCAGCTACGCCACCACCATCTTCGGTGGCAATGGCAACGACACCTTCAACGTCTACCGCAATGTGGGCACCCTGCGCATGGAGGGTGAAAACGACAACGACACCTTCGTGATCCGTGCCTTTGTCACTATCGACACAACGGAGAAGCAAGGCGAAAGCGAAGCCAAGGGAGGTGATGGAGACGACTCGATCAGCTATGCCATCAATGCCCCGGTCAACATTGATGGCGGCCAGGGCTTTGACACCGTCGTCGTTCTGGGCACTCCGTTCAACGACAGCTTTGTCGTCACACGTGATGGCATCTTTGGCGCTGGCCTCAACGTCCGCTTCACCAACATCGAACAGGCCGAGCTCGATGCCCTCGAGGGCGACGACAAGATCTTCATTCTCAGCACCAACGAGAAAGTCGTCACCAAGATCATTGGCGGCCTCGGCAGCGATCAGATCCAGGTCATGGGTGATGTGACCGCCCCGATCGTCAGCGCCGAGCTGCAGGCGATTTCAGGCCTGATCACCCACTCGCTCAACAGCACCGATCCCAGCTATGCCCCCGTGGGCGTACCTGGCGTTGACACCCTGGTCAGCACCCCCTCCACGGGCGCGGTGGTGGCCATTCAGCAGCCCACCCAGCCCCTGCTGGTCAGCGAGCAGGGCCTGCTCTCCAGCTACTCGATCCGCCTGCTGGCGCCCGTCCTCGGAGATCCGGTCTATCTCACCGTGTCAGCGGGCCCCACCAGCACGGCGGATCAGGCCTCCGGTGGCCGCAGCCTGCTGCTCCGTCGCAAGGGAGTGGGCGTATTCACCAGCGCCCTTGTGCTGACCCTTGACGAAACCAACTGGGATCAGGAGGTAGAGATTGAAATCCAGGCCGAAAACGACAGCGCCGCCGAAGGCGAGCGCATTGCCCTGATCAGCCACAGCATCATCAGCCTTGACCAACGCTTTGACGGCATCGCTCTCAAGGATGTCTACGTCAACATCATCGACAACGACAAGGCTGGTCTCGACATCCGTCCTCTGGATGCCGACAACTCCGGCTTCAGCGGAACCACCACCGAGATACTGGAAGGTGCAGATGGATTCAGCGATCGCTACTCGGTCAGGCTCACGGCAAGACCCGAAGACGGTGAAACCGTCACTGTGACCCTGGCCAACGGAGCGTTTACGTCAACCAACTCCAGCTCGCTGACATTCACCAGCAGCAACTGGGATACGGCACAGGAGGTAACGGTTTTCGCGCCCGAGAACGACTCCATCTCCGGCCGGAAAGCAGCGAAGATCAACCATTCACTCACCTCCTCGCTGAGTGATGGCAAGTATGCCAATGTCGCCAACAGCTTTGACCTCGATGTCACGGTCTACGACAACGACGTGGCCCAGGTGATCATCCAGGAAAGCGAAGGCTTCACGGCCGTCAACACCGGCAGCGGCGGCGATGATGCCTATCGCGTTCGCCTCACCAAGCAACCGCTGGCGGGTTCCACGGTCAATCTCCAGATCGAAACCGATACCACCGCAACCCTCACGCCTTCTGCCCCAACCCCCTTCACCTATACCATCACGTTTGACCAAACAACCTACAAGAACTGGAGCACGATCGGCGTCAGTGCCAACCCAGACATCTCCCTTTCCCCAGAGGAGCGGAGCCTCAAGAAGTTCGCCACCCGGGACCAGAACCTCGACCAGATCCAGGGAGCCTTGATCATCGAAGGTGGCCGCTCCGAGGTCGACCGCAGCTTTGCCGCACCCGTTCTGCTCCCCGGTGAACGCAACACGCC
Organism: Paenacidovorax caeni; assembly: GCA_943371385.1. Taxonomy (GTDB): domain Bacteria; phylum Cyanobacteriota; class Cyanobacteriia; order PCC-6307; family Cyanobiaceae; genus ATX-6F1. Next base: position 25,747 of record CALRUP020000014.1, on the reverse strand, counting down.
CAGCAGGAGCGAGCTGCTCAGCACCAACGAATGGGAAGACATCGATTCGCTCACCATCTTCCACACCGATAATGTCGATGCGGATAACGACGGTCTGCTCAGCTACCGCGAGACCACAAGCGATGGCCTGAATCTCTCCAACCCCGGCCTCGCTCTCAGCGGCTTTGGCATGGGTGGTCAAATGAGGGTCAACGAGGGCACCGACGAGAAGCCGATCTGGCGTTACTACGGCGGAGGCATCACCTTCAATGGCTTCGAAACCACGGAGATCCTGCTCGGCAAAGGCGACGAATCGTTGACCGTCGAGACCACAGCCGACCGCGACGAGAGAAACCTTCCCAGCGAACAGGATCCCCGCTCCATCCTCGCCATCCATGGCGGCGGAGGGAACGACACGATCACCATCAACGACCGCGGTGAAGGAGCGCTGCTGGTCTATGGCGACAGCTCCGATGATCGCCTGCGTTACAGCAACAGCACGGGCGCCGTGTCCTCCAGCGGCACCAGCTTCAACAACCCGGGCAACGATGTCATCGACGCCTCCGCCATGGCAGCCAAAGCTGATGGCTTCGTGGGCCTGGTGATCGATGGCGGCGAAGGCAACGACACCATCACAGGCAGCCAGGGCGCCGACCAACTGACGGGCAACACCGGCAATGACTCGGTCAGCGGCCAAAGCGGCAACGACCACATCTACGGCGATGCTGCCTTCCAGGTGGACCTGCGTCTGTTTGCCAAGGATCAACAACCCAACCGCAGGGAAAAGAACTACGGACTTGGCGATGATGAGGCCATGTTCAAGGTTTTCACAAGCCCTGAACCGGGTTCGGACAACCTCTCCGGCGGCGACGGTGCTGATGTGATCCTCGGAGACCATGGCGTCATCACCCTGGCGACCGGGATCCGCCGCATCAACACCACCGTTGGAGTGGAGCGCATCGCCACCACCGTGGAGAGCAAAGGTGGCAGCGACAGAATCGATGGTGGCCGCGATAACGACATCCTCCTTGGCGGCCATTTAGGCGACAAGATTGACGACCTAGATGGCGACAACATCATCCTTGGCGACCATGGCGTCATCGATTACGTCGTGGCTGACCTGGATCGCTCAGATATTGACCTGATCGAAAGCACGTCCACCACAACCAATGGTGGTGCGGACACCATCGCTACCGGATCCGGCAGCGACCTCGTCATTGGCGGCCGCTTCGCCGACACCGTCAACTCCGGTGATGGCCGCAACCTCGTATTCGGCGACAGCGGCCGCATCGCAGCTGCCAACTCCGATTCCACGCGCTTCGCGGCCCTGGGGATCACACTCGGCCAAGTCGAAACGATTGCCTTCGGCGACGGTGGCGCCGATCAGATCACCACCGGCGCAGGCGATGACATCGTGCTTGGGGGCATGGCCGGTGACACGCTGGTGCTCGGATCCGGCAACGACATCGCCCTGGGTGACAATGGCGAACTGGTGTTTGATGCCGATAACAACGCGAACCCTGCAACGCTCGACTTCGTACGCACCACGGCCCATGGGATTGGCGGTGACGACACAATCCGAGGCAATGCCGGTGACGACATCCTGATCGGTGGCTTCGGCAGCGACAAGCTCTACGGCGGCAATGGCACTGGTGCAGCGGCCGTGACGCTCAGCGATGCGGATCTACTGATCGGCGACAACGCTGAGTTGCAGGATGTGCAGACACTCGCAACCCTGCGCGCGGCGCGCGTGCAGACCACCGACGCGCTCAATGCAACCGGTGGCAACGACGTCATCGAGGGCAATGAGGACGACGATCTCATCCTTGGCGGGGTCGGCAACGACATCCTTGATGGCAATGCCGGCCGTGACCTGATCCTCGGTGACCAGGGTGTGCTCAGCAGCCGTGCCCTGGGGATCAACACCAGTCCGCGCTTCCGTGCACTCACCGGCGGCCAGCTCTACGACAACCAAGGCGAAGCGTTGGTCGACACGTCGAGGCAATTCAGCGGCCCAGCGAGTGATGTTCCCAAGTGGAGCAACTGGACCATCACCATCGGCGATGGACTGAACGGCCTGTTCGGTGATGACTACATCGCCGGTGGCGCCAACAACGACACGATCTTCGGCCAGCGTGGCAGCGACACGATCCAGGGCGATGGCTCAATCCAGGGCAAGCTGGCCGGCAACGGCGTCAGTGCGACCCGCGACGTCAGCGGCGCCCTGGTGGTGGTTGCTTCTGTCGAGAGTGACAGCGACGGCGACGACTACATCGAGGGTGGCGGCGAGAGCGATGTGATCTTCGGCAACCTCGGCCAGGACGACATCATCGGCGGCAACTCCAATCTGTTTGGCTGGACGGCGCGCAGCCAACGCGCAGACGGCAGCGACCTGCTGTTCGGCGGCGCAGGGACTGACCTGGCACGCAACCACGCCGGCGACACCACTACCGACAAGCATGCCCGCGATGCCGACATGATCCTCGGCGACAACGGCAATATCTTCCGGCTCGTCACCGCCACGGGCGGTGTTTTGGCCTTCTCCTACGACCAGTCCTCGATCTTCGAAGACCGGGGCAGCCTCCGCATCGCGCCGCGCGCCTATCAGTTGCTTGACTACACTCTTGGTGGTGATGTGTCCAGCGATATTGGAGCCTCAGATCTGATTCACGGTGAAGCAGGCGATGACATCATTCATGGGATGGTTGGCAACGATGTCCTTTATGGGGATGGACAGGATGATGACATTTACGGTGGTAGCGGTCATGATCGACTTTTCGGTGGTAGCGGCGTCGATGGCATCGTCGGCGATGACGGCATCCTCCTGACAAGTCGCAATGGCAGCTCTGAGCCTCTGAACGGTCTGACCCAGCCCAATCTTCAGTTGACTCTTTCCTTGCCGGGGCCCTTCACCGGTGCTGTGGTCAATATCACTGGTCTCTTGCGTAAGGATGTCAAGCTTCTCGCCTGGGAAAGTGGTGGGCACGACATCATTTATGGCGGTCTGGGCGATGACTGGATCCATGCCGGCGCTGGTGATGATGCCGTATCTGGAGCGGAGGCCCTGGAGTCGTTCTATCTAAATGTCACTCCTCAGGGCGAAGCTGCTCCGATCGGCTACGACGCAGCTACACGGAAATTGTCGTTCTACGACGCCAATAATCCACTTCGGAAAATCAATGGATTCCTGCTCAACTTCCAAGCCGTGGATGATTCCGGTGCCAAAATCGAAGATGGAAAAGATCACATCTTTGGCGACACCGGTAATGACTGGCTCGTCGGCGGAACCGGTAACGATCGTCTCTTCGGTGGTCTCGGTGACGACCTGATGAATGCCGACGACAACCTGGATACCAATGGTGGGCTTAATGATGCTCCCGATTCCACTGGATACGCCGATGGAGACTTTGTTTTTGGTGGTGACGGTCTCGATGTGCTGATTGGCAACACCGGAAACGACCGAATGTTTGATTGGAGGGGCGAGTTCAATTCTTTCCTGGTCCCCTTCAGCCCGTTCGGTTCCCCCACGGTGAACCGGGCTTCATCCCCCGCCATTCGACAGTTCCTCACCGATCTGGGTAAGGCCAGTGGTGCGGATCAAAGTCTCAGCGAGCCCAATGGTGAACTGGGTCTCTCTAGCAGTGGTGATAACGGCGGCCCACGGGATCCGCAGCCCGGTAATGGCTCCGCCGGACGTGACACTCAGGGCGCGCCCGAGGATGACAGAGCCAAGGTACTCACAGCCGATGGCAGCACACCGGGGCAAACCGCCCCTACGCGAGCCACTGCTACCACCGGCGGTTCAGCCAGCAGCAGCAATGGGAATGTGAATAGCGCTGGCACGACTACGACCATCACCAACAAAGGTCAGGCCAAGACGGCGCTCAAGCTCACAGCCAGCACGGGACCAGCCTCCGTGGCGCCACCCATGGCTCCGCTTACTGAGGAGGCACTCCAGCCTCTGGTCAAGGCGGCAATTGAGCGGCTTGCTCCAGGCCTCTCAGCCGACGACCTTGCGAGGCTTTACAGCATCCGAGTGGTGATGGCTGATCTGCCCAGTAACGAGTTCGGGTCCTATGCAGATGGTGTCATCTGGATCGACATCGATGCTGCCGGCTATGGCTGGTTCATTGATACCACCCCTGCAATCAATGAGGAGTATCAAGTGGTCGATGGGGCGCTGGTTGCGCGCAGCAAGGATGCCATCGGACGCATCGATCTACTCAGTGTGCTGATGCATGAATTCGGCCATGTCCTGGGCCTGGATCACACGGAAAGCGGAGTGATGGCCGAGACCCTTGCTGCCGGCATGCGCAGCTCCGCCACGAGCGACCAGCGTCCCGGAGCCTTCGGCGCTGACGTCGTACGCACTGACGATGGCCCCGCCCCATCCCTCCCCCGGCCTCAGGATCTACCGCTCCGGCAAGGATCCGCCTTCGACCAGCCGCCTTCCGCTTTCATCACCCCTGCTCGCGGCCAGGGATCTGGACCTGTGAGCCGCCCTGAAGCTCGATCCGCTGAGCAAGCTGCGCCCACGTCCAAACCGTTACCTGCCAGCAGGCCAATGCCCGAAGTTGTGATGGCCGGTGTCTCTCCCGATTCCGATCAGGAGAGCCAGTATTGGTTGCTACGACGGCTGCCGTTCCTGAAGCGGCTGAGCCTCGGCAAGACAAGGTAGGGACCTTATCAATCAATGATCTGCTCACTTGTTCGTCTGAATTCAGTAAGCTTGATCGCTGCACTGTAGAATTCAGACCACAAACACTCAAGCCAACCAACATGGCCACCCAGCTTCTTTTCTACAACGAGATCAGCCCGCTATCCGCAGAGCGCCACAAGGACTGGTACATCACCCCGGTCAAGGATTATTCCTTTACCAAATCAACTCAGGCCGTGCCCTTGATGGCCATTGAGTTCCTCAATGCTGCTGGCGACTACCCCATTGTCTTCGTGGGTGAGGACGATGAGATCATGCCAGTCATCCTTCTCGGCCTTCAACAGTCAGAGAATGTCTACCTTTCTTCCGAAGGTAAGTGGGAAGGGAAGTACGTCCCCGCCTTTATTCGGCGCTATCCGTTTGTGCTCTCCCAAGCCGACAGTCAGGAAAAGGTGTTTCTATGCATTGATGAAAGCTACCCAGGATTCAACCAAAACCAAGAGGGCATTGCCCTCATTGGAGAAGAAGGAAAAGCCAGCGAATACACCGATGGCATTTTGCGCTTTCTGAGTCAGTTTCAAGCTGAGTACCAGCGCACAAAGGCCATCTGCAAGCGGCTTAAGGAGCTCAATCTGCTCGAGCCCAAACAGGCAGAAGCCAAGCTGCCAAATGGGCAGACGAAAGCCATGAATGGTTTCTACACGGTTGAACGTTCCAGGGTTATGACCCTCTCCTCAGAAGTTCTACTCGACCTCGTACGCACTGGGGTATACGAAATGATCTGCCATCACCTCGCTTCCTTGCGTAACTTCAATGCGCTGGGCAACCATGAAGGCTCTGAACCTTCAGCATTGAATGACTCACTGGCTGCCCAATTTTGAGCAGCTGTTCATACGGATTCGCCAAAGCTTAGGTGCACTTGTCAGTGAGCGGCTGCGCAGGTTTCTAGTTCCTGCCAAGGGGATCGGCAGGTGCCAAGATCGGTTGCGGGAATGCGGCACCCGTACTATTTTGAGTCCTAGCTAGCGGTTGGTTCCTTTTTGCCCCCGGGAGTTGTATATTTATTGAGTACAAGAGAATCAGGATTTTCTGGTATTTCCCTTGCTGCGGGACTGCACCAGAACTCCCTTGATCTGCCACCTCAATGGCTCCCTAAAACGGTCAATCACGCGGCAGCAGCGGTGCGCCTTCCCTCAGGGAAGGTAGAAAAACTAGGTTGATCATGGTCCCTGCGCAGAGTGGATTCAGCCCCTGCGTCCTTGCTCCCCTGAGACCATCACCCTGCGAGTAAAAAGCACCTTGTGGATCATCTGGCAACGGAACAGGAACGCCCGATCAGCCACGATGCAGGCAGTGGCTGTGGGCCTTTGGACGCGGATCAGGTGCTGGCCTTCTGGTTCCAGGAGTGCAGCCCCAGCCAGTGGTTCGTGAAAGATCAGGCCTTTGACCAGCTGGTGTGCGAGCGGTTCATCGGCCTGACCCGCCAGGCGATCGCCGGTGAGCTGGCTGCCTGGGGAGAGGTCCCTGGCGATGGCCTGGCCCTGGTGCTGCTGCTCGATCAGTTCCCACGCCAGATCTGGCGCGATTCGGCCATGGCCTTCAGTGGCGACGACCAGGCACTGGCTCTCAGCCAGAAGGCCCTTGTCAAGGGCTGGGTCGCAGCAGAAGTGGAGCAAGCCCGTCGTCAGTTCTGGCTGATGCCCCAGATGCACGCGGAGGACCTCGCTATCCAGGAGTCCGCGATCCCCCTGTTCCAGCAGTTCACGGACGAACGAACCGCGAGGTTCGCCAGCCGCCACCGCGATGTGATCGCCCGCTTTGGTCGCTTCCCTCACCGCAATGCGCTGCTGGGGCGTTCGTCCAGCGGCGAGGAGCTGGCTTTCCTGCGAACCCCAGGCTCAGGCTTCTGAGCCGGTCGGGCCAATCGTCACCGGCAGGTGACCGCTCTTGACCCAGATGGCGCAGCCCTGCTCGCTGTAGGGCTGGTGGGCACTGCCGGGGGGCTGACGCAGCCAGCTACCGGCCGGATAGCTGCCCTGATCGTCCTGAAACAGCCCTTCGAGCACGAGGATTTCTTCTCCGCCGGGATGGCTGTGGTGCGGGACGACCGTGCCGGGCGCCAAACGTCTCAGGTCCACGTTCTCGCTGCCCCAATGGTGCAAGAGCAGCAACTCCAATCCCGCTACGGGGCCCGGATGCCAGGAGCCTTGCCGGCTGCCTTTCACCTCGTGCTGTTGATCAGCCGGGTGAATCTGATGGAGTTTGACCAGCAGCGTGCAACCGCCTTCGCTGGAGGGGGCGTGGGCCGAGCCGGCGGGATTGCGCAGGTAGGTGCCGGTCGGGTAGTCCCCCTCTTCATCCGAGAACGTGCCCTCGAGAACGAGGATCTCTTCGCGAAGCGCTCCACCACGCCGCAGAAGCGGTGCACCTCACCCGGCAGGGTCGGGAGGGGAACAGGGTTGGTCATGCTCAAGACGCGGAAGGGATTTAGCGTCTGCCTCTTTTCATATCTGTGACTATCTGTCCTGCGAACAATCAGTAGGCAGCTCCACCGGGCAGGAACCACTCACTCACCACCCTTACCAGGTGGGCTGATTTCAGGGGATTGAAAGTTCCCTGTACTCGCCGCTCAAGGTGGCGGTGACAGCATCCTGGATGCTGGCTGTGACCTGACGAATCCTCGGCCAGCTGGTGGTGGTCAACACCAGGATCGCGATGGTGCGAGCCTGCAGGTTCTGCTGGTACCGCAGGTTGGTCTCGGTGGTGATCAGCAGCTCGCATCCCTCCTGCTCCGCAAGGCGGATCAGATCGCCATTGGTGACGGTCGACCAGCCAAACTCGTAAGCAGTGGCCACCACGTGGCCATCCAGCGATCGGCGCAGGGGAACAGGGGTCCCCTGGTCAAACAGGATCTGCACTCAGGCCAACGCCCGAGTTGTGCTCCTGGCGACAGGCTCCAGCACCAGGCGGGCCTGCTCGAAACTGACGCCGGGGAAGAGCTCGACGAAATCCGTCAAGGAAACGCCGTCTTCCAGGATTTCAAAGAGGGCCGCCACCGGAATGCGCGTACCGCGAAACACCCATGCGCCACAGACGCGCTGCGGGTCGTGCTCCACGGCGGTGCAATCCGCCCACTCCAGATCCCCTCCAGTGGTCATGGGTCCTCTAGACGGTCAAGGGATTCAGCGTAGACAGACCGCTTGGCACCAAGTGCCAAGCGGTAGGACTTGGGGGCGATGCTCAGCAGCACAGCGCGGTGCATCGGATCAGAGACGGCTTGCCAGGGCCTGTTGCGGACCAAGGACACGTCTTTGATCTACTTGCCTCTCAGCCGTCTGCGGCCCGAGGAGGATCCCTATCCCCACCATTGGTTCTGACCACGCGGCTCAGGTGGGGTCGATCGCCGGGCGCGCCTGGCGACGGCCCCAGCTCAGGGACCAGGCCCGCAAGGCCCCCGTCGTCTGTCCATGGGCCTTGCCATAGGCGCTTGCCACCGAGATCCTGGCCAGAGCAGCCCGCCGATCAGGCCGTCGCAGGCCAGCGCCAGCAGCAGCATGGGGATCAGGGCCATGCCGCCCAGTCGGGCCAGGGCCCCATCGAGACGCAGCGACAACCGATCGGAGGGTGGTGGAGCCATGGTGGAGTGGAGCCATGGTCGTTGTCACTGGAGCGTCGCAATGGAGGCATCATCAGCAGAGAAAGTCGCCGACTACCCCCGGCCTCCGGCTTTGCGCGCCAGCCACTCCCATGTGCTGGTCCGAGCCCTCGGTGAGTTGCTCTGCGAAACCCACCACGCGTTGCAGGTGCTCGAAACCTTCCATCCACCCACCTACTACCTGCCACCGGATTCCATCGCGCTGAATCGGCTTGAGCCGGTGCCTGGCCGTAGTTTCTGTGAGTGGAAGGGTGTGGCCCATTACTTCGATCTGGTGGTGGGGACGCGGCGGATCGAGCGGGCCCTCTGGCACTACCCCGAGCCGACAGCGGCCTTCGCGGCCCTGGCCGGGTGGTTCGCCTTGTATCCAGCCCAAATGGACGGCTGCTGGGTGGATGGCGAACGGGTGCGTCCCCAGCAAGGGGGCTTCTATGGCGGCTGGATCACCAGCGCTGTCAGCGGCCCCTTCAAGGGAGATCCCCTCCATCCGGAGCTGATCTGAGCGGCCACCCGTTCTGCGATGAGCAGCCCCCCCTGTGAGCTGGATGAACAGCTTGATTCGATTGAGAAGACCTGGACCTTCAGCACAAGCTGCTGTCAGCAGCAGCTAACCGCAGCCGAACCATTCGCCATCCGCAGGCCTGATCTCGCCCTGGCAAGGCCGTCATTCTTTACTGCAGATACAATCAATCGAAGTAACTGTTGCAGCTCACTTGACGAAACTTGTTGGGCCACTGCGTAGGGCATTGATCTATGGCCTGATCAGCTATGGGGGGCTTGTTCTGATCAACAACTCAGAGCTGGACCTGCCCAACATGTGGATCGCGTATCTGCCGATGTTTATCGGTGTCTATGTGGTGACGCAGTGGCTCGACAGGAAGCTTGGGGATTGAAGACCTCAGGGTTGGGCACCTCTTCATTAGTAGATAACCAGAGCGAGTTTGCAGATCACAACCAGTCCACCGGAATCGCCTACCAGAGCGCGGGGTCCCACGGACCGCTTTTGAGAAGGGATCAACATCGATGGCAAAGTGCAGAAAATGAGCTCTTGACCCTCCAGGATAAAAGAAATGACCTAGAATTTTGTTTATAGAACTGATGATTGCGCTGAACGTCGCCTATCGCTTCCTGGAGTCATTTCGTGATTTGCTTGTCACATCAAGAGCGGCCACTTGCCGAGCTTTCGCCAGATCTAGTTAGATCGCTATAATCGGCAAAAGAAAGCTTTGGCCGATTTGAAGAATCGTATGAACGAGCCCGCTTGCACTGTCGCTGTCTTTGACTCCAAACCCTACGACCGTCTTCATCTTCCTGCTGCAACGGGTGCAGCTTTCCACCTTAATTTTCTCAATTTCCGACTGAACACCGAAACAGCGATCGCGGCCCGAGGCGCTCGCGCTGTTTGTGTATTCGTCAATGACGTTGTGGACAGGACCTGTCTTGAGGTGCTGGCCAACCAAGAAGTTGAACTCATTGCCCTGCGTTGCACAGGGTTTGACAATGTCGATCTCTCTGCGGCGCAGCAGTTTGGAATTGCCGTAACCCGCGTTCCTGTCTATTCTCCCCACGCCGTGGCGGAACATGCCGTGGCGTTGCTGCTCACCCTCAACCGCAAGATCCACCGCGCCTTCAACAGGGTGAGGGAACTTGATTTCTCCCTGCACGGGTTGGTCGGTACCGACTTGAACGGCAAGACGGTAGGCATTGTGGGAACTGGCAAGATCGGTCGAATCGTGGCCCGCATTCTGCGCGGTTTTGGAATGGTGGTGGTGGCGTATGACCCCTACCCTGATGTGGAATGGGCGGATCGGGAGGGTGTCACCTACCTTGATCCAATCACCCTGGCTTCCATCAGCGATGTCGTGTCGCTTCATATTCCACTTACTCCGGAGACGCACCACATCATCCGTCGTGAAACGATTGACTGCATGAAGCCGGGTGTGATCCTCGTCAATGTCAGTCGAGGGTCACTCATCGATACCGCTGCTCTGATTGTGGCCCTGAAGTCAGGGCGCCTTGGCGGCGTTGCTCTGGATGTCTATGAGGAGGAAGACGGGGTGTTCTTCGAGGATCTTTCTGAGACCTTGCTGCAGGACGATTTGCTAGCGCGTTTGCTGACCTTCCCAAATGTGCTGATCACGGCCCATCAGGCATTTCTCACCCATGAAGCCCTCAAGGACATCGCTCGCACCACGGGGGCGAACCTACAGGCTTTGGCAGCGGGAACTCCCTTCGTCGAAGGATCCTTGCTCACCTAGTAAGACTTTGGAACTTTGACCCCCTTCACGGGTTCAAGGCCTTGGAATGAACAATAGCGGCTGAGTTCTGTTTGTCTTAAACCGAGCAGACCATCACCCTGTCAGAGCCCGTAGGCTCGAGCCTGGCGGAGCCAGTACAAGCGCACCCTTTCCAAGACCGAAACCGAAGACCGAAGAAGGCTGATCCGTCGGGCCTACGCCACTACCGTCCGCTGGCTACCACGATCGCTGCCGTCAGGTCGGCAGCGTTGCCGTCGCCGAGAAGCTTCTGCGCTAAGGCCACACGTACCTGGATGGAGGTGGCGACGGGCTGGCTTGGGAGAGCCTGCGCTGATGGAGGCTTGAGGTCTATGGATGGTGGGTGAGTCGTGGCAGCGACTTTGGGTCGAGCCCCATCGAGTGCTGCTAGGAGGAAGGCATGTCTGAGCCTCCCCCTGCCATGAAACGCATCCTTCAGCGGACTGGGCCACTGGTGATCGGTGCTGCCTTGACCTTCATCACCGGCGCGGCTGCTTTGGCCCGCCCGAACCCGGGTGGTCTGGGTGGCCCTGCTTCCGGAGCGGGGGTGGCACCAGGGGCTGGCTTTGGGGCGGCGGGAGCAGGTCTGACCCGGGAACCCGGGGTGGGAGCGGGTGGGGTCGGTGGCCCTGCCTCCGGTGCCGGGGTGTTGCCCGGTGCTGGGTTCGGAGAGGCGGGTGTGGGCGTGCAAGAACGACCCGTGGAGAATCCGGGTGGTTTGGGTGGACCTGCCTCAGGAGCTGGTGTTCGCCCTGGGGTGGGTGTTGGGGCGCCTGGGGCGGGAATGTACCGCCGCTGAGTGATGCGGTCTTATTGGGAATACGAAGACTGCTGAGAGGCCCGGCAGAGAGCCTTCCAGAAGGTTCCATCATTGCCGGCAACACCGCGCAGATCGGCGATCCAGCGTTCATCGCTGAGTTGAAGCACTGGCTGCGCTTCAGCCCGAAGGCTGCCCTGCGCACGGGGGATGGGCTGTTCAGCGCCGCCAGTGGCAATCCGGCGCTGCCGGAGTGGATCGGGCCCTGGCTGTTCGATCGGGTCTTCACCGCGGGGGCCGAGACAGCGAGATATTCCGCCCAGATCGCCTCATCCGCAGGGATTGCCGTGTTCGTCGGGGCCGAGGCGGACCCGGCGTCATGGGTGCAGATCGGTCGGGCCTGCCAGCGGTTGGCCCTGCAGGCGATGGCGCTCGGTCTGAAGTGCGCCTTTCTCAACCATCCCGTTGAGGTGCCGGCTGTGCGTGTCGATCTGACGGCGCTGGTCGGTCTGCCCGGGCGGCGCCCGGACATCGTGATGCGCTTCGGGTGCGGCGCGGCGCTGCCCTTTTCCGCCCGCCGCCCGCTCGAGGCGATGATGGTCTGAGCTCGCATCGCTCTGTCCGTGGCCGGATCGCTGGCCTTCTGGTGGTGCGGATAGCCCCGTCGTTACCGCCAGCTCGATCGTCAGGGCCAGCCCCACGGCGTGATCGATGAGCATTTCGATTCGACCAAGGAGGCCTTGTCGTTTGCCACCCGCTGGGTTGATCAATCAGACATGAAGGTGCCCGGGCCGGAGGCTGGTTTACTGAGGCGTCACCGGGCCGAGGTGAGGAGCCAGGGAGGGATCTGCGAGGGGTGGCAAGGGTGCGTTGGACGCGGGTTGATCGTCGTTCTGGGTGTAGACAACGCTGTAGAGCTGGGGATCGGCCTTCAGGACCAGTCCCTTGAGCCGCTCCAGATGCTGCGCAAAGGCAGGGCTGGCGCGCATGGCCAGATAGGCCTCGACGGAGCTGAAGTGGGCGTAGTTGACGGCGCGGGTGCGATCGAGGCTGAGGTGCAGGTTGGCGCTGAGGCTGCCCGGGAAGACGCCTTGCAGGCGCTTGTATTCGCCCACCTGGGTGGCCACGAAGGCCTCCGCCTGATCCGGGTCGAGGCTGAACACGTTGATCAGCACGATGCCATCGCCGACGCGGATCGCGTTGACGGGAAAGCCATTGTCGGAGCTGGCGGGGGATTCATTCATGGGTGGTGCGCAAGGGGAAGGCTCAGAGGATGCCGCCATTCACCTGAAGCGTCTGGCCATTCACCCAGCGGGCGTCGTCGGAGGCGAGGAAGGCCACCACATCCGCCAGATCGGCGGGTTGGCCGAGGCGACCCAAGGGAGTGGCAGCAATCAAATGGGCCAGGGCATCGGCTGGCATCACCAGGCCGTCTGTGTCGGTGACCCCGGGACCGATCTGATTGACGGTGATGCCGCGGGGGCCGAGCTCCTTGGAGAGGGCCATGCCGAACTGCTCCACCGCCGCCTTGCTGGCGGCGTAGACGCCTGCGGCGGGGAGGGCCTGGCGGGTGGCACCGCTGGCCAGATTGATGATCCGTCCACCGTCGGCCACGTGGCGGGCCGCCTCCTGGAGGGCAAAGAAGGTGCCGCGGGCATTGGTGCCCATCACCCGGTCGTAGTCCTCTTCCTCGATGTCAATCGTGGGTTTGAACACGGATACCCCGACGTTGTTGACGACGATGTCCAGGTGACCGAATTGCTCGAGCACGGCGGCGAACAGGGCCCGGGTCTGGCTCACCCGGCTGAGGTCGGATTGGAGGGCAAGGGCCCGCACCCCCCCAGCGCGGATCGTGGCAGCCACGGCCTCTGCCATCTCGTGATTGCCGGCGTAGCTGAGCACCACATCGGCTCCATCTCGTCCCAGTCGCTCAGCGATGGCCCGGCCGATGCCGCGGGATCCGCCCGTGACCAGGGCCACCTTGCCTTGCAATCGCGTCATCGTCGTTGTGGTGCTCAAGGACGGAGGGGATCGATCGGCAACCTATGGCGGCCCGCCATGGAAAGGAAGGGCTTACCTTCAGGTGCGTTCTCGGGCAAGGCTCGCCATTTCGAATGAGCGCAACCCTGCCGACGGGGACGGATCCCATCGAAGGCACCACCTTCGTGAGAGCGGCCCTCAAGGTGCTGGAGGGCAAGTGGACCTTGCCCATCCTCTGGCAGCTGCGGGAGAACCCTCAGCGCTACGGAGATCTGCGCCGCGCGATCCCGGAGGTCAGCGACAAGGTGCTGACCCAGCACCTGCGCGACCTGGTCCGCGATGGGCTTGTGGAGCGGGAGGTGATGCCTGCCAAGCCGCCGCAAGTGAGTTATCGCTTCAGTACTTATGGCCGCACCCTGATCCCCGTCCTCCAGACGCTCTGTGCCTGGGGCAAGCTGTATGTGGAGCGCTGAGGCCGCACCGCATCTGCTCCTGCGCGGGAGCTGAGGGGCTGGGTTCCGGGCTCGATCTAAAAGCTGATCAGGTTCCCGCTGGCTAGAACGACAGACGACTTTGGAGCCCCAGGGTGAATCTCGAGCGCCTTCAAAGACTCTTCACGGGTCCGTTGTTTCCGCTGGGCCCCCAGAGTTTTTCCCTGAAGTGGGTCCTTGAGGTTCTGCTGCTTCTGGTGGCCGTCAGCCTGGCGGCGCGGCTGTTGAAGCGTCTGCTGGCCGGCCGTGTGCTGCGCTGGTTCTCCCTGCCGGAGGGGCGGCGCGAGGCGGTCTCCACCCTCGTGTCCGTCGGCCTGGCCGCGTTGGGCTATGTGGTTGTGGCCCAGGGAATGGGGCTCGACTTCGGCGCCCTCGCCGTGATTTTCGGGGCCCTGGGTGTGGGGGTGGGCTTTGGGCTGCAGGAGCTCACCCGCAACCTCAGCAGCGGCCTCACCCTTCTGATGGAGGGAAAGCTGAAAGTGGGGGACCTGATCGAGTTCGGCAACACCAGTGGATACATCCGCGAGATCTCGATCCGCTCCACCGTGATCCGCACCTTCCAGGGCGCCGAGATCGTGGTTCCCAACTCCGCGATTACCAATGCGCCGGTGAAGAATCTCAGCTACCGGAGCCCGGATGGTCGGGTGGATGTGGAGGTGACCGTGGCCCACGGCAGCGACGCTCTGGCCGTGACCGAAGTGCTGCTGGAAGCGGCACTTGCCGAGCCCTCGGTGCTGGCCGATCCGCCGCCGAAGGTTCTGCTCCACGGACTCCAGGGCCAGGGGCTTGCGTTTGAGCTCTGGGCCTGGACCTCGGCAATCCATGCCAGCCTCAGCCTGCGCAGTTCCCTCAACTACGCGATCGAACAAGGGCTCCGCGAGCGACAGATCGAACTGGCCGGGGCCCGTCAGCAGGTCCAGCTGCTGACGGGCAGACACGTGGCCGGCAAGGACGGAGAGTCGGAAAAACGGCGCCCGCTACGCACCTCCCTGCCGGAGCATCCCTGCTTTCGCAGCATGGACGAGCGCCGCCTGCGGGAGCTGGTGGGCAGCGGCGCTCGCCGCTACCTCCCCACCGGCACAGTCCTGGTCCGTCAAGGTGAGGAGGGTCGGTTCTTTCACATGGTGCTGAGCGGCACCATGGACGCCATCCACGAAACCGAGCGGGTCAGCCGCAAGCTGTTCACCTTCGACGCTGGCGAGTTCTTCGGCGAACTGCCGCTGCTGCTCCAGGTTCCTTACCCCACAACGATGGTGGCCGCGCAGGACACGACACTCTTCGTCGTTCCCAGCGGCAGCTTCCGCGCTCTGCTGGCCTCGAGACCCGAGTTCGCCGACACCGTGGCCCGGGAGGTGGCCCGGCGCAGCGACGTTCTACGCAGCTACGAGGACTGCCTGCGCCAGCGTGGCCTGCTCAAAGACGCAGATCTGGGTAATCCCCTGCAGTGGTTCCGGGAGCGACTGCTGCGGGTGCTGGCGGGCCGCCCGCCGGCGTCAACGATCGAGGTGGAGTAGTTAATCACCTGCTTTTGATGGCCAATGCCTGCAGTCCTCCACGGGCGTCAGACCCGAAGGTTGGGGCCGATCACATCACCTTGTGTGGGGGATTGTTCTATGAACTGGCTAGCAACTCCCGCAGTTCCGTACTGCTGCGTCAGGGCCATACCTACCTGGATGGTGATGGGGTGGCCTTCGAGTCTCTGCGTTGAGGTGGGGTCAACCGCAGCTTCTGTAACTGGACTCGGTTCGCTGAGTCGCTACCGTCCCACCAGTTACCTCTAGCTGCAATGGCTCTCACCGGATCTGATCTTCTCGCCAAGGTCAAGGAGCTGGGCGATGTCTCCAAATCGGACCTGGTGCGGGAGGCGGGTTACGTCTCCACCAAGAAGGACGGTGGTGAGCGCCTGAACTTCACGGCGTTTTACGAGGCGCTGCTCGAGGCCAAAGGGGTCAGCCTTGGTGAGGGCAACGGTAAAACCAAAGGGAAGGCTGGCCGGACCTTGAGCTACGTGGCCACCGTCCAGGGCAACGGCAATCTGTTGATCGGTAAGGCCTACACCGCGTTGCTGGACCTGAGCCCAGGGGATGAGTTCGAGATCAAACTGGGGCGCAAGGTGATCCGTCTGGTGCCGGTGGGTGGGTCTGACGAGGAGGAGTGAGCAAACACCGGCCGTGACACCGCCCGGTGATCGGCTCAACCGCGCGCACCGTCACCCAGGCTGACCTTGTCAGGCTCCTGGGCTAGATCAAGGGGTTCACCGTGGGTGGGCTGCTGCTGCAGGAGCGGGCGGCGCTGGGCGATCGAGGCTGCTGAATCGAGTTGGCTGCAGCTGTCGATGGTGACTCGGACGATGGCCCCGGGACCAGGGACGGCTCCCTGGATCTGGCAAGGAACTCCTGGTGTCCATCGTTCAGAAGGACCCCTGGCATGACGTCCGTCGATCGCGACCAGCTTCCTCAGCCCCCCACGATCCGACCGTCCTGGATGTGCACGATGTGGCCGGCGCGGCCAGCCACCTGGGCGTCATGGGTGACCAGAACGATGGTCAGCCCTCCCTCGTGCAGGGCGCCCAGCTGATCCATCACCGCCGTCCCGGTGCGGGAATCGAGGGCGCCGGTGGGCTCATCGGCCAACAGCAGATCCGGCTGATTGACCAGGGCCCGGGCGATCGCCACCCGCTGCTGCTGGCCACCGGAGAGCTGACTGGGGCGGTTGGCCATGCGATCCGCCAGCCCCACCTGCTCAAGCATCGCCGCCGCCCGCTGCTGACGCTGGGGCCTTGAATAGCCGGCGTAGACCATCGGCAGCATCACATTCTCCAGGGCGGTGAGCCGCGACAGCAGATTGAACTGCTGAAACACAAAACCAATACGGAAGTTGCGCACATCGGTGAGCTCATCGTCGCTGAGGGTTGTGACCTCGCGGGCATCGAAGTAGTAATGGCCGGTGCTGGGCCTCTCCAGGCAGCCGATGATGTTCATCAAGGTGGATTTGCCCGAACCCGACGCCCCCATGATCGCGGTGTACTCCCCCCGCAGAATGGTGAGGTTGATGTCTTTAAGGATCCGCACCTGCACTTCTCCCATGGGATAGCGCTTGTTGATGCCCTCGAGCTGGATCATGGCCTAATCGCTCCGCAGGGCGGCAATCGGATCGAGATGGGCTGCCTTGTTGGCGGGATAGGCCCCGAAGAACACACCGATCAACAGACAGAACCCCATCGACAGCACCACCGCATCAACGGCCACCCCCGCTGACCAGCCGAAGGCCGCATTGATGATCAAGGAGGCCACCACCCCCAGCAGCACCCCAAGCAATCCTCCGATCATCGAGAGCACCATCGCCTCGATCAGGAACTGGCGCAGGATGTCACTGGAGCGGGCACCGATGGCGCGGCGAATGCCGATTTCCCTGGTGCGTTCGGTGACCGACACCAGCATGATGTTCATGATGCCGATGCCGCCCACGATCAGGGAAATCGCCGCCGACCCCCCCAACAGAGCCGTGAAGATGTTGGCCACTGAATTGGAGGCACTTAACAGATCCGCCTGATTTCTGATGATGAAATCGTCCTGGCGCGGCGGCAGGATCTTGTGGCGCAGCCGCAGCAGATTGGTGATCTGGTACTGGGCCGCTTCCATCTCCGAGGCCTTGGTGGCTGACACGGAAATGCTCCTCACGGAAATACCCGTGATCGCGTTGACCCCCACGATGCGGCTCGCCATGGTCGTCAGCGGAATCAGGACCTGATCGTCCTGGTCGTTGAAGGAGGTGACCCCCTTGAACTCCAAGGTGCCGATCACCGTGAACGCTTCCCCCTGGATGCGGATCGTCCGGCCCAGGGCGCTGGTGGGGGTGAGCCCCAGGCTGTCCACCACCGTCTGCCCCAGCAGCGCCACCCGATCGGCGCGGTCCAGTTCGGCCTGGTTGAAGAAGCGGCCGGTGAGCGGCAGAAAATCCCGCACCAGCTTGTAGTCGGGGGTGGTGCCCACCACCGAAGTGCTGGTGTTGTTTTCACCGAACACCACCTGGGAGCGCTGGTTGAGCACGGGGGCCACATGGGCGACCGAGGAGGCGGCGTTGGCGATGGCCTTGGCGTCATCCCACAGCAGCGTGGTGGCTGAGCCCGCACCCTGGGAGGCGGGGCTGTTGGTGGAGGCCGCGCCGCTCTGCACAAAGATCAGGTTCGAGCCCAGGGATTTGAGCTGAGCTTCCGTCTGACTCTGGGCACCGCGGCCGATGGTCACCATCGTGATCACGGCCCCGATGCCGATGATCACCCCCAGCATCGTCAGGGCTGAGCGCAGCCGGTTGGAGACCAGCGACGTCCAGGCCAGGGCAATGGTTTCGATCAGGTCTCCCCAGCTGCCGGCGGCACGGGCGCGTCGCCGGACCGGGGGGCTCGGCGGCAGCGACAGTGGTGATGAGGTGGTGACCATGGGGGACCCTCAGGCCTCAGCGGGGGGGACGGCCGCCACGGCCTGGCTGGGCCAGGGGGGAGGAGGAGGTCACCGGCTTGCCGTTGGGTTTGCGGGCGCCTGGGAAGGTGATGAAAATGCGCTGCCCTTCCTTGAGGCCCTTGAGCACTTCGGTCGACGTGTCGACGGTGGCTCCCACCTTGATGGGGTGGAACACCGGACGCTGCCCCTTGCCCAGCAAGTAGACGCCGGTGCCTTCCCGTTGGCTGACGATGGCCGGGGTGGGAATCAGCAGCGCATCCTTGTGGCGGCCCACCAGGAAGTTGGCGGTGATGTTCATGCCCGAGCGCAGTCTGGGCAGATCGGCCGGGGCAATGGTGATGCGCACCTCAAAGCTCGTGACGTTCTGGACCACCACCGATTCGGGGGCGATCAGGCGCACGGTTCCACGGACCACCCGATCCGGGTAGGCATCCACCCGGATCTCCACCTGTTGGCCTTTGTAGATCGAGGGTTCATCGATCTCAGAGACGTTGGCTACCCCTTCCAATGGACTGGCCAGGGCCAGGATCGAGGAGGAGGTGGCCGAGGTGGTGGCGCTGGCCGAGGTGGTTGGTGTCACGAAGGCGCCGATGTTGGCGTACTTCTGGGTGATCACGCCGCTGAACGGAGCCCGGATCACCGTGTCGTTGATCGCGGCCTGGGCCGTCTCCAGATCGCCACTGGCCGCTGCCACCTGGCCGCGCAGCGCACGGATGTGAGACTGGGTGGCCAGGAACAATCCCCTGCTTGCCGTGTAGTCGTTGTGGCTCACCGCACCGGCCGCAAAGAGCTTCGAGTTGCTGCGGTACGTGGCCTCAATCGCCAACAGCTGGGCTTGTGCCTCCCGCAGGTTGTCCCGAGCTGCCGCCAGGTTGCCCCGGGCCCGCAGCAGCGGTCCCTGCAGGTTGCTGGCATCCATTCGAGCCAGCACCTGCCCTGCTTTCACCTTGTCCCCCTGGTCCACCAGCAGGGCCACCACCTTGCCGGCCGCCTTGGGGCTGATGTTCACCGGGTTCAGTGGCTTGATCGAACCGGCCGCCGACACCTTGATGACCACGTCCTTGCGCACCACAGCCGCGGTCTGGGCTTCCAGGCGCTGCTGCTGCCGCTCCCGCTGCTGGGCCAGGTGACCGCTCACGCCCGCCACCGCCAGCAGCACACCCCCGGTCACCGCGCCAATGACCAGCCACCGGCGACGGCTGCTCGGAACCTCAACGTGCAAGGGGAGATCCATCTCAGGGTCGCTCCCAGGCGGGGCCCTGGTCCCCGCTGGCCCTGACCTGTGCTGAAACGAGCCCCATCCACTGCCATGCGACCTGTCCCCAGGGTGGTCACGGCTGATGAACAAGAAGCGACTGGATCCATCTGATCCTGTGACCGAATAAGAACCCCCCCCGCCGTAAGGTCCTTGGTTCCCATCAATCGCGGCTGACCACGGCCCGGGTGGTTCGGCTGAGTCCGGCGGTGGATGGCTGCAGGCTGGCTCGGCCTTTCGTGGCACCTGGATCTGCCGCGACTCAGGGAGGCGGCGCCGAGCAGGAGTGAGACGTTGCTCTGGTGCACTCCCACGGGCTCAACAACACGATGACCGCGATCCCCATCGTTGGAGAGATCGTTGTCGGGGGCACCGCTGCGCCGTTGGACATCGACGGCCCTGGAGCCGCATTCGCTATCGCTGCTTGCCCGTAAGAACGGCCCGATGAGCTCGATCGGGATCCGTCCAGCCAGGAGTGTCAATCTGGAGAGGCTGGTGCCCCTGTTCGTTGTCTGCCGCCATTTCTACGGACGTGATGTTGTTGATCAGGAATTCCTCGTGTACAGCCTTGATCTGAGCGCCTGAACGAAAGGAGGCAGGAGGGCCCCAAGAACATCGGCTCCTCGATCTGAATGCACCACTGGAACCCATCCGTCTCTCCTGGACTGGCGTGGGCACGGAGCCGTAGGCATAGCCATCACACCGTTGCCTTGCGGGAAAGATCTCCTCTCGCTCATGGGGAGTTCCTTCCAGACCAGCACGTCCAACTCTGCATCACCTATGCAGGGGATCCACACTCGACGCCATCCAGGGGCCTGGATGATGCTTAGGGATGGGGTATGGCCCCGAGCCATCCCCTTGTCCGTGAAGCCATGAAGACCTTATTCACTGCACTGTTGGCGGTCATCACCGTGGTGACCTGCATGCTGGGGCCAGCTCCAGTTCTGGCGCTTTCCAGCCCGCATACAAGCCTTACATCTCCCCATTCCATCGCTGTGATTTTCATGACCAAGAACGTTGATGCCCAGGCCAAGAAGGTGGAAGGCCGGCTTCAATCTGCCGCTGGCGATCTGACGGGCAACAACGCCAACAAGATCAAAGGTGCCGCCAAGCAGGTGCAGGGATCAGCAATGAACACAGCAGCCGACGTGGAGAAAGGAGCAAAGGCGGCGGGGCGGTCGATGAGTGAATCGGGCCGCGAGTTCGGGGACAGGATCGCCGACAAGCTCTCCTGATCTACGGGCCGCATCCGCGCAAATAACGTTCATGGTGTTCGCCGACGATGAGGTGGGCGGGTCCGTGCGGCACCATGGGCGGGTCTTAAGACGCGATAACAGGACTGCGATCCAGATCTGGAGCTCCGCGATGCACGCCCCCCGTCGTTGCGGATCAAGGATCGTTCCATGGCCCAACGGGCCGAGGGGTTCCGCCAGGAGGTCGCAGCTGATGCCGTTGGCCGAAGGCCCATGCACGGCATCTGATTCATCAAGAGTTTGGAGCACCCCATCCTTTCGGGCTTCAAGCCACGAAAACCTGATCAGATTGATGACAAGGGCCTACGGCTGGAAAACCCGCCTAGTCCCGATACCATCTCTGAGGTGCGTGATGACGAACAAACTGGATGCCAGCGCCAAGGATGCCGAAGGCAAGCTGCAGGCAGCGGTCGGGGAATTGAGCGGTGATCTGGGACAGAAGCTGAAGGGAGAAGCCAAGCAAGTTCAGGCTTCTGTGATGAAGGCAGAAGCGGACCTCCAACAGGGTGCCCGTACCCTCGCCCACAAGGCCCATGATGCAACCGGGGCACTTGTTGATCGGATCAATTGAGCGGGTCGAGGTCAGACCTCGCTTCTTTGGAAGACGTGCATCCAATCAATCATTCATTCACAATCGATCATAGAAGACCATGCTTTACACGATTATCGTTGTCCTCGCCGTTCTCTGGCTACTGGGTGTAGTCAGCTCCTTTACGGCCGGTGGACTGATTCATCTGTTGCTCTTGATCGCCTTGATTCTTCTCGTTCTGAATCTTTTGCAGGGGCGCCGAATCGTGTAAGGCCGTACAGGCTGCCGCTCCAAGGTGAACCTAAGCCTTGCCAAGGCGGGCCTGTTGGCTGCTGTCTTGGCGTGATCGGTCCACGACAGCTGCTCCGGACCTTGGGTCTGTATCCGCCTTCAGGTCACTGAGACCGATGTCAAGCTGAGCGATCCACTCGGCGCTGGATAAGCCCCATTGGATGACTAGGCGATCGTGTGGGGTAACTTGAGCAATGGAAGCGCCGCAAAGCCAAGGACTCCAAATTGACCCATCTGAGCTTCCCCCTAATTTTGTGTACAACAATCAGGGATTGCTCCGCCAGGTTGAGTGTGCGGACAGCGATCACAGGCTGCTCGTCGTCGATCGGACTGAGGTAACCAATCGTTGAGTGAATGCGCTGGCGATTGTCTCAGCCCGCGACTCAGTTGGCCCTATCACGCAGCGGCTACTGGGGGGAAAGCAGCACCTCGCGCTCATCATCGCGCTTCAGCTAGAGACTCTGTTTTACAAGAAGCTTCGGCTAGACGGTAGTGTACGGCGACGATTAGGTAGGCGAGCGCGCCTATCTAGTTGACACCAGACAACTGCCTGAGAATAGGTCCCGATCCCCTGGGATCGTCGTCGAAAGCACCCGTAACCGGGCCTTGGACCACCTTGGAGCGATCATTTTCTTCTTTCTCCTCAGGTCTTTCACAGTGACCTCCGATCTTGATGGCTAGGTTCGGGCCGGCTTAGTTGACGATCCTTTGCTCGATGCTCAGGACCGCCAGTTGGGGGCCTCTCCTGGCTCCAGCGGCCTTTCTTGAGAGTCGTCTTTGCGTTGAATCAGTCTCCCTCAGAGGAAGGGCAAGTTAGTTAATCACAACAGCGAGCTATAACGCATGATTTGGTAAACCAGAGCTTGCCAGAAAGGCTGCCTGCCCTTGATGCGCCGCTGGCTCAGCGGAACAGGCTGTTGAACAGGTTCTGGAGGAACGTTCCGGTGGGGTTTTGGTTGCTCGGATAGGAATATTGGTTATTGGGGTACTGGCCGTACTGGTTGTTGTTCGGATAGGGGAAGAGGTTGGTGGCGAGCGATTCGCGGGGGCGGGTGACCAGTTGCAGGTCGCTCCAGCGGAACTGCACGTCGTTGCCCGAGATGGAGGACTGCGCTTGCCATGTGCCGCTGGTATCCCGCAGCACCAGTTGTCCCTGGCGGTTGAAGAAGGGGAAGCGGCGGCCATCCGGCAGTTCGACCACATAGGCAGTGCTGCCATTGGTGCTCGTCCGCTGGCGCAAGGCGCAGTCGCCGTTGAACAGCACCCGCCCCCGTTGGCTCAGCAGGCAGCTCGCATCACGGTTGTCCGTCTGGCTGCCGCCATTCCAACTACTGGTGCCGTTACTCCAGCTCCCGCTGCCGTTGCCGAACAGCTGGCGGCTCAGTGCCGTGTTGATGTTGGTGCTACCCGAGCCGTTGTCCCAACAGGTGCGGCGCTGAAAATCGCAGCGCTCGCCGCTGCTGAACACGATCTCGCTGCCGTAGGGCCGGACGGCGATCTGCCGCTCCAGGTTTCTGCCGGCCTGGTAGCCGAATCTCGTACGCGTCTGGACGACGGAGGCACCAGTGGCGTCAAAACAGATCCTCTGGGATGCATCACAGACCACGCCAGTTTGGGGGAAGACCAATGCACCCTGGTTCAAGCTCCCGCTGCCGATGCCGAAGAGCTGTTGGCTGAGAGACGTGTTGAGATTAGCGTTTTGCAAGCCGCTGTCCCAGCAGGTGCGTCGCTGCAGATCACAGCGTTCGCCGCTGCTGAATGCAATCTGACCTCCATAGGGCTGGCCATTGACCAGTTGCCTCTGCAGTTTCCTGCTGGCCTGATCGCCAAAGCTGAGGCGCGTCTGAGTAACAGACGCTCCATTGGCATCAAAACAAATCTGGTTCGGAGCATCACAGACGACTCCCGTACGGGGGAAATCCAGGGCCCGTGCTGCCGCCGGCAGCAGTAGCGGCGCGGCCGCCAGGCAAGCGAGGCTGAAGGCCTCGGCCCAAGGCGGGCAGGACAGCAAATTTGAAAGGGAAGAGGACGGTCGCAACGTTTTGTACGCCAGGAATACTTTGACCTTAATGAGGTTTGAACGGCTTGAAGTCGACTAGATCTTGTGGGTTCCGCTTGGCTCCAACTCTTTTACTAGGTTGCACGACCTTTCTGGCCGTCAAGCTTCCTATTCAATGGCATGCCAAGCGACGCTCTGCCGGGTTGGTCGAGCGACTCATGTTAGGTACGGTAAGGCCAGATGAATTGTTCGGCGAGATCGTAGAAATAAGGTGAGTGAAGCACTGTATCAGTGTGAGATTCAGCGGATCAGAATTGCCGCAACGAAGGCTCAGATCTGCACTGCCTTGCTCCAGCTCACCAGGAGCTTCATAGACTGAAAGTGTAAAAAAGGGCTTCAACCATGCGACGCGATACTCAACTCTGGCTTGCAGGAACCATCGTGGTTGCGATTGGCCTTGGTTCCTTTGTGGTGCTCCATCAACGGGACCAACTCAGCCAGCAGCAGATGGCCATTGAACAACAGAATCTGCAGGCCAAAGCTTTCAAGGAAAGCAGCGATGAAGCCGACCGCCTGCGACGACAGGAGGAGGCCTTTGCCCTGCAGCTGAGAACACTTGATGCGGAGCAGGCCAGGAACGCTGCCACGGCCTCAGCCAATCAAGCCAACCAGGCGGCGTCGGAGCAACGGGTGCAGGATCGCCAAAGGCTTGAAGGACAGATCCAGGATCTCAAGAGCCAACGGGCGAAGCTGGCCCGCCAGGCGGAGTGCACGCAGACCGAGACCCGCATTCGGTCGGCGGAACAGGCTGGCGACAGTGGACAGGCCAAGGCCCTGCAGGATCGCTGGAATGCCAACTGCTCCAGTTGATCCATGCCAGGGGCGTCCCCAGCCAGGACGCCTCACTGCGGCCGGTCAACCCAGCTCCGTCTTCCCGATCGATGGCATCGACACCGGCTGACCTGGCCCACCGGCCTCATCGGCCCACGCGTATGCCTCGGATCGAGTCGAGCAAGCCAATGGCATTGAGCAGCCAGATGATGACGGCAACGACGACGACACCATTGAGAATTCTCTTGATCTTCCCGTCCATCGGGATGTAGTTGTTGACCAACCACAGCAACACACCAACAACGATCAGTGTGATAACAATTGAAATCAGGTCCATGCTGCGCTCTCCTGTGGGGGTGGTGATTGAATCGCCGGAATATTCGGGCTTGCAGAAGCAGGCGCATCTCGAACCAACCGGACAGGACTCCCTTCTTCCGTCATTCTCCGCAAACGTTGCTGGCACCTTCTGCTGTGGATCAGCAGCAGGCATCCCAGCGCATACATCACCTCCTGGCTGCAGACCAGTTCACAGGCACCGGCACCGGCGCGCAGACGATCGGTGCCATAGGTGATCCTCTGACCGCCGGGCAACATCTCCATCCGGGTCTGCGCCGGCTCAAGCAGCTGGACGTCCTCAGCATGCAAACCGCTTTGGGAGGAATCGGCCTCCTGCTGGGAACCACCCGCTACAGGCAGCCTCAAGGAGTCTTGGATCTCCTGCGTCCACAGCCGCAGATCGGACAGATGCTCCTGTCTCTGTTCGGCCTTCACCGCTAGACGTTGGATGGGTGTATTGAACAGCCGTCCATCACTCCAGCGTGGGCTGGTACGTCGTTCCGTGACCGCTTCAGGCTCTGGGAGATCCGTGATCACCACTTGCCTCATCCGGATTGATGGGTCCGCGTTGAGACGACCCAGAGGAGCCGTGGCACGGTATCCATTGTCGTCAGGATTGTTGACTTGATGGGGAATCAGGAGTTGCGTCAGGGTCGTTGACAAGGCGTTCTTTGTTGGTATCAAAGGGTCTTCCTCCTCATGGTTTGCTTCCACCGGTCCAGATCATCCTGATCGGACTCGGCGTGGTTGACGGTTGGGGCAGCACAGGCGCTCAGATTTGCCTTTAATCTGCCGCGTTGATGTCGCCGCGCCGGCGCTTGATTGAGCCTTTGTCGCGGTAGGCCAGCGGGCTCTTTTGTTGAGTTTTCTCTGCCACACCGGGCCCTGGGACGGTTCACAGATCAGCAGGATTCAGATCACACATCGGCCCGGGTTTCGCATTCATTCGAGGCCCAAGGCCTTCGCTGTGTCCTGCCATGACTAGAAAGGAGGTAGGC
>CALRUP020000013.1:0-67167 GCA_943371385.1 Paenacidovorax caeni | reverse complement strand
CGGGGCTTGAACGTGTCACCGTTGTCGACCCCGGCCACCAGGGTGCTGAAGGACTCACCGTTCTTGGTTTCGATCTGCACCTGCGGGCGATCACCCACCCCGAGCTTGGTGCCGGCCGGCAGGCTGGCGATCACCGGCACGTGCCTGGTCTCAGTGATGAAGATCGAGTGGCTGGCGCTGGCGAAGGGCTTGGTCTCAACTGCCGCGATCTCGTCTGCGGGCAGCACCTTGAGATTGAGGGTGTAGGGCACATCAGCAAACGGTGAGCCGCGCAGGGTCGCAAAGAGCGCGAACAGAATCGGCATCTGCACCAGCAGAGGCAGACAGCCCGCCAGGGGGCTGCCGAACTCCTTCATCAGCTTGCCCAGTTCCTCCTGCTGCTTCTGGGGGTCGGAGGCGAAGCGGGACTTGATTTCCGCCTGGCGCTTCTGCATCACCGGCTGGGCGATGCGCATGCGCCGGGCGCTGCGGATCGAGCCGGCACTCAGCGGGAACAGGGCCAGCCTGATCACCACAGTCAGGGCAATGATCGCGAGCCCATAGCTGGGCACCAATCCATAGAAGAAATCAAGGATCGGGAGCAGCAGGTTGTCGGAGATGTAGCCGATCACGGCGTCGGGGTCTTCAGAGGACAGGGTTCGATGGGGCCAGTGTGCATGAGCACAGGCCGGTGTTGACGGGCCGCCTCAGGCGCTGGCGGCCTGGGGGTTGCCGAAACCGTTGGCGGCCGCGGGGGTGCGCGCCGCGATCTGCTCGTTGATGTAGGCCTCCACCTCGCGGAAGCGGGGCATGGCGCGCATCTCCAGCCGGGCGCCGTCGCTCAGCACCAACACCATGTCGCCCCAGAAGCCAAAGCCGCGAGGAATCGAGCGCACCTCCTTGATCTGGCCGTAGGCCACCTGGCTGCGGTCGCGGCCCATCCAGCCTCCCGTGACCGACACCCGGCGGCTGGTGATCCGAAAGCGCAGCCAGAGGGCCCGAATGATCGCTCCCACCGTGAATGGGAGGCCGATCAGTGTGAGTCCGAACAGGAGGTTGAAGACCAGGTCACCCCGGGCGGGTCCCCCTTCGTAGAACAGCGTTTCGGAGCTGGTCAGGGGGGTGCTGGTGTCGGAGGTCATGGGCGCAGTCCAGCTTTCTGCAGAAGCATGGAACATTCTCCCAGTAGGACGCCATCGTCCACCTCGGCGCAACCCGGCTTGAGGCTCAGCAGAATCCAGCGGGCCGGTTGATCAGGAGCCTGGGATCGGCAGACCAGCCGCAGGTGGTCGTGAAGCAGGCGCCGCAGGCGGTTGCGCTGCACCGAGCGCTTGCTCACCTTGGTGCTGATCACCACGGCGCAGCGGCAGGGGCTCGGCGCCTGCCGTCGCAGTTCGCTCCTGAGCAGCTCATCCCGAGCCCCCATGGTGCGCAGCACCATCCATTGTCCGTGCTGGCGCACCCCCTGCTTGTAGAGGTGATCGAACACGAAACGGCCCCTCAGCCGATGTTCCCTGGGCAGGACCATGGCTGCGGGGCCGTTGGATCAAACCGGTTCGGACGGATCAGACCGCCAGGCGGGCCCGGCCGCGGCGACGGCGGGTGCGGATCACGCGCCGGCCCGTGTGGCTGCGCATGCGCACACGGAACCCCGAGACCCGCTTGCGCTTACGGCTGGTTCCTTCGAGGGTCCGCTTGGTCATGACTCAGGCTCTGCTGCTGTTTCGGCTTGATCGACCAACCTATCAGTCGGCGCCGTCAGTTCGAGGGATCGATCTGGATGATCCAGCTGCCCAGGTAGCCCGCCATCGGAACGTCGCCCGGGGCCTGGGCGAGGGCATTGAACTGGTACATCCCGATGTTGAACGGGTTGAACAGGTTGAGATACACCCCGATGGTCTTGTCATCGGGAACAGGAGTGTCGGGGAAGATCTCGATGGCCCGACCGCCCTTGGCGATCTCCACCACGGCAGGAATCTCCTTCAGGCAGCGCGTGCGGGAGAGCATGCCACCTTCCTTCATGACGCAGAGCTTGACGTCCTTGGGATCGATCTTCACATCGAAGGTTTCGGGGATGGTGATGCTCAGTTTGAGGATGGCGGTCTTGCGGTCCTTCGGTTTGAGGATCAGGTAATACTCCGAACGCTTCAGCCGCGTGGTGTCGGTCATGAAGAAGTAGAGCTTGCGGTAATCCCGGTTGTTGTCCCAGCGGAACTCCAGCAGGCTTGGGGTGCCCTGGGCCCGGGCCGGGGCGGGAGCGGCGCCTTCCAGCAGGGCCGTGCCCCCGGCCACCGTCAGGCCGCCCAGCACGGTGGCACCGGCTGTGGCGGCGGCGATGGCCAGGGGGCGCCGCAGGACGGCAAACAGAGAGGTCATGGTGGTGAGGAGAGGCGGGCACCTTGACGGTGCGCCAACGCTTGGATTCTGGTCAGCATCGGAGATCGACTGCCCCGCGGGTGGGCGGCAGTGGAGCTGTCAGTTGTGACCAGATCGGTCTGGTCGCAGCTGAGCTGCCTCCCGCAGGTACAGGTGGACCAAGGGTTGGTCGCGCTCCATCCAGGCGTGGGCCAGCAGCCGGATGCAGCGGGGCAGGTCGCCGGCCACGGCCATCTGCTGGCAGTCCAGCAGGGCGACGGCGTCCCAGCCGGCCTGCTGCCGGGCCACCGCCGCTGGAAAGCAGGCATCCAGGTCGCTGGTGCAGCTGAAGGTGACCGAGAGCACGCGCTCTCCCTGCAGTTGATTGCGCTCGATCAGGGCACCGATCAACTCCGCCACCGCCTCGGCGATGGCCTCGGCGCTGTTGGCGCTGGCGGTGGTGGCCCCCCGCAGGGCCCGCAGGGCCAGGGTTTCGCTCATGGGCGGTAGAGCCAGAGGGGTTGGCCGCCCCAGGCCAGCTCCAGGCTGAGGGCTGCCCTCAGCTCACCCCAGAGGGCTTGGCCAGGGATCAGGCCCCCCAGGCCTTTGCGCGGCTTGCCGAAGGTCACCGGACGGGTCTTCTCCTCATCGAGATCGGCCAGGCGGGCCGCCAGCCGCCGGGCCGCTTCCTCATCCCCCAGATCGTCCACCAGGCCCAGTTCCTTGGCCTGGGCGCCGCTGAACACGCGCCCATCGGCGAAGCCCCGCACCACCTCCTCGCTGAGGCTGCGGCCCTCGGCCACGGCCGTGACGAACTGGCCGTAGCTCGAATCGATCAGGGCCTGGAGCAGGCCCCGTTCCCCCTCGGTCAGGGCCCGATCGGGGGACAGGATGTCCTTGTAGAGGCCGCTCTTGACCGTTTCGAAGCTGATGCCGATGCGCTCCAGCAGCTTCGAGAGGTTGTTGCCCCGCAGGATCACGCCGATGGAGCCTGTGATCGTGCCCGGGTTGGCGACGATTCGATCCGCCGCCACCCCCACGTAGACGCCGCCGGAAGCGGAGATGTTGCCGAAGCTGGCCACCACCTTGCAGCCCTTGGAGCGCAGGCGCACCAGGGCGGAATGGATCTCCTGGCTGTCGCCGACGGTGCCCCCGGGGCTGTCGATGCGGAGCAGCAGGGCGGGGAATTCCCGTTCCTCCACCTGCCGCAGGGCCTTGAGCACCCGCTCCCGGGTGGCGCCGGAGATCGCTCCTGCGATGACGATCCGGGCCAGCTTGCGGCGGGACTTGCGGCGCCAGGGCCAGGACATGAAACGCGGTGCACAGTCGCTGGATCTTAAAAAGGGGGTCTCAACTCTGCCCGATGCCCTCTTTGCCGCGCTGGCTTCTGATGCTGTTGCCCTTTGCGCTCTGGGGCACGGCGATGGCGGCGATGAAACCCCTCCTGGCGGGCGCCGGTCCGCTCACCCTGGCCTGGATGCGCCTGGTGCCCGCTGGCCTGCTCGTGCTGCTGGCCGCCGCCCTGCTGGGCCGCTCCCTGCGCGTCGAGCGCAGCGACCTGGGCTGGCTGCTGCTGTTCGCCGCCGTTGACGCCACCCTGTTCCAGGGGCTGCTGGCCGTGGGATTGGGTCGCACCGGTGCCGGCCTGGGGTCGGTGTTGATCGATTCCCAGCCCCTGGTGGTCGCGCTGCTGGCCCGCAGCCTGTTCGCTGAGGCGATCAATCCCGTGGGCTGGCTCGGCCTGCTGCTGGGGGTGCTGGGCATCGTCTGCCTGGCACTTCCGGCGCCGTTGTTGCAGCACTGGTGGCTGGAGGCCCCATCCAGCCTCGGGGCCCGCGCCTGGAGCCATGGCGAACTCTGGATGCTGGGGGCGGCCCTGGCCATGGCCTTCGGCACCGTGATCAGCCGCTACGCCTGCCGCTCCAGCGATCCTGTGGCGATCACCGGTTGGCACATGCTGCTGGGGGGTGTGCCCCTGCTGCTCGGCTCGGCGCTGGCCCCGCAGCTCTGGAGCGGCGCCCCCCCGTTCTGGCCCCAGTGGAGCGCCCAGGACTGGGGCCTGATGGCCTACGCCAGCGTCTTCGGCAGCGCCCTGGCCTACGGGCTGTTCTTCCTGTTCGCGAGCCGCGGGGACCTCACCGGCTTCACCTCGCTCACCTTCCTCACCCCCCTGTTTGCGCTGCTGTGCGGCCAGGTGCTGCTGGCCGAGGAGCTGAGGCCCCTGCAGTGGCTGGGGGCGGCGGTGGCCCTGGTCTCCGTGCTCTTGATCAACCGGCGCCAGCAGCTCTGGGAGCGCCCAAGCGATGGGAGCTGAGGCGCTGCGGCTGCTGGTGGTCAGCACCCCGGTCGGGGCCCTCGGCAGTGGCAGGGGTGGCGGGGTGGAACTCACCCTGGCCAGCCTGGTGGCAGGGCTTCTGGAACGCGGCCACCGCCTCACCGTGCTGGCGGGGGAGGGCTCGTGGCTGCCCCCAGGCTGCAAGCGCGCTCGCCTCTGGACCTGCCCCGGAGTGGAGCAGCCCAGCTGGCAGCACCAGCGCCGGGAGGCTCCGGTCGTGATGCCTGATCAGGCCCTGTTGCCGCGGCTGTGGCAGCGGGCCACGGCGGAGCAAGCCGGCTTCGATGCCCTGATCAACCTGGCCTACGACTGGCTGCCGTTCTGGCTGACGCCCCAGTTGCGCGTCCCCCTGCTGCACCTGGTGAGCATGGGTTCGGTGGCGGAGGTCATGGATGGGGTGATCACCGATGTGGCCCGCTGGGACCAGCGCCGGCTGGCGTTTCACACCCGGACCCAGGCCGATGATTTCGACCTTTGCGATCCGCCGGTGCTGGTGGGCAACGGCTTCGATCTGGGGGTCTACGGCTTCTGCGCCGATCCCGAGCCCCTGCTGGGCTGGGTGGGGCGGATCGCCCCGGAGAAGGGGCTAGAAGACGCGGCCCGGGCGGCAGCCCTGCTGGGGCGGCGCCTCGCGGTGTGGGGGCTTGTGGAGGATCCCGCCTATGCCGCCGCCGTGGAGGCCGCCGTACCGGCCGGCACCCTGGACTGGCGAGGGTTCCTGCCCACGTCCCAGCTCCAGGCGCAGCTGGGACGCTGTGCTGCGCTGCTCAACACCCCGAAGTGGAATGAGGCCTACGGCAATGTGGTGGTGGAGGCGATGGCCTGCGGCGTGCCCGTGGTGGCCTACCGCCGCGGTGGTCCTGGGGAGCTGGTGCAGCCGGGGATCAATGGGCTGCTGGTCCCCCCCGACGACGTGTCCGCTCTCGCGGCGGCGGTGACCCAAGCCGAGGGCCTCGATCGCCAGGCCTGCCGGGCCTGGGTGGAGCGCACCTGTTCCAGGGCCGCTTTCGCGGAGCGCCTGGAGCGCTGGCTGCTGTCAGCCCTCGGGCGGTCGTTGGCGTGACACCGGTCTGGGAATAAGTTCGTTTGCCGTGTTTCGCCCCGCGTGATTCCAGAGCGTCCTTCCCGCCTGAGCAGCGGCGTGGTGCTGGGCCTCACCGTGGCGCTCGGTGTGCTCCTCTTCCTGCGGGGGCTTGGAGATTCCGGGCTGGTGGATGAGACCCCGCCCCTGTTTGCCGCCTCCGCCCGGGCCATGGCCGAGACGGGCAACTGGCTCACCCCCGCCGTCAACGGCCTGCCCCGCTACGACAAGCCGCCACTGGTGTACTGGGCCATGGCGCTGGGTTATCTGCTGCCCGGCCAGCCGCACTGGAACCCCCTCGGCACCTGGGCCGCCAACCTGCCCTCGGCCCTGGCCTCGATTGCCGTGATGGTGGCGCTGGCCTTCACCCTGCTGCGCTGGCCCCAGTCGGCCGGATCGGCTCAGCGGCCCCCGCGCTGGCCCGCCCTGACGGCCCTGGCGGCGCCCCTGGCCTTCGCCCTTTCGCCCCTGGTGATCCTCTGGGGGCGCATCGGTGTCAGTGATGGCCTGTTCAGTGCCTGCGTCGCCCTCACCCTGCTGTTGTTCTGGCAGGCCCACGCCGATCCGCGCCGCCCCTGGTGGAGCCCCTGGCCAGTGCTGGGGCTGGCGGTGCTGGCCAAGGGCCCTCTGGCCGTGGTGCTGGCGGGTCTCACCTTGCTCGCCTTCGGACTGCACCAGGGCAATCTTGGCGTCCTGGTGGGGCGCTTCCGCCCCCTGCGGGGCCTGGCGATCACCGCCCTGGTGGCGGTTCCCTGGTTCGCCGCTGTGCTGGTCGTCGAAGGCAAGCCTTACTGGGACAGCTTTTTCGGATACCACAACCTGCAGCGGTTCAGCTCGGTGGTGAACCAGCACCTGCAGCCCTGGTGGTACTTCGGCCCGGTGCTGGTGGTGGCCAGCCTGCCGTTCACGCCCTTGCTTCTGCTGGGCTTGGCGCGAGCTCTGGGCCGGCCACGAGGGGCGGGCTTGCCGGCCCACAGCCTGCCGGCCCAGAGCCTTGGGGCTTTCGCCGCCTGCTGGCTGCTCGTGGTGCTGGCCTTCTTCACCGTTTCGGCCACGAAGTTGCCCAGCTACTGGCTGCCGGCCACCCCGGCCGCGGCTCTGTTGATCGCCCTGGCGGCCCAGGGCGCCGATCAGCCGGCAGCTCCCGGGCCTTCAAGGCAGGCGCCGGATCACCCCCTGGCCTGGGCCCGGGGCCTGACCCTGCTGCTCGGGGCGGTGCTGGCCGCGGCCCTCTGGGCCTCCCCGGGCTGGGTGCCGTTGATCAACGATCCGGAGATGCCCACCCTGCCCGCTGAACTGCTTTCCAGTGGGCTGGTGCTGCGGGCGGCCTTTTGCTTCTCGCTGCTGGTGGTGCTGGGCCTGGTGCTCTGGCGCTGGCCCCGGCGGCCCCCGGGCTGGCTGCTGGCCCTGCAGCTGCCGCTGGTGCTGTTCCAGGCCGTGGCTGTGCTGCCGATGTGGAGCCTGGGGGATGGGGTGCGGCAGCGGCCGGTGCGCGAGATCGCTTCGGAGCTTGTGCGCCTGCGACGGCCGAGTGAATCGGTGGCGATGGTCGGGATCCTGAAGCCGTCGCTGCATTACTACAGCCGCCGGGTGGTGCTCTATGAGGGCCGCTGGCCGGGGGGTCTGGTCAACCTCAACGACCGGCTGCTGCACGAACGCCGCCATGGCCAGGCCCCCACCCGCCTCGATCAGGCCCCCACGGTGCTGGTGGTGATCGACGACACCACCTCCCGGGAGCCCTACTGGCAGGGGTTGGGGGCCGAGGAACTCGCCCACATTGGCCTCTACAAGCTCTGGCGCCTGGACCGCCGCCGCCTCGACGAGCGTGCCCAGGGGCTGATCACCAGTGGCCAGGCCCGCGTCCAGTGGCGGGATCCCCGGCCGGAGCGTTACTGAGCTCCGCCAGGGCTCTCCTGGGGCTGGCGACGGCAGAAGCTGCAGTGCCCCCAGCGCTGGATTTCGCCGCCAGGGGAGGGGCGGCCGCAGTCGGGGCAGGGGCCCATGCCATGCACATCCACCCGGCTGGGGTGGACGGCCCAGGTGGCGGCCTCCTCCTCGGCACCGGGGGTGAAGGGGGCGGGGGGCTGGATCTGCTGGAAGCGCAGGTCACGCACGGTGAAACCAGCCCCGCGCAGGGCCCCCAGCAGCTGGTGCCGGTTGTAGCGAAGGCCCTGCAGCCACTGGGGGTGGCTGGCCCCCACGGTGAGCAGACCGCCGCGGAAGCTCGTGGGGCGACAGTGGGGCGCCAGCTGGGGGCCGGCGATGCGTGGCCAGGCCTGCCACAGGGCCGCCAGGCCCCCTTCCCGTTGCCACTCCTGCTGGAGACGCGCCAGGCAGTCGCCGAGGGCGGCGGCGGGGGGGCGCTGAGCCGCCATCAGCAGTGACAGGTTGCCGATGCGGCGGGTCTGCTCGGGGCGGGCGCGGGGCATGGCGCAAGGCTAGGTGCGGTGAACCGGCCCTGGCCAGACAGTTATCACCGGGCGAAGCCGCTAGCCTCCGAAGTGCTCCCACATTGATTCATGGGCTTCTTCGATCGGTTGAGCCGACTGCTGCGCGCCAACCTCAACGACCTGGTGAGCAAGGCCGAAGACCCCGGGAAGATCCTGGATCAGTCGGTGGCGGACATGCAGGAGCAGCTGATCAAGCTGCGCACGGCCGTGGCCACCTCCATCGCCAGCCAGAAGCGGATCCAGAACCAGGCCGAGCAGGCCGAGTCCCAATCCAAGACCTGGTATGAGCGGGCCGAGCTGGCGCTCAAGAAAGGTGAAGAGGATCTGGCCCGCGAGGCGCTCAGCCGCCGCAAGACCTACCAGGACACCGCCACTGCTCTGAACGCCCAGCTCAATGGCCAGGCCGGCCAGGTTGAGACCCTCAAGAAGAGCCTTCTGGCCCTCGAGGGCAAGATCGCCGAGGCCAAGACCAAAAAAGACATGCTCAAGGCCCGCTCCCAGGCCGCCCAGGCCCAGGAGCAGCTTCAGAGCGCCGTCAGTGGGCTGGGCACCAATTCCGCCATGGCCGCCTTCGAGCAGATGGAGGAAAAGGTGCTGCAGCAGGAGGCCCGCAGCCAGGCGGCCGCCGAGCTGGCCGGCGCCGATCTGGAAAGCCAGTTCGCCTCCCTTGAGGGCGGCAGCGACGTGGACGACGAACTGGCCGCCCTCAAGAATCGGCTCGAGGGCGGTGCGGCGGCCATTCCCCTGCCGGCGGCCAATGACCCGCTGCCCAAACTGGAGCCCGCCAAGGCGGCCCAGGTGGATGCGGAGCTCGAAGACCTCAAGCGCTCGATCGACAAGCTCTGATCGCGCCATCAGAGCGGCGAGCCTGGCCTGGGCATCGGCTCGGCCCAACCCCACGCGTCCATACAATCGGCCCAGCTTCCGTTCGCCGCCGTGGCCGTCGCCGAGTTCACCGATGCCAACTTCCAGGCCGCCGTGCTCGATCAGCCCGGTGCGGTGCTTGTCGATGTCTGGGCCTCCTGGTGCGGACCCTGTCGCCTGATGGCGCCGTTGATGGACTGGGCCGCCAACACCTACGCAGGCAACTTGAGCGTCGGCAAGCTGGAATCCGATGCCAATCCCCTCAGCCGCGATGGCCAGAAGGTGCAGGGGCTGCCCACCTTGATTCTCTACCGGGGAGGCGCCGAGGTGGCACGCCACGAGGGCGCCATGGCCAAACCCCAGTTGCAGGCGTTCCTGGATGCACACCTCTGAGCGGCTGAGGCGGCTCGGCAGCGGCGTCTTCGCCCGCAACGACCAGCGCAAGGCGGCCTACGTCGATCGCCTGGCCGCGGAGCCTGTGGATGGCAGGCCCCAGGCTCCGTTGCTGGATCTTTCGCTCGGCTCCACCGACCTCCAACCCCCTCCAGGGGCGATCGCCGCCATCGCTGAAGCCCTGCGGCAGCCCGTCAGTTCCAGCTACTGCCTGCATGCCGCCACCGGGCCCTTCAGGGAGGCCGTGGCTGCCTGGGCTCACAGGCGCTTCGACGTGGCGGTCGATCCGGAGCGGGAGGTGCTGCTGCTGGTGGGCTCCCAGGAGGGCACCGCCCACCTGCCCCTGGCGGTGCTCAATCCTGGAGATGCAGCCCTGCTGCTGGATCCCTACTACCCCTCCCACCTGGGCGGCCTGCATCTGGCCTCGGCCGAGCCCCGCTTCCTGCCGCTGCGGCCGGAGCAGGGCTGGCGCCCCAACTTTGAACAGATTCCCACCAGCGCCTGGGATCAGCTCAAGCTGATGGTGATGGGCTTTCCCCATAACCCCACGGCAACCGCGGGCCAGCAGGCCTGGGTGGATGAGGCGGCGGCGCGGGCGGTGCGCCATGGGCTGGTGTTCGCCCACGACAACCCCTACGTCGATCTGGTGCTCGAGGGGGAGGCCCCGGCGCTGCTGCGCAGCCCGCTTTGGCGCCAGTGCGGGATCGAATTCTTCTCCTTCTCCAAAGGCTGGTGCCTCGGGGGCTACCGGCTGGCCTTCGCCATCGGCGCCGAACCGTTGATCACGGCCCTGCGCCAGGTGAAGGCCGTGGTGGACTTCAACCAGTCCTTGGCCCTCCAGGCCGGGGCGATCGCCGCCCTTGAGCAGGCTCCCGAGTGGCCGGCCCGGCTGCTGGACACCTACCGCCAACGGCGAGACGCCATGGCGACGGCCCTGGAGCGCCACGGCTGGCCGGTGCAACGGCCCCAGATGGCGCTCTACCTCTGGTTGAAACTGCCACCGCAGGCCCGGGCCGCCGACCTCGATTCCGAACGCTTCTGCGGCCATCTGCTCGAGGCCACCGGCGTGGCCCTCACCCCTGGCAACGGTTTCGGAGCCCAGGGGGAGGGCTGGCAGCGGCTGGCGCTGGTGCATCCTGCGGCGGATCTGGAGGCGGGTGCCGCGCGTGTCGGCGCTTGGTTAGCCAGTCTTTGACCGGGTTGGGGAGCCCTTGATCGGGCGCATCGCCGCCGCACGGCTCCGGCGGCTCGGACCTGCCGGCCCGGGACTGCCCTGGCAACTGCAATGGCGAGCGGTCTGCGCCAGCACAGAAGTGGAACTGGAGCGCTCGTTGCTCGCTGGGGCTGCCGCCCCCTTGGCCGTGCTGGCGGGCCATCAGCGCTTTGGCCACGGTCAACAGGGCCGGCCCTGGCAGGCCCCGCCTGGGGGCGTCTGGATCAGCGCCGCCCTGCCCTGGCCAGCCCATGGCGACGGCACGGCGGCCCTGGGGCTGGCGGTGGCGGTGGGGTTGGCATTGCAGCTCGAAGAGCTCGGCCTGGAGCCGCGCCTCAAGTGGCCCAACGACCTGCTGGTGCGGGGCGCCAAGGTGGCCGGTCTGTTGCCCAGGCTGCGTCGCCGCGGGGAGCACATCCGCTGGGCCCAGGTGGGCCTGGGTCTCAATGGACACAATCCCGTGCCGCCGGGGGGGCTGGCCCTGGCCCGTGCCCTGGGCCGGCGCCGCCTCGACACCGCCGCCCTCGCCGCCCGGGCACTGCTGGCCCTGGAGTGGGCCGCCGCCCACGCCCTGGCCCCTGAACGGGTGCGACGGGAGGCGGAAAGGCGCCTGCTGCTGCCGGAGGCTCCCGTGCCTTTTGAAGGGGAGCTGTGGCGGGCCACCGGCCTGGCGAGTGATGGGGCCCTGGAGTTGGCCCGCGGCCTGCGGCGGGCCCAACTGCGGCGCTGTTTCTAAGCTGCCCCGATCCGTTGGTCGTCCACCCATTGCCCCGAGCGCGCTCCCTGGCTCTGTTCGCTCTGGCTGCCGTCGCGCCCCTTGCGGCCTTGCCCCTGGCCTGGGCCCAGCAGGAGCTGAGCGCCCCGGGGCCAGTGGAACCCGCTCCCGGGGTGAGCCCAGGTCCGCTGCTGCCACCCCCCTCGGTGCCGCCGCCCGTGCCACCGCAGCGGGCCCCCGTTTCCGGCGCCGTGCCGGAGCCGCTGCGCCCCAACACCGGCCAGTGGCCAGGGGCGGAGACGGCCCCACGCCGCTTCGATCAATCGCTGGATGCCCTGGTGCGCGAGGGTGTGGTGACCCCATCGGAGCGTGCCCAGCTGCGCCAGGGTTCGATCCAGGTGCCGATCGATGTGCCCGCCCATCAGCAGGCCTGCCGAAGCGGCGCCCTTTCCGAGCAGGAGTGCCGTTCGGGGTTGGCGATTCGCTGGCGCAACCGAAGCGGTGAGACCGGCCTGGCCGGGGCCGCTGGGCTGGAGCGGATCGGTCCCGACGGGGTGCCCCTGCCACCGATCACCGTGCCGGTGTCCGCCCTGCTCGCGGGCAGCGGTGGCAGCTTCAACCTGGCCCAGGTGTTCGGGGTCACGCCCCGGCCAGCGCCACTGATCGGCAACGGCAACCGCCTGTTGCTGTTCCCGATCATCGGATCCGCCCTCACCACCAGCAACTTCGGCTGGCGGCTGCATCCCGTGCTGGGCAGCTGGCTGATGCATGCCGGCCGTGACCTGGCGGCCCCGGAGGGCACCCCCGTGGTGGCGGCCCTGAGCGGAAGGGTGGTCAGCAGCGGCCTGGCAGGGGGCTACGGCATCGCCGTGGAGCTGGAGCACCAGCGCCCCACCCGCCGCACCCTCTACGGCCATCTCTCGGAGATCTATGTCAAGGAAGGGGACTGGGTGCGCCAGGGGGAGGTGATCGCTCGGGTGGGCAGCACGGGCCTGAGCACCGGTCCGCACCTGCACTTTGAGTTGCGCCTGCCCCAGGACGGCGGCTGGGTGGCGGTGGATCCGGGCGAACTCGACCCGGGCAGGGGTTCCGCCGGCAGCGATGCGATCGCCCTGCTGATGGGGCAGCTGCTGCAGACCCTTGAGCGGCCGAAGGCCGCCGCGCCCTTGTCCAAGGCGGGTTGAGCCTGGGGCTCTAGCCGGCGATGCGCCCGTCCCGGAAGTGGACGATGCGCTCGGCCCTGGCCGCCACATCGTCTTCGTGGGTGACGATCACCACGGTGATTCCCTGCCCATGGAGCTCGTCGAGGATCCCCAGCACCTCGGCCGTGGTGCGTGAATCGAGGGCACCGGTGGGTTCATCCGCCAGCAGCATCGCCGGGTGGTTGATGATCGCCCTGGCGATCGCCACCCGCTGCTGCTGGCCGCCGGAGAGCTGGTTGGGCTTGTTCTGCAGTCGAGCCCCCAGTCCGACGCGCTCCAGGGCTTCTTTGGCGCGCAAAGCCCGTTGCTCGGGGCCCACGCCGGCGTAGATCATCGGCAGCATCACATTTTCCAGGGCGCTCATGTGAGCCAGCAGATGGAATTGCTGGAACACGAAGCCAAGTTCCCTGTTGCGCAACGATGCCAGTTCGTCGTCGTCGAGATCATTGACGCCGACGCCATTGAGGCGGTAGCTGCCGCTGCTGGGGCGATCCAGACAGCCCAGGATGTTCATGGCCGTCGATTTACCCGAGCCGGAGGTGCCCATCACGGCCAGGTAATCACCGCGCCCCACCGTCAGGCTGAGGTCGTCAAGGGCATGCACTTCGGTATCCCCCTGCCCGTAAACCTTGCTGACGTGGATCAGCTCGGCGACCGCTTCGCTCACGGGGTCATCAACCCAGGGCGACGGTGAGGCCGGAGGCCATCGCCCGTTGCAGCATCGGTGTGCCGGCGACTGTGGCGCTGGCCCAGTTGAAGAGTGGATTGGAGAGCACCCCGCCCACGGCGGTGATCAGCACACAGGCCACCAGGGCCGTGCGCAGGGAGGGCATACCGGCCACGGTCCAGATGATTTCGGGATAAGCCTTGACCACATCCGATGCCTCCTGGGGCTCCTTCACCACCATCATCTTGATCACAGAGATGTAGTAGTAGATCGACACCACTGAGGTGATCAGACCGACCACCACCAGAAGGTATTGGTGGTCGGCCCAGCCGGCGAAGAAGAGATAGATCTTTCCGAAGAAGCCCAGCATCGGTGGAATACCCCCGAGGGAGAGCAGGCACAGGCTGAGCCCCAGGGTGATCAGCGGATCCTTCTGGTAAAGGCCGGCGTAGTCCGAAATGCGATCACTGCCGGTGCGCAGGGAGAACAGAATGATGCAGGCGAAGGCCCCCAGGTTCATGAACAGGTAGGCCGCCATGTAGAGCACCATGGCCGAGAAGCCGTCTTCGGTGCCGCACACCAGGCCGATCATCACGAAGCCCGCCTGGCCGATGGAGCTGTAAGCCAGCATCCGCTTCATGGAGGTCTGGGCGAGGGCGACCACGTTGCCCAGGGTCATGCTCAGGATCGCCAGCACGGTGAACAGAAGCTTCCACTGGGTTTCGAAACTGTCGAAGCAGCCCACCAGCAGCCGCAGGGCCAGGGCGAAGCCGGCTGCCTTCGAGCCCACCGACAGGAACGCCACCACCGGCGTGGGGGAGCCCTCATAGACGTCGGGGGTCCACTGGTGGAAGGGCACGGCGGCGATCTTGAAGGCCA
This sequence comes from Paenacidovorax caeni, assembly GCA_943371385.1. Lineage (GTDB taxonomy): Bacteria > Cyanobacteriota > Cyanobacteriia > PCC-6307 > Cyanobiaceae > ATX-6F1. The sequence continues at coordinate 53,034 of CALRUP020000013.1, read as the reverse complement.
CCGTGGCCAGCACGAACACCAGAGCCAGGGCGGTGACAGGGCTCTCGCTGGTCTTGAGGGCCAGGGCCACCGCATCGAGACCGGTGGCACCGCCGGTGAGGCCGTAGAGCAGGGAGGCGCCGTAGAGGAACACGGCCGCCGCCGCCGATCCCACCAGCAGGTATTTCAGGGCCGCCTCCGAGGAGCGGGCATCCCGCTTCATGTAGCCCGAGAGCAGATAGCTGGAGACCGAAAGGGTTTCCAGGGAAATGAAGATGCTCACCAGATCCGTGGATCCGCACAGGAACATCGCGCCGAGGGTGGCGGCCAGAAGGATCGCGGCGTACTCACCGACCGGTGTGCCGCTGCTCTCCACGTAGCGCCAGCTGATCAGCAGCGACAGCAGGGTGGAGCCGGCCACCACGGCACGGAAGGCCACAGCGAGGTTGTCGGCCAGGAAGGAGCCGAGGAACGAAGGCTCCAGGGGCGCATTCCACTGCAGGGCCAGGAGCACCAGGGCGGCCACCAGGCCGGCGTAGCAGATTGGCGGCACCCACTGGCTGGCCACTCGTTCCCCGGCCAGGTCCACCAGCAGGCAGCCCACCAGGGCAAACAGCACCGCCACTTCCGGGGCGATCGCCCCGGCGTTCAGCTGCAGGCTGGTGATCGTCGGAGCCACGTCGGCGAGGGCACCAATCAGCGTCATGTCAGCGGAAATGGGAGGCCGAACGTGCGGACTGTAGTCGTCATGGAACGCCCATGTCGCCATAGCGGGCCGGCGGTGCGATAAAGAGGGAGCCGGTCTTTCGCCTGCCTGTGGCGCACACCCTGGTCATCGTCGAGAGCCCCACGAAGGCACGCACCATCCGTGGATTCCTCCCCAAGGACTTCAAGGTGGAGGCTTCCATGGGCCATGTGCGCGACCTGCCCAACAACGCCAGCGAGATTCCGGCGGCCTACAAGGGCGAGAAGTGGTCGAACCTGGGCGTCAACACCAGCAACGACTTCGAGCCCCTCTACGTGGTGCCGAAGGACAAGAAAAAAATCGTCAAGGAGCTCAAGGACGCCCTCAAGGGCGCCGACCGGCTGCTGCTGGCGACGGACGAGGACCGCGAAGGCGAGAGCATCAGCTGGCACCTGCTGCAGCTGCTGAACCCCAAGGTGCCGGTCAAGCGCATGGTGTTCCACGAGATCACCAAGGAGGCCATCGCCAAGGCCCTCGACCAGACCCGCGAGCTGGACATGGAGCTCGTCCATGCCCAGGAGACCCGCCGCATCCTCGATCGCCTGGTGGGCTACACCCTCTCCCCCCTGCTCTGGAAGAAGGTGGCCTGGGGCCTGTCGGCCGGCCGGGTGCAGTCGGTGGCGGTGCGGCTGCTGGTGCAGCGGGAACGGGCCCGGCGGGCCTTCCGCAGCGGCAGCTACTGGGACCTCAAGGCTCAGCTGGAGCAGGGGAGCGGCTGCTTCGAGGCCAAGCTCACCCACCTGAAGGGGGAGCGCGTCGCCGGTGGCTCCGATTTCGATGAGACCACCGGCGCTCTCAAGGCCGGCAGCAAGGTGAAGCTTCTCAGTGAAGGCGAGGCCACGGCCCTGCGCGCGGCGGTGCTGGCGGGCGCCTGGCGGGTGGCGGAGGTGGAGGAGAAACCCACCGTGCGCAAACCCGTTCCGCCGTTCACCACCAGCACCCTGCAGCAGGAGTCCAACCGCAAGTTGCGGCTCTCGGCCCGCGACACCATGCGCACCGCCCAGGGGCTCTACGAACGCGGCTTCATCACCTACATGCGCACCGACTCGGTGCACCTCTCGGAGCAGGCGATCAGCGCCGCCCGCAGCTGTGTGGCCGAGAAGTACGGCAAGGATTACCTGAGCCCGGCCCCGCGCCAGTTCTCCACCAAGAGCCGCAACGCCCAGGAGGCCCACGAGGCGATCCGCCCCTCGGGCGACCGCTTCCGCACCCCCAACGAGACCGGCCTCGAGGGCAAGGATCTGTCGCTGTATGAGCTGATCTGGAAGCGCACCGTGGCCAGCCAGATGGCCGATGCCCGCCTGACCATGCTCAGCGTGGGCCTGGAGGTGGCCGGTGCCAGCTTCCGGGCCTCCGGCAAACGCATCGATTTCCCGGGTTTCTTCCGCGCCTACGTGGAGGGCAGTGACGACCCTGACGCCGCCCTCGAGGGCCAGGAGGTGCTGCTGCCCGCCCTGCTAGTGGACGACTCCCCCTCCTGCCGAGGGGTGGAGGCCCTGGGCCACCAGACCCAGCCCCCGGCCCGCTACAGCGAGGCGGCGCTGGTGAAGATGCTGGAGAAAGAGGGCATCGGCCGCCCCTCCACCTACGCCAGCATCATCGGCACGATCGTCGACCGGGGTTACGCCACCCTCGCCAACAACTCCCTCACCCCCAGCTTCACGGCGTTTGCCGTGACCGCTCTGCTGGAGGAGCATTTCCCGGATCTGGTGGACACCAGCTTCACGGCGCGGATGGAGACCACCCTCGATGAGATCTCCACCGGCAAGGAGCGCTGGCTCCCCTACCTGACCAAGTTCTTCAAGGGGGAGAGCGGACTCGAGACCCAGGTGGCCCAGCGGGAGGGCGACATCGACCCCACCGCCTCGCGCACGATTCAGCTGGAGGGCTTGCCCTGCGTGGTGCGCATCGGCCGCTTCGGCGCCTACCTGGAGGCCAAGCGTGTCGCCGACGACGGCACCGAGGAACTGGTCAAGGCCACCTTGCCCCAGGAGGTCACCCCCGCCGATCTGGACGCCGACCACGCTGAGCAGATCCTGCGCCAGAAGACCGAGGGCCCCGAGAGCCTCGGTGAAGACCCCGAAACCGGTGAACTGGTCTACCTGCTCTTCGGTCAGTACGGGCCCTACGTGCAGAAGGGCCAGGTCAGCGATGACAACCCCAAGCCCAAGCGCGCCTCGTTGCCCAAGGGGGTCAAGCCCGAGGACTTCACACTGGAGGAGGCCCTGGGGCTGCTGCGTCTGCCACGGCTGCTGGGGGATCACCCAGATGGTGGCAAGGTGCAGGCGGGCCTCGGGCGCTTCGGCCCCTACGTTGTGCACGACAAGGGCAAGGGGGAGAAGGAGTTCCGCTCCCTCAAGGCTGAGGACGATGTGCTGAGCGTGGCCCTGGAGCGGGCCATCGAGCTGCTGGCCCAGCCCAAGCGCGGCCGCGGCGGCCGCACCGCCCTCAAGGACCTCGGCGCCCCGGATGGCGACGCTGAGTCCATCCAGGTGTTCGACGGCCCCTACGGCCTCTATGTCAAACAGGGCAAGGTCAACGCCTCGCTCCCGGAGGGCAAGGGCGCCGAGGAGATCACCCTGGCCGAGGCGATCGAGCTGCTGGCGGCCAAGGCGGCGACGGGCAAGGCCAGCAAAGCGGCCAGCCGCAAGGCGGCGGGGACAAAAGCCGCCGGGACAAAAGCTGCTGGTGCAAGGGCGGCGAGCAAGCCACGGGCGGCCGCCAAGGCGACCACCACCAAGGCAACTGCCATCAAGGCGACCACCGCCAAGGCCCCGGCACTTCCCAAGGCGAGCCGCAGCGGCAAGCCCCGGGCCGGCGCGGTGCGCATCATCAAGGCCGCCAGCAGTTGAGCCGGCTCGGTTGTCCTGGTTCCTTCCTCCCCAGGCCCTGGGCCGGATCGGCGCTGGCCCTGGCGGCCCTGCTCGCCCTGGGGGGCTGCGGCAGCACCACGATCGGCCGCCGCCTCTCGGGAAGCTTCGAAGCACCGCCTCCGGCCGAGCTTTCAGGAGCGGCCAGCGCTGGCGCAACCGGAGGTCAGATCTCGACGACGGAACCCGCCACGGCCCAGCCAGGGGCCAAGCCAGGGGCCGAGCCAGCCGGCCCATCGACCTCCCGGCCAGGCGCTGATGCCAAGGTCGCCGGGGTCAAGCCTGAGGGATCCACCGTGCCCAGATCACCAACGGCGGCCAAGGCCAGTCCAGGCCCTGCCAGGGTCGCCGCGCCCGTCCCCTACCGGGTCACGATCAAGCTGCCGGCCGCGGATCCCTCCGCCCCCGCTGAGGTGCTCACCGAGGCTTTGCGGGCCGCCGGTGTGAGCTTCGAGGTGGAGGCGATCGAGCGCATCCGCTCCGGCCCATCGGCCAGCCCGTCGGCCGCTCCATCCGCCACTCCGCCCCCCACCCTGTCGCCCCTGGTGACGCCGGCTCCACCGGCCCGCTGAGCCCGATCCCATGCCGCCGCCGCCGCGCCGCCTCAGCCGCCGTCAGGCCCGCCAGCTGATGGAGTCCGCCTACCTGGCCTCGGCCACGGCCCTGCTCTGGGTGGCGCTCTATTACCTGCCTGTGGGCGGTCCCCTGTTCCGGCTGGCCCTGCCCCTGCCCCTGGCGCTGCTGCTGCTGCGCAATGGCTGGCGCTGCGGCGCCGAGGGGGTGCTGGTGGCCCTGCTGCTGCTGGTGGCCCTGATGGGGCCGATCAGGGGGCCGCTGATGCTGTTCCCCTACGGCCTGCTCGCCCTGTGGCTGGGCTGGGGCTGGAGCCACCGGCTCAGCTGGTGGCTCACCTGGTCGGTCGGGACGTTGATCGGCGCGCTGGGATTTCTGGTGCGGGTGGCGGTGCTTTCGGTGCTGGTGGGGGAGAACCTCTGGGTGGTGATCACCAACGCCGCCGCCGGTCTGCTCGATCAGCTCGCCGGCCTGCTCAACCTCGGCGGTGGCCCCGAGCTGATCCAGGTGCAGCTGATGGCCCTGGGCCTGGTGCTGTTCCAGAACCTGATCTACGTGCTGGCCCTGCACGCCTTCTCCTATTGGATTTTTCCTCGCCTCCAGGCCCCCATCAGCGAGCCCCCCGAGCTGCTGCGCTCCCTGGTGGCCCTCGACCCGCTCTGAGTCCGGTGGGCCCACGGCAACTCTGCGGTGATCCCGTGCTGGGGGCGCAATGGTGCGCGCGGGTGGCCGCCCAGGCCCGCCGCGCCAGGGTGCTGCTGTTGCTGGCCGGTACCGCTACAGCCGCCGTGGAGGGCATCTCCGCCGCCGGGGCCACCGCGGCCTCCCGTCGCCTCACCGCCGCCGCCGATGCGGAGCTGCTGCTGCTGGGGCCAATGGCCCACCGCCCCCATGCCCTGCCGCCGCTGCCGGCGGGGGTGAGCCCGGCGCTGATCAGTCAGGTGGTCTGCGCGGGCCTTGATCTCGAGCCCCTGGTGATCGACCTGGGGGCCCCGATTGCCCCCGCAGTGCCCCACGTGCAGTTGCTGCAGGCTCCCGCCCGTTGCCTGAGCACAGGCTCCGCCCTTGATCCAGGGCAGGTGAAACGCCTGCTGGCCCTGGGCCGCCGTTGGGGCCGCCGGCCCTCGGCGGCTCCGCTGCTGCTGGCGGAGTGCGTGCCGGGGGGCACCAGCACGGCCCAGGCGGTGCTCACGGGGCTGGGCATCGCGGCAGTGGGGTTGGTGAGCGGCAGCCTCCGGGAGCCCGCCCACCGACTCAAGGCGGAACTGGTGGAACGGGGGCTGGGGGCCGCTGGTCTGGATGGCAGCTCCGGTGCGCCGGCGGGCGCGGTCGATCCGCTGGCTGTGGTGGGCGCCGTGGGGGACGCCATGCAGGTGCTCGCGGCGGCCCTGGTGTTGGCGGCCGCGGAGCAGGGCCGCCCGGTGCTGCTCGCAGGCGGCAGCCAGATGGCCGCCGTGCTCGCCCTGGCGCTGGCGCTGGCGCCCGCCGCCCAGCGCCAACGGCTGGCTGGGCATGTTGCCATTGGCACCACAGCCTGGGTGGCCACGGAGCCCCAGAGCGATCTGGCCCAGTTGCTGGAGCGGATCGGAGCGCACTGGGGCGTGGCTCCCCTGGCCTTTGCCGCCGGTCTGCGCTTCGACGGCTGCCGCAGTCGGGCCCTGCGCGACTACGAGGACGGCTACGTCAAGGAAGGGGTGGGGGCTGGCGGGCTGGCCCTGCTCTGGGAGCTGAGCGGCCGCTGCCCCCAGGCCCTGGCCGAGGCCTGTGACCTGGCCTGCGGGCAGCTCCTGGGCGGCACCTAGGGTCGGCCCCATGACCGCTCCGCCGCTCTCCCGCCGCCAGCTGCTGCGCCTCTCGGCCCTGGGCGCCGTCGGCCTGCTGGCGGGCTGTGGTGAAGGCCGGGCCCCTCAGCTGTTCACCTCCAGCGGCCAATTCCCCGCGGCCTGGCTCAAGCGCCTGCCCTCCCCCTGGCAGGCCCGGCGCCTGGAGACAGCCGCCGCTGTGGTCGGGGCGGTGTCGCAGCCCCGCAGCGCCCTGTTGCAGCTGGGGGATGGCTGGGCCCAGACCCTTGAGCCCGCCGCCCTGCAGTCCTTCGGGGCCGGGGCCGCCCTCGAGGGCCTGCTGCCCCAAGCCGATGCGGTGAGCCGCCTGTTCCGCGCCGGCCCGCCTGTGGCGCTGCCCTGGGCCTTCGGCACCTGGCTGCTGCTCCTGCGCAGCCGCCCGGATCTGGCGGCGCAGCCGGCCCGCGGCTGGGAGCTGCTGCTGGATCCCTCGCTAAAGCGGCGACTGGTGTTGCCCTCCAGCCCGCGGCTGGTGATCGAGCTGGCCCTGCGCCAGCTGGGCCTGGCCAGTGCCGAGGCCGGTGCCCTGGGGGATCCGCGACTGCCTGCCCAGCTGGCGCGGCTGCGCCGCCAGGCCCTGGCCTTCGATGAACGCAATGGCTTGAACCTGCTGCTGGCGGGGCGGGCCCAGGCGGCGGTGCTGCCCAGCCAGGTGGTGCTGCCGCTGCTGCGCCGCGATCTCCGCCTGAGCGCCTTGCTGCCCGCGAGCGGCTCACCCCTGTGGTGGAACCTGTTGCTGCGGCCGGCGGGGGAGCATCCCGCCCCACCCCTCGATTGGCTGCGGGAGAGTCGCTCAGCCCCCCTGCTGGATCGGTTGCTCAGCGCCGGTTGGGTGCCGCCCTTGCCCCGGGAGCGCCTGGGGGAGTCCCTGGCCCTTTGGCCCCAGGCGCAGGCCCGGCTGCTCCACCCCGAGGCCGCCGTGCTGGAGCGTTGCAACAGCCTGGCCCCGCTCAGCCCCGCCGAGCGTCAGCGCTACCAGCTGCTCTGGGATCAGACGGCCGCCTGAGCCGCCCTCGTCACCCCCGGGGCCTCAGCCCCAGAGCCGACGCCGCGGGGAGTCGATCAGCCTGGTGTGGGTGTCGGCGAGCAGATCCGGGATCGCCAGCCCATGGGGGCAGCGGGGCAGGCAGTCTCCGCAGCGCTCGCAGGCATTGGCGTTGAGGGTCTCCCACCAGTGGCCGGCGCGGCCGATCAGGTTGTAGCGCTCGCGGGCGAAGGCCTCCATGCCGTGGGCCAGGGCCAGGTTGCGCAGCCGCAACAACTCGGGGATCGGCACCTCCCGGGGGCAGGGCAGGCAGGCCCGGCACTGGCCGCAGCGCTCCGCCCCCAGGCGCTCGGCCGCCCGTGCTTCGAGGCGTTCGAGGGCGGCTTGTTCGCTGACCTCCAGGGGGCCGCTGGCGTTGGCGAGGCGCTCCGCCCAGCCCAGATCCCCTGGTGCGGCCGCCCCGAGGCTCAGAGAACTGATCCCCTGGCTGAGCAGGAAGCGGTAGGCCAGCTCCAGGGGGTGGTGGGGTTGGCAGTCGTCCACCAGCTCAGCGGGCGGGTCGAAGAGCCGGCCGCCCTTGTCGGCTGGGGAGATGGCCAGCACCCCCAGGCCAGCGGCCAGGGCCGCCTGGGCCAGGGGCAGCCGCTGGGGATCGAACAGGTGCAGGTGCAGGCTGCAGAAGCCGAAGCGGCCGCTGGCCAGGGCCGCCTCGATCAGCCCGTGGCTGCCGTGGCTGCTGAAGCCCACCTGGCCCACCAGGTCTTCCCCTTGGGCCCAGCGCAGCAGCTCGGAGCCCTCACCGCCCAGGGCCCAGCCCAGGTGCTCGGGGCGGTTCAAGCCATGGACCGCCAGGTTGTCGAGCCGTCCGACGCCCAGGCGGGCGAGGCAGGCGCGCAACTGGCGCCGGCCCTCCTCCAGGCTGGCCCCCGGCAGCAGTTTGCTGGTGATCACCAGCGCTGATCGCGGCACCGCCAGTCGGCGCAGGGCCTCCCCCAGGAAGCCCTCGGCAGGGCCATAGGCCGGGGCCGTTTCCAGGTGGTTGATGCCGCAGGCCAGGGCGGCCGCCAGCACCGCCTGCATCTGCTCCAGGCCGTTCACCGCCCGCATGGTGCCGAGGGTGAACAGGGAAACATCAGGGCTGCCGGGACCGAAGGGCCGGCGGGCCGCCAGGGTCTCGATCACGCCGGGGGGGCGTCGTTGTCCTGGTCCTGCTGGGCCCGCTTCAGGTTGCGCACCAGTTCCGCCGGGCTGACGCCCTCGAGGAAGCGACGGAAATCCTCCTGGTCCTCAGCGTCGGCGTCGGCATCGACGGGGATGGAGGCGTCGGCGACCACCTCCTCCAACATCCAGATGCCGCTGCCGGTGCGCAGGGCCAGGGCGATGGCGTCACTGGGGCGGGCGTCCAGTTCACTGGCGTCGCCCTCGGCGTCGGTGAGCTTGAGCACCGCCCGGAAGGTGTTGTCCTCGATGGCGTGGATGATCACCCGCTCGAGGGTGAGTCCCCCCAGGACCATCAACTCGGCCATGAGGTCGTGGCTGAGGGGGCGCGGTGGCTTCTGGCCGCCAAGCCCCACCAGGATGTTCTGGGCCTGGGCCTGGTCGATCCAGATCGGCACCTGGCGCCGGCCGGAGGGATCCCTCAGCAGCACGATCGGGCTGCGACTCGCCGCATCGAGAGCGATTCCGGCGACGCCCATTTCGACCATGGTGCTGACGCATGGGCCTTCGATGATTATGGCCATCGGCGAGGGGTGGGAGATGTTCACCGGTCTCATTCAGGCGGTGGGAAGCCTGCGGCCCTGGGCGGCGGGGGTGGAGGTGCGCGAGGCCGCGGCCCTGGGGCCCCTGGCCCTGGGGGACAGCATCGCCGTCGACGGGGTCTGCCTGACGGTGGCCTCCCTGGTGCCCGATGGCTTCCGCGCCGACGTCAGCGAGGAGACCCTGGGACGCACCAACCTGGCCAGCAAGGCGCAGCGGGGGGCGGCCGTCAATCTGGAGCCGGCCCTGCGGCTGAGCGACCGGCTCGGCGGTCACCTGGTGAGCGGGCATGTGGATGGCCTCGGCACCGTGGCCGCGATCGAGCGTCAGCCCGCCTCCTGGCGCCTGGTGGTGCGCTGGCAGGACCCCGCCTATGGCCGCTACGTCTGCGAGAAGGCCAGCATCGCCGTCGATGGCATCAGCCTGACCGTGGCCGGCTGCGACCCTGATGGGGCTCAGTTCTGGATCGCGGTGATCCCCCACACCTGGGCCTCCACCACGCTTCAGCATCTCCAGCAGGGGGAGGTGGTGCATCTGGAGGCGGACCTGCTGGCCAAGTACACCGAACGGCTGTTGGCGGGCGGCCGATCCGAACCCATGGCAGCCCGATCGAGGCCCGAGGCGCCCCTCGATCGGGCCTGGCTGGCCGAGCAGGGCTGGGCCTGAGACCCCAAGGGGGGACATGGTCTGAAGCCGTTGCCGTGACTACGGTTCAGATGGCCGCGGCCTCTGCGCGCGCCTCCACTTCTTCGCTTGGAGCCTTGCTGCCATGACCTCAGAGCGCTCCATGGCTTCTCTGCGCTCCCTGCGGGCCTTCACCCTGGCCGAGGGCCTGCTGATGCTGGTGCTCGGGGTGCTGGCCCTGGTGTTTCCGGTGCTGGCCTCCTTCGGGGCCACGGTGTTGATCGCTGTGGCCTTCCTGGTGGCTGGCCTGGTGGGCTGGGTCAACAATCTGCTGCGTTCCAGGCAGCTCAACCGCTGGATCACCTTCTGGCGTCTGGTGGTCTCCAGCCTGTTCCTGGTGGCCGGGACCTGGATCCTCACCAGCGCCGGTCAGGGGGTGGTGGGCGCGGCCCGGCAGGTGGCCACCCTGGCCCTGGCGGTGGGCCTGGTGTTCCTGGTGGAGGGTCTGGTGGCGATGGTGGTGGCCCTTACCCACACCCGCACCAAGGGGTGGAGCTGGGGGCTGCTCAACGGCCTGGTGACCGTGGCGCTGGGACTGCTGATCGTGACCATGCACTTCGGCGGGCTGCTGCAGGTGCTGGGGGTGCTGGTGGGGATCAGCTTTCTGTTCAGCGGCCTCGATCTGCTGGTGTTCAGCTCCAGCTTTCACCTCCTGGTGCCGAATCAGGCGGACCGGAGTGGCCCGGCGGCTCAGCCGATCGAGCCCTCCTGATCGGCGGGAGCCTGGGATTCCTCGAGCGGCACCAGCCAGATCGAGCCGGTTTCCCGGTGGATCTCGATGCGGAACTCCTGGCCGGGTTCCAGACCCAGGCGCCGGGTGTAGGCGTGGCCGATCAGCAGATTGCCGTTGCCGTGCACCCGCGTGCGGAACTCCGCCTGGCGGCCCTTGGCGGACCCTGCCTCGACGGCGGGCACGCGGTAGCCCCGGGCTTCCACCAGGGCGCGGTGGAAGCTCTTCTTGAGCACTCGTCCACTGGGTCCCACATAGCCACAGGCCCGGGCGATCTGCTCCTCCGGGCGGTTGCTCAGGGAGCGGGCCTTCTCCAGCAGGGCCTTCCCTTCCAGCATCGATTTGGGATCAGTGAGTCGATTCTGCCCAGTTCGCGGCGGGGCCGGCAAGGGCGAAGGCCCCGCCCTCACTGGTTGCGTCTCGGGGAACACCAGCGCTTGGTCGATGACGCCCGCTCTTCAGCTCCCGATCAGTCGAGGGTTCGGGAGCTGCGCAGCTGCCACAACAGGCCTGTTCAGACGCTCTCCGCCGCTGCGGCGCTTCCGCAGGACGTCGCTGCTGCGGCCACGGTCGAGGCTGGGAGGGAGTTTTCATCCCCCCAGCGCTCGGCACGCCCTGGACCCAGAAGGGGATCCCCTGGGCCTCCGCCGAAGACGCCGGGCCGGTTGGGATCAGGGGCTTTGTTGTGAGCGATTGCACATGATTGGGCTGCCAAAGCTGATGCGAAACCCGCTGATCTCGTGGTCTCAGAAATCACCGCTACCGTGCCCCAACGCCGATGAGGGAAAAGGGTGAGCGCAGCGTTTCAGCGCCAGGGCCCGGCCATGGCGGGTCTGACCCTGCTTACGGCGCACCTGGTGGTGGCGCTGGTCGCGCTGGTGGCGATCGGAGGGGCCACCCGGGTCATGGAGGCGGGGCTCGCTTGCCCCGATTGGCCCCTTTGCTACGGCAGCCTCTTCCCCGGCAGCCGCCTGTCGCTGCCGGTTTTTCTGGAATGGTTCCACCGCCTTGATGCCTTCCTGGTGGGTGTGGCGCTGGTGGTGCTGTTCGGCTTCAGCCTGCTGCGGCGCCGGCAACTGCCGGGGGCGCTTCCCTGGGCCTCAGGATTGGCCCTGGGGCTGGTGGCCTTCCAGGGGGGCCTGGGCGCCTTGACGGTGCTCCAGTTACTACCCGCCGGGATCGTCACCGCCCACCTCGGCACGGCGTTGGTGCTTGTGGCCCTGGTGAGCGGCCTGCATCAGATCCTCGAGGTATCGGCCCAGGGCGACAAGGAACAGGTCCAAGGGGCTCCCCGCTGGTGGCCTGCCCTGGCGGTCGTCGCCACCACCGCTGTTCTGGCCCAGTGCCTGCTCGGGGGCGCCATGGCCAGCCAGTGGGCCGCCGGCCGCTGCCTGGCCGCCGGAGAAGGTTGCGGCTGGTTGCTGGCCCATCGCCAGGGGGCGCCCCTGGCGGCCACGGCCGTGCTGGTTTTGGCCGGCGCCACGGCCCTGGCTCCCCCCTGGCCGGGGCGGCCCCGGGGCCTGGCGCTCTTCGCCGCAGCGCTGGTGCTGCTTCAGATCGCCCTGGGCGTCTGGAGCCTGCGGCTGACCCTGGCCGTGCCCGCTGTCACCGTGCTCCACCAGCTCACGGCCGCCCTGCTGGTGGCGGTGCTGGCGGCCCTCAGCGTTCGCGGCGTGCTCGCTCCGACCCCCCTGGTGGACGATGCGGCCACCAGGGGCCTGGAGGTTTCCCGTGGTTAGCGCAGCCCCTCCGGCGTTGACTCCCCTGGGCCCACCCCCCCCCAGCCCGGAGCAGCTGGTGCCTTCGCGGTCCCGAAAGAGCCTGCCTCCCTGGCTGGAGATCGTTAAGCCACGCCTGATCCCCCTGCTGCTGGCCACCACCTTGGGAGGGATGGCCCTCTCAGACGGCTGGCCCCTGTCCGCGGGTCGACTGACCTGCACCCTGGTGGGCGGGGCCCTGGCGTCGGCGTCGGCGGGGGTGCTCAATTGCCTCTGGGAAGAAGGCCTTGATGGGCGCATGGAGCGCACCAGCGGTCGGGCCCTGCCCTCGGGGCGGCTCTCGTCTCGCTATGCCTTTGCCCTGGCGGTGACCCTCGCCCTGGCGGCGACGGGGCTGCTGCTGGTGGGCGTCAACGGCCTGGCCGCCGGTCTCTCGCTGCTGGGGCTCTGCAGTTACGTGCTGCTCTACACGGTGGTGCTCAAGCCGCGCACCCCGCAGAACATCGTCATCGGCGGAGTGGCCGGCGCGATTCCACCCCTGGTGGGCTCGGCGGCGGCCACGGGCCAGCTGGGTTGGGGAGGCTGGTGGCTCTTCAGCCTGGTGATGCTCTGGACCCCGGCCCATTTCTGGGCCCTGGCCCTGCTGCTGCGGGAGGACTACCGCTCCGTGGGTATCCCGATGTTGCCGGTGGTGGCCGGCCCGGTGGTCACCGTCCGGGCGATCCGCCACTACGCCCGCGCCACCGCACTGTTCAGCCTGGCCGGGATCGCCGCCTTACCCGCCGGGGGCCTGCTCTATGGCCTGCTGGTGCTGCCCTTCAATGCCCGGTTGCTGCAGCTGGTGGCTGATCTGGAGCGGGATCCGGATGATCCCAAGCGGGCCCGGAGGCTGTTCGCCTGGTCGATCCTCTATTTGTTTGGCCTCTGTCTGCTCCTGCTGCTCTCCCGCCTGCCGGCGGCGGAGCTGTTCGGCCGGCAGGGGACCGAACTCCTGTTGGGGGCGCTGCCCTTCTTACATTGATCCGATTGGACCGCTGAGCGCCAGGAATCGCCTTGATCGAGCTGCACAACCTCAGCAAGCGCTACGGATCGGTGGAGGCCCTGCGGGGCCTGTCGCTGAAGGTTCCCCAGGGCACCCTCTTCGGGCTGCTCGGTCCCAATGGCGCCGGCAAGACCACCACCCTGCGCATCCTGGCCACCCTTCTGGCCCCCGACGCCGGCACGGTGCGGGTGGGGGGGCTTGATGCCCTCGCCGAACCCCGCGCCGTGCGCGAGCTGCTGGGTTACGTGGCCCAGGACGTGGCGATCGACAAAATCCTGACCGGACGGGAACTCCTGGAGCTCCAGGGCGACCTGTACCACATGGTTTCAGCGGAGCGGGACCGGCGCATCGCTGAGCTGGTGGGGCTGCTGGCCATGGAGGGTTGGATCGACCGGCGCTGCGGCACCTATTCCGGCGGGATGCGCCGCCGACTCGATCTGGCCAGCGGTCTGCTGCATCGCCCGGCCCTGCTGGTGCTGGATGAACCCACCGTGGGCCTGGACATCGAGAGCCGCTCGGCGATCTGGCAGGTGCTGCGCCAACTGCGGGACCAGGGCACCACGGTGCTGCTGAGCAGCCACTACCTCGAGGAGATCGACGCCCTGGCGGACCGGCTGGCGATCATCGAAGGGGGGCAGGTGATCGCCGAAGGGGCCCCTGCGGAGCTCAAGGCCGCCCTTGGCGGCGACCGGGTGACCCTGCGGGTGCGGGAATTCAGCGATGAGCAGGAGGCCCTGAAGCTTCAGGCCCTGGTGCGGGGCTGCCAGGGGGTGCGCCAGGTGGTGGTGAACCGGGCCCAGGGCTTCTCCCTCAACCTGGTGGTGGAGCACGACGGGGTGGTCGAAGCGCTCAGGCGCCAGCTGGTGGAGGCCCACTGGCCCGTGTTCGCCCTGGCCCAGAGCCGCCCCAGCCTCGATGACGTCTACCTTCAGGCCACTGGCCGCACGCTCATGGATGCGGAGCTGGCGGTTGCCGGCAGTCGCGATCCCAAGGCGGAGCGAAAGCAGGCCATGCGCTGAGCCGCCAGCTTCCCGGTCACGTTTTCCTGACCCGTTTTCCCCTGTCCTTCGCTGTCCGCCAATGACCAGCGCTCCCTCGCTTCTGGCTCCCTCTCCCAGCCCGGCGGCGGGCCGTTCAGCCCTGGCGGACCTGAGCCAGGAGACGCTGGCGCTCACCAAGCGCCTGTTTCTGCAGCTGGCGCGGCGTCCCAGCACCCTGGTGGCCGGGGTGCTTCAGCCCCTGATCTGGCTGGTGCTGTTCGGGGCCCTGTTCGCCAACGCGCCGGCGGGTCTGCTGCCGGACGGCATGAGCTATGGCCGCTTTCTGGGGGCCGGAGTGATCGTGTTCACCGCTTTCAGTGCCGCCCTCAACGCCGGTCTGCCGCTGATGTTCGATCGGGAATTCGGCTTCCTGAACCGGTTGCTGGTGGCGCCCCTGCGCTCCCGTTTCTCGATCGTGCTGGCCTCGGTGCTCTACATCACCAGCCTGAGCCTGCTTCAGAGCGTGGCGATCATGGGCACCGCTGCCTTGCTGGGGTACGGCTGGCCCGGCGGCGCCGGTCTGGCGCTGGTGCTGGTCACCCTGTTGCTGCTGGTGTTCGCCGTCACCGCCTTGAGCCTGGGGCTGGCCTTCGCCCTGCCGGGCCACATCGAGCTGATTGCCGTGATCTTCGTGGCCAACCTGCCGCTGCTGTTTGCGAGCACCGCGCTGGCACCGATTTCCTTCATGCCCCCCTGGTTGGGCTGGCTTGCGGCCCTGAATCCCCTTACCTTCGCGATTGAGCCCATTCGTGCGGCCTACGCGGGTGACTTCGCGCTTTCCGATGTGGTGCTCGTCGCGCCCTATGGCTCCCTGACCGCCTCCCAATGCCTGCTGGTGCTCGCCGTCCTGGCGTTGTCCCTGTTTCTACTGATCCGCCCGCTGTTGGATCGCAAGCTCACCTGACGTCGCCGCCGTGATCTCCCGTCCCTCTCCCTTCCGTCCCCTGCCCCCCCGCCAGGAGGAGCTTCGGCAGCGTTTGCTCGGGGCGGTCGCCCGGCGGGACGGGGTGGCGGTGCCCCGGTTGTCGTTGCAGTGGGTGCACCGCCAGGGGGTGGAGGCCCTTGAACCGCTGATCGCCACGCTGGCCGATCCGCATGCCGCTTTCTGGTGGCGCCAGCAACTGGTGGCGGGGCCTTCAGGGGCGCTCGAGGCCACTGACCTGGGGTTAGGGGGCGCCCCGGTGCCCGATCCAGCGATTCCTTTGGCTCCGCCGTTTCCCGAGCTCGCCTGGGAGGAGCCACTGGAGGCCCCCCTGCCGCCGATGGCGGCCACACCGGCAGCACCTGGGCTCGATATCGCAGCCCCGCCGTCGGATCCGCCCGCTCCACCGCTTGCCGTTGTTGTGGCCCAGGGCGGCACAGCCATGGTTGACGATCCCGCGATCGCTGGGGACCTCGAGCCCGTGGAGGGATCTCCCGCGGGCGATCCTCCAGTGGCCGTTCAGGGCCCAGTAGATGTCGCTGAAACGCTTTGCCGCGAGGAGGCGTTCCAGGTTGGGGCGTCCCTTGAGCCTGCTTCGAGCACAGCGTCGATGCTCGCCTCGGGGCCCGCGAGTTCCCAGGACCCCATGGCCCCTGCCAATGGCGGTGTCAGCGGCGAGGAGCCTGCCGCGGCCAGCCCGGCCAGCGAGGGAGCCTTGACAGCCGCGTCAGCCGAGGCTCCACCGGCGCGGCGCGGGCGTCTGGCGCGCTTGCGCCATCTGGTGCGTGATTGCTTCGAGGAAGTGGCCTGCACCTTCCAGGGCCAGGGCGAGGACGCAGACCCCCCCGTTGAAGCGGCCTTCCCCGCCACCGTCTCGCCCTGGACCTCGTTGGAGAGTCCGATGGAGGCCTTTTCGCCTGAACAGGATGCGCTGCACAAGGAGCCCTTGAAGGCCTTCAGCTTCCCCTCGGAGGCCAGCGAAGCGATCGGCGAAAGCGCCCAGCCGCCGATGGTGCCAGCCGCCGCCATCGAGCCGGTCCCCCAGGGGGCCCAGGCCGTGGCCCGCCTGCCCCTGACCCCAAGCTCGGCCGGGCGCCTGGTCCGGCCGGCGCCGGCCCCAGCCCATCCGGCCCTGGACCGTCTGCGCGCCTGGCTCCCCGACGAAAGTCTCGATCCGCCCCAACGTCGTGCCTCCTGAGCCTTCCAGGCGCTTCGAGAGAGCGGAGCTCCAGGGCGGACTGATCGTGTCGGTGCAGGCTCCCGAGGGCTCCCCGATGCGCGATCCGGACGTGATCGCGGCCATGGCCGAGGCCAGCCTGGCGAACGGCGCGATCGGCGTGCGGCTGGAGAGCCCCGAACACATCGGTGCCGTGCGCCGCCGCTGCCCCGGGGCCTTGATCGTGGGCCTCTGGAAGCGCAGCTACGACGGCAGCCCCGTCTACATCACCCCCGGCTGGGAGGAGATCCGCGCCGTCTGGGCGGCCGGCGCCGATGTGGTGGCGCTCGATGCCACCCAGCGCCACCGCCCTGGGGGCCAGCAACTGGAGGCCTTGATCGAGCGGGCCCACAGGGAACTGGGGGCCCCCCTGATGGCCGACATCGACAGCTTGGCCAATGGTCTGCGGGCGGCTGAGCTGGGTTGCCGCTGGGTGGGCACCACCCTCTACGGCTACACCGAGGCCACCTCTGGCCTGCGTCCCCCGGCCTGGGGGCTGCTGGGACCGCTGCGCCAGGCGCTTCGAAGCGATGTCACCCTGATCTGCGAAGGCGGCATCGCCACCACCGACCAGGCCGCTCGGGCCCTGGCGGAAGGTGCCGATGCTGTGGTCGTGGGAACCGCCATCACCGGGGTGGATCTGCAGGTGGCGGCCTACGTGCGGGCCCTGGGCTGATCGCGCTCGGCCAGAGCTTGCCGATGGCCGCTCTGGCCCAGGAGCGCTTGGGATTCACATCATCCCGGGCATGCCCATGCCACCCATTCCGCCCATGCCACCCATACCGCCCATTCCACCGTCGGGCGCGGCCGAGCTCTGGGGCTCGGGCTTGTCGACGATCACGGCCTCGGTGGTGATCAGCAGCGCGGCGATCGAGGCCGCATCCTGCAGGGCGAGCCGTACCACCTTGGCGGCGTCGATGATGCCAGCGGCGAGGAGGTCTTCGTAGCGGCCGCTGAGGGCGTTGAAGCCCAGGTTCAGCCTGGCCACCTCGGCCACCACCACAGCGCCGTTCTCTCCAGCGTTGGCGGCGATCTGGCGCAAGGGGGCGCTCAGGGCCCGTTGCACGATTTCCACACCGGTGCGCTCGTCACCGGAGAGTTGGGCCGCCAGAGGGTCCAGGTCCCGCGCCAACTGGGTCAGCACCGTACCGCCGCCGGCCACGATGCCTTCCTCCACCGCCGCCCGGGTGGCATTGAGGGCATCTTCGATGCGCAGCTTGCGGTGCTTGAGCTCGGTTTCGGTGGGGGCACCCACCTTGATCACGGCCACACCGCCGGCGAGTTTGGCGATCCGCTCGTTGAGTTTCTCCTTGTCGTAGTCGGAATCGGTGGCCTCCAGTTCCCGGCGGATCGCCGCCACCCGATCCAGCACCGCCCCGTGGCGGCTGTCGTTGGCCACGATCGTGGTGGTGTCCTTGCTGATCGTGATCCGGCGGACCCGGCCCAGATCCTCGAGGCTGGCCTTCTCCAGGGTCATCGCCTGGTCTTCGCTGATCAAGGTGGCGCCGGTGAGGATGGCGATGTCCTGAAGGGCGGCCTTGCGCCGCTCTCCGAACGAGGGGGCGCGTACGGCGGCCACCTGGAGCACGCCACGGTTCTTGTTCACCACCAGGGTGGCCAGGGCTTCACCTTCCACCTCCTCGGCCAGGATCACCAGCGCTGAGCCACTGCGGGAGACTTTCTCCAGCAATGGCACCAGATCCGCCAGGGCGCTCACCTTGCGGTCGGTGACCAGCAGCAGGGCGTTCTCGAACTCCGCCACCTGGCGCTCGCCATCGGTGACGAAATAGGGGGAGGAGTAGCCCCGATCGAAGGCCATGCCCTCGGTGATCTCCAGTTCGGTGGCCAGGGAGTTGGATTCCTCGACGGTGATCACCCCATCGGCGCTCACCTTCTCCATCGCCTCGGCGATCATGCGACCCACCTCCTCATCCCCGCCGGAGCTGACGGTGGCCACCTGACGGATGGCGTCGCCGCTCACGGGCCGGGCCAGGCGCTGGATCCCTTCCACCACCTGGGCCGTGGCCCGCTCGATTCCCCGCCGCAGCACCACCGGGCTGGCTCCGGCGGCCACGTTGCGCAGTCCCTCATGCACAAGGGCCTGGGCCAGAACGGTGGCGGTGGTGGTGCCGTCGCCGGCCTTGTCCTTGGTTTTGGAGGCCACCTGCTGGATCAGCTTGGCGCCCACGTTTTCGAACGGATCCTCGAGTTCGATCTCCTTGGCGATCGTCACGCCGTCATTGACGATGTCGGGGGCGCCGAATTTCTTCTCGAGCACCACATTGCGGCCCCGGGGGCCGATGGTGACGCGCACCGCATCGGCGAGGGCGTTGACGCCCCGCTCCAGGGAGCTGCGGGACTCATCGGAGAAGTTGATCAGCTTGGCCATGCCTGAAAGCGAAGACATACGTTTGGCTCAGGCTCCCACAGGGCCTGACCCGGGGTCATCGCAGCGCGGGTGGGGAAACCCGAATCCTCCTGCGGGCCCCTGGTCGTCCCGATAGGGTCTGGCGATGGACGAGCTGCTGCAGACCACCCTGGAGAACGTGGTGGTGGATCCGTTGGTGGGCCCACTGGCGGGACCGCTCACGGGGCCCAACTACATCACCTTTCTGGTGGTCACCGGGCTGGGGCTGCTGATGGCTCTGGTCTATGTGCCCCTGCGCCTGTTCCTGACGATCACCGCCCGCAGCCGTCGTCTGAGGCTGCTGCAGCAGATCCGCCGTCTTCGCGAGGAGCTGGGCCAGCCGCTCGAGAACTGAGGCCCACCGGTTCGCCGCTCAGCGCATCACCAGGCCGCCATCCACCTGCAGCACCTGACCGGTCATGTAGGCGCCGGCGGGGTCGGCGGCGAGAAAGCGCACGGCACTGGCCACCTCTTCGGGCTGACCCAGTCGGGCCAGGGGGATGGCGGCGATGATCGGCTCCGCCTGCAGATCCTTGGTCATGTCGGTGGCGATGAAGCCGGGGGCGACGGCATTCACGGTGACGCCCCGGCTGGCGAATTCGGCCGCGGTGCTGCGGGTCAGGCCGATCACGCCCGCCTTGGCGGCGCTGTAGTTGGCTTGGCCGGGGTTGCCCATCAGCCCCACCACCGAAGTGATGTTGACGATGCGCCCGTGGCGGGCTTTGAGCATCGAGCGGCTCACCGCTCGGGTGCAGAGGAAGACGCCGGTGAGGTTGAGCTCGATCACGCTGCGCCAGTCGGCGGTCTTCATGCGCATCAGCAGGCCATCACGGGTGATGCCGGCGTTGTTGACCAGCACATCGATGGCTCCATGGCGCTCGATCACCGCCTTGATCATCGCCTCCACCTGCTCCTCGTCGGCCACGTCGGCGCGGTAGGCCCACGCCTCGCCACCACTGGCGATGATCTGGGCCACCACGGCCTCGGCAGCCTCGGCGGAGCTGGCGTAGTTGACCACCACCTTGGCCCCGGCGCGGGCCAGTTCCAAGGCGATCGCCCGGCCGATGCCCCGGCTGGCGCCGGTGACCAGCGCGGTCTGTCCGGCCAGGGGGGCGGCGGCGGGCACGGTCATCGGCGGGAGGAGAAACGCTGGCGATCGTAGGCCGAGGGGTTCAGCTGGCCATTGGGTCGCTGCCCTCCAGGGCAGGACCCAGCAGGGCCTCGAATCGCTCCAGCTGCTCTTTGCTGCCCAGCACCACCAGCAACTGCCCTGGCGCCAGGCGCACATCGCCGCCGGGGTTGGCGATCAAGGTGCTGCCTCCCCTGGAGTAGGCGCTTCCCCGGGGGCTTGTGGATTCGTCGTCCTCGACTTCCGGTGAGCGGATCGCCAGCACCAGGGCGCCGCTGTGACGTCCGAACTGCATGTCCGCCAGGCTGCGGCCGTTGATGCCTTTCATCAGTTCCGGGCGACTGCTGAGCTGGAACTCCTCCACTTCGCAGTTGGAGCCAGCGAGCAGTTCCATGAAGTCCACCGCCAGGGGGCGCAGGGCGGTGGCGGCCATGGCCCGGCCGCCGGCCACGTACGGACTGACCACCTGGTCCGCCCCCGCCAGGCGCAGCTTGCGCTCGGCCTGGTCACTGTCGGAGCGGGCGATCAGCCGGCAGTTGGGGGCGATGCCGCGGGCGCTGAGCACCACGTAGAGGTTGGCGGCATTGCTGGGCAGGGCGGCCACCAGGCTGCGGCAGTGGTGGATGCCGGCGTCTCGAAGGGTCTCATCGAGGGTGGCGTCCGCCTGCAGGACGGGCAGTCCGCGCGCCTCCGCCGCCTCCTTGCGCTCCGGTTCCAGCTCCACCACCAGCACGGGAATGCCCTCGGAGCAGAGCTTTTCAGCGATTTCCCGGCCGATGCGGCCATAGCCGCAGAGGATCACGTGGTCGTTCATGCGTTGGAGTGAGCGGCGAAAACTGTTGTCCCGCAGGCGACGGAAGTAACCGGATTGGGAGAGTCCCAGCAGACGCTGGATCGCGAACTGGACCACCACCAGACCCCCCACCAGGGAAAGGGTGGTGACCACCCTGCCGCCCGCGTGCATTGCGGCGGTGGTGCCGTCGCTCCAGCCCATGGTGCTCAAGGTGACGACCACCATCCAGTAGCAGTCCCCCCAGTCCCAGCCTTCGGTCAGCCGGTAGCCCGCCGCCGAGGCATTGATCAGCAGCGCCAGCGCCAGCAGTGGCGTGCGCCAGGGATGTCGGTTCCCCCCGCCCGAAGGCGGACGCACGCGGCGCCGGAAGCGTTGGGCCATCCTCTAAGGGTGGGTGGGGGCGAAGCGGATCAACCCAGACCCAGGGCCTGCAGGACCTCAGGAACACCGAGCTGATCAAGGCTCCCGGGCGTGCCGATTCCCTGCAGTCCTCTGCGCACCGGCAGCTGATCGCTGCTGCGACCGAGGGCCACCAGAGGGGTGCCGCTGAGCATGGCCAGCTCGATGCTGATGGGATCGCTCCCCAGCACCACATCGGCCGCTGCCACCTGGGCTGCCCGTTCCACGGGGCTGCCGTCGCTGCTGGTGTGAAGCACCCGCAGGCCGGGCACCTTGAGGCGCACCTGCTCCGGCAGGGCCCGCCATTGGGCCTCGGGCCAGTCGCCTGCTCCGCCGGCCGGGGCCAGCAGCAGGGCGGGGCCATCGCCTGCGGGCAATGCGGCGACCGCCTGCTCCAGGGCGGGCCGGGGCAGGGAGAGGCGGAAGGCTTCGGCGTCCAGGCTCACCCCCAGGGGGCGCAGGTAGGCCTCCAGGGTCTGGTTGGGCCAGCCCGCCCCAGGCCTCACCCGCTCGGTGAGGCCGAAGCCGGCTTGGGCGATCCGGGTGGGGATGTGGGTCATCGAGAGCATCAGGTTCACCTGGCGCCCGGTGGCGAGGTTGATGCAGGCCTGGAAGTCGGGGTCTCGAACGGAGCCCAGCAGGTTGGTCCAGTCCGCAAGGCTGCTGCCGGTTCCGAAGCTGCTGCCGGCGCCGAAGCCCCCCTCACCATTGCTGCCGAAGGCCAGCACCCGCTTCACCTGGGGGAGCAGGGCCCAGATCGCCGTCGAGGCCGTGGGGCAGACCACCTGCACCTGGGCCTGGAGCTGATCGGCGACGGCGGCGACGGCGGGGAACGCCTGCAGTTGCGACGCGCTGGATCCCGGGATCAAAAAGAGAACGCGCATCGGGGCGGCAGGGCAGGCTTGTCGCGGCCCGATTGTATTAATCAGGTCTGAGTTTCTCCCTGCTTCCCCCCACCCGTTGTGCATTTACTGATCGCCGCCGCCGGCAGCGGCCGGCGCATGGGCGCTGATCGCAACAAGTTGCTGCTGAGCGTGGCCGGCCGGCCGGTGCTCGCCTGGACCCTTGAGGCGGCTTTGGCCTGCGCCACCATCCGCTGGATCGGAGTGGTGGGTCAACCGCTGGATCGCTTGGCAGTGGAGGCTCTGGTGGCCGCTGCCGCCCCGGATCGGCCAGTGGTCTGGATCGATGGAGGCGACAGCCGCCAGGACTCCGTGCGCTGCGGACTGGCGGCCCTGCCGCCGGAGGCTGAGCATGTGCTGATCCACGACGGTGCCCGGTGCCTGGTGGATCCCGATCTGCTGGAGCGTTGTGCGGCCGCCGTGCGCCAGGGGCTGGCGGTGATCGCCGCCACCCCTGTGAGCGACACGATCAAGCGGGTCGATGGTGCCGGGATCATCCTCGACACCCCGGACCGCAGCCAGCTCTGGGCCGCCCAGACCCCCCAGGGTTTTGGGGTGGAGCGGCTGCGCTCGGCCCACGAGCGTGCCCAGCAGGAGGGCTGGAGCGTCACCGATGACGCCGCCTTGTTCGAGCGTCTGGGCTGGCCGGTGCAGGTGCTGGCGGCGGAGCCCTCCAACATCAAGGTCACCACCCCCTTCGACCTGCGCATCGCCGAGGCGGTGCTCTCCCTGCGCCCTAGTCCAGCAGGCTGAGACGCCCGGTGGAACCATCCAGGCGCGCACGCACCCCCAGGGGCAGGGCGGCGTTGCCAGGGCCATGGCCCACCTCCAGGCCCCCGAGCACGGGGATGCCCAGGTCGGCGCTGCGTTCCTTGAGCACCTGCTCAGTGCTGAAGCGGTCGATCTGATCGCCCGATTCCCCCTGCGTCTCGGGCGCTTCCCCGTCGTCGCTGAAGCGACCGAAGCCCAGGCCTGCCAGTTGCTGCAGGGCGCCGCAGAGTCGCCAGTGGGTGAGCATGCGATCGACGCGGTAGGGGGCTTCGCCCACGTCTTCGAGCACCAGCAACGCCCCCTTCAGGTCCGGCAGGTGGGGGGTGCCCAGCAGATGGGTGGCCACGGTCAGGTTGGCCACGAGCAGGGGGCCCTCGGCGACGCCCGCCTGCCAGCCCTCGCCGCTGAGATCCTCCAGGGGGAGACCGAAGAGCAGATCGTGCAGTCGCTGGCTGCTCCAGCCGGGCTCGCTTGCCAAGGTGGTGATCAGCGGACCGTGTACGCCGCCCGCCTGGCCCCGGGCCCGTTGGGCCCAGAGCAGGGAGGTCACATCGGAGAAGCCCAACAGCCAGCCGGGCGTCAGTTCCAGGGGCTGCTCCAGCAGCCGCGCTGACCCCCACCCCCCGCGCACACAGGCCCGCAGGGCCGCCGGGGCCCCCTCGGGCTGCGTCTCCAGGTCGGCGCGGCGCTGGTGGTCCTCGCCAGCCAGATAGCCCCAGCGGCGGTGGGGATCGAAGTCCGCTTCGAGTTCCAGGCCCCAGCGCTTGAGCACCGCCAGGCCGGCGTCCAGCCGCTCGGTGTCCGCCAGGGCTGAGCTGGCGGACACCAGCCTCACCCGGTCGCCCCGCCGCAGGGGAGCCGGCAGATCGGCTCCCAGGGGATGGCGCTGGGTGGATCCGCCGCTCATGGCAGCCCGCCCAGGACAAGCGCCAGCAGCAGCAGGGCGCCAAGCCGCACCTGGCGGCCAAAGTGGCCCCCATCGAGGCGGCGGGCCTCCCTCTGCATCGCCAATGCGGCCACCGCCCAGAGGGGCCAGAAGATCACCCCAACCCCCTGCAGGGCGGCGGCCATCCCCAGTGCCGCAGCCGTGAGGCCATAGCTGAGCGCCACGGCCAAGGGTGCGCGCTTGCCCAGGGTGAGGGCGCTGCTGCGCAGGCCCAGGGCCGCGTCGTCGCGGCGGTCGGCCATGGCGTAGACGGTGTCGAAACCGAAGCTCCAGGCGAGGGTGGCGAGCCAGACCAGGGCCAGGGGCCAGCCGCCTGAGAGGGATCCGGTGGCGGCGGCCCAGGGGATCAGCACAGCGAAGCCCCAGCACAGGGCCAGCACCAGCTGGGGCAGGGGAAACCAGCGCTTCGCCGAGGGGTAGAGCAGCACCGGCGGCAGGGCCAGCAGGGCCAGCAGCAGGCAAAGATTTCGGCTGGTCGACGGCAGGGCCAGCACCACCACCAGGGCCAGCAGCAGGCAGAGCGCCAGCAGCACCAGGGCACTGGTGACTCCCACCCGGCCACTGGCCAGGGGGCGCTCGCGGGTGCGTTCCACCTGGGGATCGATGTGGCGGTCCCAGAGGTCGTTGGCGACGCAGCCCGCCCCGCTGACCGCCAGCCCACCGAGCACGATCCAGCCCACCAGGGCCGCCGGCGGCGGCGCCTGGGGCACCAGCCACAATGCCCAGCCCGCCGGGATCAACAGGATCAACCGGCCGTTGGGTTTGTGCCAGCGCAGCAGTTCAAACCAGCCCCGTAGAAACGAACCGCTGCCTGCGCTGGCCATGGACGGGATTGCATGCCAAACGCTGGCGGCACCCTAGATCGCAGCAGATCGCAGTTGCTTCCGGCTGTCCATGCCAGGGGGGCGCTGGTGGCAAAGTGACGCCGAGTCCAGGCGATCGACCCCATGCCGGAGCTTGAGCAGCAACGGGCCCCCGCCAGCGACCTGTCGGCCCCTGCTGCAGCGGCGGCTTCGGCCTCGGCGAAGAGCTTGCGCCATGTGGCGGCGATCGACATCGGCACCAATTCCATCCATCTGCTGATCGCGGCGGTGGATCCCGTGCTGCGCAGCTTCAGCGTGGTGCTCACCGAGAAATCCAGCACCCGCCTGGGGGAACGCGACGAGGACAGCGGCGAATTGACCCCCGAGGCGATCGAACGGGCCTTCGTCACCCTGCGCCATTGCCGCGAGCTGTCGGCCAGCCATGGGGTGGAACAGATTGTGACGGCGGCCACCAGCGCCGTGCGTGAGGCCCCGAACGGCCGTGAATTCCTCCAGTCGTTGCAGGAACAACTGGGGCTTGAGGTGGACCTGATCAGTGGCCAGGAGGAGGCCCGGCTGATCTACCTGGGGGTGCTCTCGGGCATGGCTTTCGGCGACCAGCCCCATCTGATCCTCGACATCGGTGGCGGCTCCACCGAGCTGATCCTGGCGGATGGCCGTGACGCCAGAGCCCTCACCAGCACCAGGGTGGGGGCGGTGCGACTGCAGCGTGATTTCGTGCGTGAGGACCCGATCCCGCCCGAGCGGCGTTCGTTCCTGACCGCCTTCATCGAAGGGTCCCTGGAGCCAGCCGTCGACAAGATCAAGCGGCGTCTGCAGCCTGGCGAGACGCCGGTGATGGTGGCCACCAGTGGCACCGCCATGGCCCTGGCGGCGATGGCGGCGGCCCAGGACGAGCGTCCGCCGCTGCGGCTGCAGGGCTACCGCCTGAGCCGGGAACGGCTGGATCTGCTGGTGGCCCGGCTGGTGGAGATGACCCCCGACCAGCGCCGGGCCCTTCCCACCCTCAACGAGCGCCGGGCCGAGATCATCGTGCCCGGTGCCTTGGTGCTTCAGACCGCCATGGCGATGCTGGGCGTGGGCGAGCTGGTGATCAGCGAACGGGCCCTGCGGGAGGGACTGATCGTCGATTGGATGCTGCGCAAGGATCTGATCGTCGATCGCTTCGCTTTCCAGAGCTCGATTCGCCAGCGCACGGTGCTGCATCAGGCCCAACGCTTCGGGGTGGATCAAGAGCGCTCGCAGCGGGTGGCGGACCATGCCCTCAGCCTTCACGACCAGACGTCCGGGCTGCTGCATTCCGACGATGGCGAGGGTCGCCAGCTGCTCTGGGCCGCCGCGATGCTGCATGCCTGTGGCCAGCACATCAACATTGGCGCTTACCACAAGCACACCTGGTACCTGATTCGCCACGGGGAATTGCTCGGTTACTCCGAAGCCGAGCAACTGATGGTGGCGGCCATTGCCCGCTACCACCGCCGCGGCCTGCCCAAGAAACGCCATGAGTCGTGGCAGTTGATCGAGGGGCGCTCCCAACGCCGCACGGTGGCGTCCATGGCGCTGCTGCTGCGCCTGGCCAGCGCCCTGGACCGCCGCCCCGAACCTTTGATCGACCGGCTGGTGGTGCGCCCGGGTCCCGCTGCCGTCACGATCGAGCTCAAACCGCTGAGCGCCGACCTGGATCTGAGCCTGGAACGCTGGAGTCTGCAGGCCTGCGCTCCGGCGGTGATGGAGGCCATGGGTCTCCATCTGGAGGTCACCTGAGCGGGCGCCAGATCACCTCGTTGATCGGCCCGAGGCGGCGGGGGGGTGAACCGCCGACGCGCACCGTGACCAGATCGGGCCGGCCGGCCAGCACCCTCAGGCCTGGATCAGCGGGAAATTGGCGCTCACCCTTGAGCAGGCCCTGGTAGAGCCGTTGGCCGGAGCCGCTGCGCACGGCAATCCAGCTGCCCTTGGGGCTGGAGAGCACCACGACCGTCTTCGTTCCGGGGGCCGTCACAGCTGGTTTTGAGGATTCCGGGCTGGACTGGGCCAGAGCCGGGGGCCTCACGGCGGCCAGCGGCGCTGCGGGAGGCTCGGGGCGAGCGCGGACCGCTTGCCATTGGCGCCAGGCCAGGGTGCCGAGGCTGGTCACCAGCACCAGCCCACCAAGGGTCCCCAGGGCCCACCGGGGGAGGGTGCCGGGGGAACGGTTCTTGCTGGTGCTGGAGGGACGGGGGGATGGTGCCTGGCGGCTGGGGGGCGGCGATGGGAGTGACGAGGACTTGACGCGTTGATTGGGGGATGCGCCGTTGCCGCCGGGGGAGCCGAGGTCGGTTCGCCTGAGTTCCTCGATCAGGGGGTCAGCCTCCAGTCCAAGGACGCTGGCCACCCGACGGGTCTGGGCCACCACGAACACCTTTTCTGGCAGCCGGTCAGCGGCACCCTCCTCGAGCGCCCGCAACTGGTCGCTGCCCATGCACAACTGATTGGCCAGCGTCTCGAGGCTGAGACCTTTGGCCTCCCGTGCCTCCCGAAGCACCTTGCCGAGCCGGAGGAGAGGATCACCCGAATGCGACGGGGGTTCGGGGATCGGCTCGGACACGGAGGGCAGCGGGTGGAGGGCCGAATGGCCATCACTTATTTTGACCCCAACCGGTGGGTTGGTCTGTGTAGTTGTTGACCGCTTAGCTTGCCGAGGCAAAAGTGGTTGCCATAAAAAATCATTGACCTGATGATGAGCGTCAGGACAATCAATTCATGGGCGATACTGGATTCGAACCAGTGACCCCTTCCGTGTGAAGGAAGTGCGCTACCGCTGTGCTAATCGCCCGCACCTCCCGATCATAAAACCTCGTCGGCCCGATCCTGGCGCCCGGGGGGCGACCAGGAAGAATCAACGGAATCTCCGTCCCCCCGCGCGCCCGTGACCGCCACGTCCAGCACCAGCTTCGATCCTGAGGCTCGCCGGGAGGTGGATGTGCTGATCGTGGGCGGAGGGGTCTGCGGCACCGCTCTGCTGTTCGAGCTGGCCCGCTACACCGATCTGCCCAGGCTCACATTGCTGGAGCGCTACGACCGGTTGGCCCAGGTCAACTCCAAGGCCACCAACAACAGCCAGACGATCCACTGCGGCGACATCGAGACCAACTACAGCCTCGAGAAGGCCCTGAAGGTCAAGCGCACGGCCGACATGATCGTGCACTACGCCGCCCTGCTGGATGGTCAGCGCCGCGAGCGCACGGTGTTCCGCACCCCCAAGATGGTCCTGGGTGTGGGGGCCGGGGAGTGCGCCTTCCTGCGCGAGCGCTTCTCGCGCTTTGCCCCCCACTTCCCGGCCATGGAACTGCTCGATCAAGAGCAGATCGCTCAGTGGGAGCCCCATGTGGCGCTGGTGGACGGGATCCCGCGCCCCGAGGAGCTGGTGGCGATCGGCATCCGCAGCACCTACACCGCCGTCGACTACGAGCAGCTGGCGGAGTCCTTCGTGGAGCAGGCCCATGCCGCCGTGGCCGGCACCGATCGCCAGCTCGAGCTGGGGTTGGCTCAGCGGGTCGAGAGGATCACCCCAGAGGGGGAGGCCTTCCTGGTGGACGCCAGCAGCGCCGCAGGTCCCAGGCGGTACCGGGCCCGCCATGTGGTGGTCTGCGCTGGCGCCCACAGCCTGCTGATGGCCCAGCAGCTGGGCTACGGCCTGGAGTACTCCTGCCTGCCGGTGGCAGGGAGTTTCTACTTCACCCCCGATCTGCTCAGGGGCAAGGTCTACACGGTGCAGAACGACAGATTGCCCTTCGCGGCCATCCACGGCGACCCCGATGTGCGGGCGCCAGGTAAGACGCGTTTTGGACCCACCGCCCTGCTCCTGCCGCTGCTGGAGCGCTACAAGCCAGCCTCATTCTTCGAGTTTCTGAAGGTGCTGCAGCTGGATTGGTCGGTGCTGGCCGTGTTCTGGCAGTTGCTGCGTGTGGCCGACATCCGCAACTACATCCTGCGCAACCTGCTGTTCGAGGTGCCCTGGCTGCGGCGGCGCCTGTTTCTGGCCGATGCCCGCAAGATCGTTCCCGGCCTGCGGCTGGAGGACCTGCGCTTTGCCGGCGGTTACGGCGGGGTGCGTCCCCAGCTGATCCACAAGGGGGAGCGGCGGTTGATGCTCGGGGAGGCACGCATCGCACCTTCGCCTGGCCTGGTGTTCAACGTGACCCCTTCCCCCGGGGGGACGTGCTGCCTGGGCAACGCCGTCATCGATCTCGAGGCGATCGTGGCGCGGCTGGGCTGCAGCTTCGACCATGGGCGTCTGACGCGGGAGCTCTACGGCGAGGTGGAGCTCCCGCCGGCCCCCAGTGATCCCGGCGCCCCTGATCAGGCCGGGCTGGAAGAAGCAGCGGCCCTGAACAGGTGATCGTGGCTGGCGGAGTAAAGCTTCGAGCGAGCTTCCAGCGGTGAGCGCAGGGCGGGGCTGACCACGTAGAGGGTGGTTCGGATCAGACCGCGTTCGAGGCTGACGGCCGCCATTCGCTCCAGGGGCACCACCTGCAGCCACTGGTCGGGCCAGCTGACTCGGTAGCCGATCGCCACGGGGGTGTCTGCGGGGTAATGCTCGAGCAGGGCGGCCTGCACCTCCTCCACATGGCGGGCACTGAGGTAGAGGCAGAGGGAGGCCCGCAGGGCCGCCAGCCGCCCCAGGGATTCCCGCTCGGGCACACCGGTGCGCCCGCCCGCCCGGCTGAGCACGATCGTCTGCACCAGCCCTGGAATCGTGAGTTCGCTCTGCAGGGCAGCGGCGGTGGCCTGGTAGGCGCTCAACCCCGGCACCACCTCCACCTCCAGTCCGGCATCGCTCAGCCGGCAGATCTGCTCGGCCAGGGCTCCGTAGAGGCAAGGGTCGCCATCGTGCAGCCGCACCACATGGAGGCCGGCGCGGGCCCGTTCGATCACCACCGCCATCACCTCCTCCAAGGTGAGGGTGCTGGTGCGAACCGATTCGCAGCCCACCGGTGCCAGGGCTGCGATCTGAGGTGAAACCAGGGAGTCGGTCCAGACCAGCACATCGGCGTGCTCGATCGCGCGGGCGGCCCTCAAGGTGAGCAGATCGGTGGAGCCGGGGCCGGCTCCGACGATCTTGACGGGGTGGGCCGGGGGCCCTGACGCTGGATGGTTCAAGGGGCCGTGCCGTTGAAATGGGAAGTGACACCGCTGGGGTCGGGCAAGGCCCGCCGGCGGCCGTAGAGCCACCAGAGGCCGAAGCCGCCGATGGCGATCAGGATCAGACTCATCAGCTGGGCCATCCGTAGCCCACCTTCACAGAACGGAGGCTGGCCCAGCAGGCAGAGGGGGTCAATCCGCAACCCTTCGATCCAGAGGCGACCGGCGCTGTAGGCGATCAGATAGATGCAGCTGAGGGCGCCATCGGGCAGGGAAAGTTTGCCTTGGCTGGCGCGATGGAACAGCACCAGCAGCGCGGTGAGCACCCCCAGGTTCCATAGCGATTCATAGAGAAAGGTGGGGTGGAAGGTGCTTTGGCCCAGGAAGGCCGTGGGCCGGTTCGCCAGGGGGATGGTGAGGGCCCAGGGCAGATCGGTGGGTACGCCGAAGGCCTCGGAATTGAAGAAATTGCCCCAGCGGCCGATCGCCTGGCCCAGGGCCACCGAGGGCACGAGCACATCCAGCAGGGGCCAGAAGGGCTGTTTGCGCCAGCGACAGAAGAGGATCACCGCCAGGGAGCCGCCGATCAACGCCCCATGGATGGCAATGCCCCCTTGCCAGACCTTGAGGGCATCGAGCCAGTTGAGGGAATACTGGCGCCACTCGAAGGCCACGTAATAGATCCGGGCACTGATCACTGCCGCCAACACCAGGATCGGCAGCAGGTCGGCGATCAGGCCCGCTTCGATGCCCCTGCTCCGGCCCAGGCGGGTGGCCAGGGCCAGGCCCATCAGCACCGCCAGGGCGATCAGCAACCCATACCAACGCAGGGAGATGGGCCCCAGCTGAAACAGCAGGGGCCCGGGGGAACTGAACAGGGCCAGGGCGGCCGAGCCAGGAAGGGTCAGGGCTGAAAGAGGGATGAGCTCAAGCGCGGCGGTGAATCAGATCAGCCCCTCGGCGGCC
Source organism: Paenacidovorax caeni (assembly GCA_943371385.1). Lineage (GTDB taxonomy): Bacteria > Cyanobacteriota > Cyanobacteriia > PCC-6307 > Cyanobiaceae > ATX-6F1. The sequence continues at coordinate 22,670 of CALRUP020000013.1, read as the reverse complement.
TGGACTTTCTCGAACTGCTTCTTCTTGAGCACCAGCATGATCTGCGCCAGGGTGACGGCGGCGAAGAAGGCGAGCAGGCCGTAGATCCTCACAGGGTTCTGGAGCACGATCTCCGTGTCCAACTGACCGAAACCACCGACGTTGGGGTCGTCGGTGAGGGGGGCTCCGGCGGCCAGCTGATCACCCACGGCCACCAGCAGGGTGGGGCCGGCGGGGATGGTTTCGCTGACGCTGGCCCCATCGGCGGTGGTGATCGTCACAGCGGTGGTGCCGTTCTCACCGGGGGTGATGCTGGCCACCTGGCCCGCCGCGGGTGCGGTGTAGACGGTGTTGTTGGACTTCTCACCGGTGGGCGTCACCTGGCCGCGGCCCCGGTTGCCGCCCACATTGATCGAGTATTTGCCGAAGTGAATCGCGCTGTCGGTGGCGGGATCAGGCGACAGGATCGGGAAGACGATCTCCTGATGCTGGTCACCGGGGAGTGGGCCCACCAGCAGGATGTTGGGGTAGGCGTCGCTGTACTGGGTGTAGTAGACCCCCTGGGTTTCTTCCTTGAGCTCCTCGCTGAGGCGCTCGGGGGGGGCGAGGGTGAAACCGTCAGGAAGGATCACCACCGCTCCAACGTTCAGGCCGGTGCGGCTGCCGTCACCGGCCACCTGCTCCACATCGGTGTTGTAAGGAATTTCGACGGTGGCCTTGAAGACCGTGTCGGGGAAGACCGCCTGGGGTACTTCCACATGGGTGGGCTTCTTGGCCAGGTGGCAGTTGGCGCAGACCAGCTTGCCGGTGGCCTCGCGGGGATTCTCGTAGTTCTGTTGGGCCCAGAAGGGATAGGCCCAGCTGCTCTGGGGGGCGATCAGCAGAACGCCGAAGGTGAGCAGTGAGGTGAGGAGGACGGTGAGGGAGCGGCGCATGAGACGGACGGGCAGGCGACGGGAGGGGGGAAGCAGGCTCAGCGGATTCAGGCCCACCAGGGCTTCTCACCGTTACGGAAATCCGTGTCCGTCCAGGGGCTGAGGAACACGTTGTCGTTTTCGACGCTCACCTGGGCCAGGGCCAGGGAAAGGGGCGCGGGGCCGCGCACCACCTTGCCGGTGGCGTCGTATTGGCTGCCGTGGCAGGGGCACATGAACTTGTTGGCGCCGCTGTTCCAGGGCACCACGCAGCCCAGATGAGTGCAGATCGCGTTGATGCCGTAGCTGCCGATGGCATCGGGCCCTTCCACGGTCAGGTAGGTGGGGTCACCCTTGAGGCCCTGGACCAGGCTGCGGTCGCCTTCGTTGTGGGTGGACAGCCAGCCGCTGGCGGTGACGGCATTGCCCAGTTCGTCCTTGGCGCTCACACCGCCGGAGCCGCCCACCGCCTTGGGGGGGATGAAGTAGTTCACCACCGGATAGAGGGCTCCAAGGGCCACGCCCGTGACCGATCCGAAGGTCAGCAGATTCATGAACTGCCGACGACCCATTCCGGGCACATCGCTCGCTTGGATCTGAGTCATAGGAGCGGTCCAGGGAGCCGACGTGACGTGCCGCCCATTATGGACGTTGCCCTGCCCAGCACCGTTTGTGGCGACGGGGCCGCGGTGGATTGCTGCAACATGCTGTTGCGGAATCGGTCCCTTTCCCTTGTCTGATCCTCCCGACGCGGAGCCCGCCCCGCCCCTCGGCCTTGAGGAGGTGCTCGGGGTGCTGCGCTCCCGTTGGCGCGCCTCCTACGACATGCAGCTGGTGCAGCGCCGGGGCCGGCTCTATCTGCAGGTGATGTGGGCCTACCTCGAACAGCAGTCTTTTCCGCTGGACGCGGAGGCCTACACAGCTCACATGGAGGAACTGATAGCCCTGCTCAACGAACTGGGGGTGGCCGGCCAGGTGCGCGAGTGGCTCCTGACCACGGCGGAGCGCCCAAGGCTGGGCAAGGCCATGGGACTGGCGCTGGAGACGGGCGGTCGGGGAAAGGAATTCCTGCTCTAGCTCTCGCCTGGGGCCACCTCCTGCGACTTCTGAACGCCGTCGCCGGCCGTATCGGCTTCGTTTCGCACCGACTGAACCAGGGCAACGAGTGCCACCCCCACCAGGTAGAGGGCGGTGATCGCCCCGGTGAGCAGCAGCATCGTCACCGGATCGGTGGAGGGGGTGAGCACGGCTCCGGCAAGGGCCGCCGCCAGCACCACCCAGCGCCAGGCCGCCAGCATCGTTTCGGCCCGCAGCAGGCCGAAGGCCCCGAGCAGCAGCTGCAGCACGGGCAACTGGAAGGCCAGACCCGTGGCGACCATCAGCAGCAACACGAAATCCAGGTAGCGCTCGATCGACCAGATCGGCTCGACCACATCGGCGCCGTAGCTGACCAGAAATCGCAGCGCCGCCGGCACCAGGGCCCACCAGGCGAAGGCCAGGCCCGCCAGGAAAAGCACCGCCGATCCGGCCACCGCCGGCGCCACCAGCCGCCGTTCCCGTCGGGTGAGGCCGGGCAACACGAAGGCCAGTCCTTGGAAAAGGATGAAGGGCAGGGCCAGGGTGAGACCGGCATAGCCAGCCACCTTCAGCGACACGAACAGGAACTCGCCTGGCGCCAGTTGCAGGAAGCGCATGCCCTCGGCGGGCATCTCCAGCAGGCGAACCAGGGGTTTGACCAGGACCAGGCAGGCGGCGGCGGCCACCACCACCGCCAGCAGGCTCTGCAACACCCGTTGGCGCAGTTCCTCGAGGTGATCGACCAGGCTCATCTCCACCTCCGCCGGGAAGTCGCCTGGATCGCCGCCCGGGGCCGTCTTCGCCAACCAGCCGCCCGCGGCGGCAAGGGGGTTGACTCGAATCGGTGCGGGCGGCTGGCCCGGTGGGGAATCGTTGGGACTCATGAACGCTGCGCTGCTTCGAGGCTAGGGACCGGCGCCCCTGATCCGGCTGCCGTGCGCAGCCAGGCGGCGGCGCGGCCAGGGTCGGCCCAGAGCTGTTCTCCGCCCCGGTGGCGCACCGTGCCGGCCCCCGCACCGGGGATGCGCTGCAACTGATCGGTGGGCACCATGACCACCGCCACCCGTCCATTGCCCCGGGCCCGGCTGAAGTGGGCCGCCAGATCGGCCGCCAGCTGCAGGTCGTCGTCCTGGGCGGGCGCCTCCGAGCTCTTGAGCACCACGTGACTGCCCGGGCATTCCTGGGCGTGAAACCAGAGATCGCCGCGGCGAGCCTGGCGCAGGCTGATCCACTCGTTCTGGCGGTGGTTGCGGCCCACCTGCACCCGCAGGCCACCGCCGCTGCGCAGCTCCAGGGGTTGTGGTGTGGCCGGCGCACGGTTGGGGTCTCCGCCCAGGGGGCGTTTCGAGCGACGACCGTCGGCGCTGAGTTCCAGCAGTTCGCTTTCCAGGGGCTCCAGCTGGGCCAGCTCGTCGGCCTGCTCCATGAAGGTGAGGCTGGCCTCCAGTCGTTCGAGCCGCTGGCGATGGTGGGCGATCCGCGGGGTGATCGATGCCCGTGAGCGCCGCAGCTTGCGGGCCTGGCGGTAGAGCCGTTGGGCCCCATCGATCTGCTCCCGGCTCGGGGCCAGGCCGCTGAGCAGGGCGTGGGCCTGTTCCTGCAGCCCATCGCTGTCCTCCACCCTGGCGAGCAGCCGCTCCTGCTGTTGCAGCAAGCGCCGCTCGCGCTCGATCGCCTGGCTGCCCCGCTGGCGCAGGCCGCCCAGGCGCTCGGCCAGCAGGCGGCGGTTCAGCTCGCCGCTGTAGTAGCGGCTGAGGGCTCCGTTGATGGGTAGCTCGCCCGGGTGGGCTTCGCTGGCGCGTGTCTGTGCGCTGGCCTCTTGCCAGCAGCGATAGGCGCAGCTGCCGCCGGGGGTGAACTGAAAATCCTCCGTGGCCAGGGCCTGCAGCCAACGCTGCCAGCGGCGCCAGAGTTCCTCCCATTGCCGCTGGTCCAGGGCGGCCACCGGTTGCTCCAGCAGCGCTCTCGAAACCTCCGGCTGATCTCCCGCCAGTTGCAGAGCCAAGGCTGGACTGATCCCCTGATAGGCCTCCCGCAGGGCCTGGCCCAGGTCCATGGGCACCAGGGTGAGGCGCCCCCTCCAGCGAGAGAAGGGCTCCTCGAGCGAGGGGCTGTGCCCCTGCAGGGAAGGTGGCGGACCGTAGGCATCTCCGGTGCCGATCGGCCGCAACCGTGAATGCTGCTCCTTGACCTGGCGGGCCAGGGTGATCACCCGCTGCTGCTCATCGAGCAGGAACACGTTGCTGTGGCGGCCCATCAGTTCCACCACCAGGGAGCGGCTGATCGGATCACCCGGGCGGCGGGCGAAGCGCAGTTCCACCACGCGTTCCCAGCCCCGTTGCACCAGCTCCACCAGGGCCAGGCCCGCCAGGCCGTGTTGCAATTGCTGGGCCAGGGTGCTGCCGGAACCGATGCGGGCGGGCGGCTCGATCGCCAGCAACCGCGGCGCCTCCGCCTGCCAGCTGATCTCCAGCCAATGGCGGCGATCAAGTCCCCGCAGCCCTAGTTGCAGGGTATGGGGGGCACTCTGCTGGGCCTTCTCGAAACGGCAGGGCAGCAGGGTGGGCCGCCATTCCGCCAACACCGCCTTGAGGCTGGTCAGATCGAGGGCCTGAAGGGGAAGGCGTTGGGGGTTCGCTGGGCTGGTGGATCCAGCAGCTGTCTCAGGCGCGGTCATGGCCCCTACTCTGCTGGCCGACGGTGTTCCCGATGATGGCTTCCCCTTCCTCCGCCGGTCGGCTCACGCTGATCACCGGACCGAGCGGCGTCGGCAAGGGCACCCTGGTGGCCGCCTTGTTGCGGCGCCATTCCCGCATCTGGCTGTCGGTGTCGGCCACCACCCGCTCACCTCGCACCGGGGAGGTGGACGGGGAGCACTACTTCTTCCTCAGCCGCGAACGCTTCGACAGTCAGCTGGAGGAGGGCGGCCTGCTGGAGTGGGCCGAATTCGCCGGCAACCGCTATGGAACGCCGCGCGAACCGGTGGATCGCCACCTGGCCGAAGGGCGTCCGGTGCTGTTGGAGATCGAGCTTGAAGGGGCGCGCCAGGTGCGTCGCAGCTTCCCCGAGGGCTTTCAGATCTTCCTCAAACCCCCCTCCTTCGAGGAGTTGGAGCGACGCATCCGTGGCCGCGGCACCGACAGTGAGGAGGCGATCGCCCGGCGGCTGCAGCGGGCGCGGGTGGAACTGCAGGCCGAGGCGGAGTTCGATGCCGTGCTGGTGAACGGTGATCTGGATCAGGCCCTGCTCCAACTGGAGGCGTTGATGGGGCTGAGCGCAGAGCCGGCGGTTTCCCCCAGCACCTGAGGGAGGCGGCACTGGCGTGCTGGCATGGTCGTGCTGGCAAGGGGGCACCCCAAGGGTCCTCGATGGGCTCAGCCTCCAGAGCTGGGGGGAGCTGATCAGAGCGGCTGGGCTGGTTGCCAGGGCAGGAGGGCCGCCCATGAAAAAAGCGGCCCTCGGGCCGCTGGAAAGGGATGGGATTCCCCGGCTCAGAGGGGGTGGAAGAGCAGATCAGGGAAGAAGCGGTTGAACTCGATCATGATCCCGGCCGTGAGCGTGAACCAGACGGCGGCCACGACGGGGGCGGTGGTGAGGAATTTCTTCATGGTTCCAGGAATCAGCGGGGTGAAACGGTCACTTTGGAGTCGTCTTCCAGCATTTTTCCGCCGGCGAACTCCTTGAAGGCCGCCAGGGGCCAGGCGGCGGCAGAGAGGGTCGATTTGAACGCCAGGGGCAGATCGATCTGGATTTCACGCATGGTGGCGTCCTTGCTGCCGCGAATGGCGATCAGGTAGGAGCGGCCGGCCCAGCCGATCGTGCCAGTGATGTAGAGGAAGGCGATGCTCGGGATCAGGAAATCACCGGCGTGGCTGAAGCGGCCATCGACGATCAGGTGGGGCAGGCCATCGGTGCCACAGAGGGCTTGGCTGTAGTTCGCGAACCGGGCCTTGGCCTGGTCGGTGGTGGCTTGGCTGGCCCGCTGCTGGAAGCGGGGGCTCTCAGCACAGGGGGTCAGCCCCGCCACATCGGCGTGCGCCACTGGGGCGAAGCCGAAGATCAGGAAGGCTGAAATCAGAACAGCAAAGAGACGGCGCATCGTGTCCGGTGCTGGGATAAGACCTGCGGGAAGGCAGGATGTCACTTGCGGACAGTAGGGGACATCTCAAGAGCCAATGCCGACGCTCCTGGCCGTCGAAACAAGTTGTGACGAGTCCGCCGCGGCGATTGTGCGCGACCGAACGGTGCTCGCCAGCGCCGTCGCCTCCCAGGTCGAGGAACATGCGCTCTGGGGTGGGGTGGTGCCCGAAATCGCCTCCCGCCGCCATGTGGAAGCGCTGCCGCTGCTGATCGAGCAGGTGATGGCCGAGAGCGGTCTGGGCTTCGGCGATCTGGACGGCATCGCCGCCACGGTGGCCCCGGGGCTGGTGGGGGCCTTGCTGGTGGGTTCGGTCACCGGGCGCACCCTGGCCGCCCTGCACGGGCTGCCCTTCGTGGGTGTCCATCACCTGGAGGGCCACCTCTGTTCGGTGCACCTGGGGGAGCCCCTGCCGCCGGGGCCCGCTCTGGTGCTGCTGGTGAGTGGCGGACACACGGAATTGATCCGGATCGACGGCCCGGGCCGTTACGAGCGCCTTGGCCGCAGCCGTGATGATGCCGCCGGTGAGGCCTTCGACAAGGTGGCCCGGCTGCTGGGCCTGGGCTACCCCGGTGGTCCGGCTATCCAGGCGGCCGCGGCCGGAGGCGATCCCCATCGCTTCCCCCTGCCCAAGGGGAGGGTCTCCCTGCCCCAGGGCGGCTTTCATCCCTACGACTTCAGTTTCAGCGGCCTCAAGACGGCGGTGCTGCGGCTGGTGCAGTCGCTTGGGGCCGCGGGCGGGCCGCTGCCGGTGGCTGATCTGGCGGCCAGCTTCGAGCAGGTGGTGGCGGAGGTTCTGGTGGAACGCACCTGCCGCTGTGCCCGCGACCAGGGGCTCAACGCCGTGGTGATGGTCGGTGGGGTGGCGGCCAACCAGCGCCTGCGCGCCTTGATGGAGAAACGTTGTGCCGCCCAGGGGCTGCTGTGGCGCGTGGCCCCCCTGGCCTACTGCACCGACAATGCGGCCATGGTGGGGGTGGCGGCGGCCCAGCGGCTGGCGGCCGGGTCGCGCAGCTCGCTCAAGCTCGGGGTGACCCCACGGCTCCCGCTGGAGCAGGCCGATGACCTTTACGAGCCACTGACGGGCCGTTAATCCCCAATCCCCTTAGGGTGAACCTGCCAACCCTGCGGCCGGCCCCATGGCCCCTGCTGACATGCGTGAGAACGGCGAAGGCCCCACTCCCGTGGGACCGGACGAGCTGAACGCCTGGCGGCGGGGATTCACCCCCCAGGCTGAGATCTGGAATGGCCGACTGGCCATGCTCGGTCTCTCGCTGGGCATTGGGGTGCTGTTGCTGGTGCGTCTGCTGAGCAGCTCACTGACGGCCGCGCAGTGACTGGGCCAGTTCGTTCGGTTTGAGGCTCTGGGCCAGGGCGTCTTCGGGGTCGACTCTGCCTGCTTGCACCAATTTGAGCAGCGCCTGGTTGGCGCTCTGCATGCCGTCGAAGGCACTGCGCTCCATGATCTGCTCAACCTCGTCCATCTTGCACTGCTGGATGTAATCACGGCAGGCATCGGTGTTGACAAGGATGTCGTGGAAGGCGGCCCGTTTGCCGTCGGTGGTTTTGATCAGCCCCTGGGAAATCACCGCGAGCAAGGCTTCGGAGACCGAGCGGCGCACATTGTCCTGGTCTTCAGGGGGGTACATGCCCAGCACCCGTTCCACCGTGCGCACAGCAGAGTTGGTGTGCAGGGTTCCAAACACCAGGTGACCGGTCTGGGAGGCTTCCAAGGCGGTGGTGAGTGTTTCCCTGTCCCTGATTTCACCGATCAGGATCACATCGGGGTCTTCCCGCAGGGAAGCGCGCAGGGCGTTGTGGAACAGCTTGGTGTGGTGCCCCACTTCCCGTTGGCGCACCATGGAGCGCTTGCTCTGGTGCACGAATTCGATCGGATCCTCGATCGTGATGATGTGACGTTTCTGGTTGCGGTTGATCCAGTCGACCATCGCCGCCAAGGTGGTGCTCTTGCCCGAACCGGTGGGCCCGGTCACCAGCACCAGCCCCTTGGGCCGTCGACAGACCTCCTCCAGCACACTGGGCAGGTTGAGGTCCTCAATCGTGGCGATTTTCTGGGGGATCAGCCGCAGAACCATCGCTGGCCCAAGCAGGGTTTCCAGCAGGTTGATCCGCACCCGCACGAAGGGAAAGGCGAAGGAACCGTCAAATTCCTTGTCGTTCTGGAACCGGTCGATTTCCACCGGTGTGAGCATCTCGCGAAGCCAGCCGTTGAAGGTGGCCTGATCGACCACGGGCCAGCCGGTGTGCTGCATGTCGCCCCGCACCCGGTAGCGGGGCTCTTCCCCCACCCCCAGGTGGACGTCGGAGTAGTTGCGTTCGTGGGCGATGCGCACGATCTCCTGAAGGCTGCTGGGCTCGGGGGGCAGATTGAGGCCCTTGGACCCTTCGTCGATGACGCTGATGGGATCAACAGAGTCCGCCGCAGGGGGCGGGGCAGCCGGGGATGGGACCGCCGGGATGGTGGGAATGGCCGGCAGATCTGGCACCGTCGGCACCGCCAGGGGGGGGAAGAGTGAGGAGGACGCCCCTGGTTCGTTGGCGGACATGGTGACGGCGTGCGTGGTCGTTGCCCCAAGCTTTGCTTGAATTGGCGCCGTTGTCATGGGTTTGCTGCGGCCATCTTTAGGATCCGCCCGATTGCTGCTCGCCTTTGACCCCCCTTCCCCTGGTCACGATCGTGCTCGGCACCCGGCCAGAGGCGATCAAGCTGGCGCCCGTGATCCTCGCCTTCCGCTCGGCGCCTGATCTGCGCACCCGGGTGGTGCTCACGGGACAGCACAAGGAAATGGTCGCCCAGGTCATGGATCTTTTCGGGCTCACGGCCGATCTCGACCTGGCACTGATGGCCCCGAAGCAGACCCTCACGCACGTCACCTGTGCGGCCCTGCAGGGGTTGCGGGAGGAGTTCACGGCCCATCGGCCCGACCTCGTGCTGGTGCAGGGGGACACCACCACCGCCTTCGCTTCGGCCCTGGCTGCCTTCTATGAGCAGATCCCCGTGGGGCATGTGGAGGCGGGCCTGCGCACCGACAACCTGCTCGATCCCTTCCCGGAGGAGGCCAACCGGCGCCTGATCTCCCAGGTGGCCCAGTTGCATTTCGCCCCTACCAGCGTCTCGGAGGCCAATCTCAAGGCCTCCGGCGTTGTGGGGCGGGTGCTGGTCACCGGCAACACGGTGATCGATGCCCTGCTGCTGATGGCCGAGCGGGCCCCTCAGCTGTCGATCCCCGGGCTCGATTGGCAGCGGCAGCGGGTGATCCTGGCCACGGTGCACCGGCGCGAGAACTGGGGCCCTCGTCTGCAGGACATCGGCCATGGCTTCCTGGAGCTGCTGGAGCGCTTCCCCGACACCGACCTGCTGCTGCCCCTGCACCGCAACCCCACCGTGCGCGAACCGCTCGAAGCGCTGCTGGGCCGTCACCCTCGGGCCTTCCTCACCGAACCGCTCGACTACGACAGCCTGGTGGCGGCGATCCGTGGCTGCACACTGCTGCTCACCGATTCCGGCGGTCTGCAGGAGGAGGCGCCTGCCCTGGGCAAGCCCGTGCTGGTTCTGCGGCGCACCACCGAACGCCCCGAGGCGGTCGATTCAGGCACCGCCCGATTGATCGGCACCGATACGGCAGACATCGTGCGGGAGGCGGCGCGGCTGCTGGAGGATCCCGCCGCCTACGCGGCCATGGCCCAGGCCCACAACCCCTTCGGCGATGGGCAGGCCAGCGGCAGGATCCTGGAGGCCAGCCGGGCGCTGTTGGACGAGCGCGCCCAAGGGGAAGACTGACGGCCTTTGCCCCGCCGCTTCTCACCCCCCGGGGCGCTTCTTGGCCCAGGGCGGCAGGTCGATGAACACCTTGGTGCCGGGTTTCAGACCGTTGATGATCTGCGTGTTGCGGCCGCTGCTGGTGCCCAGTTCCACCGGCTGGAAGGTGGGTTCGTTGCCCTTGCCCACCAGCAGCACCCCTGGTTTCCCTCCTTCGGTGACCACGGCCACGGTGGGCACCAGGGTGCGTACTGCCAGCTGGCCGGTCTGAAAGTCGATGTCGGCGGTCATGCCGATACGCAGCTCCGGCGGGGAATTGATCAGCTGAAGCTTCACCTCGAAGGAGGTGACGTTGTTGGTCTTGACCGCCCGCGGGGCGATCTGTTTGACCCTGGCGGCGAAGCGCCGGTCGGGGAAGGCATCCACCCGCAGGCTGGCCTCCTGGCCCACCCGGATTCGTCCGATGTCGTTCTCGGGCACCTTGGCCACCGCCTCAAGGCCCTGGGCCAGTTCCACCACCGAGGAGCTGCTGGCACCGGCATTGGCCGAGGCCGCCGTGGTCGGGGTGACGAAGGCGCCAGGATCGGCGAAGCGCTGGGTGATCACACCGTCGAAGGGAGCGCGGATGGTCAGTTCGGAGCGTTCCACGCCCCGTTGGCCGCTCCGCTGCCGCGCGGCGTCGAGGGCCGCCTGGCTGGTGGCCAGGCGGGTGTTGAAGCTGATGAAGTCGTCCTGGCTGATGGCGCCTTGGGCATAGAGCTTGCGCCGCCGTTCGAACTCCGAGCGGCTGCGACGGTATTCCGCCTCCGCCTGGCGCACCTGGGCCTGGAATTCGCTTTCGCGGTCCTGCAGATCGCCGCTGTCCATCAGGGCGATCGGCTGGCCCGCCTTCACCCGCTCACCCTCGTCGACAAAGAGGGTCTGGAGCACGCCACCGCGTTTGGGGCTCACGTTGACGCTGCGAACGGCCTTCAGTTCACCGCTGGCGGTGACGATGCCGGGCAGGCTGCCGCGTTCGGCGCTCACGGTGTAGGCACTCAGGTTCTTGGTCCGCTCAGCGCTGCGCCGGCCCGACCAGAGGCCGAAGCCGCCGATGGCGACCGCGAGGACCAGGGCGCCGGCGGCCCAGGCGCGCTGGCGTGGCCGGCGAGGGCGCTTGATCGGACCCGTTGGCTTGGTCTCCTCAGCGACCTTCGGGGCTGGTTGGAGAATGGAGGAAGGAATGGGTCGGATGCGTCGATCGCCCCAGTCTTGATGGTTTGGGTGTCGAATGGCGAGCCTGAAGGTGGCGGAGACCGACCCGTCTAGATTTCGGCCCATGCTCAAAGCCGGAATCGTGGGGCTGCCCAACGTGGGCAAATCCACCCTCTTCAACGCTCTGGTGGCCAACGCCCAGGCCCAGGCCGCCAACTTCCCCTTCTGCACGATCGAGCCGAACGTGGGCATCGTGGCCTTGCCGGATGCGCGACTGGCCAAGCTCTCGGCGATCTCCCGCTCCAAGGAGCTGATCCCCACCCGGGTGGAGTTCGTGGACATCGCCGGTCTGGTGGCCGGTGCCAGCCAGGGGGAGGGACTGGGCAACAAGTTCCTCGCCAACATCCGCGAGGTGGACGCGATCGTGCACGTGGTGCGCTGCTTCGAGGACGACGACGTGATCCACGTCTCCGGGAGTGTGCACCCGGTGCGGGACGCCGAAGTGATCAATCTGGAGCTCGGCCTCTCCGACCTGGCCCAGGTGGAGAAACGGCGCGAGCGGCTCAAGAAGCAGGCCCGCACCAGCAAGGAGGCCCAGGCCGAGGATGCCCTGCTGGAGCGCATCCAGTTGGTGCTGGAGCAGGGGGGTGCCGCCCGCAGCCTGGGCCTGAGTGAGGAGGAGCAGAGCCTGATCCGGCCCCTCGGCCTGCTGACCCTCAAACCGATCATCTACGCCACCAATGTCAGCGAAGACGACCTGGCGGCCGGCAATGACCACAGCCGCGCGGTGGTGGAGCTGGCGGGCCGTGAGGGGGCCGAATCCGTGCGCATCTCCGCCCAGGTGGAGGCCGAACTGGTGGATCTGGGTGAGGAGGAGCGCACCGATTACCTGGCGGGCCTGGGGGTGAGCGAGGGGGGGCTGCAGAGCCTGATCCGCGCCACCTACCAGCTGCTCGGCCTGCGCACGTATTTCACCACCGGCGAGAAGGAGACCCGCGCCTGGACGATCCACGCGGGCATGACCGCCCCCCAGGCCGCTGGCGTGATCCACTCCGATTTCGAGCGTGGTTTCATCCGCGCCCAGACCGTGGCCTACGAGCAGCTGATCGAGGCCGGCTCCCTGGCGGAGGCTCGCAACCGGGGCTGGTTGCGCAGCGAGGGTAAGGAGTACGTGGTGGCTGAGGGGGATGTGATGGAGTTTCTGTTTAACGTCTGAGACCCACTAGGAAGCGGTGGGTTCGGCATTGGCTGGGCCTCCCTTTCAGGCTGGCCAGAGCGATTGACCTGGCCCACGGGTTCGGCCAGAGATCCATTGGGGCCAACCGTTTGGGGCCAACCGTCGCGGAGCGCAGCGCTCTGGTGCGCTTGTGGATCTGGGAATCCCACCAACCGGCCCGAGGCGCAGCGGCAGGCTGCCGGATGACAGCTGGATGGCTAGGCCCTGATCACGCGCAGGCAGGTGTCCATCGTGCAGCGAGCTCAATCTTCCTGCTGACCAAGAGACAGTTGATGGGCATCATCTCTGAAGCCAATCAGAGCAAAGCAAGGGAAAATGATCAGGCTTGGAGAATCACGATCAGAGCAACAAGAATCATTCCAGCCAGGAAACTCAGGACTCAAATCTGTCAATCAAGCCCGCAGCGCAGCCGCCCTTGCGGTTCATCGTTGCCGATCCAGCAGGGTGCCTCCAACAGAATGAAATCCGAGCAGGACCGCATTCATTTACAAGCGCTTTTCTCGCTGCTCCCCGCTTCACAGTTGGTTCACCAGGGCGCACCCAGCAATTCAATACTGGCTCGGCCCCAGGGCCTCTCCGGTGGCCTGACTCAGGCTCACCGACGATGCGAGCAGCTCAACAGACGCTCAGATTGGCGCCACCTTGAGCACTCTCGCCTGAGTTGGAAGCGGCCGAATCCGGCGACTCAGGCTGCAGGTTTGAAGATGAATGGTTTCACCACAATCCACGGATCGGCTGGGGCGCCGGGGCGGGCGCCAGCTCAGGAGCGGGGGCGGGCTGGGGCTGGGGCTGGGGTGCAGGGGCCGGAATGGCCGCCACGCTGCGGGCGGCACCGCCCCAACGGACCTGCACGCCACCACCGACGTTCCAGGCGGTTCCAGCGCCATAGATTCCAGCTCCACCACGCACATAGAACGTGGTGTTGTCCGCCAGGGTGTAGGCCAGCTGGCCCTGGAGGCCCAGACCGCTTCCCTGGACCAGTTGGCCCTGGGCCAGGGAAACGGCTACACCATCGGCATCCCGGACCACCGTGCTCGGTGTTCCGCCCAGGAAGCCCGACCCCAACCAGCTCACCCGCAGGGAGGGAGTGAACAGGTTGGCACCGCTGCGCAGGGGTGCCCTCCAGGTGACCCCCACATCGGCGGTGCCGATGCTGCCGCTGGTGGAAGGCAATCTCCAGCTGCGATCGGTGGGGCCATCGAAGACCGAGGACGCCCCGAGCGAAACACTGCTGAGGGTGAGCAGGGCGCTGGGCTCCAACATGGAGCTGGCCGACAGTTTCACGCGGCCACCGAAGCTGGTGGCCAGGTTGAAGGCTCCGCCGCTGACCGATGGGTTGCTGGTGCGCACACCCGAGGCATTGCTGCTTCTGATGCCGATGCTCTGACGGCCCTGGAGGGCATCTCCCCCGGCGGCGAGCGCGGCGAACCAACTGGGATGGGAGAGCTGAACAAAGAGTCCGCCGCCCCCCTGTCCGAGGGAGGATTCATCCGCCCAGAGACGGCCGAAACGACCGAAGGCACCGACGCGCAGATGCTCACTGAGGGCATAGTCGAGTCGGAGGCCCACCTGGCCCCCGCTCATTGAGGCTGCCGGGGAACCGGCCGAGGACTGGATCACCGGGCCTCCGTAGCCACCCCCGAAAAGGCGAGCTCGCCACCCCTGACGTTCGCTGTAGTACGCACCGGGTTCATCACTGAAACGGAAGCTGCCGATGGCGGCCACCGCGTCAGCGGGCATTTTCTCGGGAAGGCCTCCAACCCACACTCCGCTGCCAAGGAAGGTGCGGTTGACCGTTGCTTCATCCAGCAGGGGACCCTGCCAGCCCAGACGGGGATCGAATGACACCTCCTGCGTGTCACTGAATCGGCCGCTGGTGCGGGTGTCTTCCGGGGGAGCGGGTACCTTCTGGGGCAGTTCCTCGAGCAGCTCACGGCTGAACTGCTGCCAGCCGAAACCCACCCCTAAGGGAAGCAGCGGAGCCGACTGACGATCGACGTTCACCGTCAGCGGGGGCTGGGGAGTCACCGGGATCACCGGGATCCCCGGGATCACCGGGATTACGGGCGGGGTGATCGGGGGGGTCGGCGGCGGAAAGCAGAATTCCGCCTCGGTGCCATCCGGACAGAGGGCGGCCCGGGCTGGGGCCATGGGCAGGGCGAGGGCCAGCAGCGGGGCGGATGTCCATCCCAGCAGCAGAAAGGGGAGTCGGAAGCTCATCAAATCAGGAATCCGTTGTGGAGGGGGAGTCTTCATTCGGTGATGTCCGTTGATGTTGTCCATTGGTTCGGATCTTGCGCAATTGGCCATACGGCGTCAACGCCATTGGCCCTAGCCGGTTTCGCAAAATAGACCACAACGGGTGTTGGTCTGCCTCAGCCAAGCAGGCAACTGCAGGCAACGCAGCCGACACAGCTTGTGGTCGAGGCAAAGGAAAATCTGCGCGCTTCGAGCAGCGTTCGGTCGCATCCATTGATACGTTGAAGACCGTTTCGCCCCCCGTTTCGTCCCTTGGCGACCCCCTCCCCCGTCATCGGACTTGCCCCCGCCTCGCTGGGGGTGCTCTACGGGGACTCGGGCAGCCTGCGGCTGACCTTCGATGAGACGGCCGGTACAGGCTTCTCCCCCTGGCTGGAGCTCCAGGTCACGGCCCCCAGCGACAACCTCAGCTTCGGCACCGCCAGCTGGGCCGGCCTTGCGCTCACCACCAAGACCTATACCTTCACCCGCACCGGGACCAGCGGGCCCTTCAGCCTGGTCAACCCGATCACCGGGGTCACCCTCACCAGCGCCACCCCCGACACGCTGCTGATCTGGCAGCTGCCCGTGGGCAGCTACGTGGCGTCGGCACCCGAACTGGTGGTGGATCTGCCGGTGACGGTCAAGCCCACCACCCCCCTCCTGGGGCCCGTGCCGTTGCGGGCTGGCGGCGGCTACGCCCTGGGGGGCGATCCACTCAACAACCCGCTCACGGATCCACCGATCAGCGCCCCGAACGTGGCGGGGCAGGTGGTACCCACACCGCTCACCTTCAGCAAGAGCAGCAACCTTGCGGAGTCGGAAACGGTCACCGGCCCCAACTTCGGCGGCTTCTGGCGGCTGTCGGCCAACATCGCCGATGGGGCCCAGCTGAACAACCTGTTGTTCAGCGACACCCTGCCCAACGATCTCAACCTGCTGGCCATCACCCCCAGCTTGAAGCTGACCGGCACCATCACCCAGCAGCCGGTGGGCAACCCCACCGCCCCGGGCAACAACCAGGTGGTGATCAGCTACGGCTTCACCACCGGCACCACCAGTTCCGAGGAAGCGGCGGCCCAGATCAACTACTACGTTCCGGACACGCTGGATCCCACCACCGCCGGGGCGATCACCTACACCAACAACGCGAACGCCACCGCCCGCTGGATCAACTCCCCCAGCGGCTCCGTCAACCTCAACATCGCCGCCAGCGACACGGTCACGGCCAAGGCCCTGGCGATCCAGAAAGCCGCGAGCAGCAGAGAGGTGGTTCCCGGCGGCACGGTCAGCTTCACCCTCTTCTTTCAGATCTCCGATTACTTCGCCTTCGGCGACCTGGTGGTTCGGGATCTGCTCGGCGATGGTCTCACCTACACCCCCGGCAGCGCCAGGATCAACCTCAATGAGCAGGGCGTTTCGCTCACCGGCAATGGGTCGGTGGCCTTTGATCCCACCTACATCAACGTCCTGCCGGACTTCGCCGGCCCCGGCGTCGACGGCAGGGACATCCTCCGGTTCGACCTGAGTTCCTGGCTGAAATCAAAAGGCGACGACGGCATCCTCCAGGGGGGACGGGTCTTCAGCACAACCGCAGGAGCCACCGGAGGCTCCATCACCTTCACCGCCAGCGTCGACGATGCCTACGTCGCCCCCAGAGCTGCCGGTCAGAACATCAAGGCGGGCGACAGGCTCGTCAACGACGTCTCCCTGTTCGGAGACATCCAGCGACAGCTGCCGGGCGGCCTCCTGTTCGACACCAACCGCGAGGTGATCGACTCCAGCGCGGTGAACCTGAGCGTGGCCGACATCGGCTCCGCCAAGTCGGTGGTGGCCCTCAATGGTCAGGCCTTTGCTGGTGGTCCCCTGGCGCTCACCCCTGGCGACACGGTCACCTATCGCATCAAGGTCACCTTCCCCACCGGCGACCTCCAGGGCTTCAACCTCAGCGATTACCTGCCCACGCCGGTTTACGACGTGGACAAGGAGGCCAGCGGTGGAGTGAATCCCGCTGCCTTTGAATTCAGTGGCGGCGCCCTCGGCAGCCTGCCTCCAGCGGGCCAGTTCAGTTACGGCAGCCTGCACACCGCTCCGCCGTTGGCGGGCAACGTGCTGCAAACCGGGCCGGCGATCAATGATCTGTTGGCGTCGATCGCCAACACCAGCGATCCGAGCAACACCCCCACCACGGTCGACATCTACTACACCGTCACCGTGAGCGGTGCGGCGATTGACGACCGGCTGCCGGTCACCAACATCGCCACGGCCAGCACGGTGGACTCCAACGGTGTCAGCCGCCCCACCCAGATCTCACCGGTCACCGGCGAGGTGTTGGCTCCCAGCCTCAAGATCCGCAAGGGCATTGTCGTCACAAGCCGTGATCCCTTGAGTGGAGCCCAGGGGGCCACCTACACCCCTGCCCTCAACACCGGCGGCGCCAGCTTCCCGGCCGCCATCGGCCCTGTGCCCTTCACCGGCACGGTGAGCAGCAACGGCATCAGCGTGGCCGGCGGCAACGGCTCCACTGGCGCCGTCAAGAACGGCGCCCTCGATTCGAACGTGACCGGCCTGGATGCGGGCGACACCGTCCGCTTCGTGGTGGTGATCGAGAACATCGGCACTAGCTACCGCGGCGCCTTCAACGTCCAGCTGCGCGATGAACTGCCCGCTGGCCTCAGCTTCACCTCCGGCAGCCTGCGCATCGTTGACGGTAGTGGCGCCCTGATGGGCTACACCCGACCCGATGGCTCCCCCGCCAGCCAGGCAGACATCTTCACTGCTGGCGGCGTCCGGTTGAGCGATCCCGGCCCGACACTCCCTGACGCGAATGGCGTCGGCGGTGGCGCCATCGACGGCTACAACGCCAGCAGCGGCCGCAACATTGCCGTGGTGACCTTTGACGCCAGCGTCGATGCCGGGGCCTTTGCCCAGCTGGTGGGGGGAACCCTCACCAATGTGGGGGTGCTGGAGGACTACACCAACGTGCCGACCGGCGGCTCGAGCTATCTGCCCGGCGCCGGCCGGCTGACTGACAACGCCACGATCACGCTGCGCAACGCCACGGTCAGCAAATCGATCGTCTCCACCTCGGAAAGCTCCACCACGGGCATCAACGTCGCCGTCGGCGAGATCATTCGCTACCGGGTGCAGGTCACCGTGCCCGAGGGCAATCTGGCCAACTTCAAGCTGGTGGACACCCTGCCCGCCGGATTGTCGTTCCTCAGTGACGGCTCCGCCTCGGCACCGATCTTCTCCTCGGGTGTGGCCGGTTCGCTCACCCCCCTCACCCCGACCATCTCCGGCTCGACCCTCACCTGGGATTTCGGCACCCTCTCCAACAGCGATCGCAACAACACGATCGATGACACGGTCGCCATCGAGTTCAACGCCCTGGTCACCAACATCAGCGGCAACAGCAACGGCACGACACGCACCAACACCGCTGCGGTGAGCTACACGGGCGGCTCCGCCAGCGGCAGCACGGCGGTGCGGATCAGCGAACCCAGCGTCACGATCACCAAGGCGGTCAGCCCCACCAGCAACGTGCAGGCCGGCGACACCCTCACCTACACGGTCACGGTGAGCAACGCGACGGGCCGCGCCGACGCCTTCGATCTCGTGCTCAACGATGCCCTCGGCAACCTGGGCAGGAACTTCGATCTGCAGAGCGTCAGCCTGCCGGGCACGCTGCCGCCAGGCACCGCCTCGATCGTCGACAACTCGATCACCAATGGCTCCAGCGCAGCAACGGGAGATCGCATTCAGCTTCAGATCGATCGCCTCAACGCCGGCCAGAGCTTCTCCTTCACCTACACCGGCGTGGTGCTCACCGTCGTTCAGCCCGGCACCACCCTCACCAACACCGCCAACATCACCTATACGGGTCTGCCGGGCACGGGCACACCCAACGGCAGCGGCGGCAACAGCACGGGCAGCACCACCCCGGGCAGTTCGGGCAGTGGGACAGGTGAACGGGACGGCAGCGGCGGCGTCAACACCTACAGCAAGAACGCCAGCCGCTCCGTGGTCAGCCAGGCCGTGGGGGCCATCAAGAGCACACGGCTCACCTCCGAGGCCCATACCACCGGCAACGGGGTGACCATCGGCGAGATCGTGCGCTTCCGGTTGCAGGAGAGCCTTCCCCAGGGCACGCTCATCAATTCGACGGTCTTGGACACCCTGCCGACGGGATTGACCTTCCTGGCGGACAACACCGCCACCCTGGCCTTCGTGGCCAGCAAACCCGACGAACTGCGCTGGAGCCTGGGATCGATCACTCCCTACTACCTCGTCAGCGTCGGCAACAACAACACCGTGATCCCCACGGCAAGCTTCGCACCCACAGTCTCGGGTCAGTCCCTGAGCTGGGATCTCGGCGAGATCATCAACCTCAACAAGAAACCCGACGAGATCGAGTCGGTGATCATCGAGTTCAACGCCATCGTCGCCAACGTGGCGAGCAATCAGGCCGGCGTCACCCTCACCAACAGCTTCATCGCCAGCGCGGGGCTTTCCGGGTCAACCGTGCAGACCACCTCCAACGCCACGCCCCTGTCGGTGCTGGAGCCCAACCTGCAGACCGACAAGTCGGTGGCGATCATCAAGACCGGCATCGCCGGCAACCCCAACGCCACCCCTGGCGACACCCTTCTCTACAAGGTCTCCATCGTCAACACAGGCACCGCCAAGGCCTTCGACCTGGTCATCGACGACAACCTCGATGCCCTGGGCATCAACTTCGACCTGCTCGGCCCCCCCACCATCACCCTGAGCCAGCCTGGAGCGCCGCCGGCGGTCGACAACTCGATCTTCAGCGGCAGCGACGGCCTGGCGGACCGGATCCTGGTGCTGGTGCCGGAGCTGGACGTCAACCAGACGATCACGCTCACCTACCAGGGGGTGCTGGCCTCGAGCCTGCCGCCCGGAATCTCTCTGACCAACACCGCCAAGGTCACCTACACCAGCATGCCCGGCACCGGCACCCCCAACGGCACCGGTGGCAACGGCACCGGCAGCACCACCCCTGGGGTCTCCGGAGCCGTCAACGGGGAGCGCAATGGCAACGACGGTGCTGGGAAGCTGAACGACTACCTCAGCAGCAAGACCCTGATCCTGGTGGCCAACCGGCCCCCCGTGGCGGTGAATGACACCGGCACCGCCGTCGAAGCCGGCGGCACCTTCAACACCACCGCGGGCAGCAACGCCAGCGGCAACGTACTGGCCAACGACACGGATCCGGATCCCGCCGACAACCCGCTCACCTCCAAAGGGACGGTGACGGGCGTTCGCACAGGTGCAACGGAGGGTGCAGGCACGCCGGGCACCCTCGGAACACCGCTGAGAGAAGCCTTCGGGCAGCTCACCGTCAATGCCGACGGTTCCTATATCTACGAGGTGCAAAACAGCAACCCGATCGTCGAAGCCCTCGATCCGGGCGCCAGCCTCAGCAGAGCCTTCAACTACACCGTCTCCGACGGGGCCCTGAGCGACATCGGCGTGCTCACCATCACGATCCAGGGCGCCAACGATGCGCCGGTCAGCGTCAACGACTCCGGCGCGGCGGTTGAGGCGGGCGGCACGCTCAACGGCACCCCCGGGGCCAATGCCATCGGCAACGTGATCAGCAACGATCGCGACGTCGACAACCGAGACGGCAACAACCTGATCGCGCCGCCCGAGGGCACCGTGGTGGCCGTGCGCACGGGGGCCAAGGAAGGGGCTGGCACCGCCGGCGTCGTGGGCACGGCCCTGAAGGGTCTCTACGGCTCGCTCACGCTGACTGCCAACGGCACCTACACCTATGTGGTCGATAACGCCAACCTCGCCGTTGAAGCCCTCAACCCTGGCGACACCCTCAGTGAGGAATTCAACTACACCCTGCTCGATCACCCCGGCGGCCTTACCGACACCGCCGTTCTGTCGATCAGGATCCTGGGGCGCAACGATGCGCCGGTGGCCATCGACGACATCGGTTCCGCCCTGGAGGCCGGCGGCACGTTCAACAGCACGCCTGGGGCCAACGCCAGCGGCAACGTACTCGCCAACGACACGGACGTCGACTCCAACGACACGCCGTCGCTCAACGGCTTCGTCGCCTCCTTCCGCACCGGTGCCACCAAGGGTTCGGGCACAGACGGCACCATCGGCGCGTCCCTGCAGGGTCTGTATGGATCGATCACCTTCCAGGCCAACGGCAGCTACACCTATGTGGTCGACAACGCCAATCCGGCCGTCGACTCGCTGGATCCCGGTGCGTTCCTGAGTGAGGCCTTCAACTACACCGTCTCCGATGGGGCCCTCACGGATATCGGTGTTCTGACGATCACCATCACCGGCGCCAACGATGCCCCCGTGGCCGCTGACGACACCGGCAGCGCCCTGGAGGCTGGTGGCACACTCAACGGCACTCCCGGCAGCAATGCCGTCGGCAATGTGATCAGCAATGATCGCGATGTCGATGCCGCCGATGGCAACAACCTTGTCGCTCCTCCCCTGGGCTCCATCACGGCGGTACGCACGGGGAGCAAGGAAGGTGCTGGCACCGCCGGAATCGTGGGTTCATCCCTCAAAGGCCTGTATGGGTCACTGACGCTGAATGCCAACGGCTCCTACACCTACGTCGTCGACAACACCAACCCAGTCGTGGATGCGCTCGATGCAGGCGCCACCCTGCGGGATGTTTTCAATTACACCCTCCTCGACCACCCCGGTGGCCTGACGGACAGCGCCGTTCTGACGATCATCCTCACCGGGGCCAACGATGCCCCCGTGGCGATCAACGACACCGGCACGGCTCTGGAGGCCGGCGGCACCTTCAACGGCACGGCCGGCTCCGATGCATCCGGCAGTGTGCTGCTCAACGACACCGACGTCGACAGCAGCGATACCCCAGCTCTCAATGGATCGGTCAGCGCCATCCGCACCGGAGGCCTCGAGGGGTCTGGAACGGCCGGATCGATCGGCACCGGTCTGGCTGGCCTCTACGGCACCCTGACCATCCAGGCCAACGGCAGCTACACCTATGTCATCGACAACAGCAACCCCACCGTTGAGGCCCTTGATCCCGGCGCCACCCTCAGCGAGTCCTTTAACTACACCGTGCTCGATCGCCCCGGCGGCCTGAGCGACATCGGCGTGCTCACCATCACCATCGACGGTGCCAATGACGCACCCGTGGCCATCGACGACACCGGCAATGCGGTTGAGGCGGGTGGCACCTTCAACGGCACGGCCGGTGCCCCCGCTGTCGGCAATGTGCTGGCCAACGACAGCGACGTTGATACCAATGACACGCCACTGGCCACCAAGGGCACCGTCACCGCCATCCGTCTCGGCGGAAGGGAAGGGACGGGCCCTGCCGGAACCGTGGGGGCGGCGCTCCAGGGCCTTTATGGATCATTGACCCTCAACGCCGATGGTTCTTACTCCTACGTGGTCGATGACGCCGACCCCACGGTTGAGGCCCTCAATCTCGGCGACCCCCTCAGCGAAGTCTTCAACTACACGGTGAAGGACACCGGCGGCCTCAGTGACACGGCGGTGCTGACAATCACGATCACCGGGGCCAACGATGCCCCCGTGGCCAGCAACGACACGGGCGCGGCCCTGGAAGCCGGCGGTGTGGCGAACGGCACCCCTGGCGCCGATGCCAGCGGCAACGTGCTCACCAATGACACCGATGTCGACTCCAACGACACGCCATCGCTCAATGGTGCCGTCATCGCCATTCGCACCGGGGCCACCGAGGGTGCCGGCACCCCTGGATTGGTGGGCACGGGCCTGGCCGGCCTCTACGGCACGCTCACCATCAATGCCAATGGCAGCTACACCTATGTGGTCGACAACGCCAATCCAACGGTTGACTCCCTGGACCCCGGCGCACCCCTGAGCGAATCGTTCAACTACACCGTCTCCGATGGCGCCCTCACGGATATCGGTGTTCTGACGATCACGATCACCGGGGCCAACGATGCCCCCGTGGCCGCCAACGATCCCGGCACGGCATTGGAAGCGGGTGGCACTCTCAACGGAACCCCCGGCAGCAACGCTGTCGGCAACGTGCTGCTCAATGACGCTGACGTTGATACCAATGACACGCCACTGGCCACAAAG
>CALRUP020000012.1:0-68818 GCA_943371385.1 Paenacidovorax caeni | reverse complement strand
GCCGCTGAACAGGAAGGTGTCCTGCAGCACCACCCCCAGCCGCTGCCGCAGGGTGGCGATCGGCAGCTGGCGGATGTCGATGCCATCGAGCAGGATCCGCCCGCGCTGGGGTTCGTAGAGCCGGCAGAGCAACCGGATCACCGTGGTCTTGCCCGAGCCCGTTGGGCCCACCAGGGCCACGTGCTCACCGGCGGCGATGCGGAAGCTGAGGTCGGTGAGGATCGGATCGTCACTGCGATAGGCAAACGAGACGTTCTCGAACACCACCTCCCCGGCGCTGGCGCGCTCGGCGCCTGAACGCGTGGCGGCGGCACTGATCACGCCCACAGGAAGCGCGGCGATCTCGATCGGCTCCTCCATCAGCTCATCAATGCGCTGGATCGCGGTGAGCCCCCCCTGAATCTGGGTGAAGCGTTCGGCCAACTGGCGCAGCGGATCGAACAGCCGCTGGGAAAAAAGAATGAACGTGGTGAGCGTGCCCAGGCCCATGGCCCCTCGATCCACCAGTACACCGCCGAGGGCGAGCACCACGGCAATCGCCGCCAGGGCCACCCATTCGATCGACGCCGAGATGGCGCTGTCGTAAAAAATCGTGCCATCCACGGCCTTGCGGTAGGCCTGGGCGGTGGTGGCGAAGCGGCGGCTGTTGATGGCCTCACGCCGGAACATCTGCACCACCTCCAGCCCCTGGAGGTTCTCCTGAAGGTCGGCGTTGAGCTGGCCCAGCTCCTCGCGCACCCGGTAATTGGCCTTGCGGTAGCGACCCTGCAGCCACACGATCGCGAAGGTGACCGGCACCTGGATAGCCAGCAACAGGGCCCCCAGCCGGTGCTCGATCGAGATCATCGTGAGGGCGATCACCAGCAGCGTCACCAGGTCGGCCAGCACCCCGATCGCCCCGCTGCCGAACACCTCCGCCAGGGCATCCACGTCACTGGTGAGCCTGGTGAGCAGCTTGCCCACCGGGGTGCGGTCGTGGAAGCGCAGCGACAGGGCCAGGGCGTGGGCGAACAGGTCGTCGCGGATGCGGGCCGTGAGCCTCTGGCCCACCACCTGAATGTTGTAGGTCTGCACGCCCTGCAGGGCGAGGCGCACCAGCACCGCCAGCAGCAGCAGCCCCACCAGGGTTCGCAGGGCCTCGGGCACGCTCTGACCCGCCAGCCAGGCCATGGTGGGCTCGTGGCGCAGGGCCGAGATCGCCTGACCCACCAGCAGGGGCTGGACGGCGGCCGCCAGGGCCACCGGAATCAGCAGCACCAGGGAAAGGGTGAGGCGGCGACGCTCACGGCCGATGTAGGGGAGCAGCAGCCGGAGCCGTTGGCGATCGCGGGAGGCCATCAGGGCAAGGGGGCTGCAGGAGGGGAGCCCGCGGCGGCGACCCGGTCCACCAGCGCCTGCAGCGGTCCACCATCCAGCCGCAGGGCCAGTGGATGCCCGATCAGCCGTGCCGTGCTGTTGAACAGATCGTCGATCGCCACCAGCCCGTTCTCCTGCAGGGTGCGGCCCGTGGCCACCAGATCCACGATGGCCTCGGACATGCCCGTGATCGGGCCGAGTTCCACCGAACCGGTGAGCTGGATGAGCTCCACCGGCAGGTCGAGGTCGGCGAAGAAGGCCTCGGCGCAACGGGTGAACTTGCTGGCGACGCGGCAGTGGGGGGGCAGATCAGCCGCCCGGCGATAACCGCTGCAGGCCTTGACCGCCACGGCCATGCGGCAGCCGCCGAAGCCCAGATCCACCAGCTGGGCCACAGGCAATGGATGCTCCCTGAGCACGTCGTAGCCCACCACGCCCAGCTGGGCCTGGCCATAGGCCACATACACGGGTACATCGGCGTTGCGCACCAGCAGGGCGCGGGCACGGCCGCAGGCGCTGGGCACCCGAAGCAGGCGGTTGTCGGCATCAAGCAGGGCGCTGAAATCGAGGCCGGCGGCGGCGAAACGCCGTACCGAATCCTTGAGCAGGGCGCCTTTGGCCAGGGCGACGGTGATCATGGTGTTGCACCGCAGCGTGGACTTTAACGATGGCCGCGACCCCGCCCCCCCGCGAGACCCCGACCATGGGCGCACAGACAGCGGCCGCTAGGGCCGCCGACAAGGTGGACCTGATCCCGGTGCTCGAGGACAACTACGTCTTCGTCTGGCACGGGGGACCCGGCACGAAAGCGGTGGTCGTGGATCCTGCCGTTGCCGAACCCGTGATCGCCTGGCTGGAATCGCGCCAGCTGGAGCTCGTGGCGATCCTCCAGACCCATCACCACTCCGACCACATCGGCGGCACCCCGGGGCTGCTGGCCCGCTGGCCGAGCGCCGAGGTGTTCGCCGCCGGCGCTGACATCGCCCGCATCCCCATCCAGACCCGCTCGGTGGCGGGCGATGAGCGCTTCATGCTGCTGGGCCGCCCGGTGCAGGTGCTGGATGTGCCGGGCCACACCAGAACCCACATCGCCTACTACCTGCCGCCCGTGCCCGGAACGGCCGTCCAGGGGGAGCTGTTCTGCGGTGACACCCTGTTCGTGGGGGGCTGCGGGCGCCTCTTCGAGGGCAGTCCCGCCCAGATGCAGCAATCCCTGCAATCCCTGGCGGCCCTGCCGGCGGACACCCGGGTGTGGTGCGCCCACGAGTACACCGAAGGCAACTTCGCCTGGGCGGCGGCTGAACGGCCCCACGATCCGGCGGTGGGCGAGCGCCTGGAACAGGTGCGGGAGCTTCGGGCCGCCGGGCGCTTCACGGTGCCCAGCAGCATCGGGGCAGAGCTGGCCACCAACCTCTTTCTGCGCGCCGCCGATGCCGCTGAACTGGGGGCCCTGCGGGAGAGCAAGAACAACTGGCGCGGTTAGGGCCCAGTGCCCCCTTGGCGCAGAGGGGGAGGGATCCCCAAGGGCTGACGAACGTGATTAAGCTTCAGGGGGATCAAACCATAAGTTTTCAGACATCAAAGCGGCTTCAATTACATCGAAGCTACTCTGATAAAGTAAGTACATCTTTCATCCTGAATCTGGGAGCCATGTCTTTCACCATCGATGCAGCCCGCAGCATTTTTCCGCAGACCCGCACGGCTGACATCGTTCCCAGCACCATCGCTCGCTTCAACCAGCTCACGGTCGAAGATCAACTGGCTCTGATCTGGTTTGCCTACAAGGAAATGGGCAACACAATCACCGTGGCAGCTCTGGGAGCCGCAAGAATGCAGTTCGCCGAGCGAACCCTTGGCGAGATTCGCGCGATGAGTTTTGCTGAACAGACGAAGGTGATGTTCGATCTTGCCAACCGCGTCAACACGCCGATCAACCGAACCTACGCCCTTTGGTCGAACAACATCAAACTCGGTTTCTGGTATGAGCTGGGGGTCTGGATGGAGCAGGGAATCGTTGCGCCCATTCCCGTGGGCTACCAACTCTCCGCCAACGCCTCGGCCGTTCTGAGCACCATCAAGGGAATGGAACCCGGTCAGCAGATCACTGTTCTCAGGAACATGGTGGTGGACATGGGCTATGACCCCAAGAAAATGGAAGGCGCCGAGATCATCAGCGAGCCTCTCGTCAGCCCAACCGCGGCTTCTGAGCGCACAAATGTATCGATCGAGAATGTGGACAATCCCACAGTGATCGAATACATGAATCTTTTGAATGCCAATGATTTCGACCGTCTGATTGAGCTGTTCCTTCCCGATGGAGCCCTCCAGCCGCCGTTCCAGAAGCCGATCATCGGCCGGGAGGCGGTGCTGAAGTTCTTCCAGCGGGATTGTCAGAATCTGGTGCTGGTTCCCAGCAAGGGGGTCAGTGAGCCAGCCGATGGCGGCTTCACCCAGGTCAAGGTCACAGGGAAGGTCCAGACGCCCTGGTTCGGAGCGGGCGTGGGCATGGATGTGGCCTGGAGATTCCTGCTGAATCCGGAGAACAAGATTTTCTTCGTGGCCATCGATCTGCTCGCCTCCCCCAAGGAACTCCTCAACTTGATCCGCTGATTGATCCGCTGATTCCGACCATGCCCCGCTTGAGCGCAACGCCGAGCCGAATCGATCAATCGGGGCCCCTTCACCGGCATCAGACCCCTGGGAAAGCCAGGACTCCAACCGGCGATCCTGATCCCACCGACTTGACTGGTGCTGTCCTGGCGGCCTTGATCATCATCGGCTGGATTGTCAGCCTGGCCGGTTGTCTGATCAAAGCAGGATCGCTCTCATACCCATGGATCGTGGGCGCCCTGCTGGGTCGCACCTTCCTGCACACGGGCCTGTTCATCGTTGCCCATGATGCGATGCACGGCAGCCTCCTGCCGGCCAACATCGGGCTCAACCATCGCGTTGGGCGTCTTGCGCTTGGGCTGTATGGCTGCCTGGACTACGACCACTGCCTCAGCAATCATCAACGCCACCACGCCTCACCGGCAGGCTCTGAGGATCCCGATTACCACGATGGCCTCTGCGCCCACCCACTGAGCTGGTACATCAGATTCATGGGTGGTTATCTCTCTCCCCTGCAGATGACCGTTCTGATTGGAACCTGGGCTGCAGGCTGGCTGGCCCTGCGCTCGACGGGCAGTGGATTGCTCGCCTCCATCCTCTTGTTCTGGACCTTGCCCCTGCTGTTGAGCTCGGTTCAGCTTTTCCTGTTCGGAACCTATCTTCCCCACAGGGGAAGCATGGACACAACCGATAAGCCCCATCAGGTTGGCAGCTGGGCGCTTCCGCCGCTGCTGTCATTGGTGAGCTGTTATCACTTCGGCTATCACTGGGAACACCACCGGTACCCTCACGTTCCCTGGCACCTGTTACCGCGGGTCCACGCAATCAAATCACCTCGCGCTAACTGCCAGCTCAGCGCTACGATGACTGATTGACCTTGAAGGCAGGTAGATCGTGGAGGATGACTGGAGCTGTGATGAGCAGGAAGCCGCCAGAGTGGCCTTTGCCCTGGCCTACGAACGGGATCTGGCCCATCTCGCGCGGAGCGTGCAGGAAATGAGCCAGTCGATCCACACTCTTGATCAGGCCTGGGAACTCCACGATTATCTCAGCACAAGGAGATACGAGTTCGATGGAAAGTATGATTTCAAGCTCTCCGTTCTGCTGTTCACCTTCGCAGGAATGGTTAAAGATGGCTTGCTTGAGCTC
Organism: Paenacidovorax caeni; assembly: GCA_943371385.1. Classification (GTDB taxonomy): domain Bacteria; phylum Cyanobacteriota; class Cyanobacteriia; order PCC-6307; family Cyanobiaceae; genus ATX-6F1. The sequence continues at coordinate 63,703 of CALRUP020000012.1, read as the reverse complement.
AGAGAACTCGAAGGCCTCGATCTCAAGAAGCTTGCCAAGATTTCGGCCCTCTCGAGGATGTGACAACGCCCAAGTGATCCTGCGGCTGGGATCTCAGGCCACCGGCCTCACAGCACCGCCGCCGATCCAGCCACAGGTCGCAAGCTCAACCGCTGGGGGAACAGCAGCGCCGACGATTCGGATCTGAGCAGCAGCCGACACCGCTGACCCGGTTCCAGTTCGCATTCAAGCGGCAGGCGCAGACGCAGACGCAGACGCTGCGCTCCCGTCTCCACCTGGTAGAGCCACTCCCGGCCCAGGAACTCCCGGCCCACCACCAGGGCTTCTGCGGCGGGATCAGGCTCCAGATCAAAGCCGCTGGGGCGAATCAGCACCTCCAGAGGATGAGCGGAGCTACCCAGTTCGGCCCCGGGCTCGCCATCGGACTCGAACAGGCCAACGGCGGTGCGGATCCGGGTTCCCTCACGCCAGGCCGGCACCAGATTGCCCTGGAGGGCGAAGCGGCCCACGAAGGCGGTGGCGGGGTGGTCCACCAGCTCCCGGGGGCTGGCGCACTGCTGCAGCACCCCGGACTGGAGCACGGCCACCCGGCCACAGATCGCCAGCGCCTCCTCGGGATCGTGGGTGACGATCAGGCCACTGGCGCCGCAGCGGCTGAGGACCCCGGGCAACTCGCCGCGCAGGCGCGTGCGCACCTCCACATCGAGGTTCGAGAACGGTTCATCCAGCAGCACCAGGGACGGTGCCGGCGCCAGGGCCCGGGCGAGGGCCAGGCGCTGGCGCTGGCCGCCGGAGAGCTCATGGGGGTAACGCTGCTCGAGCCCCTTGAGCCCCAGCAGCTCCAGCAGCCAGGCGGCACGGCTGCGGTCCTGATGGGGACGCAGGCCAAAGCAGGTGTTGCGCCAGGCATCGAGGTGGGGAAACAGGGCGTAGTCCTGGAAAACCATGCCCACGCCGCGGCGCTCCGGCTCCAGCCAGCGGTGCGGTCCTGCCACTTCGCGGCCCTCGATCCAGACGCTGCCGCGATCGGGTCGCTCGAAGCCGGCGATCAAGCGCAACAGGGTGGATTTGCCGCAACCGGAGGGGCCCAGCAGGCCCACCAGTTCCCCGGGCCGCAGCTGGAAATCAATCGCCGAAAGGGTCCAGTCAGCACCGGAGGCGGCGCTGCCGTAGCGGTGCCACAGGTCATGCAACTCCAGCTGGGGTGAAGCCGAAGCACCTGAGGATGTTGATGGTGGGGGAACGATGCCGACGATGGGTGTCCGGCCATAAGCTCAGCGCCCCATCTTCACCCCCCATGGTTGCCGCCCCCGCCCTTGAAGCGATCTCCACGGCCGAGGCCCCGGCCCCGGTGGGTCCCTACAACCAGGCGGTCAAGGCCGGGGGGATGCTGTTCTGCTCCGGTCAGATCGCCCTCGATCCTCTCACCGGAGCGCTGGTCGGCGACGGCGATGTGGAGGCGGAAACGCGCCAGGTGCTGACCAACCTGGAGGCGGTGCTGGCGGCGGCGGGCGCCACGCCCCAGCAGGTGGTGCGCACCACCGTGTTCCTGGCGGATCTTGCAGACTTTGCCAAGGTGAATGCCCTCTATGCCGGCAGCTTTGGCGCGGGGGTGTCACCGGCGCGGGCCTGCGTGCAGGTGGCCGCCTTGCCCAAGGGGGCGCGGGTGGAGATCGACGCCATCGCCGTGCTGGCCTGATGACCAGCTCACGGCGCCGTGGGCCGCTTCTGCTGGCCCTGGGCCTGGCGGCCACAACGCTCTGGAGCCAGGGCTCGATCCAGGCCCATGCTGATGGGTCACGGGCGCCAGCCAGCCAAGGAGCGCTGGTGGAGACGCTGGTGCGCTCAAGCCGCTCCTGGAACGGCATGCCGCTGCCCGCCTATGGAGCCGGTCAGCCCCAGGTGACGATTCTGCGGATCACGATCCCGCCAGGGGTGCGTCTGCCCCTGCACCACCATCCGGTGATCAACGCCGGGATGCTGCTGGAGGGACGCCTTCGGGTGGTGGCCGCCAGCGGCGCCGTGCTGGAGCTCAAGGCGGGCGATCCGATCATCGAGATGGTCAACGCTCCGCACTTCGGCGAGAACCCCGGAACCTTGCCGGCCACGATCGTGGTGGTCTACGCCGGCGTGGAGGGTCAGCCGGTCACGGTGCTCGAAGGATCAGGCGGCAAGGGCGCCGCTGCGGCGACCCCCAACCACTGACTGGCGGACCTAGGGCACGGAGCCAGGCTCCGGCAGGGTGCGCACGGTGAGCAGTTGGTCCGACTGATCCCAGCTCCAGCGCGGGGTGGAGGCCAGGCCGTCGCGGCGGTTGGACTGGGTCTTGCGCCAGGCGGCCAGATCCCGATGCAAGGGGCCCTTGAGGTAGGCCTTGGCGGCGGAAAGCCGGCGGGTGTAGCCGGGGTGCGTTTCCAGGGGTTCCTCCGGGGCGTAGTCGGCGTCCAGCTGGGCGCCGTTCTGCAGCTGCTGGACACAGATCAGCGGGTCGTGGCCGGCAATGGCGGTCATGAGCATGGCGTTCCGGTCGGCCGCCAGTTCCTGCTGCCGGGAGAGCCGGGCCAGGGCCCTGTGGCGCTGCTCCTCGGGCAACTCCTTCCAGAGTCCATTGGCGGCCCGGGAGCTGAGGAAGGCATGGCGGCGCAGGAAATGGGTGAGTTCATGGGCGACGACGCAGCGCAGGGCACCGGGGTCGTCTTCATGGACGAGGAAGAAGGACCGATCGAAGGTGATCAGACCGTGGGCATAGGTGCGGGCGCTGGCGGTGCCCAGCAGGTAGGAAAGCCGATTGATCTGGCGATGGGCCGGGGTTTCGGCTTCCGTCGGTGAGAGGTGGGCCCAATGCTCGCAGGCGTCACCCGCCTCCTTCTCCTGCTTGCTGGCCTTGCACAGGCCTGCCTTCTGGGCCCAGTAGGGGGCCGTCTCCCCGGCTTCGATCGCAAAGCGGATGGGGGTGGTGCGGATGGCGTTGGCACGCAGCAGCTGATCACTGACCGCCTGCACCTGGCGCAGTTCCCGGGGCGGCTTGGCTTCTGCGCAGCCCGCCAGGGCGAACGCACAGCTCAGGGCAGCCAGCAGGGGCCAACGCCGTGGGCCCTGGCGCGCCCTGACGGGCGGGCTGAGAGAAGCGGAAAGCTGCGGGTCCACGGGGGTTCACCGGGTCGTTGATTCTCTTCGCCTGCGGGCGGATTCTGGCGTGGAGCAGCTGCAGCGGCTTGCGATCGAGATCCGGGCGGCCAAGACGAAGCAGCCCTGACGTCCATCAGGCTCACCGATGAGGAGGCCAGCGCCTCAAGGTGAGCGCTCGGGGCCAGAGCAGGCCCGTGTGGAGCCTCCAATGGCGGTGGGCTTCCGGGAAGCGTTCCGCCAGGTATCGATCTTCCACCCGTGCCTGGAGCTGCAGGGCCACCAGGCAGAAGCCATAGAGCCCAAAGGCCAACCAGCTGCCTGCGAGCAGCGTCCAGCCAAGATTCATCACCGCATCGCCCAGATACATCGGGTGACGCACCACTGGAAAAAGGCCGCCTCGGCTGAGGAGCGCCTCGGGTCGATCGAATCGACCCCGCCGCCGCTTGAGCAGCCCGTAGTGCACCAGGACGATTCCTCCACCCGTGAGCACCAGGATCTGGGCCCAGAGGATCGGAACGACAACCGCCGGCGGCACGCCGAGCAGGAAACGGGCCATCCCACAGGCGATCAAGGCCATGGCCCCCAGCACTTTCAGCTTCCACCAGAAGGTGCCGTGGGGGGCCTGATCCACCGGGGGTTCAAGAGGAGCAACAGGAGGTTCCGCGCCCGATGTTCCTTCCCTAGGAGTCAAGTCAGCTGAGACGTTCATGAACATGTTGTGGAGGGAACGGCCGCGCCAGAGTGGCTTCTGTGAGCCCAGCTTCTGGCAGCGGGCGGCATCACGGGGAACGCCCATTGTCTGCTTCGACAGATTGGCAGAAGGGACAACACCACAGACGGGTTTCTTGATCCCCCACCAGAACAAGCTTCAGCAGGCTTCCCCCTCGAATCGCCCATCGACACCCAAGCGCAGCATCATCAGCCGTAGTCTGATGCACAGTGCGTGAACTAGACAGACCAACAATGAACCAGCCTTGATGCGCTCAGCCTGGGGGCAGTGATCCTGAGCTGCGATTCACTGGCTTGTCCAGCCGACATGGGTCAGAAGGTCTGAACCACCGCATCATGAACTCACAGCAGAGTTGTTAAACAGCAAGACTCGCCTGGATGGGCGATCAATGGCACCAATCCAGTGGGGATTGAAGGTCGTCAGATGGATTGATTTTCCATCAATGAAGCAGATAAGAACTTGGCTTGGTGGATCCATCCAACGCACGATCAGGCACGGCAACATGTGATGCAATTCAGTCGCTGCTGAAGCAATCCTGATCCCATCAAAAACGCTACTGAGCATCCCAGTTGATTGAATAGGAGAATGATTGGGTTCGCCATTCGTAAAGCCGCCGATTGCGGCTTGAGCTTCAAGCTGAACACATCCATAGCAAAAGTGCTATGGCATTCATAGTTGCTATGGCATCAATCTATCCTTTTCCACTGACCTGACGCAATGTTCAGTGTTTTCCCTGATTGCTAAGCAGTGGACACGCCGATTTCATGCTTGGCTCGTGAGTGGTCGTTGACGGTGGGCAGCAGGATCCCACTCCCCAACGATGTTCTTGCTGGAACTGGGCGGCTCGAGCAATGTGGCCTTGATGATCGTGCCCTGCTCCATGGCCCTGCCGCGCTCCCTGCGATTGGCTTTCACGGTCCGATCGAGGAAGTCTTCAGCTCAACCGTCGATCGGCTTGCCGAGGTTGACCTTCTCGGGCAGGTGGCGGCAGATCAGAATCACTGTCTCGCCGGGAATGCGCTCGCTGATGCACTCGATCCCGGTGAAACGGCCCAGGCTGGGTTCCTTGATCAGCGCCGTATCCATGCCTTGGGCACTGAGTGCCGATCGCCGCGGCATCAGATGGATCCGCAGCAGTCGCTGCGCGGAAGCCAAGAGCTACGGTTGCAGCAGATCTGGAGGCAGCCTGCCGAACATGCTGCTTCTGGGTTGGTAGGGCTCGACCCGATCGATGGTTGCTGACCAAGTCAGCAACCGGTCTCTATTGACCAGGGCCTTCTCTCGCCCGTGGCTCCGCCGTTCGGTCTGCGGCCTCAGTTGATGGGCGATTCGTCGCCATGGTTGCTCACAGTCTCCTCAGGCGAAGCCTTCTGTGGAGCGGTGAGCGAACTGCTGGACGCCAAGCAACCCTGACCTGCCCGCTGATCACAGGGCTGTTGTCCGGTGATCCGGCTTGATCCACCAGACTCTCCGTAGGTCTGCCACCGGGAACCTTGATCCGCTCACCACAACCCTCTTACCCCTGAAGCGGCCGCCGTGATGCCAGGGTGGAACCTGAAGTGATGCCATCCCATGGCCGATGCGCCCTACCTGGTCTGCCTCGCGCTCGTCGAACAGGACGGCCAACGACGGCTGCCTGTGGCAGGAAAATCCCAGGCGCACGCCACCGCCCCTGGCGATGCCCCTGGTGCCGAGGCCAGAAGCCTTGTCCTGGAACTTCTGAATCAGACTGTGGCAGCGTTCCGATCAGGGGGCCATCGCCCGGGCCTGCGGGGAGGACAGCCTGCTGCTGCTGGAACTTCCACTGGAGTGGATGAGCAACGAACTGCCGTCCCTGAAAGCGGCCTGGATCAATGGTGGGGCAACAGAGTCACTGCTGATCGGCCTTCAGGAACACACCGTTCAGGGATGGCGCGTTTCAATGGCCAAGTATGAGGAACCTCGCCTGACCCCTTGGCCTCAGACCACTTAGCCAAGCACGTGGTTGGCGGCAACGTCAGGCGATCAAGCCTGACGATCTGTTCGCCGCCAAGGTGCCCCCTGAACCACGCAAGAAAAAAGGCGTGCTCGGCGTGGGTTGTTTCAATGGTAGAGCACTCATAAAGACGTAAGAGCGATGATCATCTCGATTCGAACCGATGAGCCAAAACAACAATCAAATCGATCAAGTAAGCCAATCTCTTCGCCTTTGCCCCAGGGGAATCAGCAGTTGTTGCAAGGCCTGTCCTTGTGATAAGGAGTCACTCATCGACAAGAGAATCACCATGGATCACACGGCAGGGAGTCCAGCAAAGATGGCCGGTTCGCCAGTCACATCGTGACCGCAGCTTCTGACAGAAACCCCACTCCATGGCGTACGTTCCTTCTGGGCCTGGGAGAGAATGCGCTCGCCACGCTCCCAGGCACTTCTTCGTGCAAGAAGCTCCAAGTCGTCAAACCAAATTGTTTTTGTCATCTGCCCACCATGCAACCGAATATGATAAACATAGGAATCAATCACGATGCCTGGCGCCATGCAGGTCACGGCCATCATCATGCCGATATCTTCGCCTTGCGGCAACCCCATCCAGCCACCGGCCCGCTTGAGAAGGTTGGCCTCCATGAGTAAGGTTGTTGGACCCAATGGGATGTTGGCCTTCGGTGTTGGCCAGGCATGCCAGATGTCGCCAGGGGAACTGGGACCTGCAGACACAATTTTGGGATCTGGCTTATGGTCATCCGTGCAATAGCCCGCCGACCAAAGTGCCCCATCCAGACCCCGTAGGGCCTCTAATCGTTGATCAATTGAGTGTGGATAGAGCCAATCATCATCATCGGCACTGGTGATCCACTCTCCTCGTGCCACGACCAAGCCCAGATTGCGTGCTGCGGCTTGGCCGATCGGCCGCTCCGTTGCAATGACGGTGGCTCCCCCGCAGATCCCATCCGGGAGGGCATCGCGCCTTGCGCCATCGACAACAATGACATGTTCAACGGAGCAATCATTATTTTTCAGGCTCTGATTCAGCTCCACCAGCATATCTAACCGATCTGGTAGCAGCCGGGTTGGAGTAATCACGCTGACAGTCATTAAGATACCTGAAATCCACTTCTTTGCTCCAAGCGAATGACGCCGAGAGCCCCGCCTTCCTCTGAGTGGCAAGACCAACCATCAGCTGATTTCCAGAAAAGGTTTACACACTCACCACGATTAGACACCTGACTGTTTCGGAATTCAATAACAGAGTAGCAGATCATTGCCAGCCCGATTCCAGGCGTAGCCATTGAATCCCAGCCAATTCTTCATGCTTCCAGCACAGACTTTGTCAATCATTAGCAGAACATGAGTTGGTCCGACAACAGGATCTCTGTCAGTCAGGACATCCACGCAGTAGATCATTGTGTTCTGTCGCATCACTCAAACCAGCAGCAGCAAAGACTGTCAAAGGCTTGGGAAATGATGCTGGCCGTTCATGTGGAGCTTGCCGCGTCCAAGCAACGCAGCGATGCCCAACGGATTCACATGATCGCGGAACGGCCCATCAGCACAGTTCCCAGCAGAGGGTTGGCTTGAGGCTGAATGGAACAATTCAGCTGTATTCACCGGGGATGTCCTGCTTGGTGATCGTCACCCGCCCGATCTTCTGGCCTGAGGCACGCAGCAGTTCATCACCGGAGAACTGGAAGCCCAAGGTTGCCGCGATCTGAGCGACATCGTCGGCGGTTGAGGCCGCCATCACCTGCTGACGCAGGGCTGGATCGTCCGACGCAAGGGCCAGGAAGTCCTTCAGCTGCTGGTGGGCCATGGCCGCGCGCCCTCTCGAGTGCTTCAAGCATCGCGCAGGACAGGGCCTCACCCGCTCCTGCAGGGGCGCTAACGATCATCGGTTCAGCCGCTGCATGCGCCAGGTCACGAAGGTACCGATCGGACTCCAGAGCAGATAGGGAACCAGCAACCACCAACCAGGTCCGCTGACGTCAGCCACCGCAATCGTGAGCGAGACCCCCCACACCCAGCCAGCCGCCGCCAGCAGCGTTCCGTTACGCAGGCTCCGGGTTCTGACGATCACCAGGGTGTAGCTCTGCACCAGCACGAGCAGCAGCAGGTAGCCCGCCATCAACATCCCACTGCCACTGGCGTTCCAGCTCAGCAGGGCTGAAGCGTAAAAACAGACGTAAATGCCGATCCAGATCAGCGGGATGAAGCGCTCGAAGGTGAGCCAGGCCGGTCGCCTCAGCCGGATGAACCACTGGAATTCAGCGCGGCTGGGGTTGAGGCTGAAGACGACACCCCCCATCACCGCCAGGATCAGCAGAGCCGCCAGCACAGTTCAAGCGAAATCAAGACCATCAGCCTGGCGCACCCGGGGGCCCGTGGGTGTGCTCATGGCAGCCCTGCCTCACGGTTGGCTTCCGTGAAGCGTCCCCGACGCACCTCCCAGGGCCGTGGGATGCCGCCGGAGCGCTCCCACACCCCGAAGCGGTGGCGGCTCGCCCGGAACTCCGCCTCGAGGTACTCCCGCTGGTTGCAGGCCGCGAGGTACCGCCGGTAGGCAAAGGCCTGGCCGTCCTCCACCATCGCCAAGCCCAGATTGACCTCAGCGATCACCTCGGCCACGGTGCGGCCGTGGCGATCGACCGTCTGGGGAAGCAGGCGCACGCGGCTGCCGATCCGAAGCCGATCGCGCAGGTACTGGCGGGAGCGCTCGCCGTAGGGACGCTGGGAGAGTTCGGGCGCATCAATGCAGGCCAGGCGCACGTTGATCGGCCGGCCGTCCTGGAGCACGCGGAGGCTGTCGCCATCGCCGATCGAGAGCACGGTGGCGGTCACAAGCTCCTGAGCCTGCCCTGACCCTGACCCACCCAGGCCCAGGGCCGAAGCCAAGGCCAGCGAGACGAACAGGGCCGGCAGGGGGGGCAGCGCCAAGGGGGGCTCAGGCCAGGGCGCTCTTGCGCCGTTGCCTGGCAGCGACGAGCGCCGCCGCCGCCACAACGCCAAGGGCCCCACCGGCGGCGAGGAACACCAGGGTCTGGAGCAGCAGCAGGAAGAGTCCGAGGGCCGAGGCCGCCTTGATCTGGACCCTGGCCTTGAGCAACAGGGTGAGCAGCACCAGCACGGTGGCCTTCAGGCCGGCCACCTGGGCCGCCACCAACGGGCAGAAAGGAGAGGGCAACACCACGGGCGCAGAAAGTCTGCCCATGCTGGCGGGTTGCGGGGCTGGTGGTGGTTTCAGGCTCGCGCCCGTCTTGCTGCGCCTGAGTGGGGACTCCAAGCTGCTCCCAAGAGGCCTGGCCCGCGATCGCCCATCCTGGAGAGCGACGGCAGCGGCGCGCTTGATCGATCCAGGGCCCCCGGGTGCAGCGCTGGTGCTGGCGGCCGACGATCCCGCTGCACTCGCCGGTTTCTATGGCGATCTGCTGCAGGTGGAGGTCGCGCCGGGCTGGGGCCCTGGCCACTGGCGGGTGCCCTGGCCGCCGGGTGGCTGGTTGGAGATCTACGCCCCCTCGCGCTCGCGCCCCCAGCCAAGGCAGCCCGGACGCCTTGCCCTTTGCCTGCAACGCACCGCCAGCAAAGACGACGCCCTGGCGGTGCTCACGGCCTGGATCGCCGCCGCGATCGAAGCCGGTGCAAGCGGGGCGGAACCACCCCGGCTGGAAGCCTTCGGCGCCGAGGTCTGGCTCCAGGACCCCGAGGGCAACCGGCTGCTTCTGCTCGTGCGCTGAGCAGCTTGCTCTGGGCACCTGGACTTAGCCGGCCTGCTGCCAGAGCCGGAGCAGCTCATCGCGTTGGGCCGGCGTCGGTGGCGGCAGGAGTTTCACTCGATCGCCCTGGGCACTGCCGCCCCGGCCGTTCACCCGGCGAAAGCCTCGAGACGCCAGCAGATTCTGGCCTTCCGCGCCTCCCAGGTAGGCCACGAAGCGTTGGCCATCGGCCTCACGCCCCTGGCCCCCCCCGCGCAGCACCGCCGCCGCCAGCACCGTCTCGATGCTGGGATCGGGCACCAGCAGCTGGTAGCCGCCAGGGCGCTGGCGGGCAGCCTCCGGTTGACGGGCCAGGGCCGAGGCCTCGTAGACCATCGCCAGGTCGCCCTCGTTGGGGCCGCCGCTGATGAACTCCTTCAGCAGGATGTCGGTGGAGCGGGCCGGCCGGTACAGGGTCCGCCGCAGGGAGGCCACGCAGCCTCCATTGACAGCACCCTGGCACCAGAGCGCCAGGGTGAGCTGACCGGAATTGGAGCGCAGCGGATCGGTGGCGCGCAGGTCGAAACTGCCCCAGGCTTCCGGGGCGCCGATCGCCCCCCACTGGCCGGCGGCGGCCGCCTGTCGCAGGCGGCTCCAGCTGAAGCGGCCATCGGGGAACAGCCGCTGGGCTCGCTGGGGCCAGACCACGGCCACCAGAAGGGTGCGGGCCACGGTTCGAGGAGCGTCAACGAACGGGCTGGCCTCCCCGCGGGCTTGCACTGCCTCGGACAACGCCGCCAGATGATCGCGGCTGGCCGGGATCAGCACCCGCGCCCGCTCGGCCCCGCCATCAAGCCAGCGGTTCACCATCTCCTGGGATCCCTGGACCTGCCATTGCAGGTCGATGTCCGGGTGCTGGCGCTCGAAGGCGGGCTCGAGCGCCTCCATGGCTGGCGCCAGCTCTGAGCCGATGGCCACCAGCAGGGAGCGCCGCAGCCCGGGCAGGGGCGCCGCCGCCAACACCACGGCCAGGGCGGCGATCGACAGCGAGATCATGCGCCTGCGCCGGAGGGTCGCCTGCACAGCCACGATCACAAGGTCGGACCAGTCTGACCGCTGGCGAGCGAATCGCCCCACAATGGGTTGGTCGATGGGCAACCTCCATGGCCCGGCCCCTGCCGCAGGCCCTCTTCGCCTCCCTGCTGCTGGGCCTGGCTGGCTGCTCCCTTTGGAGGCCTCCACCGCTGGAGCTGGAGATGTTGGTGGGCAGCGCCCTCAAGGGTTTCTGCCAGAACGCGGCGGCGGCGATCGCCAAGGACCCGCCCCAGCTCCCAGATCGCACGCCCGTGCTGCTGCGCTGCCGTTCCGCCGGCAGCGGCGATGTGGTGCAGCAGATCGAAGACCAGGCCCGTGGCGTGCTCCAGGGCGGCGGCGCAGCGGATGATCCGCGCATTCCCACCCTGCTCTCGGTGGATGGGGAGATCTACCTGGAGTTGCTGCGCCACAGGCTGCAGCGGCTGGCCCCGAGCCGGGAGCTGATCCCCCTGCCCGCCGACGCCCCCGCCCTGGCCTCCAGCCCGATGGTGCTGATGACCACGCCGGCGCTGGCCAAGGGTCTGAACCGCCCAGATCCTTTCACGGCCCTGGCCCGCAGCAGCGACCACCACCAGCTCGACCCCAGCGGCCCCTTCCAGCCGATCCGCTTCGTGCACACCGCTCCCACCCGTTCCAACTCCGGCCTGCAGACGGTGGTGGCGATGGTGGCGGAGTCGTCCGGCAAGCGGCCCGAGCAGCTCACGGTCGCCGATGTGCGCGCCCATGGCGACCAGCTGAAGGCGATCCAGCGTCACGTCACCCGCTACGGCAGCTCCACCGACGAGCTGGCCCGGGCCATGCAGCGCAACGGCGTGTTCTGGGCCTCGGTGGGGGCGGTGTACGAATCCTCGGTGGTGGGGGTGAACAGCCGTCGCAGCGCCGACCAGGAAGCCATGAAGGCCGTTTATCCGCGCGCCACCTACGCCAGCACGATGCGGGTGATCCTGCCCAATGCCCCCTGGGTGTCGGAGCGGGAGAAGCAGGCGGCCCTGCTCCTGATCGAGCGACTGCAGCAACCGGCGATCCAGCAGCTGGCAGCCGCCGAAGGCCTCAGGCCCGCCAATCCGACCGTGCCGGCCAGCCGCGTCACCCCTGCGCTGGGCGCCGATCCGGGCGCCGTCTACGACTCGCTGCGGGCGCCGAAGCCGGAGGTGGTCGAGGCGATCATCCAGGTGTGGCGGGATCTCGCCAAGAAGCCCTCCCGGGTGGCGCTGGTGGTGGACAGCTCCGGCTCGATGAAGGGGGAAAAACTGGCGGCCGTGCAACGCAGCCTGCAGCTCTACCTGGCCCAGATCGGCCCCCGGGACACGGTCGGCCTGTTCGATTTCGACGCCAGCCTGCGACCGCCGGTCGTGGTGCGCGGGGGCGATGGCTCCCCCGGCAGCAGGCCCGAAGCCAGCGGGGCAGCCGGCAGCAAGGCAGAGGCCAGCCAGTTCGTGAGCTCCCTGGTGGCCGAGGGCGGCACCCGCCTTTACGACGCCGTGCGCCAGGGGCGCGACTGGCTGCTGAGCAGCCGGAAACCCGGTGAAATCCTCGCGGTGGTGGTGCTCACCGACGGCCAGGACAACGGCTCGACCCTGCCCCTGGAGGCCCTGATCAGCGCGCTCAAACAAAGTGGCTTCGGCGCCGATGAGCGCATCGCCGTGTTCACGATCGGCTACGGCAACCAAGGGGATTTCGATGGCGACGTGCTCAAGCGCATCGCCCTGGGCAACGGCGGAGAATTCGCCACCGGAACGCCTGAAAGCATCCGCAAACGCATGGAAGACCTTCAGTTGGCCTTCTGATGGCACGCCTGCCGGTCTGGGCCGATCCCCTCGATGAACCCCTGGCGGTCGCCGCCGCCGGCGTGCTGCTGGTGGCCGTGGTCAAACTTGGTCTGCTGGGCCTGGTGCCGGGGCTGCTGCTGGCTCTGCTGAGCGCCCTGGTGCTGGCGGCCCTGGGCCGCGGCCTGCGGCGGCGCCCCAGCCAAGGTCAGCGGCTGCACGACCGCCGGGTGGAGGCCGGCATCGATGCAGCCCTGCTGCGCTCAGGCGAGCTGGCGGCCCAGGCGGCGACGTTGCGACTGCAGGCGATCGAGCGCTTCACCGCGGCGGCTCAACTCGAGGGCCTGGGCCTGGTGCAGCTCTGCTGCGAACGGTTGACGGCCCTGCCCCTGAGGCTGGAGAGCCGCCGCCCCCTGCTCCAATCCGGCGGCGGCGTGTTGCTCTCCACGGGTGATCTCTCCCTGCGCCTGCGCCGCGAGGAACAGGCGCTCGAGCGCGAGGCCGACGGGCCCCTGCGCCAGGAGCGCGGGCGGTTGGTCGAGCAATTGCGCCGCAACCTCAGTGCCGCCCACCAGGGGATGGACGAGCGTGAGGCACGGCTGCTGGCCCTTTCCACCCGGCTGGAGGCGATCGAGGGGGGCCTCCAACAACTGCGGCGCCAGATCGATCGCCAATGGAACTCCGAGGAAGCCAGCGGCGCCGCGCTGACTGCGGCAATCGACCCCCTTGATGGGGCCCTCGATCAGATCGAGCGGCTGCTGGAGGCGGGGAGTGCCTGATTCACCTCCCTGAGGGTGGAGAAGTTCTGTCATGGCCCATGGCCTGCGGCCCCAGACACCCACGACGGGCCCGACTCGGAAGCGTTCACCCTCCGGACCTACGACGAAGCACGGCGACCACAGAGCAGTGGAACCTTCGGGCGCCTCACGGCCTCTCCCACAAGGTTGGTGGTCGAAGTGGAAGCGAGCCTCTGAGCGGGGCTCAGGGTCCATGGCCCCAAGAGATGCGCCCCGTTCGAGCTGCCCCTTGACTCTCCACCCGAGTGGAGACCATAGGGTGGGGCGACTCACCTGTTCACCCTCGTTTCCCATGGCTGGACCCTCGTTCCGTTTCGGGGTCTTCGCACTCACCCTGGCTGCGTTGCTCTCCTCCCCGGCCCTGGCCCAGATCGATCCCCACGCGGGGCATCGCGGCATGGACGGCAAGCCTGGTCTGACGACCCCGATCGGTGCGGATCCTGCCCATGCCGGCCACGCCCATGATGTGGGCCCAGCAGGCGCCACCTACGACCTGCGCTTCATTGACGGCATGGTGCAGCACCACACCGGGGCGCTGCGGATGAGCGAAGTCGTCTTTGACATCGGAGCGCCTGGCGTTGGGGCCCTGGGCAAGACGATCTGGCGCGATCAGGCGGGCGAGATCCGGGCCATGGGGCTGTGGCGCAAGGCCTGGTACCCCCAGGCGCCCGTCTACCCCGTGGCGCTGGCGAGCGGCGGCGATCCAAACAGCCTGGCGGGTCTCACCCGCATGAGCCAGGCCCAGATCGATGGCATGCGGATGATGGCTGAGCTCCCCAGCAAGGAGAACCGGGTGGTGTGGTTCCTCGAGGGCATGCTCGATCACCACGGCGGGGCGCTGATCATGGCCCACGACGCCCTGGCCAAAAGCACCAACCCCACGATCCGGCGCTTTGCGCGCGGCGTGATCGTGGCCCAGCGGGCCGAGATCATCGCGCTGCGCAGGATGCTGGCGCTGGAAGGCTTACGCAAGCCCGGCTACCACAAGTACGACAAGCTGTTCTCGCTCTGACTCTGCGTTCTGGAGCTCACTCCAGCAGGAGCTCGCCGCGGACCATGTTCATGCCGCAATGAAAGGGGTAGACCCCCGGCTCTGTGGGCGGCAACTCCAGGGTGGTGGTGGCCTTGAGGGGGAGATCGAGGGTTTTGTGGAAGTCGGGGAAAACCACCTGGGCCACACAGCCGCTCGGATCGATCCGGTGAAAGGACAGCCTGAGCGGGCGGCCGGCCAACGCCCTGATCCGGGCGGGGGCATAGCCGCCGTCCACGGTGATCATGATCTCCTGGACACCCTGCTCTCCCACCCGAGCCGCCACACCGACCCCATGGCGACCCAGGAACCACCACAGCTCGGCGGCAATCAGGGCAAGACCCACCACCACCACCAGCACGTTGAGGCCCAAGGGCTGCTCGACCGTGCGCCAGAGGGGCTCTGCCGCATCGCGGACAGCCCCATGCATCCCACCCCCCGCCATCAGCAACGGCCACACCCTCACGACGCCGCAACCGGGAGGGGAGTGGGCCGGAAACGGCGCAACCGCAGCGCATTGCTCACCACCGACACCGAACTGAACGCCATCGCGGCACCAGCGATCATCGGGCTGAGCAGCCAGCCGGTGAAGGGGAACAGCAGCCCGGCGGCGATCGGCAGGCCGGCCACGTTGTAGGCGAAGGCGAAGACCAGGTTCTGGCGGATGTTGGCCATGGCGGCGCGGCTGAGCTCGATCGCCGCGGGCACCCCGGACAGGTTGCCTGAGATCAAGGTGATGTCGCTGGCGGCGATCGCCACATCGGTGCCGGTGCCCATGGCCAGGCCCACATCGGCCTGGGCCAGGGCCGGGGCGTCGTTGATGCCGTCACCCACCATCGCCACCGGGCCCTCCCCCTGCTCCTGCAGCCGACGGATCACGGCGGCCTTGTCGGCGGGTCGCACCTCGGCGATCACCCGCTCGATCCCCACCTCGGCCGCCACCACCTCGGCGGTGCGGCGGGCATCGCCGCTGAGCATCACCACCTGCAAGCCCAGACGTCGCAGGGCGGCCACGGCGGCGCGGGCGCCCTCCTTGGCAGGATCGGCGATACCGAAACAGGCTTCGATCCGTCCGTCCACCGCCACCGCCGCCACACTGCAGGCCGCAGCCTCGAGCCGAGCCACCAGGGGCTCGAGTGCCGTGGTGTCGAGGCCCAGATCGTTGAGCCAGCGGGGGGTTCCCACCAGCACGTCCAGCTCAGCCGTGCGGCCTTTGACGCCCCGTCCCGCCACCGCCTCGAAACCCTCCACGGCGGGCAGCTGCGGATCCTGGAGCTGAGGGCGGATGTAGGCCACGATCGCCTCGGCCAGCGGATGCTCCGAGCGCTCCTCCAGGGCCGCCACGGCGGCCAGCAGGGCCTGGGCCGGCAGCCGGCCACCGGGCAGTCCACTGGGCAACCGCTCAAAATCGGTCACGGCCGGCTGGCCGCGGGTGAGGGTGCCGGTCTTGTCGAGCACGATGGTGCGCAGAGCGCCGGCGGTTTCCAGGGCCTCAGCACTGCGAAAGATCAGACCGTTCTCCGCCCCTTTGCCGGAGGCCACCATGATCGAGGTAGGCGTGGCCAGGCCCAGGGCGCAGGGGCAGGCGATCACGAGCACGCTCACCAGAAACAGCATCGCCAGCACCGGGTTGCCGCTGATCAGAAACCAGACCACGAAGGCGGCAATGGCAAGGGCGATCACCACCGGCACGAACCAACCGACCACCTGATCAGCCAGGCGCTGCACCTGGGTGCGGGAGCTCTGGGCCTGGCGAACCAGCTCCACGATCTGGGCGAGCACGGTGTCAGCTCCCACGCGGCTGACACGGAAGCTGAAACTGCCGCTGCGGTTCATCGAGGCACCGATCACCGCGTCGCCGGGGCCCTTTTCGACCGCGGTGGGCTCACCGGTGAGCATCGCTTCCTCCACCCAGGAGCGGCCCTCCTCCACCACCCCGTCCACGGGAAGCTTCTCGCCGGGGCGCACCTGCACCCGATCCCCCACCACCACCAGCGCCACCGGGATCTCCTGAGGCACGCCGCCGCGCAGCACCCGGGCAGTGGGCGGCTGCAGCTGGAGCAGGCGCCGGATCGCTTCCGAGGTCTGTCCGCGGGCCCGGGCCTCCAGCAGGCGACCCAGCAGCACCAAGGTGAGGATCACCGCGGCGGTTTCGTAGTAGACGTCCGCTGGCAGTCCCTCGGCCGTGAGCAGCTGCGGAGCGACGGTGGCGACCAGCGACGCGAGCCAAGCGATGCCGGTGCCAGCAGCCACCAGGGTGTTCATGTCGGCGCTGTGCTGGCGAAAGCCGGAAACGGCACCCGTGAAGAACTCCCGCCCGCACCAGAACAGCACCGGTGTGGTGAGGATCAGCTGGGTCCAGGGGCTGGTGAACCAGGCTGACAGGAAGGGAAGCGGCCGACCTCCGAGCATGTGGGGCAGGCTGGAGAGCACCACCAGGACGGTGAGCACAGCCGCCACGGTGAGCTTGCGGCGCAGGAGCGTGAGCTCGTGGGCCAGCTCCCGCTCCATGCCGTCTGCCGATCCAGCTGGGTTCTCGGCATGACAGCAGGCTGGGCTGGGGGGAGGCGGGCTCATCGCGGACCTGTCATCAGGAATCGGACCGTCGCCAGGTGTCATCCCCCAAGCTATTGGTGGTTCGCTTCAACGGAGGTTGCTCACTACTGAGTCGTATCCGCCTTCGAGGGCTCTTGCCACCTAACTCACAGCGATTGGTTTCTTGCGACGACCGCGGAACAGCAAGCCAATGCCGGAGATGGCAATCATCAGGGTGAGGATTCCAATGATCGCCGAGTAATAGGGCTGCAAGTTGATGATCCCGAAGTTGCCCGTGTGGATCTTCAGAAGCCAGATAGCCTCAACGTTGTTCTCCAGCAGCAGACCGTAGATCGAGCCCGACAATGCGGTGATGATCAGCGGGAGTGCCGCGATCGGCACCAGGGCCCGATGGATACGGCGGCGCAGGTGTCTCTGAGTCACTGGGATTGGTGAGCTGGGGGTCACTCGTTCTGAAGAGCCTTGTGCAGCACCTGCTCATTGGCGCAGGGCATCCAGAGGTTGCCCATCGCAAACGCTCCCTTGCACCTGAGTTCGGCGGCGCGCTTTTCAGCTTCCTGCCTGGTCTTGAACATGCCCTTCATGTGCGCCGCAGCGGGTGCGGTGGTGAGAAGCGGGGCGAAGGCCAGCGCCGACAGGCCGACCAGCAGGGCCCACCCGTAGGGCTGCTGAAGGGGGCTGGTGGGGTGCGTGGTCATCGAAGTGCCGCGGGGATGCTCAGGGCAAGAATCAGGGCTGAGAGAGGGAAGCGCTGGACTCACTTCTCCTTAGAGACGGCCTTCTCATAGACCTCGAAGTTCTTGCAGGGCATCCACTCCTTGCCCATCGCAAAGGCGCCGCTGCACTTCAGTTCCTTGGCTCGCTGTTCCGCAGCAGCCTTGCTCGGGAACATGTCGTTGGCCTGGGCGCGGGCGGCGCTGGGGGCCAGGACAGCACCTGCCGAGAGGAGCAGAGCCAGAGCGATGGGGTTCACGGACAACCGGTGGTGGGGGAGGAGAGCGAACACCAGTTTAAAGTCTCCCCACGGATGGAGAGTCAAGCCCTTGGCAGCTGTTGGCATGAAGATCGGGGCGCTGGCCGGCCGCAGTGGCCTGCCGGTCAAGACCCTGCGCTACTACGAGGACCTGGGCCTGCTGCCGGCAATCGGCCGCAGCGACGGCGGTTACCGCCTGTTCGCCGAACAGAGCCTGCAGCGCCTGGAGTTCATCCGCAGACTCAAGACCCTCGGGCTCAGCCTGGAGGAGATTCAGGGCTGCCTGGCGGTTCACGATGCTGGTGAACTGCCCTGCGGCGACATTGAGGTCCAGCTGGGGCGCCAGATCGAGCGGATCGATGGCCAGATCAAGGAGCTGCGGCAGCTCCGAAAAGAACTTCAGGGCCTGTTGGCCGGCTGGCAGAGCGATCCCGCCAAGGATGACGCGGTGATCTGCCCCAATCTTCAGATCTGAAGGCTGAGCATGACGCTCAGCCAGCACGGAACGATTGGGCACCGAGTCGATGGATCCATCACCCAACCCCGCTTCCAGTTCCCTGCTCCGTGCCCATGCTGAGCACAGCTAGAGGCAAGGGAGCAGAGCTGATGGGCCATCACCATGTCGCGTTGGACCCGACAGGTTCGCAGGCGTTCAGGCTCGCGGCCGCTGCAGGGCTCGGAGCGCTCCTCCTGTCACTGGGGGCCCCAGCGCATTCAGTGCCCTCCCAGGTAGTGACCCCTGCGGGAAGCGGGATGGGAAGGGGGCTGAGCGGTCCGGGTCGGATGGGCACCCAGTCGATGGATCAGCACTTCATCGTGATGATGATTCCTCACCATGACGGGGCGATCGCCATGGCCGATCTCGCCCTCACCCGCGCGCAGCGGCCCGAGATCAAGGCCCTGGCCCGCAGCATCAAGGCCAGCCAGACCCAGGAAAACGCCCAGATGCGTTCCTGGTACCGGCAGTGGTTCGGAGGCGATGTGCCCGAGTGGGGCGGAAGCTATGGCCGTGGGGTCTATTCCGGCTGGGGCGGCTGGATGGGTGGCAACGCCGGAATGATGGGCCGTGGCGGGGGAATGGGGATGATGGCCACCGATGTTGAGTGGCTGAAGAACGCCCCTGATTTCGATCGGGCCTTCATCGAGCAGATGATTCCCCACCACCGCATGGGCGTGATGATGGCCTCGATGGCTCAGTCCAACAGCCAGCGTGCGCCGCTGAGGGCGATGCAGCAGGCGATGGTGAAGGCCCAGAGCCAGGAGATCGAGCAGATGGCCCAGTGGTATCGCCGCTGGTATGCCAGCAAACCCTGAAGCTCAGCGAACCGCGGAAACCTCAGAGTTCAGCGCAGAAGGCATGGCCACGGTCACCTGGCTCAGGGGAACGCAGAACGGAGGTGAACCATTGCGGGCCAGGGGCCAGCGGCGCACCCAGCAGGACTCCGAGGCGTCGTCGAGGCTGACCACCTGATAGGTGCCATCGGACTTGCCGCTGACCTGAACGAAGGAACCTGATTCGAGAGTCATGGGAACGTACGCGAGGGGACGATCGGCGTAGGGGCCTCCAGCCGGCGGCAGCGAGCGAGGCGCCTGGAGAGCTGGTCGATGTATGAAGAAGCTAGTGGAACCGTAACGGTTGATTGCGGCCGTGCCAGCGGAAATCCGAACCCTGTGATGGCGCCCACACCTTGGGGCGGCACGCCCTTCCTTTCTCTGCGACCAACTCGCTTGATCAGGGGACCGCTTCGAGCCGCAGGGCCGCCCTACGGGCGGGGTGTGGCCTGCGGCTCCAGGGGCGCACCAGCGCCACGGCGGCCAGGACGCCATCGATCAGCACCACCAGCATCCAGACCAGGAGCTCCAGGATCACGTCGCGCCTGGGGGCCCCGGCAGGCTCCGGTAGTGGGAGGGCCGCCGGATCGGACTCAGCCCTGCACTGCATCAGGGCCGCCACGGCGGTGGGCGGTTCGGCCGGCACCCGAAAGCTGCTCGGCTCAATGAACTGGCTTGGGCAATGGCGCCCGCGGCGGCGCAGTCGTTCCGAGAGGGTGGGGTTCAAGGCTCAGCCTCAGGGGCACGTGTCCTGCAGCCATCACGGCAGGTTCATTGCCTCAATAGATGTGTGGGCACTCCCGTGGGCGAGGGGGTCATGGGGCGAGGCCCCCACAGCCCACAGGAGCGCTGGAATCAGCCCACGCTGACCTGGGTGATGCGCCCACCGAGCCGGTTCGCCCGCTGGATCGCCTCGTTGAAGCGAGCGAACGGCACCCGCCAGACCACATCGGCACTGCGCTCGGCATCGAGGTTGACGATGCCCCTCACGTGCAGGGTGACGGTGCGACCGGAGGCTCCCTGGAGGCCATGGACCTTGTGGGCCTGGCCGGGGCCCCGAGCGGTGTGGGCACCAGCTACGCCGGCATCGCCCGAGGCAACACCGGAGCTGACCACGGAGCGGAACGGCCCTTCACTGGCGCTCGGGCTCACCACCGGCACGGCCCGGTTCTGATGCAGGGCGCCGCCCAGGCGGAAGCGGGTGCCGGCGGCATCCCCCTTGACCGAGGCGGCAGCGCCACGGGCCAGTTGCATCAACCAGGAGAACTGGCGGCCCTCAAGGCCCGCGGAATAGTCCCAGCCGTGGATGAAGGGAACCACATCGAGGCCGAAACGCTCCTGATACTCGGGGCTATCGATGTAGGAATCGATCTCGGAATCAACGCCCTGCTCCTGCAGGATCGTGAAGTGGTGGAGCATCTCCTCGCGGTCGTGGGGAGCGCGGCCCAGCAGGTGCTTGTGGTTGAGCTCGATGAAGCGGTAGGGATTGCAATTCTCGAAGAAGCGGCTGCGGTAAAGACCGCTCTTGGCCACCGCCCGCACCAGTTCTCGCACGTTGTAGAAACCATTGCGGTAGAGGGATTCGACCCCTTCAAGCCGCTCGTTCTGCATCAGGTATTGCTGGCCGAGCACCTGCTGGTAGACGGCGCGGATCGTGAGGCGCTTGTCGTTGTCGGAATCGCTGATCCAGCCTTCCTTGTTGCGATCATTGGCGAAGCGTTCGATACCGAGATAGGGGGCTCTGATCAGGGTCATCGCAAAAGTGGCGAGGGAGAGGCGAAGGGAGGCGCCAGACTGGACCGTAGGCCGATCAGTGGGGAAACACTGACAACCTTCACCTGAGGCCATGGTTTTCAAAGAAGCGCCACAGGCTTTTACGTTTGTTTACGAACGTTCACTACGGTCTGTCGCGCCAGCCTTCAGCAGCGCGAAGGGGGGACAGACCAGCAGTGCCCAGCGCCCCAGGGGCCCTGCTCACCTCAGGAGCTGGGCCGCAGGCTTTTGGAGCACGGGCCACCCTTCCCCGTTGTCAGCGTCGCTCCCGGCCCCAGGCGCAAGGGTGGCGGGGCGGAACGCCTTGAGCGCCACTGCCGATCCCCGCAACCCGCGGAAGTCGACGCCGCCAGCGGAGATCCGCACCAGCAGGGGGCACCTGCAGCCCTAGAGTGTGGTTGGTTCCAAGATTTCTCTTTGAAGCGAGCTCAAACTTTCTTCAGGGCCATCGACGGATCGATTCATAGTTCCTGAGTTCATGACGATTTACGTGGGCAACCTTTCCTTCGATGCCGAAGTGGAAGACCTCCAACAGCTTTTCGCCACCTACGGTCAAGTCAAACAGTGCAGCCTGCCCCTCGATCGGGAAACCGGTCGCAAGCGCGGCTTCGCCTTCGTCGACATGGCTGTCGAGGCTGAAGAAGCCAAGGCCATCGACGACCTTCAAAACGTCGAATGGATGGGCCGGAACATCCGGGTCAACAAGGCCGAACCCCGCACGGGCGGTGGTGGCGGCGGTAATCGCGGCGGCGGCGGCGGTTACGGCGGCGGCGGCGGTGGTGGTTACGGCGGCGGTGGCGGCGGCGGTCGCTACTGATTCACCGGGGGCACAAACCTGAGTCCCTTCGTCGCGTTCGGCGGCTGATCACCCCGGCGAGCTCCGCTCCCCGGGGTTTTTCATGGCCCGAGCTCACTTCGAGATCATCACATCCACCCCTGGGGTGCGCCGCCGCACCAGCACGCCGGTGTCGTGCTCGCTGCGGTGCAGGTGCAGATCAATCTCCTCCTCCCCAAGCCGAAGAGCGGAGATCTCCATGCGATCAATGCCCTTAGGCAGCACAGGGTTGCGGAAGAGCACCTGCACCCGGCCCGTGGCCGCCTCGCGACCGATGCCCATGCCGCTGATCGACTCCAGCAGACCGAACACCGAGCCGCTGGCCCAGGCCTGGGGACTGCAGGCCACGGGGTAATGGGTCGGCTCCTCCCCCTCCTGGCGGGGGAAACCGCAGAACAGCTCCGGCAAGCGGTACTGGGGCATGGCACAGGCCGTATCGAACAGGCCGGTGAAAATCCGCATCGCTTCACTGCTGTGGCCGTAGCGGGCCAGCCCCAGGCTGATCAAGGCGTTGTCGTGGGGCCAGACGGAGCCGTTGTGATAACTCATCGGGTTGTACCGGACCTCCCGTTCATCGAGGGTGCGCACACCCCATCCGTTGAAGCTGGTGGGGGCCAGCAACTGCCGGGCGATCGCCGCCGCCGCTGGACGGCTGGCGATGCCGGTCCAGAGGCAGTGGCCCGCATTCGAGGAGCGCACCATGCAGGGTTCCCCAGCCCCGTCGATCGCCAGGGCATAGGTGCCGATCGCATCGCTCCAGAACGCTGCGTGGAAGCGACGGCGCAGGGCGCGGGCCTCCTCATGCAGTCGCTCCGCCGCCTCAGGGCGGCCGCAGCGTTGCTCGATCGCCGCCAACGATCGCCGAGCCCCGTAGGCGTAGGCCTGCACCTCACACAGGGCAATCGAGCCCTCCGCCAGTCGGCCATCGGCATGGTGGACCGCATCGTCGCTGTCCTTCCAGCCCTGGTTACGCAAGCCTCCCTGGGCGGCGCAGAGGTAGCGCAAAAACCCATCCGGACTCTGAGCCTCCGCGTTGCGGATCCAGGCCATGGCGCTGTCGAGGGCCGGGCGGAGACTGTTGATGAAATCTTTGTCGTCGCTGCGCAGGAGGTAGTCGCCCGCCAGGATCAGGAACAGGGGTGTGGCATCGACGCTGCCGTAGTAGCGGGCGAACGGCACCTCCCCCAAGGCAGCCATTTCCCCCAGGCGCGCCTCATGCAGGATCTTGCCCGGCTCGGCATCGGAGGCGGTGTCGCAGTGGCGGGCCTGCTGTTCGGCCAGGAATCCGAGCACGCCCCGGGCGAGCCGGGGCTCCACCAGCAGCATCTGGCGGGCGGTGATCAGTCCGTCACGCCCGAAGGGACAGCTGAACCAGGGCACACCGGCATAGGGGTAAGGGCCGTGATCAAGTTGCGTGGAGAGCAGGTGGACATCAGATGTGGAGCGGTCGATCCAGGCGTTGAAGGCGGGGTTGTCGGTGGTGATCGAGGCGGTGAGCAGACGGTTGTTGCGAAACTGCTCCACCGTGGACGCCAGGGCCGCATCGAAGGCCTCCTGGGGGGAAGGATGTGGATCGGCATGGAAATGGAAATCCAGCATCAGGGCCAGCTTGCGGGTGCAGCGGGGCTCCAGGTCGAAGGCGAAATGCAGCTCCGTTTCGGACACATCCAGCACCTCCGCCTCCACCCGCAGGGCGGTGCTGCGGTCGGTCCCGTCGAGGCCCCGGTAGACCACCTCCAGGCTGTCGGCGGTGCAGCTGTAGACCCGAGTGCCGTGGTTCTGCCGCTGGATGCCGCGTACTTCGAAGATGTCGAGGAAATCGGCATTCACCAGCAGCACCAGGGGGATCGTGACGCTGGAGGCGGCGTAGCTGGTGAAGCTCAACTGCTGGAGCAGACCCGTGGGGGTGAGCACGGTGCTGCGCTCCAGGTGCACCGTGCCCGCTGGCAGCGAGCCTTGCGCCGAGCCGTCGTTGCTGAGATGGCTCACGTGAAGACCCATCTCCTCCCGTTCGGTGGAGGAGAGCACGGAGGGGGGGCAGCCCCAGAGCAGCACCTCCAACTGGCTCACATGGCGCATGCCCCGGTGGAACACACCGGACTCGGGATGGGCCAGCGGGTTGATCTCACCCCGCCGATCGAGCATGGCGAAGGTCTCGCCATCCTTGAGCACGAATGGGGGCAGCTGATCAAGCCGCATGGCACACCTGGTTGCGGTCGGCTCCATGGCCATCTGTCTTGGCCGCGTCCAGGGAGGTGGTCTTCTCCTGCATCAAGCTCTCATAGAGATGCTCATAGGCGATCGCCTGACGTTCGACGCTGAAGCGGCGCTCGAAATCGGCGCGGATGGCCGTGCGCTGGAGCTCCTCAATGCGGCCCACCGCCTCCACCGCCGCCTCGATCGATTCCACCAGCACTCCGTTGAGGCCATCGATGATCACCTCGGGGGTGGAGCCGTTACGCCAGGCGATCACAGGGGTGCCACAGGCGTTGGCCTCGATCATCACCAGACCGAAGGGCTCCTGCCAGTCGATCGGGAACAGCAGCGCCAGGGCATGGCCGAGCAGCTCCTGCTTACCGGCGTCGTCGACTTCGCCGATGAACTCGACCGCGGGATGGCGCTCCAGCAACGGCTCGATCATGGTGTGAAAGTAGTCGCGGTCCACCGCATCGATCTTGGCCGCCACCTTGAGGGGCAACCGCGCCGCCGCCGCGATCTCGATGGCGCGATCGAGCCGCTTCTCCGGCGAGATGCGCCCGACGAAAGCCAGATAGGGCGACGGGGTGGGCTCCAGGCGGTAGAGATCCGCAGGCAGGCCGTGGTGGATCGTGCCGAGCCAGCGGGCCTGGGGCAACGGCCGGCGTTGCGCCTCGGAGATCGACACCAACGGCACCTGATCAAAGTGGCGATGCAGCTCGGCCATCGAGGGGGCCGACAGCGGTCCGTGAATGGTGGAGAGATGGGGCACGTTCAGGCGGGCCGTCAGGGGGTAGTGACCGTGACCGGTGTGGAAATGCAGCACGTCGAAACGGTGCAGCTGCTCGGCCACACAATCGAGCTGGATCAGAGCCGGCACGCTTCGATCACCCTGATAGCCCGCCTGCCTGAGGGCCTGGGGCACGCAGGGGTAAAGCTCGGCGCTGGTGATGGAATCACCGCTGGCGAACAGCACCACCTCATGGCCGCGGCGCACCAGTTCCTCGGTGAGGTAATGCACCACCCGCTCGGTGCCTCCGTAGCGCAGGGGCGGCACACATTCATCAAGGGGCGAGATCTGGGCGATGCGCATCGTTGGGGCTCCAATACAGAACGATCGCCGCACTGCGCTCGCGCCGCCTGCCATGCCAGCAGCAGCCGGGGGATGCAGAACCGCGAACAACCAGGCAACAGTTGATCACCAACAACGGTGATCGACCGCAACAAAGCGAGCCACCCCGCATCGGCCCGGGGATGGAAAAACGTTTGTATCACAAGGCTAGTGAGGTGTTCCGTCGATGACGTGCGGCAGATCGCCAGCACATGGAGCACCGCCAGGGACAACGCACCGACGCAAGCTGTCATCAATGCAACCAGCGCGACCCACCGCGATCGGCCGCTCAGGTGCTGGGAAGGAATTGGAGATCGCCATGAACGTCCTGCTCGTCTACCCCCGCTTCCCCCAGACCTTCTGGAGCTTCAACCGCGCCCTGGAACGGGTGGGCCGCAAGGTGCTGCTGCCGCCCCTCGGGCTGATCACCGTGGCCGCCCTGTTGCCGACGGACTGGAACCTGCGGCTGGTGGACGTCAACGTGCGCGAGGTGAACGACGACGACTGGTCTTGGGCGGATCTGGTGATCCTCTCGGCGATGCTCGTGCAACGCAAGGACCTGGCCGCTCAGATCGGCCTGGCCCGCTCACGGGGGCTACCGGTGGCGGTGGGTGGTCCTTTCGCCAGCTCCACTCCCGAGGCCCCCGAACTGATCCCGGCCGACTACCTGGTGCTTGATGAGGGAGAAATCACGATTCCCGCCTTTGTGGCGGCATTGGAGCGGGGTGAACGCTCCGGGATCTTCCGAGCGGGCGAGGGACGCCCGGATCTGACGGGCTCACCGATCCCCCGTTTCGATCTGCTGGAGCTGCCCGCCTACGACGCCATGGCGGTGCAGTTCTCGCGGGGTTGCCCGTTCCAGTGCGAGTTCTGCGACATCATCGTGCTCTATGGCCGCAAACCCCGCACCAAGGAACCCAAGCAACTGCTGTCCGAGCTGGACCACCTCTACGACCTGGGCTGGCGCGGCAACGTCTTCCTCGTCGATGACAACTTCATCGGCAACAAGCGCAACGTCAAACGCCTGCTGCCAGAACTCCAGACCTGGCAGGAGCACCACGATTTCCCCTTCGCCCTGATCACCGAAGCCTCGGTGGATCTGGCCAGCGACGACGCGCTGATGGAGCAGATGGGGGCCTGCCGCTTCGAGCGGGTGTTCCTGGGCATTGAAACCCCCGACGAAAGCAGCCTGGCCTCAGCCCAGAAACGCCAGAACACCCGGCAGCCGCTGGAGGAGGCGGTGGACACGATCACCGCCCACGGACTGGAGGTGATGGCCGGATTCATCCTCGGCTTCGATGGTGAGCGACCCGGAGCGGGAGCTCGGATCGTGGCGTTCGTGGAGCACACCGCCATCCCGATCGCGATGCTCGGGGTGCTGCAGGCCCTGCCGAACACCGCCCTCTGGCATCGGCTGAGCCGGGAAGGTCGCCTACTGGAGCTTGATGGCGACTTCGACCAGGGGGTCCAGACGAACCTGCTCAACTTCAGGCCCACCCGGCCGATCGAGGCCATCGGCCGGGAGTTCGTCGAAGGGTTCGAGGCCCTCTATGCCCCCGCCCCTTACCTTGAGCGCATCGCCCGTCATTGCCTCATGCTGGGGGCACCCCGCTGGCGGCATGGGCGGCCCTGGTGGCGGCGCGACTGGTCCGGCGGCCACCATCTCGCCGAGCTGCGCGGGGCGGCCGCCGTGGTCATGGCGCGCGGAGTGCTCACCCTCGGTGCCCTGCAGTTCTGGCGCGTGCTGCTGGGCCTGGTGATCAGGCGCCCCCAGCAACTGCCCCGATTCCTGCGCTTGCTGGTGATCCATGAGCACTTCCTCGACTACCGCCAAAGCGTGCGCGCCCAGGTGGACGCGCAGCTGGCCTGGGCCCACCAGCGGCCCGACGTTCTGCTCCCCTCCGCTTTGGCCCCCTCAACCCTGGCCGCCTCAACCCTGGCCACCGGCCGCAGCTGATCCAACTCCGCCTTCAAAGGGCTCCTACCATCGCCTTGACGCTCTCAGGGGCATGGCGAATCACAAACGGCTGCCGCCGCTGGACATCCTGCGTCAGCAGCTCAGCTACGACCCCCGCACCGGCCACTGCAGCTGGAATAGCGCTCTGGGGCCCCGCGGGCAGAGCCGCCAGGACGTGCGGGCCGGCAGCAAGGGCCGTGACGGCCGCTGGCAGGTATCGATCGAGGGTCAGCGCTATGCCCTGACGCGCATCATCTGGTGCCTACACCACGGGGTGGATCCGATCGGGCGGGAGATCACAGCCATCAACGGCAACCGCGACGACCACCGCATCAACAACCTGCGGGCCACCGCCCAGGGCCAACCACGGCGCCCCCGCCGAGTCGCCCCAAGCGACCTCAGCACGGGCTTCAAAGGCGTCACCCAGGATCGCAGCACCGGCCGCTTTCGTGCCCGGATCCTGATCGATGGCACCCGCCAGTCTCTGGGTGAATTCGACAACAAATACGACGCCTTCCTGGCCTACGTGAGCGTCGCGAAGGCCCAACTGCGGCGAACCCTCTCCTGATCCCAGTTGCCTGATCCCAGTTGCCTGAGCCCAGTTGCCTGAGCCCATGTCGCCCCTGCGACAGGCGAAGCTGCCACCCCTGGCCTGAGATGGACCCTAGCCGGATCAACTCCCTCCCCCTTGCTGCGACCCACCCCCGGCGCCCTCCGCTCGTACCGACTTGAGGAACGCCCAGCCGCCATCCCCACGCAGCTCTATGTCCACGGCGGTCGTCAGCCCAGCCGCTTCAGTGTCGTGGTGTTCGAGAGCGAAGGCCCCAGGCTCCACTCCCTGCGGAGCCCCGAAGAGCTATCAGCCCTCAAGCGCCGAGGTGTGCCCCTGTGGCTGCGGGTGATGGGTCTGAGCGACCCACGGCCGATCACGGCCATGCTGCAGGCGCTGGAGGTGCCGGCGATGCTGCTGCCGCCCCTGCTGGAGGTGCCCCAGCGGCCACGGGTGGATTCCCTCGGCAAAGCGCTGCTGGTGGTGCTGCACCGCTTCAGCTTTGCCCATGACCCTGCCCATCTGATCAGCTCCCAGGTGGGGGCCCTGCTGCTGCCGGGGCTGCTGGTGAGCTTCGAGGAGGCGCCCGCGGGGGAGGCCTTCCCAGAGCTCACCGACTGGCTGGAGTCCCAGGTGGGGGCCACGGACTTAAGCGACCTCGACGACATCCTCCACTTCCTTGTCGACGAAATCCTCGATCAACTCTTCCCGATGCTGGAGCTGATCGCCAACCGGCTCTGCGACCTGGAGGAGGCGGCCCTGCGGGAACCCAGACCGAAGCTGCTGACCCGCACCTTCCAGCACCGCTCCAACCTGCTCACGATCCGGGGCCAGATCTGGCCCCTGCGCCACCAGATCCGCGTGTTGCTGCGCCAACGCCAGGAGCTGCTTGGACGGGAGGCCACCGCCGGCTTCCAGGACATGGGCGAACTGGTGGACCTGCTGTTCGAGAACTGCGAACTGCTGCGCAACCAATGTGATGCCATCACCCAGTCGTACGCGGCGAGCGTGGGCAACCGCATGAACCAGGTGATGAAGACACTCACGATCCTCACCAGTATCTTTGCGCCGCTCACCTTCATCGGCGGGGTCTACGGCATGAACTTCGAGAACATGCCCGAATTGCACTGGCGCTACGGCTATGCCTATGCCATGGCACTGATGGCCCTGGTGGCCCTGATCCAGGTGTACTGGCTCTGGCGGCGCCAGTGGTTCGAAGACTGGACCGCCCCCCGCTGAGGGAGAATCACCGCATCGGCGCTGCAAATGAGCAGTGCTTCATCCGCTATTTCATGAATAATTAACTGCCATTTTCTTGCACCTGCCGACGATGCCGTCAGTCCTGAAAAAGCTGATTAGGTTTGTTGTGTCGCTCCCTGTCAATAACGATGTTCAACTACCTCGCCATCGGCCTCCTGGTCGGCACCAGCTTGGGCGCTGTACTCTCACCTCCCGCCTCGGCCTATGACCTGGGCAACAACAGCAACAGAAACACCATCCGCTGGAACTCCGGCGGCGCTGTCTGGTCCACGGATCTTGCGGAGATCACCACCTTCGTGAACACCGGTGACATCACAGACCGCGGCCTCTCCGATGGCATCGCCCGCTCCGGCTGGACCGCGAGCGAACTGCGCACCGGGCTAGCCAAGCCCTACAGCGTCGATGTCACTGGTGTAGCGAACTTTCTCTATTCCGATCCCGGCATCAAGTTCCTCAAGAATGCCTCCCGCAGCTACTTCCCTTACTCAACCCAGAGCACCTACGCGGTGGAATCCCTGCGCAGCGCCATCATCGGTGCCGCCGCCGATGGCACCATCTCCTCACTCGACATCATGGCCAACTTGCCAGTCGATTACCGCCTGGCCCACACCTGCAACACCTATGACGGCAAGCAGAACGTCTGCGCCGAGGGCAAGTGCGTGGGTGAGGCGCAATGCACCTCGCTGTTGAGCTGGTATGTCTTCCTGCCCGCCTGCATCCAGGCCAATCAGCTGACCGCCACAGTGGTCACCCGGGAGGTCAGCTCACCGATGGTGCCACGGGAGCCCGTGCGTGCCCTCTGGTGATCAGGGCCTCAGCAGGGCCGAAGGTGCCCATCCTTCGTGGATCGAATGAACTGTCCAGAAGCTTGATGGGCCGGCCCTGGCGCCCTGATCGGGAGCGTGAAACTTACATCCGATCGCTGATTCGTGCCGGCAGGTTCGCCAGTGGTTCAAGCTGTTGATGATCTCCATACCGATGCTGGCCGCCCATGGCGACGTCAAAACGGAGAGAGATGTCCCAGCTCAGTGGCCGGGACTTCAGCCTTTACCGAGCCATCTGCCGGGAACTGGAGGAGCTGCAGTACGCGATCAACGACTACTCAGACAAACCTCCCGATTTCCTGGAGATTTCCG
Source organism: Paenacidovorax caeni (assembly GCA_943371385.1). GTDB lineage: Bacteria > Cyanobacteriota > Cyanobacteriia > PCC-6307 > Cyanobiaceae > ATX-6F1. The sequence continues at coordinate 33,816 of CALRUP020000012.1, read as the reverse complement.
TGGCGATGATGGATCGTCGCTTCTTGGTGGAGTGGCTCCGGGAACTGAACTTTCCCATTGTCAATGCCTACGTCGACTGCGGCCTCGACGAAGCGGCGGAGGATCTGATCCTGCTTGATCCCCCCGTTTGAGCCATGCAAGAAATGGGTTGGAACCTGGCCTGCCCCGGCCGTTCAAGACCTGATCGCCTCAAATGGTGGAGCGATCCAAACCCAACGACTCAAGGGGAGGGTTCGTCGTCTTGAGGGAGCTCAGCGCAACTCACCACAGGCGAAACCCTCACCTTCTCCATTCCATCTTCGTAGAAGGCTTTCAGGGGCAGCACCAATAAAAACTGCTTGAGCTGATCAACGCCGAGGGTGAATGTGAACGCCTCAAATTCTTCCGGCGCCATCAATACATTGACTACGCGTCGAGTAACACCTGGTTAGCACCAAACGCAGCCATGGGTCCCCAACAGCGCCGAATCTGCGGCGCATCCACTGCAGACCATTCATGCCAGTGGGCAGCGATCAGGGATCTGAATCAGCATTGCTGCACAGATGCCACCAGGCACCCGATCGGCTGGATGCCGCAGAGGCCACCAACGGGTCGGGGGGATCGACCTGGAGATGAAACACCACCGAAACCGAGCGATCAAAAAGAGATGTCGAGCTCCAGAGCTTGAGGCTGGAGCCCACTCGCCCGCAGGCAGCGCAGGTAGCCGCCCAACGGCTGCATCACATCTTGCTGTGGCGCTGCGCCAGGGCAGGACATGCCTCCGGGCAAGGTCGCCATCACCAGTTCGTAGCTGCATCACCGCATCGTTGCTGCGCCGATCGGGATCGACCGGGGTGCTGTGGTTCGCGCTAACGGGCTGGGCACGGTTTCTGGTGCTGCTGGGCTGGCGGGACCGGCAGGGGCAGGCCCGAATCCCTGACGATCACGCTCCAGTCGGGCTTGACCCAGCCCTTCTGCAGGGCCAGGAAGGCACCCACGCTCAGCAGGATCAACAGGATCTTGCTCATGCCTCCGGCGGCCCAGGGGCGCTGAATCTGGCATGCGGATAACCTGAGTCCGACCGTGGGTCAGGTCATGTTCATCAGGCGCTTTTCCAAGGCGGTCAGCAAAGGTTCCGCCGCCGCCCGCCTGAGGCAGGTCAACCGAGAGGACGCGTTGCAGCAGTTCGAGCTCGCCGCCCTGGTTCAGTCGTACCTGGCCCATGAACCGCTTTACCTGGGCCGCGGCAACTTCTGGGACTGGGACGTGGACGGCATTCCCACTTGGCTGATCCCCAGGTTTCAGGATCTGAACCTGCTGGATGGTTGAACCTAGCCTGGGTCCCACAGCGAGAGCGCACATGTTCCGCCACCTGCTCGTGCCCACAGACGGCTCCGCCCTCTCCGAACAGACCATCAAACGGGCCGTGAGTTTCGCCCGGGAGGGATCGGCCCGCATCACCTTCCTGCACGTGCAACCCGAACTGTTCGGCCCCGACAACCTGGCCTTCTTCGGCGATGCCATGGTCGTCAATCCAGGCTGGAACGAGGAGATTGCGCGCTCCAATGTGGCCTACGCCCAGCACGTGCTCAACCAGGCCCAGGAGCAGGCCGCGGCGGCGGAGGTCAGCAGTGAAGGGGTCACCGTCCTGAGCAGCGTGATCTACGAAGCGATCATCGATACGGCCAAAAGCCATGGCTGCGACCTGATTTTCATGGCCTCCCATGGGCGCCGCGGGTTGGCGGGCTTCCTGCTGGGCAGCGAAACCCAGCGGGTGCTGACCCATGGCTCCATTCCCGTGCTCGTCTACCGCACTCCAGACGAGACGTGAGTCCAGGGTTCGGCGGGCACACGGCCCAACTCCAGCCGGTGGGAGCGGGCCCGCTGGCGGCAGGCATAGGCCTCCCTCTCCACCCGCTGGCCGGGGTGGTCGGGATCGTCGATCAAGCTGCGCCAGTGGGCGGTGGTGCTGGCATGGATCCGCTCCGCCGCCCGCAGGGCCTCCGGCGTCGGCGCGGACCGGGGCCGCTCGTGGTCACAGGAGCGATGGGAAGAGCGATGGCGGTGCCCCATGGTGGCCTCCGGTTGAGCTACCTCTGTTCTATCCATCCCCAGGGCCGTTGAAACCACCTCTTAAGGAGCTGCGACTGGCGGTGCTGGGCCACGTGGAGTGGGTCAGCTTCGTGCGGGTGCCGGTCCTGCCACGATCCGGCCAGATCCAGCACGCCAGTGATCTGTTCGAGCAGGCGGCCGGTGGGGGTGCCGTGGTGGCCGCCCAGATGGCTCGCCTGGCGGGGGGCGCCGACTTCTACACCGCCCTCGGCCGCGATCCTCTCGGCGAGCGGTGTGCCGCCGAACTCAAGGCCCTGGGCCTGAGCCTGCACATTGCCTGGCGGGACGCCCCCACCCGCCGGGCGATCACCTTCATCGAACCGGGAGGAGAACGCACGATCACCGTCTTCGGCGAGCGCCTCAGCCCCTACGCCAGCGACGATCTGCCCTGGGAGCAGCTCGCCCGTTGCGACGGCGTGTTCGTGACCGCCTCTGACGGCGAGGCCCTGCGGCTGGCCCGCCGGGCCCGGGTGCTGGTTGCCACGCCGCGTCTGGGCCTGCCCCTGATCCGCTCCACCGGCCTCACTCTCGATGCCCTGGTCGGCAGTGCCAACGATCCCGGCGAGAGTTACGCCCCAGGCGACCTGGATCCGGCGCCAGGGGTCTACGTCGGCACGGAGGGCGCAAGAGGTGGCTTCAGCCTGCCTGGCGGCCGCTTCCGCCCGCAGCAGCGACGTACCAAGGAACAGGAAGGCGGCGATGGCGACAGCTACGGGGCCGGCGATTCCTTCGCCGCCGGTTTCACCACCGCCTTGGCGGCCGGCTGGAGCCTGGAGCAGGCTCTGACCCTGGGTGGTCGCTGCGGCGCCGCCTGCACCATGGGCCGCGGCGCCTACGCCGGCCAGATCGATGCGGCGGCGGCTGGGCTGCCGCTGGGCTCCGCCGGGGACTGATCGAGGAGAGCTCCCCGCGGCTGGGGGCCATGGCGGTTCTGCTGGGCGTGAGGCCATGCTGACGGCAGACGCCCATGCCAGAGCCGCACTGACCAGGGCGCAGGCTTCCTGCCCGCCGAATCCAAACAAGGGTCGGTTTGGAAGGGCCGCTTGATCGGCATCGCCGTTCCCTCTCGACGAACAGGATCAGAACTGGTCACAGTTTGGTTGCTCCACGTGGCCGCCAGCACCCGCAAGCTTTCTACCCGGCTTCTACGGTGAACCGGTGACGGATTCAGTTCCCTTGACCTGGCCCCTGCGCGAGCGCTGGCAGCAGACACCACGCCGCGTCCGCTGGCTGATCCTCGCCGCTGGTCTCGCCCTGGGCCTCGTGCTGGCCAGGGGTCTGCTGCCGCGGGAGAGCGAACCGCGCAAGCGCCCCCCGGTCCTGGTGGAAACCGCCCAGGTGCGCAGCGGCCAGCTCGATGTGGTCTTCCCCCTCACTGGCGAGGTCAAGGCGGTGGCCGCCGCCGCCATTCGCCCGGAGGTGTCGGGCATGCTGCGACAGGTGCATTTCCGCGAGGGCCAACAGGTGAGCGCCGGCCAGTTGCTGCTCAGCCTTGACCCTGCCGAGTTGCAAGCCGCCCTGAACCAGGCCCGTGCCAACAGCCAGAAGGCGGAGGCGGGGGTGCTCCAGGCCAGGGCCGAAGCCAAACGCACGGCAACCCAGGCGCGCACCGCCCGGGTGCGGGCCGAGCGCTACCGCAACCTGGGACGGCAGGGTGCCGTGAGCAGTGACCAGCAGGATCAGTTCCTGAGCGAGGCCGAGAGCGCCGAGGCCACGGCCCTGAGCAGCCGAAGCGCCGTGAGCAGCGCCCTCGCCAACCTGGCGGCGACCCGGGCCGCCGAGGCCACGGCGAGGTTGCAACGGCAGCGCACCCAGATCCGCTCGCCGATCAGCGGCCGCGCCGGCCAGCTGAGGGTCACCCAGGGCAACTACGTGCGCGACCAGGAGAACACCCCCCTGCTGGTGGTCAACCGATTCACCCCCATCGACGTGGAGTTCTCCGTGCCCCAGAGGCTGTTGGGCCAGCTGCGGCCAGGCCTGACGGTGCAGCTGGAGCCTTCCGGCCCCGGAGGTCCACGCCCGCGGGGCCAGATCACCTCGATCGACAACAACGTCGATCCCAGCACGGGCACCATCCGGATCAAGAGCCGTTTCCCGAACGTCGATGAGCGGCTGGTGCCGGGCCAGTTCGTCAAGGGCCAACTCAGGCTGCGCCGACTCGACAACGTGCTGCTGGTGCCCCAGACGGCCGTACAGACGGGGCAGAAGGGCGCCTATGTCTACCTGGCCACCGGGAAGCCCCAGGGAGGCAAGGCCCGGATGCAGCCGATCGGCACCGGCCCCTCCGCCGAAGGGCTGGTGGTGGTGACCGAGGGGCTGAGCGCCGGGGAGCGGGTGGTCACCAAGGGACAATTCGCCCTGAACCCCGGCGCCGTCATCATCGAGCGGCAGGGTGGCAAGGGAGGCCGACCCGCCAGGGAGAAGCCTGCGCCATGAGGCTCTCCGCCTTCACGATCAGGCGACCGGTCACCACCGTGCTCCTGAGCCTGGCCCTTGTGCTGTTCGGGCTGATCGGCTACCTGCAGTTGCCGATCAGCGACCTGCCCACGATCGATTTCCCCACCCTGCAGGTGAACGCCTCCCTTCCAGGCGCTTCGCCGCAGACCATGGCAACCGCCGTGGCCACCCCCCTGGAGCAGCAGTTCTCCAGCATCGCCGGCATCAGCACGATCACCTCCACCAGCAGCCAGTCCAGCACCCAGATCACCCTGCAGTTCAACCTCGACCGCAACATCGATGCGGCCGCCCAGGATGTGCAGACCGCGATCTCCCAGGCCAGCCGCCAGCTGCCCCAGGATCTGCCGAATCCGCCCTCCCTGCGCAAGGTGAACCCCTCCGAGCAGCCGGTGTTCTTCCTGGTACTCAGTTCTGAGGTGTTGCCGCTTGCGGAGGTGAACCGGGCGGCCGAGGTGCAGCTGGCCCAGCGGCTGTCGATGGTGGAGGGAGTCTCCCAGGTGCAGGTGTTCGGGGCCCAGAAATACGCGGTGCGGGTGCGGATCGATCCCCAGGCCCTCACCGCCAAGGGGATTGGTCTCGACGAAGCCCTCAGTGCCGTGCGCGGCGGCAACTCCAACCTGCCCACCGGCAACCTGTTCGGCCCCAAGCAGACCTACTCGGTGGAGGACAACGGCCGCCTCGACAACGCCACCGGCTACCGAAAGCTGGTGGTTGCCTACCGCAACGGCTCTCCGGTTCGCCTGGCCGATGTGGCCGAGGTGAACGACTCGGTGGCCAACGAACGGCTGGCCAGCTGGTACAACGGCACCCGTTCGATCGTGCTCGCGATTCAGCGGCAGCCAGGCAGCAACACGGTGGCCATCACCCAGGCCATCCGTGACCTGCTGCCGCAGCTGAAGGAGTCGATTCCTGCCGCCATCCAGGTGGATGTGCTGTTCGATCGCTCGATCGCCATCAAGGAATCGATCACGGATGTGGAGCACACCCTGGTGCTCACCGTCGTCCTGGTGGTGGCCGTGGTCTACCTGTTCCTCGGATCGGTGATCTCCACGGCCCTGCCGACCGTGGCGATCGTGGTCTCCCTGGTAGCCACCTTCGGAGCCATGTGGCTGCTGGGCTTCTCGCTCAACAACATCTCCTTGATGGCCCTCACACTGAGCGTGGGTTTCGTGGTCGACGACGCGATCGTGATGGTGGAGAACATCGTGCGGCGTCAGGAGCTGGGGGAAAGCCGCCTGGAGGCGGCCGAGAGGGGCAGCGATGAGATCGCACCTTCGATCGTGTCGATGACCATCTCCCTGGTGGCGGTGTTCATCCCGATCCTGTTCATGGGCGGCCTGATCGGACGGCTGTTCTCGGAATTCGCCGTGACCATGAGCGTGGCGACCCTGATCTCCGGCGGGGTGGCCCTCACCCTCATTCCCATGCTCAGCGCCCGGGTGCTGCCCGAACGGGTCGGTGGCCACGGCCCGCCCCCATCCCCCAACCGGCTGCTGCGCTGGTTTGACCGCAGCTTCGATCGCCTCACCGTGTCCTACGGCCGCACCCTCAGCCTGGCCCTGCAGCGTCCGAGGGCGGTGCAGCTGTTCTCCCTCTCCCTGCTGCTGCTGTCGGTGATGTTTTTCTCCCTGGTGCCCAAGGGCTTCATTCCCGATGTGGACACCGGCCAGTTGACCGTTAACACCCAGGCGATCGAGGGAATCTCCTTCCAGGAGATGGCGGCCCTGCACCAGAAGCTGGCCGCCAAAGTCCTGGCGGATCCCAACATCGCCGGGGTCAACAGCACCATCGGCGCCGGAGGCCCCAACGCCGCCTCCAACAGCGGCCGCCTGTTCCTGCGCCTCAAGCCCCGCTCCGAGCGCCCCCTGGCCGCTGACGAGGTGGCCCGCAAACTACGGCGCACGGTGAACAGCGTGCCGGGTCTGCGGGGGTTCGTACGTCAGCCCCCCGCCGTCAACATCGGCGGCGGCCAGAGCCGCGCCCGCTTCCAGTTCGCCCTGCAGGCGATCGACCTGGAGCAGCTTCTGGAGGTGGCCCCCGCCTTCGAGACCCGGATGAAGGGCCTCGGCGAACTCACCGACGTGAACAGCGACCTGCTGCTCAACAACCCCAAGCTGACGGTGAACATCGACCGCGACCGGGCAGCCGCCCTGGGGCTGAATGTGGCCCAGCTGCAGGCCACCCTGCGGGACGCCTACGCCGACAGCCAGGTCTCCACGATCTACAAATCAGATGGTCAGTACCCGGTGATCAGCGGGGTCAAGCTGGTGGATCAGAACTCACCGGCGGATCTGGATCTGCTCTCGATCCGCAACGCCGACGGCAAACTCATTCCACTCGGGGCCGTGGCCACCCTGGAGCGGGGCAGCGGCATCGTCTCGATCAACCACAACGCCCAGCTGCCGGCGGTGACGATCTCCTTCAACCTGAGGCCAGGGGTCTCCCTCGATGACGCCACCGCAACGATCACGGCCCTCGCCCAGGAACTTCTTCCCCCCGGCATCACCACCAGCTTCCAGGGGGACGCCAAGGTGTTCCGCGAATCGTTTGCCAACCTGGGCTGGCTGGCGCTGCTGGCGGTGGTGGTGATCTATGTGATCCTGGGCATCCTCTACGAGGACTTCATCCACCCGCTCACGATCCTTACCAGCCTGCCCTCGGCGGCGGTGGGGGGCCTGGCCACCTTGATCCTGTTCGGTTCGGAGCTGAACATCTACAGCTACATCGGCCTGATTCTGCTGATCGGCATCGTCAAGAAGAACGGCATCATGATGATCGACTTCGCTATCACTGCCTCCCGCTCGGGCCTCAGCCCGCTGCAGGCGATCCACGAGGCCTCGGTGATCCGCTTCCGGCCGATCATGATGACCACGGTGGCCGCCATCATCGGCACGATGCCGGTTGCCCTGGGTTTCGGGGCCGGTGCCGAGGCCCGCCGCCCCCTGGGCCTGGTGGTTCTGGGCGGCCTGGTCGTTTCCCAGATCGTGACCCTCTACATCACCCCGGTGTTCTACGTGACCGCCGAGGGCTTCGCGGCGCGGCTGGGGCTGCGACCACCGCTGGCTGAAGACGGCGCCGGATCAGACCATGGGGCGCACGATCAAGGAAGTCCTGTGCAGAGTGGCCAGGAGGAGCCGGTCGCGCCAGCCTGAAGACATGACCCGCTTTGCCGAGGGGGGCCACGAGGTGGTCCTGATGCAGCCGCGCCGCTTTGAGGAGGTCTCCGAAGCGGTACTGGCCGTGCGCGAGCGCAAGACGGTGCTGCTGAACCTCACGGCCATGGAGCGCTCGGAAGCCCAGCGGGCCGCCGACTTCGTGGCCGGCGGCGTGTTCGCCATCGACGGCCACCAGGAGCAGCTGGATGATCTGATCTTCCTGTTCGCCCCGAGCGGCGTGGGAATCGAGCGCGATCCGTTCTGAGCGCCCGGCTCAATCACGCCGCCCAGCCCAGGCGATCATCCCCGCCAACCCCATCCGTCCAGCCTCCGGATCCAACCAACCAATCGGATCACTCGACGCGGAACGTCACGGCCATCACGGCGGTGATGTCCTTGTCGATCGTGCGGGTGTCGTAGGAGCCCGTATCGCCGGTTTCGGTGGAATTGGGGGCGGTGATCTGGAACGAACCTGTGTCGGCGTTCACGATCGCCCCGATCCTGCCGCCGGCTTCTGCAGCGATGGCGCGGGCCCGCGCCCTGGCATCACGGGTGGCCTTGGCCAGCATGTCGACGCGCTTTTCGGCCAGCCGTCCGTAGGTGTAGGCGGGGTCGTTGATGGTGAGCGGCACGCCCTCGCCGATCAGCTGGGCCACGGCCCGGGCCACCTGGGCCACCTTCTCCACCCGGGCGCTGGCCACCAGGATCGGCTGACGGCTGGTCCAGAGGCTGGAGCGCAACTCGCCGGTGCGCGGGTCGCGAACATCCTCTCGGTCGGACTTGACGGCCCCCAGCTGCACCTCGGCCTCCGTCAGCCCCTGGGCGCGCAGGAAGGCGGTGGTGCTGGCCACGGCGGGCAGAAGCCCCTTGTAGGAGTCCCCTTGACTGGCGCCGCCCTGGCGCACCTCCAGGGTCCAATCAACCGCATCGCTGCGGATCCGCTCGGTGCTGGCGCCAGTGACGGTGATGCTGTCATTGGCCTGGCGGAAACCCTTGATCAGCACCGAACTGGACACCACGAGCCCCAGGCTCAGCACCGCCATGGCACTGACCAGGGAAGGGGTGCGCCGCAGGGTCCGCCAACCACGCTCAAGCCAGCCAGGGTCCGAATCCGCCATCGCCCATCGGGGAGGGGTAGAGATTCCAACTTAGGTCGACTCTTTGTGCACGGCGAAGGCCGCCAACACGCCTCCGGCGAAGCCCGAAAGATGGCCGATCCAACTCACCCCCGGCGGGCTGAGGAAGGGCAGCAGGCTGGGAAGCAAGGCTCCATAGCTGAGCAAGGCAAACACCGAAAGCAGCAATGACAGCAGGCGTTTTTCCAGCCAACCGACCAGCAGCAGATAGCCCAGCAGCCCGTAGACCACCCCCGAGAGCCCATGGCTGCCATAGGGCCAGAACAGCCAGACGGGGATCGCCATCAGGTAGACCCCCAGCCAGACCGCCAGGTAGTCGCGGCGGCCCTGAAGGAGCACCAGCCACGAGAGGGGCAGGAACCAAAGGGAGTTGCTGATCAGGTGCGCGAAGCCGGCGTGGCTGAAGGGGGCGGTGAGCACGCCGAGAAACGAGCCGCCGGGCTCCATGGGCAGATTCCACTGGCCGCCGAAGACAACCTGATCGATCAGTTCCTGGCCCCAGGGAACCGCCAGCACCAGGATCGGCAGCCAGAAGCCGCCACGCACTCGGGTGCTCAAAGGCGCCATGGCTGGGGGTAAGGCCGTGGGAAACCCAGCCTCTCACCTCAACAAACCTCTCACAACAACGTGGTGGGGCTGCTGTTGGTGCTCCCGATCCCATCGAGGCTCCGCGAACGGATCGGCGCCACGGGCCCAGAATGGGGGGATGGGAGCTTCGTTGCCAGATCGAGAGCGGCACAGCCGGCGGCTGGGCAGTGGCCTGAGCGCAGCTGATCTCCTCGGGGTCTGGCGCCTGGAGCAGGTGTGGCCCAGGCGGGGCACCGAGCCGTCACATCTCAATGGCGCCCTGCTGAGGGGTCTGGGGGCCCAACTGGAGATCCGCGCGGCGGACCCGCCGGGGTCTCCAGGTGGTGCCGCCCTGCGTCTACTCAATTCGGTGCGGATCGGGGCCCTGCAACTTCGCTTCCAGGGGCCCGCCCGGTTGCAGGGCCGGCGCCCCCTGCTCGTTTTCCGCTTCGAGCGCCTGGAGCTTCTGGTGGGCCCCTGGCGCGCCCTGGATCGAACCCTTCCAGCTGGCGAACCGTTCGAGACGGCGGTGGTGAAATCGCTTCCCTTCTTTGCCCTGATCGGCCTTGAGGCCAACGGCACCGTCCTCAGCGCCCGGGGGCGCGGCGGTGGGTTGGCCCAGTGGCGACGATCGCTAATCTTGGCTGGAGGCCTTGTTCAGGATGACCCCCCAGATCCCTGAAGGGCCACCCGACGCCATCACCCCACCCGGCGGAGGCAGCGAAGAAGAGGTGAGCGGCACCAGAGACGCTGAAGAAGAGCCGATTCGGCGTAGCCGCACGGCCAATGGGCTGATTCTCACGCTCGCCTGCGGCCTGGCCGTGACCTCCGTGGCGATCCTCGCCAACTTCCTCACCGCCCGTTCCAGGGATGCGGTGGTGGAAGCCACCTCGATCGAGATCAAGACACCGATCAGCGGCATTCTGCTGGAACTCAAGGTCAAGGCCGGTGAGGCCGTCAGCGCTGGCCAGTCCCTGGGTCGGGTCGAGGACAGCCGCGCCAGCGGCCAGGAGGTGCGCAACCTCAAGACCTCCCTGCTCACGGCCGGCAGCGATCTGGAGGAGCTCGATGAGGAGTTGGCCAAGCAGCGGCGGCTTGTGGAGACCATCCGCAACGATGCTGAGCAGCAAAAAGAACTGGAGATCGAGCGCAGCAGCCGGGAGCTCCAGCGATTGGAAGCGGAGCTGCGCCGCTCCCGGGAGGAGGTGGCCTTCATCGATAGGGATCTCAAGCGACAACAGACCTTGTTTCGGGCCGGAGCGGTGGCGGAAACGGTGGTGGACCGGGCCAGCACGGACCTCGCCCGTGAGCGGGAGCAATTGGCGGCCCTCGAGGAACGGCTGGCCGGTCAGAAGAGCGTGGTGGCGGCCGCTCGAAAGAACCTCACCTTGACCACCACCCGCAGCAACTTCGACCCCGCCGTGCGGCTGCAGGAATCCAAGCTCAAGCTGCAGCGACTCGAGGGCCGGCGCCGCACCCAGGCCAAGCGGGTCGAGGGTTTGACCAGGCAACTGGAGACCGCCGGGATCGCCCGCGGCCTTCAATCGGAGAGCACGCTCGTGAGCCCGCGCGAGGCGGTGGTCTGGAAGCTGCTGGCCAACCAGGGGGACACCGTGCGGGCCGAGGCGCCCGTGCTGCAGCTGATCGATTGCAAGGACCGCTTCATCACCACCTTCGTCAAGGAAAGTGATCTCAACCGCGTGCGCATCGGCAGCCCGGCCCGGATTGACCTGGTGGGCGACTCCCTCGACCTGCGGGGTGAAGTGGCCACGATCCGCTCTGGCCTTGGCCGAGTGTCCCTGAAGGATGACACCAACCCAATCCCGATCAACCTCGCCCGCGAAAGCCAGGTCCGCGTACGGATCCTCAACGACATCCCCGCTCCCCCCCTGAAATTCTGCTACGTGGGTTTCACGGCGCGGGTCAGTTTCGAGCGATGAGCCGCCCGCGGCCTGACCCCCTCCGCCTGCGCACTCCCGCCATCTCCCCATGGGCCTGGTGGCTGTTGCTGGCCTCGATCCTGGTGCTGATCGGCGCCCTGCTGCTGGTGAACCTGCAGCCTGGCTGGCTGGGATCCCTGCAGCTGAACCCGCTCAGCAACCGCACCCTGCCCGAGCAATGGCAGGTCAGGGACCTCTGGCTCGACGCGGTGCTCCCCGTTGTGATCGCCCTGGGGATGGCTCTGGGGGTGAACCTGCTGCCGCGGCGGAGTTGGAGCCATGCCCTGGTGCTCACGGTTCTGTCGCTGGTGGGCCTGCGTTACTTCATCTGGCGCAGCACCACGATCAACACGGCCCACCCGATCAGCCTGGTCTTCAGCCTGACGCTGTTTGTCTGCGAAGCCGTCTACCTGATCACCAGCACGGTGCAGTTCGTGCCGTCGGTGGTGTTCGAGCCCAACCGCCGCCGGCGCGAGGCCACTCGGCTGGCCCACTGGGCCCAGGAGCAGCAACCAGGCGTGGACATCTGGATTCCCACCTACAACGAATCCGAACGACTGATCCAGCGCTGCGTCCTCGCCAGCAAGAACATCCGCTACCCGCACAAGACGATCACGATCCTCGATGACGGCCACAGGCCCGCCATCGCCGCACTGGCCGATCGCCTAGGGGTTGAGTACCTCAGCCGGCCGGACAACAGCCACCGCAAGGCCGGAAACCTGAATTACGCCCTCGCCCACACCTCCGCCGAGCTGATTGCCGTTTTCGACTGCGACTTTGTTCCCTTTCGGAACTTTTTCGAGCGCACCGTCGGCTTCTTCCAGGATGCGGGGGTCGCCCTGGTTCAGACCCCCCAGCACTACTTCAACTCCGATTTTCATAACCGCAACCTCGGCCTGGAATCGGTGATGCCCGATGACATGGATTACTTCTTTCATTACCTGCAGGTGATCCGCGACAACTTCAACGCCGTGATCTGCTGCGGCACCTCCTACGTGGCACGACGCAGCGCGATTGAATCCTTGGGAGGATATGTGACAAGCTGCATCATCGAAGATCACCAGACAGGCACCAAGCTGCTCACCCGGGGCTGGCGGATGGTGTATCTCGATGAAATCCTGAGCCTCGGGGAAGTGCCACGTAGCTTTCGCGATTATCTCGACCAACGCCTGCGCTGGATGCAGGGAAACTTCCAGATCTACTACTCGGGCAAGGAGTTGCCGATCTGGAGCAAACTCAACCTCGGCCAGAAGAGTTTCTATTTCAATCTGCTGATCAGTCTTTTTACACCCTTCTTCAGGCTGGTTTATCTGCTCTTTCCCCTGGCCAGCCTGGTGCTGGGTTTCACACTGATCGCCGCCCCGCCGATCGAATACGTGGCCTACGGGCTGCCTTTCGTGATCCTGATGTATACCCTCACCACCTGGCTGACCGATCACCATCACTTCCAGTTCTGGAACGAGGTTTACGAATCGCTGTTCTGCTTTCCGGCCGTCGGGCGCATCATCCAGATCCTGGCCAGCCCCTTCCGGATCCTGGGCAGCGTGGTCACCAACAAGGACGTGAGCAGCAGCGGCGGCCAGCTGGATCTGGGCCTGGCCTGGCCGTTCATCGGCCACCTCACCGTGCTGGTGGTGAGCCTGGTGCTGTTCTACGGACTGCCCCTGATGGTCCCCGGCTGGAGCCGCCAGCCGTTCGAGGGAGAGGGCCTGATGCTCGCCTGGAACCTCTACAACGCCTGGGTGGTGCTCACCTGCCTGCTGGCCTGCGTCGATCGGCCCGTGGCACGCCAGAGCGATCGGTTCCCCCTTCAACGCATCGCCCGCCTCAGGATGGGGGACCAGGAGCTCTGGGGCACCACCACGGAGGTCTCCGAATCGGGCGCCTCACTGGCGCTGAACCACGGGGCCTTCAGCGCCCCGGATGGTCTCAATGGCCTGCTGACCTTGGTGGAAGAGCACATCGAACTGCCCGTCCATGCACGATCTGATCAGCGTCAGGGAGGCAGCCGGCAGGTTCAACTGGCGTTCGACCCCCTCAGCGAGCCAGAGCTGAGCGCCCTGATCGCCTTGCTCTACGACGGCACCGCCTGGTACCAGAGACCCCGACGCATGGGCACCGTCGATGCCCTGCTGACGCTCCTGGCAAGCACCTGGAAGATCGTGCCGCGCCCTCCGCAGGGCAAGATGGAGCCTCACTGAGGAGCCCCATGGCGCGGCTGATCCTGGTTCTCAAATCGCCCGAACCGGTGCAGGCCCGGGAGCTGATCCCCCAGCTGCTGCCGGTGCTCGAGGAGATCGGGGCCAGCATCGATCAACAGGCTCCGGCCCACCTCAGTGCCCTGTTTCGATCCGCCCCGGAGGGGATGACCTTGCAGCTCTTCGCCGATGTCCAGCCCCAGGCCAGCGGCCCTGAGCTGGATGTGGTGATCATGAGTCGCGAGCCCATGGGCAAAGGCGCCCCCGTCACCCAACGGGCCTTCGAACGCCTGATCACCCTGGTGAGCCAGAAAGCACCGCGTCTGCAGATCAGCTTCCGCTCTGACCGGGACGGTCCCCTCCCCCGCCTGCCGTCCGCAGCCTGAACAAGTCCTGGCCGGCATCAGGCCCAGCTTGAGGGCCCCAAACGCGAGGGCCTGGCGAACAAGTAGCCCTGCCCTCGCTCGCAGCCGAGCTTCTTCAGCCAGCTCTTCTGCAGCTCGGTTTCGATCCCTTCGGCCACCACGGTGAACTCAAGTTCCTGGGCCACTTGAATGAAGGCACGAATGATCGCCGTCTTGCGTTGATCGAGGCCCAGTTCAGCCGTGAAGGTCTGGTCGATCTTGATCGCATCCACGGGAAACTGGGTCAACCAGGAAAGGCTGGAGTAACCGGTGCCGAAGTCGTCGAGGTGCACCTTGACCCCGGCCTCCCGCAGCAAGCTCAGCTCATCGAAGGTCACCTTGGGGTGGTTGATCAGCACGGTTTCGGTGACCTCGATCGCCACCCAAGCGGGATCAACGCCGCTGCGCTCCGCCTGCTCCAGTAGGTAGCTCGCCAGCCCCGGCACCCGCAACTGGGAGGGACTGACGTTGACCGACATCGAATAGCGATACCCCTGGTCGCGCCAGGCCCTCAGTTCGGCGAAGGCATGACGGATCACCCATTCACCCAGGGGCACCACCAGACCGGTGACTTCCGCCTGGGGGATGAACTCGTTGGGCGGGATCAGGGCACCATCGCTTCCCTGCAGGCGCACCAAGGCTTCGGCGCCGTGGATCGAACCATCGGCGAGGTCGACGATCGGCTGATACTCCAGCACCAGCCGATCACCTTCAATCGCCTCGTGCAACTGGCGACGCACCGAGATCGACAACTTCAGCTGCTCGTCCACGGAGCGGTCGTAGATCGCCACACAGGCCCCCCCCGCCTCCTTGGCCTGGTACATGGCCAGATCGGCGCGCCGCAGCATTTCATCCCCCGAGACCGACGCCTCCGCCGTCATGGCGATGCCAATGCTCATCGAAGGCCGGAAGGACTGGCCGTCAATCGACCAGGGGGCACCAAGTCGTTCCTTGAGTCTCAGGGCCAGCTGCACGGCATCGGCCACTTCCACCAGGTTCTCGGCGATGGCAACGAACTCATCGCCGCCGAGACGGGCCAGGGCGTCCTCGGGGCGCAGGGCCTCCCTCAAACGGGAGGCGATCTCCACCAGCAACTGGTCGCCCACATGGTGGCCGTGCATGTCGTTGATCTCCTTGAAGCGGTTCAAGTCGCAGAACAACACGGCCATCTGGCCCTCGCGACGGTTCAGGCGCTGCAGGGCCTGGTCGAGGCGGGAGTGGAGGGCCAAACGGTTGGGCAGGCCTGTCACCGAATCACGCAGAGCCTGCTCGGCCAGGGCCTCCTGGTTGGAGCGCCGCTTGGAGATGTTGCGCTGCACCGATACCCACTGGGTCACCTCACCGGTCTCATCGATCAAGGGCACCAGATCGATTTCCACCCAGTAGGTGCTGCCGTCCTTGGTGGAGTTCTGGAGCTCCAGGCTCACCCGCTCGCCCCTCTGCAAGGCGCTGCGCAGACGGCTGCTGCTGTCCGGATCACGTTCGAGCCCCTGCAACAGGCGGGGGCTGCGGCCGAGCACCTCCTTGAGTTCGTAACCCGTCTGGGCCAGGAAAGCGGAATTCACATAGAGAATCACCGGCCCGGGGAAATCCAGGTATTCGGCCGTGGTCACCACCACCGCATCGGTGACCGCCTCCAGCACACTCTCCACCAGCGACTGGCGCGGCCCGGGGGTTTCGGGTTCATGGACTCCGGCCAGCACGCCCACACCAACGCCGTTGTCGGTGCGAAAGGTGCGCACGGTGATGGGCTCACCGGCCCAGATCACCTGGGCGTCGACGGGGCCACGGGTCTCCCAGTCGGTCCGCTTCCCGATCAGCTCGGCCAGCTCCGGCCAGAACAAGGCCAATGGCTGACCTTCGGCTTTCTGGGCGCCGACCCCGAGGCGCTGGCGGGCGATCGAATTGGCATGAAGCACCACCCCCTGGCTGTCCACCAGAAGCAACCCGTCCCTGGGCAGCAACAGAAAAGACTCGGGACGGAGGGAAACGGGGTTCTTGGGATCGGTCACTCCCTCTGGGCCTGTGGATGATCAAGTTGCAAAGCGACGATACGGACACCGGAGGGGAAAGGCGCGGCCCTCAGACAGCCCTCACCTGAGTCATGGGTTCACTGTGTAAGATAAAAAAAGCCAGTGGAAGCTCCACACACTCACCGGCTGCTCCACCCGAAACCCAACGGTGGATCTCTACCTCTGAACAGTCTCTTCCACAGGTCGTTCAGTCCCAGCGCGTCCGCGACCCCCCAGGCTTCAGGGGAGGTCGTCCTTGAGATCGGTCATAAGGCTCCACTCGAGCATTCAAACCCTGACCAAGCAGTGGAGCCCCCAGGAGCGGGGTCCTGCGTTCAAATCCATCCCTTTCCCCATCACCCTCCCTCGGAGGCTTGTTTCACCATGTCCTATGCATCCCCGCCGCGGCTTCTTAAGGCCGTTGCACCCCCCAAGCTGCGCCCCCTGGCAACCTGCGCGAGCAAGCTGAGGCCCCAGGCCTCGGCCGAGCGGACCCATCGTCCCGCCAGCGCCAACCTTGAGATCCCCCTGAGCTGGATCGAGCTGTTGGGCCAGCGCTGAGACCAGCTTTTGTATCAACGGCGTCTCCGAGAGCCCTCGCCTGCTCATTGGCTAGGTGGAGACAAAACGCAACCAATGCCCAGCCCCCAACGCCTCGCCGCCATTCAACGCACCCAGGAGCGTCCGGCAGCGATCACGGCCCCTACCGCGCCCCTCCAGGAGCTTTGGGCCAGCGATGTGTTCAGCCTGTCGCAGATGAAGTCGTCCTTGCCCAAGGAGATCTTCAAGTCAGTGCAGAACACCATCAAGGCAGGCGGAAAGCTCGACGTCTCCGTGGCCAATGTGGTGGCCCAGGCCATGAAGGACTGGGCCGTGAGTCGCGGGGCGCTCTACTACGCCCACGTTTTCTACCCGCTCACCAACTCCACGGCCGAGAAGCACGACGGCTTCATCTCCACCCAGAGCGACGGCTCCGCCATCTGTGAGTTCACCGGCAAGGTGCTCGTGCAGGGCGAACCGGACGGCTCCTCCTTTCCCAACGGCGGCATTCGCTCCACCTTCGAGGCCCGCGGTTACACCGCCTGGGACATCACCAGCCCAGCTTTCCTTATGGAGACGCCCAATGGCGTCACCCTCTGCATCCCCACGGTGTTCGTCTCGTGGACAGGCGAGGCGCTCGACAAGAAAACCCCCCTGCTGCGCTCGAACGCGGCGATGAACAAGCAGGCCCAGCGCCTGCTCAAGCTGCTCGGCAACACCGAGGTGGCGCCCGTGAACTCCAGCTGCGGCGCCGAGCAGGAGTACTTCCTGGTCGACAGCGCCTTCGTGAGCTTGCGCCCCGACCTGTTGCTGGCCGGCCGCACCCTGTTCGGATCCCCTTCGGCGAAGGGGCAGCAGTTCGACGACCACTACTTCGGCGCCATCCCCCAGCGGGTGCAGGTGTTCATGCAGGACGTGGAACGCCAGATGTACAAGCTGGGCATTCCCGCCAAGACCCGTCACAACGAGGTGGCCCCTGGGCAGTTCGAGATTGCCCCTTTCTTCGAAGCCGCGAACGTGGCCACCGACCACCAGCAGCTGACGATGACGCTGCTGAAGAGCACGGCTCGCAAGCACGGCATGAACTGCCTCCTGCATGAAAAGCCCTTCGAGGGCATCAACGGCTCCGGCAAGCACGTCAACTGGTCCGTGGGTAACGCCACCCAGGGCAACCTGCTCGATCCCGGCAGCAGCCCTGAGGAGAACATGCAGTTCCTGCTGTTCTGCGGAGCGATCATCCGCGGGGTTCACCTCTACGGGCCGCTGCTGCGGGCGGTGGTGGCCACGGCCGGCAACGATCACCGCCTGGGTGCCAATGAGGCCCCCCCGGCAATCATCTCGGTGTACCTCGGCAGCCAGCTGGAAGAGGTCTACACCATGATCAAGAACGGCAACCTCGGCAGCACCGACCACGGCGGCATGATGCAGCTCGGGGTCGACACCCTCCCCGAATTCCCCAAGGATCCAGGCGATCGCAACCGCACC
Source organism: Paenacidovorax caeni (assembly GCA_943371385.1). Classification (GTDB taxonomy): domain Bacteria; phylum Cyanobacteriota; class Cyanobacteriia; order PCC-6307; family Cyanobiaceae; genus ATX-6F1. The sequence continues at coordinate 15,831 of CALRUP020000012.1, read as the reverse complement.
TCTCCCTTTGCCTTCACAGGCAACCGTTTTGAGTTCCGGGCCGTTGGCTCCAACCAATCGGTGGCCGGTCCGCTGGTGGCGATGAACACGATCCTGGCCGATTCACTTGAATACATCTCCGATCAATTGGAGGCCAAATTGAACGCCGGGACCTCCCTGCAGGATGCGGCCACGGCGGTGCTCAAGGTGATCATGGAGGAGCACGGCAATGTCGTGTTCGGCGGTGACGGTTACTCCAGCGAATGGCACCAGATGGCTGTTTCCGAGCGGGGACTGGAGAATCTGCCCACCACGGCCGATGCCGTCCTCGTGCTGGAGCGCGAGAACATCAAGGACCTCTTCGCCCGCACGGGTGTGCTCAGCCCGGTGGAGCTGCACAGCCGCTTTGAGGTCTACGCCGAGCAGTACATACTCGCGGTGGAAGTGGAGGCCAAACTCGCCCTGCAGATCGCCCGCACCCAGATCTACCCCGCCGTGATGGAGTACCTGGGCCAGTTGTCCAATTCGCTCCATTACCAGGAAAATCTGGGTCTTCCCCCCGATCGCGCCATGGCCGGGCGCATTGCCAGCCTTAACCAGGAACTGCTCTCCAACTGCACGGCCCTGGAAGCCGCCCTGGCCAGTCCGCCCCACGGCGAAACCGCCCACATGCGCCACTGCGCCGACAGCCTGCTGCCCTTGATGCACAAGATCCGCGAGGCCGTCGATGGCCTCGAGACCCTGGTGGACGATGCCGTCTGGCCCCTCCCCAGCTACCAGGAGATGCTGTTCATCCGCTGAGTGCGCCAGGCTCTGCCAACATCCCCGCAGGGCCTGACCGTCGATGAGCTGTTTCGTCACCCTCACTGACGCCATCGCCAGCCGACAGTCGCTGCTGATCACGGGGCTGGATCCCAACCCCGAGATGCTCCAGACCTGGGCCCGCTCCCATCCCGGGGGCGGGTCTTTTCTGTCCCAGGCGCGCCGCTGGATCAAGGCGGTGATCGAGGCCACCGCCGATCACGTCTGTGCCTACAAGCCCAGCCTTGGCTTCTATCAGTCGCTCGGGCCGATCGGTCTGGAGTTGCTCCATGAGGTGCGCTCGCTGGTGCCCGGCGATTTGCCCCTGATCCTCGATGCCAAGCACGGTGATCTGAATTCCTCCTCCGCCCTGGCCCAATACCTCTTCCGCGACCTGGGAGTGGACGCCGTCACCCTCTCCCCCCTGGCCGGCCAGGACATCGCCGCCCCCTTTCTGCTCTACGGGGACAAGGCCGTCGTGGTGACCTGTCACAGCTCCAACCCCGGCGCCCGGGTGGTGCAGCACCACCCGGATGAGAGCAACCCGCTCTATCTGGCGATCGTGCGCGAATGTCAGCGCTGGGCCACGCCCGAGCAACTGCTGCTTGAGGTGGGCACCAGCGATCCGCAGGTCCTCGAGCGGGTGCGAAGGGAAGCGCCGGAGCGCTTCTTGATCCTGCGCAGCCTCTGGGGCAAGGAGGAACGGCTCGAAGCGATGCTGCAGGCCGGTCTGAGCGCCTCCGCCGACGGGCTGCTGCTGCCGGTGCCCCAGAACCTGCTGGTGGACGACGACATCGCGGCACTGACCAAAGGTCTCAAGCTCCAGATCGAAGCCATGAGGCAACAGGTGGCGGACTCACGGGTGGGAAGCGGCGACAGCTGCGCCCTCTGGCTGCCACCGCCATCCCCTGCGGAAGGGCCGGCGAAGGGCCTTGACGGGGTCACAGGTGGTGCCTCCCCAAGCGATCCTGACGACAATCCCCTCCAAGGGCTGATCCTCGATCTGTTCGACCTGGGTTGCCTGCTGTTCGGCCGCTACGTTCAGGCCTCGGGAGCGGTGTTCCCCTACTACATCGACCTGCGCCGGATCATCTCCGACCCCAACCTCTTCCACCGGGTGCTGCATGCCTACGCCGAGCGCCTGGAGGGGCTCCACTTCGATCGCATCGCCGGCATTCCCTATGGCGCTCTGCCCACGGCCACGGGCCTCTCGCTGCTGCTGCACCGGCCCCTGATCTACCCCCGCAAAGAAGTGAAGGCCCATGGGGCCCGGCGGTTGATCGAGGGGGACTTCAGCGAGGGGGAGACCGCGGTGGTGGTGGACGACATCTTGATCAGTGGCGGCAGCGTGCTCGAAGGCATCGTCAAACTGGAGACCTCAGGCCTCAAGGTGAGCGATGTGGTGGTGTTCATCGACCACGGTGGTGGTGCCCGCCGCCGCCTGGCCGAGGCCGGCTACCGCAGCCATGCGGTGCTGACCATCGGCCGGATCACCGAAGTGCTCCAGCAGGCCGGCCGGCTGGATGCCCAGCAGGCGGCCCTGCTGCCCTCAGCCTGACGACGCTTCGGCCCCGGGAATCACCGCGCAGGCATTGATCGGCACCGGCTCCACCTTCCAGATCCGGCTGGCGTACTCGGCGATCGAGCGGTCGCTGCTGAAGAACCCGCAACGGGCGCAGTTGAGCAACGAACTGCGGCTCCAGCCCTGGGGATCGACCCAGGCCTGGTCGACCGCATTCTGGGCACGACGGTAATCGGCCGTGTCGGCCAGCACCTTGAAGGGATCGCTGCTGCAGAGGTTCGCCAGCAGCGGATGGAACAACTCCCGGTCGCCCTCGCTGAAGTGACCGGAGCCGATCAGATCAATCGCCTCCCGCAGCAGCGGATCGTTCTCCAGCCAGGGCATCGGGTGGTAGCCGATGCGATCGAGTTCAGCGACCTGCTCGGCGGTGTGGCCGAACAGGAAGAAGTGATCCGCCCCCACCCGCTCACGGATCTCCACGTTGGCGCCATCAAGCGTGCCGATGGTGAGCGCGCCATTGAGGGCCATCTTCATGTTGCCGGTGCCGGAGGCCTCCTTGCCGGCGGTGGAGATCTGCTCGGAAAGATCCACGGCGGGGTAGACCTTCTGGCCGAGGCTGACGCTGAAGTTGGGCAGGAAGACCACCCGCAGGCGACCGTCCATGGCCGGATCCACGTTGACGATCTGAGCGATGCCACCGATCAAACGAATAATCAGTTTGGCCATCGCGTAGCCGGGTGCCGCTTTGCCGCCGAAGATGAAGGTGCGTGGGGGCAGCGCTTCGCCGTTGCGCAGCCGCAGGTAACGCTCCACGATCTGCAGCGCCGCTAGGTGCTGGCGCTTGTATTCGTGGATGCGTTTGACCTGCACATCGAACAGGGAGGCCGGGTCGACCAACACACCCAGCTCCTGATGAATGGAGGTGGCAAGCCGCTGCTTGGCCTGCTCCCGCACACCCCGCCAGCGCTCAAGGAAGCCGCTGTCGCCCACAAGTGACTCGAGCTGATGCAGTTCTTCCAGGTCGCGGCGCCAGGCGCTGCCGATCGATTCATCAAGCAGGCTCGCCAGGGCGGGGTTGGCCACGGCCATCCAGCGCCGGGGTGTGACCCCGTTGGTGACGTTGATGAAGCGCTCGGGCCAAAGATCGGCGAAATCGGGGAACAGCTCAGTGCGCACCAGCGCGCTGTGAAGCTCTGCCACCCCGTTGACTTTCTGGCTTCCCACCACGGCCAGATTGGCCATGCGCACCCGCCGCTCGGGGCCATCGGAGATCAGGGAAAGGCGGGAGAGCCGCTCGGAATCACCGGGATAGCGGAGGCGCACGAGGCGCAGGAAACGGGCATTGATTTCATAGATGATCTCCAGCTGGCGCGGCAACAGCCAGGCGAACAGATCGACGCCCCAGGTCTCGAGCGCCTCGGGCAGCAGGGTGTGGTTGGTGTAATTGATGCTGGCGGTGGTGATCGACCAGGCGGTGTCCCAGTCGATGCCGTGTTCGTCGATCAAAAGCCGCATCAGCTCAGCCACGGCGATCGCCGGATGGGTGTCGTTGAGCTGAACGGCGAACTTGCGGTGGAAATCGGTGACCGCCAGCCCCTGGCCCTTGAGGATGCGGAACATGTCCTGCAGGGAGCAGGAGACGAAGAAGATCTGCTGGCTGAGGCGCAGCCGCTTGCCCTGCTCCAGCTCATCGTTGGGATAGAGCACCTTGGAGAGGGTTTCCGATTCGATTTTCTGGAGCACGGCGCGGGTGTAGTCGCCGGCGTTGAAGGAAGCGAAATCGAACGATTCGGGGGCCTGGGCCGACCACAACCGCAGGGTGTTGGCGGTGTGGACGCCATAGCCCAGGATCGGCGTGTCGTAGGCCACCCCCTGCACCACCTGACCGCCGATGGTCACAGGGAAGCTCCATTCCGGGCGGATCACCTCCCAGGGGTTGCCGCCCTGCAGCCAGGGATCGGTGCTCTCGTGCTGGGCGCCGCCCACGATCTGCTGGCGGAAGATGCCGAATTCGTAGCGGATGCCGTAGCCGATGGCCGGCAGCTCCAGGCTGGCCATCGACTCCTGATAACAGGCCGCCAGCCGCCCCAGGCCACCGTTGCCCAGACCCGGCTCAGGCTCCTCCGCGAGCAGGGAGGCGTAGTCGAGCCCCAGTTCGGAGCAGGCCTCCTCGGCCGCCTCGCGCAGGCCCAGGTTCACCAGGTTGTTCTCCAGGTGCGGGCCCAGCAGGTACTCGGCCGAGAGGTAGGCCACCGTGCGCACGCCCATGCGCGTGTAGGCCTCGGCGGTGTCCACCCAGCTCTGCAGCAGCTGGTCCCGCACCGCCAGGGCCAAGGCGCGGTAGTGGTCGTGATGGGTGGCCAGTGACGGCGACTTGGCCTGGCTGTAGAAGAGATGACGACGCATCGCCCGGGCGAGGTCATGCCCCTCGGAAGAAACGGTGCGGGTGGCAACCATGAAGACATTTGAATCCTGATGCCTGTCCTGACGCGGCAAGGGGGCTGGCGTTGTATCGGACATCACCAATTCGCTATCGCTTCAGAAGCGTGAGCCTGGCTCCAGCAGAAAGGCCTCCTCCTCCGGAGTGGAAATCCGCCCCAGGGCCCCGTTTCGATGGGGGAAGCGACCAAACCGGCGGATCACCGCCCTGTGGCGCTCAGCGAAGGCGGCGCTGTCCTCGTCCACGTGCGTGGCGAACAGCGCACAGGCCTGCTCCTGCACCCTCAATGACTCGCTGTGCATCAGCGGCATCAACCAGAAGCGCCGCCGGTTGAGGGCCGCCTCGGCTTCGATCCAGCCGGCCGCCAGGGCGTCCTGGGTCAGGGCCTGGGCCTGGGGATCACCGGCGAAGGCCCGGGCCTGGCCGCGCCAGATCTGGCGCGGAAACTGATCGAGCAACAGCACCAGAGCCAGGGCCGTTTCTGGTTGTCTGGCCCAGGGGGCCAGGGCGCCGTCCTGGGCCGAGGCGCTCCAATCGCCATAGCGCTCGGAGATTCTGCGATCCAGCTCGGGCGATCCAAGGAACCACTGGCGGGGCGTGAGCTCCTCGAACCAGAAGCGCAACAGCTCCGCTGCCTCGCCATGGCCAGAGGCTTCGATCGTCAACGGGGTCTCAGACCAGATTCGGGGCCGGCACCAGCGTGAGCCGTTCCACCGCCCGCAGGGGCCAGCCGCGCAGCTCGACGAAGGTCTGCAGGCGACGGGCCGCCACCTCGGCATTCACCACCCGCAGGGCCTTGGCGGGGTCGGCGGTGAACACCCCCTGGTCGGTGAGCCAGCGGCTGCGCCGCCTCAGCCCTGGCCGGGAGGGCTTGAGGGTCACACACCACTGGAGGGCTTTGGCCATCGAGCTCTTCCGTGCTGTCAACTTGATCACATCTAGGGGCATCTCCGGGCGATCACTGGCGGGTTGGGCCCACCAGGTGCGAGCCTTCACACTTGCGCTTCCTGAATGGCGCTGCCGGAATGGCGCTTGCTGAGTTACGCCTCCCTGGGGGCGCGCCGTCACGGGCGGGCCCCCAGGGAGCAGCTGGCGTTGCGGAGCCGCGGCGCGTGTTGCGATTCTTGGCTCCGGCGCCAGAGCCCCCGGAACCACCGTTAGAAAGAAATCACCGACGTCCGCTCCACCCCGTCGGACCCGAGCACCCCTCACCCGCAAGGTGCTCCGGAAACGCCCCTGGCCCGAAGGCCCGGGGCGTTTCTGTTGGAACCTGGCCTCAGCGCCCCAGCTCGGAGAGCCGCTTGCGAGCCTTGTGCACGCGGACGTTCACCGCCTGCCGGCTGATGCCCAGGTCGGAGGCCACCTGGGCGGGGGTGCGCTCCTGTAGCTCCCTGAGCAGGGCCAGCTCCTGGGGGGCATGGGCCGCCATCTGCTGCAGGATCAGCTCATGGTCGAGACGATCGAGGGGATCGTTGCTGGGGGCGGCCACCAGTTCCCCCAGGGTGGTCTCCCCATCGCCGATGCGGCCGTCAAGGCGGGCCTGGAAGCGCACGGCCGCGGCCGCCGTCACCCGCGCCTGCATGCTCGGCGCCAGTTCATCGAAGCGCACCCAGCCCGCACTGACCTGGGCCAGGGCCGAACCCACCTGACCCGGGAGCCTTACAGCGCCTCCTTCATGGTCGAGCAGGCGGCCCATGGCCTGCTGGATCCAGGGCACCAGATAGGTGCTCAGCTTGTAGCCCCGGGAGGGGTCGAACTTCTCGCAGCCCCGGTTCAGGCCCAGGGTGCCCTCCTGGAGCAGGTCTTCGTGGGGCAGGCCGCGGGCGTTGGCACGGCGCAGGTAGCGCTTGCTCACGCTCACCACCAGGCGCAGGTTCGCCGCCACCATGCGCTCCTTGGCCCGCTTCCCCCGGCGGGCCACCTGGGGCGCCGCCTCGGCGGGCCCCCCTTCCCAGTCCTGCCACTCCCGCACCATCGCCCCGAGGTGAAGTTCCTCGGCGGGGGTGAGCAGGGGAATGCGCACGGCCTGCTGCAACCAGAAGCCCACGGTGTCGGGATGCGTCACGTGCAGGGTCAGACCTCATCAAAACCGGCCCAGGACCGGCGACAACTTGCCGTCGGCCAAGGCCCCGGTGCTGGCCATGATGCACCGAATCCAGGCCAGAACACCGACAGATCCAAGTGTCTGCGGAATCGCAACGACCCCAGCCCAGCGAATCAGAACATCAGTACTAGCTTTGATGGGTTCCACCGTTGCCGCCGCCGGCCGAGCCATGTCCCCAAGTCCGAGCGGAATCGACCCCACCGCCCAGAACGGCCTGGGTCCTCCGGGCAGCGTCTGCCCGGAGGCGGCGCCCCTGCGCCAGGCCCAGCCGCTGCGCTTTCTTGAGGTCCGTCTTGGCGACACGGTGGTGGTGGCCCCCCCCAGCGGCCCCTGGTGGATCGGCCTGGTGATCCACCGGGAGGGCGGGGCCCGCTGCGACGCCAATGCCTTCTTCCAGGTGGCCTGTGTGGACACCGGCGTGATCCGCACCCTCAACGCCGATGCGGTCGCGGAGATCCTCACCCCGGCGGCCGAAGCGGCGCCGATCGATTAGCACTGGAGTGGCCCAAGCACCGTTGACCCATGTCCAAAGCCCAGCTCGGAGCCTTCTTCACCAAAGTGGACCTGGATCCCGCCCTTCAACAACAGGTGCACGACGCCAAGAGCCCCGGGGCGATCGTGGCGATCGCCAAGGCGCTCGGCCATCCCTTCACGGAGGCCACCCTGGCGCGTCATCAGCGCGGCTGAGACCGGGCCAGATCCAGCTCAGCTGACCTGAACCCCCTTCCAGAAGGCCACGCGCCCCCGGATCGCGGCGGCGGCCTGGTGGGGCTCTGGGTAGAACCAGGCGGCATTGGCGTTGACCTCACCATTGACCACCACGTCGTAGTAGTGGGCAACGCCTTTCCAGGGGCAGGTGGTGCGATGGGTCGACGCGCGCAGATGGTCTGTGCGCAGGGCGTCCGCGGGGAAGTAGGGATTGCCTTCGACGGTCACGATGTCCTCACTGGCGGCGATCACCGCCCCCTGCCAACGCGCTTCCATGACCAGGAACCTGGGAAGTCCCATCCTGGCGCAGTGGACCGCTGCGGTGCCGCGTCCGATCGAAGCCGTGTTGTTGGTTCCGGTGCCGATGGTTCCGGTGCCGACGGTGCCTCTGCCGAAGCGGCCTGAACCGGGTTGAGCAGAATCAGCGAAGGTTCGTGATCGCCATGGCCCAGCCCAAGGCAAACCAGCCCAACCTGGACCTGCGCGATGTGGCCCTGCGCAGCAGCCGTGACGGCAGCCTGGAGTTGTTCGAGCGCAACTGGCGGGCCTACCGGGCCGTGGTCGACCACGATCTGATGGAGCATCGGGCGCTCACCGATGCCCTCAAGGCCGTGGTAGGGGCCCTGGTGCGGCCAGGCTGGGCCTGGGCTGACCTGGGCTGCGGCGATCTGGCCCTGCTGGCACCGCTGTTGCGCGCCCTGCCCCTGGACCGCTTCGAGGCGGTGGATGCCGCCGCCGCCGTGTTGCCCCTGGCGGCGGAGAACCTGGAGGCCGCCGCAACCGCTCCGGTGCCCTTCCCCTGCCGCTGGAGCCACCAGGATCTGCTCGCCTGGGCGGAGCAGAGGGAGCCCGCCTCCCGTTTCGATCTGATCAGCAGCAGCTACGCCCTCCATCACCTGAACGACCTCGACAAGCAGCGGGTGCTGACCGCCCTGACCCGGCGCCTGGCCCCCGATGGGGCCCTGCTGATCGCGGATGTGTTCCGCCGCGACGGTGAATCCCGCGCGGCCTACATCGATCGCTACGGCCAAAGGGTGCGGGACACCTGGGGGGTCTTGCCCGGGGCCGACCGCCAGCGGGTGCTCGATCACCTCAGCACCCATGACGAGCCGGCCGAGCGCGGCGCCTTCGTGGCCTGCGCCCACCGCGCGGGCTGGGCCTGCCGCTGGATCTGGAGCGGCAGCCACGGGGCGGAGGCGCTGTTGCTGCTCTGGCCTGCCACGGCCCAAGTTCCGAATGTGGGCCCTGGCCTGGAAGGGCTCGATGGCTGAGCGCGGCCCCCGCTGGCTGGTGCCGGGCGACCTGGACGGGCTGCTGGGCCTGGGGCTCGACAACCTGATCCAGATCCTGCTGATCGTGGCCCTCTGCCGGGGCGTGCTCGGCTACCCCGACCAGCTGATCTTCGCCACGATCCTGCCAGCCACGGGCCTCAGCCTGCTGGTGGGCAACGGCGCCTACGCCTGGCAGGCCTACCAGCTGGGCCGGCGGGAGGGTCGCGATGACCGCACCGCCCTGCCCTACGGCATCAACACCGTCAGCCTGTTCGCCTACGTGTTCCTGGTGATGCTGCCGGTGAAGCTGGCGGCCCTGGGCCAGGGGTTGAGCCCCGAGGAGGCGGTGCAGCTCTCCTGGCGGGCCGGGCTGGTGGCCTGCCTGGGCTCGGGGCTGATCGAGGCCGGCGGGGCCTTCTGCCTCGGCGCCCTGCGCCGCTGGCTGCCCCGGGCCGCCCTGCTCTCCACCCTGGCCGGCATCGCCCTGGGCTACATCTCCCTGGGCTTCCTGCTGCGCACCTACGCCAACCCGGTGGTGGGACTGGCGGTGCTGGCGGTGATCCTGGTCACCTACTACGGCCAGGTGAAGCTGCCCCTGCCGGGGGGGCTGGTGGCGGTGCTGCTGGGCATCGCCCTGGCCATTCCGACTGGCCTGCTGCGCATCGATCCCGCCAGCTGGCAGGCCAATGCCGCCCAGGTGGGCCTGCACCTGCCGCCCCTGCAGCTGGGGGCCCTCTGGGCCGGCCGCGACCAACTCGTTCCCTGGCTGGGCGTGATCGTGCCCATGGGGCTGTTCAACGTGCTGGGCTCGCTCCAGAACCTGGAGAGCGCCGAGGCGGCAGGCGATCGCTACCCGCTCAGAAGCTCCCTGCTGATCAACGGTGTCGGCACCGTGGTGGCCGCCGCCATGGGCTCCTGTTTCCCGACCACCATCTACATCGGCCATCCGGGCTGGAAAGCGATGGGGGCGCGGATCGGCTACTCCTGGCTCAACGGCCTGCTGATCGGTCTGGGCTGTCTGTTCGGGGTGTTCGGTCTGGTGGGCCAGCTGGTGCCGATCGAGGCGGGCATGGCGATCGTGCTCTACATCGGTCTGGTGATCGCCGCCCAGAGCTTCCAGGCCACCCCCGCCGCCCACGCCCCGGCCGTGGTGCTGGGGCTGCTGCCGGGACTGGCGGGCTGGGGGGCCCTGCTCCTGAAGGCGGGCCTGCGGGCCGGCGGGGCGGGCAGCCCAGACCATCCCTTCGGGCCGGAGCTGCTGGTGCCCCTGCGCCAGGCGGATGTCTGGGCCGCCGGGGCCTTCGCCCTCGAGCAGGGCCAGATCGTGGCGGCAATGCTGCTGGCGGCGATGCTCGTCTACGTGATCGAGCGCCGCTTCGCCGCCGCCGCCCTCTGCGCCGCCTTCGCGGCGGCCGCCTCCTGGCTGGGGTTGATCCACGCCTGGCGGTTCACCCCCGCCGACACGGTGCTGGATCTGGGTTGGGGTACCGGGGCCCCCTGGGCCCTGGGCTACCTGGTCATGGCTGTGGTGTTTGCCTTCGCGGCCCTGCTCAATCGGCGGCGATCCCCCAGGTGATGAACGAACTGATCGCCCGTCTGGGTCTGGTGCCCCACCCGGAGGGGGGCTACTACAGGGAGATCCACCGCTCCGAGCTGCGGGTGAGGCGCGCCGATGGGGCCACCCGATCGGCGTTGACACTGATCGACTACCTCTTGCCGGCGGACGCCTGCAGCCGCTGGCACCGGGTTCAGCAGGCGGAGGAAAGCTGGCACCACGCCGGCGGCAGCCCGCTGCGGCTGTGGCGCCTGGCGCCGGAGGGGGGCGAGGCCGAGGCCCTGTGGCTGGGACCCGATGATCCGCGGCGCCCCCAGCAGAGGCCCGTGCAGCGCATTCCCCCCGGCTGGTGGCAGGCGGCCCGCAGCAGCGGTCCCTGGAGCCTGGTGAACTGCTGCGTGGCGCCGGGCTTCGAGTTCAGTGATTTCGAACTGCTGGGGGACCAGCCCCCCGAGGGCCATCCGCCAGGCGCCCTGCGGGAACTTCTCTAGTGCTGGCACCGCAGGGCCCGGCGATCAGAAGCGCACAGCGTCAATGCGCTCGTCACCAGCTCGATGGTGCAAGGATCGGGAGGTTCACGAAGCCCACGGGGCTGGCCACGGGATCGGGTCCGGCAGGGAAGGCCGTCACCTGGAACATGTAGGTGTCGGACTGGGAAGGGTTGCGAAAGGGCCGCAAGGCCACGGTGAGGGTTGAACCGGGGGCCACGGGCTCGGGAAAGTCGATGCGGAACAGGCGCTGGTTGTCGTCGAAACGCACCACAACGGGCACCCTGGCGCCCTCACGGCGGGGCAAGCCGAGGAAGGCGCGGCTGGCCCCCTCATCGAAACTGAAGCTGCGATCGACACCCCGGGTCTGCAGGATCTGCAACGCCCCCAGGGAGGCGTCGGCCTTTTCGGGTAGATCGATGGTGATGTAGTACTCACCACCGCTCTGTTCGACATACCAGTAGTAATTGCGCAGGCTGACCTTCCAGGGGGGCGAGGCGAAGTAGGTCTGGCCGCGCAGCTCCAGCGCGGGCGCCGGCGGGGCCGGCAGGAGCAGCGGTGTGAGCAGCGCTCCAAGGGGGAGCAGCAGCGCCACGGCCCCTGGCAGCAGGGCGCCCAGGGCCGACGGGGGGCTGCCGGCGGCAGAGGACAGGTTGATCGCGGGGCCGTCGCCTGAGGTTCGCCCGTCGTGCCTGGTGATCAACCAGTACCTCCCCGCTTGGATCTCCAACCCTAGGAAGTGCCGTCGAACGACCCGGCTAAAATTCCAGATCCGTGATCCGACCACCCGTGAGCAGCACAGATTCCGCCCGGGTGATCTCCCCTGAGCTCGATGCCATTGATCTGATGCTGCGGGATCTCCAGACCCGGCACGATGAGATCCGTCACCGGGCCGCCTTCCGCGGCTGCACCCATGAGCTGCTGATGCTCCAGGAGGAGCTGGTGGAGTACCTGCACAGCAAGAGAAGCTCCCTGCAGTCAGCCTTCTGAGGGTCTCGAGCTGCGGCCGGCTCCCTGTGAGCTTCCCGTTCAGCCCTCGCTTTCGCCATCGAGCAGCCGCGACTGAAAACGCGCGATCAGCTTGGGCAGCAGGGCCACCACCACCACGATCAGCAGCGCCCCCAGGCCGAACTGCACCACCCCGGTGACCATCCGCTCGATCGGAATCCAGCGGCCCCCCAGCCAGGCCAGGCTCACCATCGTCGAGGCCCAGATCAGGGCGCCGGCGAAGTTGCAGACGATGAAGTGCCGGTAGGGCATGCCCACGGCCCCGGCCATGGGGCCCGCCACCACCCGCAGCACGGCCACGAAGCGCCCCAGAAACACCGATTTGCCGGCGTGGCGCAGGAACTGCTCGCGCCGCCGCTCCATCTGCTCCGGGCTCTGGCGAAGGAAGGCCCCCACCTTGAGGATCAACCCCCAACCGGCCCGGCGGCCCACCCAGTAGCCGATGTTGTCCCCGAGCACGGCCCCGGCGGTGGCCGATCCCATCACCGCGAACACGTTCAGCTGGCCGCTGCCCGCCGCGTAGCCCCCCAGCAGGGTGATCGTCTCACCGGGCAGGGGCACCCCGGCGTTCTCCAGCAGCATGGCGGTGAACACGACCAGATAGCCCCAGCGGCTGAGCAGCTCCTGGAGTTGGTCGAGGCGCAGGTCCATGGGCATCAGGGTGGAGCCTCAGACGGGTGCTTCCCGAAAGGGCCTTGGATCCTGATCATGGCGGTGCCGGGTGGGGATCGGGCCAGCGTCCTGTTCGCCATCGAGGGCCGCGGTGATCTCCAGCGCCTGGCGCAGCCGCCTGGCCGCATGCAAACCCATGTCCCGGGGCACACTGATGCGCTCGCGGAGGTGGCGCAGGCCGGCGGCGGAGCCGGTGGGGGGCACGCAGAGCGCCTGCGGCGCCAGCAGGTTGCTCAACGCGCAGCGCAGGGCCAGCTCGAAGCCGTCGCCCCGGAAAGGGTTCACCTGCACGATGGCGCGGCGGTGCTTCAGCACACGGCCCAGGGCTTCCTGGACCGCCCCGGGAGGTTCCTGGAGGCTGGTCTCGCCCGGCGCCGAACCGACGGCCACCCGCTGCCAGCAGGCCCGTTGGCCGGCGTCTCCGCTGGGGTGGCAAGCGCCCATCTGGGGAGGCAGGTCGTGGACGTGGGTGTGGAAATCGCTCTGGGTGCCGAGGTAAGTGGGGCGTTGCTCCAGGGCCCTGAACCAGGCGTCGATGGCGGAGTGGCGCTGGCGCAGCTCATAGCCCTTGTAGGCGTAGAGGCTGGCGTTGGCCCGTTCCATGAAGGGGACAAAGATCCCATCGGCCGCTGAAAACACCGGAAGGAAGAAGGGGCCATCGCTGAGCTGCAACGCCTCTTCCACAGCGCAGGCCATGCGTTCGAACTGCTGCTGGGCCAACTGTTCGTCGGCCGTGGTGGCGTGGGCTGAACAGAGCCAGTGGCACCAGGCGCGAAAGAAGCGCCGCTCCAGCCGCCGGATGGCTTTAACCTCCGGCTGCTCGAGAGAGGCCCCGAGGGCACCAAAGGCGGCCTCCAGGGCCAGCAGGATGGCGTCGCTTTCGGTGATCAGGCGACCATCGAGCTCGAGGGCGGGGAGCATCCCTGAGGGCACCCGCTGGGTGTACCAGCGCTCCTTCTCCCCGTAGCAGCGCATCGACACCTTCTTGATCCGGTAGGGGATGCGCTTCTCCTCCAGCCACAGCCAGACCTTCTGGCAGTAGGGGCACCAGGCGTGGTTGTCGCGGTAGAGGGTGACGCGCACCGCTGACTCGGAGGCACCGAACAAGCGCAGGCACGCCTGGGAGGAGGTGGGGCCGTTGACGCGGTCGGGCTCGCTGGGCGCTTGGGCCTCCAGCTCCTCCCAGCTCAGGGAATTCCCGACCATGGACCAATCGACAGCCAACGCGGCCTCGGCAAGCTGGGTTCTGTTCTAGTCAGCGCAGCTCTGAGCCGTTCGCTGGCGCCCGGGCGCCGGCCAACCAGCGAACGACGTGGAATCAGCCCAAACGGGTTGGCTGGGGCGACGGACGCTGAACAGGGGCCAAGCCACGGGCGACGTGCTGGCCAGCGGCGCCGAGGGGTACCCGCTCCGGCTGCCCAGCCAGCCAATGATCAACACGTTAGGCATGTTCTCCAGACGCTCAGCCGGCCGCGAGGAGGCTCGTTCCAGAAAACGAAAGGAGCTCTACGGATGTCAAGGTGCGAAGACCCATCCACCTACATCGGTTATTTCAACCTACTTGGTATCAGCTATTGCGAATCAAAATCGTCTTCAGCGGCCACCGCTCTCGCCTTGTTTTCAACGGCACACCCAAGGGCTCCAAGACGGAGCGTCTCCGCAAAAGATTCACTGGGCATCGGATGGCGAGATTTCCCCAAAAACCTTTTGAATACTGGCTTATTTCGATTCAGAGCGACGGGTGGCGAACGTGGATCATCGAGAACCATGACCTGATCGATCCACAAGCCAAGACAGCCGTGAAGGGCGGCAAAGTGCTTCAGTAAAGTTTTATGGGCTTGCTCTGCAGCAGATCTGCCCCATCTAGGTCAATTTCATACAAAACCCCCACGATTCGTCTGATGATTGAAGCGTCGAAGCAGGTGCTTATGTCTTCAGATACATTTGGCGATTATCTCCATACCATTGGCCGTATCCCCCTGCTGACCACGGCGGAAGAAGTGCATCTCGGAACCATCGTCCAACGCTGGCAACAGGGGGGCGAGGAGTGCAGAAATCTGGAACGAAGGGGGCGTCGGGCCATGGCCCGGATGGTGACGGCCAACCTGCGGCTCGTGGTGTCCGTCGTCAAGCGCCACCAGCGCCGCATGGCCCACCTGAACCAGGAGCCCATGGATCTGGTGCAAGCCGGCAACATCGGCCTGCTGCGGGCGGTCGAGAAATTCGATCCTTGCCGCGGCTACAAGTTCTCCACCTACGCCTACTGGTGGATCCGCCAGGCCGTGAGCCGCTACATGCAGGAGCAGGGCGGCGCGATCCGCTTGCCCGTGAACGTGATCGATCTGGCCAGTCGGGCCGAGTCGTTGATGGCTGGCTCCGATTCCAAGATCAGCTTCAAGGAGCTGGCGAAGCAGCTGGGGGAAACCGAGACCCGGCTCCAGTTCGCACTCCACGCCAGCCGCCGCAGCCACACGGTGTCACTCGATCAACAGACCGGCAGCGATAGCGAAATGACCCTGCTGGACCTGGTGGCGGATCCCAACCAACTGGAACCCCATGACGACTACAGCTGGATGCTCGATCACCTGCGTCAGCTCGACGATCGCGAAATCAACGTGCTGAAACTCCGCTACGGCCAGGACCAGTCGCAGTCGTTCGCCAAGGTGGCCGAGCTCAGCGGCCACACCAAAGATCAGGTGCAGCGGATCGAACGCCACGCCCTCGGCAAACTGCGCCGCAAGCTGACGCCGGTCCTGCATCCGGCCTGAGCCCCTCGACCGTGGAATCACCAGACCCCACTCCTGCCATCGACCATGCCCAGAGGCTGCGCAGCCTCTGGATCAGCTGGTTCCTGGCCATGCTGTTTCACACCGATCTGGGCCTGATGCCCCTGTTCCACGGCCAGTCCGTGGAGATCGAAACCCATGTGGCCAGCACAAGCCTGCAGGCGTTGTTCGCGGCGATGCTGGCCTACATGCTGGTGCCCCTGGCGGCGCTGGTGCTGATCGCCTACGGCGCCAGCAGCCCCCCGGGCCAGAAGGGTTGGCGCCGTTGGCGGGCCTTCCACTTCGGCCTGAGCGTGCTCTACACGCTCACCAACCTCGGCCACCTGCTGGCCGACCTGCTGATCCCCGATGCCCGAGCCGATCAGATCGTGCTGATGGGAGTCCTGGTGGTCATCGGCCTGCTGATCAACCGGGAGGCCTGGCTCTGGTGGCGCCCGAGGCGAGAGAGGCGGCCGAGATCAGGGCCAGGCTAAGGGCAGCCACCGCCGATCCCGTGG
>CALRUP020000011.1:0-134132 GCA_943371385.1 Paenacidovorax caeni | reverse complement strand
GGCGAGCCCTGGTGATCGGCGCCGACCAACTCAGTCGCTGGGTCGACTGGGACGACCGCCGCACCTGTGTGCTCTTCGGAGACGGGGCCGCCGCCGTGGCCGTGGAGGCCTGCGCACCGGAAGCCGACGGGCTGCTGGGGTTCCGCATGCGCTCCGACGGCCGCAAGGCCGATTGCCTCACCCTGGCCCAGCGCAGCGAACGCCTTCCCCTGGTGGGGGGAGTCACCTCCCAGGTGGGCGGATTCGATCCGATCGCCATGAACGGCAAGGAGGTCTACAAATTCGCCGTGCGGGAGGTGCCCGCCATGCTCCAGGAGCTGCTGGACGAAACGGAGACCAGCGCCAAGCAGCTCGACTGGTTGCTGCTGCACCAGGCCAACCAGCGCATTCTCGACGCTGTGGCCGAGCGCTTCGCGATCCCCCACGAACGCGTGCTCAGCAACCTGGCCGCCTACGGCAACACTTCGGCGGCCACGATCCCGCTGATGCTTCAGGAAGCTGTGGCCGATGGTCGGGTACAGCCCGGTCACCTGCTGGCCAGCAGCGGCTTCGGCGCCGGCCTGAGCTGGGGGGCGGCCTTGCTGCGTTGGCAGGGGCCCCGGGGCTGAGGCGCCCGCCACCTACGCTCCAGCCCAATCGCTTCCTGCGCGTCCATGGGCATCGCCTGGGTCTTTCCCGGTCAGGGGTCGCAAAAGCTGGGCATGGCCGCCCCGCTGCTGGATCTCCCCGGTGCCCGTGAGCGCTTCGCCCAGGCCTCCGAACTGCTGGGCCGCGATCTGCTCGCCATCACCAGCGGAGATGGGCTGGAGCATGCCGGCGAACCCGGCGATCTCAACGACACCCGCAACACGCAGCCGGCCCTGTTCGTGGTGGAGAGCCTGCTGGTGGATGCCCTCAAGGCCCAGGGGCGCCGTGCCCAGCTGGTGGCGGGCCACAGCCTGGGTGAACTGGTGGCTCTCTATGCCGCCGGCGTGTTCGATGCCGCCACTGGCCTGGCTCTGATGCAGCGCCGCAGTGAGCTGATGGCCGCCGCCGGTGACGGCGCCATGACCGCCCTGATCGGCTTCGATCGCGCCGAGCTGGAGGCCCTGGTGGCCAGCACCGAGGGGGTGGTGATCGCCAACGACAACAGCGCCGCCCAGGTGGTGATCTCCGGCACACCGGAGGCGGTGGCCGCCGTCAGCGGCCAGGTGCGCAGCAAGCGGGCCGTGCCGCTGTCCGTCTCCGGGGCCTTCCACTCCCCCTCCATGGCCGAGGCCGCAAGCGCCTTCGGGGCCCTTCTGGACCAGGTGCCCTTCGCGGACGCCACCATCCCCGTGCTCAGCAACACCGATCCCACCCCCGCCACAGGCGGCGCCGTGCTCAAGGAACGCCTGCGCCGGCAGATGGTCAGCGGGGTGCGCTGGCGCGAAACCATGGATCGCTTCGCCGCCGAGGGCATCAGCACCGTGGTGGAGATCGGCCCGGGCAACGTGCTCGGTGGACTGATCAAGCGCAGCCTCGAGGGGGTCAGCGTGGCCCAGATCGCCGGCAGCGGCGATCTGGGGCTGTGAGGGAGAGCCTCCGCCGTCTGGGTCGCCGCCGACGGGTGAGCGAGCCACCGTCGCTGTTGACGCCTCGGCCCAGCTTCACCTACCAGCTGATCAGCTACCTACTGGTGTTTCCGGTGTTCCGGCTGCTGTTTCGGGGCCGGATTCTCGGCAGGGCCAACGTGCCCAAGGAGGGGGCTCTGGTGGTGGTGGCCAACCACGGCTCCCATCTGGACCCGCCCCTGCTCGGCCATGCCCTGGGGCGGCCGGTGGCGTTCATGGCCAAGGCCGAATTGTTCCAGGTGCCGTTGCTGGGCCCAATCATTCGCGCCTGCGGCGCCTACCCCGTCAGCCGCGGAGCAAGCGATCGCGAGGCGATCCGCACCGCCACCGACCGCCTCGAGGAGGGCTGGGCGACGGGTGTGTTCATTGATGGCAGCCGCCAGGCGGACGGACGGGTGAACGCGCCACTGCCGGGGGCGGCGCTGCTGGCGGCCCGGGCCGGGGTGCCCCTGCTGCCGGTGGCCATCTTGAACAGCCACCTGGCCCTGGGCACAGGCCAGGGCTGGCCCCGGTTGGTGCCGATCCAGATCCGCATCGGCACGCCGATCCCGCCGCCCAGCTCAAGGCGCCGGGTTGATCTCGATGTGACCACCGCCGCCGTCCAGGCCCAGATCAATGCCCTGCTGGACCAGGGCCTGCTCGCTGGAGCCGCGCCCCGAGCGGCCCTGCCCCCCACGCGCGCACGTCCCGACCCGTCAGCACCCAAACCAGGGCCCTGAAACCATCCCCCCACACCTTGCGGCGCCCTTCCGGATGGCAGAGGTTTCCGCAGGACACGGGCACGGGCGTGATCTGAATGCCGCGGCTGCCGGCCACGATCCGGCCGATCAGCAGCGCCCGGGGCATGTGATCGCTGCTGGTGACCAGCAACAGATGCCGTACCCGGGAATGCTTCAGCTCATCCACCAGGGAGGTGAAGTTGGTCAGGGTGTCACGGGCGCGGTAGTCGAGCTGGAACTGGCTGCGCCGCAAGCCCTCGTTGGCGAACAGCCACTGGGCGTACTCGGGGTTGCTGCCACCGCTCACCACCACCGGAAGGCCGTAGCGGCGCGCCAGCCGGCCAGCTTCCTCCTCCCGGGCCACATCGCCCCCCAGCACCAGGATCATCTGGGGTTGGGGTGGCGGCGGAAGCCAGATCCCCCGAGACATCCAGAGCAGGGCCCCGGCCCCCAGGGCCAACAGCCAGCGTCTGCCAAGGCGACGACGACGGGCGGGGCGTGCCCGGGTGGATCCCGCCGGCTGGGCTCGAGAAATCCGGCGCCGCCGGGGGAGCTTGGAGCGTTGCGGCCCTGGCGTAGGGGAGGCCGTCATCGGCGCACCTCCACTGGACTTGTGGGATACAGAGGCAGGACGGCCTGCCAGGGGGCCGGCCGCTGCGCCCGGGCCGCCTCGATGGCGATCTGCAGCAGCTGCTCCGCATCGGTCGCCGCCTCCACCCGCGCCTCCAGCCGCGGTCCCGCGGGAAGGTCCTGTTCTGAGGAGAAAAAGCGCGGGGGCTGGAGTTCAACGACCCCCCCCGACGTTGCAGGGGCCGCCCCGTAGCAACCGGCCACCAGCCCATGGCGGGGGAGGCTCTGCACGAGCACGAAGCGCTCCGCCGCCGCCCCTGGCACCACCCCCTGGGCCCACAGGCGTCGGGCGATCAGAAGAAAACTTCCCACCCCATCGAGGGGGACAGCCAGCTGCTGGGCCAGGGTGCGGGCCATCACCACCGTCAGCCGAGTGCCCGTGAAGCCGCCGGGGCCAATCGCCACCGCCAGGCGGCCGATCTGACGCCATCGGGAGGCCGGCAGAACCTGCTCCACGCAGGCGAACAGTTCAGTGGAGAGGGTTCGCCCCAGGGGGAATTCAGCCACCACCGGGGCGGGCAGCGTGGCCGAAAGATCGACGGGCGACCACTCCTGCACCCCCACCGCGAGGGTGTCGCTGGAGCTGTGCAGGGCCAACAACAAATCCGCCTTCCCGATCATGAAGGCAGGCAAGCACCCGGGCGCAGCCCCTGCCAGCGGCCGGGCTCAGCGAGAAAGCTGCTGCAACCGCGCACGTCCCATTCGACGCCGACACCACCATCGGGAAGATCGATCACCTGGATGTGGATGCAGGGGTCTGTGGGCACCACGTCGGGGGAAAGACTGAGATGGGGGACGCCATGCTGGCGCTCGACCGCGTGGTAGGCCTGGCAGCGGTCGACCCAGTGGCAATCCACGCAGATGCACATGCCGCCGCGCTCTCCGGAGGAGCCCATTCTGGGGTCTGAGGCGGCAGCCGGGCTGTGGCAGGCGCTGGCTCCGGAGCGCTGGCCGCTGCCCTGGTCTGCCCTGCCGGAGGAAACGGCCCTGGTGGGGGGCGCCGTGCGCGATGGCCTGCTGGGCCGTCTGGGGGCGCGGCCCGACCTTGATCTGGTGGTGCGCGTTGAAGCGATCAGCCTGTGCCGCAGCCTGGCGGAGCGCTTCGGCGGCCAGGCGGTGGTGCTCGATCAGGAGCGCTCGATCGCCCGGTGGGTGATCCGTGGCTGGACCGTGGATCTGGCCCGCCAGGTGGGGGCGAACCTTGAGGAGGATCTGGGCCGTCGGGACTTCAGGATCAATGCCCTGGCCCTCCCACTGGCGATCGAACCGTCGCTGGTGGACCCCACCGGCGGCCTGGGGGATCTGAGGCGGCGCCAGGTGGTGGCCGTTGCCGAGCGGAACCTGCTCGACGATCCCCTGCGGCTGCTGCGGGGGCTGCGCCTGGCAAGCCAGCTCGACTTCGAGCTGGAGGAACGCACCTTGAACTGGATCCGACGGCACCACGCCCTGCTGGGGGAGGTGGCGCCGGAGCGGGTGCTGGCCGAGCTGGAGAAACTGGCCGCCAGTCCCCTGGGGCACAGGGGGCTCGCCCTGGCGTGCTCCAGCGGCCTGCTGGAGCCCTGGGCCAGCAGTTGGCCGGGGAGTGGGCCGGGGGCGGATCCCGATGCGCTCAGCCCTGAGCGGGCGCGCGCCTGCGGACTCAACCCGCAGGAATCGGAAGCCGCCTTGCCCCTGGCCCGCCTGGCCGCCGTGTTCGATCGCGCCGCCCTGGAGCGCTTGCGCAGCAGCCGAAGGCTGCAGGGCCGCTGCGGGCAGCTGCGCCGCTGGAGGCAACGGCTGGGGGCCTCGGCCGATCAGGCGGAGGCGACTTTGGGGAGCATGGGCGAAGCGGAGCGGCTGGCCCTGCACCGCCAGCTTGAGGTGGATCTGCCCGCCCTGGCCCTGCAGTTACCCCCGGAGCTGGCTGTGGGCTGGATGGACCGCTGGCGCGATCCTGGCGACACCCTGTTCCACCCCCGGCCGCCACTGGACGGCCGTGACCTGCAGCGCGACCTGGGCCTGACCGCCTCGCCCCGCCTGGGGGAACTGATCGACCACCTCACCCTGGAGCGGGCCTTTGGTCGCCTTGACAACCGCGCCGAGGCCCTGGAGGCGGCGAAACGGTGGCTGGAGAGACAGACAGATCCTGCAACGGAAGGCCCCCGCCGTGATTAACTGCACATGCAAAGGTGAATCAAGCCGCCTGATCCAGGCTGAAGGATTCAGCTGGGCCCCATCATTCGGGTCCTGCCCGGTCGCAGCGGCGGATGTGCCTGCCCTGTGATCCTCCCTCCTTTGGCCACCCCCCTACCTTCTTTCCTTCCTTCCTCTCCATGAGCGTTCGTCTGTACGTCGGCAACCTGCCGCAGAGCTTTGATTCCAAGGAGCTCGACGCTCTGTTCACCGCCGTGGGCGAAGGGGTCCGATTCAAGGCCGTGCAGGACCGGGAAACCGGAGCCAGCCGTGGTTTCGGCTTCGCCAACGTCGATGACGAGACGACCGCCGACGCGGTGATCGAACAACTGAACGGGCGCGACTTCGGCGGCAACCCCCTGCGCATCGAGCGCTCCGAGCGCAAGGATGTGCGCCCCGGCACAGACCGTCGTCCCGGCGCCGCCCCTTCGACCGTGGCCCGCAAGGCGGTCAACAAAGTGGTTCACAGCGACAGCATCGAGGAAGGCGCCCCCGACCCCCGCTGGGCCGGCGAACTGGCGAAACTCAAGAACCTGCTGGCCAATCAGAAGGCGGCAGTCTGAAGATCGACCGGCAACGGTGTCGATCGAGATGACCACCAGCCCTTACCCCACAGGTTGGTGTCGCTCTTTGAGATGGCGCGACCATCACGTCAGCTTCATGGCTGCCGGGGAGCCACGGCAGGATCGCGCCGCGGTGGTTTTGATCCATGGATTTGGGGCCTGCAAAGAACACTGGCGCCACAACGCCGCCGTCCTTGCCCGAGGCAGGCAGACCTACGCCATCGACCTGCTCGGCTTCGGCTCCAGCAGCAAACCCTGCTCATCGCTCGACGGCGAACCCTCTGTCCCTGGATCCATCCGTTACGGCATGGACCTCTGGGCTGAACAGGTGGTGGACTTCCTCAACGACCAAGGGATCGGTGGGGTCCAGCTGGTGGGCAATTCGATCGGCGGTGTGGTGGCACTCGCCTGTGCCAGGCGCCTTGAGCAGCTCGGCCGACCGGCCCGTCAGGTGGTGCTGATCGACTGCGCCCAGCGGGCCCTCGACGACAAACGCCTGGCCAGCCAGCCGCTGCTGGCGCGCTGGGTGCGCCCCCTGCTCAAAACGGTGGTACGCCAGCGCTGGATCACCGGTCCCCTGTTCCGGAGCCTGGCCTCCCCTGGGATGATCCGCAAGGTGCTGGCGGTGGCCTACCCGAGCGGGCAGAACATCGACGATCAGCTGGTGGATCTGCTGCTGCAACCGGCCCGCGACCCCCAGGCACCGGAAGCCTTCCGCGGCTTCATCAATCTGTTCGATGACCGGCTTGCCCCCGATCTCCTGGCCGACCTCAGCACACCGGTGCGACTGATCTGGGGGGAGGATGACCCCTGGGAGCCGGTGGCGGAGGCCCGCCGCTGGCTGGCCTTCTCGTCGGTCAAGGACATCGCGGTGATCCCGGGCCTGGGCCACTGCCCCCATGACGAAGATCCCGAGCGGATCAACACGATCCTCGAAGCCCTTCTGGAGGAAGGGGATCCTTGCCCGGGCAGCCACTCCTGATCCCCACTGGCTGAACGCCCAGGCCCGGGTGTCACCTCACCTGGGCGGTCAGGTAGGAGAAGGGCAGATCCAGCAGCTTTCCTGTCCTGGGGACATAGGCGCGATGGTTGAACACGTCGTAGTCGTGGCGTTCGATCACATCGAGAATGCCGCGATAGAGACGAAGAGACGCCCACACCGGCCAGCGGGCATCGGGGGCCAGCCAGCGCACCCCCTCCTCCGAACGGGCGAACCACTGCCTAGCCCTGCGCAGTTGAAAGGCCATCAGGTCCCGCCAGTTCTGGTTCAGGTTGCCAGCCATCAGATCGGCTTCGGTATAGCCGAACCGCTCCAGTTCGTCCTGGGGGAGATAAATGCGACCCCGGCCACGGTCCTCACCCACGTCCCGCAGGATGTTGGTGAGCTGGTTGGCAATGCCCAGGGCCACGGCCGCCTCGGATGTGTCCGGCCTGGAGCTCCAGGGCGCCGTGGTGTAGGCCGAGTCGACGCCCATGACCTCCTGGGTCATCAGCCCCACCGTTCCCGCCACCCGGTAGCAGTAGAGCTCCAGTTCCTCGAAGCTCGCATAGCGGTGCTGGAGGAGATCCATCCGCTGGCCCTCGATCATGTCGAGGTAGGGCTGAACCGGCTGGGGAAAGCGCTCCAGGGTGTCGACCATCACCCGGTCAAGCCCATCCCGCACCGTTCCATCGAACAGGGCCCGGGTGCGCACCTCCCAGCGGTCGAGCCGATCAGAGAGCTCCTGGGCTGAAACATGCTGGGCCTCCGGGCCGTCCATCAGCTCGTCGGTGCGCCGGCACCAGACATAGATGGCCCAGATCGCTCGCCGCTTGGCGGGCGGCATCAGCAGGGTGCCCAGATAGAAGGTCTTGGCCCACTCCGCCGTTTCCCGACGGCAGGCTTCGTAGGCCTGATCCAGGGCCATGTCGAGAGTGGCCGTTCCAGGCAAGGGGGCCAACACGCCTAGGCCGCCGCCAGGCTCGGTTCGGCATCCGTTCCGAGTTTTGATTCGGCCCGACGATCGACCGCCTCGGCGCAGAGGCGCCCACTCAGAACCGCCCCTTCCATCGAGGCGAGGTAGCGCTGTTTGGTGAAACAGCCCGCCAGGAAGAAATTAGGAATCGGCGAAGCCTGGTCGGGGCGCAGGGCCTGGCAGCCTGGCACGGTCTTGTAAACCGAAAGCGGAGTCTTCACAACGATCGATTTCAAAAGCCGGGCTTGATCCTCACCGGTGAAGTGCATCGGAAACAGGCGCTCCAGTTCCCCGAGGGTGGCGGCCACGATGTCCGCATCGCTGCGGCCGATCCAATCCTTGGCGGGGGCGAACACCAGTTCCAGCATCGAGCGCTCGGGATCCTCGTACTCGCGACAGGTGTTGCTCATGTCGGCGTAGACACTGAGCAGTTCGCTGCGGCTGAACAACAGGTGATCGATCTCGGTGAGTTTGCGATCGAACCAGAGGTGAATGTTGATCACCGGCACGCCCTTGAGCCCCTCGAGCTTGCTGAAATAGGGAAGCTCCTTCCAGGGCTCCGGAAGCAGCAACTTGAGCGGATCCACCGGCATGGCGCTGACGTAGGCATCAGCCTGAACGGTTCTCTCTTCCTGACCCTTGAGGCCAGCGAGACGGAAGCCACTGACGCTGCCGTCGTCGGCCAGTTCAATCTGGCGCAAGGGGGAGTTGAGCTGCACGTCGCCACCGCGAGCCTTGATGTAGTCCACGATCGGCTGGCAGAGGCGCTGGGGCGGATTGCCATCAAGAAAGGCCATCTTCGAGCCATCGCTCTCCTGCAGAAAGCGGTTGAGCGCCGTGAGCACCACGGTGCTCGAGATCTCATCAGGGTCGATGAAGTTCAAGGCCTTGCTCATGGCCAGAAAGACCTCATCATTAACCCGTTCAGGAATGTTGTGAAGCTGCAGCCACTCTGTCCAGGAATACTTGTCACATTCCTCGACGTAGTCCTGGCCCTTGAGCATCGCGGGCACCAGACCGAGCCCGAAACGGATCTTTTCCGGCCAGCTGAGCATGTCGTTGTTGCCCAGAATGGCCGCCACGCCGTTGAAAGGGGCCGGGATGTCCGGGAAATCAAAGCGGCTGTAGGTCCCCGGCACCTCCTTCTGATTGAAGATCATCGAATGACTCTTCCACTGGAGCCGCTCTTCGATATCAAGCTCGGCGAACAGCCGGCGCATGTTGCGGTAGGCGCCAAAAAAAATGTGCAGCCCCGTTTCGTACCAGTCGCCGTCCTCGTCCTGCCAGGCCGCCACCTTGCCCCCGAGCACGTCCCGGGCCTCGAAAACAATCGGGGTGTGCCCCGCGTCGCAGAGGTACTTGGCACAGGACAGCCCGGCAAGACCCGCTCCGGCGATCGCGACACGCATGGGAAACCCCTTAACCAAGGGCAACCCTAAGAGCCCCTCTCCCAGCGCCGTTGGCCCCGGGGGTTCCTAAAGTCGGATCCCTGAGATCGCTCGGGGCCCTGCCCACGTCAGATTCGTCCGAGCACCCGCCAGCCATGGCCGACACCCTGCTGCTCAAGTCCACCACCCGTCACATCCGCCTGTTCACGGCGCGGGTGGAGGGTCAGAACCTCGTGCCCAGCCCCGATCAGCTCACCCTCGATGTGGACCCCGACAACGAATTCCTCTGGGACGCAGCAGCCCTGGAGAAGGTGCAGCAGCGTTTCCGCGATCTGGTGGCGTCCCACGCCGGCGCTGAACTGAGCGAATATCACCTGCGGCGCATCGGCTCGGAACTGGAGGGCACAATCCGCACCCTGCTCCAGGCCGGCGAGCTCCGCTACAACCCGGAGGCACGGGTCCTGAATTACTCCATGGGCTTGCCCCGCAGCCCTGAAAACCTGTGACCCGCTCCCGCTACGGGCGTTCCACCGAGCCGGTCCGCAGCCGTGAGCCCTATGGCTACGACGACGGCTACGACGCGCCGCGCCGGGCCGAAGCCCCCCGTGGCCGGCGCCCCAGTGGCAGCGGCAGTGGCGGTGGCGGCGGCGGAGCCCCCGGTGGCGGTGAGGGTGGCGGACCGTTCCAGTTCAATGTCGCGACCATGGCCGTGCTGGCTGGGGTTCTGGTGGTGGGCATCGGCATCGGCACAGCCCTCTCCAGCAACACCGCCGGAGATCAGGGCAACATCGCCAGCAGCCAGCAGCTCGACCTGGCCGTGCCGGACCCCGAGTTCTGCAAGCAGTGGGGCGCCAGCGCCTTCGTGGTGGATGTGGAGATGTACACGACCATGAACCCCAGCAGCAGCTTCGTGACCCAGCCCAAGCTGCAGCCCGGCTGTGTGATCCGCCGGGAGAACTGGTCCGTGCTCCAGAAAGAGGGGGCGGTCACCAATGAGCAGATGCGCCAGTGCAAACAGCGCATGAACACCTTCGCCTACGTCGGTTCGATCAAGGACAAACCTGTGGTGCGCTGTGTCTACCAGACGGACATCGTTGACAACAGGTTCCAGACCAGGGGGGTGGCCGGCGCCGCCGACGACAGCGTCGGAATCACCCCTGAAGCCAACCAGTTCTAATCGCCGGGTGGCTGGCTCGAATCAACGCCGGCCAGCGGCGCCATCGACCCAGCCGCAACTGCTGCAGCCGCCACAGCTGCTGCGGCCTGGGGCACCCCCTGGGCGGCCCGAGCCGGTTGGCGCAGGGGGCTGTCGGGGCTGGCGAACACCGGCAGGATTTCGCGCCGAAAAGCTTCGGACGCCCTTGAGCAGTAGCGGGCCGGATGGGTGATCAGCTTGAGCTGACGCCGCACCGACAGATCGACCAGGTTGGGGCGATAGAGGTTGCCCGCCGCCAGCTCCCGCTCGATCGAGACCACCGGCAGGAAGGCGGCCCCGAGGCCCGATTGCACGGCGTTCTTGATCGCCTCGAAGGAGTTGAGCTCCATCTCGATCTTGAGCCGGCCCACATCCAGGCCGGAACGGGCCAGCAACTGGTCGACCATCTTGCGGGTGGTGGACTGGGCATCAAGGCAGACGAACCCAAGGCGGTAGAGGTCGTCCTTGCTGATCTCGGCCAGACGGGCCAGAGGATGCTTGACCGGCAGCACCAGGGCCAGCTCATCGCTGGCGTAGGGCACCACCTGCAGCAGATCGTTGAGTTCGCTCGGCAACTCACCACCGATGATCGCCAGGTCGATCTGGCCGTTGGCCACACTCCAGCCGGTTCGCCGGGTGCTGTGCACCTGCAGCTGCACGGCCACATCCGGATACTTCTGCCGGAACAGACCGATCATGCGTGGCATCAGGTAGGTGCCCGTGGTCTGACTGGCTCCAACCACCAGGGAACCGCCCTTGAGGTTGTGCAGGTCGTCGAGGGCGCGGCAGGCCTCCTGGCACTGGCTCAGGATCCGGTCGCAGTAACTGAGCAGCAGATGGCCGGCCTCGGTCAGTTGCGCCTTTCGGCCACCCCGGTCGAACAGGGAGACATCGAGCTGCTTCTCCAGGTTCTGGATCTGGAGGCTCACCGCCGGCTGGGTGACGTAGAGGCTGTCGGCGGCCTTCTTGAAGCTGCCCTCGCTGGCGATCGCCCGCAGGATGCGCAGCTGATCGAGTGTGAACGGCAGATCAGCCATGGAAACGCCCCTGGGGGGCTGGCACCTGCGTGGGGCAGAACTTTAGGGGGAACGGCCTCATCCCTGGGGATCCCTCCGCCAGAATCCGCCGCTGACGCCCGCCACCGAGAACCACCCCCGTGATCCCGCCCCTCCACCACAGCAGCCTGGTGATGCTGGCCCTGCTGCTGGCCTTCGCCGTTCTCCACAGCGGAGGGGCCGCCTTGCGGGTCTGGGGGGAGGAGCGCGTCGGCGCCAGGGTCTGGCGGCTGTTGTTCGCAGGCCTGAGCATCCCCGCCGCCGTGGTGGTGATCGGTTTCTTTCTGGCCCACCGCTACGACGGCCTGCGCCTCTGGAACCTGCAGGAGCAGCCCTGGATGGTGCCGCTGGTCTGGGTGGGGACGGCGATCAGCTTCTTCTTTCTTTATCCCGCCACCTACAACCTGCTCGAGATCCCAGCGGTTCTGGAACCAAAACTGCGCCTGTACGGCACGGGCATCATCCGCATCAGCCGCCATCCCCAGGCCGTCGGTCAGGTGCTCTGGTGCGCCACCCATCTGCTCTGGATCGGCAGCAGCTTCATGGTGCTGACCAGCCTGGGGTTGATCGCCCACCACCTGTTTGCGGTCTGGCACGGCGACCGCCGCCTGGCCTCCCGCTTCGGAGCGGCCTTCGAGGAACTGCGCTCCAGCACTTCCTTCGTGCCGTTCCGGGCTGTGCTGGACGGACGCCAGCGGCTGGTGCTGGGAGAATTCCTCAGGCCCTCCCAGCTGGGGATCGCCCTCGCCATCGGGCTGTTCTGGTGGAGCCACCGCTGGATCGGCGTGGCCGCGACGGCCTTCAACCGCAGCCCCCTCGGGGCCCTGCTGGGCTAACGGGACTCCAACACATCCGGCCGGAACCGCCGGGGCAGGCTGCCTACACTCCCTGCACCCAAACCCTTGCAGGATGAGCTCGGCCGCTGAACTTGCCTGGTTGATTCCGGTGCTGCCATTGGCGGGAGCCGCGCTGGTGGGGCTGGGATTGATCAGCTTCAACCGCACCATCAACCGGTTACGCAAACCCGTCGCCCTGCTGCTGATCAGCCTCGTGGGGGCTTCAGCTGTGATCAGCTTCGTGATCCTGGCCCAGCAACTGGCCGGCGCCCCCACCACCGAGGTGCTGTTCAACTGGGCCAGCACCGGCGACTTCAACCTGCAGATGGGCTACAGGGTGGATGCCCTGGGGGCCGTGATGCTGGCCCTGGTGACCACCATCGCCCTGCTGGTGATGGTCTACTCAGACGGCTACATGGCGCACGACAAGAGCTATGTGCGCTTCTTCACCTACCTGGCCCTGTTCAGCAGTTCGATGCTGGGCCTGGTGCTCAGCCCCAACCTGCTCGAGATCTATGTGTTCTGGGAGCTGGTGGGCATGTGCTCCTACCTGCTGGTGGGCTTCTGGTACGACCGTGAAGGGGCCGCCAATGCCGCCCAGAAGGCCTTCATCGTCAACCGGGTGGGGGATTTCGGCCTGCTGCTGGGCATCCTCGGCCTGTTCTGGGCCACCGGCAGCTTCAGCTTCGAGGAGATCGCCGCACGGCTCTCCGAAGGCCTCGCCAACGGCAGCATCACCCACGTGGCCGCAGTGATCCTCTGCCTGCTGGTGTTCATGGGACCGATGGCGAAGTCGGCCCAGTTCCCGCTCCACGTCTGGTTGCCCGACGCCATGGAGGGCCCGACACCGATCTCGGCCCTGATCCACGCGGCCACGATGGTGGCCGCCGGGGTGTTCCTGGTCGCCCGGCTGCAGCCCATCTACCTCCAGTTCCCTGATGTGCAGACGGTGATTGCCGTGGTCGGCACGATCACCTGCTTCCTGGGGGCCTCGATCGCCCTCACCCAGCACGACCTCAAGAAAGGCCTGGCCTACAGCACCGTCTCCCAACTCGGCTACATGGTCCTGGCGATGGGCTGCGGCGCCCCGATCGCGGGCATGTTCCACCTGGTCACCCACGCCTTCTTCAAGGCGATGCTGTTCCTGGGCTCAGGCTCGGTGATCCACGCCATGGAGGAGGTGGTGGGCCACGAGCCCGTGCTCGCCCAGGACATGCGCCTAATGGGCGGCCTGAGAAAGCACATGCCGATCACTGCGATCACCTTTTTGATCGGCTGCGTGGCGATCAGCGGCATCCCCCCCCTGGCGGGCTTCTGGAGCAAGGACGAGATCCTGGGCGTGGCCTTCGCCAGTTTCCCGCTGCTGTGGGTGGTGGGTTTCCTCACCGCCGGCATGACCGCCTTCTACATGTTCCGGCTCTATTTCCTCACCTTCGAGGGTTCCTTCCGTGGCCATGACACCGACCTGAAACAGCAACTGCTGGCGGCAGCCGGTAAAGGCAGCACCACTGACGATGAGGAGGGGCATGGCCACCACGCCAGCCACCCCCATGAATCGGGGTGGCAGATGGCCGCCCCGCTGGCGGTGCTGGCGGTGCCCTCGGCGCTGATCGGTCTGCTGGGCACCCCCTGGAACAGCCGCTTCGCGGCCCTGCTCGATCCCCAGGAAGCCGCTGAGGCGGCCGAGCACTTCAGTTGGGGGGAGTTCCTGCCTCTTGCCGGCGCATCGGTGGCGATCTCCGTCACGGGGATCACCGTGGCGGTTCTGGCCTACGCCCTGCACAGGCTTGATCTGGCCAAGTTGGTGGCGGCCCGCTTCCCCACCGTCAACGCCTTCCTCGCCAACAAGTGGTATCTCGATGCCATCAACGAGCGGATCTTCGTCCTCGGCAGCCGCAAGCTGGCCCGCCAGGTGCTCGAGGTGGACGCCAAGGTGGTCGATGGCGTCGTGAACCTCACCGGCCTGCTCACCCTGGGCAGCGGCGAGGGTCTCAAGTACTTCGAAACCGGCCGGGCCCAGTTCTATGCGCTGATCGTCTTTGGCGGGGTGATCGCCCTGGTGGTGCTGTTCAGCGCCTTCGGCTGATCCCGGCCTGGGCCCGGAGGCCACCTTCCCCCCTGGATCAGATCCACCCATCGCGGCCTGGGATCACCGCCAAGCCACCAGGTGGGCACCGCTTCGCTTGAGTCTCGGCAGGGCCCTGGCCCAATTCAAGCTCCCTGGGTGAGCAGAGACTCTGTGTTTAATCCCGTATCCGCCCGGACCGCCCTGGACCTGTATTTCTACACTCCGCCCAGCCTCCCCCTGCCTTGCCTGTGCTGCTGGACTTCGCCGTGACGACAGGTTCCGTAGCGGCCCTTCCCTGGCTGAGCATCTCGATCCTGTTCCCGATTGCCGCCGCCCTGGCGATCCCCTTCATCCCCGATGCCGGCGACGGCAAGACCGTGCGCTGGTATGCCCTCGGGGTGGCTCTGATCACCTTCCTGGTCACGGCAGCGGCCTACCTCAATGGCTACGACCCGTCGGTGGAGGGCCTGCAGCTGATCGAGCGGGTGGAGTGGCTGCCCGATCTGGGGCTGGCCTGGTCGGTGGGGGCCGATGGCCTCTCGATGCCGCTGATCCTGCTCACGAGCTTCATCACCGCCCTGGCGGTGCTGGCCGCCTGGCCGGTCACCTTCAAGCCGCGGCTGTTCTTCTTCCTGATCCTGGCCATGGACGGCGGCCAGATCGCCGTGTTCGCCGTTCAGGACATGCTCCTGTTCTTCCTGGCCTGGGAACTGGAGCTGCTGCCGGTCTACCTGCTGCTGGCGATCTGGGGCGCCAAGAAGCGCCAGTACGCCGCCACCAAGTTCATCCTGTACACCGCCGGCGGCTCGGTGTTCATCCTCCTGGCGGCCCTGGCGATGGGCTTCCAAGGCGGCGGCGCCCCCAGTTTCGAGTACACCACCCTGGCGACCAAGGAATTCGGCACACGCTTCGAGCTGCTGGCTTACGCGGGCCTCCTGATCGCCTTCGGTGTGAAATTGCCGATCGTGCCGCTGCACACCTGGCTGCCCGATGCCCACGGCGAGGCCACGGCACCGGTGCACATGCTGCTAGCCGGCATCCTGCTGAAGATGGGGGGTTATGCCCTGCTGCGCTTCAACGTGCAGCTGCTGCCCGATGCCCACGCCCAGTTCGCTCCCCTGCTGGTGGTTCTGGGGGTGGTGAACATCATCTACGCCGCGCTCACATCGTTTGCCCAGCGCAACCTCAAGCGCAAGATCGCCTACAGCTCGATCAGCCACATGGGCTTCGTGCTGATCGGCATCGGCAGCTTCAGCGCCGTGGGCACCAGCGGCGCGATGCTGCAGATGGTGAGCCATGGTCTGATCGGCGCCAGCCTGTTCTTCCTGGTGGGTGCCACCTACGACCGCACCCACACCCTGCAGCTCGATGAGATGGGCGGCGTGGGCCAGAAAATGCGCAAGATGTTCGCCCTCTGGACCATCTGCTCCCTGGCGTCGCTGGCACTGCCGGGGATGAGCGGGTTCGTCTCTGAGCTGATGGTGTTCGTTGGCTTCGTGACCAGCGAGGCCTACGCGCTCAGCTTCCGCATCGTGATGGCGGCGCTGGCGGCGGTGGGCGTGATCCTCACGCCGATCTACCTGCTCTCGATGCTGCGGGAGATCTTCTTCGGAAAGGAAAACCCCGAGCTGGCCAGCCACAACCAGCTGGTGGACGCCGAGCCCAGGGAGATCTACATCATTTCCGCCCTGCTGGTGCCGATCGTCGGCATTGGCCTCTACCCCCGCCTGGTCACCGACAGCTACCGGGCCTCGATCGAGGCTCTGGTGGCCCGCGAAGAACTGGCCTTCAACAAGGTGATCGGACCCATCCCCACCGGCTTGATCCGCAAGGGCCTGGTGGCCCCCAGCCTGCTGCCGCCGGCCATGGTGCGGGCACCCGCTCTGACCTGAGGCTGAAGGGGTAACGAAACTCTGCAGTTGCCATTCGCCCGGCCCACATCCCGGGCGTCGTCCTTACGCTCCCAGACGCCCATCTCGATGTGCGGCCCAGCCCGGCGGACCCAGCGATGCGACAGCTGAACTTTCTGCTGATCTTCAGCTTCGGCCTTGCGATGGTGATGTTCACCCTCGAGAACACTGCGGCCACCACGGTGCGCTTCCTACCAGGGATCAACCTCACCCTGCCCCTGGCCGCGTTGCTGCTGCTGGTGGGAGGCGTGGGGGCCACCGCCGCCTGGGTGTTCGCCGTCTGGACCGGGGTGGTCAAAAAGGTGGAAACCCTGACGGACAACGGTGAGCTGGAAGCCCAGCAGGTGCGCATCCGCGAACTGGAGGATGACCTGCAGCGCTACCGGGCCACGGTGGATGCCCAGCTCGGGCTGCTGCCGGCGGCTGGTGAAACTTCGGCGGTGGCTGGCCTGGGTGAAAGCGGGTAGGTTGCGCCCAGCGGACGGGGGCGATCGTTGGCCGAAGGGGGCGCCAGACTGGCCATCAGGCTGCTGCAGGACGCCGCTGAACGCGGCGACCTGGACCCCTGGGACGTGGATGTGATTGCCGTCGTCGATGGCTTCCTCGACCAGCTTCGCCAGCGCATCGTGGTGCCCCGGCTGGTGAGGGCTGACCACGGTCAACGGGGAGGTAGCTACGAGCAGGATTTGGCTGAAACCAGCGAGGCCTTCCTGGCCGCCTCGGTTCTCGTCTCCCTGAAGGCGGAAGTGCTCGAGGCCCAGACCTTCCCCCCCGATGCATCCCTGGAGGAGCCTTTCGATCTCGACCCCTCGGGAGATCCGGCCTACGACGTGGTGATCGAGCTGCCCAGGCGTCCTGAGCGTCACCTCTGGCGCAGGCCCGTCGCCCCACCGCCGTTGCAGCGACCGGTCACCCTGGGGGAGCTGATTCGACAGCTCGAGGACATCGCCGAGCGCCTGGAGCAGGAGGAGGGCCGCAGCCGGCCCAAATACCGCAGCAAGCGCCTGAGTGATCGGGCCGCGATCGAGCAGGTGGCGGCCCTGGCCCACCGCGAAAAATTACCGGAGACCACCGCCGCCCTGAGCCAGTTCCTGCTGCGCTGGCCCCTGGCCCTGAACTGGGTCGACTTCGAGGATCTGGTCACGAGCTGGACCGCCCAGGCCCCCCCGGATCTGGACAGCGACCGGGTGGGGGTCTTCTGGGCCCTGTTGTTCCTCTGCGCCCAGGGCAAGGTGGACCTGGCCCAGGAGGGGGGACTGTTCGCCCCGCTGACCTTGAAACGCAACCTGGTGGATAGCGAAAGCATCCAGTTGCCCTTGGTGCCAGCTCCTTTGCCGGCTCGGCAAGCCCTGGCAGCCTGAGATCCGCCCTTAGGCTGAGTCATCTTGAGTAAGGCAGACAGGCGTCGATGAAGGCGATGATCCTGGCCGCCGGCAAGGGAACCCGGGTGCGACCCATCACGCACACCATTCCCAAACCGATGATCCCGATCCTGCAGAAGCCCGTGATGGAGTTTCTGCTGGAGTTGCTCAAGGAGCATGGGTTCACCGAAGTCATGGTGAACGTCTCTCACCTGGCCGAGGAGATCGAGAACTATTTCCGCGATGGCCAGCGCTTCGGCGTTGAGATCGCCTACAGCTTCGAGGGGCGGATCGAGGAGGGTCAGCTGATCGGCGAGGCCATGGGATCGGCCGGCGGCATCAAGAAGATCCAGACCTTCCAGCCCTTCTTCGACGACACCTTCGTGGTGCTCTGCGGCGATGCCCTGATCGACCTCGACCTCACGGAGGCCGTGCGGCGTCATAAGGCCAAGGGGGCCATGGCCAGCCTGGTCACCAAGCGCGTGCCGCGCGATCAGGTCAGCAGCTACGGCGTGGTGGTGACGGACGACGACGGCCGGGTGCTCAGCTTCCAGGAAAAGCCCACCGTGGATGAAGCCCTGGGGGACATGATCAACACGGGCATCTACATCTTCGAACCGGAGGTCCTCGATCACATCCCCGTGGGCGTGCCCTTCGACATCGGCGCCGATCTCTTCCCCCGGCTGGTGGAAGCGGGAGCACCCTTCTACGCCCTGCCGATGGAATTTGAATGGGTCGACATCGGCAAGGTGCCTGACTACTGGCAGGCGATCCGCAGCGTGCTCGAAGGGCACGTGCGGCAGGTTCAGATCCCCGGCAAGGAAGTTCGCCCGGGAGTGTTCACCGGCCTCAACGTGGCCGCCAACTGGGATCGCATCACGGTCAAGGGTCCCGTCTACGTGGGGGGCATGACCAAGATCGAAGACGGCGCCACGATCATCGGGCCCGCCATGATTGGCCCCAGCTGCCACATCTGCGAGGGAGCCACGGTCGACAACTCGATCATCTTCGATTACTCCCGCATCGGTGCGGGGGTGCGGCTGGTGGAGAAGTTGGTGTTCGGCCGCTACTGCGTCGATCGCAACGGCGATCACTTCGACCTTCAGGAGGCCGCCCTCGATTGGCTGATCACCGATTCCCGCCGCCAGGACCACAGCGTCCCTTCTCCCCAGCAGAAGGCCATGGCCGACCTCCTTGGCACCGATCTGGCAGTCGGCAAGCCAGGCTGAACGATCCAGGGCTGTCCTGGCCTGGGTGCCTCAGCGCACGTTGGCAGGATGGGCGATTCTGGCCACCCCGGCGGCGGCCAGAATCGCCGGAATCCGCTCTTCGGCCTTGATCGCCATCAGGTGCACCCCCTGGGCGATCGAGCGGTAGTCGCGCACCTGCTCGGCGGCGATGGCGATGCCCTCGGCGGCCGGGTCGGCGGCGGCGGCGAGGCGATCGATCAGCGCCTGGGGAATCGAGGCGCCCGGCACAACGCGGTTGATGAAGGCCGCGTTGCGGGCCGACTTGAGCAGGAACACCCCCGCCAGCACCGGCAGCCCCATGGGATGGGCGATCTCCTGGCAGAAGCGCTCGAGGGCCCTGGCCTCCATCACCATCTGGGTCTGGATGAAGCGAGCCCCTGCCGCCTGTTTGCGCTCCAGCCGCCGTTTGAGACCACTCCAGCTCCCGGACTGGGGATCGGCGGCGGCGCCGGCAAACAGCGCCGTCGGTCCATCGGGCAACACACCCTGCACAGGATCCTCTCCTTGGTTGAAGGCCCGCACCAGCTCGAGCAGCCGCACCGCCTCCAACTCGTTCACCTTCCTGGCACTGGGCTGATCGCCCGCCTGGACGGGATCACCCGTGAGACAGAGCAGATTGCGGATGCCCAGGGCATGGGCGCCGAGCAGGTCGGCCTGCAGGGCGATGCGGTTGCGATCGCGGCAGGTGAGCTGCCAGACGGGCTCGATACCAGCCTCCAGCAGCAATCGGCAGACCGCCAGACTGCTCATGCGCATCACCGCCCGGCTGCCGTCGGTGACGTTGATGGCATGGACCACGCTCTTGAGGGAGCGGGCCACCGCCAGGGCGCGACCGGGATCCCCGCCCCTCGGTGGAGTCACCTCCGCTGTGATCGCAAACTGACCGGTGCGGAGAGCCTCTTCCAGCAGCAAGGATCGTTGAAGCAATCGAAGCCCCCATCATGGATCAACACCGCCAACGGCGCTGAAAGCCCTGGGTACAGTGATCGGACCCGAGGGCGACTGACCCCAGATGACTGATCTCGGCGGCCTTCCTGCGGTGCGCTCCAACCTTTCGGAGCGGGAGATCGAGATCATCGAGTTGGTGGCCACCGGGCTCACCAATCAGGAAGTGGCCGAAAAGCTGATGATCAGCAAGCGCACGGTCGACAACCACGTCAGCAACATCTTCACCAAGACCGGCGCCAAGAATCGGGTGGCCCTGCTGAACTGGGCCATGGACAACGGCAAGATCTGCCGCGATGGCTTCAACTGCTGCACGCTTCCTGAGGCCGGCCAGCGGCCCTGATCAGGCGCGGCGAAGGTTCAAGCCAGCGTGTTCAGACGGCCCAGCTCCACTCGGCCCCGTCTTCACCCAAAGGCTCGAGCGTCACATCGTCAGCCTTGAGCTCGAACAGTTCGACATAGGCCTGGCAGGCGTCACGGTCGTTCCCGACGAAGCGCAGCAAACCTTGATGGTCGTAGAGGCCGATCACGGGCTCAAACAGGTCAGATGGCGGAGGTGCTGGTGGGCGTCAAACCCCCGAACCTGTGCCGTTGACCCCAAGCCTATGACCTAGGGAGCGGCATCGGCGCCGCCAAGATGCTGCAGGATGTGGCTGCGTTGCTCCTCCCCCCAGCAGGCGAACGGGTGGTGGGCCAGGGCCGCATTGCTGAGCGCCCCATGGCCCGTGATCTCCCAACAGCACCAGGGCGGGACACGCACCTGTTGGTCGGCTCGCTCCAGCTCCACCTCGGCGATCACCAAGGGGGCATTGGCCGCTTCGAACACGTCGAGTACCCAATCGCCACCACTCAGATCGAGCCTGTAGCGGAGCTTGCGCAAGCCCACCGGCGCCAGCTCCAGCAAGGCCTCCGCATCTTCCGGGGGAATCGCGTACTCGAACTCATGGCGGGCCAGGCCACCGGTGGGAGCCTTCAAGGTCAGCCAGGCGCTGGCCGCTCCCCACCGGGCTCGCTCGCCGGCCTGGCCGGCTTCAGGGACTGAGCTGCGCACACGCACCGTGAATCCGTCGCGATCCCCCGCCAGGTAGCCCTGACGCAGGGCCTGCTGGCCGATCACATGGGGGCGCCAGGCCTCCCCCGGAGCGACCAGAAACCGCCGCTCGATCTCCAGTGCCATCAGCCGCCCCTCAATCCGCTGGGCCGTGGTCCGCTGGGCCGCGGTGACTCGGCCGCCGAAAGGCTGCCGGCCCAATGCAGCTTGTGGGTGAGGGTGCGGTAGTAGGAGGGGCTCTGCTCCAACACCACCATCAGGGCTTGGTGGCGTGAGCGGCGCACCACACAGCGTTCGCCGCTCACCAGTTCCCCAGCCTGGGCCCCGTCCTTCCAGAGGCGCACCGGGCGGCCAGGATCTCCGAGAGGGCGAATCATCAGCTGGGCCCGGGGCGGCACCACCACGGTGCGGCTGGAGAGGCTCATCGGGCAGATCGGGGTGACCACGATCGCGTCCAGTCCCGGGTGCAGGATCGGACCACCGGCGGCCATGGCATACCCGGTGGAGCCGGTGGGGGTGGCGATGATCAGGCCATCGCCGCGGAAGTGGTCGATGACCTCGCCATCGATGGCCAACTCCAGATCACAGGTGGGGGAGAGGGTTTCCAGGCTGGGGCGCACGTAGAAATCGTTCAGGGCGGTGTGAACCTCCGTTGCGTCGTCGGCAAAATCTGTTGCCGGCTCTGGGCCTGCAGCGTCATCCGCAAGGCTCTGGTGGGCTTCGCTCTCCAGGGAGGCCTCGAGCATCATTCGGCGCTCAAGGGCGAAGCGGTCCTCACGCAGGCGCTGCCAGAGATTGGGCTCCTGGGTGGCGCCTTCGCCATCACGGAGGCGCAGCAGCTTGCGCTCGTGGGTGAGGAAGCCGAGGTGGCCGCCGACATTGAAACTGAGGATCGGTACCCCCAGCGGTCCCAGGTGACGGGAGGCCCCCAGCACCGTGCCATCTCCCCCCAGGACCAGGGCCAGATCGGGCAGGTCAGCGCCTGCCGCGATCAAGGACGGGTAAGGGTCCAGGTCCAGGCCGCTGGCGGCCAAGGCCACGGCGATGCCCTGGCTGCGCAGATCAGCGGCG
This sequence comes from Paenacidovorax caeni, assembly GCA_943371385.1. GTDB lineage: Bacteria > Cyanobacteriota > Cyanobacteriia > PCC-6307 > Cyanobiaceae > ATX-6F1. Next base: position 112,371 of record CALRUP020000011.1, on the reverse strand, counting down.
CAGCGGCGTGCCTGGCGTTGGGCCAGAGCGCTGCCGGCACGGTGGATCAGCCAGACCGACTCCAGGCGCATGCTCAGCCCCTGGACCCATGGAATGGCCCGATGAACAAACGCCCGGACCTACCAGCGCAGCAGGTTGAAGCGTTCCATGTCGACGGTTTCACGGTTGCGGTAGAGGGAGAGCAAAATCGCCAGCCCAACGGCCGCCTCGGCCGCCGCCACGCAGATCACGAAGATCGCGAACACCTGGCCGCGAATCAGCTGACCGTCGAGGTAGCTGGAGAAGGCCATCAGGTTGATGTTGACGCCGTTGAGCATCAACTCGATGCTCATCAGCACGCGCACCGCATTGCGGCTGTTGATCAGCCCCCAGACGCCCGTGCAGAACAGCAGCGCCGCCAGCACCAGATAGGCCTGGAGGGGGATGGTGGTGGGGAATTCAAGGCTCATGGGGTTTTCTCCAGCAGGGATGATTCCAGGGCGGAGCGATCCAGCAGCAGGGGGCTGCGCTCCTTCTCGATCAGCCCTTGATCCACCGGCTCACCGGTGATCACGTCGCTGACGAGGACATCGCGGCGGGCCAGCACGATCGCCCCGATCATGGACATGAGCAGGAGCACCGAGGCCAGCTCGAAGGGCAGGAGGTAGTCGCTGAACAGATGCTCGCCGATGCGCAGGGTGGCCTCATCACCCAGGGGCTCCGGCCCGGGGAGGGCCCAGGAGGTGGTGAGATCGACCCGCAACAGCAGGGCGAACAGGCCGACGCAGACCGCGCCGGAGAGCACCCGGCGCAGGGCCAGTCCGGGGATGACGGCGAGATTTTCCTTCTTGTTGACGAGCATGATCGCGAACAGGATCAGCACGTTCACAGCGCCGACGTAGACCAGCACCTGGGCGGCGGCGACGAAGCTGGCGTTGAGCAGCAGGTAGAGACCCGCCACCGAAAGGAACACGCCCCCGAGCAGGAAGGCGGAATAGACGATGTTGGGCAGCAGGACCACCCCGAGGGCACCCAGCACAAGGGTGATCGAGAGGGCGGCGAAGGAGATGAACTGGGCGGCGGAAGCGATGGTCATCAGGACGGGGCTCCGCTGTCGGGGGCAGGGGCGGCAGCGGCCTGGGCCGCCAGGATCTGATCGGGCCGGGCACCGGCGCGGGGACGGGACGGATCGACACCGTGGGGTTCGGTGACACCCTTGGGCAGGTAGCCCAGCTCCTTGAGGGGGGTCACTGCGGGATCACTGGTGACGCTGGTGGGCAGACGCCCGAGGGCGACGTTGTCGTAGTTGAGGCTGTGGCGATCGAAGGCCGCCAGCTCGTATTCCTCGGTCATCGAGAGGCAGTTGGTGGGGCAGTACTCGACGCAGTTGCCACAAAAGATGCAAACCCCGAAATCAATCGAGTAGTTGCGCAGTTCCTTCTTCTTGGTTTCTTTGTTCGCGACCCAATCCACCACCGGCAGGTTGATGGGGCAGACCCGGACACAAACCTCACAGGCGATGCACTTGTCGAACTCGAAATGAATGCGGCCGCGGTAACGCTCCGAAGGGATCAGCTTTTCGTAGGGGTACTGAACCGTGATCGGGCGGCGCTTGAGGTGATCGAAGGTGACCGAGAGTCCATCGGTGATGTACTTCGCGGCGCTGACCGCATCCTTGGTGTAGTCACCGACCTGTTTCAGGAAACCGAACATGAGCCTGGGAGGAGAGGGAAGAACGCTGAAAGACTCGGGAGCATCATGACGGCAGAGGGACTCAGCCGCCGAAAAAGGCAGGGAACGCCAATTTGAGACCGGCGGTGACCAGCAGGTTGACCAGGGCAATCGGGAGCAGGAACTTCCAGCCCAGATCAAGCAGCTGGTCGATGCGCACCCGGGGCGTGGTCCAACGCAGCAGGATGGCGATGAACACCAGCAGGTAGGCCTTGAGCACGGTCATCACGATGCCTACCGAGCCGGTGATCACCTGCACCAGGGGGGCATCGGGAGACTGGCCCAGGGCCGAGGCCAGCCACTCCACCGGCACCGGGAAGCCCCAGCCGCCGAGGTAGAGCACCGACACCAACAGGGCCGAGAGGACGAGGTTGATGTAGCTGCCCAGATAGAAGAGGGCGAACTTCATCCCTGCGTATTCGGTCTGGTAGCCGGCCACCAGTTCCTCCTCCGCTTCAGGGAGGTCAAAGGGCAGGCGCTCGCATTCGGCCAGGGCGCAGATCCAGAAGATCAGGAAACCGACCGGCTGGCGCCAGATGTTCCAGCTGAGGATCCCGGCGCCGTTCTGCTGATCGACGATGTCGACGGTGGAGAGTGAATTGCTCATCATCACCACCGCCAGCACCGCCAGTGCGAGGGGGATCTCGTAGCTGATCGATTGGGCCGCCGCCCGCAGGCCACCGAGCAGCGCGTACTTGTTGTTGCTCGAGTAGCCACTCATCAGCAGGCCGATGGGCTGGATGCTGCTCAGGGAGATCCAGAGAAAGATGCCCACCCCCACGTTGCTGATCAGCAGGTGCTGGCCAAAGGGCACCACCAACCAGGAGAGGATCACCGGCACCACCACCAGGATCGGCCCCAGGGTGAACAGCAGCCCATCCGCCCGGGCCGGGATCACGTCTTCTTTGACCAGGAGCTTGAGGCCGTCGGCGATCGGCTGAAGCACCCCGAGGGCCCCGGCGTATTCGGGACCGATCCGTTGCTGAACCGCCGCCGAAATCTTGCGCTCCAGCCAGACGGTGACCAGCACCCCGATGACGGCCGAGACCAGCACCAGCAGCATCGGCAGGGGCAGCCAGAGCAGGCGAGCGGCGGCGGGGGTGAGCCCTAAGCCCTCCAGCGCGGCGCTGAAACTCGATTCCAGATCAAGGCCTGGACTGACCACGCCGACGGTGGAGACAACACTGGAAACAACGGCGACCGCTGGGGGGACGGCTGCAAGTGCAGGGACCATGGGGGCAGCTGCGGTAGGGGCAACTTAGGCGCAGGCGGTCAGGAGCGGACGATTGGAGGGCGGGCCTTGATGGGTACCCAGGCCCGGCGGCTGGCACCGGTGTAGATCTGCGTGGGCCGATAGATGCGGTTGGCCCCCAGCTGCTCCTTCCAATGGGCGAGCCAACCGGCCACCCGGGCGATGGCGAAAATCGGTGTGAACAGGTCTTCGGGGATGCCGAGCTTGCGGTAGACGAGCCCGGAATAGAAATCCACGTTGGGGTAGATGCCTTTCGGTCCCAGCCGCTCGGCGGCCACCACCTCCAATTTGCGAGCCAGGTCGTAGAGCGGGTCGTGGCCGAACTGGTCGAACAGTTGCTCCGCCAGCTTCTGGAGAATCACGGCGCGGGGGTCCTTGACCTTGTATTCCCGGTGGCCGAAACCCATGATCTTCTGCTTGCCGGCGATCGCCCGATCCAGCCAGGGCTCCACCTGGTCGTCGCTGCCGATCTCCTCGAGCATTGTCAGCACGTCTTCGTTGGCGCCGCCATGCAAGGGCCCGGCGAGGGTGCCCACGGCCGAGGCCACCACCGCGTAGGGGTCGGTGAGGGTGCTGGCGGTGACGCGGGCACTGAAGGTGCTGGCGTTGAGGCTGTGTTCAGCGTGGAGGATCAGACATGCATCGAAAATGCGGGCCGCCAGGGGATCGGGCTCCTGCTCGGTGAGCATGTACAGGAAGTTGGAGGCATAGGCCAGGTCGTCGCGGGGCTGGATCGGATCCTGGCCTTTACGGATCAGCTGGAACGCCGCCACCATCGTTGGGATCTTGGCGATCAACCGCACCACGGCCCCGTAGATGTATTCCGGGTTGTCGAGGGCGCGGCGGGAATAGAACAGCCCAAGGGAGGCGGCACTGGCCTGGAGCGCATCCATCGGATGGCCCGCCGAGGGGAAGCTCTTCATCATGTCCCGGATGCGGAAGCTCACCCGGCGGTGCATCTGCACCTCCCGCTCGAAGGCCCGCAGCTCCTCGGCGTTGGGCAACTCGCCCCAGATCAGCAGGTGGGTGGTTTCCAGAAAACTGCTGTGGACCGCCAGCTCCTCAAGCGGGTAGCCCCGGTAGGTGAGCAAGCCCTGGGTGCCGTCGATGTCACAGATGGCCGATTGGGTGGCGGGCACACCCTCGAGCCCGGGGCGGAAAACCACTCCGTTGCCCATGGCGGCCTGGGGGGAAGCGTCGACCACCATCGCGGCGCAGGGTGCGAGAAGTTTTGAAACCTAGGACCGTTCGCCAGAAGGCGGCAGTAGCGCTACCGACCGGCCGTGGGTCAGGCGGACGGCCCCAGCGCCCTCAGAGCCCAAGACTGCGGGGGCTGAGCAGCAACTGGAGCGTGGCCCCCGCCAGGGGCCACGCTCCCTCGCTGGAATCAGCGTCTCCAACATCCGCCAGCTCCAGCAGTACCACCCCCGCCTTGCGCAGCCGCAGGCTGCCGGCCGGCGCCCCGCAAAGCGCCGTGGCCAGCGCGCTGAGGTCAGGTTCATGGCCCACCAGGCCGAGGCAGTTCCAGGCGCCCCGCAGCAGCGGTCCAGGGCGTCCCCCCGGAGCCAGGGCCGCGCTGATCTCCAGGCGCTCCGCCAGGCCCGCCGCCAGGGCCAGTTCGGCGGTCTGGTGGGCCCGCACCAGGGGGCTGCTGATCAGGTGATCGCAATGCAGGCCGATCGCCACCAGCCGCTCCAGCACCTGTTCGCTGCGGCGGCGGCCCTGGGGCGTTAGGGCTCGCGCGCCGTCCTCAAGAGTTGGGGTCCGCTCCTGGGCGATGCCGTGGCGCAACAGCAGCAGTTCGCGGCGGACGCCCATGGGTTAACCCAGCTCCAGGCGGGCCCTGAGCAGCAGGGCGCCCGGGCCTGAATCCATGGGGGTCTCTGGAGCCGGGGCCCCAGGGACCCCACGAAGGCTCAGGGCCAGCCCTTGGACCCGCTCCGTCAGGGGGGCGCTGGCCAGGCCACCCAGCAGCTGCCAGGGCTGCCAACGGGCCAGCAAGGCCCGGGCCGGCCCCGGCGCGAGGGCCCACTGGACCGGAGCCCCCGGACTGGCCAGGGCCTCCAGCTGATCAAGCCGCTCGCGGGCGGGGGCGCGAGCCTGCCACTGGTCCTGGAGCACCGCCAGGCCATCGCCCCACCAGGCGACCCCCGCTTCGACGCTGCGGGCGCCGGCCAGGCTGGCGCGCAGCTGGTCGGGGTCCCCCTTGATCGGCCTGGCCTGGAGCTGGGTCCAGGCCGTGAGCTCGTGGCCGTCGGCGCTCAAGGGGGCCTCCTGGTATCCGGCGGCGGCCAGGGCGGGCTGTAGATCGACGGGCCGGGGCTGCTCTGTGGCGGTGCCGATCAACCAGCCCCCCGGCTGGGCCGCCAACAGCAGCGCTCCCGGCGTGCGCTGGGCCACCAGGGCCGGCAGGGGTCCCCTCAAACCGGCAAGCGCCTCTGCCAACACAGTGCCCAGCAGGGCTTCCCCGCTGGGCTGCTCGCCCTCGCCGCCCATGAGCAGCTCAGCGGAATCAGCCAAGAGCAGCAGGCTGGCGGGGTTGCCGCGCAGGGCCGCCAACAGGGGCCTGCCAGGGGAATCGCTGGCGGCATCGGTGGGCACTCCAAGGGTGCCCGCACCCTCCAGGCGCGCCTGCAGCACCAGTCCGGCACCGGAGGGGGCCAGGGAGGCGACCAAGGTTTGTCCTGGGGAGGCGGAGGCCAGGGAAGCCGGCAGACCCAGCCAGGAAGGGAGGGCTCCAGGACGGGCCGTCACCAGAACGATGCCGGGTCCAAGCTGCTCGATCGCCTCGCGCCATGCCGAACTGCCCGCCTGGTTGAGTCCGTCGATCTGGGAGACATCCAGGGCCTGCTCAAGCACCATCCGCCCAGAGGCGATCAGCACCAGCTGGTCGTCGATCAAGGCGGTGGCAAGGGGCTGGGGCCGCTGGCCCACGAGCGCTCCGCGGCCGCTGATCAGACCCATGCCCCGGTAACGGCTGATCTGCAGGTCGGTGCCGGCCAGGCTGCGGGTCTGCCAGAAGCGCTGCAGAAAGCTGCGGGCCCCCTGGGGATCTCGGCTGGCCAGAGCCAGGACCCAGCCGGGCCCAGCCCCCTCAGTGGGAGGGTCGAGCAGGGCAAGGCTGAGGTCACCGCCCAGCCAGCCGGCCAGCTCACCGGGGTAATCGAGGCCGGCGGCGGCGAACGCCCCATCCCGCAGCCGTTCCACTGCGGCAGCGGCCTGGCGCCGCTGCCTTGGGGCGGCGACCGCCCGGGCGTAGGCCACCGCCTGGTCGGGGCTGATCTGGAGATGCACGCTGAGCGGAGCGTTGCGCGGAATGAAGCGGGAGGCCAGGGGCACCCGCAGGCTGTGGTTCACGATCGCCAGGGGACTCTGGCGCAACAGCAGCCACCAGCCTCCGGCCGCCAACGAAAGCAGGAGCAGGGCCACCGCCAGCACAACCGCAAGGAAGGGGCGGAGCTTCACGCGGCAACATCAGCAGTGGCCTCATCTTTATGCATTGAGGTTCTGTTTGACAGGCTTCCTTCTGAGAGCCCAACCTTCGCTTTGAAATCGGTCCGTTTCAGCGCCATTGGTTGGAGAGCTCCCCCTGTCGGACAGGTCCAGCGCTCGGAGAGCCAGTTGTTGAACAGCTCGACCATCCGGCGATGGCCCTCCCCTCACCCAGCCACCGAACAACACCCGCCATGCCCCAACCCTTCAGCCTCTCCGCCGCCGAACTCAACAGCCGTCTGACCAGGGGGGAAAACCTGCAACTGGTGGACGTGCGCGAAGCCTCGGAGCTGGAGCTGGCCGCCCTGCCCCATCCGGTGATCCACCTGGCCCTGAGTGGTTCAAGGGAGTGGATCGAGCGGATCGGCGACCTGCTGGATCCAGGCCGCCCCGTGGTGGTGCTCTGCCATGCGGGCATGCGCAGCTGGCAGTTCGCCTCCTGGCTGATCGAAGCCCAGGGTTTCAGCGACGTCTGGAATCTCCAGGGCGGCATCGAAGCCTGGAGCGTGGAGGTGGATCCATCGGTTCCCCGTTACTGAACGCCGAAGGCTGGCCGGATCCCAAGAGCCAGCCAGATCCCAACAGCCGGCCGAGCCGCCGCGCCTTCCTGATCGGTTCCCCCTACGATCCAGACCAACTTTCCATGACCCCCTGCTGAGCTCCGGCCTGCCTCCGCTACCCCGCCGTCAGCAGGAGGTGCTGCAGGCCACCGTGCGCCATTACGTGGACACGATGGAGCCGGTTGGCAGCCACACCCTGGTGCGGCGCTTCGGCCTGACCGCCAGTGCGGCGACGGTCCGCTCGGCCATGGGGGCCCTGGAGCAGAAGGGTCTGCTCACCCAGCCCCACACCTCGGCGGGGCGGGTGCCCAGCCAGCAGGGCTACCGCCTCTACGTCGACTGCCTGCTGCCCGCCCCCGGCGCCGCGGCCCTGCAGTTGGAGCGGGAGATGGCCAGCCTCAGCCTGCAATGGACGGCCCTTGATGAGCTGCTGCTGCACCTGGCCCGGCGGCTGGCGGACATGACCGGCCTGCTCAGCCTGATCACCCGGCCCCAGCGGAGTCAGCCCAGCCTGCAGGCCCTGCGGCTTGTGCCCAGCGGCGACCGGCTGCTGGTGCTGCTGGTGGAAGGGTCCACCACCGCCACCAGCCTCAACCTGCGACTGCCAGGGGGCACCGCCAGCGAGGTTCCGGCCCTGGAACGATGGGCCGCCTCCCAGCTCCAAGACAACCCTCAGAGCCGGCGAAGCGAAGGCGACGGCCTCGACTGGGACAACCTGCCCCCGCAGCTGGAGCGCAGCGGCACCCTGCTGCGCCAGGCGCTGGAGCGCCACCGGCAGACCCGCGCCAACGAGAGCGAAAGTGCCCTGGCCCTCGGGTTAGGGGGGTTGATGGGCCAACCGGAGTTCAGCCGCACGGCCAGTCTGAGGCCGCTGCTCCAACTGGTTGAGGAGCAGCCTCAGCAGCTGCTCCAACCTGAAGGCATCAGTGCCCTCGGGGGCATCTGGATCGGGGCGGAGCACCCCCACAAGGCGCTGGAGCATTGCGCCGTGGTGCAGGCCAGCTACGCCACCGGCGAAGGCATCGGGGGCCAAGTTGCCGTCATCGGGCCGATGCGCATGGCCTACGCCACCGCCCGGGCCGCCGTGCGCACGGTGGCTGCCAGCCTCAGCCGGCTGCTGAGCTAGAGGCACGCCTCAGCCGGCAGGCCGCAGCTCATCACCGAGCCGATCGGCCACCGTGTTCACATCCTTATCACCGCGGCCGGAGAGGTTGATCACCACCTCGGTGCCCGGCGCCAGGGTGGGGCAGAGCTGCTCCAACCAGGCAAAGGCGTGGGCCGTTTCCAGGGCCGGGATGATCCCCTCCAACCGGCTGACCCTCTGCAGGGCATCGAGAGCCTGCTGATCGGTGACCGCCGCGTACTCAGCCCGGCCGATCTCCCTCAGGTAGCTGTGCTCCGGGCCCACACCGGGGTAATCCAGGCCGGCGCTGATCGAGTGGGCCTCCTGCACCTGCCCCTCGTTGTCTTGAAGCAGCAGGCTCATCGCCCCGTGCAGCACCCCCACGCGGCCCTCGGTGATCGTGGCGGCGTGGCGCCCGCTGGCCACCCCCTCGCCGGCGGCTTCCACCCCGATCAGGCGCACGCTGGTGTCGCCCACGAAGGCGTGAAACAGGCCCATGGCGTTGGAACCGCCGCCCACGCAGGCCAGCAGCACATCCGGGAGGCGGCCGAAGGCCTCGGTGCACTGGCGTTTGGCCTCCACGCCGATCACGGCATGGAAATCGCGCACCAGCATCGGGTACGGGTGGGGACCGGCCACCGAGCCCAGGATGTAGTGGGTGGTCTCAACGTTGGTGACCCAGTCACGGATCGCTTCGCTGGTGGCATCTTTGAGGGTGGCGGTGCCGGCGGTGACCGGCTGCACCGTGGCCCCCAGCAGGCGCATGCGGAACACGTTCAGGGCCTGGCGGCGCATGTCCTCGGCGCCCATGAAGACGACGCACTCCAGGCCGAAGCGGGCACAGACCGTGGCCGTGGCCACCCCGTGCTGCCCGGCGCCGGTCTCGGCGATGATCCGTCGCTTGCCCATGCGCAGGGCCAACAGGGCCTGGCCGAGGGCGTTGTTGATTTTGTGGGCACCGGTGTGGTTGAGGTCCTCGCGTTTGAGCCACAGGCGCGGGCCCCCTTCAGGGCGGCGGTAGTGCTCGCTCAGCCGCTCGGCCTCGTACAGCGGCGTCGGTCGGCCCACGTAGGTGCGCAGCAGGTGATCGAGCCGGGCGGTGAAGGTCGGGTCCGCCCAGGCCTCGGCCGCCGCCCGCTCCAGTTCCAGCAGGGCCGGAATCAGGGTTTCGGGCACGTACTGCCCCCCGAAGCGCCCGAAGCGTCCCAGGGCGTTGGGTCGGGCCGACAGCTCCAGGGTCGCGGGATCCGGTTGGGGGGAGGAGAACGTGCTGGTCACCGGCGGCGGCTCGGAGTGGGGCCAGCGTAGGCAGCACCACCGATCGGTCGCTGGGGGCCATTGGCCTGGATCGCCTTCTTGGGCTGGGTGAGGTCAGTGCTTGTTGCGGCTCCAGATAGGGTCATCCAGGCCGTCCGATCGCGATGCTGCGCCGTGTTCAGACGACCTGAAGAGCTCGCCGCCAGCACCCCAGAAGCCAGTGGCGCCAACCAAGAATCCCTGGGGCAGACCCTGGTGTCCCTGCTGTTGCCCTGCTGGCTGTTCAGCCGGCTCCTTTTCTTCGCTCCCCTGGCGATCAGCGTGCAGCTCAGGCAACCCGGCGAACTGGCGGCACGCCTGCGCCAGTGGGATGCCGCCCACTACCTGGAGATCGTGACGAACGGCTACTCCGGAGACAACTTCGCCTTCTTCCCAGTCTTCCCTCACGCCACAAGAGCCGTGGCCGGCCTGATGCACCTGGCGCCGCTTCCGGTGGCGCTGGTGCTGGCCAATGGCGCCTTCCTGCTGGCCCTGGTGGCGCTGCACCGGCTCAGCCTGCAGTGCCTGGGGGAACGGGCCGCCCAGGCTGTGGTGCTGCTCACATGCTTCAACCCGATGAGCATCTTCTTCTCGATCCCCTACACCGAGTCCTTCTATTTGCTGTTCACAGTGCTGACGCTGCTGAGCCTGGTGCAGCCGCCCCTGCAGGCTCCGGCGGCGGCCGTTCTCGGCGCCCTGACCAGCGCCACCCGGCCCACCGGCGTGGTGATTCTTCCATCGATCCTGATCGCCTTCGCCCGCCGGGGCCGCCTGACGGCCGGCTTGCTGGCCAGCTTGGCGACCCTGGGCGGCCTGGCGGCGGTGGCGCTCCTCAACCTGCGACTCAGCGGCGACCCCTTCGCCTTTCTGCATGCCCAGCGAGCCTGGGACGTAAACCCGGGCTTCAATCTCTCCGGCCTGCCCTTCTGGCTGGAACGGCTGTCGAAAGTCTTCCTCGGTCCAATCAACACCGAAGCGAGTGCCCTGGTCGATGGCATCCATCCCGCTCAGATCACCGCCACCCTGGGCCTCGGCGCCTTGGCCGTGGCGCTGCGACGACGTCACCCCAGCACGAGCTTCGTGCTTTCCCTGGTGGCCTTCCTGGCCTATTGGCTGGTGGCCGGGATGTCAGGCCTGAGTCTGCTGGTGGTGATCGGCGCCCTGCTGCTGGGCGGCTGGGGCTTCAGGCGGCTGCCCCTGGAGGTGTGGAGTTTCGGGGTCTTCAGTCTGCTGGCCTACCTGCTCAAGCAACACACCGTGAGCCTTGAGCGCCATATCTTCGCCACCGCGCCCCTGTTGATGCTCTACGCGGCCTGGTTCAGCGAACGACCGCGCTGGCTGCGCTTCCTTGTGGGCTTCGGAGCGCTGCTGCTTGTGATCTACGCGCTGCGCTTTGCCAATGGCCAGTGGATCGGCTGAGGACCGCCTGAGCGCACGGATCAGGGTTTCGAGAACACGGACGTCAGGAGCGCGACCGAAGGGAGTGGGCGACCTGCCTACGATCGCTGGATCCCGTAGGGCCGCTCGCCCGATGACCTATTGCGTGGGCCTCTGGCTCAACTCCGGTTTGGTGCTGGCCTCCGATTCCCGCACCAATGCCGGGGTGGACTACATCTCCACCTACCGCAAGCTGCATGTTTTTCAGCCCAGCCCCGACCGGCTGTTCGTGCTTCTGGCCGCTGGCAACCTGGCCACCACCCAGGGGGTTCTGAACCGGATCAACCGCGACCTGGACCGGGCCGCCAAGCAAGGTCACCACTCCGTAGCGGATGGGGACCAGCCCGATCTGCTCAGTTCCGACTACCTGTTCGAAGCCGCCGCCTACATCGGCCGCCTCAACGTTGAAGAGCTGAGCGCGAATGCCCAGGCCCTGCGCCAGGCCGGGGCCAGCGGTGAGGCCACCTTCATCCTGGGCGGCCAGATCGCCGGCCAACCCCACGGGCTTTACCTGATCTACCCCCAGGGGAACACGATCATGGCCACCCCGGAAACCCCCTACCTGCAGATCGGCGAGAGCAAATACGGCAAGCCACCGCTCGACTACGCCGCCCAGAGCAGCCTGTCGCTGGAGGATGCGGCGCGATTGCTGCTGTTGTCACAGGTGATCACCCGCCGCTCCAACCTGACCGTGGGCCCCCCTTTCGAGCTGGTGCTCTACCCCACCGACAGCCTGGCCCTTTCCCAGCAGCTCAAGCTGGAGCGTGGCGCCCCCGAACTCGCGGAAATCGTCAAGGTCTGGACGGAGATCCAGCGGGACGGGCTGCAGCGGTTGCCGCGTTTTTCCTGGGAGACGCTGGCCCCGGTGGCCCAGGCCTGAGCTGATGACGGCCTCAGCAGGGCGCATCTCGACGGGCCATCTGCCCAGCGCCGAGGTGGTTCAGGAACTGGTGTCGGAGGCGCACCAACGCTTCAGCCCGCTGGAGGAGGGGGTCGTGGCGGATTACATCCCCGCCCTGGCCGCCGCCGACCCGGGTCGCTTCGGGGTCTGTGTGGCCGCTACCAGCGGCGAACTGTTCGAGGCTGGCGACACCGGCCACCGCTTCAGCATCCAGAGCCTCTCCAAACCGTTCATGTTCGCCCTCATCTGCCAGGCGATCGGCGAGGAGGAAGCCCAGCAGAAACTCGGGGTGAACAGCACCGGCCTGCCCTTCAACTCGGTGATCGCCATGGAGCGCACGGGTGATCGGCTCACCAACCCGATGGTGAACGCCGGTGCGATCGCCGCCACCAGCCTGGCGCCTGGCGTCGACGCTGAGACGAAGTGGGCTTTCATCCTCGAGGGCTTCTCCCGCTTCGCCGGCCGCCCCCTGGAAGTGGACGGGGCGGTCTACTCCTCCGAGAGCGCCACCAACCAGCGCAACGCCGGGATCGCCAGCCTGCTGAGCAGCTACGAGCGGATCTATTTCGACCCCGAGGCGGCCACCGACCTCTACACGCGCCAGTGCTCCTTGAGCGTCTCCACCGCTGACCTGGCCCTGATGGCCGCCACCTTGGCCAACGGCGGCTTCCACCCCCGAAGCGGCCAGATGGTGATCGACCCCATTCACTGCCAGCACGTGCTGGCCGTGATGGTGACCGCCGGGCTCTATGAAACCTCCGGCGATTGGATCTACGAGACGGGCCTGCCCGCCAAGAGCGGCGTGGCCGGGGGGCTGATCACCGTGGCCCCGGGCAAGGGCGGATTGGCCAGCTATTCGGCGCCCCTCGATGGCAGCGGCACCAGCGTGCGGGGCCAGGCCACGGCGCGCTTCCTCTCCGAGGAGTTGGGGCTGAATCTGTTCGCCTCCAGGCCTGGGTGCAGCAGCTGAACAGGGGCGGAGGGCGCAGCCACGTTCACGGGCTGGTCGAGGTGGCCTTGGGCGTGCCCCTGGAGGCGGCCGACTTCGCTGACGGCAGCGGCGGTGGTGGAGTCACAGGCCAACCCGCCGGCATCGGCACCTTGATGCGCCTGGCCTGGCAGAGCGGCACCCCGGCGAGCGAGCCAACCAGCACCTCCTGGTCGGGGGAGGGGGGCTGGCGGCAGGCGGGTGGCTCCTGACGACCCGGCAGCGCCACCCGCACCATTTCGACTTGAACAGGTGGCAGATCCACGGACGGTCGCTGCGCTGTGATGGCACAGATACCGGGGACGTTCGCCATGGGCAAGGGGGGCTGGCAGGAATTCAGCCGGGCGGAGAGCCTGCAGCGGCCGATGGAGGGAGGAGCGGCCCCCGCACCCCGCGCCCAGCGGCAGGTCCGGGTGCAGCGCACCAAGGCGGGCAAGGGGGGCAAGACCGTGACCCTGATCACCGGCCTGGGGCTGGGTGCCGAGGAGGCCAAAGCCCTGCTCAAGGCCCTCAAGGCCCGCGCCGGCAGCGGCGGCACCGTCAAAGACGGGGTGATCGAACTCCAGGGCGACCAACTGGCCTCCGCCCTGGTCCTGCTGGAGCAGGAGGGCTTCCGGCCCAAGCAGGCGGGGGGCTGAAACAATGGCCCGATTGCGACCCCTGCCGGCTGCGCCATGACGAGCACCAAAGCCACCAACATCGTCTGGCATCACTCCTCGGTGGACCGGGCCGCCAGGGCCCACCAGAGGGGCCACCGCAGCGCCATCCTCTGGTTCACGGGGCTCTCCGGCGCGGGCAAGAGCACCCTGGCCAACGCCGTCAATTCGGCCCTGTTCGAGCAGGGACTCAGCTGCTACGTGCTCGATGGCGACAACGTGCGCCACGGTCTCTGCAGCGACCTGGGCTTCTCCGACGCCGCCCGGGAGGAGAACATCCGCCGCATCGGCGAGGTGTCCAAACTGTTTCTGGATGCGGGTGTGGTGGTGCTCACCGCCTTCGTCTCACCGTTCCGGGCCGACCGTGAGCGCGCCCGGGGCCTGGTGAGCGCCGGCGACTTCATCGAAATCCACTGCGCCGCCGATCTGGAGGTCTGCGAAAGCCGCGACACCAAGGGGCTCTATGCCAAGGCCCGTGCCGGAGCGATCAAGGAGTTCACGGGCATCTCCAGCCCCTACGAGCTGCCGGAGGCCCCCGAGCTGCGCATCGACACCGGCGGCAAGGACCTGGAGGCCTGTGTGCAGGAAGTGGTGGATTACCTGGCCGCCGCCGGGGTCATTCCAGCGGCACCCTGATCGCATCGGGCTCCGGCAGACCCAGGCCCTGGGCCCAGGCATCGAAAAAGGTCTTCAGGCAGCTGGCCACGGGCACCGCCAGCAGCAGCCCCAGAAGCTCCCCCAGCCCCAGCAGGCTGCCCACCCTGGCGCCGATCGGCAGGCTCACCAGCAGCCAGGCGGGCTGCAGGCCCACGATCTGGCCCATCAGCCGGGGCTGGATCACCTGGTCAACCACCTGGCCCACGGAAATGGCTGCGGCCAGCACCTCCAAGCCGGTTCGGGGATCTTCGAGGGCCAGCAGGACACTGACCAGGGTGATCGTGAGCGCGCTGGCGTAGGGCACCAGGGTGGTGAAGCCGATCGCCACGGCGAACAGCACGCCGTAGGGGATCCCCAGCAGGGTGAAGACGATGATCTGGGCGCCGCTGAGAATCAGGGCGAGCACCACCTGGCCGGCGAAGTAGCCACGGAACGTGCGCATCACGGTGCTGAGCACCAGCTCCCGCCAGCGCTCCGGCAGCCAGCGGGCCAGGCCGCGGCTGATCGATTCACCCCCCAGGAGCAGAAACACCGCCAGGACCACCACGATCAAGGTGTTGACCGTGAGGCCCAAGGTGGCCCCCAACAGGCTCAGAAGTTGCTGGCTGAAACGGGTGGCCAGCTGGGTGGAGCGGGTCAGCAGCTCGTTGCTGAGGTTGCCGAAATCCGCCGGCAGACCCCAGGTGGCGACAAGGACCTGGAGCTCATCGAGCAGGCCCTCCGCCTCGGTGAGCCAGCCCGGCAGCGCCGTGATCAGCTCCCCCAGCTGCTGCACCAGCCGCGGTACCAGCCACAGGGCCGCCAGCACCCCCAACGCCAGGGTGAGGCCCACCACCAGCAGCAGGGCCAACGGCCGGGGCAGGCCGCGGCCCGTGAGCCAGCGGCTGGGCAGGTCAAGCAGAAAGGCGATCAACGCCGCCCCCAGGAACAGGGCAGGGAAGGGGGCCAGGGGCACCAGCAGCTGGCGCAGCACGTAGAGGTTGAGCACCAGCAGGGGCAGGGCCAGGCCGAGCCGCAGCCAACTGGGCACCACCAGAGAAGCGATCGGACTCATGGGTCAGGGGGCCATCTGGCGCAGGTATTCGGCGCTGCCGAGGGCCTGAAGACGCTGATCCTTGGCAGCCACCTGATCCTGCAACTCCTGCCGATAGGCCTCCACGGCCGAGAGCAAAGCGGCATCGGCGGTGGCCAGGATCTGGACCGCCAGCAGGCCGGCGTTGGTGCCATTGCCGATGGCGACGGTGGCCACCGGAATCCCCGCCGGCATCTGCACGATCGAGTGCAGGGAATCCACGCCGGAAAGGGCCTTGCTCTGCACGGGCACCCCGATCACCGGCAAGGGGGTGAGGGCGGCCACCATGCCCGGCAGGTGGGCGGCGCCACCGGCGCCGGCGATCACCACCTTGAGGCCCCGGCCGGCGGCGGCGCGGGCAAAGGCCACCATGGCCTCGGGGGTGCGGTGCGCCGAGAGCACGCGTACCTCATGGGCGATACCGAAACGCTCCAGGACCTGCACCGCCGGCTCCAGGGTCGGCAGATCGGAATCGCTGCCCATCACGATGGCCACCAGCGGGCTGGGGCCTGGGGTGGGGGCGGCGACCACGGGGGCGGGGCAAGGAGAATGTCATTCTCCGCTCCGGCGTGGCCCACCGCCAGCTCCCCCTCTCCCCTCTCCCCATGCGCTGGCTCAGCAATGTCAGGCTCCCTGGCGACCAACGGCTCTGGCGTGTGGGCCTGGGTGACGAAGGCCAGATCGCCGCCCTGCGGCCCCTGGCCACGGGAAGCCGCGCCGCCGGCGACGACTGGAGGGGCGACTGGCTCAGCCCGGGCGGTGTGGACCTGCAGATCAATGGAGGCCTAGGGCTCGCCTTCCCGGAACTGCAGGAGCGCGACCTGCCCCGGCTGCTCGAGCTGCTGGAGCGGCTCTGGAGCGACGGGGTGGAGGCCATCTGCCCGACCCTGGTGACCTGCGGCGTGGAACCCCTGCGCCAGGCCCTGGCGGCGCTGGAGCAGGCCCGGGCGCTGCATTGCCGCGGCCGCTGCCAGCTCCTGGGGGCCCACCTGGAGGGACCCTTCCTGGCCCCCGAACGCCGCGGCGCCCACCCCAGCCAGCACCTGGTTGAGCCCAGCCTGGCGGCGCTGCGGGAGCGCATCGGCGGTTTCGAAGCCACGATCGACCTGGTCACCCTGGCGCCGGAACTGGAGGGGGCCGCCGAGGTGATCGAGGCTCTGCGCGCCGAGGGGATCGTGGTCTGCCTTGGACACAGCGAAGCCGATGAAACCCAGGCGGGGGCCGCCTTCGCGGCGGGGGTGGCGATGGTGACCCACAGCTTCAACGCCATGGCGGGCCTGGGCCACCGCGCCCCGGGGCCCCTGGCGGCGGCGGTGCTGCGGGGCGATGTGGCCCTGGGGCTGATCGCCGACGGGGTGCATGTGGCCCCCTCCATGGCCCTGCTGCTGCAGCGGCTGGCGCCCGAGCAGCTGGTGATCGTCAGCGATGCCCTTGGGCCCTACGGGCTGGGGGAGGGCCGGCACCGCTGGGATGAGCGCGTGCTGCTGGTGGAGGACGGCAGCTGCCGACTGGAGGACGGCACCCTGGCCGGGGTGACCCTGCCGTTGCTGGAGGGGGTGAAGCGGTTGGCGCTCTGGGGCGGCGACGCCGCCGGGGCGATCCGGGCGGCCACGGTGACCCCCCGGCGGGTGCTGGGGGATCAGCGGCCGCTGGAGGAACTGCTGCTGGGGGTGCCGATCGAGGAAGTCCTGCGTTGGAGCGCCGGAGACGCAGGGAGCTTGAGCTGGCGGCGTGCTGCCTAGGATCCGCGCCCATGTGCCCTGGCCGCCAACGGCCCCGTCTCCATGACCGCCGATCAGCTGCTGGATCCCTGCCCGAAGGCGGCCGAAAAAGCAGAAGTGCAGGCCTACTTCAACAGCACCGGCTTCGAGCGCTGGAACCGCATCTACAGCGACTCAGGCGAGGTCAACAAGGTGCAGCGCAACATCCGCCTCGGCCACCAGAAGACGGTGGATCAGGTGCTGAGCTGGCTGCAGGAGGAGGGCGATCTGGGGAGCCGCAGCTTCTGTGACGCCGGTTGCGGCGTGGGCAGCCTCAGCCTGCCCCTGGCGGCGCTCGGGGCCGGCAGCATCGCCGCCAGCGACCTCTCCGAAGCGATGGTCGGTGAAGCCCGCCGTCGGGCCGATGAGCAGGGCGTCGATCCCGAACGGCTGAGCTTCAGCGCCTCCGACCTCGAGAGCCTGACCGGTCGCTACGACACGGTGATCTGCCTGGATGTGTTCATCCACTACCCCCAGGAAGCGGCCGAGCAGATGGTGGAGCACCTGGCCGGGCTGGCGGAGCGGCGGCTGATCGTGAGCTTCGCGCCTTACACGCCGCTGCTGGCGGCGCTCAAGCGCATCGGCGAGCTGTTCCCCGGCCCCAGCAAGACCACGCGTGCCTACACCTTGAAGGAATCGGGCATCGTGGCGGCGGCTGAGCGCAGCGGCTTTGTGCCCGTTCGCCGCAGCCTCAATCAGGCCCCTTTTTACTTCTCCCGTCTGGTGGAGTTCCAGCGGGGCTGACCAGAACCAGGGTCCCCACCCGTTGCTCAAGGCACTCGAGCAACGGGCCCTGGAGCAGGGGAAGCCGTTTCGATCCGTGGCTGCAGCAACCCCGAGGACGGGATTTTCAGCGCGTTTCGATTCTGTGCCTGGATCATCCCTCGGAGAGATTGGTAAAAAACAGCGATTCGCAAGCAGGGACAACCACCTGTTCATGAAAGGGACCGTTGTGAACAGGTGGCCCCTTTCAGGCCTTGGGCCCCAAGCACTCCAGCCCCTGTGGTACCGCCGCCTCCAGTTCCAGCCACTCCCCGTCCGGGCGCAGCAGCGTCAGTCGATGGGCGTGGAGCCTGTAGCCCCCTTCCCCTGGCAGCACCTCGGCGCGGGCCAGACCGCCCGGGAGATAGAGCGGATCCCCCAGCAGGGGCGCTCCAAGGGCGGCGGTATGGATGCGGATCTGGTGGGGGCGGCCGCTGGCGATCGTGACCTCCACCAGGTCGG
The DNA here is from genome assembly GCA_943371385.1 of Paenacidovorax caeni. Taxonomy (GTDB): domain Bacteria; phylum Cyanobacteriota; class Cyanobacteriia; order PCC-6307; family Cyanobiaceae; genus ATX-6F1. Next base: position 94,243 of record CALRUP020000011.1, on the reverse strand, counting down.
CGCCGGGGCGGCGCTCCAGCAGGCTGAGGGTGCTCCGGGCCGCCAAGGCGCCGGGTTCCCCCTCGCCAACAGCGCACCACACCTGGCCCAGCAGCCCATGGGGCCGGCGGCCGATCGGGCTGGTGAGCGTGATTGACTCACCCGCCTTCAAGGACATGGGAATGGGCTCCGTCAACGCTCGGTAGAGCTTGCGGCAGGACCTCTCTGCGCCCGCCGTGCTCTCCCGCAGCTGGGCGCTCAACCAGGCCCGGCTGGTCGGGCCCCTGGCGCAGACCAGCAACCCCGAGGTGAAGCGACCCAACCGGTGCACAGGACGGGGGACGCCGGCGGCGTCACCGCCGTGACGGCGCTCCAGCAGCCGCAGCAGGGTGTGCTCCAGGAAGCCCCCGGCGGGCAGCACCGGCAGGCCGCTGGGCTTGTCGATCACCAGCCAATCGCCGTCATCGAACAGGCGCTGCCACGACCCCGGCACGGCGGACTCCTCCCAGGGGGGCCGATGCCATTGCAACTGGTCGCCGGCCGCGAGGGCCGCATCGGCCCGGAGCCTGGTGCCGTTCCTGTGGATCTCCCCAGCCGCCAGGCGCTGGGTCCACTCCGCCCGATCGGAATGGCGATACCGGGCCGCGTAGTACGCCAGCACCGACGCTCCCACCTGCTCCGCCCCGATGCGATCGCGGTAGACCCAACCACGATTGGGCGCCGCAGGAAGCCAAGCCTCGGCCACCGGGGGCCCTAGTCCACCAGGCCGTTCTCGAGGGCGTAGCGCACCAGCTCGGTGCGGCTGGCGGTGCCGGTCTTGGTGAACAGGCGGCTGACGTACTTCTCGACGTTGCGAATCGAGGTTTCGAGTCGGCGGGCGATCTCCTTGTTCATCATCCCCTCGGCCACCAGCTGCAGCACGCTGGCCTCCCGGGGCGTGAACTCATGGTGCACAGGGCCGCCGGCGGCCTTCTTGCTGCCGCCGGTCTGCAGCAGGGAGCGGATCTCGGTGATCTGCTTGGCCATCTGGCCAATGTCAGCGTCGGCGTAGCGGGCGGCCTCCGCCAGCAGCCGCTCCTGGCGCCGCACCACGTTGCGCACGCGCGCCACCAGCTCATCGGGATCGAAAGGTTTGGGGATGTAGTCGTCGACGCCCGCCTGGAATCCCTCGATGCGGTCGGCGGTCATGCCCTTGGCGGTGAGGAAGATCACCGGCGTGCCCCCCAGGCGCTCATCGGCGCGCAGCTTCTTGAGCAGCCCGTAGCCATCGAGGCGGGGCATCATCACGTCGCTGAGCACCAGATCGGGCAGCAGTTCCTGGGCCAGAGCCCAGCCCTCCTCGCCATCGACCGCGGTGGTGACCTCGAAGCCCTCGTCCTGCAGGTAGGCCTGCACCGCCGTGCGCAGGCCGGGTTCGTCATCCACCAGCAGCAACCGGGCGGGAGCGGCGGCCGGCACCGGGGCGGGCTCCTGCTCAGGCTCGAGCGGGGGTTGGGGGTGCTGCATGCCCGGGGAATGGGAAGTTGGAATCTATCGACCGGATGGACTGGGCAACAGGGTCTCCTTCTCCTGGAGGTTGCCGTTGTAGCCGAGCTTGAGGGCCAGGGGCCGCAGGGTGGCCGGGTCGGCGCCCGCCTGCTCCGGGAAGCAGGAGATCCACCAGATGCGGTGGTCCTGGAGGTTGAAAGGGGTGATCGGCCCGCCGGGGTTGAGCTCCCGCATCACCAGGTTGTTGCCGTTGTGGCTGATCCGCATCGGACCCGAGGGCGAGCAGCGGATCGTCTCACTGCGGACGCTGACGTTGTTGGGCAGCTCGTACCAGACCTTGATGCGCCGCAGGCTGGGGTCTTTCTCATCGACGGTGACGCCGTAGACCCCCACCACCCGGCGCCCCTCGAGGGTGGGTTTGTCCTGGATGATCACCATCCCCTTGGGCCGTGACTCCTCGGGAGTGCGAATCACGTTCTGAGCGGCGGCCGGCGCCAGGCCACCGAGAGGGAACAGCGCGAGGGCCAGCACCGCCAGCGGCCGCCGGCCCAGCAGCCGCTGGCCCAGCAGCCTCTTCCCCAGCAGCCGTGTGGGCGAGCTTCTGGCGAACGAATGGTGCCCGGCCTGGATGCTCGTGCCCATCGCTCCTCCCATCCATCGCTTCGATCTTGTCAGCATGGTGGTGTCGCCCGCCGAAAGGCTCCCCTGGCCGCCAACGTCCCCTACCTCGATCACCAGGCCACCACCCCCTGCGCCCCGGAGGTGGTGGCCGCGATGGCGCCCTACTGGAGCGAGCAGTTCGCCAACCCCGCCAGCCGCCTGCACCGCCCGGGGCTGACGTCAAGCGCCGCCGTGGAGCAGGCGCGTTGCTCCCTGGCCACTGGCCTGGGGGTGGAACCTGAAGCGCTGGTGTTCACCAGTGGCGCCACCGAGGCCAACAACCTGGCCCTCAAAGGGATTGTCGAGGCGCGGGCGGGCCAGGGCCGTCACCTGGTGACCCTGGCCACGGAACACCGGGCCGTGCTTGATCCCCTGCGGCATCTGGAGTCAAAGGGCTTCGAGTTGACGGTGCTGCCGGTGAACCCCGACGGCCTGGTGAACCTCACCGAGCTGGAGGACGCCCTGCACCCAGGCACCGTGCTGGTGAGCGTGATGGCCGCCAACAACGAGATCGGCGTGCTCCAGCCCCTGGCGGCGATCGGGGCCCTCTGCCGCAGCCGCGGCATCAGCTTCCACTGCGACGGGGCCCAGGCCTTCGGCCACCTGAGCCTGAGGCCCAGGGAGCTGGGCATCGACCTGCTCAGCCTCAGCGGCCACAAGCTCTACGGCCCCAAGGGCATCGGCGCCCTGGTGCTGGCGGGTGGGGTGCGGCCGGCGCCCCAGCAGCATGGCGGTGGCCAGGAGGGGGGCCTGCGGGCCGGCACCCTGGCGGTGCCGCTGATCGTGGGGCTGGCCGAGGCGGCCCAGCTGGCGGCGGCCGACCGGGAGCCCCGTGCCGAGCGCCTCAGTGCCCTGCGGGATCGGCTCTGGAGCGCCCTGGAAGCCCTCGGCGATGTGCGACTCAACGGCCACCCATCCCAGCGGCTGGCCCACAACCTCAACGTGACCATCGGTGGTGTGGAGGGGAGCCAGCTGCATGGGGCCCTGCGGCGCCAGCTGGCGGTGAGCGGCGGCTCGGCCTGCAGCAGCGGCAGCCCCTCCCACGTGTTGGCGGCCCTAGGGCGCAGCCGCGCCGAGGCGGCCGCCTCGATCCGCTTCGGCTTGGGCCGCGGCACCACGGAAGCCGAGATCGATCAGGCCATCGCGGTGCTCAGCCGCACGCTGAACGAGTTGAGGGGCCAGCCCCTCAGCGCAGCATCCCGGTGAGAAGCACGAAGCCCGCCACGCCGACCACCGCCAGGATCACCTGGGCCAGGCGGCTCACCAGCATTCCGGCCACCACCGCAAGCCCCACCAGCAGCGAGCGCTTCAGGCGCTCCAGGCCGAAGGGACCCAGCTCGCCGGAGGCACTCAACAGTTCACCCAGGGCGGCCCCCAGCAGCGGCCCCACCAGGGCCCCCACCAGCGGGCCACCGAAGGGCAGAGCCGGCAACAGCCCCAACAGCCCCACCACCAGCCCCAGACCGGCGCCGATGTAGGCCCAGCGGGTGGCCTGCAGCCGTGCCGCCCCCAGCAGCATCCCGAGGGCGTCGGCACCCCAGCCCAGCAAGAGGATCGCGCTGGCCAGCGCCAGGGCCGGCCAGCCCACGGCCCAGCCCACCGACCAGGTCCAAAGGCCCGCCCCCAGGGGCAGCAGGGCCAGGCCCGGCAGCACCGGGAAGAGGGTGCCGGGGATCGCCACCAGCTGGATCAGCAGCGCCAGCCACCAGATCGCGTCCTGTTGGTTCATGGACTCTCCTGGTGCTGGGCCTGGGCCAGCCGCCGACGGGCCACCCGCAGCTTGGCGGAGCGGCTGCGGGGGTTGAGCTCCTGCTCCGCCCCATCGGCCACCAGGGGCTTGCGCGTGATCCGCTCCAGCCGCCCATCGCTCAGAAAAGCGGTTTTCACCCGCCGGTCTTCAAGCGAATGGAAACTGATCAGCGCCAGCAGGCCGCCAGGGACCAGCCAGTCGGGGGCGCGCCGCAGCAGGGTATCGAGGGCCCCCAGCTCGTCGTTGACGGCGATGCGCAGGGCCTGGAAGGTGCGGGTGGCGGGGTGAAGGCGGCTGCGGCGGGCCTTGGGTGGATAACAGCCGGCCACCAGATAAGCCAAGGCCGCGGTCCCCCGATCAGCATCACCATCGGCATCAATGGCCGCCTCGCTGCCCCAGGGACGCTGCTCGACGATCCGGCGGGCGATGCGCCGCGACAGCCGCTCCTCCCCATAGGCGTAGATCAGGTCGGCCAGCTCGCCTTCCGAGAGGCGATCGATCAACTCGGCGGCGGTCTCGCCGGCCCCCGGATTCATGCGCATGTCCAGGGGGCCATCGGCGCGAAAGCTGAAGCCCCTTCTGGCCACGTCCAGCTGAGGGCTGCTCACCCCTAGATCCGCCAGCACCCCGACCGCTGGCCCTGGGGGGATGAAGTCGGCGAAGTTCGTCCCCACCAGCGTGACGCGATCGCCGAACGGGGTCAGCCGTCGGTGGGCCGCCTCCAGGGCGGTGGGGTCCTGGTCGAGGCCGATCAGGCGCAGGCCTGGGTGGGCATTGAGCAGCAGGGCGCTGTGACCGCCACCCCCCACGGTGCAGTCGATCAGCAGACCCTCGGACGGCAGGGACGCGAACCCCTCGGCCACGGGTCCTGCGAGCACGGGGACATGCTCGAAATCCGAGGTCGAAGGGACCAGAGCTGGGGTGAATTCAGTCAAACGGCGCTGCGGAGACCCAAACAAGCTCGCTCACCTTCCTAAGATCCGCCCCTACGACCTCGCTCCAGGCGCCATGACGCAGCTCGAAACGCGCACGGAGCCGATGGTGATCAACTTCGGGCCCCATCACCCTTCCATGCACGGGGTGCTGAGGCTGGTGGTCACCCTCGACGGCGAAGACGTGGTGGACTGCGAGCCGGTGATCGGCTACCTCCACCGCGGCATGGAGAAGATCGCCGAGAACCGCACGAACGTGATGTTCGTGCCCTACGTGAGCCGCTGGGACTACGCCGCCGGCATGTTCAACGAGGCGATCACCGTCAACGCCCCCGAAAAGCTGGCTGACATCCCGGTGCCCAAGCGGGCCAGTCACATCCGGGTGCTGATGCTGGAGCTCAACCGGATCGCCAACCACCTGCTCTGGCTTGGCCCCTTCCTGGCGGACGTGGGTGCCCAGACCCCGTTCTTCTACATCTTCCGCGAGCGGGAGATGATCTACGACCTCTGGGAGGCGGCCACGGGGCAGCGACTGATCAACAACAACTACTTCCGCATCGGCGGCGTGGCGGTGGATCTGCCCTACGGCTGGCTCGACAAGCTGCTGGACTTCTGCGACTGGTTCGGCCCCAAGATCGACGAATACGAGAAGCTGATCACCAACAACCCGATCTTCAAACGCCGCATCGAAGGCCTTGGGGTGATCAGCCGCGAGATGGCGATCAACTGGAGCCTTTCTGGTCCGATGCTGCGCGCCTCCGGCGTGCCCTGGGACCTGCGCAAGGTGGACCACTACGAGTGCTACGACGACTTCGACTGGGACGTGGCCACGGCCACCGAGGGTGATTGCTACGCCCGCTACAGGGTGCGGATCCAGGAGATGCGCGAATCGCTCAAGATCCTGCGCCAGGCCGCCAAGGCCATCCCCGGCGGCCCCACCGAAAGCCTGGAGGCGCGGAGGATCACCGAGGGCAAGGGGGGCGAGGCCTCCGGCTTTGACTACCAATACATCGCCAAGAAAGTGGCCCCCACCTTCAAGATCCCGGGCGGTGAGCTCTACGCCCGGCTCGAGTCGGGCAAGGGTGAACTTGGCGTGTTCATCATGGGCAATGACGATGTGACCCCGTGGCGCTGGAAGATCCGCGCCGCCGATTTCAACAACCTCCAGATCCTGCCCCACATCCTCACCGGGGCCAAGGTGGCCGACATCATGGCGATTCTTGGTTCGATCGACGTGATCATGGGCTCGGTGGATCGCTGACGGTTGTTCGACAGTTTTTTCAAGGATCCCCCCGTTCCCGGCCACTGGTTGCACCAGAGCCGCAGCGTGCGATTTGGTGAAACGGATGCCGCCGGGGTGATGCACTTCCACCAGCTGCTGCGCTGGTGCCACGAGGCCTATGAGCAGAGCCTGGAGGCCTTCGGGCTGAGCTCCGCCGAAATCTTCCCGGGCCCCGCCTGGCGCACCGAACTGCCTGGTGGCGTGAGCCATCCTGTGGTGGCGCTCCCGATCGTGCACACCCGTGCCGACTTCAAGCGGCCCCTGTTCGCCGGAGATGCCCTGGTGATCACCTTGGCCCCGGTGGCCCTGGAGGAGGGCCTGCTTGAGGTGCGCTACCGCTTTGAGGCCGGCGGCTTCGAGGCCGCCACGGCCCTCACCCGCCACCGGGCGATCGAGGCGGCGACCCGTCAGCGCTGCGCGCTTCCGGAGCCGATCGCCCGCTGGCTGAAGGCGTCGAACGCCGCTGAACCTGCTGCTGAGGCCGCCGTGGCGCCTCAGCCGGCAGATCACTAGGGCCCACAGCCCGCTCCAGAGCCCCCAGTAGCCAGCGACCGGCACGACCGGACCGGGCCAGTTGATCGCGCAGCCTGGTCAGTTCGGCCTCACGCTCGGCCAGGCGCTCCGCCTCGCTGGGCACCCGGTCGTGGAAGGGCAACCGGGTCTGACGGGCCAGCCAGAGCCCCAGGGCGCGGGGCACGCCGGGGTCATGGAGCACCTTGGTGAGGCTGAGGGCCTTGGGCGGCTGGCGCGGACCGTCTCCACTGAGCTCGATCGCCCGCAGGTCGTACCAGCGGTCGTTGTCGCTGTCGCAGGTTTCCAGAAGCTCCAGGGCCCTGGCCCGCCAGCGCTCACGCGCCCGGCCCCGGAAGCGGCGTTGCTGCACCAGCTGACGCGGGCCAAGACGCCATTCGATCCGCCCGAAGGCCAGCCAGAGGGCACACCAGCCGCAGAGGCCGGCCAGAACGGCGGCGATCAGTGTCAGCGCCCATAGCCCCGGATTCTCAAGGCTGCTGCGGGCCAGGGCCGCGGCGGCAACGAACACCAGGGCCGTGAACCCCATCATCACCAGGGCCTGGCGGCGCCGGATGCGCCGATCGCTCACCAGCAGCCGCTCGCCCAAGGGATCGGACAGGGCCTCCCAGCCCGGGGGCGGCTGGGCCGGGGCGACGGCCATGGAGGCGCCGGCGGGTTCGGTGATGGCCTGGGCTGTCGCCTGTTCCGTCAACCCCAAGGCCTCGCGCAGCTGCAGGACCGCCTCGATCCACTGGCCCCTGGCGCCAAGATCGGTCAGCACCACCGTTTCGGACTCCAGCCGGGCCACCAGGGCGCCGCCGCTGGAGCCCCGATCACGCACGGACAGCTGCTGAATCGCCCGGGCGTCGAAGCGACGGCGGCGGCTCAGGGGCCCCAGCCGGCGAATCTGAACCAGTTCGTCACCGTTCAGTTCCAGGTCATCAACGGCCCAGAGCATCCTCAGCAGCTCACGGATCGCCACCAGACCGCCCAGGGTCCAGAAGGTCAGCCAGACGAGCAGGAAGGCTCCGGCCAGCAGGGCGGACGTTCCGCCAACGCCGGCCGCAGGCCCAGGCGGGCCAAGACCCAGCCAGGCGACCAGGCCATGGACCAGCGCCGCCAGGGCGAACAGCTCGCCGAAGGCCCAGCCCACCAGCCAGAGGGCCAGAAACGCCGCGATGGCATACCGTCCCAGCCCCCGGTGGCGGAAGCGCAGGCTAAGAGGGGCGGCGGCGGGATTGCCCATGGGCGGAGTTTGACTGGACTGACGGGGAATGGTCCGTTGGGGCGAAACGGCGCTAGGGATAGGGGGCCCCAGGATCCATCGACCATGCGCCGCACCGCCGCGCTCAGCCTCGCCCTGCTGGGCGCCTCCCTCGGCCTGTCGCCCCTGCCCGCCCCCGCCGCCGAGCAGGTGGTGTTCGTGAGCGGCGCCTTCCGGCGCTCGATTCCCGTGGCCGATCTGGAGCACCTGGCCAAGACGGGCGAGGCCCGGGGCCTGCTCGCCGATCTGATCCGGCTGGGCCGCCAGCAGCCCCAGACCGTGGCCGATCTGCTCAACCGCAGTGTCAGCCTGCCGCTGGTGACCACGAGCCGGCTGCTGGGCACGCGCCTCGGTGGCGTGGCCCTTTCCCGGGTGGCCCGCATCCTCTATCCCCTCCAGGCCCCCCGGGCCGGGGTGCCGGCCCTGCGGGCCGCCACGGTGCTGGGGCTCAACGCCGGTGACGGGAAACTTTCCCCGATCGGCTTCCTGCGGGCCTACCCCACCACCGATCTGGCCGTGAACCTGCCCGCCCTGCAGGCGGCCGTCAGCCAGGTCAGCGCCCTGAGCGATGTGGTGCGCGTGTTCCTCGAGACCGACCTGGGCGGAAATCTGGGCAACGGTTCATCCAGCCCCAAGCCCTGAGCGAGCGCCACTGAGTGGCGCTCGCTCAGCGGCGCAGCACCCAGAGCAGCGCCGCCAGCTGGAGGGGCAGCAAGCTGGCCAGCAGGGCCAGGGGGTGAAGGCCGTCCGAGATCGTCACCCCGGCCAGGCTGAAGCTCACCAGGGCCGCCACCGCCAGGATCAGCCGTAAAGCAGCCCCCTCCCCCCGACGATCAGCCCGGCGATCGACGGGGGGAGGGGCCGGAGCACCCACCGCATCGCTGGAGGCGCGGCTCAGAACCACTCCTTCTTGCCGTCGATGTAGAGGGTCTTGAACTCCTCGGGGGTCTTGGTGAGGTAGATGATCCCCTCGATCAGGCCGATCACACCGAACACGAAGCTGGCGAAACCGCAGGTGACCACACCTCCGACCACCGAGCCCACCACCATGATCACGCCGGGGGTGGTGTAACCCAGCACGAATTTGTGAACGCCAAAGGCCCCCAGGAAGATGCCCAGCAGTCCGGCGGCCAGCTTCTTGTTGCTGACCTCGGTGAGATCGCTATCGGTCATCGGGGCACGGCAGTCCCTCTGCTTCTAGCCGAACCATTCGGCCCTGTCATGCGGTCAGCTCTGCGGCGTCACGGAGTGTCGCCAGCAGATCAGGAGGGCGTTGGGGCCTCCTGGAGCCACCGCCCCCAGTGCCCCCGCTCCCATTTCCCCAGCGCATTCGGGGCCAGCTCCGGGCAGGGCCGCCAATGGCGCGGCCGCTGGGAGGGGGGCAGGGCCGCCGCGGCCTGCTCCAGACCGGCCACCAGCGCAAGGGCGTCGGCGCCGCTCTGGGCCCGCACCAACGCCGCCAGCCGCTGACCCCAGAGCGGGTCGGGCTGCCCCAGCACCAGCACGGCCTCGAGGGGCAGATCGGCCGCAGCCGCCAGCTCCCGCAACCGCCGCTCCACCTCCTCGGGGAACACCGTCTCGCCGCCACTGCTGAGCGCCCCATCCAGCCGGCCCAGCAGCTCCAGCCCAGTCGGCCCCAGTCGCCCCCCGTCGCCGCTGCTCCACCAGCCGCCCGGCGCCTGAAAGGGCTGAAAAGTCCCGGCTTCCCAAAATCCGGGGCTGAGGCTGGTGGCCTGGACCTGGACCGCACCGCTGGCGGGCTCGATGCGCAGCTGGGCGTGGGCCAGGGGGTGGCCGCAGCCAGCCTCCCCCGCGAGAAAGCGATCCGGCGGCAAGGCGGTCACCATCGCCCCGGTCTCCGTGCTGCCGTAGCAGGGGGACAGCCGCAATCGCGCGCGCCGGGCCGTCGCCGCCAGCTCCGGCGCCAGGGCCGCCCCGCCGATCCAGATCACAGCGAACCCCTGCAGCCAGCGGATCCCGGCGGGATCGGCCAGCAGGCGCTGCAGCTGGGTAGGCACCAGCGACAGCAGCGCCGGCCCAGCGGCGGAGAGGATCTCCCGTTCTGCGAGCGCCTTCGGCTCACGCATCAGGGCCGGCTCCAGCCAGCGCATCTGGGCCCCCCACAGGCGCGCCCGCACCAGGGGCATCAGGCCGCTGATGTGGTGCAGGGGCAGGGGAATCAACACGGTGGCCGCCTGCGGATCGAGGCCCTGGGCTTGCAGCCACAGGCCCGCCGCCGCCGCCGCCCGCTCCAGCCCAGCCAGGGGCTGCACACACCAGCGCCGCTGCCCGAGGCTGCCGCCGCTGGCGATCACCACGCCCGGCCCCCAGAGGGACGGGGGCTCCAGGCGGTCGGGCAGGGCCGCCGACAGCTCGCTCTGATCCTGCGGAGACGACAGAGCCACGAGGGTCCCCTCGGCCCAGAGCGCGCCCAGGGCGGCGGCCGTGGCCGCCGAATCGGCGCCGGTGGTGAGGCGGCGCATCAAACCGCCGCCTCCCAAACCACAGCCGGATCGCTCTCGAACAGCGGCCCGCCTGGGCACCAGCCCGGCGCCAGCCCCGGGGCCGTGGGTGTGGGGCCGCGGGCCTGCAGCGCCGCCAGGTGAGCCACCAACCGCTGGCCGAGGCCCGTTTCCAAAGCGGTGCTGAGCATCCGCCTCGGTGCCCCCTGCCGCAACTCCAGCCACAGGGGCCGCGGATCGCCTTCAAGGGCAGGGCGACGCACCTGCCAACCGTTCCAGGTCGCGTGGAGCCCAGGGCAGGCCCGCAGGGATTCATCCAGGGCCACCGGCACCCCAGCCGCCAGTTCCAGCAGGCCGTCGTGGTCGCTGGGGGCGAGGGGCTGCTCCAGCCACTCCAGCCGCGGTTCCCCCGCCAGCCGCTCGGCCCAGGCGAAGGCCTTGGGGCGATCCCAGCCGCCGTTGGCATCCAGCCGCAGCCGAGCCGTGGCAGGCAGGCGCTCCAGCAAACACTCCAGCCACTCCCGCTCCTGGCGATCGGCCCCTGCGGCCACCTTCCATTTGACGGTGAGGCCCAGAGGTGATTCCGGCCCAAGGAGCGACTCAAGTGATGCCAGCATCGCCGCACCGGCCGGCAGCAGCACGGCCGAGGCGGGCGCAGCCAGCCAGCGGCCTGGGCCGCCATCAACAGCGGGCCACCCATCCAGTTCCGCCAGGGCCGAGCCCAGGGCGAAAGCCAGGGCCAATGGCAGTCCTGGCAGGGCGAGCTCCAGATCGGAGCGCTCGATCGTCTCCCCCAGCCCCCGGATCGCGGCCGCCAGATCAGGCCGATCCCGTCCGTCCGCATCAGGCTCCGCCCCCTCGGCGATCAGCTCAGCCGCCTCCCCCCAACCCAGGGCGCCACCCGCGCCCTCCAGCCGCAGCAGCCAGCCCCGCTTCCCCTCCAGCGCCCCATGGGCGGTGACCATCGCCCGGGGCAGCGCAAAGGCGAACGGCCGCCAGGCCAGGGCCAGCCGGCTCACCGCAGGGCGGCCAACCCAGGCCCGATCGCCAGGCCCAGGGCCAGCCCCAGGCCGTTGAGGGCCTGGAAGCGCAGGGCCAGGAACTTGCTGGCATGGATCTTCTCCGGCACCCGGTGGTGCTCCCTCAGCAGGCCGATCAAGGCCGTGCCCGCCGGCAGTCCCGCGGCCCCCAGCAGGGCCGTGAGCGGCCACTGGCCCACCAGCACCGGCGCCCACTGGAACGCCAGGGTGCCGGCCACGAACCAGGGCACCAGAGCCGCGGCCCGGCCGCTGCCCAGACGCACCACGGGTGAGCGCTTGCCGTGGGCCGCGTCCTCCTGCACCTGGTGGAAATGGGAGCAGAACAGCACCAGGGTGGTGGCCAGCGCCGGACCGCTGCCCAGCTCGATCGCCGCCCGCCAGGGCACCCCGGCCAGGGCCCCCGCCGGTGCCAGGGCCAGCAGGGCGGCGGCGGTGGCCAGGGGGCCGAAGGCCAGCCAGCAGAGAGGCTCCCCCAGACCGCGGTAGCCCAGGCGCAGGGGCGGCCCCTGGTAGGCGTAGCCGATGCCACAGCAGGCGAGCACCAGCGCCAGCACAGCGGGGTTGCTGCGCAGGGCCACCAGGGCGATCAAGACGAGGCCCGCCACCAGGGCGCCGTTGGCGATCCAGGCCACCCGGTCGCGGCGGCCGGTGAGGTTGACCAGCGAATGCGGCTTGCCGTGGCGGTCCACGCCGGTGTCGGCATCGAACACATCATTGGCCAGATTTTCCCAGGCCAGCAGCAGCACCGCCCCCACCAGGAAGCCCAGCAGCTGATCCAGCCGCAACGCCTGGCCCTGACCCAGCCACCAACCGGCCGCCAGCAGCACCGGCATCACCGCCACCGAGTACATCGGCCACTTGATCGCCGCCTTCCAGAGGCGCCGGCGATCGGGCGCCGGGGGCGCTGTGGCGGCGGCGTAACGGCTTGCGACGACCTGGGGCTCGGACATGGCGGCCGGCGGCAGACGGCGCGGGAAGGCCCATACATTTGAGCAGCTTCCACGGCCCTTCCCCCCTTTCCGTCACCGGTGCAGGCCAGCCTCTCCTTCCCTGAACTGCTGGCGGCGGCGGCCCACGGGGCCCTGCAGCTGGATGAGGAGGGCGTTCTCAGCCTGGCGCTGCCCCTGGCCGAGCCCAAAGCCCACCACCGTCACGATCCGTTGGCCCTGCTGCCCCACCTGGGCGACGACCAGGGGTTCCGCTTCCTCTGGGATGGGGCCCCGGGGCTCTGCCTGGCCGCCAGCGGCAAAACCAACCACCTGGAACTGAGTGGGCCCCGGCGCTTCGAGCTCGCCCAGCGTTTCAGTGCCCTCAGCCTCAGCCGCCTGGTGGCCCTGCCCCAGAGTTGCCCTCCCCTGGCCAGGCCACGGGTGCTGCTGGCCTTCTCCTTCTTCGACAGCCCCCTGCAGGAGGGCGTGGGCGTGCCTGGGGTGCAGGCGGTGCTGCCCCGCTGGCAACTGAGCCGCCAGGGGCGGCACTGCTGGCTGCGACTGCAGCGCAGCCTCGGCGGTGACATCACCGCCCGCTCCGTGGCCGAGGAGCTCTGGGAGGAGGCCCAGCGGCTCGCCGCCCTGCCGGCCGATCCCGAGGCCCATGGCGAGCCGGCCCTGGGCCCCGGTGTGATCCAGCGCTCCAGCTGGCAATCGGGCTACCGGGGCGCCGTGAAACGGGCCCTTCAACTGGTGGAGGAGGGAGAGCTGCGCAAGCTGGTGCTGGCGGTGCGCCAGGACCTTGAGCTGGACCAACCCCTTGACCCCCTGCGGCTGCTGGCCCACCTGCGGCGGCGGCAGCCCGGCAGCTGTCGTTTCCTGTGGCAACTGCGGCCGGGGGAGGCCCTGATCGGCGCCTCCCCCGAGCGGCTGCTGGCGGTGCGCCAGGGCCAGCTGCGCAGCGATGCCCTGGCGGGCACGGCACCGATCGGAGCCCCTTCAGGTCAGCTCACCGGCTCCATCAAGGACCTCCATGAACACGAGCTGGTGGTGGAGGCAATCACCCAGGTGCTGGCGGAAAACGGCTTGCGGCCTCGGCGGCCCCGCCACCCACGCCTGGCGCGCCACGGCCAGCTGCTGCATCTGCACACCCCCATCACCGCCGATCTGGGCAGCCAGCAACCCCTGGCCCTGGCCGCCGCCCTGCACCCCACCCCGGCGGTGGCTGGCCTGCCCCGGCGGGAGGCCATGGCCTGGCTGCGCAGCCTGGAACCTTTCGAGCGCGGGCACTACGCCGCTCCGATCGGCTGGATCGACAGCGAAGGGGACGCCGAACTGCGCGTGGCGATCCGCAGCGGAACCTTGCGCGGCCGGCGACTGGAGCTCACAGCCGGCGCCGGCCTGGTGCGGGGCTCAGAGCCCGAACGGGAACTCCAGGAGGTGGCCCTGAAGCTGGGGGTGCTGCAGCAGCAGCTGAACCTGCCGAACAGTCATCAGCCCGTGGCGGGTGCAAGGGGGACCTCAGCCCAAGACTGAGCCGTTGGGCCGCGCCGCCGATACGGTGGGCCCCAAACGTGGATTGATGACAGCTGAAATGCTGGGCCAAGACAGGCTGAGTGACCTGCTGGCGGACTCCCCGCTGTTCCAGAACATCCAACCTGAGGTGATTGCGACCCTCGAGCCGGAGATCGGATCGCTCAGAAAGGGGGACCTGCTCTTTCAGGAGGGCGATCCAGCGCCCTTTGCCTGCCTGGTCGAGTCGGGAATCCTTGGGCTGTATGCCGGCAAGCTGGAAGCATCGACCTCCTTCTTCAGGAAAGCCCTCAGCGGCGACCTGGTGGGCGAGTACGGGCTGCTCTGCGATCAGCCACGCTCCGCGTCCGCCGTTGCACTCACGGACGTCACCTATCTGCGTTTCAGCAAGAGCGACCTCGAACAGTTGCTGTTTGCCGACCATGACCTCCAGTCAAGGTTCATCAGCTCCCTGGCGGAAGCGGCCTCGATCGGTCGCGATCCGCGCAAGCCACCGCTCAACACAATTGTTCTTCACGACGCCAGCCCCGGATCTCCCCTGATCGCCGAGGCCCTCGCCGGCCTGAGCAAGCAGCTCATGGTGGTGGGCCAGGGCCGCTACGACCTGCCGGCCGTCACCGATCTGGAGCCCTGCAGCGATGAAGAGGCGTTGCACGAATGGCTCACGGACACGATCCAAGCGCGCGAGCTGCGAATCGTGGTCACCCGGGGGCGCTCCACCATCAGCGAGAGAAATGCAGTGCTGATCGATCGGCTGCTGATCCTTGGCGATGGGTCCGCCGCGGAGGCGGAGTTGCCCAGCTCAATCGAACCGAAGGCCATCCTGGTGCGGCTGTGGCCAAGCCGCCAGCAACGCTGCTTCAGTCAGATCTGGTCGGGCGGCCAAAACCTGCGCCATGTGGTGAACCTGCGGCCAGCGGAGGTGAGTCATCAACAACGCCTGGCTCGGTTGCTCCTGCGCATCCCGAACATCCTGGTGCTCGGAGGTGGCGGCGCCAGGGGATTCGCCCACGTGGGTGCTCTGGCGGCGATGGAAGAACTGGCCATCGACGATATCGACATGGTGATGGGCGTGAGCATCGGCTCCTTGGTGGCCTCGCTGTATGCCTTTGGCCTCAAGGCCCAGGAGATCTTCGACAACCTCGAGCGGGTGATCATCCGCTCCAAGCCTTACCAGCTCACCTTCCCGCGCGATTCCCTGTTCACCCTGGCCAACTCACGAAGGGAAATCGGCAACTTCTTCTCGCCCTGTCTGTTGCAGGACAGCTGGCTCAACCTCCAGTGCTTCTCCACCAACCTCACTGGCAACGTCTTACATACCTGGAAACAAGGCAACATCGCCACGGCCGTGATTGCGAGTATGTCGGTGCCAGGCATCTTCCCTCCAATCGAAGACGGCGAGGGGAACCTGCACGTTGACGGTGGCATTCTCAACAACCTGCCGATCCGCGCCGCCCGCAGCCTCACCGATGGTCGGGTGATCGCCATCTCATTGAGCTCCAGTGCAGAGCCAGCCCAGCCCAACGGTCAACCGGCCGATGGGCCAGCCCGCAGGCCCTCCCTGGCCACCACCATCATTGGATCGATGATGTGCGCCTCCCAGGCGGAAACCAAAGCCCAGGAGCGGCTGGCGGACATGATCCTGAAGCCGGATATCGGTGGCTATTCCTTCCTCGAATGGAAGAGCTACCGCGCGATCTACGACGTCGGTTACACCTACACCCGTGGGCAACTGCGCGAAGCGAATTCGTTGGCTTAATCTCTTTCCTGATCGTCTTGAGCCAGAAACGATGATCGTCCGTTCCCAAGGCAGCCAGGAGGCTGCTGTGGCAAGCGAGCAGCGCCGCGCCGACCGCCTGATGAGCGAAGTCATCGAGGATGCGGTCCGGCCGCTGTTTCAGGTGAATCGCGGTCTGGGCTGGCTGCGGCTGTTCGTGCTCGTGGTGCCTGCCCTGGCCTGCCTCTGGGCCTATGGCCACGATCCAAATCTGGCCACGGCCCTGCTCTGGCTGGTGGCAGGCACGCTGTTCTACGCCTTCGCGATGATCAGCACCCACGACATCAGCCACGCCACCCTGCTCGATCAGGGCGACCTTGAGCAGGCGGTGGGGTGCGCCCTGAGCTGGCCAACCTTCTGGCCTTACCTCACCTACCGCAATCTGCACATGGTCCATCACCGTATGAACGGGATGGACCTGCGCGATCCGGAGCGACGGGAACCCACCGAGGCGGAGGCGGCCCGGGCCAGCCGCCTGCGCCAGTTCCACTTTCGTCATCCCTTCTGGGTGAGCGTGCTCGGGATGGGCGGGCTGCAGCTGATTGTGTCGATGTTCTGGTTCGGCTGGAAGCTGCGTGACATCCACTCAAAACTCAGCGCTGGGCTGCGCACCGATCTGATCGGCATCCTGGTGGTGCAGGCCTCCCTGTTCGCGTGGGCGATCCATCAGGGCCATGTGCTTCGCCTGGTGGTCGCCCTGATCGTCGTCGAGCGAATCGTCGGTGGAGTGATGCAGGCGCGCGGAATGATCGAGCACCACGGACTGTGGAGCCGCAACACCACCTACGAGCTCACCCAGCTGTACACCTCCCGCAACATCGAGTCCGGTCCGGTGGTGAATTTCCTGATGGGCGGACTGCCCCACCACTCGCTTCATCACGCTTACCCATCGATTCCCTACGACAAACTGCCCCAGGCCACCGCCATCGCCGAAGCGGAACTCCGCCACCACGGCAAGCCAAGCCTGCCGAAGGTGAGCAGCTATGCCCAAGGCCTGGCGTTGCTGTTCTGAGCAGCAGCAGCCTGCAGGCAGCGATTGAGCCTCAGCGGGAGGTCACCTTGACCAGCCACCAGCGCACGCCCACCAGCAGGAATCGCGGGTCGCTGAAGAACTCTGGCGGCTTGCCCTCCAGCGCATGGCCACCGAACTGGAACGCCCAGCCCGCCAGGAAGAGTGCCAGGGCAGGAACCCTCAGGGGCGGTATCCCGATGGAACCCAGAGCCAACAGGATCGAGCCCACCACCAGGGGAATGCCCACCAGGTGAGCGGCCTGGTTGAGCGGATGGCGATGGCTGAGGGCATAGCTCTCGACCCACTCACTCCAGGGCCTTCCGCCGAGCATCGTCCTGCTGTGCCAAGGGAATCGGAAGAACACTAGGCCGCCTCAGCCGGGGCAATCCACTCGAAAAACCCACCCTCAGAGCGCCAGCAGCCGCTCCATGGTGAGATCGGCCAGGGGCACTCCCCCGAGCCGCTCCACCTCCCGCACCCCCGTGGGGCTGGTGACGTTGATCTCACTGAGGCGGCCATCGATCACGTCGATACCCACGAAGAACAGGCCCTCGCTGCGCAGGGCCGGCGCCAGCACGGCGCAGATCTGACGCTCCCGCTCGCTCAGTTCCGTGGGCTCCGGCTCGCCCCCCACCGCCAGGTTGCTGCGGAATTCCCCGTCAGCGGGCCGGCGGTTGATCGCGCCCAGGGGTTCACCGTCCACCAGCAGGATGCGCTTGTCGCCAGCGCTCACCGCCGGCAGGAAGGCCTGGGCCATCACCGGCAACTGCTGCTGCTGGGTCACCAGCTCCAGCAGCGCCCGCAACCCTGGGGCGTCCGCCGCCGTGCGCACCACCCCCTGACCGGCACGGCCCCCGAGGGGCTTGAGTACCACCTCCCCCTGCTCAGCGGCGAAGCCAGCCAGCTGCTCCACATTGGCGCTCACCAGGGTGGGCGCCATCAGGTGGCTATACCGCAAGGCACCAAGTTTCTCGTTCCAGCTGCGCAGGGCGGCCGGATGGTTGAGCACCCGCACCCCCTTGAACGCCGCCAGCTCCAGCAGGTGGGTGGCGTAGAGGTAGGCCTCATCCACGGGTGGGTCTTTGCGCATCCAGACCCGCGGGAAGTGGGTGAGCGGCAACCAGGTGGTCTCCCCGAGGCCGTACCAGGGTTCAGGCAGCTCCCAGCCGCCACTGGTGGGCTGGATGTCAGCCAGGGTGATCGGCTGGGCCCGCACCAGGGGCTCATGGCCGGGCTCGAGGCCCGTGACCGAGAGATCCGCCGGGGTGGCCACCCAGACAGGCTGACCGGCCCGCTGGGCAGCCTGCATCAGGGCGACGCTGGTGTCTTTTGTGGGCCGCAGGCGCTGGATCGGATCCAGCACGAAGAGTTGGGGCTCCGCCACGTTCAGGCGAGCAGGGCATCGAGCTGGCCGGAGCGCTCGAGGGCGAACAGGTCGTCGCAGCCGCCCACATGGGTGCCATCGATGAAGGTCTGGGGCACGCTGCGACGGCCCCCGGCGCGCTCGGCCATGGCCTCGCGGGCGGCGCGATCACCATCGATGGCGTACTCGGTGTAGGCCACCCCCTTGCGGTCCAGCAGCCCCTTGGCGCGGACGCAGAACGGACAGGCCCGCCAGGTGTAGATCTCGACCTTGGTCGCCGTGCCCACCGCCATTGCGCTGCCATGTCCTTCACGCAAATCCTAAGAACCACCCAAGGTCCGCTGGTACGGTCGACCACACCGAACCCCCGAACGCCGGTGCTGGATCTCACCGACTTCAAACGCGATCTCTCCGAGCTCACCGACCGCCTGGGCCATGCCCAGGACTGTCTTTGACGTACCGGCCCTGAACGCCCGCCAGCGCGACCTCGAGCAGCTGGCCTCCCAACCCGGCTTCTGGGACGACCAGCAGCAGGCGCAGAAACAGATGCGACTGCTTGATGAAGTCAAGGCCCAGCTGGGGCAGCTGCACCAGTGGCAGACCCAGATCGATGACGGCCAGGCCACCCTTGAGCTCTACGCGCTCGAAGCCGACGACGACCTGCTCGCTGAGGCCAATGGAGGCCTCCAGAGCCTGAAGGCGGCCTTGGATCGCTGGGAACTGGAGCGGCTCTTGAGCGGCCCCTACGACAAGGAGGGGGCAGTGATCTCGATCAACGCCGGCGCCGGCGGCACCGATGCCCAGGACTGGGCGCTGATGCTGATGCGCATGTATACCCGCTGGGCCGAGGACCACGGCATGACCGTGAGCGTGGATGAACTCTCCGAGGGGGAGGAGGCGGGGATCAAGAGCTGCACGATCGAGATCGACGGCCGCTACGCCTACGGCTACCTGCGCAACGAGAAGGGCACCCACCGGCTGGTGCGCATCTCGCCGTTCAACGCCAATGACAAGCGCCAGACCAGCTTCGCAGGCGTGGAGGTGATGCCCAAGCTGGAGCAGGAGGTGAAGCTCAACATCCCCGAGAAGGATCTGGAGGTCACCACCAGCCGCTCCGGCGGCGCCGGCGGCCAGAACGTCAACAAGGTGGAGACGGCCGTGCGCATCCTGCACATCCCCACCGGGCTGGCGGTGCGCTGCACCCAGGAGCGTTCACAGCTCCAGAACAAGGAGAAGGCGATGGCCCTGCTGATGGCCAAGCTGCTGGTGATCGCCCAGGAGCAGCGGGCCAGTGAGATCGCCGACATCCGCGGCGACATCGTGGAAGCGGCCTGGGGCAACCAGATCCGCAACTACGTGTTTCACCCCTATCAGATGGTCAAGGATCTGCGCACCGCCGAGGAGACCACCGATGTGCAAGGGGTGATGGACGGCGACCTCGATCCGTTCATTCAGGCGCTGCTGCGCCAGGGTGTGGAGGTCGCGGCGGATGTGGCCGCCTGAATGAGCCATGCCTGATCCCACCGGCCCAGATCCCACAGACCCTGATCCCAGCCGATCCGAGCCCGCCCCAGCGGCGGCACTGTCGACGGCGTCACTGACTACGGCGCCCCCCAGCTTCGTGAAGCTGGCCATGCGCAACATGGTGCGCAAGGGGCGCCAGAGCCTGGTGCACTTCGCTCTCACCGCCCTGGCACTGATGGGCTTCCTGGTGCTGGTGGCCTGGCTGGGGCGCCCGATCGCTCCCCAATGACCGTGACTGGCCGTGGCCATGGCTTGACCCCGCCCGATCTCGATCTGGCCTTCACGGTCGACGCCGACCTGGCGGCGGAGCTGCTGGCGGCCGCCGGGCCCCTGGGCGACGCGCTCGAAGGGGCCGAGCGCTGGCACGTCCTGCTGGGCGACTGGCTGGGCCAGCTGGGCGCCGAACTGGCCGAACCCCTGAAGGCCCCTGCCTACAGCCTGGGGCTGCAACTGGTGGGCGATGCCGCCATCGCCGAGCTCAACGCCGACTGGCGCCAGCAGAGCGGCCCCACCGACGTTCTGGCCTTCGCCGCCCAGGACGAGGCGACCGAGGACGCACCGCCGATGCCCCTGCACCTGGGGGAGGACGACGGGGAGCCGGGCCTCGAACCGCTGGAGCTCGGCGACATCGTGATTTCCGTGGAAACCGCCGCCCGCCAGGCCCCGGAGCAAGGCCACTCACTGGAGCAGGAACTGCGCTTCCTCGCCAGTCATGGGCTGCTGCACCTCCTGGGCTGGGACCACCCCGACGAGGCCAGCCTGGCGGCGATGCTGGGGCGTCAGCAACTGCTCACAGACTGAGTTGGTCAACGGCGGTATGGTTCATCCCAGGAGGCTTGAGGCCCAGAGCCGATGACCACCCTGAACCCCCCTGATCCCGCCACGACGATCCGCGCTCACCCCCCCGACGTCCACCGCCGCGGCCGCAGCATGAGGGTTGGAGCCTGGCGGGTGGCCGGCGATTTGCCCGCCAGCTTCCGCTACGCCGCCCAGGGCCTGGCCTACGGCTTCGCCAGTCAGCGCAACTTCCGCATCCACGTGATCACTGGATTGCTGGTGTTTCTGCTGGGCCTCTGGCTGGGCCTGAGCACGGAACGGCTGGCGGTGCTGGTGCTCACTGTGGCGGCGGTGCTGGTGCTGGAGTTGCTCAACACCGCCACCGAGGCGGTGGTGGATCTGGCCATCGGTCGTCAGTTCCATCCCCTGGCCCGCATCGCCAAGGACTGCGCCGCTGCCGCCGTGCTTGTGGCCTCGCTTGCCTCGATGCTGATCGCCCTGCTGCTGCTGCTTCCGCCGCTTTGGGTCCGGCTCGGCCTTTGAATGGATCGAGTTGAGGGCCGCGGGGCCGAGGAGGTTTGATGCTGCTGGTGCTCGACAACTACGACAGCTTCACCTTCAACCTGGTGCAGTACCTCGGTGAGCTGGCGGCGGAGCATCCGATCGCGGCCGAGCTGCGGGTCGAGCGCAACGACGCCCTCAGCGTTGAGGCGATCCGGGAGCTGCAGCCCGAGGCGATCCTGATTTCACCGGGTCCCGGCGATCCAGACCAGGCGGGGATCTGCCTGGAGGTGCTGCGGCAGTTGGGGCCGACCGTGCCGATCCTGGGGGTGTGCCTGGGCCACCAGTGCCTCGCCCAGGTGTTCGGCGGCCAGGTGGTGCGGGCGGCGCAGTTGATGCATGGCAAGACCTCCCCGGTGCGCCATGGGGGCCAGGGAGTGTTCGAGGGACTGCCCGATCCGCTCATCGCCACCCGCTACCACAGCCTGATTGCCGACCGCGCCAGCCTTCCCGACTGCCTCGAGGTGACCGGCTGGCTGGAGGACGGCACGATCATGGGCTTGCGCCACCGCGACTACCCGCATCTGCAGGGCGTGCAGTTCCATCCTGAAAGCGTGCTCACCGAAGGCGGCCATCAGCTGCTGGGCAACTTCCTGCGCCAAGCCGCCACAGCCACGACCGGAACGCCGCCCTGAACCGGCCGGGGCAACGCTGCTAGGTTCGCGCCACCGCAGGCGTCAGCGGGCGCCCCACACCCCCATGGCCCTTCCTCCCCTGTCCCTGCTGCGCCGGTGTGCGGGAGCCCTGGGCGGCACCTCCCTGGCGGCGGCGGTGGCCTTCGGTGGAGGCGCCCTGCCCGCCACCGCTCAGGCAGGCGGCGGCGTGAACGTCACCAGCTACGGCCACAGTGCCCTGCTGATCCAAGGGGGTGGCGCCACGGTGCTGATCAACCCCTTCAAGGCGGTGGCCTGCGCCGCCGGGCTGGCGGAACCGCGCGTGCGCGCCGATGTGATCCTGGCCAGCAGCCGCCTGCTCGATGAAGGGGCACCGGTGGCCAGCGGCAAGTTCCTCGTCACCCCGGGCTCCTACAAGGTGGGGGGTCTGAGGATCGAGGGTGTTTCCGCGCCCCACGATCGCTTCGATGGCCGCCGCTTCGGAGCCTCCACGCTCTGGCGCTGGAAGCAGGGTGGCCTGGAGATCGCTCACATCGGTGGCACGGCCGCCGAACTCAGGCCCGAAGACAAGGTGCTCCTGGGCCGCCCCGACCTGCTGATCATCGGCGTCGGTGGTGGGGCGAAGGTGTACGACGGCGCCGAGGCGGCGGCCGTGGTCAAGGAGCTGCAACCGCGCCGGGTGATCCCCGTGCAGTACGTGAGCGGCAAGACCCCGGCCGACTGCGACCAGGGCAGCCTCGAGCCCTTCCTGCAGGCCCTGGGGGGCACATCGGTGAAGCGCGTTGGCCGCTCCGTGAGCCTGCCAGGCAAGCTCAGTGACGCCACCCAGGTGCTGGTGATGCGCTGAGGCAACGGACAGCGGCTTAGTTCAGCTCAGCCTCGATCCGGCGGTAGGCCCCCCAGAATCGCTGCATCTGTTCGAGGGTCCCGAGGCTCACCCGCAGGGAGCCATCGATCAGGGGTTTTCCCGCCATCGAGCGCACCAGGATGCCGGCCGCCCGCAACCGCTGCTCCACCTGGGCCGCCGCGGCCCGGGGCCAGATCAGCAGGTAGTTGCCCCCATCGGCGTGGTGACACACACCGGCCTTGCGCAACTCCTCCAGCAGCCAGGCGCGGGCCCGCAGCACCTCGGCCACGTAAGCGTCCACATAGGCCGAATCCGCCAGAGCAGCCCGGGCGGCGGTGACCGCGAAGCTGTTGATGTCGTAAGGGCCCGTGACGCGGCTGATCCGATCCACCACCACGGCGGCTCCGATCGCGAAACCGATGCGCAGCCCCGCCAAGCCGGCCGTCTTGGCCAGGGAGCGCAGCACCAGCAGATTGGGCACCGCCGCGAAGGGATCACCGCCAACGTCCGCCGCCCGCAGCAGCGGCGGCAGCACACTGTCACCGGTAAAGGCCTCGTAGAGCTCGTCCACCACCACCAGGGTGCCGGGGGCCGAGCGCGCCAGCTCCAGGATCCGCTCAGGTGCCAATCGGGTGCCGGTGGGGTTGTTGGGATTGCAGATCAGCAGCAGCCGGGGCCCGGCCGCCAGGGCCAACGTGATCGCCTCCAGCGGAAAGGCGAAGGCGGGGCCCTGGTAGGGGATCGCCTCGATCGCCATGCCCTGCATCCGGGCGCAGGGGGTGTAGTAGCCGAAGGTGGGGCTGGTGGTGAGCAGGGTGTCGCCCGGGGCGCCGTAGGCGTGGAACAGCGCGTGGATGGCGGCGTCAGCGCCGTTGAACAGGCCCACCTGTGCCTGGACCAGGCCACCCGCCAGGGCTGGATCCGCCGGACACCCCGCTTCCGAGCGCAGAGAAGCCACCACCGCCTCCCGCAGGCCGTCGTACTCCGGGTAAATCGCGTAGTGATCGGCGGGAATGGCGCGGATCGCCTCCACCACCGCCGGGCTTGGGCCCACGGTGTTCTCGTTGAAATCCAGCCGCAGCAGCCCCCGGCGCCCCTCCAGCGGGGCGCTGTAGGCCGTGAGCGACTCCACCTCGGGGCGCGCGTTCACCATCACATCCGATCCAAGGTGGGGATGCCCAGAAGGCCCAGGCCCAGTCTGAGGGTGTCGGCGGTGAGGCGGCAGAGGGCCAGGCGCGAGGCGCGGGCGGGCTCGTCTGCCTTGAGCACGGGCACCTGGTCGTAGAAGCGGTTGAAGATCTGCGAGAGCTCGAACAGGTAGGCGCAGAGACGGTTCGGCAGCAACTCCTCCTCCACCTCGGCGATCACGGCATCGAACTGCAGCAGCTGGCGCCCCAGGGCCCACTCCTGGGGCTGATCAAACACCAGAGCTCCCTGCGCCGGTGGCTCAAGCGCGCCACCCTTGCGGGCGATGCCCTGGATGCGCACGAAGGCATAGAGCAGGTAGGGGGCCGTGTTGCCCTGCAGGGCCAGCATGCGATCGAAGCTGAACTGGTAGTTGGTGCCGCGGTTGGTGCTCAGGTCGGCGTACTTCACCGCCGCATGGCCCACGGTGGTGGCCCCATGGGCGATGAAGGCCTCGTCTTCGTTGCGACCCTCCTCAGCCAGGCGGCGGCGCAGGTCGGCATCGGCCCTTTCCACCGCCTCATCGAGCAGGTCCTTGAGCCGAACGGTGTCACCGGAGCGGGTCTTGAGCTTCTTGCCGTCCTCGCCCTGCACCAGGCCGAAGGGCACATGCTCCAGTCGGCCGCCTTCGGGGATCCAGCCGGCCCGCCCCGCCACCTGGAACACGGCCGCAAAATGGCTGGCCTGGCCCGCATCGGTCACATAGATCACCCGGCTGGCGCCATCGCCCTCCGGGGCAGCGGCGAAGCGGTAGCGGATCGCCGCCAGGTCGGTGGTGGCGTAATTGAAGCCGCCATCGCTCTTGCGCACGATCAGCGGCAGGGGCTGGCCATCCTTGCCCTGAACCCCTTCGAGGAACACGCAGCGGGCGCCGTCATCGACCACCAGCAAACCGGCCGCCTCCAGATCGGCCACCACCGCCGCCAGGTAGGGGTTGTAGAACGATTCACCGCGCTCGCTCAAGCGGATATCGAGGCGGTCGTAGATCTGCTGAAACTCCCGCCGCGACTGCTCGCACAGCAGCCCCCAGGCCTTCAGCGAAACCGGATCGCCCCCCTGGAGCTTCACCACCTCCTCGCGGGCGGTGGCCTGGAAGGTCGGGTCGTCGTCAAAGCGCTTCTTGGCCTCGCGGTAGAAGGCCACCAGATCCCCCAGGTCCACCGCATCGGCGGTGATGAGCGTTTCGGGGGCCACCTGCTTGAGATGGGTGATCAGCATCCCGAACTGGGTGCCCCAGTCGCCCACATGGTTAAGGCGAAGCACCGGGTGGCCGCGGAACTCCAGCACCCTGGCCAGGGCGTCGCCGATGATCGTGGAGCGCAGGTGCCCCACGTGCATCTCCTTGGCGATGTTGGGGCTGGAGAAATCCACCACCACCGGCGCCAGGGCTGCGCCCTCGGGAGCCTTTGCCCGCTCGACTCCAAGCCGGGGATCCCCCAGGCGCGCGGCCAGCTCCGCCGCCAACCGCTCTGGCCGCAACGTGAGGTTGATGAAGCCGGGACCCGCGATCGCGGGCTCCAGGCAGAGCTCCGAAAAGCTGGGGTCAGCCGCCAGCTGGCTCGCGATCGCCGCCGCGATCTGCCGGGGTGGCTGGCCCAGGCCTTTGGCCAGGGCAAGGGCCCCGTTGGCCTGGAAATCGCCGAATTCAGGCTTGCTCGCGGGCGCCAACTGGGGGTCCAGGGGCTGCCCCGCCGCCGCGGCCAACTCTGCCGCCTCGGGATAGGCCCGCTCGATCGCCTCCTGCAGCTGGTGGGTCAGCGTCTGGGCGATGCGCAACATGGGGAATCAGGCCGAGGTGGCCCGGGGCGTTGCCTGCGATCATCCCTCGCCGCCCTCAGGAGGCCCGCTCAGGCTGAAAGCTCCAGCATCTCCTCCAACCTGGCGAGCACCACATCGGCCGTGAGCTTGATCCGGTAACGGCAGGCCTGGGTTTCACTGCAGTCGAAGGTGCCGTGCTCCCAGTATTTGTTGCTGCCGGCACCGCCCCCGCAGAGGCCGAAATAGGCACACTCGCTCTTGCAGCGGGCGATGCCGGAGCGCATGTCGCGGTGGATGCGCTCGAACTTGGGGCTGGCCGCGATTGACACCAGGCTGTCGCTGAGCACATGTCCGAGCACGAAGTCGCCGTAGGTGTCGGTCTGAACCGCCAGCAGCTCCGGATCAAAGGTGGTCATCGAGCCGCGGGCATCCACGTTCACGATCGCGAACGGATGGGTCATGTCCGTGAGCTCCATGCGGGCATCCGCCGCCGCCAGGCTGCAGATGCCATCGAATTCCCTCACCCGCATCAGCCCGGGGTTCTGCTGCCAGAGCTCCCAGAACCGTTTGAGGAAGGCCTGGTAGGCCGCCTCGGCATCGGGCCGGCCGAGGGTTGAAACGCGGTTCTCACCCTCGGTTTCCTCCATGTTGAAGGCCACATCGGTGATGCCGTTCTCCACGAAGAAGGCGAACAGCTCATCGGCGTGGCCCAGGGCTTCCTCGGTGATCACAGCAATCATCTGGAAGGGGATGCCCCGTCGGCGCAGATGCTCGATGCCGCGAAGGCTGGCGGCATGGGTCCCCAGGCCGGTGCGGGTGCGGCGGTGGACGTCGTGGAGGAAGGCCGGCCCATCCATGCTCACGCCCACGGAAATGCCGTTGCGCTCGAAGCAGTCGCACCAGGCGTCGTTGATCAAGGTGGCGTTGGTCTGCACCGACTGGTGAATCGAGAGGGGCTCACCTTCCCCCTGCCAACGCTCCAGGGCGGCACGGATGCAAGCGCTGGCCTCGTCGTAGAAGGCGATCGGCACGGTGAGCGGTTCGCCCGCATGCCAGAGCAGGGTGAAGTCACCGCCCACATACGGACTCTCCAGCACCCGCTCCAAGGCCGCCTCCAGGATCTCCAGGGGCAGGCGATGGCGGTCGTTGCGGTTGGGGAGGTAGCAGTAGTCGCAGTCGAGGTTGCAGTAGGGGGTGGGCTGGATCACCAGCAGCTGCAACGGCCCGAACCCCTCCGGGTTGCCAAGGGGCGGGGCGCCAGGCGGGGTCACCAGAAGTTGCGGAAGCCGCCGTTACGGAAGCCGCCGTTGCCCCAGCCACCGTTGCGGAAGCCGCCGTTGCCCCAACCACCATTGCGGAAGCCGCCGTTACCAAAACCGCCGTTGCGGAAGCCGCCGTTGCCCCAGCCAACCCCGCGGCCGCCGCCGTTCGCGAACACGAAGGCGAGGCGGCCATCGGGGGAGGTGGCGGGATCCTCCGGCCCCAGTTGCTCAGGGGACTTCTCCCTCAAGGCCCGGGAGATGCGCCGCAGCCGGGCATCGATCGAGCCCGCACCGGCCTCCAGCGGGGAGGCGATCGCCGCCGGTTGGGACTCCTCGCCCGCCAACGAGGTGGCGCCAGCGCCAGCGGGAACCAGGGCGGCCAGCAACAGCAGGAAACCGAAAAGGCCGGAGCGGGAGAAGGTCGCCATCGGGTTGACGCGGGGAGTGAAGAACGAAAGGGAGCGCAGCAATCAGCGGGAAGCGGCTGGAGCAGAGCCCCCCAGAATGAAGCCTTCGCGGCTCAGCAGCACGGATTGAAAGAAGGCGCGGACGCGCTCGGAGGGCACCATCAGCACACCCTTCGGTCCGATCCAGGGATCCACGCTGGCGACGGCATCGGGACGGCCCTCCAGGTAACCCTGAAACAGTCCCGCAATCGCCAGATTGACCACGTTCAACAAGGTGGAGTTGTTCTCGGGCACGATGCAGCCCACCCCGTAGCTCACATAGGGCACCTGGGGTACGAGCGCCACGGCGCCCAGCTGGCGCTGCTGACGCTGCCCCGCCAGCGCGATCGTGTCACCGAGAACACCGGCCACCTTGTTCTGCTCCAGGGCCGTCACCGCCTGGGCCAGGGTGGAAAAGCTGACCGCTTTGGCCTTGGGCTGCAGGCTCCCCAGGGTGCTGGCGCCGATGGAGCCCTCCACCACCGCGATCGAGCGGCCAGCCAGGGAGGCGGGGGAACCATCGACGGTGCCACTGCGGCTGAGCAGCCTCAGGCCGGAGAGCGCGATCGGCAGGGAGAAGTCCACCACCCTCTCCCGCTCCCAGCTGAACGGCACGCCGCAGGCCAGGCCCGCCTGGCCGCTGGCCACCGCCTCCACCATCGCAGCGGCGTTGTCGACGGGAACGAAGCGAATCTGCAGCTTGCTGCCCAGTTCAGCCTTGATCTGGCGATCGATGCGACGGGCCAGATCGATGGCATAACCCTCGGGTTCGCCCTTCGCCCCAAGCCGAATCAACGGTGGGAGGTCGGAGGGACCGACCATCAGCACCTCGCCGCCCTTGGCCGCCCGCTCCAGCACGGTTTCGGCGGAGACCGGCGCAGGCGCGAGCGCCGCCAGCGGCAGCACGGCGCCCAACGCTCCAAGAAACAGAATCCGTAAGCGGCTCAGGGCAATGGAACCCACGATCACGACCCACAGGAATGAAGTTGAAATCTAGGGCGAGGCCACCCATTCACCCCCATTCATTCGTCACCCCGTCCGCTCAGGGCGAGCTCCGCTCGAAGCGCATGCTCAGATCGAGCCAGGAGCTGCGGGTGATCGGGGCGCTGGTGGAGATCAGCTCGATGCCCGTGGCGGCATAGGCCCCCAGCCGCTCGGGGTCCACACCCGAGGCCTCCAGCACCACCCGCCCAACGGGTCCCGCCGCGGCCAGCGCCCGCAGACGCGGCACCAGCGCCGCGAGGGCCTGGGGCGTGAATTCATCCAGCAGCACTGCATCGGCCCCGGCCCGCACCGCCGCTTCGGCCTCTTCGGCGGTTTCGGCCTCCACGATCACCCGGGCCGGCCAGGGGGCCGAAGCGCGCACGGCCGCGACCGCGGCGGCCACACCGCCGGCCCAGGCCAGGTGGTTTTCCTTGAGCATGGCGGCGTCATCGAGGCCCTGGCGGTGGTTGTGGCCGCCACCGCAACGCACGGCGTACTTTTCGAGCAGCCGGAGCCCCGGGGTGGTCTTGCGGGTGTCCACCAGGCGCACGCCGCTGCCCGCCAGCTGGGCCACCAGGGCAGCGGTGGCGGTGGCGATCCCCGAGAGGCGCATGGCCAGATTCAGGGCCGTGCGCTCCCCGGCCACCAGGGCCGCCGCTGGGCCCTCCAGTTCCAGCAGGCGCGTCCCCGGCTCCACCACCGCGCCATCCGCCACCAGCAGCTCCACCCGCACGGCCGGATCCAGCAGCCGGAACAGGGGCTCCACCAGCACACCACCGCAGAAGCTGCCGCCTTGCTTGGCGATCCAGGCGGCCTGGCCCCGGGACCCCACCAGGGCGGGCGCGGTCAGATCGCCGCGGCCGATGTCCTCGGCCAGCCAGCCCCGCAAGCGCTCATTCAGGCCTGGATCGGCAAGCAGGCTGGCGTGGGGGGCGGATCCAGGGGGCATGGGCGGGCGCGGCAGCACCGCCAACCAGGGGAGCGGAGCTGGGTTGGAGAGAATTGTCGACCAGACTGGCGGGCACCAGCCCATCTCCCCTTCGCTCCATGGGATCCCCTTCCAACAGCTCAGGTCCCAGCCTCAGCCTCCGGCGCCGGGAGCTGCTGCTGGGGGGCCTGGCCACCGGTTTCGCCATCGCCGCCGGGCCGACCACGGCGGCCACGATCAGCACGCCGTCCGATGGGCTGCTCGCTGGCTTCGTGAGCGTGCCGGCGGCGGATCGCTCGATCCCCGCCTACCGCGCCCAGCCCGCCAAGGGCAACCGTCACCCCGTGGTGCTGGTGGTCCAGGAGATCTTCGGGGTGCACGCCCACATCCAGGACGTCTGCCGGCGCCTGGCCCGGTTGGGTTACCTGGCGATCGCCCCGAGCCTCTACGAACGCCAGGGGGACGTGAGCCGCTTGCCCGACATCCCATCCATCCTGCCGGTGGTGGCCCAGGTGCCGGATGCCCAGGTGCTGGCCGATCTCGATGCCACGGTGGCCTGGGCCGCTGGCCATGGCGGCGACACCAGCCGGCTGGGGATCACGGGCTTCTGCTGGGGCGGCCGCATCGTGTGGCTCTACGCCGCCCACAACCCCCGGCTCAAGGCCGGTGTGGCCTGGTACGGCCGCCTGGTGGGCACCGCCACACCCCTGCAGCCCCGCTACCCGATCGATCTGGTGAGCCAGCTCAAGGCGCCTGTGCTGGGGCTCTATGCCGGCGACGACGACGGCATCCCGCTGGAGTCGGTGCAGCGCATGCAGGCGGCACTCAAGGCGGCCGGCAGTCGCAGCGAGATCCAGGTGTTCCCGGATGTGCCCCACGGCTTCCACGCCGACTACCGCCCCACCTACCGGGCCGAGGCGGCGGCGGCGGGCTGGAAGCGTCTGCGGGCCTGGTTCAGGGCCCACGGGGTGGCGCCGGCGGGCTGAAGCTCACTTGCCGATGCAGAAGCGGGAAAAAATCCGATCAAGCACGGCCTCGCTCACCTCTGCTCCGGTGATCGCCCCAAGGCTGCCCACGGCCTGGCGCAGGTCGATGGTCCAGAAGTCCCAGGGGAGACCCTGCTCGGCCGTCTCCAGGGATCGCCCCAGGGCGACGGACGCCTCGGAGGCCAGATCCCGCTGGCGCTGATTGAGGGCCACCTCCAGCCCCGAACCGAACGTGGCGCCGCAACGCGCCAGCAGCGCCGTCGCCAAAGCGTCCAACCCCTCAGCGGCCAGGGCGCTGATCGCCAGATCCGCGGGGCCGGCGGCAACACCCTCAGCGGCCTCCTCTGGCTGGAGAACATCAAGCTTGTTGCCCACCACCAGCAACGGCACCCCCTCGCTCACCAGCGCCCGCAGGGCCTCATCAGCCTCGCCCCAACCTGCTGACAGGTCGAACAGCAGCAGCACGGCATCGGCGCTCGCCAGGGCCGAGCGGCTGCGTTCGATCCCCCGGCGCTCCACGGGGTCGTCGGTGGGGCGGATGCCGGCCGTGTCGAGCAAGGTGATCGGCACCCCCTGAAGCACCAGTTCGCTCTCCACCAGGTCGCGGGTGGTGCCGGGCAGGTCGGTGACGATCGCCCGTTCGCTGCCGCTGAGGGCATTGAGCAGGCTGGATTTGCCCACGTTGGGGCGGCCGATGATCGCCACCTTCAACCCCTCGCGCAGCACCCGGCCCTCGGCGGCCTCGTCCACCAAGGTGGTGAGTTCACCGCGCACGGCATTCAGTTCCGCCACCACGGCGCTGCCATCGAGGGGCGGCAGATCCTCTTCGAAATCGACGCGGGCCTCCAGCTCCGCCAGCTGATCCAGCAACCGGTTGCGCAGGGCGCCGATACGCCGCTCCAGACCCCCGTCGAGGCCCGCCATCGCCAGCTGGGCCGCCCGGCGGCTGCGGGCCGTGATCAGCTCGCTCAACGCCTCGGCGCGGGTGAGATCGAGGCGGCCGGTGAGGACGGCCCGCTGGCTGACCTCCCCCGGCAGGGCCCGCCGGGCCCCCGCCGAGAGCACCTGCTCCAGCACCCGGCCAACGGCCACCACCCCTCCGTGGCAATGGAACTCGACCACGTCCTCGCGGGTGAAGCTGCGGGGCGCTCGCATCAACAGCAGCAGCGCTTCATCGAGGCGCTCACCGCTGGAGGAATCAACCACATGGCCGTAGAGCACCCGATGGCTCTCCCAGACCTGGTCCCCAGGAGCAAGGAACAGCCGGCGGGCGATCGGTTCGGCCCCAGCGCCGGACATACGCACGATCGCCACACTGCCGACGCCCGGTGCCACGGCCGTGGCAATCGCCGCGATCGTGTCGGTGGCGTTGCCAGCGGTGAGGAAGGTCTCCTCGCTCATCAAGGGGGCGTCAGCTGGACAACCTCCAGTCTCCGCCGGCAGCCCCTCAGCCGGCAGACGGCAACGGGCAGAGCACCAGATCGATCTCCGGGCCGCTGGGGTGGCGCCACTCGCGGAATTCCGCCTCCAGGGCCTTGCATTCCGCTCCCTGCTGGCTCAACTGCAGGTGTTCAAGGCGGAGATGCACCAGATCGAGGGTGTCATCCAGCAGGGCGGCGGCTTGCTCAGAGGTCATGGGAAGCGACTCCTGAAATGGGTTGAGCCTGTCTAGCCAGCACCTGCCGGAGCTGGTGTGATCAAAAGCACGGCTTCAGGGGCTCAGCACCTGAGCCAGCCAGTCATGGAGGGAACCCCAGTCGTCGCACTGATCGATCGCCTCCCAGATCCGCTCGATCAAGGAGCGCAGGTGCCTGCCCCTCAGCCGATCCCGGTGCGGCAGAGGTCGAGCACATCGGCCATCGAGCGGATCTGGTCCATGGTGGTGCCCAACTGAGCGGCAGTGGCGAGTTCCACCCGCAGGTCGATGCGCGCCGGCTTGCCGGGGTTGGTGCGCACGCGCGCATCACTCACGTTGATGCGACTGTCGGAGAGGCGGGTGAGGATGTCTTTCAAGACCCCGACGCGGTCGAGCACCTCAATGCGCAACTGCACTGGGTAACGGCGGCGCTGGGGATCCCCCAGGGGGTTCCAGCGCACCGGCAGCCGCCTGTCGACCGGAACCGGGCTGATGTTGGGGCAGTCCTGGCGGTGGATCGTGATGCCGTGGTTGCCGAGGGCGACGGTGCCCAGGATCAACTCCCCGGGCAAGGGGCTGCAGCAACCACCGATGCGGTACTCAAGCCCCTCAAGCCCCAGGATCGGGCTGGCGGTGGAGGTCTCGTTCGCCGCAGGGGCGCTCTCCGCCTGGGCCGACACCGTGCGAGCCAGCTCCTCGTTGCTGAGCACCGGAGCGGCCACCGCGGTGGCCAGGCGGATCTCCTCCCGAAGCCGGTTGACCACCTGCTGCAGGGTGACACCCCCGAAGCCCAGGGAGGCCAGCAGATCGTCGGTGCCGATCAGGTTGCAGCGGCGGGCCACCTTCGCCATGGCCGGGCCGTTGAGCAGGGCATCGAAGCCGCCACGGCCCAGCTCCCGCTCCAGCAGCTCCCGCCCCCGCAGGATGTTCTCCTCCCGGTGGCTGCGCTTGTACCACTGGCGGATACGGTTCCGCGCCGTGGGGGTGGCGACGAAGTTGAGCCAATCGAGGCTGGGGTGGGCCGACTTGGCATTGAGGATCTGCACGAAATCGCCGTTCTGCAGCGGCGTGGCCAGGGGGCAGAGGCGGTCATTGATGCGCACCCCCTGGCAGTGATTGCCCACCTCGGAGTGGATTCGGTAAGCAAAATCCACGGCCGTGGAACCCTTGCGCAAGCCCACCACATCGCCGTTGGGGGTGAACACGAACACCTCCTCATCGAAGAGGTCTTCCTTGATCGAGGCCAGGTAGTCACTGCTGTCGGCTCCGCCGTCATCCTTCTGCCAGTCGACCAGCTGACGCAGCCAGTTGAAGCGCTCGGTGTCACCGGCGGCGGGGGAGCCACCCTCCTTGTACTTCCAGTGGGCGGCGATGCCGTATTCAGCCACCTGGTGCATGTCGGCGGTGCGGATCTGCACCTCGATCGGCCGATGGCGGCCGATCACCGCCGTGTGGAGGGATTGGTAGCCATTGGGCTTGGGCAGACCGATGTAATCCTTGAAGCGGCCGGGGATCGGCCGGAAGGTGTCATGCACCACCGCCAGGGCGCGGTAACAGGCCTCGTCGCTGGGGGTCAGGATGCGCAGGGCCGCCACGTCGTAGATCTCGTGGAAGGCCTTCTGCTGGCGCTGCATCTTGCTCCAGATGCC
This sequence comes from Paenacidovorax caeni, assembly GCA_943371385.1. Lineage (GTDB taxonomy): Bacteria > Cyanobacteriota > Cyanobacteriia > PCC-6307 > Cyanobiaceae > ATX-6F1. Next base: position 61,102 of record CALRUP020000011.1, on the reverse strand, counting down.
ATAGAGGTGCTTCGGCCTGCCGCTAACGTCACAGGCCTGCAACCCCACCGCCGCCAGCCGGTCGCGCAGCAGTTGCACGGTGACCGCCAGGCGATCCTCCCGGTCGCTGCGCTTGCTGGCCACCTGCTGCTGAATCTCACGGAAGGCCTCGGGTTCGAGCACCTTGAAGGCCAGGTCCTCCAGTTCCCACTTGAGCCGGCCAATCCCCAGCCGGTTGGCCAGGGGGCCATAGATCTCCCGGGTCTCGCGGGCGATGCGCTGCTGCTTCTCAGGCGCGAGCGCGCCGATCGTGCGCATGTTGTGCAGCCGGTCGGCCAGCTTCACCAGCACCACCCGGATGTCGCTGGCCATGGCCAGGAACATGCGCCGCAGGTTCTCCGCCTGGGCCTCGGTGCGGTTGGTGAAATGGATGCCCCCCAGCTTGGTGACCCCCTCCACCAGCGCCCGCACCTCGGGGCCGAAATGCTGCTCCAGCTGCTCGGGGGTGACGCCGGTGTCCTCGACCACATCGTGGAGAAAACCAGCGGCGATCACGCTCGGGCTGGCGCCGATCTCCCGGAGCAGATCGGCGACGGCCACCGGATGGACGATGTAGGGCTCGCCGCTGGCCCGCATCTGACCGTCGTGGAGCTGGTAGGCGAAATCGAAGGCGGCAGCCAGCAGGCGCTGATTGGCTGCTGCGAGCGGATGAGCCGTGGCCAGCGGGGCCTCGCTGGCGGCGGCGGATGCCTCAGGGGCGGACGCTGGGGGGGATGGCTGAGCCTGGTCCAAAGCGCGCCGAAGCCATTCCGGCAGCGGGATCGCGTAGTCGTCGGCGGATCGACGCTCAGAGCCCGGGGCCACGACCGACGTCCCGATCACCGGGTGCTCACAAGCCGTCAAGTCCGCAGCAGAGTCCTCGAGACCGGCTTGATCAAGAGCCAGATCTCCTCGATTCCGATCGTCTAGATCCCGATCATCAAGAGCGACATCATCGACAGCCGTGGCCTGGGCCGCTTCGAGCATCTCACCCTGCGGATTGATCCATCGTATTCAGGCGCCGAAACAATTGGCAGGATGTGCTGGTCCCGGCATCCAAGCTGGGGGAATGGCCACCATTCCCGCCACCGATCCGGTGTTGCTGATCCGCGATCTGGTGGTGGAATACCCCCCTGCGGCCGGATCGGAACCGGACGCAGGGGCCCCCACCCTCGACGGCCTGAGCCTGAGCCTGGCTCGGGGCGACCGGCTGGCCCTGGTGGGCCCCTCGGGCTGCGGCAAGAGCACCGTGGCCCGGGCGGTGCTGCAGCTGCTGCCGCGCGGAAGCCGGTGCGAGGGCACCCTGTTACTGGCGGGCTCCGATCCACGTCAGCTGCGGCAGGGGGCCCTGCGTCAGCTGCGTGGTGAGGCGGTGGGGCTGGTGTTCCAGGACCCGATGACCCGGCTGAACCCGCTGCTCACGGTGGGGGAGCACCTGAGCGACACCCTGGCGGCCCACCGCCCGCTGTGGAAACGCCGCCAGCGCCGGCAGCGCGCCGAAGAGCTGCTGGCCCGCGTCGGCATCGCCAGGGAGCGCTATGGCAGCTACCCCCATGAATTCAGCGGCGGCATGCGCCAGCGGCTGGCCATCGCCCTGGCCATGGCCCTGGAACCGCCCCTGGTGATCGCCGATGAGCCCACCACAAGCCTTGATGTGGCGGTGGCCGCCCAGGTGATGGCCGAACTGAGCCGCCTCTGCCAGGAGGCGGGCAGCGCCCTGCTTCTGATCAGCCACGACCTGGCGCTGGCGGGCCGCTGGTGCGATCGCATCGCCGTGCTCGATCAGGGCCGGCTGGTGGAGGAGGCCCCCGCCATCCAACTGCTCACCCAGCCGCAGGCCCCCCTCAGCCAGCGGCTGCTGGCGGCCGCCCGCGCCCGCGAAGGCACCCCTACCCCAGCCCCCAGCGAGGCACCGCTGCTGCTGGAGCTGGACAACCTGCGCTGCTGGCACCCGCTCCCGTCCCTGCCCTGGAACCCCCGCTGGCTCAAGGCCGTCGATGGGGTGAGTCTGCGGGTGCACGAAGGGGAAACCCTCGGCGTGGTGGGGGCCTCGGGCTGCGGCAAGAGCACCCTCTGCCGGGCCCTGATGGGCCTGACGCCGGTGCGGGGCGGATCGGTGCGGCTGCAGGGACAGGACCTGCTGGCGCTGCGGGGCCGCCAACGCCGCCGGGCCCGGCGGCGGATCCAGATGGTGTTCCAGGACCCCCTGGCCTGCCTGAACCCGGCCATGGCTGTGGGGGAGGCGATCGCCGATCCTCTGCTGATCCACGGTCTGGCGAGCCGCCCTGAAGCCCGGGCCAAGGCCCGCGACCAGCTGGCGGCCGTGGGGCTCACACCGCCGGAGCGCTACGAGCGGCGCCTGCCCCGGGAGCTCTCGGGGGGGCAGCAGCAACGGGTGGCGATCGCCCGCGCCCTGATGCTGGAGCCCCGGGTGCTGCTCTGCGATGAGAGCGTGAGCATGCTCGACGCCGAGGTGCAGGCGGAGGTGCTGGAGTTGCTGCGCTCCCTGCAACAGCGCCTGGGCCTGGCGATGGTGTTCGTCACCCACGACCTGGCGTTGGCCAGCGGTTTCTGTCAGCGACTGATCGTGCTGGAGGGGGGCCGGATCGTGGAACAGGGGCCGGGCGACCAGCTGCTGGAGCATCCGCAGGCCGCCATCACCCGGGCCCTGGTGGAGGCCTCCCCGCGGCTGCCGTCGCTGGCCACCTGATGGGCTCCCTGGCCTCATTGATCCAGGCCAGACCTCAGGCGCTCCGCAACCTCGCCAGCAAGCGCTCGAACACCGCCGGCAATGGCGCCTCGAACACCAGGCGCTCGCGGCTGATCGGATGGTCAAGCCCGAGCTGCACCGCATGCAACGCCTGACCCGTCAGCGGAACGGGCAGTTTGCGGCAACGGCCGTAGGTGGCATCCCCCACGATCGGATGGCCGATGTGGGCGCAGTGGACGCGGATCTGGTGGGTGCGGCCGGTGTCGAGCTTGAAGCGCAGCAGGGAGTAATCGCCAAGCCGCTCCACCAGCTGCCAATGGGTGCAGGCATGGCGCCCGGAGGCGTCGGCCACCACGGCGTACTTCTTGCGATCCACCGGATGGCGCCCGATCGCCCCCACCACCGTGCCCCGTTCGGCACCCGGGGCCCCATGCACCACCGCCAGGTACTCCCGCGAGGCGATGCGCTTCTGGATCTGCACCTGCAGCTTCACCAGGGCCTCCTGACTCTTGGCCACCACGATGCAACCGGTGGTGTCCTTGTCGAGGCGATGCACGATCCCCGGGCGCATTTCGCCGCCGATGCCCGGCAGGTCGGGGCAGTGGTGCAGCAGGGCATTCACCAGGGTGCCGTCCTTGTTGCCCGGGGCCGGGTGCACCGTGAGCCCGGCGGGCTTGTTGAGCACGATCAGGTGCTCGTCTTCATAGAGCACATCCAACGGGATGTCCTGGGGCTGCAGGTAGGGCAGGGGCTCCGGGGGCGGCATCCACAGCTGCACCACATCGCCAGGGCGCAGGGGGGTCTTGGCGCGGCCGGTGACGCCGTTGACCCGCACGTAACCGGCGTCAATGAACTTCTGGATCCGGGCGCGGCTCTGCTCGGGCCGCTGGCTCACCAGCCAGCGGTCCAGCCGCATCGGCAGCGGCTTGGGATAGGCGAGCGTGAGCAGCTCGCCTTCGCCTTCGCCAAAGCCGCTCACGCCCCGGCCACCTCCAGGCCGGTCACCTCCAAGCCAACGGGCACCGGCGCCGGTGGCAGTTCCAGGGCGATCGACCCCAGCACGCCGCGGCGGAAGTCATCCAGCAGGCGCTGGGCCTGGCGGGCGGTATCGCCGCTGGTGTGGCGGGCAGCGGCGGCCTCCAGCCACTCGGCCCCATCGGCATGGGCCGCCGGGGCGGCCACGCCGTAGCGCCGCTGCAGCAAGCCGGCGGCGATGCCGTTGGTGGGATCGATCTCCAACCGTTCCAGCAAACGCAGAAACGCCCGCGCCACCGCCTCACCGTCGTAGGCCGCCTGGCCGATGTCGTCGCAGAGGGCCAGCAGCAAGGCGGAGCGCTGGTCTTCGAGCCGGGGCGGCAGCACGCCGGGGGCATCGAGCAGGTCCAGGGCCTGGCCCAGGCGCACCCAGCGCAGCGTGCGAGTGACCCCAGCCCGGCGGGCGCTGTCCACCACCTTCTGGCGCACCAGCCTGTTGATCAGCGCCGACTTGCCCACGTTGGGGAAGCCCAGCATCAGAGCCCGCACCGGCCGCGGGCGCATGCCACGCCCCGCCCGACGGGCATTGAGTTGCTCGCCGGCGCGGATCGCCGCCTCCTGCAACTGCTTCACGCCCGTGCCCACCTTGGCGTCGCACCACCAGGGGGTCTCACCTTGGGCGCGAAACCAGCGATCCCAGGCCAGCCGGGCCGCCTCCGGCACCATGTCACGGCGGTTGATCACCAGCAGCCGCTGCTTGCCGTCCGTCCAGCGCTTGAGACGGGGATGGCCGGTGGAGAGGGGAATGCGGGCATCGCGCACCTCGATCACCAGATCCACCTTGGCGAGCTGCGCCTTGAGCTGACGTTCCGCCCTGGCGATGTGGCCGGGGTACCACTGGATCGCCGGCGCGCGGCCGCCCGCCTCCCCTGGACCATCCATCAGGGCACCACCAGCACCGGACAGGGGGCGAGCTGGATCACCCGGGCGGCGGTGCTTGGAACATCGGCCTCCACGGTCAGCCCCCTGGTGCCCATCACGATCAGATCGGCATTGATCTCATCGGCCACGTCACAAATCACGAAGGCCGGCTTGCCCTCTCGCTCGATCACCTGGGTGGGCACCCCCGCCTCCACGAAGCTGCTGCGGGCCTTCTCCAGCAGCTGGGCCACGGCCTCGGGGTCGTGCATCGCCCCGGGTTCCTCCTCCACCACCGAGAGCACCACCAGGTGACTTTCATGCTGCCGGGCCAGCTTCAGGGCCGTGGCAACCGCATCCAGGGCCTGGCGGCTCTGATCGATGGGGAACAGCACCGTTTCAAACATCGCCACTCTCCCGGGTTCCCTTGTCCTAGCGCCCGGGGCCACGGGCGGCAGAGGGCTGAGGGTTAATGTCGCCCATCGTTTACCTCAAAACCCCACCCATGGCGAAGCGCTCCCTGGCCAGCCTCACCGCCGACGACCTGCGCGGCCAACGTGTTCTGGTTCGGGTCGACTTCAACGTACCGCTTGATGAGCAGGGGGCAATCACCGATGACACTCGCATCCGCGCCGCCCTGCCCACGATCAACGACCTGACGGGCAAGGGCGCCCGGGTGATCCTGGCCGCCCACTTCGGTCGTCCAAAAGGCCAGGTGAACGAAGCCATGCGCCTCACTCCGGTCGCTGCGCGGCTGGGCGAGCTGCTGGGCAAGCCGATACTGAAGACCGAGAGCTGCATCGGCCCCGACGCCGAAGCCAAGGTGGCGGCCCTGGCCGACGGGGACGTGTTGCTGCTGGAGAACGTCCGCTTCTTCGCCGAAGAGGAGAACAACGACTCGGGCTTCGCCGCCAAGCTCGCCGCCCTGGCCGACGTTTATGTGAATGACGCCTTCGGCGCCGCCCACCGCGCCCACGCCTCCACAGCAGGCGTGACCGCTTACCTCAAGCCCTGCGTGGCCGGCCTGCTGATGGAGAAGGAACTGCAGTATCTGCAGGGTGCCGTCGATGAGCCCAAGCGGCCCCTGGCGGCGATCGTGGGCGGTTCCAAGGTCAGCAGCAAGATCGGCGTGCTCGAAGCCCTGATCGACAAGTGCGACAAGGTGCTGATCGGCGGCGGCATGATCTTCACCTTCTACAAGGCACGCGGCCTGGCGGTGGGCAAGAGCCTGGTGGAGGAAGACAAGCTCGAACTGGCCAAGGAGCTGGAGGCCAAGGCCAAAGCCAAGGGCGTGCAGTTGCTGCTGCCCACCGATGTGGTGCTGGCCGACAACTTCTCCCCCGACGCCAACAGCCAGATCGCGCCCATCGAAGCCATCCCCGATGGCTGGATGGGCCTGGACATCGGACCGGATTCGATCAAGGCCTTTCAGGCCGCCCTGGCCGACTGCAAGACGGTGATCTGGAATGGCCCGATGGGCGTGTTTGAGTTCGACAAGTTCGCCGCCGGCACCAACGCGATCGCCCACACCCTGGCGGGCCTGAGCGCCACGGGCTGCTGCACGATCATCGGTGGCGGTGACTCCGTGGCCGCCGTTGAGAAAGTGGGCGTGGCCGGGCAGATGAGCCACATCTCCACCGGCGGCGGCGCCAGCCTGGAACTCTTGGAGGGCAAGGTGCTCCCCGGCGTGGCAGCCCTCGATGAGGCCTGAACAGGACGAGGCCTAGAGGCCCTGCTGGCCGGGGGCAAGTCCCGGCTTCGGATTCCTGCCCCATACCGGTCTTGGGGGCAGACCGAATTGAGCACGGACCTGATCCGCTTCAGCCCTGAGCTGGCCGCGGAGCTTCTGACGGGCCTGTTGTTCCTTCTGCTCACAGGCTTTGAAAGCCTCCCTGGTCTGGGCGGCGCTGATGCAGCGATCCGCTTCCTGCAGGATGGCGATGCGGCCGGCATGGCTCCTCTGCTCAAGCGACCGCCGCTTCAAGAACAGCTCCTGGCGTTGGGTTTCGCTCAGGTTGGGCCTGGTCTGGGCGGCGGGAGATCCCACCTGAGCCAGGGAGGCGCCGCTGAGGATCGGAAGCGCCAGAGTCAGGGCCACGGCCGCAGGCTGCACCAGCCAACGCTCCAGGGAGAAGCGCTGCCAGCTGCTGGAAAGGGAAGCAGAAGGAAGGGTTGTCATCGCTGGGTCCATCGCGAGGATTCCAGATTGTCGGGCCGATGTGACTGAAACCTGACCGCCCGGGGGCGAAGGGATGTCCAGATCCTTCCCCAAGCGCCGCTACCGGAAAGCCCTGATCACCAGGGGGCCTTGCCTGGGCTGGCTCCCCCGGGACCAGGACCTTGGCCAGGTCCTTTGTTGCCGTTCCAGCGGCGCGGCTGGGGGGCCGGCAGCCCCAGGCGCTGATAAAGCCCGGCCACCTCGGCGCGTTGGCGCTGCATCAACTCCCGCTGGGCGGTGCGCTCCTGCTGGTGGCAGAGGCGCAGGCCATCAAGATCCTTGGCGCCTGAGAGGCAGCGTTCGCTCTGCCGGAGGAGCGCGATCCGCTCGGCGGTGGTGCGCAGGGCCATGGACTGACGGCCACTGAACAGCTCCTGGCGCTGGGCGGGGGTGAGGTTCAGCCTCTCGGAGCCGGGGCCCGGTGCCGCCTGGGGAGCGGGGACGGTCTGGGCCTGGGCGCCCCCCAGGTGCAAAGCCAGGGCCAGGGCGGCCGCCACCGGCGGAAGCAGAAGACGTTGAACGGAAACGGAAGTGAAGGGGCGCATGGCGTTGGGCTGGGTGACCTTGTCATCCTGTGGGACCGATCCGACTGAATCCCTACCGGGTCCGCGGCGTCCATGACTGAATCTTCCCGGCCCCCGGGGGCCCCTGAACCGCCCCCCGTGGCCGTCAGCTTTCTCGGCCTCGGAGCCCTGGGCGAACCGATGGCTGCCAATCTGCTGGAGGCGGGCTACGCGCTCACGGTCCACAACCGCACCCGGGCGCGGGAGGAGCCCCTGGCCGCCAGGGGCGCCCGGCGGGCGGCCACCCCGGCGGAGGCCGCCGCCGGCGCCGACCTGCTGGCGATCTGCGTCAGCGACGGCCCCGATGTGGAGGCGGTGCTGTTCGGAGCGGGCGGGGCAGCCGAGGGCCTGCGGCCCGGCGCCCTGGTGCTGGATTTCTCCAGCATCGCTCCGGCCGTGAGCCAGCAGCTGGCGGCGCGGCTGCGGCTCCAGGGGGTGGCCTACCTCGATGCCCCGGTGACCGGTGGCACCGAAGGGGCCCGCGCCGGCAGCCTCTCGGTGCTCGTGGGCGGCGCCCCTTGCGACCTGGAGCGGGCCCGGCCCCTGCTGAAGGTGGTGGGGGGGCGCCTCACCCACTTCGGGCCAGTGGGCTCGGGCCAGCAGGCCAAGGCGGTGAACCAGGTGCTGGTGGCGGGCAGCTACGTGGCGGTGGCCGAAGCCCTCGCCTTGGCCAGGCGTCTGGGGCTGCCGCTGGAGCCCTTGGTGGAGGCCCTCAAGGGTGGGGCGGCGGGATCCTGGGCCCTGGAGCACCGCTCGGGCGCCATGCTGCGGGGCCATTTTCCCCTCGGCTTCAAGCTCGACCTGCACCGCAAAGACCTCTCCATCGCCCTGGCCGCCGCCACGGCCCAGGGACTTGAGCTGCCGATCAGCGCCAGGGTGGCTGCCATGGAGGACCAGTTGATCGCAGCGGGCTTCGGTGAAGAGGACGTGGCGGCGCTGGCCCGTTGGTACGGGCAGGATCAGGGGGACGGCGAGGAGCCGCTCAGAGCTTGAGGGCCGCCGCGCTGCTCACCACCCGCACCCTTTTGCTGGCGCTGATGATGCCGTTGGGGTGCACAAGCAGCACCGCCCAGGTCTGGCCGCCTGGCTGATCGGGGGCCAGCACCGTCTTGAACAGGCCACCACCACCCAGGGCAGAGAGGCGCATCTCGGGGCTTTCCTGGGCCTCCACCTGCTGGGCGGTGACCGCCGCGATGCCGCCGGCGGCCACCGCGCCATTGAGGGGGTCATCAAACACCACGTCCACGTCGTAGCGCTGGCCGGTGAGCACCGCATCGGGGATCAGCAGGCTCACCTTGAGATCGGCATTGCCGCTGCGCAGGATCGAGCTCTCCTTGAGCACCTCCCGGGCGGTGATCCGGGATCCACTGCTGGTGACCGCCAGCAACTGCTCCGCCAGCAGGCTGTAGGTGAAGGGCCCTTCGCTGCGGGTGCCGGTGATGCGCAGGGTGAGGCTGGAGCGGCCATCGGCCAGGGGCGGCCCGCTCAACACCTGCCAGCGGGCATCGGGGAAGCGCTCCTTGAAGCTGCGGCGACGGCTCTCGATCGACGCTGGCACCAGACCAAGTCCGGGCTCCAGCACGGCGGCCAGGGCGCCAGGGGCGTCGCTGTTGAGGGCCGCCTCCAGGCTCTGCAGGGCAGGCGGCAGCGGAGCCAGCCCGCCGCTGATCGTGGCAGGAGCCGCCGCCTGGCCGGCCTGCGGTGACGCCGGCAGGACCAGGGCTGTGGCGCTCAGCAGGGCCGCCAGCCAAGGGCGAAGGAGCGACATCAAGCGCAACCGGGGTGGCCCTTAAGTTAGGCGCGCTCGGCCACTCCAGCGGCGCTTCAACTGACTTCCATGACCCGGCTTCTGATCGCCGCCAGCGGGACGGGGGGCCATCTCTTCCCCGCCCTGGCCGTCGCCGATGCCCTTCCCTCCGACTGGTGGGTGTGCTGGCTGGGAGTTCCTGACCGGCTCGAACGCGAACTGGTGCCCAGCCGCTACCCACTGCACACCGTGCGGGCGGGCGGCCTCCAGGGCCGCGGCCTGCGCAAGCTCTGCCAACTGCTCCGGCTGCTGCTGGCCAGCCGCGACGTCCGCCGACTGATCCGGCGGGAGCGGATTCAGCTGGTGTTCAGCACCGGCGGCTACATCGCCGCCCCGGTGATCCTGGCCGCAAGAAGCTGCGGCGTGCCGGTGGTGTTGCACGAATCCAACGGCGTCCCCGGGCGTGTCACCCGGCTGCTGGGGCGGCTGTGCACGCGGGTGGCCGTGGGGCTCCCGGAGGCCCAGCGGCGGCTGCTGGGCTGCCACCCCCTGCTCACGGGCACCCCCGTGCGCCGGGCGTTCCTGGCGCCCGCCGCGCTGCCGGCCTGGGTGCCCCCGGGGAAGGGCCCGCTGCTGCTGGTGATGGGAGGCAGCCAAGGGGCCGTGGGGCTGAACCGGATGTTGCGCCCCCTGCTCCCCGCCCTGCTGGAGGCCGGTGTGCGGGTGGTGCACCTCAGCGGCAACAGCGACCCTGAGGCCGGCCATGTCCAGCATCCGCTCTACCTGGAGCGCCCGTTCAGCGATGAAATGCCAGGCCTGCTGCAGCAGGCCGATCTGGTGATCAGCCGCGCCGGCGCCGGCAGCCTGGCCGAGCTGGCGGTGAGCGGGGCGCCCGCGATCCTGGTGCCCTTCCCCCAGGCCGCCGACCGCCATCAGGATGCGAATGCGGCGGCAGCGGCGGCCCTGGGGGCAGCGGTGATCGTCTGGCAACACCCACCGGATCACCCTGCCCTTGGCGAGGCGATCTGGCACCTGCTGGGGCCCCGGCTGCGGGGGGCCGATGGCGCCGCCGATCCCCTGCTCACCCTGCGGCAGGGAATGGAGCGCCTGGCGGTGCGCGATGCAGGCCAACGGCTGGTGGATCTGCTGGCGGAGCTCAGGCCCCCTTCCTGAGTTCCCAGGCCAGGGCCCGCAGGATCCGCCCGTTGCCGCTGCGGTCCTGAAGCCCGATCCGCAGCCACTCGGGGCCCAGCCCCTCGAACGAACGACCATCGCGCAGCAGCACCCGGTGCTGGCGCTCCAGCCGCTCGCGCAGGGACACCAGGGAGCCCTCTCCCCGCACCAGCAAGAAATTGGCAGCCGAGGGCAGGGGATGGAGCCCGTCCAGGGCCGCGAGCCGCTGGTGCAGCCGCGGGCCTTCCGAGCCCACCCAGCGCCGCACCCGCCGGGGCCAGCGGCCATCGGCCAGCAGCGCTTCCCCGGCCGCCGCCGCCAGGGCATTCACCGGCCAGGGGTCCCGCCAGCGGCTCCAGCGCCCCAGCCGCTCCGGCGCGGCGACGGCGTAGCCCAGGCGCAAGCCGGCAATGGCGAACAGCTTGGTGAGGCTGCGGATCACCACCAGGTTGGGGTGATCGGCCACCAGGGGAAGCAGCGATTCGGCCTCGCCTCCCGGCACCAAAGGCAGGAAGGCCTCATCGACGATCACCAGGGCAAAGCGCCCCAGCAGCGCCTCGAGGCTGGCTCGCGACCACAGCTGGCCGGTGGGGTTGTGGGGGTTGGTGACCCACAGCACCTCGACTGAGGCCGGCCCGGTGGCCGGATCCGGAAACGGCTGGGGCCATTGGTCGGACCAATCCAGAGCCAGGGGAAGCCGGCTCCAGGCGCCCCCCCAGCAGGCCAGGGCACGTTCATAGTCGGCAAAACCGGGGGCGGGCAGCAGGCTGACGCCGGCGCTGGCGGCATCCCGGGCCACCCAGGTGAACAGCTCGGCGGCGCCGTTGCCAGGCAGCACCTGGGCCGGCTCGAGGCCATGGAGGCGGGCGATCGCCCCACGCAGGGAGGCGTAGGTGCGGTCGGGGTAGGCCCGCAGCGGGGCGGAGCGCAGGGCCCGGAGCAGGGCAGCGGAGGGCACGAAGGGGACCAGGGAGGCGCTGGCATCCAGCAGCTGGTCGGGGCGGCAGCCCAGGCGGCGGGCGGTGGCCGCCAGATTGCCGCCGTGGCGCTCGATCGGTTCGGAGCCTGCGCTGGACACGGATCAAAGCGGCATCACCCCTAGCCTGGCGCCACTTGGGCCCGTCCATGAGTTCCCTGGTCTCCGTCGTGGCCCAGATCAGTCGGGTGCTGCTCGGCAAGGAACGCCAGGTGCAGCTGGCGGTGAGCGCACTGGTGGCCGGCGGGCACCTTTTGTTCGAAGACCTGCCCGGCATGGGCAAGACCACCCTCGCCGAGGCCCTGGCCCGCAGTTTCGGTCTGGATTTCCGCCGGGTGCATTTCACCAGCGATCTGCTGCCGGCCGATCTCACCGGCATCCGCCTGTTCGATCAGACCACCGGCAGCTTCCGCTTCGAACCGGGCCCGCTGTTCGCCCAGGTGCTGCTGGCAGATGAGATCAACCGGGCCAGCCCCCGCACCCAGAGCGCCCTGCTGGAGGCGATGGCGGCCGGGCGGGTGAGCGTGGATGGCACCAGCCATCCGCTGCCCCAGCCCTTCTTCGTGATCGCCACCCAGAACGGACTTGATCAATCCGGCACCGCCCCACTGCCGGAATCCCAGCACGACCGCTTCTTGATGCGGCTCAGTCTGGGCTTCCCGGCGCGGGAGGCGGAGCGGGCGCTGCTGGCGGGAGAGGGCCTCGCGCTGGCCGACCTGCCCACCCTGCTGAGCCCACAGCAACTGCAGGAGGAACAGGCGCGTTGCCGCCGTCAGCACGCCTCGCCGGCCCTGCTGGATTACGTGCTCGATCTGGTGGCCGAGAGCCGCAAGGCGGGGCCCGGCGCGGTCAATCAGGCGGCGCTCTCGCCCCGGGCGGCCCAGGGGCTGCTGCAGGCGGCCCGGGCCTGGTCACTGATCGAAGGGCGTGATTTCGTCAAACCCGACGACGTGCAGGCCGTGTTTGCGGCGGTGTGCGAACACCGCCTCGATGGTGGGGAGCCCCAGGGAACGGAGGGCGCCCTCAGCCGCCCGTTGCTGGAGGCGGTGGATGGCCTGCGTTGAAGGGTTGGCAACGCCATGACAACGCCCCGTGAGCGCTTTCCCGACCGCCTGATCCGCCCCAAGGGCGGCGAGGACTTGCTACTGGGGCTGCGCAACCTGTACATCCTGCCCACCCGCTTCGGCTGGCTGTGGCTGCTGAGTTGTGTGGTGCTCTACCTGCTGGGCATCAACGGCGGAAGCAACGGGCCCCTGCTGCTGGGGTTTCTGGGCACGGGACTGTTCCTGATCAGCCTGCACCTCACCCAGTTCAACCTCCAGGGGCTGCGCCTGCGCTGCGGCGAGCCCGCGGGCGGCTTCGCGGGCTCGCCACTGGCCTACCCGCTTCAGCTCAGCAGCCGCGTGCACCGCTACGGCGTGCAGCTTCAATTAAGAGGCGGCGGCGGGCCGATCACGACCTTGACGGTGCCGCCAGGGGAGGAAACGGTCGCCGTGGCCTGGAATCCCCCCCAGCGGGGGGAACAGCGTCCGGGGCGGCTGCGGATCTGGTCCACGGCACCCCTGGGGCTGTTCCACTGCTGGAGCGTCTGGGAGCCCAGTGTTCCCCAACTGGTCTACCCCCAGCGGCTCAGCGGTGCGGTGGCCATGGTGGGCGAAGGGGATAAGGCGGCGGATCAGGCCGCCCGTCAGCACAACCCCAATGGCAGCGAGGACTGGAGCGAGCTGCGCCCCCATCGGCCCCAGGAGGGTCTGGCGCGGCTGGCCTGGAAACAGCTGGCCCGCAGCGGCGGCCGCTACAGCAAGCGCTTCGAGGACCGCGAAACCCGCCACGGCCTGCTCGCCCCCCACCCGGACGCCCCCTGGGAGCGGGCCCTGAGCCACCTGAGCGCGCGCATCGCCCAGCTCGGCCAGGGAAACGAGTCCTATGGGCTGCGGCTGGGGGAGATCACCATCCCGATCGGCAGCGGCAAGGCCCACCGGGACCGGTGCCTGCGGGCCTTGGCCCTGGCCCGGCCAAGCCCAGTCAGGCCATGAGTCAGGCCATGGGTCAGCTCCGTGCCGCCCTCAGCCCCCGGGCGATTCGGCTGCAGCAGATTGGCCTCGCCAGCGTGGCCCTGCAGCTGCTGGGCAGCGACAGCCGCCATCCCCTGTTCTGGGGGGTGGTGGTGCTGGTGGTGCTGGCGGCCCTGAAGCTCTGGGAGGCCCGCCGGCCCTCGGATCTCCAACGCAGCGCCCTCACCCAGCTGCTGGCCGTGGGGGTGCTGGCGGTGATCAACCCCGGCCTTGCGCCAAGCCTTGTTCAGGGGGCCACGGCGCTGCTGGCGATCGCGGCGATCGTCTTTCAGGAGTTAGGGGAGGTCCCGCCTCTGCGGCGGGCGCTGGGGCAGGTCCTGAGGCTGCTCGGGGCCTCCATCCCGCTGATGCTGCTGTTGTTTCTGCTGCTGCCGCGGCTGGGCCCGCTCTGGCAGTTGCCCCAGAACCAGGCCGGCCGCACCGGGCTCTCGGACCAGCTCAACCCAGGCAGCCTCAGCTCCCTGGTGCGCGATGCCTCGCCAGCCCTGCGGGTGAGCTTCGGCAGCGACCCGCCGCCACCGCCCAGCCAGCGCTACTGGCGGGTGCTGGTGCTCGAGACCTTCGATGGGCGGGGCTGGGGTGTCTCCCAACGGGTTCCGGCGGCCCCCTCGAATGCGACCGCTCCGCCATCCCCCACAGCAACGAAGCCTGGCCCTGGGGGGGGCAGCCAGCTTTGGTTGCTCGAGCCCTGGCCCCTGGCCCAACTGCCCTGGTCGGGGCAGGGACTGCCCGAATCAGCCGAGCTGCGCATCAGCGCCCAGGGCGTGCTGCGCAGTCAACGCCTGATCGGCGATCGGCCGATCTACACCATCACCCAGACCGAGCGCATCGGCTCCTGGAGCCGAGTGCCCCCCACGGCCCGGCAGCTGGCGCTGCCCTTGGGCAGCAACCCGCGCCTCGAGGCCCTGGGCCAGTCGTGGGGCAGCCTGGGCAGCCCCCTGGAGCGGGTTGAAGCCGCCCGGCGCTGGTACCAGCAGCGGCCCTTTCGCTACACGCTCGAACCCGGCCCCTTGCCATGGCTGGCGCCCATGGATGCCTTTCTGTTTCAGACGCAGAAGGGCTTCTGCGAGCACTACGCCGCCAGCTTCACGGCGCTGATGCGGGCGGCCGGCGTGCCCGCCCGGGTGGTGGTGGGATACCAGGGGGGCGACTGGGTGGGGGCCGCCAGCGGCGGCGGTGGCTACCTGGATGTGCGCCAGAGCGATGCCCATTCCTGGAGTGAGGTGTGGCTGGGGGCCAGTGGCTGGGTGAGGGTGGATCCCACCGGCTGGGTGGATCCGGCCCGGATCGAGCGGGGCCTGGCGGGGAGCCTGGCGGACCGCCCAGGGGAGCTGGCCCTGCTGCGGCTTGGCCCCACCTGGCTGCGGGAGCTGGGCCAGCGCTGGGGGAGCCTGGATCTGCTCTGGACCCGCTGGATGCTGGGCTTCGATGGCCCAGCCCAGCAGGCCTGGCTGGGGCAGTGGATGGGGCCCTGGAAGGACTGGCAGGGGCTGCTGCTGCTCGTGGCCATGGCAGGGGCGATCGTGGTGGCCCTGGCCTTGATGCAGCTGCTGGATCGCTGGCGCAGGCGTCCTGGTGATCGCCTGAGGCACCAGCTGGAGCGGAGCCTCAGGCCCCTGCGGCGCCTTGGGCTGGAACCCCTGCCAGGCGAGAGCCTTGACGCCTTCTGCCGCCGGGTGGGGGCGATCCATCCGAGCCTCAGCGCTCCTTTGGGGCAGCTCGAACTTCACTACAGCCAACGGCGCTTCGCACGCCAGGGCCCGAAAGCGGCGCCTTCCTGGCGGCAGCCGGGCCACGACCTGGCAAGGGCCATTCGACGCCTGGAGCTGCCGTGGTTAGAACACAGGAAGCGTCCACCGCAGCGATGAACAAGGTTGTCCCTCTGATCAGCCTGGCCCTGCTGGGGGGCCTGGCTGCTGGACCCGGCCAGGCGGCGGATCAGGCCCAACTGATGCGGCTGCTGGAGAGCCGGCGCTGTGTGGGCTGCAAGCTCCAGGACGCCGATCTGGTGCGGGCGGATCTGCGCGATGGCGATCTGAGCAAGGCCAAGCTGCAGCGAGCGAATCTGAGTGGCGCCCGGCTGGACGGGGCCAAGCTGAGCGGGGCCGATCTGAGCTTCACCAGCCTGCAAGGTGCCAGCCTGCGCGGGGCCGACCTGCGCGGCGCCCTTCTGCAGGGCACGGATCTGCGCGAAGCCGATCTCAGTGAGGCTCTGCTCGACCCCAACGCCCTGACGCGCACCCACTGGGAGAAGGCGGTGGGTGTCTCAAGCGCCTTCCAGAGTTACGCCTCTCTCCACAACGCCGGTGTCGACGCCGCCACCCAGGGGCGCTACCCGGAGGCCGAAAAATTCTTTGGTGAAGCGATTCGCAAACAACCTGATGCGGCAATCAGCTGGGTGGCAAGGGGCATCAGCCGCACGGAGCTAGGTAAGAATGCTCTGGCCGCCCAGGATTTCAGCTACGCCGCCACGCTGTTTGAACAATCGGGCCAGCCTGAACCTGCCCTACAACTCAAAAAGGCCTCCGAGCAGCTCCTGGCACCAGAGAAAAAGAAGAACGCCGGCAATGGCATGGGCTCCCAGCTGCTGAGCGGAATGATGTCAGCATTTAGTTACCTCGCCCCGCTGGCGGCGAAGGCCTTCATGGCGTTCTAAGAAGGGGCCAGAGCCCTACTTACTGCTGGGCTCCGACAAATTGCCTGGCGTCTTTGGAGGAGGGGTTGTAGCCGTAGCCATAGGTGCCACCCTCGGTGTCGTTGATGATCTTCGGAGTGACCAGGATCACCAGCTCACGCTTTTTGCGGCCACCATTGGTGTTGCGGAAAAACTGTCCGATCAACGGAATATCACCAAGGATGGGCCATTTGTTGACGAGTTGAGTGTCTGAGTCAGAAATGACACCTGTGAGGATGAGCGTTTGCCCATCACGAACCCGGGCACTTCCCGTATCCAACCGGCGAATCGAAAGGATATCAATCAACCCGCAGCCTGCTACATTCTGTTGGCGTGTGGTGGCCGAAATCTGTGGCGAAAGGGTGAATGTAACGAAGCCATTGTCGTCAATTTTCGACACCCGAGCGCCAAACGTTAGTCCCGCGATGCCAAATTCGGGCTCACAAGAGTTGCCGTTACCTTGGGTACCGGTCGTCACTGTGAAGTTCGTGATCACCTGCTCACCAACGGTCACATAAGACTCATTGGAACGCGGTCGACCAATGGTCGCCCCTCCTGCGGTGCCGGAGAGCCCACTTCCACTTGAGCTGGAACTAGAACTCCCACCGCCTCCAGCGGAGGACAAAGCAGCTGAAACCTCAGCACCACCCCTGATTTCGTCCTGATTTTCGCTAAGGATCAGCGTTGGACTGGCCAGAATCTTGGTGCTTCGTGATGTGATCGTAGCGTTGACAAAATCAAAGAAATTGTCCTTGGGATACTGAAGGCTGGGGTTCGGTACCTGGAGAGGCGAGATCCCTAAAGCCCCAACATTGGATGCAGCTGGGGGGATAAAGCTTCCAAAAGCCCCCAGGAAACGCCCCTGATCATTGACGATGAAATTGTTGCCGTAGCGAAAAGCAAAACTATTGGAAATACTGGAGTCGTTATCCAGAGTGACATCCAGGATTTTGACGGACAGCGCCACCTGCCGCTGACGTAGGTCGAGTTGCCGAAGGTAATTCTCAGCGATGGCCACCACACCAGAGTCGCCAATCAACGTGATCGTGCCCAAGCGCGAATCCGTGGTGCCAATCAAGCCCCGCAGGGGGCCACTGCCTGCCCCGTAAGACTCAACGGTCTGCTGGGAGGAGGTGGTGGTCTGGGAGGTGGTTGTGCCTCCCGCCACTTGATTGGCCTGGTCCACCCCCTGGGCAACGGCCGTGGTCACCGTGGTGACCTTCGTCACGGTGGCCCCAAGACTGGCCAGGTAATTCGCTGCCGATGCCGAAGAGGCCTGATTCAGGCGGTAGATCTTAGAAATCTGCGACCCAAAGGATTTGCCGGAAACATTGGGTCCGGCAAAAATCATGCTGCCCTCCAGCTTGCCCTGAAGGCCAGCGGCGAGAAGCACGGAATTCAACGCTCTCGGATAGCTTTCATTGCGGAAGGCAATCGAGACAGCACGGGAAGGCGCTGGAGCTGCCCCTGGCTGGGCATCATCCACATAGACGAAGCCGTAATTGCCCATCTGGGCCAGCGCCATCAGCGCATCCTTGGCCGGTGCATTGCGGAGGGTGAGGGTGACGCGGGGACCGCTCACATTCACGAAGCTGCGGTTGCGGAGCACCATGCTCCCCACCGCCATGTCCCCGAGCGGTGGCGCCACCGCCCTTGGCTGCAGAGGGGGAGCAAACACGCTCTGGGGCACGCGGCCGGGGGTATTGAGATCAAGCCGCCCGCTGACGGTGGTGGCCTGGGGGCTGGCCGAGAACGAAAGGATCAGGTTGCGGCCATCGGCGCTCACCAGCGGCCGGGCCAGGGGAGCTCCGCCCATCGGCTTCACCTGGATCTGGTAGCTGCCGCCGGATCCCTGCAGGGTGATCGATTCGATCCCTGCCTCCGGCAGCGCCAGGCGCTGGGAGCCCGCCCCGAGCCTCAGGGGCTGACTGGTGGCCAACTGACCGAACCAGAGGCCGCCACTGTTGGACTGCTGCAGCACGGGCGCCGGGCCGGTGCCTTCAATCAGCACCTCCACCGAATCGCTCAACCGCCGGGCCTTGAGCACCAGACCTTCGGCTGCCGGCTGGGACTGAACGGAGAGCGGAACCGCTTGGGCCAGAGCAGCGCCGCCGGGGGCTGCCAGCTGGAGTACGGGCAAGGCGGTGGCTACCGCCCAGAGGAACAAGCGCTGACTACCCACAGTGACCACCACCCTGACGACATCCATAACCTGCGGATCGTAACGCTGAACTGACTTGAGAACCATCGCAAGAGCTGTAATTCAAGGCTTTTTCGCCCGCGAGGGCTCAGGAGCCTTGGAATAAAGCGCCACATTCAATTTCAACACCGTGCGAGGAGCCGGTGGCGGGATGACAAGGGTTGAACCTGGAGCGGGCGTCGACCCTTGCTTGACATCCTCAAGCCCCAGAACGAGATCGCTTTGCACCACCAGGAGACCCAGACTTTCAAGCCGGCGCAGGAAGGCCAACACCTGCGGATAGCTCCCCCGGGCCCCGATCAATACGGAGGTTTTCTGCATCCCCGGTGCCAACAGAGGATCCTGGGGAACGGGTGCAACCCCCTCCTTGGGAGGAGTTGCAGGAGCTGCAGGAGCCGCAGGCGTTGCAGGAGGAGCAACGGCCAGCAGTGGTTCATAGGCATCCAGTTGCACACCGGTGCGCAATCCTTCGGCGCTGAGTTGGGACAGGAAGGTTTTCATGCTGCCGCTGCCCGCGATCAAGGAGAGCAATTTCGCCCTGAGATTGAGTTCCTCGGCCTCTTTCGTCTGCTGCACCGCCAGTTGGTTGCGCAGCAGCGGCAGGGTGGCCTCCTGTTGGCGAAGGCCTTCGACTTGCTTTTGAGCCTTGTCCACCTGTTGGCCGAGGGGCACCACCGCGAAGCCAACGAAGGCCAGGGCGATCACCCCACCGATCACCGCCGGCACGCCGACGAGCAGCCGCTCGCGGGTGAAGAAGCCCGTGAGTCCGGTGCTGGGCGCTTGTGCCTGAAGATTGGTCATGGGAGCACCTCGGCGCGGCGGAGAACGAGCAAGCGCTGGGCCATGCCCTCTGCGCCCAGCCGCTGAAGCTCGGCCAAACTGGCGGATTGGGCCGCGGGGCTGAACTCAACCGTCAACTCGAAGGCCACCTGGGTGGCGGGGGTGGCACCGGGTTGGGCCTGAACCGGTGTCTTGGCCGGCTCGCGGCTGACCTTGACGACTTCCGCACTGGTGGCGTCAAACAACGGCGAATTGGCCAGTTGTAGCTGCAGGGCGTTGATGCGGCGGAAGGCCTGCGGATCCGCCGCAAGGCCTTTGAGCTTGAGGGTGTTGCCCTGCACATCGCCATTGGTGAGTTGAACCCCAGCCGGGGTGATCAAGGAAAGCTGCGTGAGCAGCGCCGAACCTGAACGCACCGACACCAGACCATCGGCCAGACCCTTGTTGACGGCCTTCAATTTGATGACACGACCGTTCGAGGCCGCAAGCTCCCCCTGCAGCGCCTTCAACTGAACGGGGACATCGGCGAGCGAGGTCACCTCGGTTTCCAACGCCTGCAGCCGGAAGCGGAATCCCAGCCAGACCAGCAAGGACACCAGCACGAAAGCGGCACCGGCCAGGCTCCCCATCAGGAGCAACCTTGAGGAGTCGGTGGGGGCCACCGGTTGCTCGGGGAGCCCCAATTCGACGCGCCGTTGGCGCAGCAGATCGATCGAACCTGGAGATCGGGTCATGGATTGAGCGCCTCCTGCAGCAGACCCGCCACCCGCAGCAACTGGCCACCGCTTGGCGTGGTGGGATCGCCGGCCTCAGCCGGGCGATCGATCCAGCCCAGCCTGTACGCATCGACCTGCTCCACGCTCCAGCCCTCCGGTCGACCAAACAGATCGAGCAGATCCTGGCGCTCCGCGTAGGTTCCCACAAGCCCCACTCGCACGGAACTCACGCCGGCATCCTGTTCGCGCCAGTAGCGAACGATGCCCTCGACCTTCTGGACCAACTCCTGATTGAGGTCCACCTGGACCGGACGGCCCGCCGCCGGCAACGCCTGCTCGAACTCCGGAACCCCATGGCGGTAGAGCACTAACCGGCTGCCGCCCTCATTGAGATCCATCTGAACGAACAAGGCTCCACTGGGCAGGTCACTGAGCAGAGGTTCCAGGGCCCGCCACTCGCTCAGCTGAGGCGACTCCAACCGCTCCAGCTCGACTCCCGCTAGGGAGAAGATTTCGATCCAGGCCGTAACGGAGGCCCGGCGGACGGTCACCAGCAGCGAGGTGGCCGCTTCGCTGGAGGTCTTGCGCGGCAGGGGCAACAGCGTCACATAGGCGGCCGTGAGGGGGTAGGCCAGGCCAAGATCGGGATTGAGTGTCTCCAGTTCCTGCTCCGGATTCGCCGGCCAGCCCGGCGTGCTCCACTGCACCAGACGCCACTGGGTGGCCTGGTGGGGGAGCGTGGCCACCACCCGCGCTCCTGTGAGGCCATGCTCGAGCAGCAGATCCCCAATCAGGTCACCGATCGCCTCCGTGCGGCGCGGTTCACCGGCCACGATTGAACCGGCGGGCAGCGGCACCCGCTGCAGCAATGTGGCTCGCCGCTGCTGGCTGCCGGAGGGGAAAGCGGAGAGTGTCAGCCAACGATCCTCCAGCTCAAGCAGAACCCGAGGCGGAAAGAGCCAGGCCTTCAGAGGCTTGAGGCGATTCTGTACACCGGAGAGCACCAAAACCGAAGGCGGTCAAAGTTCTCCAAAGGGTACCGGTAGTTCAGCGCCAGGGAACCCCACTGCCGACCGCTTCACCAATCTCGCGGAATCCGTGGCGATCAAGTTGTGCCGATAGGCCCTCAAGAATCGCTGGAACCAACGCCGGGCCCTGGTAGATCCAGCCTGTGTAGAGCTGCACCAGGGAGGCCCCGGCGGTGATGCGCTCCCAGGCGGACTCCGCTGAATCAATGCCACCCACCCCGATCAGTGGCAACGAAGGACCCGCCGTGGCCCGCAGCCGCCGGATCACCTCCACGGCCCGAGCACGCAGGGGAGCGCCGCTCAGCCCCCCCGCCTCCTCCGCCAGGCTGCGGCCGCTCTGGCTCAGGCGCCGCTTCTCCAGACCCAGCCGGTTGAGGCTGGTGTTGACCGCGATCACTCCGGCCAGGCCCTCCTCGTAGGCCAGGCGGGCGATGGCGTCGATGGCGTCATCCTCGAGATCAGGAGCAATCTTCACCAGCAGGGGCGGGCAGGCGGGTAGCCGCCGCAACCGCTCCACCAGGCGCCGCAGCTGAACCTCCTCCTGCAGCTCCCGCAACCCCGGCGTGTTGGGCGAACTGACGTTGATCACCGCGTAGTCGGCCAGGGGCGACAGCAGCTCCAGGGTGGAGGCGTAATCATCAGGGGCCAGCTCCAGGGAGGCGGCCCGGGACTTGCCCAGGTTGATCCCCAGCACCGCCGGACGCTGGCCGGCCGGTGGCAGCTGCTGGCGTTCGAGCGTGCGGCGCACGGCCTCGGCTCCAATGTTGTTGAACCCCATGCGGTTCAGGGCCGCCCGCTCGGCGGCCAGCCGAAACAGCCGGGGCCTGGGGTTGCCGGCCTGGGCCTGCCAGGTGACGGTGCCCAACTCGGCGAAGCCGAAACCGAAAACATGCCAGATCGCCGCTGCCACACCGTTCTTGTCGAAACCGGCCGCCAGCCCCACTGGGTTGGCGAAACGACAGCCGAACAGGGTCTGCCCCAGCCGGGGATCGCGGCGCTGGAGCTCCGCCGCGAGTCCAGCCAGACTCCCCGCCACGATCGGCCAATGGCGCCGCAGGGCCGCCTGGCCGAGGGCCGTCATCGTGATCACGCTCAACTGTTCAGCGTCGGCGCCCCCATCGCGGGACAGCAGCGGGCCCACCCAGCGGCGGTAGAGGGCATCGGTGGCGCGGAGAGCGCTGCCCTGGGTCTGCTCCTGTGGTGTCAGCTCAGCCATCGGCCACCTCCCGCACCAGCCGCCAACGGCCTTCAGCCTGGGGCCGCACCTGCCAATCGCGCCAGCGCCAGGTGCGCTGGCGGTCTTGAACCTTGGCCAGCGGTTGTTCCACCAGCTGGGCCAGCTCCACGGCGCTCAGGCCGTAGCCCCCGCGCGCCAGCCGATCGGCCAGCTCGAGCCGACTGAGCAGCGCCTGCAAGGGCGCCGGAGCAAGGTCCTCGGTGGGCAGGTCCTCGGTGGGTCCGGGGAGTCCTTGGTCAGCTGGAAGCGAACCCGCCAGGACCGGCCGGCCGCCGCGGGAATAGGCCACGGCGATGGCGTCGCAGCGGTCGTTGTCAGGGTCGCCGCTGTGGCCCTTGACGTGAACAAAGGGCACATCCACCAGGCGGGCCCGATCCAGGGCCTCCCAGAGCTCGCGGTTGAGTACGGCGCCCCCGGAAGCGGTGCGCCAGCCCTTGCGCTTCCAACCGGCCATCCACTTGCTGAAGCCGTCGATCAGATAACGGCTGTCGGTGCGGATCGCAAGCGCGGGGTGCCTGGGCAGATCGGCGAGGGTCTCCAGCAACGCCAGGGCCGCGGTGAGCTCCATGCGGTTGTTGGTGGTGGCCGGCTCCCAGCCGCCGAACTCCCGCACCGTGCCGTTTTCGAAGCGCAGCAACGCTCCCCAGCCGCCAGGGCCAGGGTTGCCGCTGCAGGCACCGTCACAGGAGGCGGTGACCACCCGCCCTGCCTCAGTGGCCACTGGGCTCGGGCGGGGAAGTTCGGTAGAACGCAGGTCCGATCTCGACTAGGGGCATCCGTCGCATGCAGCGAACCTACCTCGCAGCCCTTGGCCTTGGAGCACTGCTGGCCAGCGGAGCGGCGCTGACCCTCTCGCCGCTGGCTCCCCTGCCGGCAGCCGGGGCCGCCACCCTGTTTGAAAGCCGGCCGGTGGAGGCCTCCCGGTTTGTGATCCTGGCCAAACCCGTGGCCCGGTCCGACTGGAGCCTGATCGTGCTGGAGCAGCTGCGGCCCGCCCCCTCCTGCTGGCAGCAGCGGCCGGATGGTCTGATCGACGCGTCCCTGACCCGCTTTGACTACTCAGGCATCTGCAGCCGTTACATCGACAGCAACGGCTATTCGCTGCGGGTGAAAGGGGTCGACCTGGCGAACCGCTACCGGCTGCAGCTGCGCCAGCGGGGCCAGGACTTGCAGCTGCTCGGGTCCTCCCCAGATAGCAGCGAGGATCTGCTGCTCGGCCGTGGCTCGGTGCAGCGCCGGGACCGGGACGGCTTCGTGGCGATCTCACTGGAGCCCGGCTGGCAGCTGCGCCGCCGGGTCTACGGGGGCCAGACCCTCAGCCACATTTACTTCGCCAGCGACGGCAGCCTCAGCCAACTCTCCAGGTCTGCGGAGACGTTCACAGCCTCCAGCCTGGCCCGCGGGGAGTCTTCTGAACCACGAGCACGAGGGGCCCTGGGCCTTGGGCGGGGTGAGGTCCGATCGGGCTACGGCAGTGTGGGCTTCGGCAGTGGACCGATCAGCCTGCGGGTGATCCCCTTCCGGGAGTGAGTCCTCTCCAGGCGTGCGGACAGTTGCCACAGCGTCCGCACCCCGATCGACAGCTGATCCCCTCCCTGTAGGGTCTCTGCGTGTGAGGAGTGCGGAACGCTCTCCCGGGGTCGAAACGAGGAAAGACTCCCAGGATCGTTCCAATCTCAGAGCCCTGCCTTTGGCGGGGCTTTTTTTTGTCCGCGGGCAGGAAGCCACGCCTGGCCACGGGGTGCGGCAGATCTGGCAACGGTCGTCCATGAAAAAGCCGGCCCCATGGGGCCGGCGAAGACATGGAGAAGAGCCGACGGGGGAGTGGCCCCCGCCGAGCCGGATCACTTGATGGTGACCTTGCCGCCGACCTCTTCGACGGCCTTCTTGATCGTTTCGGCGTCGCCCTTGGCGATGCCTTCCTTGATCGGGGTGGGAGCGGCTTCCACCAGGGCCTTGGCTTCGCCCAGGCCGAGGCCGGTGACCTCGCGGACGGCCTTGAGGACCTTGATCTTGGCGGCAGCATCAAAGCTGTCGAGGATCACGTCGAATTCGGTCTGCTCTTCGACGGGCTCAGCGGCGGCGGCAGCGGCCACCACCACAGCGCCAGCGGCCGGAGCCGCGGAGACGCCGAAGGCCTCTTCAATCTGCTTGACGAGCTCGGAAGCCTCCAGCAGGGAAAGCGCCTTGAGCGATTCGAGAATGGTGTCGGTTTTGGGGGACATGGTTAGGGGGGATCAGCAACAGATCTGTTGGGGAACAGGGGGATCGGTCGAACTCTTGGCGGCCTGGCCCGGCGAAGCCGGAGCCAGGATTCAGCTGTCGCCGGATTCGGCGTGCGCCTTCAGCGCCCGGGCAAGACCGGTCGGAACCTCGTTGATGCCCAGTGCAACCTTGGTGGCCACGGCGTTGATCGCTCCAGCGATCTGAGCCAGCAGCGCCTCCTTGGAAGGCAGCTCACCAATGGCCTGAACATCGGACTGAGAAAGAAGTTTGCCCTCGTAGAGGCCTCCTTTGACTTCCGATTTCTTCGTGTCCTTCTGGAAGGACTGAACGGCCTTGACGGCACCGCCGACATCGCCCTTGATCAGGACGAAGGCATTGGTACCCGTGAGCAGGGAATCGAGTTCCGACCAGGCGGCGTCACCATCGATGGCACGGCGGATCAAGGTGTTTTTGGTCACCTTGCAAATGCCGTTGCTGGCCTGCAGACGGGTCCGCAGATCAGACATCTCCTTGATGGTCAGGCCCTTGTAATCAAGGACCAGCGCCATATCGGCCTCACCGAGGAGCCCTTTGAGCTCTTCGACGATCTGTTGCTTGCTCTCCAGCGTGCGGCCCATAGGTGTGGAACGGATCGGGGGAACAAGCGGGGCACGCGGCCTAGGAAACTTCCCAGGGAAGGGAAGCGAGGCCGCGTGATGATCCAACCCATGGGGGAAAAACCTTCGCGTGCACCTCGGCAGGATTTACGGGAAACCTGCTGTCTTGGGTCGGGCGCGTGCCCGTTACTGGCGTGAGCCAGTTGTTAACACTACAGGCTGACGTACCCAGGCTGATCAGCTCTCCTGCTTGATCTCCTGCAGGAGGGCGACGTCCACCTGAACCGAGGGGCCCATGGTGGACGAGAGGTAAAGGCTCTTCCAGTAGCGGCCCTTGGCACCGCTGGGTTTCTGGCGATCAATCGTTTCCTGCAGCGCCTTGAGGTTCTCCAGCAGTTTCTCAACGCTGAAGCTGGCCTTGCCGAAACGCACGTGCACGATGCCGGTGCGGTCAGCGCGGAATTCCAGCTTGCCCGCCTTGAACTCGTTGATCGCACCGGCCAGGTCGGTGGCCACGGTGCCGGCCTTGGGGTTCGGCATCAGGCCCCGGGGACCGAGCACCCGGCCGAGCTTGGCGACCTTGGGCATCATGTCCGGGGTGGCGATCAGCAGGTCGAAATCCATCTGGCCAGCGGCGATGGCATCGACCAACTCGTCGTCGCCGGCGAGATCGGCGCCGGCCGCCTTGGCCTCGGCCACCTTCTCGCCGCGGGCGATCACGGCGATGCGAATGCTCTGGCCCGTGCCGTTCGGCAGGGCCACAGTGGTGCGCAGCTGCTGGTCGGTGTACTTGGGATCGATGCCCAGGCGCACGTGGGCTTCGATCGTTTCGTCGAACTTGGCGGTGGCGGTGTCCTTGACCAGTTGCAGCGCCTCCTCGGGGGTGTAGACGCGGTCTTCGACCTTGGCGTGGAGCGCGGTCAGTCGCTTGGAGATCTTTGGCATGGCAGGTGGTGGGGTGCGTACGACCGTGTGGCGGTCTCCCCCGGTAGGTGGATGAAAGGGATGGTGGCGATCGAGCGGGCCGGAGCTCGCCGGATCAGGCTCAGTCGCGGATGGCGACGCCCATGTTGCGGGCGGTGCCTTCGATGATGCGCTGGGCGGACTCCAGGCTGGAGGTGTTGAGATCGGGCAGCTTGGTGCGGGCGATCTCCTCGAGCTGGGCGCGGCTGATGGCACCCACGGAGCCCTTGGCGGAGGTGGCGGCACCCTTCTCGATGCCGGCCGCCTTGGAGATCAAGACGGAGGCAGGCGGGGTCTTGGTGATGAAGGTGAAGCTGCGGTCTTCGAAGACCGAGATCTCCACCGGAATCACATAGCCGGCCTTGTCCTGGGTGCGGGCGTTGTACTCCTTGCAGAACGCCATGATGTTGACCCCGTGCTGACCGAGGGCAGGGCCCACGGGCGGTGCGGGATTGGCTTTGCCGGCATTGAGGGCCAGCTTGATCACGGCTACGACTTTCTTGGCCATCGGCTGGGCTGGGGAACGGGGACTTCCGTAGGGGAGGTCGGGACGGTCTGCGGATCGCCGACCCGAAGGGAACGGCGTGCGATGGACGGCCACCCTCCGCAGGGAGGCGGCCGCTGGGTTTCAGCTTTGTTTGCTGATCTGGGCGAACTCCAGCTCGACCGGGGTTTCCCGGCCAAAGATCGAGAGCAGGGCCTTGAGCTTGCTGCGCTCGCCGGAGACTTCGATCACCTCACCCTGGAAGTCCTTGAACGGACCGGCGGTGACGAGAATCTGATCACCCTCGGTGAGGTCGAACTTGACCACGGCCTTCTTCTCTGCGGCGCGCTTGAAGATGCGGTCCACCTCCGTGCGGCTCAGGGGGCGGGGCTTGATGTGGCCGCGGACCCGCCCGGTGGCACGCCGCTCCTCGGCCCCCACGAAGTTGATCACGTTGGGGGTGCTGCGCACCGCCATCATCGTGTCCTCGTCGAGGATCATGCGCACTAGCACATAGCCGGGGAACACCTTTTCCTCGGTGCTCTGGCGGTTGCCGTCTTTCTTGATCTTGATCGCCGGGGTCTGGGGAATCTCGATCTCCAGGATGCGGCTGTCCACCCCGAGGGTGACGGCACGCTGCTCGAGAGTGGCCTTGACCTTCTTCTCGCAGCTGGAGGCCACCTGGACGGCGTACCAGCGGGCCACGGTCTTCTTGCCCTCGGCGCCCGCCTCGCCGGCCGGCGCTTCACTCAGGTCAATGACCTGAGCCGGCGTGGCGACCGCTTCAAGGGGCTCGTCGCCGGCGGAGAGATCAGAGGTGGCGAGTTGGGCTTCGGACACGGAGTTCAGAACGGGGAGGCGCAGCGGGAAGGGATCAGCGGTCGGATGGTTCAGCGAAAGATCTGGGAGGACGCCCAACCGAAGAAGCGATCGACGGCGGCAATCGTGGCCGCCGAAAGGCTGACCATCAAGATCACGGCCACCGACTCGCTGAACAGCTGCTGGCGACTGGGCCAGACCACCTTGCGCAACTCTTCCACCGTGGCGGCGACGAAGCCACCGGAATCGGCCTGGGCCGCCGGGGCGGCGGGGGTTTTGGCCGTGTCTTCGGGCGTTTGGAGGGTCACAGGTGCTGGCGCAAAGGTGCGATCAGTCGAACCGGCAAACGATTACCCTACCGGACGTCCTCACGGGCTGGCCCAAGGGGGGTGAACCGCAGCGGCTCCGCCGGGTCATCGGGCACCTGCACCCGAACCCCCCTGGCGCCGCTGAACGTCTCGGCCAGCAAGGCCGTGGCCAGTGGATTCTCGATCTGACGACGCAGCAAGCGCCGCAGGGGCCGGGCCCCGTACTCGGGCTCGTAGCCCTGTTCGGCCAAGCGGACCACCAGGGACTCGTCCAGCTCCAACTGCAGCCCCTGGTCCGCCAGCAGCTGCGCCAGCTCCGCCAACTGCAGGCGCACGATCCGCTGCAGATCTTCGGGCCGCAGGGGGCGGAAACGGATCACCTCATCGATGCGGTTGAGGAACTCGGGCCGGAACTGGTCGGCCAGGGCCCGCTCCACGGCGGCATCGAGGGCCGCCCCGTCGCCGCTGCGGCCGAATTCGAGAATCGCCCGGCTGGCCAGGTTGCTGGTCATCACCACCACCGTGTGGCGGAAATCGACCGTGCGGCCCTGGGAATCGGTGAGGCGACCGTCGTCGAGCACCTGAAGCAGCACGTTGAACACTTCCGGGTGGGCCTTCTCCACCTCATCGAGGAGCAGCACCGCATAGGGACGCTGACGCACCGCCTCGGTGAGCTGCCCCCCCTCTTCGTAACCCACGTAGCCCGGTGGGGCTCCCAGAAGGCGGGCCACGGCGTTGCGCTCCATGTACTCGCTCATGTCGAGCCGCACCAGGGCGTCGGTCTCATCGAACAGGGCCGCCGCCAGGGCCTTGGCCAGTTCGGTCTTGCCGACGCCGGTGGGTCCGAGGAACAGGAACGAGCCCACGGGCCGGCGGGGGTCCTGCATGCCGGCCCTGGCGCGGCGGATGGCGGCAGCCACGGCGGTGACCGCCTCGGGCTGACCGATCACCCGCTCCCCCAGTCGGCTTTCGAGTTCCAGCAGTTTCTGGCGTTCCCCCGCCAACAGCCGTTGCACGGGGATGCCGGTCCAGCGGGCCACCACATCGGCGATGTCCCCCTCCTCCACCTGCTCCCGAAGCAGCGACTGACCGGAGCGCTGGTCTTCGAGCATCGCCTGCTCCAGGGCGAGACGGCGCTGCTGCAGCCCATGGAGCTGGTCGTACTGCAACCGGGCCGCCTCCTCGAGATCCCCATCGCGCTCGGCCTCGGCGATGGCGTGGCGCAGGTCCTCATCCTGGTGCTGGAGCTCCCGCAGTTCCGCCAGCTGCTCCCGCTCCCCCTGCCAGCGCTGCTGCAGCACCCCCAGCCGCTCCTGGGCGTCCCGGCGCTGGTCCTGAAGCTGCACCCGTTCGGCGATCGGGGCGGATTCCGCCGCCAGCAGGGCCAGCTCCACCCGCCGCAGGGTCAGTTCGGCGTCCTCCACCAGCTGGGGCTTGGAGGTGACCTCCATCTTGAGCTGGGCCGCTGCCTCATCGATCAGGTCGATGGCCTTGTCCGGCAGGCAGCGGTCGGCGATGTAGCGCGCCGCCAGGCGGGTGGCGGCCACCACCGCCCCATCGCTGATCGTCACGCCGTGGTGGAGCTCGTAGCGCTCCTTGAGCCCCCGCAGGATGTCGATGCTCACCTCCAGGCTGGGTTCACCCACCACCACCTGCTGGAAGCGGCGGTCGAGGGCGGGATCCTTCTCAACCGTGCGCCTGTAATCGGCGGGGGTGGTGGCGCCGATGCAGCGCAACTCTCCCCGGGCCAGCATCGGCTTGAGCAAGCTGCCCGCGTCGGCGTTGGAGCGGTCGCTGCTGACCACCGTGTGCAGCTCATCGATGAACAGCACCACCCCGGCATCGGGGTCGCTCACCTCCGCCAGAACGCTGCGCAGGCGCTCCTCGAACTGCCCGCGGAACTTGGCGCCGGCGATCAGGGCCCCGAGATCGAGGCCGATCAGGCGAAGACCCTTGAGCGAATCGGGCACCTCACCGGCCACGATCCTCTGGGCCAGCAGCTCGGCGATGGCGGTCTTGCCGACACCGGGCTCGCCGATCAGCACCGGATTGTTCTTGCCCCGTCGGGAGAGCACCTGGATCAGGCGTCGGATCTCCGCGTCGCGGCCGATCACCGGATCGAGCTGACCGGCGCGGGCGGCGGCGGTGAGGTCGCGGCCGAATTGCTCCAGGGGAGAGGGTTCCCGCTCCAGGCTGATCCCGCTCTCCGCGGAAACCGGGACCGCCTGCGCGGCCTTGGGTGGGGCGGGTGTAACCGGAGCGGCCTGCGGGGCCACTGGCGGGAAGCGGGACGGGGTCGTGTCGATCCAGTCGTCGTCGCTGCGCGGCGGCGCGGCCCGGGGGCGGGGGGGCACCCCAGACGATTCCGTGCCGATGCCGGAGGGAGCTCTGGAGACCACGGGGGGCACCTGGGGCGCTGGACTGGAACGCAGGGGCGCCCCGGGACGCAGCTGCCGCAGCAGCCGCTCTTCGCTGAGCCCTTCGGCCGCCAGCAGCTCGGCCCCGATTCGAGGTTCATCCAGCAGGGCCAGCAGCAGGTGGGGCCCATCGATCAGCCGGGAGCCCCAGCCACTCCGCCGGCGGTCGGCGGCCTCCAGCAGCTCCTCGAGGGCCTCGCCGATGAACAGCTCACCGCCACCGCCCGCGGGCTGATCGGCGCAGAACGCCTCCAGGCGATCGAGCACCCGGTCGACGTTGATCGGCAGCGGATCCACCCAAGCGGCGAAGCGGGGATCGCTGAGCAGCACCTGCAGCAGATGCTCCACATCCAGCTGGCCATGGCGCCAGCGGCGGGCCTGGTCCTGGCTGGCCAGCAGCAGGTCCCAGGCGGCGTCACTGAAACGGTCCGGCTCGGCGGTGAGGCTGCCCGGGAGGGAAGGGTCAGTCCGCATCGTGCCGGGAGGAGGTTTGAATCAGTTCCACCTTGTAGCCATCGGGATCCTCCACGAAGGCGATCACGGTGCTGCCATGCTTCATCGGCCCAGGCTCACGGGTCACCCGGCCGCCCTTTTCGCGAATCTGATCGCAGAGCGCCTGGATGTCCTCCACCCCGAGGGCGATGTGGCCGTAGCCGCTGCCGATCTCGTAGCTGGCGGTCTCCCAGTTGTGGGTCAGCTCCAGCACGGCGGTGTCGCGCTCGTCGCCGTAACCCACGAAGGCCAGGGTGAAACGGCCCGACGGGTAGTCCTTGCGGCGCAGCAGCCGCATGCCGAGCAGGTCGGTGTAGAAGGCGAGCGAGCGCTCCAGATCCCCCACCCGCAGCATGGTGTGAAGCAGTCGCATGGCGAGGGGGTGGGGCCTAGCCATTCTGACCAGTGGCCCGAGATCCGTGCCAACCGGCACAAATGGGCGGGCGGGGGCGGCCCATAAGATCCCCAACATCAACGCCAGCCTTTCGTGTTCGATTCCCTCGATCTCGTCATCGACAGCGTGGTGGCCCGCGAGGTGCTGGATTCCCGTGGCACCCCCACGGTGGAAGCGGAGGTGCTGCTCGAAGGGGGCGCCCGCGGGATGGCGATCGTGCCCAGCGGCGCCAGCACCGGCGCCCACGAGGCCCACGAACTCCGCGACGGCGACCCCAGCCGCTACTTCGGCAAGGGAGTCTCCAAGGCGGTGAGCAACATCGAAGAGAAGATCGCACCGGCCCTCTGTGGCCTGAGCGCCACCGACCAGGGCACCGTGGATGCCGCCCTGATCGAACTGGACGGCAGCGACAACAAATCCGCCCTCGGGGCCAACGCGATCCTTGCGGTCAGCCTGGCGGTTGCCCGGGCGGCGGCCGAGGGGGTCGGCCTGCCCCTCTACCGCTACCTGGGGGGGCCGATGGCCACCCTGTTGCCGGTGCCGCTGATGAACGTGATCAACGGAGGCGCCCACGCCGCCAACAACCTGGATTTCCAGGAGTTCATGGTGGTGCCTCACGGCGCCTCCAGCTTCCGCGAGGCGTTGCGCATGGGCGCTGAGGTATTCCACACGCTCAAGGGGCTGCTGGCCGAGCAGGGGCTCTCCACCGCCGTGGGCGATGAGGGCGGCTTCGCCCCCGATCTGGCCAGCAACGATGCCGGCGGTGATCTGCTGGTGGCGGCGATCGAGAAGGCGGGCTACCGACCCGGGGATCAGATCTCCCTGGCCCTGGATGTGGCCAGCACCGAGTTCTTCAAGGACGGCCGCTACGCCTTCGGCGGCGGCAGCTACACGAGCGCCGAGCTGGTGGATCAGCTGGAGGCGATGGTCAGCCGCTACCCGATCGTCTCGATCGAGGACGGCCTGGCCGAGGACGACTGGGAGGGCTGGGCCCTGCTCACCCAGCGGCTGGGGAGCCGCGTGCAGCTGGTGGGCGATGACCTGTTCGTGACCAACACAAGCCGCCTGCAGCGGGGCATCGAGCAGGGGATCGCCAATTCGATCCTGATCAAGGTCAACCAGATCGGCTCACTCACAGAAACCCTCCAGGCCATCGACCTGGCCGGCCGGGCTGGCTACACCAGCGTGATCAGCCACCGCAGCGGCGAAACCGAGGACACCACCATCGCCGACCTGGCCGTGGCCACCCGGGCCGGCCAGATCAAGACCGGCTCCCTCAGCCGCAGCGAGCGGGTCGCCAAATACAACCGCCTGTTGCGGATCGAGGATGAGCTCGGGAGCCAGGCCCTCTACGCCGGCGTCGAGGACCGGGGCCCCCGGGGCAAGGCCTGATCCAGCTCAGCTGCGGGTGCCGGGGAGTTGCTCGAGGCGGCTGTCCCGCCGCAACTTCGCCTGCAGCCGGATCCAGCCAACCCCCACGGGCACACCCGCCAGCAGGGGAAGGGCCGAAAGCAGTGGCCGACCGCTGCTGCCCAGCAGGGACGCGGCCACCACCAGGGCCCCCAGCAACACGGACTGACCCGCCAGTTGCTGACTGACCGCCAACCGCCGCAGCAGACGGTCGGTTTCACCGGCGCGGATCTGCACCTGCAGATCGCCCTGCTCGATCCGGACCAGGCTTTCTTCCAGGCGCCGCGGGATACCCAGGGCCCTGGTGCCCACCTCGGCCGCCTGGCGGCCGAGTTCGTTGATGAAGTCGTTGGGACCGTTACCGCTGGCGGACATCAGAGGCAGCAGGTAGGGGCGGGCAATCGCCACCAGGCTAAAGGCGGGATCGAGGCTGCGGCCCACCCCCTCGAAGGTGGAGAGGGCCCGCATCACGAAGATCAGCTCCACCGGCAAGCGGAACGGCTGGCCATAGACCAGGTCGTAGAGGTCACCGGAGAGCTTCTCGATCACGTTGCTGCTGAAGGGCGGCGTCAGGGCGTCGTTGAGCATCACCCGCACCAGCCGGCGCACGGGGCCTGGATCGATGCCACGGGCGATCACACCGGCCGCCTGCAGCTCCTCCACCAGGCCGGCGGCATCGCGGGCGGCGGCGACCCGCACCATGCGCCCCAGGCGGCCTCGCAGCCGCTGGGAAATCTGACCCATCATCCCGAAGTCGTAGTAGATGAGGCCGCCATCGGCCGCCACCGCCAGGTTTCCCGGATGGGGGTCGGCGTGGAAGAACCCGTAGCGCACCAGTTGCTGCAGGTAGCTGGCCGCCCCGCGCTCGGCCACCGCGGCGGGATCGATGCCGGCCTCGATCAGGGCCGCACGGTCGGTGATCTTGATGCCGGGCAGATAGTCGAGGCACAGCACCCGGCGGGTGCTGAGCTCCCAGACCACCGCTGGCACGCGGATGAGCGGGTCATCGAGAAACTGTTGGCGGAAGCGGGCCGCATGCTCGGCCTCGGTGCGGAAGTCGAGCTCCCGGATCAGCACCCGGCGGCATTCCTGGGCGATGCCCACCCAGTCGCGGCCTTCCCCCCAACGGGGATGGCGCTGGAACAGGGCGGCCACCTGCTGGAGGATGTCGAGATCGAGGCGGAAGAGTCGTTCCAGGCCAGGGCGCTGGATCTTGAGCACCACCTGCCGGCCACTGCGCAGGCTGGCCCGATGCACCTGGGCCAGGCTGGCGGCGCCAAGGGGTTCGGCCTCCAGATCGATGATCTCAGCGCAGCGCTCCCCTAATTCCTGCTCCAGCAGGGCCTGGGCCACGGCGAAGGGGAAGGCCGGAACCTTGTCCTGCAGATGGGCCAGCTCCTCCACGTAACCGGCGGGCAGCACGTCCGGGCGAGCGGAGAGCAGCTGACCGAGCTTGATGAAGGCCGCCCCCAGCTCCAGCAGACGGGCCGTCAGCCAGCGGGCCCGCTTTCGTTGGCGCTGGGCGCGGCCTTCCTCGGTGACACCACCGGGATAACTCCAGGCGGCCCCATCCCACCAGAGGCCCACCACCATCGCCACCACCACCCACCAGACCTGAAGGCTGCGGGCCAGTTCCCGCAGCCGGCGCCGCAACGGACCGATCAAGGCTGATCCTCGAGCCGGGAGGCGAGACCAGCCACCTGGGCCCGCAGGGCATCGATCTGATCCTGGGGATTGGGGCTGGCGCCGAAGGACTGGTCCTGGTCCGCCACTCCCGGGGCGGGGGCGCCTGTGGGCGCTGCGGCACCTGTGGTAGCCGTCGGAGGCGCCGGCTCACCCCGTTCCAGACGCTCGGCCTCCTGCTCCACCTCCTCGACGAACAAGCTCCACTCCTGTTGCAGGCGCTCTG
Source organism: Paenacidovorax caeni (assembly GCA_943371385.1). Taxonomy (GTDB): domain Bacteria; phylum Cyanobacteriota; class Cyanobacteriia; order PCC-6307; family Cyanobiaceae; genus ATX-6F1. Next base: position 27,076 of record CALRUP020000011.1, on the reverse strand, counting down.
GTGCCAGCTCCGCCAGGCTGGTCAGGGCGGACAGGGCTTCGGCCACGCCGCTCTGGAGGCGCGCCGACAGCCTGTTGACGGTGGCTTGAAGCAGGGATTGCGGGGCGCTCATCCAGGACCTGCTGTGCTGGCCAAACTGTGGCAGATCGGAATCCCCGAGCGGGGCTCTAACGGGCAGGAGGCGCCCCGGGCAGGTCGGGAGGGGCTGGCGCTTCCAAAGGGGGCAGCGGGTCAAGGGCCCCGTCATCGGCACTTGGGGGCTTTGATCTGGCCTTCGGGGCGGCGGTCTCCGTGGGAGCGAGCGGATCGGGCGCGTCGCTGCTGAAGGGCTCCCGCCCCGGCAGCGGCTCAGGAAGCTGCTCTGCAGGGGGAGCTTTCGCTGGTGGGTTGGGATCCCCGCGCAGGGATTCATTCTGGGCGCCGTAGCGCATCCGCAGGCTCTCCAGGCTGGTGCCCGGCGATGGCTGCACATCAAAACGTTGGCCCAGGTCGATGGAAGGGGGCCCGCCCAGGGCCTGCAACCGCTGGGTGAGGCCGAACCCCAGGGCGAAGCAGAGCCCGATCACCAGGGGACCACTCCAGGGGTTCCCGCTTCGGGCGGCACGGGCGGGGGTGGCACTGGCCTGGGCCATGGGGCTGAGTGGGTGGAGCAGCGGGGCAGCGGGGGGGTGGGGCCGCTGGGCGCCCACCCATCCTGCCCGAGGCGGAGCCGTCAAGCCTTGAAGCTGGTTCGCGGGGAAGGGAAGGATCAACGTTTGCTGATCGCTTTGTTTGATCGCCTGCCCGAGGCTGAAAAAGGCGACCAGGCCTCGATCCAAACCTGGATGGAGCTTGGCGGGAGCGGGGCTTCGATCCTGAAGCGACAACCTGAAGCGAGAAAGTGAACGCAGACGACCCGATTAGGTCGTTAGAGGCGGGGATCCGGCCTTGGCGCCCTGGATCCAAACGAGAGCGGCCGACCTACGCTCAATTCAAGACACATAGAGGGTCGTGGTGGCTAAATCGCGGGTTGGACATCACACCCAGTTCAAGGCTCCCGCGCGCATCAGCATCACGATCCCCGAAAGCGTCAACGAACGACTGATCACCATCTCCCGTGAACAGGGACGTTCCCTGAGCAATCTCGCGGCCTACCTGCTGGAGTGGGCCATCTCGAACGAGCCGAACTGCCACGCGATCCTCAAAGAGAAGGAGCCTCCGGAGTAAACGAACTCACTCAGGTGGTGTAGTCGGCGTTGATGCGCACGTATTGATCGGAGAGGTCGCAACCCCAGGCGGTGCCTGTCCCGGGGCCCTCCCCCAGCACCAGCCGGATCTCGACCGTGTCGCCGCCGGGGCCGCTGCCGCCCAGGTAGGCGCCGGCGGCGCGGGCCTTGAGGTAGCTGGAAGCCGACGGGCGATCGAAAACCAACGGCTGACCCGCCTCCATCAGTTGATGCTCCCCGAGCCAGAGGGCCACCGCCTCCGGATCGAAGGCCGCTCCGGCCCGGCCCGCGGCGGCCACGATCCGGCCCCAGTTGGGGTCCCGACCGTGGACGGCGCATTTCACCAGCGAGGAGCCGCAGACCGTGCGGGCGAGCGCACGGGCGTCAGCGTCGCTGGCGGCACCCTCCACCCGCACCTCGATCAGGCAGGTGGCCCCTTCACCATCGCGGGCAATGGCCCGGGCCAGGTGCTGCGACACCGCCGTCAGGCCAGCCTCGAGGGCCTCGAAGTGCTCCGCTGGCAGGGGCGCTCCGGCGGCAAAGGCCAGGAAGGCGTCGTTGGTGCTGGTGTCGCCGTCCACCGTGATCGCATTGAAGGAGCGCTCCACCGCCCGCTGGACCATGGCGCGCCAGACCTCCGCCGGCACGCCCGCATCGCAGCTGAGGTAGCCGAGCATCGTGGCCATCTGGGGGTGGATCATCCCGGAGCCCTTGGCCATTCCGCCGAGGCGCACCCGGCGGCCACCCAGGTGGGCCTCCAGGGCAATCTGCTTACTCGTCAGGTCGGTGGTGAGGATCGCCGTGGCGGCGGCGCCGCCGCCCTCCGGGCTGAGGGCCGCCACCAGGGGATCGAGGCCCGCCACCAGGGTGTCGATCGGGATCGGCACCCCGATCACGCCGGTGGAGCAGATCAGCACCTCCTCGGCCGCCAGAGCCAACCGCTCGGCCAGGGCCGCGCTGGCCCGCAGGCTGTCGATCCGGCCCCGCGCGCCGGTGCAGGCGTTGGCCTGGCCGGAATTGGTCAGCACCGCCCGGGCGTGGCCGCCGCTGGCGGCCAGCCGTTCGGCGCAGAGATCGACGCAGGCGGCCCGCACCCGGTTGGTGGTGAAGCTCCCCGCACAGACGGCCCCAACGGGCGCCAGCAGCAGAGAGAGGTCGCTCTTACCGGAGGTTTTCAGTCCCGCCGTACTGCCGGCGGCGAGAAACCCGTCAGGGGCGGTGATGCCACCGGCGATGGGCTGCCAGGGGGTCGGAAGGGTCAAGGCGAGGGATCGCTCTGGGAGCATCCTGCCGGGGCGGCGGCCCGTTCACCGCCCAGGCGAAGGCGCCTGCAGAGTCTCAGCGGGGCAGGTTGGCGGGGCCGACCTTGGCGTAGAGGTCCTGCAGCCGCAGGGACAACTGCCGTAGAAGGTTGTGGCCGAACTCGGTGGACTGCTGCAGCAGCTCCTCGAAATGGGTGGCGGTGAACACCAGAACCGTGGCAGGCCCCCCGCCGGCGCGCACCTCCGCCAGGCGCGGGTGATCGGTGAAGAACGACACCTCGCCGATCGGTTCGCCGACATTGATCTGGGCCATCAGGGCCATCGGCTGGCCTTCTCCGTCATCGCGGTAGACCTCACAGCTGCCCTCCAACAGGATCGCCACGATGTCGGGGTCATCACCGACTCTGAACAGCACCTCACCGGGCTCGAGCCGCCGCTCGTCGCCCCAACGCAACAGGCTGAACAGGGCCGCCGGCGAAAGGTCGGCTCCCAGGGGCACCTGCAGCAACTGGGTGAGCCGCTCGCTGTAGGGAACATCCAAGCCCTGCATCAATTGGCGCAGGGCCGGGCTGTCAGGCAGGCCGACCCGTGGCTGCCGGCGCAGAGCCGCGGCCCGATCGGGAGCGCGCCGGTCCTGAACCCACAGCACCCAGAGGGCGGTGTCGGGGTCGGGGTCAGCCCAGAGAGCTTCGATGGCGTCGGAGGGATCGGGCAGCGGCTCCAGGCTGGAGACGCCCTGCCCTGCCTCCCCCACCAGGCACTGCTCCCGGCGCCTGAGCTGGCTCAACACCGACGGCGGCGCCAGGGGCAGCAGCGCCGCGAAACGCCGCACCAACGGGTCGTCGTCACTGAAAGGCGCAAGGCCGGGCCAGATGATCACGAACAGGCTGGTGAGGCGACGGTCGATCACCGGCAGCAAAGGCCGGATCAGGGGGTCACTGGCGGTCGCCTGCTCCAGGCTGGTGCGGGCCGCAAGCTGGGCGCGCAGCTCTTGCCATTCCTCCTCGAGGCGCTGGCGGGAGAAGGCCGAGGTGGGGCCGAAGCGGGCCAGCAGTTCCCCCCAGCTGGCCTCATCGAGCACGAAATCGGCCCTGATGCGCTCGAGGCCCTCCTGATGGCTGGGTGAAGCGAGGGCGGCACTGAGGTCGAGGCTGCGGCTGGCCTCGAGCAGGTCTTCGATCGCCTCGGCGGCGGCCTCCTGGCGCAGGCCACGGATCTCGCGCTGGCGGTAGTCGAGCTGCAGGATGCGCGGGTCGGTGATCGCCAGTTCGCGCACGGCGGCGTGGTGGTCCTCCTCCACCAGCCCCAGCGATTGGCGTAGCTCCTCCAACTGCACCAGGGCCGCAACCCGGTCCAGGCGGCCGGTGTCGAACAGGTCGGACATCACCTCCCGGTAGATGCCGCGCTTGGTGGCACTGATCTGGATCGGCAGCACCTTGGCGAGGGTGAACACCTCGTTGGCGCTGAGCTCCTGGAGCGAGCGCCCCTCAAGTACGGCGCCCAGTTCGGGCACGAGCTTCTCCAACTGCTTGCGCAGGCTGGCGCTGGTGCTTTCCCGGGTGTAGGTGGCCTTGTCGCGGGACCAGCTGCGGTAGAGCCACATGGCGCTGGCGATCAGCACAACGGAGCGGATGAGCTGGCCACCTCTGCCCCCCAGCGCCCCGAGGGAGGGATCGGCAAACCAGAAGAAGAGATTCACCGCCAGAAAGCTGGCCAGCAGGCGGGTGCGCTGCCGAGCCAGTTCGCCCGAGCGCTCCCCGGGGGCGGCAATCCGCCGCTCCAGCTGCCGTTGCAGCCAGGAGAAGATCAGCACCGAGAGAACACCCGCCAGCACCAGCAGCGCCGGCAGGGAGATCAGGCGCGGCAGCAGGGTGTCCAGGCCCCCTACTTGAAGGGGTTGAAAGATTTCACCCAGACTGCGGGTGTCATAGGCCCAATGGCCGGTGCGCAGATAGTCGACCCCCTCCCGGGACTCGGCACGAATCAACAGGAAGAAGCCCAGCACCAGGCCCGGATAGGAGAACCAGGCCCAGTCGAGGCCGCGCTTGCCGCTGAAGGTCTGCCAGTAGGCGCGTTCCGAATCGATGTCGATGCAGGGGGCCTGGCAGGCCACGCAGGCGCTCTGGATCTTGCCCTTGTCGCCGTAGGTGCGGCACATCGACTGGGTGATCTTGGAGCTGGTGTCCATGTGGGCGGGGCTGCCCAGCAGGCTGCGCGGGCCGGTGACCACCGTCTGCACCGGCGCCATCGGGCAGAAGTACTGGCACCAGGCCTTGCCGCCGTAGGCCCAGCCCACCGCCAGGGCCGCCGCCACCGTGAGCGCCAGGAACAGGCCCAGTCCCAGGGGGGCTGCTGTTCACCACCAGCAGCCGCAGGCTGAGGCCGGCGATGAACAGGCTCCACTGCAGCTGGACGTGGTGCTGGCCCAGCCAGGAGTTGGCCTCGATCTTCACCACCTCCCGCCGGGCGCCCTTGCCGGCCACGGTGCGCTGCCAGTGCAGGGCCCGGAACAGTTGGGAGATGAAGGCCAACGGACAGATCCGGCGCCAGAGCTCATGACTCAGCACCACCAGGATCAGCAGACCGCTGGGCACCACCAGGCCCCAGAAGATCTGGTTGCCCTCATGGCTGTGGCATTCCAGAAGCTGTCCGCAGTGGTTGATGTTGAACGGCCAGGGATCGAAGTTCGGGATCAGCAGCGAAACGATCAACCCAAGCCAGCCCAACAGCAGCACCCAGCGGGTGAGATGGGCCTGACGTTCCGACCAGGCACTGAACAGTTGCAAGGTTCGAGCCTTCGGCGAACTGGACCCTACCGATGCCCTCCAGACCTGTCGAGTTGATGATGACGTTCACCCCGCAGCCTTTTCGCCACTCCATGCCTGGCTCGGGTTCCGCCCGCCAACGACGTCTTGGCCTGACCGGCGGCATCGCCAGCGGCAAAAGCACGGTGGGGCTCCTGCTGGCGGAGCGGCACGGCCTGCCGCTGCTCGACGCCGACCTCTATGCCCGCGAGGTCCTGGCCCCCGGCAGCCCGGGCGCCCTGGCGGTGGCGAAGCGCTACGGAGATTCCGTGGCCGGCGGCGACCCGGTGCAGGTCGACCGAGCTGCCCTCGGGCGGATCGTGTTCGCCGATCGCGCCGCGCGGACCTGGCTCGAGGGCCTGGTGCACCCGGCCGTGCGGGCGAGGTTCGAAGCCGAACTGACGCGACTGGCGGCCGAGCCGGTGTTGGTGCTGATGATCCCGTTGCTGTTCGAGGCGGGGCTGGAAGGGCTGTGCACGGAAATCTGGCTGGTGGACTGCGACCCCGGGGAGCAGCTGGAGCGACTCTGCCGCCGGGACGGACTCAGCCACGCCGAGGCTGAAGCCCGGCTCGCGGCCCAGTGGCCCCTGGAGCGCAAACGGGCCGCCGCCGATGTGCTGATCGACAACCGGGGGGCGCCCGAGGCCCTGGAGGTTCAAGTGGAGCGGGCCCTGGCCCTCAGCCCTTGAGCTTCGCCACGAGGATCTGGTTGGCCAGCTTCGGGTCGGCCTTGCCGCCGGTGCGCTGCATCAGCTGCCCGACGAAGAAGCCCTGGAGCTTGGTCTTGCCACCTCTGTAGGCCTCCACCTCCTGCGGATGCGCCGCCAGCAGCTCCGCCACGATCGCCGTCAGCGCCGCCGGATCGCTGATCATCCCCAGGCCCCGTTCCTCGACGATCGCGGCGGGGGAACCACCTTGCTCCAGCAGCTCCGGCAGGATCTCCTTGGCGATCTTGCCGCTGATCGTGCCGCCCTCGATCAGCTGCACCAGCTCCGCAAGCTGCTGGGGGCGCAGGGGCAAGGCGCCGTAGGCGAGGCGGTTGGCGTTCACGTGGGCGGCGATGTCGCCGGTGATCCAGTTCGCCGCCCCCTTGGGTTCGGCGCCGGCCGCCACCGCCGCCTCGAAGTACTCCGCCATCGGCCGCTCATCGGTGAGCACACGGGCGTCATAGACCGAGAGCCCAAGCTGCTCGGCGTAGCGGTGGCGCTTCGCGGCCGGCAACTCCGGCAATTCGGCGCGCCAGGCCTCGCGCCGGGCAGGGGTGACTTCGATCGGGCCGAGATCAGGCTCGGGGAAGTAGCGGTAATCGCTGCTGCCCTCCTTGCTGCGCATGCTCTTGGTGAGCTGCTTGCCCTCATCCCACAGGCGGGTTTCCTGATGGATCGGCTCACCGGCTTCGATCGCCTTGATCTGGCGCTCGATCTCGTGATCGCAGGCCTTCTGGATCGCCGAGAAGGAGTTCATGTTCTTGATTTCCACCTTCACCCCGAAGGGTTCATCGGGCCCGCGGCGTACGGAGATGTTGACGTCGCAGCGCAGGGAGCCCTCCTGCATGTTGCCGTCGGAGACCCCCAGATAGCGCATGATCCGGCGGATCTCGGAGGCATACTCCGCCGCCTCCCGGCCCGTGCGCAGATCAGGCTTGGAGACGATCTCCGCCAGGGCCACACCAGCGCGGTTGTAATCCACCAGCGAATGGGTGGAGCCCGCCAGGCGGTCGCTGCCGGCGTGAACGAGCTTGCCGGCATCCTCTTCCATGTGCAGGCGCTCGATGCCGATGCGCTTGGTGTAGGTGTCCTTGCCCTTCTCGGCCACCTCCACCTCGATCCAGCCGTCCTCGGCGATCGGCTGGTCGAACTGGGAAATCTGGTAGTTCTTGGGCAGGTCGGGATAGAAGTACTGCTTGCGGTCGAACTTGCAGTGCTCGGCCACCTTCAGGTTGAGCGCCAGTGAGGCCTTGACCGCGTACTCCAGCACCTTCCGGTTCAGCACCGGCAGGGTGCCGGGCAGCCCCAGCACCACCGGATCGATGTGGGTGTTCGGGTCGTCGCCGAAATTGGTGGAGGCGGCCGAGAAGATCTTGCTGGCCGTGGCCAGCTGCACATGGGTCTCGAGGCCGATCACCGCCTCCCAGCCCTCGTGGCCGATCGCCGACGCCATACCGCTTCACTCCCTTGGCCTGAGGCGGCGATCCTAGGCAGGGGCCTCGAAGCGAAGCTCGCGGTAACCGGTGGCGGGATCGATCGAGCGCTCGAAGCGCACCGCCCCGGGCAGCAGCAGGGCGATCTCAGCGGTGGTCCGGATGACATTGCCCGCGAGCAGATGGCCGCCGCGGCAGTGGCCGCCCTGGTCGGCGGCCGTGAGGTGCAGATGGACGCCGCCTGGGCCGAGGCTGCCCTGGAGGCTGAGCAGTTCCCAGGGGCCCGCCAGGCTCAGGGCACGGTCGCTGCCGGCGGGGCGAAACACCAGCTCGGAGAGACTGCCGATGGCCGAGGCCACCCAGGCGGCCGCGATGGCGCGTTCCTGCACCAGGGCCTCCAGGGCTCCACGCAGGTCGGCCCCAGGCTGCAGCCGCAGGCTGAGCAGACCGGTCGGCCCCGCTGATCCAGGTGGATAGGTTGTCGTCATGGCGAGTGCCGCAGGCGAACCGATCCTGATCCTGGGGGGCGGCCTGATGGGGCTGGCGATCGCCCACCAGCTGGCCCGCCGCGGCCAGGCGGTGAGTGTTCTGAGCCGGCGCCGCAGCGAAGCGGCGGGCTTTGTGGCGGCGGGGATGCTGGCGCCCCATGCCGAAGGGCTCAGCGGGTCCCTGCTGGCCCTGGGCCAGCGCAGCCTGGCAGCCATTCCTGCCTGGGTGAAGCGGATCGAATCCGACAGCGGCCTGAGCTGCGGTCTGCGGCCCTGCGGCATCGTGGTGCCGTTCGCCGATTCACAGGCGCGGGACGCCTATCCCACGGCCGCCCTCGGCAGGCCCCTGGATCGCCGCGAACTGGAGGGGGAGATCCCCGGCATCGGGCCGGGCTTCCAGGCGGCTCTGCTGTTTGAGCAGGACGGCCAGATCGACAACCGCCGCCAGTTGATGCGGGCCCTGGAGCGGGCCTGCAGCGCCCAGGGGGTGAGCTTCCAGGAGGGCGCCGAGGTGCTGGAACTGCAGCAGCAGGGCAGCGCCACGGGCCCCCAGCTCACGGGGGTGCGGCTGCGGCGGGCGGAGGGGGACGAGCAGGTGCTGCGCTGTGGCCAGGCCGTGCTGGCCTGCGGCGCCTGGAGTGCCCGGCTGCTGCCGGAGCTGCCGGTGTTTCCGCTCAAAGGCCAGATGCTGTCCCTGCAGGGGCCGATCGGGGCCCTGGCGCGGGTGGTCTTCGGCCCCGGCACCTACCTGGTGGCCCGGGAGGATGGCCTGCTGGTGGTGGGCGCCACCAGTGAACCGGAGGCGGGATTCGATGAGGGCCTCACCCCCGCCGGTCAGCGGCAGCTGCAGGCTGGCATCGACGCCCTGCTGCCGGAGGCGGCGCAGTGGCCGCCAATGGAGCGCTGGTGGGGATTCCGCCCCTGCACCCCGGATCAAGGCCCGCTGCTGGGGGCGAGCCCGATCGAAGGGCTTGAGCTGGCCACGGGCCATCACCGCAACGGCGTGCTGCTGGCGGCGATCACCGCCGAGCTGATCACGGCCAGGCTGCTGGGGGATCGCCTCGCACCAGCCGATGGGGCCCTGCTGGAGGCCTTCGCCTGGGGGCGGTTCAGACCATGGGCGCTGGCGGCGGGGAGGCCGGCAGGGTCGCCGGCAGGGTGAACACCGGTGTGGGCCCCATGCCCTTCACCGCCGGTGAGCCCTTGGATTCGGGGGCCAGCTCATGGCGCACCAGATCAGCTGTGACCTGATCGAACAGCACCGGCACCTCCAGGGTGCGGGTGAGCCCCTCCAGCCGGCTGGCCAGGTTGACCGTGTCGCCGATGACGGTAAAATCCAGGCGGCGGGGACTGCCGATCTGCCCGACCACCACATCGCCGCTGGCCAGCCCGACGCCGTTGCCCAGAGGTTCGATGCCGCGCTGGGCCCACCCTCCATTGAGCCGCTCAAGCGCCTGGCGCATCGCCCGGGCACAGCGCACCGCCGCCAGGGCCTCCTGCTGCTCACCACGGCTCACAGGCGAGCCGAACACAGCCATCACCGCATCACCGATGAACTTGTCGACGGTGCCGCCGTGGGCGGTGATCACCTCCACCATCTCTCCCAGGTATTCGTTCAGTTGGCTGACCAGCAGCTCGCTCTGGCCATCGAGCGTGCGCTGGCGGGTGAGCTGGGTGAAGCCCTTGAGATCCGAGAACAGCACCGTCACCCGCAGCACCCGGCCCCGCAGAATGCCCTCGGCCGCCTTGGGATCGGAGAGGATCTCCGCCACCACGCTGGGGGCCACGTAGCGCTCGAAGGTGCGCCGCAGGCGGCGGCGCTCCCGCTCCTCCCGCAGATAGGCATCGCCGCCGTAGAGCAGCCCGAGCACCACAAGCCCTGAGGCGGGGGCCAGCAGGGGCAACCAGCGGTGGCTGCGCTGCAGGGCCAGGAAGCCGGCGGTGACCACCAGCACAAGGGAGGCCCCCACCAGGGCGAGGCGCCAGCCGAGGCCGCCTCGCCAGACGCCAAGGACGGCCACCAGCAGCACCGGCGCCAGGGCCAGCAACGCTCGCCAGGGAGCCGTGGTGGGCCATGGAGCCAGGCCATCACCGGCCAGGGAATTGGCGGTGGCGGTGGCCAGCAGCTCCAGGCCGGAGAGATTGCCGAAGGGGGTGGGGTTGCCCGCCTCTCCCTGGGAGACCACCGGCCCCACCACCACAAGGGCGTGCTTCAGGGCGCCCCGCAAGGGGTGGCGGCTCCAGCGGGCCGGATCAAGCATTTCCCAGGCCGAAAGGCGCGTGAAGCTGCCCTCAGGTCCATAGAAATTCAGGGCCATGGCCGGATCGTTCTGGCGGGACTGGCGTCCCCCCAACTGGAGCAGCGTGGCCGCCAGAGACGGCTGGGGCTTGAGGCCGTTGGCCGGCAGCAGGCCTCGGCCGTAGGCCTCCGGGTGTTGGTCGGGATCACCTGCCTGGGCGTGCAAGGTGTTGGTGAGACCCAGGGCATCCGGTCCTCCGACGGGGGTCAGGAAACGCTCCGGAAGCACAAGGGTGAGCCCACTGCCCACCTGGGCGTCCTGGGGCTCGAGCATCTCGGAGGCCAGGGCAACCTTGCCGCGATGGGAGGCCAGGGAGCTGGCCAGGGCGGTGTCGTCGGTGAACCCGCGGCTGCTGGAGCCCTCGAACACCACATTGAGGGCGACTGCATCGGCACCCGCCTCCAGCAAACGGCTGGCCAGTTGGCCATAGCTGGCCCGCGGCCAGGGGAGGGTGCCGGTGCCCCGGGCCCAGGCCGGCACGGCGCCATGGCCCTCGAACCAGGCCCCCTGCTGCAGGGTGGCATCGTCGATGGCGACCACCACGACGGGCTTGGGCGGTTGGCGGGGTCCCCGCCAGCGCACCAGCTGGTTTTCAAGACCCCGCTCCCAGCCCCGCCAGAGCGTCGGTGGCCAACCGGAGAGCCCCCCCACCAGCAACACGATCGCGCCGGAAGCCAGGGCGACCACGGCCGGACGTTTCATCGCCCCACCTCAGCTCGAGAGGAGCAGGGCTCAGCCGGCCTCTCCATCAGAAGAAGCGGGGGAAGCCGAAGCTGGGCACCGACGGAAGGCCCGGCACGCTGGGGATCGACACTCCAGGCACATAGCTTCGGATGTAACTCTCCAGGGAGCTGAATCCAGGCAGGCTGGAAGTGAAGCCGGTGAACAGGGGCCCATTCAGGACGCTGGTGTAGTCCGAAGGCGACAGACGCAGGATCGCCAGCACCACCCCCACGGGCGAAAGCCGCACCTTCTGCCCCGCCTCCACCGTGGTGGTGGGGGCCCCGGTGGGTTCACCATCAAGGCTGGGGGCCACCTCCACCGAACCCTCCAGCACCGAGAGTTCGGCGTCGCCGCTCTCAGAGACGTCAATCACGTAGTTGGTACCGCGCACGCTCATGCGTGACGACTTGGTGCAGCCGTTCTGCTTGCCGGACACCAGGATCTGCCCCTTGTCGAGCAGGAAGCAGCTGGCGCCGAGCTTGAGCTGGGAAAAGCGGTTCAAGCGGCCGGCGGCACCGGTTTCGAAGGCCAGCTGGGCGCGACTGTTGCCCGTGCTCACCAGCTGGGGAGTGGCCGCTTTCTCCTTCACCCGTGCCGGCTTGCTGTCGATGTAGAGCTCCTTGCCATCAAGGATTTCCTGCACCGTGGCCGAATCGGCGGCGCGGGCGGCCGGGCCGGTGCCCGCGCCCAAGCCCGCCGCCAGGGCGAGGCCCACCAGGAGCCCTGATGTTGAGAGGGAGCCCAGGCCAGCGGAGCGGCTCCGTGTGGAAGCGACCATCGTCAGCGAAGACCAGGGGGCGCCATTCTGCCCCCGGTAGCCGGGCCCGGGCTCCACGGCCTCAACTCCTCGGTCTCAACTCCTGGGTCTCAAGCCTCCGGCCGCAGACCCTCGAGGGCGTAGACCGCCAGGGGCGTGGGCCAGCCCTTCACCGTGTGCTCCCCGAGCGGCACCACCTCCGCCCGCTCCCCCAGCAGGGCCAGGAGCTCGCCGCTGATCAGGATTGAGTGCTCCGGGAAGCGGCGGGTGAGACCCTCCAGCCGGCTTGCGACGTTCACGCTTGAGCCCACCACCGTGAACTCCAGCCGCTGGGAGGAGCCCAAGTTGCCGGCGATCACCTCACCGAAATGGAGACCGATGCCCTGGCGCAGCACGGGGCGGCCATCGCGCTCCAGCTCGGCGTTGAGGGCCGCGAGGCGCTCCCGCATGGCCAGGGCGGCCCGCACCGCCGCCAGGGCCTCCTGCTGGTCGCCGCGGCTGCGGGGCACCCCGAACTCCGCCATCAGCGAATCGCCGATGAACTTGTCCAGCAGCCCCTGTTCCTCGATCACAGCGGTGGCAATCGCTTCGAAGTAGTTGTTGAGCAGGGCGAACAGGGCGGCGGGCTCCAGCTGGGCACTCAGGGGGGTGAACCCCACCAGGTCCGTGAACAGCACCACGCACTCGGCCCGGCTGCCCCCCACCTGGGTCCAGAGCGGCCCAGGCTCCCGCAGGATGTCCTTGAGCAGGGTGGGAGAGATGCGCCGGGCCAGCACCTGGTGCAGGTAGGCGCGCTCGCGGCTTTCCTTGAGCCATTGGCCGCCGCCCCGCACGGCCCCCGCGGCCAGGGGCATCGCAACCAGGGCCGCCCAGGGCAGCACCAGGAAGGCCTGAGCCCAGAGCAGGGCCCCGAACCCCAGGGCCGCCAGGGCCAGGGCCAGGCCCGTGGCCAGGCTGGAGGAGGCGTTGGGGCCGCGGCGCAACAGCAGCGCCGTGGCCACACCCCAGGCCAGCAGCAGCAGGGTTTCCGGGGCGGGCTCCGGCCGCGCCAGGCCGTCGCCCCGCAGCACGCTGGCCAGGGCAGCCGCCTGAACCTCCGTGCCGCTCTGGGGCCCGAAGGCGGTTTCCTGCAGACCCCCCAGTTCCGGAGCGGTGGCGCCAATCAACACGGTGCGGCCGCGCCAGAAGCCCGCGGGCTGCTCCAGCACCCGCCAGGCGGGAACGCTGACCACGCTGCCGGCGGGGCCGGGAAAGTTGATGCCCAGGGGCTGACCCAGCGGCCGCCGGCCGGTGGCCACGAAGGGCAGGGGATCGGGGCGGGGCGGGGCGAACGCCGCCAGGTTGCTGTGCAGCCACTCCCGGCCTGGGATGGCGTCGCTGAGGCCCTGGGGGCTCTGCAGCAGGGTGGTCAAACCGCTGCGGAACGAGGGGAAGATCGGGCGATCCAGCTGGGAGCGCTCCACCCCGTCCTGGATCTGGCGTCCATAGGCCGCCGCCAGGATCACCCGATCACGCCAGGGGGCCAGGCGCGCGCTGAAGGACTTGTCATCGGCGGGGCCGTAACGGCTGGGCTGGGCATAGACGACGTTGAACACCACCCGGGCCGCCCCCCGCTCGAGCACCGCCGACGCCAGCTCCGCCTGCAGGGCCCGGGGCCAGGGCCAGGGGCCCATGCGCCGCCAGAGCGGCGAGCGCCGGCGCTCCTCGGGGCCCAGTAAGCGCTCGAGGGCGAGCGAATCGCCATCCACCGCCAGCACCACCAGCGACGGTGGCACCGGGCGCAGGCCCCGAAAGCGAAAGAACTGGGCCCCGATCGAGGCATCGGCGGCCACCAGAGCCAGGCCGACTGGACTGGGGCGCAGGGCCGGCAGGGCCAGGAGCAGGGGCGCCAGCAGCGCCAGACCCCACAGGGGCGGCCGCCTCACCGCGGCACGGTGGCTGGGGCATGGGCTGGGGCTGGGTGGAGAGCGCCGATCTGCCGATCGATCAACGGCAGGGTGTCCATGGGCACGTTGAAGTTCTGGAAGAGCGGGTTGCGCTCGCGGCGGTTGCGGGCCTCCCCGGCGGTCAACGGCCGGGGCAGGGCCCAGGTGTCACCGGTCTTGGCCATCACCTGGCCGCCCTTGAGCTGAAGGCGCTGGCCCGAGTCGGTGTCGACCTTCACGTGGCCCTCCCAGCTCAAGAAGGTGACCTTGCCTGGGCTGGCATCGATGAACACCGTGGTGCCCACGATCGAGGCGGTGGCCACCCTGGTGCGGATGCGCAGGGGCGAGGCACTCCCCTTCTGGCCGGGGTTGACCCAGGCAATGATCTGGCCCCGGCGCAGATCCAGCTCCTCGCCGGCCAGGTTCAGTTCGGCATCACCGCCCAGGCGGAAGCTGCGGCCATCGGCCAGGCGCACCTGCAGTCGCCCGGGGCTCTGGGTGCGCAGCACCGTGCCCGGGCCCAGCAGCTGCCCCGGCTGCGCCGCCCGCTCGGCTCCACCGGCCGCACGGGTGAAGGCGGGCCGGGCCGCCACATCAACGATGCGGGACGTTGCCGACTTCGGTGGCGCTGAGGCGGAAGCCCAGCCAGCGAGCAGGCCGGCCGTGATCGTGGTGGCCAGCACCAGGGGACGTCCGAGGACTTTCAAGCTGTCGTCGCAGAAGCCCCCCCAGCCTGCCAACCCTGGCAAGGGCCTGAACGGGCCCCAGCCAAACGTCCGCCAGTGGCTGGCTCAACCTTCGCTGCGCCAGGTCTGGTCGGCGGGGGTCCAGTCGCTGAGCTCCTCGGGGCGGAACCACAGACCAATCTCGAAGACGGCGGTTTCCGGGGCGTCGGAGCCGTGGATCACGTTGCGGCCGATGTTGATCGCCAGATCACCACGGATGGTGCCGGGCTCGGCCTCCAGGGGCTTGGTGGCCCCGATCAACTTGCGGGCGCTGGCGATCACGCCGTCGCCCTCCCACACCATCGCCACCACCGGACCGCTGGTGATGAACTCCACCAGGCCCGCGAAGAAGGGGCGCTCGCGGTGCACGCCGTAGTGGCTCTCAGCCAGCTCCCGGCTGGGGGTGAGCTGCTTGAGGCCCACGAGCTTGAAACCCTTGCGCTCGAAACGGCCGAGGATTTCCGCAACCAGCCCCCGCTGGACCCCATCGGGCTTGATCGCGATGAAGCTGCGTTCGCTGGTGGCCATGGGTGCTCGATCCACAAATCCGGACCATCGTCAGCGCCGGTCGGCCCCGTTGGCAAGCACAGTGGACATGCTTCATGCCCCCTGAGTGCTCCGATGGTCGCCGCCGCCACGACAGCTGATTCCTCAGCGGACTCCCCGGGCGCGCTGAACGCCAGCGGCAATGCTGCGGCCACGGGCCACTGGTCGGTGGCGGACAGCGCCCACCTCTACGGGCTCGATGGCTGGGGGGAGCCCTACTTCTCGATCAACGGCCGCGGCCACGTGATGGTGCAGCCCCGGGGCGACCGGGGGGGCTCGCTGGATCTGGTGGAGCTGGTGCAGGGGCTGCAGGGGCGGAACCTGGGCCTGCCGCTGCTGATTCGGTTTGATGACATCCTCGAGGACCGGCTGGAGCGGCTGCACGCCGCCTTCGAGCGGGCGATCGGCCAGTACGGCTACTCCGGCCGCTACCAGGGGGTGTTCCCGGTGAAATGCCACCAGCAGCGCCAGGTGGTGGAGCAGCTGGTGGAGAGCGGCCGGCGCTGGCATTTCGGGCTGGAGGCGGGCAGCAAGGCGGAGCTGCTGATCGCCCTCTCTTTGCTCGATGACCCTGAGGCGCTGCTGATCTGCAACGGCTACAAGGACCGCCGCTACATCGAAACCGCGATCCTGGCCCGGCGGCTCGGGCGCCAGCCGGTGGTGGTGATCGAGCAGGCCGATGAGGTGGAGCGGATCATCGAGGCAAGTGCGGCCCTCGGGGCGGCGCCATTCATCGGCGTGCGCGCCAAACTTTCAGCCCGCAGCACCGGGCGCTGGGGCAGCTCGGTGGGGGATCGCGCCAAGTTCGGCCTCTCGATCCCCGATCTGCTGACCACCGTGGAGCGGCTCAGGGCCGCGGGGCTGCTGGGGGAGCTGCGCCTGCTGCACTTCCATGTCGGCAGCCAGATCAACGACATCGCCGTGCTCAAGGACGCCCTGCAGGAGGCGGGCCAGATCTATGTGCAACTGGCCCAGCTGGGGGCGCCCATGGGCTACCTGGATGTGGGCGGTGGCCTGGGCATCGACTACGACGGCAGCCGCACCGCCACCGCCGCCTCCACCAACTATTCACTCCAGAACTACGCCAACGACGTGGTGGCCACGGTGCGGGAGTGCTGCGAACCCCTGGGCATTGCCCTGCCCACCCTGGTGAGCGAGAGCGGCCGGGCGCTCGCCAGCCACTTCAGCGTGCTCGTGTTCGATGTGCTCGGCGCCGCAGGCGTGCCGGACTCGGTGCCCGAAGCGCGGGAGGGTGAACCACTGATCGTGCGCAACCTGCGTGACACTTTGACCGCCATCGGCGCCACGGAGCACGGTGACACCCGGCCCCTGCAGGAGGCCTGGAACGACGCGCTCAAATTCAAGGAAGACGCCCTCTCGGCCTTCCGCCTCGGCTACCTGAGCCTGCCGGAACGCGCCCTGGCTGAGCAGCTCACCTGGGCCTGCTGCCGATCAATCGCCCAACGGCTACCGGTCGTCGGCGTTCCCGATGAGCTCAAGGGGCTGCAGGCCGCCCTGGCCAGCACCTACTACGCCAACCTCTCGGTGTTCCGTTCTGCGCCCGACACCTGGGCGATCGATCAGCTGTTCCCGGTGCTGCCGATCCACCGGCTGGGCGAACAGCCGGATCGTCTCGGCAGCTTCGCCGACCTCACCTGCGACTCCGACGGCAAGCTGGCCCGCTTCATCGACCGCGGTCAGGTGAAGCCGTTGTTGGAACTGCACGCGCTCAAGCCGGGCGAGCCCTACTGGATCGGCCTGTTCCTGGGCGGGGCCTACCAGGAG
Organism: Paenacidovorax caeni; assembly: GCA_943371385.1. GTDB lineage: Bacteria > Cyanobacteriota > Cyanobacteriia > PCC-6307 > Cyanobiaceae > ATX-6F1. The sequence continues at coordinate 10,416 of CALRUP020000011.1, read as the reverse complement.
GTGATGGGCAACCTCCACAACCTGTTCGGCAGCACCAACGCCGTGCACATCCGCCTGGCCGCGGGCGGTGGCTACCGCCTCGATCACGTGGTGCGGGGTGACACCAACGCCGACGTGCTCAAGGCCATGGAGCACCAGCCGGAGTTGCTCCTGGAGCGGCTGCGGGTGGCCAGCGAGGCGGCGATCAGCCGCGGCGATCTGCGCATCGACGATGCCCAGCGGCTGATGGACCACCTTGAGAGCAGTCTGGGGCAGATCACCTACCTGCAGTGAAGGCGGTGGTCCCACCGCCGCGCATCATCGGCCTGCTGAAGGTCAAGAACGAGTGGCCCCTCTTGGCGGTCACCCTGACGCATGCCCTGCGTAACCATGTCGATGCGGTGTACGTTCTCGACCACGGCAGCACCGATGGCACGGCCGCTGGTCTGGCAGCACTGCAGGCATCCCCGCTGGGGGAGCGGATCCATGTCGTTCGCTTCGATGGGGAAGCCTTCATCGAAGAGGCGTTCATGAACGCCCTGGTGGAGGTGGCCCAGGCCGCCGCTCCTGAATGGATCTACCCCTTCGATGCCGATGAAATCCTGATCGCTCCCACCGGGCTCAGGGGTCTGATCGGCAGCCTGCCTGACTCGATCAACGCCCTGCATTACCAGGTGGAGAACTGGCTCTCGACGCCTGACTTCGATGAATCCGAGCTGAACCACTACCGCAGGCTGCAGGTGCGCTCCCTGCCGGATCTGCCCATTTCGTCCACCCTCGATCCGCGCCTGGTGGAGGCGATCATCGCGGGCACGTTCAACTATTTCCGCTTGCCCTTCGGCGGCAAGGTGATCTTCCGCAACACCGATTCGGCTTGGCTGGCGGCCGGTGCCCATGAGCTCCGTCCCGCCGTCCGCGCCCAGAGCCTGTTCGCCCACCGCCAGCACCTGCGCGCGGCCCACTTGCCCCTGCTCAGCCGTGGGCGCCTGGCGCGCAAGGCCTCCATGGGCCGCCGCACGATCGCCGACGGCATGGCCCCCTGGTACAACTGGCAACACCAGATGATCGCGCGGCTGGAGGAGTTGGATCTGCTCGATGGCTACTGGGAGCGCCACAGCTGGCCGCCAGGGCGCGATCCCACCCCACCAACAGCGGATGGGCTGAAGGTGATCTTGGATGACACGCTGCTTCAGGACCTTGAGCCCAGCTTGAACACCCTCAGGGCCTTGAATCTTGAGTTGTGCGGGAGCTCCGTAGCCGGGGCGCCTTCTGACCCGACCCTTTGCCTCCCCGCTGATCTGTACCGACTGGCCCTGCGAGCATGCGCTCCACACAACGCTCGAATGCCCGGGCATGGTCCGCCTCCTGCCGCAGTGGGGAGGCCTCCATCAGCGCCCGCAGACCCTTCCGCTCGGCGCTGAGCCCCACAGGATTCACCGCCAGTGCCTGGGCAATCGCCAGGTAGGCCCCATGGTCGTCGGCGATCCATTCAGGCCGACCCAGGGCCTCCAGCAAACTCACTCCGCCTCGGCCCTGGGGCACCTCCCCCCGCAGGGTGACCACAGGCACCCCCATCCAGAGGGCATCGCAACTGGTGGTGAGGCCGTTGTAGGGGAAGGGATCGAGCGCGATATCAATGGCGTGATAGGCCGCCAGCTGATCCTGGCGGTGGTCGTAGGGCAGCAGCATGAGCCGCTCAGGGGCCAGCCCATGGGCAGCGAAGGCCCCCAGCATGCGACCGCGCCAGAGCGGATCCGCCAGCTGGCTGGATTGCAGCAGCAAGCGACTGTCCGGGCAGACCGACAACAGACGACTCCAAAGGGCGATCACCTCGGCGCTGAGCTTGTGCAGGTTGCTGCGGGAACCGAATGTGATCCCGGATGCCTCCAGGGCCGGCAGCGGCGACACATCCGGCGCTTCTGATGCTGGTCGGTAGACGAACTGGCAGCGATCCATCAATATGGAGCGCTCAGCAGCGTGGAGCTGCGCCGCCAGCAGGTCTGGATTTGAGCCATTGTCCACGCAGCCATCACTGAGGCGGTAGTCGATGGTCGGTAGACCGGTGCGGAAGGGGTAGCCGAGCCAGGAAACCTGCACCGGTGCAGGCCGTGTGGCCAGGGCAGCGAGGCGGGTGCCGCGGGTGTGGCCATTGAGCTCGACGAGCAGATCGATGCCCTCGCGCCGGATCAGCGAGGCCAGGTCGCTGTCATTGAGGTGATGGCACCGATGCCACTCCAGAGGCAGTTGACGCAGCCGTTCGCTCACCCCATCGCTCTCCTGCTGGCTGGCGAAACAGACCACCTCGTAGCGCTGTCGATCGAGCTTCTCCAGCAACGGCTCGAGAAAGCTGGTCACCGCATGGCGGCGCAGGTCGCTGGAGAGGAACCCCAACCGCGGCTTGCCGCTGCGGGCGGGGGGCGGGGATGGCTCCCTTTGCGGGGAAGCGGCCTGAGCAGGCGCCAGCCGGGCCACCAGCGACGCCCCCCAGGCGCGGTGGCGCTCCAGGAGCTCAGCCTCACTGAGGTCGGAGCGGAAAAGCTGCCGCATCAGCTGGCCACTGCCCAGGTTGTGCAATGCCTCTGGCTGATCGACCTGGAGCTCCAGCGCCCGCCGGTGACAGGCTTCGCCTTCGGCGTGGCAAGCGAGTTCATCAAGCGCGCAGCCCAGGTTCACCCAGGCCCCAACATGGTCAGCCTGCAACGCTAGGGCCCCACGGGCCGTCAGCTCCGCTTCCGACAACCGCCCCAACAGACGCAGGGCATTGGAGAGGTTCGAAAGGGCATTGACATAATCGGGCCGCAGGCCAAGGGCCCGGCGGTAGGCCCCTTCGGCGGCGGGGATCTGGCAGGCGGCCAGCAGCGCATTGCCGAAGTTGTTGAGCAACACCGGCCGCAGATCATCGGGAGGCAACCCTGCGCCGGCCCGGCGGTGATCCAGCAGGGCCAGAAAAGCGGGATAGGCCGGCAGAAACCCCGGCCATCCGTTCACAAGCTCCTCGAACAGGGCCTGAGCGCGATCGAGCTGTCCCGAACGAAACTCCAGCTCCGCCAGGTTGTGGCGGGGGGCCGGATGGCTTGGGTCGAGTGCGATCGCGGCCTCGAGCAGGCTTCGGGCCCGGTTCACCTCCCCCTGGCCCAAGGCTTCCAAGGCTCGATCGATCGCCGCTCCGATCCCCTGGTCCGCCGGCTGGGCCTGCCCAGCCGCGCCTTGCTCAGACATCACCTTGCCCCCATGGGGGATCCCCGATCAGCGCTCAAACCCCGCCCTTGGCGGAGGGGCGCAGGAACTGCTCCACATCCACCTCGTCGATCTGCTCAGGCAGCAGGTAGAGCTCGGCATAGTTCTGGTAGATGCCGGAGCGCAGGAACAGCTCGAAGAGATCGGCATCGATGTGCTGACGGTCGCGGAAGCCGGCCAGGATCTTGAGGCACTCCGACAACGTCTTGGCCTTCTTGTAGGGACGATCGGATGCCGTGAGCGCCTCGAAGATGTCGGCGATCGCCATGATCCGCGACGGTGTAGAGAGCTCCTTGGCGGTGAGCTTGCGCGGGTAACCTTTACCATCGAGAGTCTCGTGGTGAGTACCCGCATACTCAGCCACCCGCGAAAGATTGGCAGGGAACGGCAGGGCCTCAAGCATGATGATCGTCTGCACGATGTGCTCGTTGATCTTGTAGCGCTCCTCGTCGGTGAGGGTGCCGCGGGAAACCGAGAGGTTGTGCAGTTCCCCGAGGTTGTACAGGTGCTCGGGAACATCCATCTTGAAGCCGTAGCGGGCCTCGGGGATCTGGCTGTCCTCGCGGGGGATGATGTGGCAAGACTTGTCGGCCAGCAGGGATTCCTCAACCGGCAACGATTGCAGGAGTTGGGTGTGCCGTGAAAGCTCCTCCCAGGCCAGGCCCAGGGAGCTGTCGAAATGGCGTTTCCAGCTCTGGGCACCGATCGTCCGCAGGCGCTCGACCAGCTCGGGGCCAAGGAATTCGCCCCCAAGGTTGCACTCGGCCACGAAGGCGAATTGGTCCTGCAATTCCGCCTCCCGCTGCTTGTAGGCCAGGTCCAACTGCTCCCGATCCCCTCCGCTGATCACCCCTTCAAACCAGACGATGCGAGCATCCCGCAGCAGCACCTCGAAACGGGTGCGGATTTCGTGGATGCGGTTGTAGTTGGTTTCAAGCTTGGTGGCCTTGTCAACCACGTATTCAGGGGTGGTGATCTTGCCGCAGTCGTGGAGCCAGGCGCCGATGCGGAACTCACGCCAGGCCTCCTCGCCTCCGAGCGAAAACCCGGCCAGGGGACCCGTCGTGGCCTCTTCGGCCTCCCGGGCCAGCATCAGCGCCAATTCCGGTACCCGGGCACAGTGGCCGCCGGTGTAGGGGCTCTTGGCATCGATCGCCCCCGCCAGCAGGGTGATCATCGAATCAATCAACTGCCGCTGGGCCTCCAGCAACTGGGTGCGCTCCACGCAGACCGCCGCCTGGCTGGCCAGGGCTTCGATCAGGCTCTGGTCGAAGGCATCGAACGGACGCACCAGCGCCTGGGCCGTTTCGGCGCTCAACACCGAAGTGGGGTCGATCTTGCGGTTGATCAACTGCATAACCCCCACCGTTTCGCCTGACGTGGAGCGCATCGGCACGGTGAGCATGGACACGGCCCGGTAGCCCAGTTCCTTGTCGACGGCGCTGTCAAAGCGGTACGGCAGGTCCGGATCAAGCTGGTAGGCATCGGGGATGTTGAGCACCTCGCCGGTGAGAGCACTCCACCCCACCAAACGCTCGGGGGTGAGCGGAAAACGCAGATCGGAGAGCTCAGCGTGGATGTCATCCTTTTGATCAGCTCGCGCCGATCGGCTCGCCAGACTGGCGTTCTGGGAGACGGCGAACCAGAGTTTGTCCACACCACCAGGATCCTTGCGCTGATCCACGCGCTCCACCAAAAAGATGCTGCCGGCATCACTGCCCGTGAGCTGGCGCGATTTGGTCAGGATCAGGTGCAACAGGGTGCGCAGGTCGCCTGCACCGCTGAGGGCCGTGGCGATGCTCAGGATCTCCACCAGGGTTTGATCCGACGGCCCACTCGGAGCGGCTGCGGGGCGGAACGATGCCGTGTCGGTCATGGGCGAGCCGCCTGATCAGCAGGTTTCAACCTTAAGTTGAACCACCGAAATCGCTAGTCACCAGGGCGTTCCCAACAGCTCGATTCCCGCCCAATAGAAGGGATGCTGCAGGCCCCTGCTGACCCGGCGCTGCTCGGCCAGGGTGAGATCCGCCAACAGGGGCTGCGTGCCCGGACCCAGCAACTGATCCCCCTGCAGGCGCACCTGGCCATCGATGAAGGCCTCGCGGGTGCGCTGGAGGGCCTCAGCCTTGGGCCAACCGCGATCCAGATAGCGATAGAACTGAATGAAGAAGGCGGCAGCCGCCACGTCATCGACGTACCAGAGGGTGCCCAGGGCGCTGCGGGCTCCGGACTGCAGGGCCAGCCCCGAAAAGCCCAGTTCGGAATCCTGATTCCCGAGGGCGGTGCGGCAGGCGCTGAGGGAGAAGAGGTCCAGGGGCACCCCCTGGCGTCGCTGGCGCAGGGCGGCGAAGCGTGCCAACGAAACGGGCCCGGTGCCGGAATAGATCAACGATTTGCTTGGTCCCCCGGGAAGGAACTCCGCATGGGTGGCCACGTGCACGCGCTGGTACTGGGAATCACCGGCCTTCACCAGCACCACATCGGGGGTGAAGGCCCGGTTGAGGAATTGATCGGTGCGCTCCGCTGAGGAGGTGTTGGCCAGTTCCTTGGGCACCAAGGGCAAGGGGGAGAGCCCCTCGAACAAAGAAGCGCCCGCACTCAGCACCCGCTTGTCGGGTTCGGCGCGGGGCACATCTTTGACCATCAGCCCCAGGGAAGGAGTAAGGGAAAAGGCGTAGGTCTGACCGAAATAGGCCTTGCCGTCGTGCAGGGCCGCCAGAGGCAGGGCCTGGAGCCCTCCATCCACCGACATCAGCAGGGTGGTGATACCGCGCTGACGCAACTCCGGCTCGATCGGGGCGATCAACAGGGCATGGAGCCTCCGCGATGGAGAGGCGGGATTGGCCACATCAAGGGGCTCGAAGCGGGCCAGCTTCACGTAGAGGCCGCGCATCAACTCGCCGAACTGCTTGGTCGACACCTGCACGCGCTTGCCGATCACCGGCCCCTCGGGCGGAACGAAGCTGATGTCGATGAAGCCCTCATCCGAGGCGGCGGCCGCCGGTGCCTTCTCCTGGGGATTGAGCACCTGGGGGGCGGTGGATAGGGCCAGCCGCAGAATCCCTGGGCGGTAGACCGCTGCTGCCGAAGCTGTCCTGGCCGGATCGGCGGGGACAGGTACCACCACCGGTGAAGCCGAACGGGCGGGGCCGCTGGGGGCCACCAACGCCAGCAGGACCAGGGAGATGAGCGGCCGAATCAGAGGTGCCATAGCGTCAGCGACCTGACTGAAGCCGTTGCTGCACATACGGCACAACCTGACGAAGCCATTGCTGCAGCTGCAACACGTTGATGGCTTCTCCCTTGGGCTCTGGCTCGACGCCCAGCTTAATGGTGGCATTGGTCTGGGCAGCCTGTTCGCCCTTGAGGAACAGAATCTCCGCCTGAGAGGGGTCGAGATCCGTGATTGACACACGATCACGATCACCGCGATCGGCGGGGTTGCCGCCCTGGCCCAGGTTGGGCAGCTTGAGCTGCTCATCGACGCTGAGGCTGCCCGTCGCCTCGCTTTCCGTACCCCCAGCCGAGGAGCTGGCAGCGCGCTTCTGCAGATCCAGGGCATCGAGGCCCAACAGCGACGGATCCAGCACCGGATCGAGGTAGCCATCCACATACAGCAGGGAGCTCTGATCGAGGGTGAGCCGCAACGGCAGGTCTGCGAACAGGCTGGGATCTGAGCTGCTGAACAGCCCCGTGGCCTCGGGCGGCAAGGAGGTGCCATCCCACAGGTAGGTGCTGCCTGTGAGCCCACTCACCAGCAATGGATTGAAGTTGGTGCTGAGAAGTGCGGAGGTGAGCGCCGAAAGGGGGAAGCTGCTGGCCAGGGGGCTGGCCAGCAGCCCAGTGGCTCCAGCCGTGGGGGATGTCGGAGGGGTGGGAGGCGTCGGAGTGATGGGGCCAGCAGGGGAGAAGATCGTGCCGATGATTCGCAACGTGCCGCCGGAGAACGGCGCGAACTGAGGGTCGTAGATCAGGTTGCCCTGGTAGACGAAGAGGCCACTACCGCCGCCGAGCACGCTGGTGCCGCTGCCGAAGATCAGCGCCTGGGTGAAGGCGTTGCCGAGCAGCACCTGGCCACCGCTGGTGCCAAACACGTTGTAGAGGCTGCCGGAGGTGGAGATGGTGGTCCCCCCCACGGAGATCGAGCCGCCGGTCGCGGGGGGGTCGGCGATCAGGGAGGAATTGACGATCGAGACACTGGTGGGGTTGTTCGTGGCCGAGGTGCCGACCGCGATCGAACCTCCCGTGGCCCCACCGGAGGTGTTGAGCGTCGCGCTGGTGAGGGCAATCGCCCCACCATCGACCGTGATCGTGCCGCCGTTGCTCAGTGGCTGAGGCAAGACGGCACTGCCACCACGGGCATCGAGAAGTGAACTCGTGATACTTAGGCTGGTGGGCACCGCAGCGGTGGACTCTGCCCCAATCCGGATTGAGCCCCCATTGCCTGAGCCCGTGCCGCTTGCGGTCAAGGTGCTGCCACCGATCACCAGGGCGGTGGACTCCAGGGCGATCGTGCCGCCTTCTCCGGAAGGGGACTCTGAGAAGAGGGTGCTACCGGAGATCGAGAGGCGATCGGTGCCCGTGAGATTGATGCGGCCCAGCGGGAACTCAACGCTTCCCGTGGCGGTGAGCGTGGAACGGGAAAGGGAAATGGACGGGGCGATCACTTCGATGGCGCCTGCGGCGACATTGGAGAGGGAAACCGTTCCTGCGGTCTGAAGGGGTGAGGCGGTGGGGGCCAAGTTGATGCTCACCTCGCCGCTGCCGGCCTGAATCGAGGTGCCGACGCGCTGAACGATCGTGGCGTCACCGGGATCCCTCAAGCTGAGATCAGCTCCTGGATCGTTGCCGATCACGGTGAGGTTGCCGCTGTCGGTGGAGATGTTGGAGTTCAGCGTCACACTGCGCCCGGCCTGGAGGGTGAGATCACCACCATTGCCAAGGGGGTTGTTGACGTTGATGTTGGAGAGGGGCCGCAGCAGGATGTCGTTGCTGGCCTGGAGCACCAGGGAGGTGCCGTTGTTGGCGATGGCCTCGATCTGGGCGGGCGAGATCGTGATGGACGCATCACCGGCATCGGTGAAGTTGATTCCCGGGGCCGCCAGGGGGTAGAGCGGCTCGGGCACAATCCGCACCCGCTGGGCCCCCACATTGGCGAGCACAGGCGGCGTTCCTACGGGCGAGATACCGGGACCGTTGACGAAGAAAGTGTCATCGCTCACCACATCAATACTGCGGCCGATGCGGTCGCCAGCCGAATTGCCGACCAGGGAGTTCTTGCTGGAGAGAACACCCTTGCCGATCTCGTTGACCATCAGGCCATTGAGGCCACTCACAAAGGTGACGGCACCGGCATCGACGATCGGTCCGCCGGGGGTGAGGGCATCCCAATCGGGGCTCTGCAACAGCACGTTCAGGCCGGTGCTGGAGAAGAGATCGCCGATCGGGGCATAGGCCCCGCCGACCGCATCGCCAGCGGAACTGCCGACGATCGAGAAGTTGGCGCTCACCGGACCGATGGCCGCGTTGCCATCCAGCAGTTGGCCGGTGAGGCCGCTGATCCAGGTGACGGCCCCTGCATCCACCAGGGGGCCGTTGTCCCAGGAGCCGCTCAGCACCAGCAGGTTGGTGCCGGTTTGGGAGAAGTAGTACCCCACCTCGAGGGCATTGGCACCGATGCGATCGCCCGCGCTGCTGCCCGCCAGGGAATTGGCCGCGCTGATCGGCCCCACGGCCGCATTGCCATTGGCCAGCAGCCCATTGCTGCCGCTGATCCAGGTGACGGCACCGGCGTCAACGGCCGCGCCGCTGTCCCAGCCACTGCTGATCAGGGCCACGTTGGAGGCCAGGTTGCTGAAGAGATCACGACGGACCGCTCCAATGCCGTCCCCGGCCGCACTGCCCACCAGCGAATTGGCGGGCCCAACCGCCCCGATCGCCACGTTGCCGTTGGCCAGGGTCCCCGTGGCGGTGTTGATCCAGGTGACAGCGCCAGCATCGACGGCGGCACCGTTGTCCCAGCCACCGGCGAAGACGATCAGATTGCTGTTGTAATTGTTGGTGTTAGCGCCATAGAAGTCACTGGTGGAACTCCCCACAAGTGAATTGGCTGCCCCGAGGGGCCCGATCAAATTGTCGCCGTTGGCGGCTTTGCCGGTGGAGATATTGAGCCAAGTGACTGCGCCGGCATTGCTATTCAAGCCGTTGTCCCAGTTGGGGGTGAACAGCACCAGATTGCTGCCGTAGTTGCCGGTGGTGAAGCCCAGCTGATCGGCGGCGGTGCTGCCCACCAGGGAATTGACGGCGCTGATGGCACCGAGGGCCGGATTGCCATCGCCGAGCTTGCCGGTGGCGGTGTTCAGCCAGGTGACGGAGCCGGCCTGGTTGCCCCAGAAACCGTTACGCACCAGCAGGCCGCTGCCCGACTGGTTGACGTTGGCACTGAAGTAGGACTGAGCGGTGGTGCAGAAGAAACAGGTGGAGTTCGGCCGAAGGTCGCCAACGGCGCTGCCCACCAGGGAGTTGGCAGCGCTGATCGCCCCACCGCTCAGACCGTTGGCCAGGGCGCCGGTCTTGCCGTTGAGCCAGCTGAGGGCCCCCACACCCCCATTCCAGTTGGAGCTGTAGATCAGCACTCCGCCATTGCCGAAGTCACGGTAAGGAGAGAATTGGTCCGCCAGATCAAACGAGCCGACTGTGCCCAGGCCCGTGGCAAGGAGCGAGTTCGTGGGCCCGATCACACCACCGCTGCTGCCATCGGAGAGCTTGCCGGTGCTGGAGTTCAGCCAGGTGATCGAACCCGCATCGGCGACAGTGCCGTTGTCCCAGAGGGGGGCGACCACCAGGGTGTTGTTGTCCGCTCCGCCGGACAGAGAGCGCAGGTAGAAACCGTTGAAGACGTTGGTGCTTCCCCCCACGAGGGAATTGTCCGGGCCGACCACTCCGCCCGTGGCGCCCGTGGCCAGGGCACCTGAGGTGCCATTGACCCAGGTGAGGGCACCCGCATCGACCACAAGGCCGTTGTCCCAGGAGGGGGTGAACACCAGTTGATTGCCACCGGACAAGGAGCTCAGCAGGAAGGTGCTCAGATCGCCAGAGCTGGCGCCGATCAGCGCATTGCTGGCCTGGACGGCGCCGCCGGTGCTGCCATTGGCGAGCGCGCCGGTGGTGGGGTTGATCCAGGCCAGGGCGCCGGCATCG
>CALRUP020000010.1:0-134663 GCA_943371385.1 Paenacidovorax caeni | reverse complement strand
GGCTCTTTTGTTGAGTTTTCTCTGCCACACCGGGCCCTGGGACGGTTCACAGATCAGCAGGATTCAGATCACACATCGGCCCGGGTTTCGCATTCATTCGAGGCCCAAGGCCTTCGCTGTGTCCTGCCATGACTAGAAAGGAGGTAGGCGGAAGCAGGTGCTCAACGCACTGAAGCACTCAACCCTCGCTTCTGAGCCACTGCATCGATGTTGGCTGCCGTGTTGAGCAAGAACGCGAGTGAATGCTGTTCTGCGCCTGCTGACCACAGCGGCACCATCTGGCAATGCATCACATCCCCACTGCATGTCTGCACATGACGATTCTCAAAGACACCTCGCTCAAACCAGCTGCCAAGGAGGTGGAAGGCAAGCGCCAGGCCGCTGTGGGCGACATGACCGGCGATACGGGGCAGAAGCTCAAGGGTGAAGCCAAACGGGTTCAGGCCGCCGCCATGAAGATCGGCGAGCATGCGGAAGAAGAAGTCAAGTCCCTCGTCGATAAGGTCCACGATCGTCGTGCGGACCATGCTGATCATCACCAATCATGAGAAGTCAGAACTTGGTTCCCTTGGGTCTGTTCAGCACTCTCCTGATGGCTCCTGCACTCGCCCAGGTCGGCTTCACCATTCAACTGGGGCAGCCGAACTATTACGGCGGGCTCAATCTGCAGGGGTATCCCAATCCGCAGTACTACAACACCAACCCCGTACTGATTCAACCCAACCTCGCAAGCTATGGGCAGCCTGTCTATCTACGGGTGCCGCCCGGTCAGCGCCAGAACTGGGGTAGCTATTGCGGTCGCTACAACGCCTGCAATCGCAAGGTCTATTTCGTTCAGGACAATTGGTACAACTCGGTCTACGCACCGCGCTACCGCAACCTCAACAACGGCCAGTACCGCTCCAATCAAGGCAATGGCCATGGCAAAGGCAAGAACCAGGGCAATGGAAACGGCCGTGGCAATGGCAACTGACATCCAACCACCAGCGTTCAGTTCTGTGCTGTAGTCAGCGTCCCGCCCGTTCAACGCCGCTGATTCGATCACTGGCTTAGGCCTCCCTGTGCTCCCCTCCCGGGAAAGCAGTGCAGCTTAAGGCCAGATCTGCCGTTCACGTTTTCACCCTTCCCTTTGAGTCGATCGTCATGAACAAGCTCATCGTCACTCTGCTCGCCCTGGTCACCGTCCTCGTGTCCCTGCTGATCCAGACCCCGGTCCAGGCGACGCCACTGCACTCTGGGTATCTCCATTCATCACGGGCCTTGAGCAGCCTGGCCGTCAATCCCCCTTCGAAGCCGAGGACCGACACCTCCGACAACGCCACGGCCACCGTGCCCACGGGGGATCGATTGGACCTGACCAACCCTCCGACGACCTCGGAAACGGGAGCCACCCATCGGGCCATCGACTACTCCGACAGTAAGCATTCCTGATCAGCTTCAATCACCATCAGCTGGGAAACCCCAGGCCCTCGCGGAGATGGCGACGAATGAGAGGCGGGGACGATGTCCTCGATGACGAAATCAGTGTCGTCACAGGTTCCACTGGCGTCCTTGAAGAAGCGGATGCTGGCTCCCCTGTCTGAATCAACCCTCAGCCTCTGAGGTGCTGACACGACACCAGGAAGCCGCTGACGTGGTCGGACCATTGGGCCAGCGCCAGCAACTCCCTGGGGTCACGGGCAAAGCACTTCTGGATGCGGGCGGCAAGCTTGGCCGCATCGTGGGTTTTCGAACTGTCTCAGCCTCCCAGGGACGAAAAGGGGAGCGAACAAAGGACAGCGCGCTGAGCAGACTCTGAGTAGCTCGCTACAGGGTCAACTGGATGCCAGCGGACGCGTCCAAGCGACTCCGGCTCTGGGTCAGCCAGTGGTAGGGACTTGATGCTGGGCTCGTGGGCCAAGAAGCCTTGAGATAGCAGTTTGAAAAACAAAGAACAGTGCTGGGAAAGAGGGCTGGTTCTATGAGACCACCCCCTACGAAAGTGTGGAGCACGGCTTCATGACAGAGCTTGGTTCAATCCCTGAAGCCACCATACGGCGACGGGATTTGCTTTCATCCTGAGTGAGTTGTCGACACATTTTTCCTCAGTTCACTCGCACTCTCTGAACCCTAAATGAGAATCTCTCAGGACAAAAATCTCTCGCAAAAAGGGACCAACGACTACGACCAAGAAATTGCAGCCGGCCTCCAGGCTGCTGCCAAGACGTACTACAAGGAAACCCGCGCCGACCTCTATCGAGCTGTCGGCCTCTTTGTCGACCAGTTGATCACCGCTGCCGTCAACGAGCAGGAGACCTATGTCTTCACACTGTATGTCGAGCTTGTCAGTGGGTTTGACGATATTCCGACAGGCTGTTACAATGGCAAGCTCTTAGATTTTGTCAAGCAGCTCATTCGCAACGGTGAGTTTGATGTGCCCGATCACATCGACTTCTGCTTGGATGAATCCCGTCGCCAAGTTTCTAAAGAGAACGAAGAATTTGAACTACATGATCCCTGGAATGAGCGTGATGTCTACGCTGTCCTTGAGGAAGTCCTCGAGGAGAAGCTCTTTGGCTACTTAGGCAAGGAGCAGACCCAGCGATGGAATGGCTACCCAGAGCATATGGTCAGGCTCGCTTCTAGCTGATTCGCCGGCAGCGCAGACCTAGACGGGGATCCCTCTTTCTCACTGCCGAGGGAGAGGGGCTCACCTCAGCCGCTAGGGCTTACTGGAGTTAGAAGACAAGGAATGAGCCACCACTCATGGTGGCTCATTCCTGTCGAGCGCCTGGCCCGTGCTTGCAGGGTCAGGTCCTGGGCACAGGCCGAACTCCAGGCCCTAACAGGTCTGGTGGCGAGCGGGATCGTCCTTGGCTTCTGCCAGTGCTTCCACTGCAGGCTGCAGGCTGCAGGCTGCAGGCGCATGAATGCCTCTTTGACCCTGGAAGCAAACGAGTCAGGCTCGGCATGGTCGAGCTCAAACTTGAGCGATTCGAGATCTTCCAGCATGAGAGCCTGGCTGCCCTCCATCAACTCGATGGTGGAAGACATTGATTCTATTGAGTCCTTGAGCTCATCCATGACAAGAGTAATCACTGCATAAATGACAGCATCCAGCCAGGGCGTATGATCATTTTAACTAGAATCTCTTGGATGGAGAACTAGCGACTCTTTAGCAGTCAGGGAACAAAGGAAAGCGTGTGGTGAATCCTTTCACCTCTTGTTGTTCGATCTTGACCTTTCGTTATGTCTCCCAAGCCAAGTTTTCGCGCATTATCCGTAGCACAGCTCCCCAGCACTGCGGCGCGTCCCCAGCCCTTTCAAGAGCTCCTGGCTGATTGTGCCAGCATCCGCATTCAGAAAGCCGACGTCACTTTGTTCAAGTACCTGGTTCATCTGGTCTTGATCAAATCAGAGGTTGCAGTTCTCCCCGTGGGTCACACCGGCTGGATGCCGATGGGTCATCGCGCAGTAGGAGCCATAGCTCTGCGACTGGACCACCCCCGCCAGCAGATTCTGGGTGTCTCGATCAAGGGCCTTAGCCATAAGCAGTGGATGGGGCTCTGCTTCCGTCTCGGTGTCTTCGATCAGGCCTTTGACCAGCTGGCTCTCCGCCCGCCGCTGCGGGCACTGGCCGAATGGAACTCAGATCCCCATTGCTATTTCCGGAGAAACGTTTGGCTGCGGGCCCACTGGCAGTGGCTGCGCATCCGGGAAGAGAACCCCGGCTTGGCCACCCTGACCGTCAGCCTGAGCGAGGCCGTTGCGGTCGCTGAGGCCAAGGCCGTGGCGGCTACTGCGGCGAGAGTTGCTGCAGCGACGACTCGGGCCCGCCAGAAGCCTGGGTTGAACTGACGGCAGGGGTCCTGCTGCTGGGAGTCGTGCCAGCGGCTCTGGTGCCCTCTGGTGGCCGGGCTGGGGGGCCTGAGCCCATCCAGGAGCAGAACAATGCCGGGTTGAGGCCCCCGGGCGTTCTCTGCTCAGCCGTGGCGCCGGTCCGCGTCCCAACGCCGCCTGCGCAAGCGCCGTAGTTGTCGGTAACCGCGGCGCACCGAATCCAGCACCGCTCCGGGCACCCGCAGTCGCAGTGGCGCCATCAGCGGCCAGTAGATGGTGCGATAGGCCAGGCGCAGGTCGGACCAGGCCCGGCACGGTTCAGGGTTGAGGAAGTCGGAGATGTCGACGATTACCCCCCGCCCCTGGTGGAGCATCACGTTGCGCCCGTGCACGTCGTGGGCATGGAGGCCGCGGGCCACGGCATAGGCCAGGGCATCATCCACGTCCGTGATCACTTGCGGGGGGATGGGGATGCCCTGGCGCAGACAGTCGTAGAGGGTGGTGCCGTGCAGGCGACGCAGCACTAGGTAGCCATCTCCCACGTGGACGCACTGGGAGTAGGCGGGATGGGAGCCGATCCGGCGGTACACCTCGGCCTCCTGCTCCAGTCCTGGCCGACCTGGGCCATAGACCTTCACCGCCAGGGCTGGATGGTGCGGATGGTGCAGCACGGCGGCGTAGTTGCCGCAGCCGAGTGGGCGCCAGGGGCGGGGCAGGCTCAGCAACTGCACCGGATCATGGGGATCCGGGTTGTGGATCCGGAGCTCTGGCAGCAGTTGGCGGTGAATGCGCTCCAGCAGATCCGGCAGTCCAGGACTCGGAGCGATAGGGGCCATGAGCCGGATTGAGACGGGAGCAGAGAAGGCAGCGGCTGGCGCATCAAGGGCTGACCAACTCACCAAGGTTGGCGCATGGTCTCCAGCTCCGGTTGGCGTGGGCGTTCGAGGTGCATCGTGGAAGAACCCAACGGCTCAGTGGAAGGGAAAGCCCAGGGGGGTCTCCTGCGCCACGGCAGTGAGCTCAACAGCGACGGCCTTGACAGTCAGCCACCTTCTCCCCAACCCCGCTGCTGCCCACTGGCTCCATGGCCGCTCTGCGCGGTAGGGGGTGGTGAAAGCGGGGTCCAGGCGGCAGGGCACTGGCGATCACGCCACCCGGCCTGCCCCAGCGGCCGCGCAGCGCAACTGCGAAATCGCCGATGAACTAGGCATAGGCCTGGGCACGGTGCGGGTCCACGGCCAGCAGATCATGCAGAAGCTGGAGGTTGCCAACCGCACCGCACCCAGGCGGTGCTGAAGTTTTTACCCTCAGGAGGTATTGGTCAACCTCCTTCACCTGGGAACAATGACGGTCATGGGGGGTGAGTATAACGATCTACCCCAGGAATCCAGTCGGCCAATGCCTAGAGCAAAGCAATGGCTTGGTTTCTGCTCGACAGATGGGGCAAAGATCTGGTCCACGAACTGACCAGGCAGTTACCACACCAGACTGACGTGACCCCTTGATTGGTCTAGTCCGAATGATCGGTGGTGGTCACTCCCACCACCGATCAACCTGCGGTAGGTCGTTCCAGGCTGACCTCAACGCAGTTGCTCACACGACACCAGAGACCCGGTGACGTTGTCCGGCCACTTGGCCATCACCAGCAGCGCACGGGGGTCACGGGTAAAGCCTTTCTGGGAGAGGGTCGTGAATTCGGCCAGGTTGTCGTGGGTGACCAGCGCCCCACTGGCTTTGCTGGCCTCGATGGCAGCGAGGAACTCCTGACCTTGTTCTGCAAGGCACTGGGCGTAGGCCTCCTCAAAGCTCACCCCCTGCTCCTGCAGCCTTACGAAGGCATCCAGCTCCGGTGGGAGGTGATCCAGCCATCGGGACAGGCTCCTGACTGGCCCGATCGTGACCGCGCCGGAGTGGAGGTGCATCAGCACCACGGTGGCGGAGGTGATCGGGGAGGTGAACCTCAACCTGGCGCTGATGGAAGACGGCAAGGCCTTTGCCTACCGGAAGTACCTGGGCCAGTGCGGCGCCAGGGAGTATGACGACGCCAGTACCTGGCCTGCCGGACCCGCAACCTGGTGTGGAGCATGCTCGGCGGCATCACTCGCCCCTGGGACTTTCGCCGTGCCGCACGGAGTTTCTGATCCAGTCCGATGCTGGAACCAGCCACCCGAGTGGTGGATGCGGCGCCGGTCGCATTCCTACCCTGCTTGAGCTTGAACGCTGTCCTGATGCGTACTCGACTTCCCTTCGCTCTTGCTCTGCTGCTGCTGGGGAGCGGGTGCAGCACGTCATCGGCCACCAAGCTGGCGACAAGCAAGGCAGCACCCTCTCCGCCCCCGCTGAGCCAGGCCACCCCCCCTGCTGCGGGGGTCACCCTGTTCGAGAACGTGCGGGTGTTCGACGGCCAGGCGGCCCAGCTGTCACCCCCCAGCAACGTGCTGGTGGTGGGCCACAAGATCCAGACCATCACCACCACCTCGATCACACCGCCACCGGGTCAACCGGTGACCCGGATCGAGGGCGCGGGTCGGGTGCTGATGCCAGGCCTGATCGACAACCACGTCCATGTGCTGATGAGCGCCAGCAGCCGGGCCGATCTGCTCGATCCCAAGGTGGAGCCGAAGCTGCTGCAGGAGCGTGCCACCGCCGAGGCGGGCCGGATGCTGATGCGGGGCTTCACCAGCGTGCGCGACCTGGGCGGCCCGATGCTGGTGGATCGACCCGCCATCGACCGGGGCAGCCTGCCCGGTCCGCGCATCTATCCGAGCGGGGCGATGATCTCCCAGACCTCAGGACACGGCGATTCGCGGCTTCCCCACGAGCGTTCACGCCGGTTCTTCGGGGAAGTGTCGAGGGGAGAGAAGCTGGGAGCGAACTTCATCGCCGATGGTCGCGATGAGGTGCTCACCGCCACCCGAGAGGACCTGCGGGCCGGAGCCAGCCAGATCAAGGTGATGGCCGGTGGGGGAGCGGCTTCCGACTACGACCCCCTCGATGTCACCCAGTACACGCTTGATGAGATGAAAGCCGCGGTGGAGGCGGCCTCCGACTGGGGCACTTACGTGACGGTGCACGCCTACACCCCGAAGGCGGTGCGGCGCGCCGTGGAGGCTGGCGTGAAGTGCATCGAGCACGGCCAGTTGCTTGATCAGGCCACGATGAAACTGCTGGGGGAGAAAGGGATCTGGTTGAGCCTGCAGGCTCTCGATGAAGCTCCACCAACGGCAGCGGAGAACGTGCGGCAGAAGAAGCACACCGTGGTGGCAGGAACTGACGACGCCTTCCGTTGGGCGAAACAGTTCGGAGTGAAACTCGCCTGGGGCACCGACTTTCTATTCATGCCGGCCCAGAACGTGAAGCAGAACGCCGACATCCTCAAGCTGAAGCAGTGGATGACGCCGCCCGAGATCCTCAAGCTGGTGACCCACGACAACGCCCAGCTTCTGGCGCTCTCAGGACCACGCAATCCCTACCCCGGTGCTCTGGGGGTGGTGAAGAGCGGTGCGCTGGCCGATCTGTTGTTGGTGGATGGCAATCCGCTGGAGAACCTCGATCTGATCGGCGATCCCCAGAAGCGCTTTCTGGTGATCATGAAAGACGGCCGGATCTACAAGAACAGCCTGGCTGCGGCAGCGGCGGGCTGATCGTGACCCCGCAGGGGTGGAGGTGCGTTAGCAGCAGCTCGATCTCCATCGACTCGCGGTAGTCCTCGGTGAGGGTCTGGTGCCTCAGGGCATGGTCCAACACGATCTAGGCAGAGGAACCCATGAGAATGCCCGGAGGCGATGGCACCGGGCTTTGAAGGTAGCTGGTTGGTAGGGGGTAGCTGCTGACGCTGGCACCTGGGGCCAAGGTTCCAGTGGGATTTCTGTTGGCTCCGAAACACCGGAAGCAACCGAATAGGCAATGCCGAGCGGTCTCAACACGGCCGTCAACGCGAAGCCGGCTCCGATGTCGTGGCAGAGCCAGGCGATGATGTACTGGCGGATGGCAGAAAATCCAGGGACCCATCGCCTCCAGCCCATCGAGGTTTTGCTTCGCTTGATGCGTGGGTTGGGAGCTGGGACGAGGGGCAATGGCGGCGGCGGGGATGCACTCATTTCAAAGCTGCCTGTTGCGCTTCGGACCGGCTCGCTTCCTATCCAACCGACTGAGAAAGTAGTAACTTGCCAAACCCAGGAAGACCATGACGAGCATGAAGGCTGGATAGGACACACGCCAGTTATCGGGGCCTGTGATCATCGACCATTCGGACATCCCCCCAATTCCGGCGAGCAGTGTCAACGGCATGAAGATTGTAGTGATCAATGTCAGTCGCCTGACCGTCGTATTCGTCTCATTGGCTGCCTTGGCCATTTCGTTGTTTAACATTGACAGATACATTTCCATCAAGCCAGTCACGATGTCACGATACGACTCGGTCAGTTCGTAGAAACGGACAAGGTGATCATAAATATCGCGATAATGATAGATTGATTGTTCCGAAATAAATCGACAATCCTTTCGGCAGATCTTGTTGAGGATCTCACGCTCGTGAAACAGGCTCTTTCGTAGCCGCAGAAGATAGCGCCGAAACCTGATCAATTCTGCCGGCTTGAAGCTCGCGGGGTCTGCGATCAGCGCTCCCTCCACATCGTCTAACTCATCTTCGATGGCCTCAATGGCAACAAACTTATGATCTACAATGCGGTCAAGAATTAAGTACATGATATGGGAAGGTCCTTGCCGGCCCCCTCCAATGTCCTTTTCGATAATGTGCTGAATTTCATCCAGATATGGCCGCTGCATGGAATTAAGGTGACTGATGCTAACGAAGAACTTGTCACCGATGAACATATTGATTTCACCAACCTCCAAAATACTATTCTTATATTCAAAAATGTTAAAAAGAATGAATGTGTTCTCAGGGAAATCATCGATCTTGGGGACCTGATTGTCATCAAGGCAATCTTCAATCGATAGGGAATGGAGCCCGAGGAGCTCAACGAGTCCAGAGAGTTCCTTCCGTGATGGACCTCCGTAGTGCAACCAGGCAAAACCATTCCCTTCTGCAGCTTCAACGGCAGACATAGCCGTCTCAAACCGCTTCGGGGGGCCGTTGTTGCAGATCTGATAAAAGAAGGAGCGGGCCACGTCGCCTTGAGCGAAGGTGAACCATCAGAGTAGGGCAGGACATAACGAGAATTTGAAGCCTCCTGGTTACGTTCTCAACAAGTACCAGCTCATTACAAAGTCGGGAGTGGTCGAACGCTTTGCCCCCTATGCGCATGAGGTCACAAACTCTGTCGGCAATGCCACTGTTAATGATCCCAGTTGCGATTGGGAAGGTTACTACTTCTCCATGTCTGAAAGGAATAAGCTGGTCATTTATGAATTGCCTGTTGAAAGCATTAATTCTAATGATCAAAATCGTCCGGGACAGTTCATTCCCATCACGGCGCGGCTGGAGCACCTTGAAAAGGCAGGGGGAATGCCCATGAGAACCACGCGGCTTACCTCCAACACTGGTTTCAGGTGCTGGGGGAGGCGAGGCGGGCGGTGGAGTTGGTCAGCCCTGAGTGCTCTTGGGCATAGCGGCTCTGTTCCAGAGAGGCAGATTGGGCGTGACCGCCTATCTTTCAAATCGCATGGGTCTCTGGTAAAGGAAAATCAATGCAGCGGAAAGGATCTGGAGGGACCGGATGGTGAAGAGTCTCGGGTGATATGCGGACAAATCCACGATGACTTGAGGACTTATGCGGTCCGCCCAAACAGCGTTCGGCAGGCCTGTGACAGAGGCACTTCGACCAAGCAGCGCAAGTGATTTGGGCTTGAAAGCTGGCGCAGGCAGGAGAGCGGTGTAGAATGGTACGAACGTACTCAGTCAGCTCAGTGGGCAAGCATGAAGCCGCTACCGACTTGATTGTTTTCACGGCCTTGAGGGCGGCAGGCTACGTAGACGGGGCCTTCAGCCCAATTATAAAGAATGTCGATGTGGGAGTTCATAAAAGCGATCACCCAGAAGTCAATCGGCTGCTTTCCAGCGCATCAAAGCGACAAACCGGGAACCAGGGATTTCCAGAGTTCATAATCTGCGATAGAGAGAATAATATTGCGATAGTTATCGAGAACAAGCGAGATATAAAATTCCATATGCACGAAAAGCTTGAAGAAAATATTAGCAGCTACGCAGTTAATGGTGCATTATGGTATGCAAGAATTCTGAAAGATTCGTTTGATACGATAGCAATCGGTATCTCAGGAACTGATCCCCAAAGCCTGCTGGTAGACACGTTCATTTGGAAAAAGAGCGCAGACTTCTTTCACAATCTAGGCGTACACGACCTCTTGCCTATTGAAGAGTATAGACGCCTTCTCTCCGAATCGGGCCAAATCGAGCTAGATTCTGCAACAGCAATCTCAGAGCTTGCCGACAAGGCTTCTCAAATCAACGACTTCCTTCGTGACGTCATGGGAGTCATTGAACACAAGAGACTGTATGTGCTTGGATCTATTCTATTTGCATTAGAAGCTCCAGTTTTCAAGATGTCATATTCTCAATCAAACGGTGATTCCGATTTAGCCTTGCTAATCAATCAAACTGTAGAAAGAAAGATAGATGGCGCCAACTTGAAGCATAAAGACTTAATAAAAAATGAACTCAAGCCAGTTCTTCTTGCGTTGGGCTCCTCTCGCGAAAGGGCACACAGCCTCTATCCGAATGGCCCACTCCTAGAACTGGTAAGGCTAGTAGATAGCTCGCTACTTAAATTTCATAGAAATCGTGAATTGGACATGATGTCCTTCTTCTTTAATGTTTTCTTATCATATTCAACCTCAGGCGGATCAGACCTTGGTATTGTTCTCACTCCCGCGCATATAACAAAGTTGTTTTGTGACCTGGTAGATCTCAAGGTCGACGATAAGGTATTGGATATCTGCGCTGGTACTGGCGGTTTCCTTACAGCAGCATGGAAGAAGATTGCTCTTTCCGGAGCATATTCACCTGAAGAGAAGGAGCGATTCCGCACCACTTCATTGTTCGGGGTTGAATCAGAACAAAGCCTTTACGCAATCTCCGCTCTTAATATGTTTATCAATAAAGATGGTGGAGCCAATCTTGCATACGGCGATTCCTTTGCACTAACAGATTATGTTCAATCACTTAATTGCAATGTGGGCTTTTTAAATCCACCATATTCCGACAAGATCTATTCTGAAATCTCTTTTGTGGAATTGCTGCTCGACTCACTCTTGCCTGGCGGCACTGGAATAGTCATCATTCCCGTAAATGCTGTATCATCGCGCACAAAGGTTCATTCAGATATCCTAGAAACCAAAAAACGAATCCTTGGCAAGCATAACTTGTTAGCGTCAATCCAAATGCCAATTAATCTGTTTTACCCTAAGGGAACTGAAACGATAATTCTAATCTTTAGAACTGGTGAGGAGAATGTGGGTACGACATGGCTGGCTAAGTATGACGACGGTTATGAGTTAATTCGACAAAGAAAAACAAGAACACCAACTCCTAATGCTCAATTAAATCACGAGGCATTAATTGCGGCCTACAAACTCAAGGCGGAGTCTGAGTGGTCGCTTAACAAGGAGCTTTCATATACTGATCAATGGGTTTACACGGTCCACGAGTCCGCCAGTTACTCACTTTCTGAAATGGATTTACAAGTAGTCCTCAATGAATATATTGGTTACCTGTACCACCATCATTACAAATGAACGCCATGGCTGTAGCTCAGATTCAAGAAGAGGCATTCGTTGCGATCTCAAGTCTGTTCAATGTCGAGGCAACTATCCAAGGGGACAAGATTACGTTTGAAAGATCAAGCATTTTCTCGCCTGAGTCACTTCCGTTTCTTGGCCGCTCCGGATCAAACAATGGAATTGTCGGATATGTTGAATGTCCACTAGAAAAGATTAATAGAGGTAAGATTATTACAATCGCGCTAGACGGATCAACTGGGGCGACATTTTATCAGCACCATCCATTTTGCTCTGGCCAGAATATCTGGATTCTTCGCCCAAAGCCGGAGATGATCCAAGATTTTGATCAGTTTATTGCCCTCTACCTTGTCGCATCGATAAGGAAAGCAGTGAGAAACTATACTTACAACTTGTCTCTTACTAAATCTCGTCTTCTAAAGGTTGAAGTCCTGGTCCCAACAGTGGATGGTAGATTTGACGCTGACTTGGCGAGGCAACGCATCAAGGCCCTCAGGAACTCATCCTTGATTGAGAGCATACCTTCTCATCGAATATTTGAGTAGGTCCTTAGTTATTTCTGCCTCTAGTGTCAATCAGATTAATTAGTGCATTTCCTATAGGGCTGCCGAACATCCAGATGCAGAAGACGGGATCAATGGCTGCATGTCCAAGCCGTGAGTTTCTGCCCGCTTCTGATCTGGAGCGCTGGGTGGAATATTAGACAAGAGAAATGATCGAGAATATCGCGATCCTGCTCTGCACCACCGGTCCATTCGTAATGGCCATATGGGGAATAATGAGGTAAATTGAAGCGAAGAGGTAGAATCTCATTCTTGAGAGGAGGCACACAAAATGCCATGTCTTCTAGTCGTCATTGCGCTCGCAGCTCCGCGACTCGTTGTTGCGCTCCTCTGGTTCTTCACTAGCTGGTTCGCGGGGCTGTTCGCTTCCCCCTTGTGGCCGCTCGCTGGCTTTATCTTTCTGCCCACCACCTTGCTTTGGTACTCTGCGGTTCTGCGGTTCTGCGGTGGTTCAACGGGCAATGGACTCTTTGGCCCGTCGTGGGCCTCATCATCGCACTTGCGATTGACGTGTCGCCGGCTCGGGGCCGTCGTCGGCGCTCGGATTAGCGAGTATCTTTGGGTACCAGTTGCAAGGCTTTCTTTCTCAGGCTGCATTTCTCCGGCTGGTTGCCTGTCAAGGAGCTGTTATCCGACCACCCAACCAGGCGTTGTAGCTGACCGATCACGCTTGCAAGAGGGCTACCGTTCAATGGGACTATGCAGAAGCAACTTCCAAGGCGCCCGCAAGCGTGCCGGCAGCTGAACGCAACGTTAGACCACACACGAAACACGCACTTGCCCCTTCGCCGGCTTCTCCGAGGACGACAACGCAAATGGCCACTAAGTCAGTCCAGTCGCTGATCGATGACATTCGACTTCAAAGCGAAACGAACCACGAGATCGTCGAGGCCGTGCGCACCCTCGTCAACAAGACATTCAAGTCAACGTCCGAAGAGGTTAAGTACGGAGGAATCCTGTTCTCTTCTGGGGTGCATTTCTGTGGCGGCTTTGCCTACAAGGAACATGTATCCGTCGAGTTCGAAAGCGGAGCCAAGATCGAAGACGACATTGGTCTTCTTGAAGGATCAGGCAAAGGTCGTCGTCATTTGAAGCTCAGGTCCGTAGCGGAAGTTAAGAGCAAGAGGCTTGCAGAGTACCTTTGCCTTGCGCACAGGGCGGCGATTGGGGACTAACCATTCATTCCAGCGTGCTTTCCTTCGGCAAGCCGCTGAGCCAGGACAGCTAGAGCCAGGAGTGAGCCAGAACTTCTGAGATCGTCGCCACGGAGGCCCCGAGCAGGGCGATCCGGCCTGCGCAGTTCAGCAGGCGTGAGGCGAGCAGAAATCGAATCGGAATCAAAAAGTTTCTCTGGGCATTTGACTGGTTAGACGTGCTTTCCCACCAGGTTGTTCATGCCTGCAGCTGAGCGAGCCGCTGCTGGGGGGTGAGGCCACCCAGGGCCATGTGGCACCTGCGGCCGTTATAGATCCGCAGGTAGGCCGGCAGCAGCTCATTCCGAGCCACTGAGATGCCGTAGGGCATCACGTAGGCCCACTCCTCCAGCAATGTTTTGATGTAGACGAAGTCGGCCGCAGGCCATAGCGCTCGGCCTTGCCGTTGGTCCTTGGGGTGTAAGGCCTGGTTTTCTTCACCTTCAATCCCATGGCCTGACAGGCTTTCCACCAGCCATGGGACTTGTAGGCAGACCCGTTGTCGCTGAGTACACGGCGGCACTCGTGGCCCTTGGCTTCCGCGTAGCGGTACCCCTGGCCGTTGAACCAGGCCACCACACGGCTCAAGAAGCCCACTGTGGTCGGTCCCTTCTCGTCAGCCAGCACCTCGACTTAGGAAAGGCGGGGGCGTCATCGATGGCCACATGCACCTTCTCGTAGCCAGCGCCTGATGAGGAGCCCTTGCGCGGATCGCCGGTGATCCGGTGGCCAACGCGGTGAAACCGGGCCAGCCGCCACTCCTGCGGAGAAGCCTGCAGCTAGATGTCGACATGGATCATGTCGCCGGGCCGCTCCCACTCGTAGCGATGGACCGGCGGTTTGGGATCCAGGTTCCGCAGCCGGTTCAGCCCCAGGCGCCGCATCGCCCGAGCCAGGGTGCTGATCAGCACCACCAGCAGCCGGGCGATCCTCCGGAGGGTGCAGCACTGGTGCCTGAGTTCAACGGCCTGCTGCAGTTGCTGCGGATCCAGCGTCCGCCGCTGCCTGTGGCGAACGCTCGATCCGCCAGAGCCGCTGGTCCGCCTGAACGAAAGCGGGCCAGCCACTTGCGGGCGGTGCGCTCACTGATGCCATGGTCCGCGGCCAGTTGAGCGAGGCTCCTGCCCTCATCGAGATGCTGGCGGATCAGGCGTTCCCGACCAATCGGTGTCAGGCGGGCATTGGGGTGTGTATGCATGAGTTGTGAGGTCTTGGGCTGTTGGGTCGCACCACAACCCTGTCGACCTCACACCCTTTTGTCAGCCGGAACAACCTGGTGGCACTACACACCAAAACCGTCCCTTACCGGTCCTTCTTGTGCCTTTTCTGTGCCTGAAGCAACACTCGTCTCCGGGGCTTCTGGATCAGGAAAACCCTTTCGGAGACTGGGGTTCAGGGAAGAGGCGGCACCCAGATTCGAACTGGGGGTAAAGGATTTGCAATCCTCTGCCTTACCACTTGGCCATGCCGCCGGTGGGGAGCAAACTCCCTGCAGCGGATCGTATCAGCCATGACATGCCCTCCCGTCTGCTGGTCCTGAGCAACGGCCACGGGGAGGATCAGATCGCCCTTCGCCTCATCCGCGCCCTGCGGCAGCGGCGACCCGAACTGGAGCTGGCCGTGCTGCCCCTGGTGGGCGAAGGAGACGCCTTCGCGGGGCTTGAAGCCACCGGAGTGCTGCGGAGGGTGGGCCCCCGCCAGCGCCTGCCCAGCGGCGGCTTCAGCAACCAGAGCCTGCGCGGATTGGGACGTGACCTGGCGGCGGGCCTGCCGCTGCTGAGCCTGCGCCAACTCAGGCTGGTGCGGCGCTGGGGAGCGAGCGGTCAGCCATTGCTGGCGGTGGGCGACCTTCTCCCCCTCCTGCTGGCGGGGGCCAGCGGAGCCCCCTTCGGCTTCATCGGCACCCCCAAGAGCGATTACACCTGGCGCAGCGGTCCAGGCCAGCAGCTGTTGTCCGATGCCTACCACCGGCTCAAGGGCAGTGAATGGGATCCCTGGGAGTGGGCCCTGATGGGCCAAAGGCGCTGCCGGTTGGTGGCCGTCCGCGACCAACTCACCGCCCGGGGGCTGCGGCGCCACGGGGTGCGGGCCTCGGCCCCGGGGAATCCGATGATGGACGCCCTCGGCGCATCGGCAGACACGCTGCCCCCCAGTGCCGGAGCCAGGCGTGTGCTGTTGCTGATGGGCTCCCGCAGCCCCGAGTCGATCGGCAACCTTCAGCGTCTGATCGAAGCCCTGCTGCGCTGCCGGCAGCCCCTGGAGGTGCTGGCGGCCACCGGCGGCCAGCCCGGGGAAGAGGCCATCGCAGGGACCCTGCAACGGCTGGGCCTGGAGCGCAGCCCCGTGCCGGCCCGCGGCGGCGCCGTGGCCGCCTGGCGGCATCAGCAGCACCCCCTGCGGCTGCTTCTGGGCCCTGGGAAGCTGGCGGACTGGGCCCGGGTCGCCGAACTGGCGGTGGCCACGGCCGGCACCGCCACCGAACAGGTGGTGGGGTTGGGCTGCCCAGCCCTGTCGCTACCGGGACCAGGGCCCCAGTTCAAGGCCCCCTTCGCCCGTCGCCAGAGCCGCCTGCTCGGAGGGGCGGTGCAGGTCTGCCACAGCGCGGCGGAGCTGGCGGAGGGAGTTGAGCGCCTGCTGGCCGATGGTGCGCTGAGGGAACAGCTGGGAGCCATCGGCCGCCGTCGCATGGGCCCTGCGGGCGGCAGTGCACGGATCGCCGCCGCCATCGAACGGGAGCTGCTGCGGACTGCGGGTGAAGATGGGACCAGTTGATCCAACGGCATGGCCGCCCCCACCAATCAGGCATATGCCGCGGCCTATGGGCAGCTGGCCAGCCTGCTGAACATCAGCTTGGCCTCAGCCCGCCGGCGGGTGGATCTGAGGGCGACCCAGGAAGGTCTGCGGGCGATCGAAGCCAAGATCGAGCTCGCCGAGCGCATGGCCGAGGACGCCCGCGCCGGCAGCGCCGCCCATGGCCAGATGCTGGATTCCCTGCTCACGGCCGTCCAGAGCGAGATGAATTACATGGACGAAGACTGATTCAGGGTCGCCTGGAACCGTCAGTGCTCGAACACCGAGCCGAAGCGCGCTCGATCCAGATCCGCAAACACAGGAATGCAGGCGAAGCACCGGCGGGCCAGCTCCAGTCTCCCCTCGCGCTCGAGCATGGCCTCCAGCCGATCCCGGGCCGCCAGCAGGTAGCGGGCATCGTTGGCGGCGTAGGCCAGCTGGGCCTCACTGAGTTCGTCCACCCGGCCCCAGTCGCTGCTCTGGGCCTGCTTGTCGAGCTCCACCCCCACCAGCTCATTGACCACATCCTTGAGCCCATGGCGCGGCGCATAGGTGCGGCCCAACCGGCTGGCGACCTTGGTGCAGAAGATCGGCTGCACGGCGATCCCGAGCCCCTCGGCCAGGGCGGCCACATCGAAGCGGGCGAAGTGGAACACCTTCTCAATCCCGGGCGCTTCCATCACCTGCTTGAGCAAAGGGGCCTCGCGCTGGCCCCGGGCGATGCGCAGGCAGCAGACGTTGTCCTGGTCGTCGGCGATCTGCACCAGGCAGAGCCGATCACGGCCATGGATCAGGCCCATCGCCTCGGTGTCCACCGCCAGCGAGCTGGAGGCGGCGAACAGGGCCTGCCACTCCGTGTCAAGGTCACCATCGAAGACGGCGAAGCGGGCGGGCGCGGCAGCGGGGGCGGTGGGGGGAGCCATGGCAGCGGTGGAGTTTCGCTCATGGTGGCAAAGCCCCAGGCAAGCCCCCGCGCCGGCCCGATGATGTACGTGAGAATGACGCCCACCGCGTAGCCCCACCGCATGGTCCCCACCCTGGCCTCCACCCTGCTGCTCACCCTGCTGATGGCGATTGGCCTGGTGTTCTTCCTGCGGGCCGCCAGCAAGGACCGCACCACCGTGGTGGAGGTGCACTCGCCACGGCCGCCCCTGGAGGTGCTCGGTGGCCTCAGCCAGTGGCTGCAGGATCGTGGTTGGCAGGCGGAGGCCGGCAACCCCGAGCGGCGGCTGCTCAGCTTCACGGGAACCGTGGAAGCCAGCAACGGCCTGGCCCTGTTGCTCTCGCTGCTGGGGGGGGTGGGGGCCGCCAGCCTGGGCCTGGTGCTGCGCCAGCTGCTGCCGGCCCTCGGCTGGTGGCCCCTGCTGCTCACCGCACTGGGCCCGCTGGCCGGGGTCCTCTACCAGCGTCGGGCCCGCCGCCAGGAGCGGGTCGAACTGCGCCTGCTCAGCGCTGATGACGCACCGGGCAGCACCCTTCGCCTGCGCGCCCACCGCGATGAACTGATCGCCCTCGAGCTGGAACTGGGCCCCCGGCTGGAGCTGGCCAGCGACGGCGCCCTGATGCAATCGCCCATCTGAACCCCGTCGCCATGAAGTCCGCGATCCACCCCCTTCTTGCCCTCTCGCTGGTGATCGGCGTGGCGGGTGGCGCTGCGGCCCAGGCCCCCTATCTCCCCAGCCGCGATCCGCTCACCGGACCACGCACGCCCTTGGCCAAGGACTGGGTAGGCCTGCGGCCCCTGCCCGTCGGCACCCCGATCCTGGTGATGGCGGGCCATGCCGATTCCCAGGGCATCGGCGGTGCCGGCACGCCAGGGGCGGCGGTGGCCCTTGCTCGCTGGGCGCCCATGGACCCTTCGATGACCGACGAGCTCTACTGGAACCTGCAGACGGCCCAGGCGGTGGTGGCCCTCGGCCAACGGCGGGGCCTGAACATCCGCTTCTACGACCCGCCCCTGCGCCGGATCGCCAACGGCGAGGACCCGCGCACCACCTGGAGCGTGGGTCGTGAGTTCGTGGCCGCCGGTGGCTACGCCATGGAGATCCATTTCGATGCCTATGGGCCCGATGGCTTCGGCTCCGGCCTGATCCCACCGCTGCAGGCCCAGCCCAGCCGCCTCGATGAAAGCCTCGCCCTGGCCTTTGGTGCCTACCCCTTCTATTTCCGGAACGGTCTTGGGGGTCCCAAGCGCGGCATCGCCATCCTGGAGATCGGCAAGCTTGAAGGCACGCTGGAGGCCTCCCTGCGCAGCCCCGCCCACCGCGAGGCGGCCCTGGCCGCGATCGCCGAGCGGGTGGTGAGCGCCCTGGAGCAGGGCCTCAGCCAACCGCCTGGTGCGGCCGACAGCGCTCGTCGAGACTGGGGTCTTCCAGCCAGTTCTGGGGCCGAGTGAACAGGTCGGTGAGCAGGGCCTCGCGGCTGCCCGGCTCGGGGATGTAGCCGTATTCCCAGCGCACCAATGGCGGCAACGACATCAGGATCGACTCGGTGCGGCCGTTGGTCTGCAGCCCGAAGATCGTGCCCCGGTCGAACACCAGGTTGAACTCCACGTAGCGGCCACGCCGGTAGAGCTGGAACTGGCGCTCCTTCTCGCCGTAAGCCAGTGCGGAGCGCCGTTCCACGATAGGCACGTAGCTGGGCAGAAAGGCGTTGCCGCAGGCCCCGGCGAGAGCAAACAGTTGCTCCCAGCTCCGGGGCCGGTCCCCGCCAGCGGCGCCGGCCGCCGCCGCTGCACCACCGGGGTCCTGACCCTTGTAGAGCCGCCCGGCCGGGTCCTGGTAGTCGTAGAAGATGCCGCCCACGCCGCGGGTTTCGCCCCGGTGCCTGAGGAAGAAGTATTCGTCGCACCAGGGCTTGAACACCCTGTAGTAGGCCGGATCGACGCTGTCGCAGGCTCCTTTGAGGGTGCGATGGAAGTGACGCGCATCCTCCAGGAAGGGGTAAAAGGGAGTGAGGTCAGCCCCGCCGCCGAACCACCACACCGGCCCCGCCTCGAAATAGCGGTAGTTCAGGTGCACCGTGGGCACGTAGGGGTTGCGGGGGTGCAGCACCATCGAGGTGCCGGTGGCGAACCAACGCTGCCCTTCCGCCTCGGGCCGGTGGCTGAGGATGGAGGGAGGCAGGCTGTCCCCCTCCACCTCGGAAAAGTTCACGCCACCCTGCTCGAAGATCCGGCCCTCGCGCATCACCCGCGAGCGCCCGCCCCCACCCTCGTCGCGGATCCAGCTTTCCTCCTGAAAACGTCCCTCACCATCGAGGGCCTCCAGGCCGGCGCAGATGCGCTCCTGCAGACCCATCAGCAGGTCCTTGGCCCGCTGGCGCGAATCGGCGGGTGGCGCGTCCAGGGCCGGGGCTCCGGCCGTCACACCCTCTGCTGCCACTGCTGAATCAGCCACTGCACACCGCGCCGGTACGGCGCCGGAAACGAGTTCACCTTTCCAGCCTTCCACCCCAGGACACAAGCCTTCGAGAGGGACTGTCATCGGCTGGGGGTTTCTGCGCCCTTGGGAGCGAGGTCGCTCCTAGGATCCAGGCCCCCTCCGCCGCACGGAATGGCCACCGCTGAACAGGCCCTCAACGCCCTGGCGCCCCTGAAGGACGCCGGCAGTGGGCGCAGCCTGCTGGAGCTGGCCTGGATCGATCAGGTGCGCGCCGAGGGTCAGCGCATGGTCTTCCGCCTCGCCCTGCCCGGCTACGCCAACGCCCAGCGGGAGCGCATCGCCAGCGAAGCCCGCGCGGCCCTGCTGAAGCTCGAGGGTGTCAACGATGTCCAGATCGAACTGGCCCAGGCGCCGGCGGCCCCGATCGGCCAGGCGGGTCATGGCCAGGGGGGCGCTGAGCGGCAGGCCATCCCTGGCGTGAAGCAGGTGATTGCCGTCAGCAGTGGCAAGGGCGGGGTAGGCAAGAGCACCGTGGCCGTCAACCTGGCCTGCGCCCTGGCCAGCTCGGGCCTGCGGGTGGGCCTGCTGGACGCCGACATCTACGGCCCGAATGCCCCCACCATGCTGGGGGTGGCCGATCGCACCCCCGAGGTGCGTGGCAGCGGCGAGCAACAGATGCTCACGCCGGTCGAAGCCTGCGGCATCGCCATGGTGTCGATGGGACTGCTGATCCAGGACAACCAGCCGGTGATCTGGCGGGGCCCGATGCTCAACGGGATCATCCGCCAGTTCCTCTATCAGGTGGACTGGGGCGAAAGGGACGTGCTGGTGGTCGACCTGCCGCCGGGCACCGGTGATGCCCAACTCTCCCTGGCCCAGGCCGTGCCGATGGCAGGGGTCGTGATTGTGACCACCCCCCAGAAGGTGTCGCTCCAGGACGCCCGCCGCGGGCTGGCGATGTTTCTGCAACTGGGGGTGCCGGTGCTGGGGGTGATCGAAAACATGACCGCCTTCATCCCTCCCGACCGCCCCGACGCCCGCTATGAGCTGTTCGGCTCCGGCGGCGGAGCGCTGCTGGCCGACGAGGCTGGGGTGCCGCTGCTGGCGCAGATCCCCATGGAGCTGGCGGTGGTGGATGGCGGTGATGGCGGTCGGCCCGTGGTGCTCACCCAGCCCGACTCCGCCAGTGCCCGGGCCTTTTTTGAGTTGGCCGAGCGCCTGCCGATTCCAACCCCAGCCGGATGACCATCCCCGGGATTGGTCGTCGACGCCGCATGTTTTCAGGCAGGGCACCGGCCCGCCGCAACCCTCTGGAGGGAGTGGATCTTGTGCTCTGGGGCCTACCACTGGCCCTGACGTTCATCGCCGGGATCCTGATCGCGAGCACCCAGAGACAGGCCGATTACGCCGATTGGTACCAGCACTGGATCACGGGCGGGATCGGCCTCACTCTCGCCTTGCTGATCAGTCGCGTACCCCTCAACAAGCTGGAAGGCTGGCTACGACCCATCTACGGGGTGACGGTGGTCAGCCTGGTGGCGGTTCACTTCATCGGGACCACAGCCCTGGGGGCCCAGCGCTGGATCAACGTCGCCGGCTTTCACGTGCAGCCGTCAGAGTTCGCGAAGCTCGGAGCCATTCTCCTGCTGGCGGGGGTCTTGGCCCGTTACTCGATTGAGCGACCGGTCGACCTGATCCGTCCCTCCGCGGTGATCTTCCTTCCCTGGCTACTCGTGTTCGTGGAGCCCAATCTGGGCACCTCCCTGGTGTTCGGCACTGTCCTGTTGGTCATGCTGTTCTGGGCCGGCATGCCCCTGGCCTGGGTGGTGCTTCTGCTCTCTCCTCTGGTGACGGCCATCCTGGCCGGTGTTCTGCCCGTCGCCCTGGTGGCCTGGGTGCCACTGATGGGGGTGTTGGCCTGGCGCTTCCTGCCCTGGAAGCTTGTCGGCGTGACGATCGTTCTGGCCGTGCAGGGGCTGTTCGCCGTCATCACCCCGTACCTCTGGATGCATGGCCTGAAGGATTACCAGCGGGACCGGCTGGTGCTGTTCCTCGATCCCTCCAAGGACCCCCTCGGTGGGGGCTACCACCTGCTTCAGAGCCGAATCGGCATCGGCTCGGGGGGGCTGTTCGGCACCGGCCTGATGCAGGGCCACCTCACCAAGCTGCGCTTCATCCCCGAACAGCACACTGATTTCATCTTCAGTGCCCTCGGCGAGGAGACTGGCTTCATCGGCACGATGCTGCTGGTGGTGGGCTACGCCCTCCTCTGTTGGAAACTCCTTCAGATCGCAGGTCGGGCCCGCACCGACTTCGAGTCGTTGGTCGTGGTCGGCATCGGCGCCATGGTGATCTTCCAGGTGATCGTGAACATCTTCATGAACATCGGCCTGGGTCCGGTCACTGGCGTCCCGCTGCCCTGGATGAGTTACGGACGCTCCTCGCTGCTCGTCAACTTCATCGCCCTGGGGCTCTGTGCCTCGGTGGCGCGGCGCAGCCAGGCGGTCCAGGGGCGCTGGTGAGCGACACCAGCCTGGAGGCGCTGCGCCAACTGCTGGCCGCAGGAGTGCCTCCGGGCCGCTGCGACGAAGATGCCGCGCGCCGCCAGTGGTGGGCGGCCCTGGCCACCCTCCAGGAGGATCTTCTGCTGCCCAGCCCGGCGTTGGAGGGTGTCTGGATCGCCTCCCCCCTGCCGGCCCTCCACGAGCCAGAGCTGCTGCGCCAGATGCGGGGCTGGGTCTGGGCCCCTGAGGAACTGGGCACGTTGCTGGGCCACGGGGCACCGTTGCTGCCTGGGGCCACCCCGGGGCCAGGGGCGGTGTCGGCGGCCGGCGAGAGCTGCGAACGGTTGACCCTCGAAGCGCAGGACGGCACCGATCCATTGCTGCTGGTGATCACCCCAAGACTGCAGGTGGCTCTGGCCCTGCACGGCCCCCCCGAGCGCCGCCAGCTGGTGGTGCGCTTCGATCCAGCCAGCCTTTCTGCCACCCTCAACCTCCTCGACCAGCGGCTTCGGCGTACCAACCCGGTGGCGGGCCAGCGAATGCGTCAGGCCATCGGTGCCCTGGGTGAACTGCACGGGGATGGAGACCTCGCCTCAACCTTCTGGCCCAGGCTGGCGGAACGGCTGTCGTCGATGGCCCCGAGCCTCACGCTGCAGCCCATGGTCCATCGGGGCACGGGCGAGACAAACAGAGCCAGCAGCGAACTGGCCCTGTTGGAGGCGCTCACCCATGAGGTGCGCACCCCCCTGGCCACGATCCGCACCCTGATCCGCTCGCTCCTGCGCCGCAGCGATCTGCCCGCCTTGGTGCGCCAGCGCCTGCACGCCATCGACGGGGAATGCAGTGAACAGATCGACCGCTTCGGGCTGATTTTCCATGCGGCTGAGCTGCAGCGGCTCCCCCGCAGCGAGCAGCCCCTGGCCCGCACCGACCTGGCACAGCTGCTGATCCGTCTGGAGGAGATCTGGCAGCAGCAACTGCAGCGCCGCGGCCTGCAGCTCGAGCTGGAGATCGCCCCCGGGCTGCCGCCGGTGCTCAGCGACCCAAGCCGGCTGGAGACCATGTTGGGGGGCCTGATGGACCGCTTCAGCCGGCGCCTCCCAGGAGGTACGACCGTGCAGATCAGCCTCCAGCCGGCAGGCTCGCGCCTCAAGCTGCGGCTCCATGGGCTGGGGCGATCTGAGTTGCCCCAGCACGCGGCGTCCGGCGACGATGGGCCGAGCAGTGAAGTGATCGGGCCGGTGCTGAGTTGGAACCCGGAAACGGGCAGCCTGCAGCTCAGCCGCCAGGCCACCCAGCGGCTGTTCCACAGCCTTGGCGGCCGCCTGACCGAACGGGGCGACCGGGGGTTGACGGTGTTCTTCCCGGTGGCGGGCGCCGGCCCCTCCCGCTGAGGTTTGTTGACGGGTGTGAAGACAGCCCGGCTCGCCGAATGAGGTGCCAAAACCCAGTGCTAGCTTCCAGCCGAAACGGCCTGCCGACACCCCAACCAAAGGAACAGCCATGACAGCAACGGCGCTGAGCGGTCAACTTCCGAAGTACATCGGCAGCACGGGCGGTTTGCTCAACTCGGCTGAGACCGAGGAGAAGTACGCCATCACCTGGACCAGCTCGAAAGCCCAGGCGTTTGAACTGCCCACAGGCGGTGCCGCCGAGATGAACGAAGGGGAGAACATCATGTACTTCGCTCGTAAGGAGCAGTGCCTCGCCCTCGGCACCCAACTGCGCACCAAGTTCAAGCCCCGCATCGAGGATTACAAGATCTACCGGATCTTCCCGGGAGGCGACACCGAATTCCTCCACCCCAAAGACGGCGTCTTCCCCGAGAAAGTCAACGAAGGCCGTTCGATCGTGGGCCACAACCCCCGTCGCATCGGAGACAATCCCAACCCAGCCAACCTCAAGTTCTCTGGCCGCAACACCTTCGACGCCTGATCCTTCGGGCCACCACCTAGAAAGGCGGGGTGCGAGGCGCCCCGTTTTTTTTGCCCGCCCACATCGAGATGCCCTTCCCTGATCGCACGGCCTTTCTGGAACAGGCGGCGGCAGGGCTCAATTATCTGCCGGTCTGGAGCTGCTGGCCCGCTGATCTGGAAACCCCCCTCACCACCTGGCTGAAGGTGGGCGCCAGTTCCAGCCACGGCGTGCTGCTTGAGTCGGTGGAAGGAGGCGAGCGGGTGGGCCGCTGGAGCTATGTGGTCAGTGATCCGCTCTGGACCCTCACCGTGAGGGGAGAGGCGGCCGAGCAACGCTGGCGCGATGGACGGCTGATCGAGCAGCGGGGCAACCCGTTCAACCTGCTGCGCGAGTGCCTGGCGCCTTACGCCAGCGCGCCGGTGCTTGGGATGCCGCCCCTGGGACAACTGTTCGGCTTCTGGGGCTACGAACTGATCCAGTGGATCGAGCCCAGCGTGCCCGTCCACCCCAGCGATCCCGGCGGCCCACCGGATGGCTGCTGGATGCTGGCGGACAGCCTGCTGGTGTTCGATCAGGTCAAGCGCCAGATCACGGCGGTGGTCTATGCCGACCTCAGCGAAGGCGCCGATCCGGCTGAAGCCCATGGCGCCGCCTTGGCCCGGCTGACCTCCCTGGAGAGGCAGATGCACCAGCCCCTGCCCCCAGGGATCGCCCCTCTGGTCTGGAACCCCACTCCGGCCCGCGAGCTTCCCAACCAAAGCAACCGCACGCCCGAGGATTTCAAGGCGGCGGTGGCCAGTGCCCGGGAGCACATCGCCGCCGGCGACGTCTTCCAGTTGGTGCTCAGCCAGCGGCTGGAGACCCGGATCGATCGGGACCCCTTCGATCTCTACCGCAGCCTGCGGATGGTGAACCCATCTCCTTACATGGCCTTCTTCAATTTCGGAGGCTGGTACCTGATCGGCTCCAGCCCGGAGGTGATGGTCAAGGCCGAGCCAGGCGAAGGCGGCGTCAAGGCCTCCCTGCGTCCCATCGCCGGCACCCGCCCCCGGGGGGAGAGTGATGCCCAGGATCTGGCCTATGAACAAGACCTGCTGGCCGATCCAAAGGAACGGGCCGAGCACGTGATGCTGGTGGACCTGGGGCGTAACGACCTGGGCCGGGTCTGCAGGGCAGGCAGCGTCAAGGTGGCGGAACTGATGGTGATCGAGCGCTACTCCCACGTGATGCACATCGTCAGCGCCGTGGAGGGGGTGCTGGAGAACGGACGCGACATCTGGGATCTGCTGATGGCGGCCTTCCCCGCCGGCACAGTGAGCGGAGCCCCCAAGATCAGGGCCATGCAACTCATCCATGAACTGGAACCCGATGCCCGCGGTCCCTACTCCGGGGTCTATGGCGCCGTCGACCTGGGCGGGGCCCTCAACACCGCCATCACCATCCGCACGATGGTGGTGCAGCCGGCGAGCGGAGGGGGCTGGAGCGTGAAAGTGCAGGCCGGCGCCGGCATCGTGGCCGACTCCCAGCCGGAAGCCGAATACCAGGAAACGCTCAACAAGGCCCGGGGTCTGCTCAAGGCCCTGGCCTGCCTCGACACCGATCCGCCAACGCTGGCGGGGGCCGTCTCAACCCAAGCAGAGTCAGGGCGATGAGCGCCGGCCTGCTGCTCAAGGGCTTCGAGGTGGAGCTGTTCACCGGCCAAGCCGATGGCACGGTGGTGGGAGTGGCTGGGGCGGCGGCCGCCAGCCTGGAGGGTTTCGTGACCGAGCCGGATCACCGCAACCTCGAATACACCACCCCCCCCGATGCCGACTACGGCCACCAGCTCGCCCTGCTGGTGGCCCCGCGCCGTGCCCTGCGCGCCTGGCTTGCCGGCCGCGGCCTCACCCTGCTGCCTGGCAGCACCTTGAGCCTGGGGAACAGCCGACGCTTCGAGCGCTCCGACCCAACAAACGACTACCACGGCTACATCGAGGCCAGCTACGGCACCCGGGTGGTGACGGCCAGTGTCCACATCAATTTCGGCCTCACGGCCATGGACCAGCTGTTCGCCGCCTGCCGGTTGATCCGCTGCGAGGCCGCCCTGCTGCTGGCCCTCAGCGCCAGTTCTCCGTTCCTCGATGGGGTGGCCACCGGAGCCCACTCCCAGCGCTGGATCCAGTTTCCGCTCACCCCCCCCCAGGTGCCCCTGTTCCTCTCCCATCAGCACTACATCGACTGGATGCTCCAGGAGCTGGCGGCAGGGTCGATGCAGAACGTGCGACACCTCTGGACCTCCGTGCGGCCCAACGGCGACGAACGGCCCTATGGCCTCAACCGGCTGGAACTGCGCATCTGCGACCTGATCAGCGACCCTGAACAGCTCCTGGCGATCACCGCCTTCGCCGAACTGCGGCTCATGCAACTGCTGGCGGATCCAGCCGCCCACGACCCGCTGCGGGCCAGCTGCCTCGATCCGAAGGCCCTGGCCGCCCTGGCGGACAGCAACGACCGGGCCGCGGCCGCCGCCAGCCTGGAAGCCGAACTGCATGACTGGCGCAGTGGTGAAGTGATCCAGGCCCGTTCCTGGATCGAGCGGGAGCTCACCGCACTCGCCCCGCTCGCCCAGGCGACGGGCCTCACGGCGGTGCTGGCTCCCGCCTTTGACATCCTCGCCCAGGGCAACCAGGCCATGCGCTGGCTGGAGCGCCACCGAAATGGCGCCAGCATCGCCGGCATCGTCAGCGAGGCGATCACTGAAATGGCCGTCAAGGAAAGTGCCCTGGACGCTCGCTTGGCGACAGTCGCCTCACGTCCTTTGGGATGATCATGGTGCCTTGCCCACCGTGTCCGCCCCCATGCGGCAGCCCGTGACCCTCCCTGAAGCGAGCACCGCCAGCGTGGCCCTGTCCCCTGTCCCCCAGGTCAGCCGGCTCCTGGGGGAGAGGCTTGAGCTCGTCGAAGACCTCTGGCAGACCGTTCTGCGCAGCGAATGTCCACCTGCTCACGCCGAGCGCCTGCTGCGCCTCAAGCGCCTCAGTGACACCAGCGAGCAAGAACTGGAGGGCGAAGCGGCGGCCGCGATCGTCGGGCTGATCAGTGCCATGGACCTCTCTGAGGCGATCTCGGCAGCCCGGGCCTTCTCCCTCTACTTCCAACTGGTCAACATCCTCGAGCAGCACATCGAGGAGGACGGCTACCTGGCGAGCCTCAAGGCCAACCACCAGGAAGTCGACAGCGACCCGTTCATTCCGCCCCTGGCCAACCAAACCGATCCAGCCACCTTCCGGGAGTTGTTCGGTCGGCTGCGGGGGCTCAACCTGCCCCCCGCCAAGCTGGAATCCCTGCTGCGTGAGCTGGACATCCGGCTGGTTTTCACAGCCCATCCCACTGAAATCGTGCGCCACACGGTGCGCCACAAGCAGCGGCGGGTGGCCGGGCTGATCCAGCAATTGCAGCACAGTCACCTGCATGAGCTCGACGACCAAGCCAGCCTGCGCCTGCAGTTGGAGGAAGAGATCCGGCTGTGGTGGCGCACCGACGAACTGCACCAGTTCAAGCCCTCGGTGCTCGATGAGGTCGACTACGCCCTCCATTACTTCCAGCAGGTGCTGTTTCACGCCCTGCCCCAGCTGCGCCAGCGGCTCCACAACGCCCTGCAGCAGAGTTACCCCGATGTGATCCCCCCCCCGGACGCCTTCTGCACCTTCGGCTCCTGGGTGGGAGCCGACCGGGATGGCAATCCCTCGGTCACCCCTGAGATCACCTGGCGCACCGCCTGCTACCAGCGGCGGCTGATGCTGGAGCGCTATGTCCTTGCCGTCCAGGACCTGCGCGACCAGCTCAGCATCTCGATGCAGTGGAGTCAGGTGAGCGCACCGCTGCTTGAGTCCCTTGAGATGGACCGGCTGCGCTTTCCGGAGATCTACGAGGAGCGCGCCGCCCGCTATCGACTCGAGCCCTACAGGCTCAAACTCAGTTACATCCTCGAGCGCCTGCGCCTCACCCAGGAGCGCAATCAGCAACTGGCCGAAGCCGGCTGGGAATCCCCCTTCGACCCAGCAGGCCAGGCCCCCCTCAGTGCCCTCAGCCCCCAGGCCCCCCAGGAGCTCCACTACGGCGGCGTCGATGAGTTCCGCACTGACCTGGAGCTGATCCGCGACAGCCTCGATGCCACCGGATTGAGCTGCAAACCGATCCTGACCCTGCTCAGTCAGGTGCACATCTTCGGCTTCACCCTCGCCAGCCTCGACATCCGTCAGGAGAGCACCCGCCACAGCGAAGCCCTCGACGAACTCACCCGCTACCTGCTGCTGCCCAAGCCCTACGGCGAGCTGGAGGAAGAGGAACGGATCGGCTGGCTGCTGCAGGAACTGCAGACCCGCCGGCCCCTGGCCCCGGCCGCGGCCCGCTGGTCGGCCGCCAGTGCCGAGACCTTCGCGGTCTTCCGCATGCTCAAGCGGCTGCAGCAGGAGTTCGGGCCCCGCATCTGCGGCACCTATGTGATCTCCATGAATCACACGGTTTCCGACATCCTGGAGGTGCTGCTGCTGGCCAAGGAAGCCG
The DNA here is from genome assembly GCA_943371385.1 of Paenacidovorax caeni. Classification (GTDB taxonomy): domain Bacteria; phylum Cyanobacteriota; class Cyanobacteriia; order PCC-6307; family Cyanobiaceae; genus ATX-6F1. The sequence goes on along the minus strand of CALRUP020000010.1, from coordinate 106,230 downwards.
GACTGGTGGACCCCAAGCTCGTGTCCTCCGATCTGCTCGTGGTCCCCCTGTTCGAAACCGTGGAGGATCTGCAGCGGGCACCGGCGGTGATGGAGCGGCTCTTCGCCGAGCCTTTCTACCGCCAGCTTCTGGCCAGCAGCAGCCCCGCCGAGCTCCCCCTGCAGGAGGTGATGCTCGGCTACTCGGACAGCAACAAAGACTCGGGCTTCCTCTCCAGCAACTGGGAAATCCACCGGGCCCAGATCGCCCTCCAGCGCCTGGCCACCGACCACGGTGTGGCCCTGCGCATCTTCCACGGCCGCGGCGGCTCCGTCGGCAGGGGCGGTGGTCCCGCCTACCAGGCGATCCTGGCCCAACCCAGCGGCACCCTCAACGGCCGCATCAAGATCACCGAGCAGGGGGAGGTGCTGGCCTCCAAGTACTCGCTGCCTGAGCTGGCCCTCTACAACCTGGAGACGGTCACCACGGCCGTGCTGCAGAACAGTCTGGTGAGCACCCACCTCGATGACACCCCCAGCTGGAATGAACTGATGGGCCGCCTGGCGGCCCGCTCCCGCACCCACTACCGCGCCCTGGTGCACGACAACCCCGACCTGGTGGAGTTCTTCCAGCAGGTCACGCCGATCGAGGAGATCAGCAAGCTGCAGATCTCCAGCCGTCCGGCCCGGCGCAAGAGCGGCGCCAAGGACCTCTCCAGCCTGCGGGCCATCCCCTGGGTGTTCGGCTGGACCCAGAGCCGCTTCCTGCTGCCCAGCTGGTACGGCGTCGGGGCGGCCCTGCAGGAGGAAGTGGAGCGGGACGGGGAGCAGGAGGAACTGCTGCGGCTGCTCTACCAACGCTGGCCCTTCTTCCGGATGCTGATTTCCAAGGTGGAGATGACCCTCTCGAAAGTCGATCTCGATCTGGCCCGCCACTACGTGCAGGCCCTCGGGCGCGCCAGCCACCGGGAGTCGTTCGAGCAGATCTTCGAAGCGATCGCAGCCGAATACGTGCTCACCCGAGATCTGGTGCTCACGATCACCGGCCACCGACGGCTGCTGGATGGCGATCCCGCCCTGCAATTGTCCGTTGATCTGCGTAACCGCACGATCATTCCCCTGGGGTTCCTGCAGGTGGCCCTGTTGCGGCGCCTGCGGGACCAGAACCGCCAGCCGCCGATGAGTGAAGGGGCCAGCCCCTCTGCCGATGGCCGCACCTACAGCCGCAGTGAACTGCTGCGCGGTGCCCTGTTGACCATCAACGGAATTGCCGCCGGCTTGCGCAACACCGGCTGAGGAGCCCTTGATTTCCTTTCGCAGCTCCATCACCCAACCCCGCCTTCCGGAGGGCTATCGGCTGGAGACCACACCCGCCCCAACCGCCCAGGAGCTGGATGCGCTACTGGTGAGCTGCGGTGATCGCTCCCGCCAGCCTGAGCTGATCGAGCGCGTGCTCACACGCAGCATCTGGCACCTGCTGGTGCGTGATCCCCGTGGGCAGCTGGTGGGTTTCGTGCGGGCCACCAGTGATCTGGCCCTCAATGCCAACCTTTGGGACCTGTCCGCCGCCCCGGGCGATCCAGCCAGCGCCACGGTGCTGGAGGTTCTGGTGCACGGAGCCCTGAGTCGATTGCGCCGGGAGATGGCCGGCTGCAGCATTTCGCTCTCGGCGCCACCGGAGGCACTGGACGCCTTGCGGCGCCATGGATTCGTGGTGGACCCCGGCGGCATCCGAGCCATGGGGCTCACGCTCACCGATCCGGTGGAGAGCGTGGACTGAACACACGAGCATGGAGGGACTCGAACCCCCGACCCTCAGAACCGGAATCTGATGCTCTATCCAACTGAGCTACATGCCCTTGCCGTGGCCAGAGACCATGGCTACCGACCGGAAGCAGACCCCCGGGCGATGGGCTTACCTTAACCGCACGCCGCCCCGGACCCATTCGGCTGCATCGCCTGGAGCTGCTGCGGTTCCGCAACTACACATCCCTCAGCCTGGAGCTCACCTCCCCACGGCTGTTGGTGATCGGTGACAACGGCGAAGGCAAGTCGAATCTGCTCGAAGCGGTGGAACTGCTGGGGAGCCTTCGCTCCCACCGCTGCAGCCGCGACCAGGACCTGATTCAGCAGGATCAGGGCCAGAGCCGACTGGGCGGCTGGTGCGCCGATGGCGACCACCTGGAGCTGGAGTTACGCCGGGTTGGAGGCCGCCAGGTGAAACGCAACGGCAAGACCCTGGAGCGCCACCTGGATCTGCTGGGCCCCCTGCGCTGTGTGGGCTTCAGCGCCCTCGACCTAGAGCTGGTGCGCGGGGAGCCCGCCCTACGGCGCCAGTGGCTGGATCGGGTGGTGCTGCAACTGGAGCCGATCTACACCGACTTGCTGGTCCGCTACGGGCGCCTGCTGCGCCAGCGCAGCCAGCTGCTGCGCCGGGGCCTGGCCCACTCGCACCGCTCCGAATTACTGGATGCCTTCGATCAACAGATGGCCCTGGTGGGCACCCGGCTGCACCGCCGCCGCCGCCGGGCCCTGGCACGGTTGCAACCCCTGGCGGCAGCCTGGCAGGAACGGCTCAGCGGCGGCCGCGAATGGCTCGAACTCCGCTACCAGCCCGGCAGCCTGCTGGAGGGGGAGGAGGCCGAGGCCCCCTGGCGCGAGGCGCTGGAAGCCCAGCTGCTCGCCCAGCGGGAGGAGGAACTGCGGCTGGGGCACTGCAGCGTCGGCCCGCACCGCGACGAGGTGGAGTTGCGCCTGGCGGACCAGCCGGCGCGGCGCTACGGCTCGGCAGGCCAGCAGCGCACCCTGGTGCTCGCCCTCAAGCTGGCAGAGCTCGAACTGGTGCATCAGCTCTGTGGCGCTCCACCCCTGCTGCTGCTCGACGACGTGCTGGCCGAACTGGACCCCGGCCGCCAGCAACTCCTCCTGGAAGCGGTCGGTGAGGGCCATCAATGCCTTGTGAGCGCCACCCATCTGGGGGCTTTCAGCGGTGGCTGGCGCAGCCGTTCCCAGGTGATCCAGGTCCACGCCGGAGCCATCTCAACCGAGACGACTCCCTCCTGATCGGTGACCTGGAGCACCCGGCCGGGCCGCAAAGGCGACGGTACAAAGGCCTTTACGGTCCATGGGCGTTATGGTGATGAGCTGTTCACATGGATCTGATGACCCAGACCCTTCCGAGCCTCCACCCCAACCCGGGATGGAATGGTGCTCCAAGCCCCCTTTCCCAAAGCCCCCAAACCCCCAGTGCCACCGACGCGGTGGGCAAACACTGCATCCTCGAGCTCTACAACTGCAACAGCGAGAAGCTCGACGACGAAGCCTTCCTCAGGACCGCCATCACGACAGCAGCCAAGCGTGCGGGCGCCACACTCCTGAACCTGATCACCCACCGGTTCGAACCGCAGGGGGTGACGGGGCTGGCCCTTCTGGCCGAATCCCATATCTCCATCCACACCTGGCCCGAGTCGGGCTACGCGGCCGTGGACGTGTTCACCTGCGGTGACCACACCATGCCCGAGCGGGCCTGCCAGGTGCTGAGTGCCGAGCTCGGAGCCGCCCACCACAAGCTCACCAGCTTCCGGCGGGAAACGCCCCAGTCCGTGGCCGACGGCGAACGGACCCCCCTCGCCGCCTGAGGCCTCAGAGCCCGGATCTGTCGCGGTTGAGCTTGCCACTCACCAGGCCCTCCAGATCCAGGCTCACCGCAGAGAAGCCCAGGCCTGCAAAGGCCTCAACCAGGTCTTCGCGCCATCCTCCCGGTTCCCCCAACCTCTCCAGCAGCCCATTGAGCTGCTGGTGGGGGACTTCGATCCGGGCGGTTTCCCCCTGGCTGCGCACCCGCAGCTCGGCAATGCCCTGGCCCCGCAGCCAGTCTTCGGCAGCGGCCACCCGCCGTAGCCGCGGGGCGTTGATGTTCTCGCCGTAGGGAAAGCGCGAGGCCAGACAGGGCTGGGCGGGTTTGTCCCACCAAGGGAAGCCCAGGGCCCGGGAAATCTGGCGCACCGCCTGCTTGTCAAGACCGCATTCCGCCAGGGGCGAGCGCACCCCCCGTTCGCGGGCGGCGCGGATTCCCGGGCGGTGATCGCCCAGGTCGTCGAGATTCACCCCATCGACCACCAGGGCCACCGCCGCCGTCTCTGGCTGCTCCATCGAGAGCACCGCCGCCAGGGGTGCCAAGAGGCCGTGGAGCTCCCGCTTGCAGGCGTAGCAGCGATCGTCGGGGTTGGCGCTGTAGGCCGGATCGTCGAGTTCGGCGGTGGGAATCTCCCGGTGGCGCAGGCCCATCCAGCGGGCCTGCAGACGGGCCTCTTCGCGCAGGTGGGGGGCCAGGGCCGGCGACACACCGGTGACCGCCAGGGCCCGGTCCCCCAACTGTTCCGCCGCCAGGGCCGCCACCAGGGCGCTGTCCACACCGCCGGAGTAGGCCACCACCAGCCTCGGCTGGGCCGCCAGCCAGCCGCGCAACTCCTGCAGTGACCGTTCGAGCCGCTCCGGCAGGGCTTCACCCAGTCGATGGGGGGCACGGCAGCTCTGGAGGGGGGGCAAACGGCGGAGGGCGATCGTTAGGATCCAACGGTAAGAGGACCTGCGATGGCACCGACCAGCAGCTCTGAGCGCAGCACAGGTCGGGGCATCGGCATCCGCACGGCCGCCGGCAGCAACGAGCGCAGCCGGGGCCAGCTGCATGTCTATGACGGCGACGGAAAGGGAAAAAGCCAGGCGGCCCTTGGCGTTGTGCTGCGCACCATCGGCCTGGGGATCTGCGAGCAGAAACGCACCAGGGTGCTGTTGCTGCGCTTCCTCAAGGGGCCTGGCCGCGCCTACGACGAAGACTCCGCGATCGAAGCGCTGCAGCAGGGATTCCCCCATCTGATCGACCAGGTGCGCACCGGCCGTGGCGACTTCTTCACCGCCGCCGAGGCGACCCGCTTCGATCGCCAGGAGGCCCAGCGGGGCTGGGACATCGCCAAGGGCGCCATCGCCAGTGCCCTCTACTCCGTGGTGGTGCTCGACGAGCTCTCGCCTGTGCTCGATCTCGGGCTGCTCGACATCGACGATGTGGTGCGCACCCTGGCCACCAAGCCCGACGACATGGAGGTGATCGTCACCGGGCGGGGCGCCCCGAGCCAGCTGGTGCAACTGGCGGACCTGCACTCGGAGATGCGCGCCCACCGCCGCGCCGATGGTGATGCCATCGGCCTCGACGGGATCGAGATCTACACCGGCGAAGGCAAGGGCAAATCCACCAGCGCCCTGGGCAAGGCTCTGCAGGCCATCGGCCGGGGCATCAGCCAGGACAAAAGCCACCGGGTGCTGATCCTGCAATGGCTCAAAGGCGGCAGTGGCTACACCGAGGATGCGGCGATCGCCGCCCTGCGGGAGAGCTACCCGCATCTGGTCGATCACCTGCGCTCCGGCCGCGACGCCATCGTCTGGCGAGGCCAGCAGCAGCCAATCGACTACGTGGAAGCCGAACGGGCCTGGGAGATTGCCCGTGCCGCCATCTCCAGCGGGCTCTACAAGACCGTGATTCTCGATGAGATCAACCCCACGGTGGATCTCGAGTTGCTGCCCGTGGAGCCAATCGTTCAGACCCTGCTCCGCAAGCCGGCCGAAACCGAGGTGATCCTCACCGGCCGCTGCAAGAACCCCCCCGCCTATTTCGATCTGGCCAGCGTGCACTCGGAGATGGTGTGCCACAAGCACTACGCCCAACGGGGCGTCGATCTCAAACGCGGCGTCGACTACTAGCCCTGGCTGACGGCGGGCCTCGGCTTGGCCACGACCGAAGCGCAGGGGCTCAGTAGCGCGAAACCGTGGGGTCCACCTCCTGGCTCCAGGCGTCGATGCCACCGCTCACGTTCACCCCGGTGATGCCGTGGCGCCCCAGGGCGATCAGGGCCTTGGCGGAGCGGCCACCCATCTTGCAGTGGGCGAAGAGCCGTTTGCCCTTGGCCAGCTCGCGCACCTGCTCGATCGCCTGGCCCCCCTCGATCTGATCGAGGGGAATCAGCACGGCACCATCGATCGCGGCGATCGCCACCTCAGGGGGATTGCGAACATCCAGCAGCAGCAGCTCGCTGCGGTCGCCATCCAGCAGACGCTTGAGCTCGATCACGCTGATCGCCTCAAGGGCACCCGCCTCCTCCTGGCCCGGCGCTGTGCCGCCCATCCCACAGAACTCCTGATAATCGATCAGTTTCTCAATCACAGGTCGCTCGGGGCTCGGCCGCAGCTTGAGTTCGCGGAACTTCATCTGCAGGGCATCGAACAACAGCAACCGGCCGCTGAGGGTGGTTCCAATGCCGGTGAGGATCTTGATCGCTTCGGTCGCCTGGATCAGGCCGATGATCCCCGGCAGCACACCCACCACACCACCCTCGGCGCAGGAGGGCACCAGGCCCGGCGGTGGCGGCTCGGGGAACAGGTCGCGGTAATTGGGGCTTTCGGCATCGAGGTTGAAGACCGTGGCCTGGCCTTCGAAGCGGAAGATCGAGCCATACACATTGGGCTTGCCCAGCAGCACGCAGGCGTCGTTGACCAGGTAGCGGGTGGGGAAGTTGTCGGTACCGTCGCAGACGATGTCGTAGGGGCGGATGATCTCCAGGGCGTTCTCGCTGGTGAGCGCCGTTTCGTAGAGATCCACCTGGCAGTGGGGGTTGATCTCATGGATGCGGTGCTTGGCCGATTCGATCTTGGGCTTGCCCACCCAGCTGGTGCCGTGGATCACCTGACGCTGCAGGTTGCTGGTGTCGACCACGTCGAAATCGACGATGCCGATGCGGCCCACGCCAGCGGCCGCCAGGTAAAGCAGCAACGGTGACCCCAGGCCACCGGTGCCCACGCACAGCACCGAGGCGGCCTTGAGACGCTTCTGGCCCTCCAGTCCCACCTCGGGAAGAATCAGATGGCGAGAGAAGCGGGCCACCTCGTCGGGGCTCAGCTGAATGCCAGTGGTGTCAGGGGGAAGCATGGGCATGGGGCCGCCGTTGAGGGGCCGTGATCGATCCGCGCTCTCTACTCTCCCAAATCCCCGGCCCGGCCAGACTCCCCATCACCATCCAAGTTCAGCCGTCGGGGTTCGCCAGGCGACTCGGGTAACCACCAGGCCCCCAGGCCACCGTTGGGGCCGGGCCAAGCTGATCGAATCACCATCAGCGTCGGCAGGAGCACCCCACCACGATCAAGGGCCGAGGGGATGGCTGCGCCATCGGGGTGACTGTGGGCGCTGCCGATCACCTGGATACCCCGGAGGCGTGCCCATTTCTGGGCCAGCAACTGCTCCCGTGGATCGATGGCAAAGCGGTTGCGGCGGCTCGCTGCAGCGGCCGAAGCTGGCTCCTTCGCTGAACAAGGTTCGGAGCAGGGGGCCGCGTCATCGTCCGTGGCCCAGGGCCAACCCTCCGCCCAGACGTTGAGGCAGGGCCAGACGGCCTCGATCGCCAGGACCTCGCCCAGCTGCTGCCCCACCAGCAGGGCGCAGCCTTCTTCGGGTGCCGCGGCCAGGAGCACGTCCTCAAGCACAGCAGACCAATGTCTGCCAAGCAACAAACGCTCTGGCACGAGAACGCTCACACCGATACTTTAGGGCGCACGACCCAGCGCCCGTTCGGATTCATGAGCGACGAGACAACTGACGTGAAGGAGCCTTCCGTGTTTCCCGCCAGCTCTTCCAGCACCGAGGAAGCCGGCGCAGGTTTCTCTGAGCGCTACAGCGAGATCCTCGGCAAGGTCAATGCCGCCCTCGACCAGGTGGATTGGAGCCAGATGGGTCGTGTCGGCAAGGCCGCCGGCATCCTGCTGGCGGTGATCGTGGCCCAGGTCCTGATCAAAGGTGTGCTCGACACCATCAACTTGCTTCCAGTGGTGCCGGGCCTGCTTGAGCTGCTGGGCCTGGTGGTGGTGGGCCAATGGAGCTGGCAGAACCTCACCACCAGTGAGAAGCGCAGCGCCGTGGTGAGCCGCCTGCAGGGCCTGCGCAGCGAGTATCTGGGCTGAGCGCAGGGCTCAGCCCAGCGGCGAATCCCGCATCAGCTCGTGGATCCGTCGCTGGGCCTTGCTTCGGTAGCCGCCCCCAAACAGGTTGGCGTGGTTGAGCAGGTGGTACAGGTTGTAGAGGCTTGAGCGGGCCCCATGACCGTCGGGCAAGGGCCATTCGGCCTCGTAACCCGCGAAGAAGGCGCTCGGAAAGCCCCCGAACAGCTGGGGCATGGCCAGATCCACCTCCCGGTCGGCGCGGTGAACGGCGGGATCGAACAGAGCTCCCCGGCCAGCCGTCAGCACACCGGCGTTGCCGCTCCAGAGATCACCGTGCACCAGGCAGGGCTCAACCGGGTGCCGCGCCAGCCAACCTGGCACCTGCTCCAGCAGCTCCTTGGCCCCCTCGAAGCGCTGGCCCCGGCGCTCCGCCCAGGCCAACTGCACCCCCAGACGACGATCGGCGAAAAAGCAGCCCCAGTCGGCCATCCAGCCATTGCGCTGGGGCCCTGAACCGATGAAGTTGTCGTTGGCCCAGCCAAAACCCTCAGGCCCGCTCTCCAGGCTGCGGCGGTGCAACCGGGCCAGGCCCGCGCCCAGGGAGCTCCAGGCACCGGCCTCCCCACCTCCGCCCAGGGGCAGCCAGGTCATCACCAGCAGGGCCTGGTCCTCCCATTCGCCGCAGATCAGGGGCTCGGGAATCACCAACCCTTCATCGGCCACCGCCGCCAGGGCCGCGAGTCCCTGACGCTCGGCCCAGAGCACCGGCAACTGATCGGGGCGGTTGGTCTTGGCGAACAGTCGGCGGCCATCGCCCATCTGCAGGCTCCAGGCGCTGTGGATGCAACCGCCTCCCACCGACTGCCAGGAGGCCACGTCAGCCCCCAGCAAAGCGGCGATCGCGGCCACGGGCGGCCTGTCGGCTGGCGGCATCGCCTGTAGCTCCGCGGTAACCACCCCAGGCTGCCAGCATGCCCAAACCCTGGCCTGCTGTGCTTGCCGCCTGCCGCCGGTCTCAACGCTGACGCCTGCGATGCAGTGGTGCTTGGGGGCGGCATCGCCGGCCTGACGGCGGCCGCCCTGCTGGCCAAGGCGGGTTTGAACGTGGAGTTGCTGGAGGCCCACCACCAGAGCGGTGGCTGCGCCGGCACCTTCCGCCGCGGTCCCTACACCTTCGATGTGGGCGCCACCCAGGTGGCTGGCCTGGAGCCGGGGGGGATCCATGAGCGCCTGTTTCGGCACCTGGAGGTGGAGCCCCCAGCGGCCAGCCCCCTCGACCCGGGTTGCAGCGTGCTGCTGGCAGGAGAAACCACACCGATTCAGATCTGGCGGGAGCCCCAGCGCTGGGCACGAGAACGGCAACGGCAGTTTCCTGGCAGCGAGCGCTTCTGGCGGCTCTGCGGCGCCATTCACCAGGCGAACTGGGCCTTCAACCAGCGCGATCCGATCCTGCCGCCCCGGAACCCCTGGGATCTGGGCACCGTGCTGGGCGCCCTGGGGCCGGCCCAGCTGGCCAGCGGACTGCTGAGCGGCGCCAGCGTGCTTGACCTGCTGCGGCTCACGGGCTGCGCCGGCGACCAACGCCTGCGGCGCTTCCTGGATCTGCAGTTGCGGCTCTACTCCCAGGAACCGACGGAGCGCACCGCCGCCCTTTATGGCGCCACGGTGCTGGCCATGGCCCAGGAGCCCCTCGGCCTCTGGCACCTGGAGGGTTCCATGCAGACCCTCAGCGCGGCCCTTGAGCGGGGCCTGGCCCAGGCGGGCGGCGGCTTGAAGCTCGGCCACAGGGTGAGTCGGCTCAGACCCCCAGACCCAGACCTGGGGGTCTGGGTGGTGGAAGGCCAAGCCCGCGGGGGCGCCCCGTTCCAGATCACCGCCCGCGATGTGATCTGCACGGCGCCGGTCCAGGCCCTGCCGGAGTTGCTGGGGGAAGCCCTGCCCCGGGGCTACCGCCGGCGCCTGGCCGGATTCGATGATCCCTCCGGCGCCCTGGTCTTCTACGGGGCGATCGACCGCGGCCTGTTGCCCGCAGAACACCCGTTGCACCTGCAGCTCGATTGGGGTGATCCCGGCCCTCTGTTCGTTTCAATCAGCGCCGAGGGGGATGGCCGCGCCCCCGCCGGTCAGGCCACCGTGATCGCCAGCGTGTTCAGCCCCGCCCGCCCCTGGTTTGAGCTGGAGGAGCCCGCCTATCAAGAGCGCAAACGGGCGGCTCAGCAGGGCATTGAGGCAGGCCTGATCCAGCTGCTGCATCTGCCCCCCGAGCCCTTCAGGCGCGGAGAGCTGGCCACGCCCCGGGGCTTCCTGCATTGGACCGGCCGACCCTTCGGTTTCGTGGGCGGGCTCGGCCAGGCACCCAACCGTTTCGGCCCCTTCGGCCTCGCCAGCCGCAGCCCCCTGGCGGGTCTGTGGCTCTGCGGCGATTCGATTTTTCCCGGAGAGGGCACCGCCGGGGTGAGCCAATCGGCCCTGATGGCCTGCCGCCAGCTGCTGGCCAGCCGCGGCCGATCGCTCACGCTGGCCCCCTGAGGCTGCCGGGAGTCAGAGGAAGGGGGGGCGGAGCTCCCGGGCCCGGGTGAGGGCGGCCTCGAGCTGGTCGAAATGACCCAACTCCACCAGCGTCTGCAGGGCCGCCAGCTGCTGGGCATAGGCCTTAAGCGCGTCGGCCAGGGCCTGCCGGTTGTAAGTGGCCATCAGGGTACCCAGTTCGGGGTTACCGCCCCCCACGCGAGTAGTGTCGGCAAAACCGCTGGAGGCCAGGGCCCGCACCAGCTGAGCCAGCTCCGGATCCGGGGCGGCCTGATCAGCCGCCAACAGCAGGGCGGCACTCACCAGCACCGGCAGGTGAGAAATCAACCCCACCGCCCGGTCATGGACGATGGCGGAGCACGTGAGCCAGCGGGCTCCGACCGCCTCAGCCAGGGCCCTCACCTGTTCGAGGGCTTCGGGGTCCGTGGCCTCGGTTGGGGTCGCCACCCAGGGGCGATGAAGGAACAACGCCTGCTGACCCGCCTCCACGCCGGCTTCGGCCGTTCCCGCCATCGGATGGCTCCCAACAAAGCGGGGCCAGCGGGGTTGCCACTGGGCCAGCACCGGAGCCTTGACCGAGCCCACATCGGTCAGCACCGCCTGCGGCGGCAGGGCGTCCAGAAGCGTCTGGGGGGGGTCCAACAGCCGATCGAGGGGCAGGGCCAACACCACCAGGCCGCATCCCTCGAGCACCTGGGGATCGGTGGCGATGCGGTCGGCCAGACCCCGCTGCCCGGCCCGCTCGGCGGTGGCCTGGCGGTGCACCAAGGCGTGCACGGTGGCACCGCGCGCCCGCAGGTCCAGCGCCAGGGAGCCACCGATCAACCCCAGGCCCACGATCCCCACGGGCCGATCGCGCCACAACACTGTCATCGCCGGTACGGCCCGCTCGGGCCAGCTTCCTACGATTCCGCCATGTTGGAAGCCCGCGCCCACCACCAACTCAAAGCGCTGCTGCGGCAGGAAGGTGCCGCGCGTTGGCCCCATCACCTGACCCTCAGTCGTTTGGTGGCCCGCAGCCTGCGGCGCGAGGACCAGACCCAGGTGCTTCTGAGCACGCTCAGTGACCCCAGCTGGCTGGTGGGGTTACTGGTGCCCCTGGCCCTGAGCGAAGCCCCCGTGGCCCTCGTGCTCAGCGATGAACTTCGCCAGCGGTTGCTGCAGCAGGAGCTGCCCCGCCTGAAGGGGGTGGGATTGAACCTGCCCTGCTGGGAAGGGGAAAGCGCTCCAGAGGCTGCCCGGCTCTGGCTGCTCAGTCCAGCCGAACTGGTGATCGCCTGGCGGCAGAACCTTCTCGGGAACCGTCAACTGGTGATCGCGGAGGCGGACGAACTGGAGCGGACCCTGCGGGAGTCGCTTGGGATCGTGGTGGAGACCCGCCACTGGGAGCTGCTGCGGCGCGGTCTGCCGGCGGCCGAGGCCAGCCTGCTGGCCCTGCACGAGCGCCTGAGCCGGCGGATCTTCAGCCACCCCACCAACCCTTCCCTGCAGATCGCCCTCAGCCCGGAGGAGGAAGCGCCCCTCGGGCAGATGCTGCAGCTGCTCAGCCCCCTGCCACCCCCCTGGCCCTCTTGGCTGGCAAGCCAAGGGCCCGCCTGGACCAGCTGGGCGACGGTGGATCCCCAACTCCTGCAGTGGACACTGCACCGCCAGCCCCTTGAACCATTCGAGGTGATGGCCGGGCTGCTGCTCAAGCGCGGGGCCCTGCTGATCGGTTCGGATCTGGGGGGCTCCGGTGGCAGCCCCTGGTCAGCGCCGGCCCAGGCGGCTCTGGGGTTTGATCCACAAGTGAAAGTGCACCTGGGAGATCCCCCGCTGCAGGACCCCCTTCCCATCCATGCCCCTCAACGGCAGGCCCTGCCCAACAGCCCCGACTACGGCGAGCACCTCTTGGAGCACTGCCGCCGGCTGGTGCTGGGCCAGGAGGGGCTCACCGTGGTGTTGCTCGATGACGGGCCCCTGCGGCTGAACCTGAGCAGTGCCCTGGCCGCCGAATTCGGCAGCCGCGTCGTGCACCAGACCACGGCGCCTGAGAGCAACGGTGTGCTCTGCTGCGGCTGGAATTGGTGGCTGGAGCACCAGCAACGCCTGCCTGTGCCCGGCCAGGTCGTGGTCGCGCTGCTGCCGATCGCCAGTCTGGAAGATCCGCTCACCGCTGCCCGGGTCAGGGCCCTGCGCCTGCGGGGCCGCGACTGGTTCCGTGAGCTGCTGCTGCCCGAAGCCGTCAGTCGATTGCAACGGGGCTTGGCCGGGCTGCGCCGAGGTGGCGGTCGACTGGCGCTGCTGGATGGCCGGGTGCGGCGACGCACCTGGGGCCGCCAGGTGATGGAGGCACTGGAGCCCTGGGTGGACCTGCCACGGCTGTTGCCTCGCTGACGGCTGTTGCCTCGCTGACAGCTGTTGCCTCGCTGATTGGCTGTTGCCTGGCTGACTGGTCTTGCCACCCTGATCAGCGGTGCTGACTGATCGGCTCGGCCTTCAGCCAGAAAAGCAGCGATGGACTCAGGGCAGCAAACGGCCCTGGAACACCCCTGCAGCGGCCTGCCAGCCCATGGGGGCCCATGGCGGCCCTTAGTCTGGCCGCGATCCAACAAGGGGATGCATGGGAGAGGCCAAACGGCGGGCAGAGCAGGGTCTACCCGCCCGGGAGCGCAAGCAGACCGCCGCTCCCAAAGACAACTCACCCCGGCTGGTGAGCTGGTTGCCATTCAGCCAACGGCAAGCGAGCCGCTTCGTGGAGGTGTCCACCAAGGGGGCCTGGTACGGAATTGCTGGCCTGGCCGTTTTCTGGGTGACCGTGCGCTTCATCGGCCCAGCCGCCGGCTGGTGGAGCCTGGCCGACGGCTGATGGGATTCATCCCGCGACGGCCCTCGGCAGAACAGGGTCCAAGGACAATGAGTATTTCTACGCGCGCTAATCGGAAGAAATCATTAACGTCGGTGCACAGTCCCGGTGCTTCCAATGTTTCCTCGTCTCGCTGAGCACTACCGTTCCGTCGTTCAGGATCTGGTCATGAGCCTCCAGGCCTTGGCCGCCAGCCTCCAGGGCCAGGGCTTTTCGGCTACCTGCTACGTCTGCGGAGACGGCCTTCCGGGCCAGGGAGCCTCCTTCGTGGCCGCCCTGGGAGAAGGTCACATGGTGCGCTTCCTGGTATCGGACTTCGGCATCAGCTGGGTGGAATCACGAAACGGCCATGAATTGGTGAAGCTTGAGGGGGCCGACGCCATTGAGGAATTGCAGCGCTTGGCCACCTTCCTGCAACCTGATCTCACCAGCAGCAGCGCAGCCAGCCTTAAAGCCCCAGGCGCCAAGGCACCAAAGCTGGGCTGAGCCCAAGCTTCAAGGCCCTCTGGGCCTTGAAGCGAATCCCCTGCAACGACAACGGCCAAGCAGCGCCATCGGCCTCCACGCCCTCTGACTGGGCCGAGCGGCCTGTCAACTCGTTCTCCAGCAAGGCGCGGGCAGGGGCCTTCCGGCAGCTTCAGCGTCTTTCGCCGCGGCTGACGAACGACCTCCACATCGCACGGCTCGCGAACGTTTCTTTCTGGCTTGCCTGAGGCCTGGGGCCCTTGGGCTCCAGCCTCTCCCTTGGGTCTGTTCCAATCAGTGGGATTAAGAACCGATCTTCAGCGAATCAAGCCTCCTGGTGACAAGGCTGCTCAGGTGGAAATCCAACCTGCGCAGCTGGATGAGCCCGGAAGGATCCACCCCTGTCTCCACCCAATGGATCAGCCCCAGCTGATCGGCACCTGAGGCGCGACATCCGGGCCCTCAGCACACCAGCTCAGGCCCGATGGCGAGATTCCGCCATCGGGGCATCCCCCTGGCTGCTATCGGGTTGGGGCCGCTCACCCCATGGGGCTGACCGCGGCGAGCTCCGCCTCTGGCTCATGCCTCCTGGCTGGGGCACCCAAACCAAGGGCTCAACAAACAGCGCCCTCGCCCCCCCGCCCATGCAGAACGCCTAGGACCAGCGAAGGCCCTCAGGCTCGGGCGCTGAGGCGCTTAACCGGCCTGGGCCAGCACCTCATCCTCCTCTTCCGTCAAGGGCATGGCGGCCAGCTTGGCGGCGGCAGCCGCCAAGGGTTTCATCGAGTTGGCGGTGACGTCCGCCCCTTCGGTGAGCTTGCGGCGCACCAGGGCCTCGATCACCTCCTTCTGCTCGGGGTTCTGCTCCAGCCAGCCGATGGTGTTGTCGCGGCCCTGGCCAATGTTGTCGCCCTCGTAGCTGTACCAGGCACCCTTGCGCACCACCACGCCGGTTTCCTCGGCCAGATCAAGCAGGCAGCCCAGGATGCTGATGCCGCGGCCGAACAGGATGTCGAACTCGGCGATGCGGAACGGGGGAGCCACCTTGTTCTTGGCCACCTTCACCTTGGCCCGGATGCCGTATTCCTCGGTGCCACGCTTGAGGGTCTGAATGCGGCGGATGTCGAGGCGCACCGAGGCATAGAACTTGAGGGCGTTGCCACCTGTGGTGGTTTCCGGGTTGCCGTAGGTGACTCCGATCTTCTGGCGCAGCTGGTTGAGGAAGATCACGGTGCAACCGGATTTGCCGATGTTGCCGGTGATCTTGCGCATCGCCTGACTCATCAGCCGGGCCTGGGCGCCTACGGAGAGATCCCCCATCTCCCCTTCGATCTCCGCCCGGGGGGTAAGGGCCGCCACCGAGTCGACCACGACGATGTCGACGGCGGCGGAGCGCACGAGCTGGTCGACGATCTCCAGGGCCATTTCACCGGTGTCCGGCTGGGACACCAGCAGGTTCTCGATGTCGACGCCCAGGGCGGCGGCATAGACCGGATCCAGGGCGTGCTCCGCATCCACAAAGGCGGCCACCCCACCGCGCTTCTGCACTTCGGCGATGGCATGGAGGGTGAGGGTGGTCTTGCCGGAGCTCTCCGGGCCGTAGACCTCCACCACCCGGCCCTTGGGATAGCCACCACCCAAGGCCAGATCAAGGGTGAGGGCACCGGTGGAAAAGGTTTCCACCCGCATGCGGGAGGCATCCCCCAGACGCATGATCGAGCCCTTGCCGAAATTGCGCTCGATCTGATTGAGCACCAGGCCCAAGGCCTTGTCGCGCTCTCCGGCTCGGGCCTCGGCAGCCTTGGCCTCTGGCCCTCTGGCGTCGCCGGCCCGGGCGGAGGTGGTCTTGGGGAATTCAGCAGGCATGGTCAGGGTGGTCAGCGATGGAACGGGCCGCGGAGAAGGGCCCCGGCAAGAGCTGCATGGCAGCCCCAGGAGGGGCGAGCTGGCAGGCCCCAAGAGGGGCTGTGGCGGCTTCACGGAAGCCAGTGCCACCGTTCCCGCCTACCGTATCGGCTAGTACAGGCGTACCCTAGCGGATCAGGGCCAGGCCGCCAAGGGGGCCGCCAGCCGCTCCGGCTCCAGCAACGCGATCCCCTCCGGCAGGTCCTGCCGATCCACCGGCCCCAGATACCCCCAGGACACCAGGAAGCAGCGCACCCGCTCCAGGCCGGGGGTGGCCCGCACCGCCTCAAGGGTGGGCCTGCGGTCTTCGATGAACCAGAGGGAACGCCCGGTGGCGCACAGGCGCAGCAGCACCTCCGGCTTGCTGCCGTGCTCATGGCCGAACACCTGCAGCGGTTCCATCCCGAAGCCCTCCAGCAGCTCCCGGGCGAAGGCCGCCCCCTTGGTGGTGAGCACCAGCCAGTCGGCTCCCTCCGCCGCGAGGGCGCTCAGCCGCTCGGCCAGGCCAGGGAACGGCCGGTGCAGGGCCAGCCAGGCGCCGCGATCAGCGGCGATGGCCGAGCGGCGCACCCGCTCCAGGGTCGCCTGCAGCCGCTCGGGCTCCCAGCCCCGGCGCCCCATCGCCTCGTTGAGCCAGCGGTCGTAGGAGCCAAGGGCCAGCTCCAGATCGAAACCGGGGCAGGCCAACTCAGCGGCCACCAGCACCATCTCCCAGCCCTTGTGGATCAGCGGCCGCAGACGAAAGAAAGCCGGCGGCGCCTGCTCGCTCAAGGTCAGATCGGGATCCAACTCAAGGGCCGCCCGGCAGGCACTCCACCAGTACTCGCTCATTCCGTCCACCAACACCCCGTCGAAATCGAAGACCAGCAGTGGGCCGCTTCGGGAGCGAGCTGGGGTCACGGGAGGACCACGCACAGGGGGTCGAAAACTGGGCCGCTAGGATTCGAACCTAGGAATGGCGGGACCAAAACCCGCTGCCTTACCACTTGGCGACGGCCCATCGCACCAGCCCAAAGCTGGTCACCTTGCTAGTTACCCACAGCGGGTCGCCCTCCGTCAATCTCCACTCCCTCCACCCGATGGTGGCCGGCTCAGGCCCATCAAGGTGCCCCCGTACTCAGGCCGGAAACACCCGCAATCGCCGCGAGGAGCCGCTGCCGAACTCCGCCCAGGGCAGGCTGTAGCGGCCCACCAGTTCGGCCTGCTCGCTGCGCACCCGGTCGTTGCGAGGCAGCAGTTCCACCGGCCGACCCAAGGGCAACACCACCTGCTCCACCGCCAGCCGGCATTCCTCCATGGCTCCGTGGCTGTCATCAAACTGGCCCGCCAGGACGGGCTGAGGCGACTGGCTGGGGTGGTGGCGCAGGAGGCGCTCGAAGGCCCGCTGGATCTGATGCAGGCTGTCGGACTTGATCACCAGGATCGGAACGCCGTGGAGCTGGGCCAGCCGTCGCACCTCGGGATCCCGCCCCAACTGCTGACGGATGCTCAGCACCGCATCGGCCTGCTCCACCGTCTCCGCCCGGACCACCGACATGAGCTGGCCGCGCATCGCCTGGTCCACCAGGTGCTCGCTGAGGCCGCAGCAGAACAACCGCAGGGGCTGAGCTCTGCCGCGCTCGGGGACCGGCACGGCTGGATCGGATGGCACGGAAGCGGGCGCCACCGGAGCGGACTCAAACGGAGCAGGCAAGGGCACCGGCACCAGGGCAGGGCGTGGTCGGGGCCCGGACGGACCGATCGGGCGTGATCGTGCCGAGCGTGGGGGTGGATCGAGCCCGGGAGTCCCACCGAGATCCACCAGCCGCAGCCGCCCATCGGGGGCAAGTTCGCGCACCTGGGGCCGAGGGGGCTGTCCCCGCAACAGGAGATCCACGGTGCGGGCCACCTCCCTGTGCACCAGCCAGTGGCTGCGGGCATGCATCTCCACCGCCAGGGGAAAGGTGGGCTCGGCGCAGCGCTCGAGCACGGATTTCTGCGAACCCCGCCGGCGGGCCTCCTCATCCCCGAGGGTGACCGATTGGATGCCGCCCACCAGGTCGCTCAAGGTGGGGTTCTTGATCAGGTTGGCCAGCTCGTTGCCGTGGGCCGTGGCCACCAGCATCACGCCCCGTTCAGCAATCGTGCGGGCGGCCTGGGCCTCGAGCTCGGTGCCGATCTCATCGATCACGATCACCTCGGGCATGTGGTTCTCCACCGCCTCGATCATCACTTGGTGCTGCAGCTCCGGCCGCGCCACCTGCATGCGCCTTGCGCGCCCGATCGCGGGATGCGGGATGTCGCCATCTCCAGCGATCTCATTGCTGGTGTCGATGACCACCACCCGCCGCTCCAGCTCATCGGCCAGCACCCGGGCGATCTCGCGCAGGGCCGTGGTCTTGCCCACCCCGGGGCGCCCCATCAGCAGCAGTGATTGCCCTGTGTCCAGGAGATCTCTGACCATCGCCACGGTGCCGTAGACAGCCCGGCCCACCCGGCAGGTGAGACCCACCACCTCACCACCCCGGTTGCGGATGGCGCTGATGCGGTGCAGGGTCCGCTCGATGCCGGCCCGGTTGTCGCCGCCGAAGCTGCCAAGCCGCTCCACCACAGCCGCCAGATCCCCGCGCTCGATCGGGCGCTCCCCGAGGGTCAGTGCCCGGCCGGGATAACGGGCTTCGGGCACGCGGCCCAGATCGAGCACCACCTCCAGCAGCTGCTCCCGACGGGCCGGCTCCGCCAGGGCCACCTGCAGCGCCACGGGCAGCACCTCCAGCAGACGATCCAGGTCGTCCGTGATCCGCTGGGGCGCGATCAGGGGGCTGGGATCCGGAATCGGGGCGGTCAAGGGCCCAGCCTCGGGGTCAGGGATTAGATCCATCCTGGGTCCGCCAGGGATCCAGCAGCGAGCGAGCCACTTGTAGGGCTTCCGCCACCAGCTCCCGATCGGCCAGCAGCGCCGTCCCCCGTTCCTGGGCGCGCAGCAGCAGCGGTTGGAGCAGGCGGCGGGCCACCCCCCCAAAGGCCACGCCGGCCACCGCCCCGCGTAACCCCTGGCGGTGCACCTGAGCCAGGCTGCTGGTGTTGGTGCCCCCGGCCAGTTGAAGCGGACCGGGGGGGGCGATCGCCCGCAGTTCCCGCAGCAGCCTCACGGCGGCATGGGCGCTGCCGGCCCCAAGATCGCCGCTCATCGGCCGCCCATCCAGCTGCCAGAGGGGCCGGAAGCCCAGGGCACGCAGCTCAATGAACCGGCCCCAGAGTTCATCAGCAAGGGCCCCGGGCGCCCCCGGGCCCACCAGATCCTCCAGGCCACAGCTCACCGCCAGCCGCTTGAGGACGAGGCCAGAGGCCTTCACCTGAAGCAGACGATCAGCAAAGGCCTGCCCCCGTCCAGGGCGGGTATGGATCTCCACAGTCTCAGGCCGCAGCTCCTCCAGCAACGGCGCCACCGCTTCAGGAGCCAACTGGTGGTCTCGTTCCTCGATCAACCCAAGGGGACAAACCGGCAGGCAACGGCCACAGCCATAGCAGCGCTGCTCAAGCACGGCGCCGCTTGCGCCGATGGCGAGGGCCGGGCAAACCCGTTGGCAGGGTCGCGGGCACGCCGGAGGGCAGCGCTCCGGATCGAACCAGGCCTTGCGGAAATGGGGATCGGCCCCATCGCTGAGGCTCACCATCAGCCAGGGCTGCCTGGCGCAGCGCTCAGCCGCCCAGGCCATCCCCCGGCGCGCGGCCGCCACCACGGCCCGATCAGCGGCCATGTCGATGCAGTCGACCCCGGCCAGCGCGTAGATGCCGCATAGGTCCTCGATCGCGGGCAGGTCCTGGTTGCTGGCGCCGCAGATCAATTTGACCCAATGGCCGGCCGCGAGCGACTGCTCAGGCGGCAACGAGCTGCTCAAGGGGCTGCCAGCGCAGGCTGCGGGCACCCCCCATTTCCACGACCATGTGGAGGCGAGGCACCGTGCGCGTGAGCTGGATCAGGGAAACGAGTTCAGCGTTGGAGAGCACCTGCCCTTCCAACAGCCAGAGCACGATCGGGGCCTCACCTTCCAGCAGGGCACCCAACTGGGGCATCACCTGCTGCACCTCGCCCACCGCGGCCCCCTTGCCGACGCTGTGGTGACCCAGGTGGGGCGGACGGATGCCGTGCAGTTCCAGTAGGTAGGCCTGGGGATCGCCGAGCCCTCGGGCCGAGGTGATCTGGGCCCTGTAACCGGCCGCCCGCAGGCGGCGCAGCAGACGCGTTTCGGCACCGCCTTCAAGCGGTGCATGGACCGCCAGGGCTCCGAAGCGCTCCAACTCCTGGCGAAATCCACGGCCTGAAAGCAACAAGGGCATCGGGGCAGACCTCGAGATGGCGTCAGTTTGACAGTTGCGCGCCAAGACCCGGTGAAACGCCGATCAGGGGTGCCTCGGGTCCATAGGGTATGTTGTTTGCTTGTGCAACCGTTCTGTGCCCGTCCGCTAGCCGGGCCTCCAGTGCGCTGCACCAGGCCGTCATTGGTGACGACCTTCCCCGGGCCAGTGCGGTCTCTCCCCTTGGATTCATCCGAGAAGAAGCCGCCGGGAAACTGTTGAATGCGCCCAAAGGCACGGCCGATTTCCGATCGGTGATGGCCCAAGGGTCCGGTTCCACAAGTCCCAGCCTGCTGTTTCGGCCCCCGCTAGCCCAACCGGAATGCCTCCTTCACGGGATGGCCCCGGCTCCGTCTGCGTTCGATCGAATCAGCCCACACCCTTCGCCATCCCATCGGACCTGGCGACTGGTGGTTCCGCTGGCGTTTTTCACCCTCCTATGTCCATCGGCATCCTCGGGAAGAAATTGGGCATGTCCCAATTCTTCGACGATGCAGGCAGATCCATCCCGGTCACCGTGATCGAGGCGGGACCCTGCCGCATCACCCAACTCAAGAGCACCGGCACCGACGGCTACGTCGCTGTGCAGGTCGGCTTCGGCGACATCCGCGAAAAGCTGGTGAATCAGCCTGCCAAAGGCCACCTGGCTAAATCCGGCAGCGAGCCCCTGCGCCACCTGCGCGAATACCGCGTCGACAGCGTTGATGGCCTTGAGCTGGGCTCATCCATCACCGTCGCCGCCTTCGAAGCCGGCCAGAAGATCGATGTCAGCGGTGACACGATCGGTCGCGGTTTCACTGGTCTGCAGAAGCGCCACGGTTTCAGCCGTGGCCCCATGAGCCACGGTTCGAAGAACCACCGCGAGCCTGGTTCGATCGGCGCGGGCACAACCCCCGGCCGGGTTTACCCCGGCAAGCGCATGGCTGGCCGCGACGGCGGCAAGCAGATCACCACCCGCGGCCTGACGATCCTGAAGGTGGACACCGAGCGCAACCTACTGGTGGTCAAAGGGTCGGTGCCCGGAAAGCCCGGCGCCCTGCTGAACATCTCCCCCGCCAAGCGGGTGGGTGCCAAGACCGCCAAAGGAGGGGCCAAGTCATGACTGACGTCATCGTGCGCGACTGGCAGGGCAAGGAGGCCGGCAAGGCCAGCCTTGAGCTCCGGGTCGCCAAGGAATCAAGCGCCAACGGTCTGGTCCATCGCGCCATCGTTCGCCAGCTCGCCCATGCCCGCCAGGGCACGGCAAGCACCCTCACCCGCGCTGAGGTGCGTGGTGGTGGTCGCAAGCCTTACAAGCAGAAGGGCACAGGCCGGGCCCGTCAGGGTTCGATCCGCACCCCCCTCCGCCCCGGCGGTGGGGTGACCTTCGGGCCCAAGCCCCGCACCTACAACAAGGCGATGAACCGCAAGGAGCGTCGCCTCGCCCTGCGCACCGCCCTGGTGAGTCGCCTCGACAACCTCTTGGTCGTCAAGGGCTTCGCTGCGGGCCTCGAAACCCCCAAAACCAAAGAGATCTGCGCTGCCCTGCAGCGTCTCGGCATCGCCGAGGGCTCCAAGGTGCTGCTGGTGCTCGATAGCGCCAGCGAGGTGGTGCGCCGTTCGGTGCGCAACCTCGAAACCGTCAAGTTGATCGCCGCCGATCAACTCAACGTGTTCGATCTGCTCCACGCCAACACCTTGGTGGTGAGCGAAGAAGCCCTCGCGAAGATTCAGGAGGTCTACGGCGATGACTGAGCGTTTCGCTGGCCGGCTCGCGGATGTGATCCGCCGGCCGCTGATCACCGAGAAGGCCACCCGCGCCCTCGAGCAGAACCAGTACACCTTCGAGGTGGACCACCGGGCCGCCAAGCCCGATATCAAGGCCGCCGTCGAACAACTGTTTGATGTGCGTGTCATCGGCATCAGCACCATGAATCCCCCCCGGCGCTCCCGCCGGGTGGGCCGTTTCGCCGGCAAGCGTGCCCAGGTGAAAAAAGCGGTGGTGCGCCTGGCCGAAGGCAATGCCATCCAGCTTTTCCCTGAGTCCTGAGGGGTCTGAACCGTTATGGCAATCCGTAAGTACCGCCCCTACACCCCCGGCACCCGCACCCGGGTGGCGAGCGACTTCAGTGAAGTCACCGAGCGCAAGCCCGAGCGCAGCCTGGTGGTGGCCAAGCACCGCCGCAAGGGCCGCAACAACCGTGGCGTGATCACCTGCCGCCACCGCGGCGGTGGCCACAAGCGCCTCTACCGCCTGGTCGACTTCCGCCGTGACAAGCACGGCGTGGCCGCCAAAGTGGCGGCGATCCACTACGACCCGCACCGCAACGCGCGCCTTGCGCTGCTCTTCTACGTCGACGGCGAGAAGCGCTACATCCTGGCTCCCGCCGGGGTTGAACTGGGCCAGCAGGTGATTTCCGGGCCCGATGCCCCGATCGAAACCGGTAACGCCCTGCCCCTCTCAGCGATCCCCCTGGGCTCCAGCGTCCACAACGTTGAGCTTTACGCCGGCCGCGGTGGACAGATGGTGCGAACAGCCGGAGCCAGCGCACAGGTGATGGCCAAAGAAGGCGACTATGTCGCCCTCAAGCTGCCCTCCACCGAAGTGCGGCTGGTGCGTCGCGAGTGCTACGCCACCCTCGGCGAAGTCGGCAACGCTGAAGTGCGCAACACCAGCCTCGGCAAGGCCGGCCGCAAGCGCTGGCTGGGCCGTCGCCCCGAGGTGCGCGGCAGTGTGATGAACCCCTGCGACCACCCCCACGGTGGTGGCGAGGGTCGGGCACCGATCGGTCGTTCCGGACCGGTCACCCCCTGGGGCAAACCTGCCCTGGGCCTCAAGACCCGCAAACGCAACAAACCCAGCAACCGGTTCGTGCTCCGGAAGCGTCGCCGCACCTCCAAGCGGAGCCGTGGCGGACGGGATTCCTGATGCTCACCACCGTTTTGTTGTCTGCTTAAACCGCCATGGGACGTTCACTCAAAAAAGGTCCGTTTGTGGCCGACAGCCTGCTCCGCAAGGTCGAGGCCCAGAACACCGCCGGTGACAAGGGTGTGATCAAGACCTGGTCACGCGCTTCCACCATCCTGCCGATGATGATCGGCCACACCATTGCCGTGCACAACGGCAAAGCCCATGTTCCCGTCTACGTGACGGAACAGATGGTCGGTCACAAGCTTGGGGAGTTCGCCCCCACGCGCACCTTCCGGGGCCACATCAAGGACAAGAAAGGTGCCCGTTAAGGAACGACTCGTTATGGCTAATTCCACCCCCACCACCCAAGCCCTGGCCCACGGCCGCTTCATCCGCGGATCAGTGTCCAAGGTGCGTCGTGTGCTCGATCAGATCCGCGGCCGGTCCTACCGGGAAGCGCTGATCCTGCTCGAGTTCATGCCCTATCGCTCCACGGGCCCCATCACCAAGGTGTTGCGGTCCGCGGTGGCGAATGCTGAGCACAACATGGGGCTCGACCCCGCCAGCCTGGTGATCAGCCAGGCCACGGCGGACATGGGTCCCTCCCTGAAGCGGTTCCGGCCGCGCGCCCAGGGCCGTGCCTACGCGATCAAGAAACAAACCTGCCACATCAGCATTGCTGTGGCAGCCACCACCGCCTGACCCCCGAGGACACCGACCGATGGGACACAAGATCCATCCAACCGGACTGCGCCTGGGGATCACCCAGGACCACCGCTCCCGTTGGTACGCCACCAGCAAGACCTACCCGATCCTCCTTCAGGAGGACGACCGGATCCGCACCTTCATCCACAAGAAGTACGCCAGCGCCGGCATCAGCGATGTGCTGATCGCCCGTAAGGCCGACCAACTCGAGGTCGAACTCAAGACGGCGCGCCCCGGCGTGCTGGTGGGCCGCCAGGGCAGCGGCATCGAAGACCTGCGAACCGGCATTCAGAAAACCATCGGCGATGCCCACCGTCAGGTGCGCATCAACGTGGTGGAAGTGGAGCGGGTCGACGCCGACGCCTACCTGCTGGCCGAATACATCGCCCAGCAGCTGGAGAAGCGCGTGGCCTTCCGCCGTGTGCTTCGCATGACCGTTCAGCGCGCCCAGCGGGCTGGGGTCCTCGGGCTGAAGATTCAGGTGAGCGGACGCCTGAACGGTGCCGAGATCGCCCGCACCGAATGGACGCGCGAAGGCCGTGTGCCCC
Organism: Paenacidovorax caeni; assembly: GCA_943371385.1. GTDB lineage: Bacteria > Cyanobacteriota > Cyanobacteriia > PCC-6307 > Cyanobiaceae > ATX-6F1. The sequence continues at coordinate 82,047 of CALRUP020000010.1, read as the reverse complement.
TGCACACCCTCCGCGCCGACATCGACTACGCCACCAAGGTGGCCACCACCACCTACGGGGTGCTGGGCATCAAGGTTTGGGTCTTCAAAGGTGAAATCCTCCCCGGGCAGCAGGAACAACTGCCCGTGGGTGCCGGTCCCAAGCGCAGGGCCAGCCGGCGGCCACAACAGTTCGAAGACCGCTCCAACGAGGAGTGATCAGGAGACCTGAACCATGCTGAGTCCAAAACGCGTCAAATTCCGCAAACAGCAACGGGGCCGCATGTGCGGCGTCGCCACCCGAGGCAACACCGTTGCCTTCGGTCAGTTTGCCCTTCAAGCCCAGGAGTGCGGGTGGATCACCTCCCGCCAGATCGAGGCCAGCCGGCGTGCCATGAGCCGCAGCGTCAAACGGGGCGGAAAGATCTGGATCCGGATCTTCCCCGACAAACCCGTGACCATGCGCGCAGCCGAAACCCGCATGGGTTCCGGTAAGGGCAACCCGGAGTTCTGGGTGGCCGTGATCAAGCCGGGGCGGATTCTCTTTGAGATGGGCGGTCCCGAGATCAACGAAACGATCGCCCGGGAGGCCATGCGCCTGGCGCAGTACAAACTGCCGATCAAGACCAAGTTTCTGACCCTGGCCGACCAGGAGGCGGAAACCAGCTCGGACACCGTTCAACCCGTGGAGGCCTGACCCATGGCACGCCCCGACATCGCCGACCTGCGCAAACTCAGCGACGGCGAACTCACCGAACAGATCGACGGCACCCGCCGCGAACTGTTCGACCTGCGCTTCCAGCAGGCCACCCGCCGACTGGAGCAACCCCACCGTTTCAAGCTGGCCCGCATCAAGCTGGCCCAGCTTCAAACGGTGCAGGCGGAGCGGAAGCGCTCCACCGTCTCCTCCTGATCCACCACGCATTCGCCATGGCACTCAAGGAAAGGGTCGGCACCGTCGTCAGCGACAAGATGGACAAAACGGTGGTGGTGGCGGTGGAAAACCGCTTCCCCCATCCCATCTACCAAAAGACCGTCAGCCGCACCACCCGCTACAAAGCCCACGATGAAGCCAACGCCTGCCGCGTCGGCGATCGGGTTCGGATCACCGAAACCCGACCGCTCAGCCGCACCAAGCGTTGGACCGTGGCCGAAGTTCTCACCCCATCCGGCGCCAGCTGAGGAGTTCTCTAAATGATTCAGCAGGAAACCTATTTAAACGTCGCTGACAACAGCGGCGCCAAGCGCATCCAGTGCATCCGGGTGCTCGGCACCAACCGTCGCTACGCCCACGTGGGCGATGTGATCGTGGCTGCCGTCAAGGACGCCATGCCCAACATGGGCGTCAAGAAATCGGATGTGGTGAAAGCGGTGGTGGTGCGCACCAGGGCCACCCTCCGTCGTGAAACGGGCAATTCGATCCGCTTCGACGACAACGCCGCGGTGATCCTCGGCAACGACAACAACCCCAAGGGCACCCGCGTCTTCGGTCCCGTCGCCCGCGAATTGCGGGAGCGGAACTTCACCAAGATCGTGTCCCTCGCTCCGGAGGTGATCTGAGATGGCTACCGCCACCGTCAAAGCCAAGCCCAGCGTGCGCATCAAACTGCGCATCCGCAAAGGCGACACCGTTCAGGTGATCGCCGGCAAGGACAAGGGCAAGACCGGTGAGGTGCTCCGCACCCTGCCGAATGAGAACCGCGTGATTGTGCAGGGCATCAACCTGCGCACCCGTCACGTCAAGCCCACCCAGGAGGGCGAAACCGGCCGCATCGTCACCGAGGAGGCCTCCGTGCATGCCTCGAATGTGATGCTGTACTCCACCGACAAAAAGGTGGCCAGCCGGGTGGAGATCGTCGTCGACAAGGACGGCTCCAAGAAACGCCGCCTCAAAAAGACCGGCGAACTTGTCGACTGAACGCCAGCCACCCCTCTCCCCCCTTCCCCTCCCGCGTCCCTGTCCGCCTTCTGACCACGCCCAGAAGCGCACCCCTTCCCCCTGTCATGTCACTCAAACAGCGCTACCGGGAGACGATCCAGCCCAAGTTGCTCAAGGATCTCCATCTCTCCAATGTCCACGAAGTCCCCAAGGTGCTGAAAGTCACCGTCAACCGGGGCCTCGGTGAAGCCGCCCAGAACGCCAAGGCCCTCGAAGCCTCCATTGCCGAACTGGCCACCATCACGGGCCAGAAGGTTGTGGTGACCCGGGCGAAGAAGGCGATCGCCGCCTTCAAAATCCGCCAGGGCATGCCGATCGGCGTCGCCGTCACCCTCCGGGGTGAGCGGATGTACGCCTTCCTTGAGCGCCTGATCCACCTGGCTTTACCGCGCATCCGCGACTTCCGTGGCGTCAGCCCCAAGAGTTTCGACGGCAGGGGGAACTACACCCTGGGGGTTCGGGAACAGATCATCTTTCCTGAAATCTCCTACGACAAGATCGACGCCATCCGGGGCATGGACATCACCATCGTGACCAGTGCCCGTAACGACGAAGAGGGCCGGGCCCTCCTCCGCGAGATGGGAATGCCGTTCCGCAGCAACTGAGCCCTCCTCGGACCCGACCATGGCCAACCACGACCCAATTTCAGACCTCCTGACCCGCATCCGCAATGCGAGTGAGAAGAAGCACGAGAACACCAAGGTTCCCGCTTCGCGCATGGCGCTCAGCATCGCCAAGGTGCTGCAGCAGGAAGGCTTCATCGCCGAGATCAGCAAAGAGGGCGAAGGGGTGCAAAGCCACCTCGTCCTCCAGCTGAAGTACAGCGGTAAGCATCGGCAGCCCACCATCCGCCGCGTGCAGCGGGTGAGCAAGCCAGGCCTGCGCATTTACAAGAACACCCGCCAGCTCCCCAAGGTGCTGGGCGGACTCGGAGTGGCCATCATCTCCACCTCAAAAGGTGTGATGAGCGACCGTGACGCCCGCAAGCAGGGTGTCGGCGGCGAAGTGCTCTGCTACGTCTATTGAACTGGGAGATTGATCCATGTCACGAATTGGTAAAGCACCGATCCCCGTCCCCGCCAAGGTGACCGTCAGCCTCAATGGTTTGGCGGTCACCGTGAAGGGGCCCAAAGGTGAGTTGTCCCGCACCCTCCCCGATGGGGTGTTGATCAGCCAGGAGGATTCCTCCGTGGTGGTGGCTCCCGCCAACACCAGTCGCCGCTCCCGGGAGCGCCACGGCCTCAGCCGCACCCTCGTCGCCAACATGGTGGAGGGGGTCAGCCAGGGGTTCACGCGCAAACTGGAAATCATCGGTGTGGGCTACCGGGCCCAGATCAAGGGCCGCAACCTCGTGGTCCTGGCGGGCTACAGCCACCCGGTGGAGATGGTTCCCCCCGAGGGGATCACCTTCGCCGTGGAGAACAACACCCAGGTGTTCGTCTCCGGAGCCGACAAGGAGCTGGTGGGCAACGAAGCCGCCAAAGTGCGCGCCATTCGTCCTCCCGAGCCCTACAAGGGCAAGGGCATCAAGTACGAGGGCGAGCGGATCCTCCGCAAAGCCGGCAAGACCGGTAAGAAATGAGGTCGATCTGACCGCCCCCACCCCGTACCGCCATGTCCCCCATTTCCCGCAAACAGCAGACCCAGAAACGGCACCGCCGCCTGCGTCGCCATCTCACAGGCACGGCCCAGCGTCCGCGCCTGGCCGTGTTCCGCTCGAACAACCACATCTACGCCCAGGTCATCGACGACGACGCCCAGAACACCCTGGTCGCCGCCTCGACCCTCGACAAGGATCTGCGTACCGCCCTCACCACCAGCAACACCACCGATGCCTCCGTGGCCGTTGGTGAGTTGGTGGCCAAGCGCGCCCTCGCCCAGGGCATCCAGCAGGTGGTCTTCGATCGCGGTGGCAACCTGTACCACGGCCGGGTGAAGGCCCTGGCTGACGCCGCCCGGGAAGCGGGCCTTCAGTTCTGATCCCTGCTCTCACCATGACCGAAACCAACAACCAGCTTCAGTCCAACGACATCCCGGCGGCGGCCGACGTTCCGGCGGCGGCCGAAGGCCAGCAGGAACAACGGCGCGGTGGCGGCGGTGGCCGCAGCGAGGGCAGGGGCGGTGACCGTAAGGGCGGTGGCCGAGGCCGCGACAACCGACGCGGTCAGGAACGCGACTCCGAATGGCAGGAGCGTGTGGTTCAGATCCGCCGGGTCTCCAAAACCGTCAAGGGCGGCAAGAAGATGAGTTTCCGGGCCATCGTCGTGGTCGGCAACGAGCGCGGTCAGGTGGGCGTGGGTGTCGGCAAGGCCGGTGATGTCATCGGCGCCGTGCGCAAAGGCGTCGCCGACGGCAAAAAGCACCTGGTGAAAGTGCCCCTCACCCGTCACAGCTCGATCCCCACACTCAGCCGCGGGGGTGACGGTGCCGCGAGTGTGCTGATTCGCCCAGCGGCCCCGGGCACCGGGGTGATCGCCGGCGGCTCGATCCGCACGGTGCTCGAGTTGGCAGGGATCAAGAACATCCTGGCCAAGCGCCTGGGCAGCAAGACCCCCCTCAACAACGCCCGCGCCGCCATGGACGCCCTCCAGGCGCTTCGCACCCACAAGGAGACCGCCAAGGAGCGTGGCATCTCCCTCGAGCAGATCTATTCCTGAGTCCGCCATGACCTCCCTTCGTCTCGATACCCTCAAGCCCCAGGTCGGGGCCCGTCGCCGCAAACTGCGCAAAGGTCGCGGCATCGCCGCCGGCCAGGGCGCCAGCTGCGGCTTCGGAATGCGCGGCCAGAAATCCCGCTCCGGCAGCCCCACCCGGCCGGGCTTCGAGGGGGGCCAGATGCCCCTCTACCGCCGCCTGCCCAAGCTCAAGCACTTCCCCCTGGTCAACCAGAAGCAGTTCACGGTGCTGAACGTCTCCAAGCTTGCGGAGCTCAAGGCGGGCACCACGGTGAACCTCGATCTGCTCGTCAAGGAAGGGCTGGTCACCAGTCCCAAGCATGCCCTCAAGATCCTCGGCAACGGCGACCTCAAGGTGAAGCTCACCGTCCAGGCGGCGGCCTTCACCGCCAGCGCCCGCGAGAAGATCGAAGCGGCGGGCGGCAGCTGGGAGATCGTCGACTGACCCACCCTTCAGGCACCCTGGTGATCCCTTCCGCACCAAGCCCCTAGGGTTCAGGCCGCCCCCCGCATCATCCACTTGAGCGGATGATGCGGGGGGCGGCCTTTCCCTTTCCTGCCCCAAGCCCTTCACAGCCGTCAAGCCATGCTCATCAGCCGGGGGAGAAACCCCAGTGCCGGGGAAATCCTCACCCAGATGGTCCAGGCCAAGGGCCTCCGCGACCGGGTGCTGATCACGCTCGGCTTGTTGTTGATGGTTCGTCTGGGCATCTACGTGCCCATGCCCGGCATCGATCGGGTCGCCTTCCAGGAATTCATCGCCAGGGGTGGCCAGCTGATCGGCTTCCTTGACATCTTCACCGGCGGCGGTCTCTCCACCCTTGGGGTCTTCGCCCTGGGGATCCTGCCGTTCATCAACGCCTCGATCATCATCCAGCTGCTGACGGCCGCGATTCCCCAGTTGGAGGAGCTCCAGAAGAACGAAGGCGAGGCCGGACGCCGCAAGCTCGCCCAGATCACCCGCTACGTGGCCCTGGGCTGGGGCATCCTGCAAAGCACGGTGTTCGCGCTCATCCTCAAGCAGTACGCCCTTCCTGGGCTGAGCGAACCGGTGTTCGTGATTCAGACCGCCCTGGCCCTGGTGACCGGCTCGATGGTGGTGATGTGGGTGAGTGAGGTGATCACCGAACGGGGCATCGGCCAGGGAGCCTCGCTGGTGATCTTCGTCAACATCGTGGCCACCCTTCCCAAGGCCCTCGGCTCCACGATCGAGCTGGCCCAGAGCGGCGATCGCAGCACCGTGGGAGGCATCGTGATGCTGGTGCTGGTGTTCCTGATCACGATCGTCGGAATCATCTTCGTGCAGGAGGGCTACCGGCGCATCCCGATCATCAGTGCCAAGCGCCAGGTGGGACAGACCAGCAGCGTGGCCGCCCGCCAGAGTTACCTGCCCCTGAAGCTCAATGCCGGTGGCGTGATGCCGATCATCTTCGCCTCGGCGGTGATCTTCCTGCCGCTGACGATCGCCAACGTCACCCGCTCCCCCTGGCTGATCCAGGCGGCGAGTTACCTCAACCCCAACAGCAGCACCCCCTGGCTCTACGCCCTGGTGTTCTTCGCCCTGATCTGCGGTTTCTCCTTTTTCTACGCCTCGCTGACCGTCAACCCCCTGGACATCGCCACCAATCTCAAGCGCAGTGGCGTGGCCGTGCCAGGGGTACGGCCGGGTTCGGCGACAGCCCTCTATCTCTCAGGGGTCCAGAATCGGCTCACGCTCCTGGGGGCCCTGTTCCTGGGCTCGGTGGCCATCATCCCCTCGGCCGTGGAGGGGGCCACCCAGGTGCGCACCTTCCAGGGGCTCGGCGCCACCTCGCTGCTGATCCTGGTGGGTGTGGCGATCGACACGGCCAAACAGGTCCAGACCTACGTGATCTCCCAACGCTACGAAGGCATGGTGCGCCAATGACCCAACGCATTCTTTTTCTCGGCCCCCCCGGGGCCGGCAAGGGCACCCAGGCCCAACTCCTCTGCGCCTCGCGGGGGCTGCTGCATCTCTCCACCGGCGACCTGCTGCGGGCCGAAGTCAAGGCCGGCACAGCCCTGGGCCAGGAGGCCGAGGCCGTCATGGCCCAGGGCGAACTGGTCAGCGACCAGCTGGTGCTGGCGATCGTGCGTGGCCGCCTGAGCGGCCACCAAGGCGGCTGGCTGTTGGATGGCTTCCCACGCAACCTCGCCCAGGCCGAAGCGCTGGAAACCTTGCTCGCCGAGCTGGCTCAGCCGATTGAACGGGTGGTGCTGCTGGAGCTCGAGGACGATCTGCTGCTGCAACGGCTGCTGGGGCGAGGTCGCGCTGACGACAACGAAGCCGTGATCCGTCACCGGCTGTCGGTCTACTCCGAGCAGACGGCGCCCCTGATCGAGCATTACTTCGAGCAAGGTTTGTTGGTAGCCGTGGAAGCCAGCGGCACGGTGGAGGCCATTGCCGAGCGCATCGGCATGGCCCTGGATTGACCCGTGTGGTAGGGTCGCTGTTTGGAAATTCGGAGAGTCCACCACCATGAAGGTGCGTGCCTCAGTCAAGAAAATGTGCGACAAATGCCGGGTGATTCGTCGCCACGGCCGGGTGATGGTCATCTGCACCAACCCCAAGCACAAACAGCGTCAGGGCTGACCTGATCGCAACCCGCCATCCTCCTTGGGCGGCGGGTTCACCCCCCAGCGGGTGCGTTCCACGGCCTGATCCCAGGCCACCCCTTGCTCAACTGATCGTTTCTTTCGTGGCTCGGATTGCCGGCGTCGACATCCCTCGTGACAAGAGGGTCGAGATTGCTCTCACCTACATCTATGGCGTCGGGCTGACCCGGGCCCAGAAGATCCTGGCCAAAACCGGGGTCAGCCCAGACATCCGCGTCAAGGACCTTGACGACGCCGATGTCCAGAAGCTTCGCGCCGCCGCCGAGGGTTTCACCCTCGAGGGTGACCTGCGCCGTCAGGAGGGCATGGCTCTCAAGCGGCTGCAGGACATCGGCTGCCTCCGCGGTCGTCGCCACCGCATGGGCCTGCCGGTCCGTGGTCAGCGCACCCGCACCAACGCCCGCACCCGCCGCGGCGCCCGCAAGACGGTGGCCGGCAAGAAGAAGTAAGCCTCCCTCCAAACCCCCATCGGGGCATCCCTCTCCCCCCTTTCCTTTCCCAGGCCCCCCTCCATGGCGAAGCCAGCCAAAAAATCCGGCGCGAAGAAGACGAAGCGCAACGTGCCCAACGGTGTGGCTCACATCCAGAGCACCTTCAACAACACGATCGTCTCGATCACCGACACCTCTGGTGAAGTGATCTCTTGGTCCTCCGCTGGGGCCAGTGGCTTCAAGGGCGCCCGCAAAGGCACTCCCTTCGCCGCCCAGACGGCCGCGGAAGCGGCAGCCCGGCGGGCCCTGGAGCAGGGCATGCGCCAGATCGAAGTGCTCGTTCGCGGTCCGGGCTCCGGCCGTGAAACAGCCATCCGCGCTCTGCAGGTGGCCGGCCTGGAGATCACCCTGATCCGCGACGTCACACCTCTGCCCCACAACGGTTGCAGGCGAGCCAAGCGCCGCCGCGTCTGATCGTCCACATCCGGCCCGCCGAGGCCCGCTTCCACCACCTTCTCGAGCTTCACACCGTGCTGCAGTACCAGATCGATCGGACCGAACACCAGATCGCCGACGACCGTTCCCAGACCGGCGTGTTCGTGATCGGCCCCCTCGACCGGGGCCATGCGATCACCCTCGGCAATGCCCTGCGCCGAGCCCTGATGGGGGGCCTCGAGGGCAGCGCCATCACCGCCGTTCGCATTGCCGGCGTCAACCATGAGTACGCCACCGTGCCCGGTGTCCGGGAGGACGTTCTCGACATCCTGCTCAATTGCAAGGAAATCGCCGTCAACAGCCGCAGCCGTGAGCTTGAGATCGGTCGTCTGGTGGCCACCGGTCCGGCCACCGTCACGGCCAACGACCTGCAGTTCTCCCCCCAGGTCCAGGTGATCGATGGTCAACGCGTGATCGCCACTGTGGCCGAGGGCCACAGCCTCGAACTGGAGGTTCATGTCGAGCGCGGTGTCGGCTACCGCCCGGTGGACCGTCACCACGAAGATGTGAGTGCCATCGATCTTCTCCAGATCGATGCGGTTTTCATGCCCGTGCGTCGCGTCAACTACACGGTCGATGAAACCGCCGTGGGCGAAGGCGGTTCCGCCCGGGAGCGCCTCCGCCTGGAGATCCACACCGATGGCTCGGTCACCCCTGACGACGCCATGGCCCAGGCGGCCAACGAACTGATCGGTCTGTTTCAGCCCCTGGCCAGCCTCACCCTGGTGGATGAGCCCGGCGGCCTGGAGCCCGAACCTTCGGCCGAAGCCCAGATTCCCCTGGAGGAACTCAACCTCTCGGTGCGCGCCTACAACTGCCTCAAGCGGGCCCAGGTGAACTCTGTCTCTGATCTGATGGGCTTCAGCTACGAGGATCTGCTGGAGATCAAGAACTTCGGCTCCAAGTCGGCCGATGAAGTGATCGAAGCGCTCGAGCGCATCGGCATCTCCCTGCCCCAGAGCCGCACCAGCGCCTGACCGGCGGCCCAATCCTTTCCTTTCCCAGCCTCAGAACCATGCGACACCAGTGCCGAGTCCCCCTGCTGGGACGCCCCGCCGACCAACGCAAAGCCTTGCTCCGTGGCCTGACCACCCAACTGATCCGCGAAGGCCGGGTGACGACCACCAAGGCACGGGCCAAGGCCTTGCGCAACGAGACCGAGCGCATGATCACCCTGGCCAAGGAAGGCAGCCTCTCGGCCCGCCGTCGCGCCATCGGCTACATCTTCGACAAGCAACTGGTGCACGCCCTGTTCGACAAGGCCCAGGAGCGCTACGGCGAGCGCAACGGCGGCTACACCCGCATCATCCGCACCGTGCCCAGACGCGGCGACAACGCCGAAATGGCGATCATCGAACTGGTCTGAGCACCCAAGACGACAGCCCACAGCCACCGGAGCAGGCTCCGGCACTGAGCAGGATCGCGCTCTGCCTGCAGTACGACGGAGCCCCCTACAAGGGCTGGCAGCGCCAACCCAACGGCACCAGTGTTCAGCAGCTGCTCGAAGAGGCGATCGCTCGGTTGGATCCCCATGGTCCGGCGCGCGTGGTTGCCGCCGGTCGAACCGATGCTGGCGTGCACGCCGCAGCCCAGGTGGTTCATTTCGACTGCGCTGGTCCCATCCCGGCCCAGCGCTGGCCTGCTGCCCTCAACGGCCGACTGCCGGCCAGCATCCGAGTCCAGGCTGCCGCTGCCGTGCGCTCCGACTGGCACGCCTGCTTCAGCGCCGAGCACCGGCGCTACCGCTACACGATCCACAACTCCCGCCGCTCCAACCTGTTTCTGGCGCCTTTCAGCTGGCACCGCTACCAGGTGAGGCTGGAGGAGGCGGACATGCGCGCCTGCCTGCGCGGCCTGCTTGGCCACCACGACTTTGCCGCCTTCCAGCGAGCCGGCAGCAGCCGCCCCCATGCCCGCACCACCGTTCAGGAGGTAAGCCTGGAGCGCCAGGGTGATCTGATCGTGACCGAAATCCAGGCCAGCGGCTTCCTCTATGGCATGGTGCGCCTGCTGATGGGCCAGCTTGTGGCTGTGGGTGAAGGCCGGCTGAAGCCGGAGGACTTTGAACGCCGCTGGCGCCAGCGGGCCCGGGACGAGGTCAAGGAGGCGGCGCCGCCCCAGGGCCTCTGCCTGCTGCGTGTGGGCTACCCCCAGCCGCTTTTCCCCAAGGCTGCGTGGTACGATTGCCAACCGCGGTATTTGCTCGAAATCCCTGATCCACCGGAGCTTCTGCCCCGTCAGCCGGACCACGCGGGCCGGCAGAACCATGGATCAGAGCTGGGGAGCGATCTCCTCTCCTGAGTACCCCCGAATCCCCCATCCCTCCATCCTTGAGCGTGCCTTGATTCAAGGCCGCCGCCGGCGGAGGGGTAGGGTCATCAAAGACGCGTTTGAGCTCCCTGGCCTCCAGGTGCCCTGCCGTCACTCCCTGTCCAGCCCCATCCACCGGGATGGCGCGCTACCGATCCGGCCAACCGGTGCGATGAACAAGACCCTCGTTCCCCAGATTGATACCCTCGAACGCCAGTGGTTTCTGGTGGACGCTGCGGATCAGACCCTTGGCCGCCTGGCCAGCGAAGTGGCGCAAGTGCTGCGGGGTAAGAACAACCCCAATTTCACTCCCCACCTCGATACCGGTGACTTCGTCGTCATCATCAACGCCGACAAGATCCGGGTCAGTGGCAACAAGGCCAGCCAGAAGATCTACCGCCGCCATTCCGGGCGCCCTGGCGGTATGAAGACCGAGAGCTTCGAAGCCCTCCATGCCCGTCTGCCCGAGCGGGTGGTCGAGAAGGCCATCAAAGGCATGCTTCCCCACAACGCCCTCGGTCGACAGCTGTTCCGCAAGCTGAAGGTCTACAAGGGCACCGAGCACCCCCACGCCGCCCAGCAACCCAAGCTTCTCGCGCTCGATCCTGCCACTTCCGCCTCATGAGCACTCCCTCCAACCGCGTCGTCTACTGGGGCACGGGTCGTCGCAAAACCGCCGTTGCCCGTGTTCGGGTGGTGCCCGGCACCGGAGCGATCACCATCAACGGTCGCCCGGGCGACAACTACCTCAACTACAACCCCAGCTACCTGACGGCGGTCAAAGCCCCCCTCCAGACCCTGGGACTTTCCAACGACTACGACCTGCTGGTCAACGTGCGCGGCGGCGGCCTCACCGGCCAGGCCGATGCCATCAAGCAGGGCGCGGCCCGCGCCCTCTGCGATCTGTCCCCGGACAACCGCAAACCCCTCAAGACCGAAGGTCACCTCAGCCGTGATCCCCGCGCCAAGGAGCGCCGCAAATACGGTCTCAAGAAAGCCCGCAAGGCTCCTCAATTCTCCAAGCGCTGATCCGCACCATGGCCAAGCCCAACATTCATCCCACCTGGTATCCCGATGCCAAGGTGATCTGCAATGGAGAGGTGATCATGACCACCGGCTCCACATCCCCGGAGCTTCATGTGGACGTGTGGAGCGGCAACCACCCCTTCTACACCGGTACCCAGAAAATCCTCGACACCGAGGGTCGGGTGGATCGCTTCATGCGCAAGTACGGCATGGGTGGTGTGGCTTCCGCCGAAGCGACGGCCACGGAACAAGCCAGCGAAGCAGCCACCGAAGACGCTCCCGTGGCCTCCTGAGCCAGCGGTTCCCTCGATCGCATGGGCCGGATGCTGAGAGGCGTCCGGCTTTTTGCCGTCCGGAGCTGCCGCACTGATCGCCATGCCTGCCACCTTCCTCAACGAGCGCCTGGAGACCGCCTGCCGCACCTTCGCCAGCCTGGAGAGGCAACTGGCGGATCCTGATGTGGCCGCCAACCCCGCTCAGCTCGAGCGCATCGCCCGGGAACGGGCACGGCTTGAGCCCCTGGTCACCGACTACGAACGGCTCAATGGGCTGCTGGGTGAACAGGGCGAAGCGCGCCAGCTGCTCCGCAACCACCGCGGTGACCCTGAGATGGAGCAACTCGCCCAGGAGGAATTGACCGTCCTGGCGGCCACCATCGCCGATCTGGAGCAACGGCTCACCCTGGCGCTGCTGCCCAAGGACCCACGCGATGAGCGCAGCGTGATGCTGGAGATCCGGGCCGGGGCCGGCGGGGATGAGGCCGGGATCTGGGCCGGCGATCTGGCCCGCATGTACGAGCGCTACGCCCAGTCGCTGGGCTGGCAGGTGGAGCCGGTCAGTGCCTCGGAATCCGAGATGGGCGGCTACAAGGAACTGATCCTCTCGATCCGTGGAGAGGGGGTGTTCAGCCAGCTGAAGTTCGAGGCTGGCGTGCACCGTGTGCAGAGGGTGCCGGCCACCGAATCCCAGGGGCGGGTGCACACTTCGACGGCCACGGTGGCGGTGATGCCCGAGGCCGATCCGGTGGAGGTGCAGATCGACCCCACCGAGATCGAAATCAGCACAGCCCGTTCGGGCGGGGCCGGAGGTCAGAACGTGAACAAGGTGGAAACAGCCGTGGACCTGCTGCACAAGCCCACCGGCATCCGTGTGTTCTGCACCCAGGAGCGCTCCCAACTCCAGAACCGCGAGCGAGCGATGGCGATCCTGCGGGCCAAGCTCCTGGAGCGCCAGCTGGCGGCGGCGGCGGAAAAGGAAAGTTCCGCCCGCCGGGCCCAGGTGGGCAGTGGCGATCGAAGCGAGAAGATCCGCACCTACAACTTCAAGGACAACCGCACCACCGACCACCGCCTGGGGCGAAACTTCTCGCTCGAACCCGTGCTCCAGGGGCAACTGGGGGAGCTGATCGGCAGCTGCATCGCCGCGGACCAGCGCCGGCAACTGGAAGAACTGGCCGAGAACGCCGCCGGATGACGCCAACGGCCATGGGGCGCTCAGGCCCCGATCACGTACTTGGCCCACTCCTGGTGGGTTCCAGCGCGAATCTGGCGGGTGGCTTCAAAGTAAAGGCTGCTGATCGGACGCCTGGGTTCCCTCGCCAAGGGCATCCCCGCCTCCCTGGGGGTGCGGTTGCCCTTGTGGACGTTGCAGCGCAGGCAGGCGGTGGTGACGTTCTCCCAGGTGTCGCCTCCTCCACGGCTGCGGGGGAACACATGATCAATGGACAACTGATCCCCCTGATAGCCGCAGTACTGGCAGGAGTGGCCGTCCCGGTGGAAGACGTTGCGCCGGGTGAGCGGCAATTGCTTGAAGGGCACGCGAACGAACTGGCGCAGCCGGATCACGGTGGGGAGGTGATGGTCGGCGCGAATCAGCCGCCCGGGATCGTGCTCCAGACCCTCAGCCTTGCCCTTGAGCAGCATCACCATGGCGCGACGCCAGGTGGTGATGTTCAGGGGCTCGTAGGAGGCGTTCAGAACGAGAACGTGGCGCATGCCAGTTCCACTGTTAGGCGGCATGCTAATGGGACATCGCTCAAGATCTGGTGTCGAGCGACGCCATCGGCGCCGTCGCCTTTGACCGCCCCCTGAGCCGCCCTGTCCCCATGGCGTTGCCCGACCCCCCCTCGCTGGCGACCCTGCTGGGGGGTGACCTGCGCGGCGCCTGGGACACCGAGCAGGCCAGCGGAAGCCTGCGGGCGGCGGCGATTGATTCGAGGCGGGTGCGGCCAGGGGATGTGTTCTTTGCCCTGACGGGGCTCCAGAACGATGGTCATGCCTTCGTGGAGGCCGCCCTGGCGGCGGGAGCCGGCCTGGCGGTGGTCCGACGCGGCTGGCGGCCAGCCTCCTCTCCGCTGCCACGCCTGGAGGTGGAGTCCCCCCTGGCGGCCCTGCAGGCGCTGGCGGCCTGGCACAGGCGCCGGGCGGTGGGGCTGGTGGTGGCGATCACCGGCAGCAATGGCAAGACGGTGGTGAAGGAGGCGCTCACCGCCCTGCTGGCCACGCGTTACTCCGTGGCCGCCAGTCCTGGCAGCTGGAACAGTCAGGTGGGGGTGCCGTTGGCGGTGCTGAACGCACCGCTGGGCACGGAGATCGGCGTGTTTGAGGCGGGGGTCTCCGCCCCCGGTGAGATGGCGGCCCTGGCGGCGATCCTGCAGCCCGACCTCGGTGTGCTCGTGAACGTGGGCCTCGCCCACATCGCCGCCTTCGGCACACGGGAGACCACGACCCGTGAAAAGCTGCAGCTGTTCGCCTCAGTGCCGGCCCAGGGTTGGGTGATCACCCCGGACGACCCGCTGGTGGAAGCCCAACCGTTGCCCTGCGAGCGGGTGCGGGTGGGGGAACAGGCGCCTCGGCTGGTGGAGCAGCGCCCCATCCCCAATGGCACCCTGCTGACGGTGGCCTTTGAAGCGAGCGCGTTGAGCTTCCCCGTGCTCACCCGCTCCGCCCCCCTGATCGACGACCTGATGATCGCGATCACGGCTGCTGTTCGTCTGGGGGTGCCCCCCGAAGCGGTGGCCGCCACCCTCCACGACTACTGCTTCGGTCCCACGCGCATGGAGACCTGGCGCACGCCCGATGGGGTCACGATCATCAACGATGCCGCCAGCTCCGATCCACTCTCGGTCCAGGCAGCACTCGACACGGTGGGCTCCTCACCCGGGGGCCCGGGCAAGCGCATCTTCGTGTTCGGCGGCATGGGCGAACTGGGGGAACTCAATCAACGGGAGCACAGGATCATCGGGCGGGTGGCGGCGGAACGCGGTTTCACCCATCTGGTGCTGCTGCCCCACCCCTCCCAGGCCCACACGGCGGCGGCCTGGCGCGAGGTCAAGCCCGAGGCCCCTGTGCTGGAAGTGAATCTCACCGAATTGCGGGACACCGTGCGCCAGCTGGCGGAACCTGGCGACACCCTGCTGGTCAAAGGCCCCCGCAATGAAGGGTTGGCGGTGGCGGCGCGCGAGCTCTGGGAGTCGATCGCGCCCAGACGCTTCCTGGTGGACCTCGGGGCGATCGCCGAAAACATTGCCCGCGTCCGATCTCTCTGCGGGCCCAGGGTCGCGATCCTGGCGGTGCTCAAGGCCTGGGCCTACGGCACCGAACTCGCGCGGGTGGCCATCTCCCTGCAGGAAAGCGGCGTTGATTGGATCGGTGTCTCGGCGGCCGATGAGGGGGCCGTGGTGCGACGAGCCGGGGTGCACCTGCCGATCCTGGTGATGCTGATGAACGGCGAGGAGGTGGACAAGGTGGTGCGTTACCGGCTGACGCCGGTCGTCTATTCACTCGCCTTTGGCCGCACCCTGATCGAGGGCCTGCGGGCGCTGGGGGCCAGCTGCGATGTGCACCTGGAAATCGACACCGGCATGGGCCGCCTGGGGGTGCCCCCCGCCGAGGCCCTGGCGGCCGCCCGGTTGCTGCGGAGCTCGGGAGTGACCCGCCTCAGCGGTCTGATGACCCATTTCTCCAGCGCCGATGACCCCGCCGAGGATCGGCACAGCCAAGGTCAGCTGGACTGTTTCGAGGAGACTGTGGCGGCGATCCGCTCCGAGGGCGATCCAGCCGAGCCATTGATCATCCATGCGGCCGCCACGGCGGCGGCCGTCCGCTTCCCCCGGGCCCGCTTCGACATGGTGCGGCTGGGCCTTGGGCTCTATGGTCTCCACCCTTCGGCCGCCGTCGCCGCCGCTCTCGACCTGCAGCTGGCGGTCGCCTTCATCAGCCGCCTGGCCCAGGTGTCGCTTTGGAGGCGGGGGCAACGGGTGGGGTACGGCGGCACCTACGTGGTGGAAGCCGCGGAGTTGCGGGTGGGCATTGTCGAGGCCGGCTACAACGACGGCGTGCCCTGGCGCCTGGCCGGAGCCGGCGTGGTGATGGTGCAAGGACACCGGGCGCCGATCATCGGGCGCATCTCGATGGATTCGATGGCCGTCGATCTCTCGGCGGTGCCGGAGGCGGCCGTGGGCGATGAGGTGCTGATCTTCGGTGCCAGCGAGGGGCAGGAACTGCGGCCCGAAGAGGTGGCCGAGAGTGCTGGCACGATCCCCTACGAGTTGCTGGTCAACGTCGACAGCCGCCGGGTGCAGCGGGTGTTCCGGGGCGACTGAGGCGGCTCGCGGCAGCACTGATAAGCTGTCCGGGCCCCTGGAGAGGTGGCTGAGTGGTTGAAAGCGGCTCCCTGCTAAGGAGTTACAGGAGGCAACTTCTGTCGAGGGTTCGAATCCCTCCCTCTCCGTTTCCAAGCCCCGAGCGCCAACCTTGATGGCGCCCGGGGCTCAGCCCGTTCAACCTGCCGAGACCTGCCCCAGGGCACGGGCGATCGAGGGCAGCAGCGCCCCGTCGGCCGCTCGATCCGCCCCCTCGGAGAACACCACCAGCAGGAAGGGCGCCTGGCCCTCGGCCTCCACGTAAGCGGCGTCATGGCGGGCCTGGCTCATCCAGCCGGCCTTGCTCCACAACCGCGAGCCCTCCGTCAGACCCCCCCCCAGGAAGCCATCCACTTGGTTCTCCGGATCGGCCCGGAGCGTGGCTGGCTCGAGCGAGCGGGAAAGGAGATCGCGCATGCGCACGCAGGCGGGCGGAGACACCAAGGCGCCGGCAATCACCCCATGCAGCAGGCGGGCCGTGGCATCGGTGCTCAGGCGGTTGCGGTTCTCCAGGGCCTCCCCGTAAAACTGGCGCTCGCGGCCGAAGGGCCCATCGCCCCAGGTCTTCTGGCAGGCATTGCAGCCCTCGAACTCCGGCCAGCCCAGGTCAGCGAGCCAACCGTTCACCAGTTGGCGCTGGGCCTGCCAGGCCGCCAACCGCGGGGCGAGCAGATCCGGGCCACTGGTGGTGCCACTGAGCAAATCCACCACCAAACCCGTGGCATCGTTGCTGGAGTCACGGATCATGTCGGCCATCGCCCGGCGCAGCTCCGGCCCTTCCTCCAGCCATTGCTGCTGCAACCAGGCCTCCACCGCCACCATGTAGACCAGCTTCACCACGCTGGCGGGATAGCGCTGGCGCGATCCGCCCCAGCTGGCCCCCACCACCGGCAGTCCCGAGAAGGCCGAGGGTTCCAGGGCCACGCCGCGATCGATCAAACTGCCCTGGTACCGCAGCCAGGTGATCGACAGCTGCTCACGAAGCCCCGGTCGTCCGTCCAGTTCGAGGCGTTCGATCAACGACTCCAAGATCGAGACCATCCCGTCGTCGGGGCGGTAGAACGCCATCGATGCGGCCACAAGCAATGGTGAGATTAGGCACCCTGGACGGGGGGGATCTGCCACCCGGCACCCCGGCCGCCCTTGAGCTGCTGAGTCCAGGCAGCCACTGGCAGCTGCAGGGGGAGCTGAACGGCTACAGCCGGCCCACCGGCCCAGCCCTGGCGACCCAGGCCGAAGCGGGGCGAGGCCTGCGGGTGCTCGCCGGCCCTGGACCGATCGAAGGGCCCCTCGGGGGGCGGCTGCGGGTGCAGCTGCTGGAGGACGGCTACCCCTGCTGGGTGGAGCCCGCCGATCTGCTTGGTCGTGCGACGGCCCGGGGACCGTGGCGACCACGGCTGCTGAACCCGAAGGCGATCGAGGCGGCCATCTCAGCCGTGCTGCGCTGCGCTGATCAGGCCAACCGGAACTCGAACCGCTACCTCTGGGGAGGCAGCCTCGGACCCAACTACGACTGCTCCGGTTTCATCCAATCGGCCTTCGCCAGAGCGGGGGTGTGGATTCCCCGCGATGCCTACCAGCAGGAGCGGTTCTGCCAACCGGTGGCCGTCCGCATCAGCGAATTCCGCCTGCTCAGGCCGGGGGATCTGATCTTCTTCGGCACACCCAGACGCTGCACCCACGTGGGTCTGCACCTGGGCGACGGCCGCTATCTGCACAGTTCCGGCCGCGACCACGGCCGTGATGGGCTGGGCGTCGACGGCCTCAGCCCCGCCGACACCCATCCGGTGGCAAGCCACTACCGCTCGGAGCTGCGGGGTGCCGGCCGCGTGGTGCGCTGCCATGACGGAACGACGCTTGCCTAAGTTGCACACCTTCTCAGCCCTGAACCAGGACCCATGAGCGTGCCCCAGGGTCCCGAAGTCTCCATCGTGGTGCCCCTCTTCAATGAAGCGGAGAGTTTGCCTCTCCTGGTTGAGAAGTTGCTGGCCAGCCTGCGGCCCCAGGGCCGGTCCTTCGAGCTGGTGCTGGTCGACGATGGCTCAGTGGATGCCACCGCCAGCGTGCTCGCGCAGCTCGCGGAAGTGACACCCGAACTGGTGGCCGTGCTGCTGCGGCGCAATTACGGGCAGACGGCCGCGATGGCCGCTGGCTTCGACGCCAGCTGCGGGGCTCTGATCGTGACCCTCGACGGGGACCTGCAAAACGATCCAGCCGATATCCCCCTGCTGCTGGAACGCCTGGGGGAGGGGTTCGATCTGGTCAGCGGCTGGCGCCATCAACGCCAGGACGGAGCCCTGAACCGCCTGCTCCCCTCCAAGATCGCCAACCGGCTGATCGCCCGGGTCACCGGCGTGAAGCTCCATGACTACGGCTGCTCCCTCAAGGCCTACCGGCGCGAAGTGATCGCCGACATGAACCTCTACGGGGAGCTGCACCGCTTCCTGCCGGCCCTGGCCTTCATCGAGGGAGCACGCATCACGGAGGTCAAGGTGCAGCACCACGCCCGCCGCTTCGGGCGGAGCAAGTACGGGCTGGATCGCACCTTCCGGGTGCTGATGGACCTGCTCACGGTGACCTTCATGAAGCGCTTCCTGACCCGGCCGATGCACGTCTTCGGTCTTGGTGGACTGGTGGGGATCGGTGCCGGCCTGCTGATCGCCCTGCACCTGAGCTATGCCAAGGTCGTGCTGAACCAGGACATCGGGACCCGACCGCTGCTCATGGTCGCCGTGCTGGCGATCCTCACGGGGGTGCAGCTCTTCTGCTTCGGCCTGCTGGCCGAACTGCAGATGCGCACGTACCACGAAAGCCAGGGCCGGCCGATCTACCGGGTACGGGCCACATTGCGGGGAAGCCTGAGCGGCTGAGGGTCCGCCACCGACGAGCGCAGGGGGCCTCGAAAAGGGCCGATCGCCTCAGCCGCCAGGGCCACCACCGCGGCATCCCCATCCCTCAGGCCCCTGCGCAACCAGGGCAGCACGGAGGGATGGCCCCACTGACGACAGGCGGCGAGCGCTTGGAGTCGATCGGCGGGTTCTCCCCGCCAGAGCTCCTTGAGCCAACGCTCGAACCGCAGCCGCTCCTGGACTGAGGCACCTTGCGCCGGGATGGCCACCAACGGGCTTTCGGGCCTGGCCGCAGCCCCGACGGGGACCACCGCGGGTGCCGCCTGCACCAGCTCCACCTGGGCCCGGTTCAGGGCCGCCACGGCAGTGGTATCGGCGGAGTCCAGCAACCGCGGACGCGGGCGACCCAGGAGCCAGAGACCCGAAAGGACCATTGCCGCGACAAGCGCGGCCATCGCCTGATTCATTGGGATCGAATGGGGCCGACGGCGCCGGGCCAGAGCGGGTTGAACTTTTATGTCGCCCCCCGATCCTGGCTGGGAGCCTCTGGGAAGTGCTCCGTACAGTACCGACGTGAGATGTGTTGGCCCACGCTGATGACTGGAGATTTCGTTGTTGCCTGGTTGCCGTCAGTGTTGGTTCCCTTCGTGGGGATTCTGGGCGCGGCGGTGGCGATGGCCCTGCTGTTCAACGTGATCGAAGCGACCGACTGACGTTCCCGATCGCCCCTTCCGTTCGCGTTCAACTTTCCCCCTCCACCATGACCGTGTCCCCCGTGGCCGACCCCTGCGTCGGCAATCTGGCCACCCCCGTCAACAGCAACTACTTCACCAAGGCCTTCCTCAACGCCCTGCCGGCCTACCGTCCGTCCCTCTCACCGAACCGACGGGGGCTTGAAGTGGGCATGGCCCACGGCTACTTCCTTTACGGGCCATTCGCCCTGACCGGTCCCCTGCGCTCCACTGAATACGCCAGCACCGCCGGTCTTCTGGCCTCCATCGGCCTGGTGACCATCCTCACGGTCTGCCTGTCGATCTACGGCACCGCCGGCAATGGGCCCAACGTCCAACCCCCCGATGCCACCATCGACAATCCTCCCGCCGACCTGTTCACCAAGGCCGGGTGGGCTGAGTTCGCGAGCGGTTTCTGGTTGGGTGGTTGCGGTGGAGCCGCCTTCGCCTGGTTACTGTCCAGCACCTCGATCCTCGCTCCGCTGGTCAAGATTGCTGCAGGCTGAAGCGTAGGCCGATCAGTCAGTGGCGATCGAGCAGAAGTTCACACGTTTTCGTTACACGGCCCTGCCTCGGCAGGGCTTTTTCATGGGCCCACGATCTGGGTGGCTCGATCGGACTTCCGCAAAGCCTGATTGGAAAATCCTGATGGATGGGCAAACCATCCTTCTTGCAGCGCATGGGACGCCTCAGAGAGAAGCAGGCTGGGGGCGGGGTGTCGTCAGTGAAAACCTTGTATGGGGCTCTAAATGTTGCGCTCAAAGAGCGCCCGAAAGATTGACTGGGTTTGGATTAAACCCGAGGTGAATGGATTGGAAAACAAATCAAGAAACAGGGCTGGTAAAGGCAGGGCTATGAGCAAGGAACCACCATTGATGCGATGGCGCCAGCCACCTCGGGAAGTCGAGAAAAGAAGAACAGCAATAGCAAAATAGAGCACAATAACGGAAAGCCAAAGGATTGACTGAAAGCTCGGCTTGGCCTGAGACAGCCGCTTCTCCCTGGCATCAATAATGTTGTAGAGAATCTCAGCAGAACTTTGTTGATAGAGTGTTCCAGCTGGCGAGGCATCGACTCCACTTGGTAAGTTGGCATTTTTAGAGGAGAAAAACAGCTGCAACTCATCGAGAGCCAACGTGGTCTGGGGGCTACGTTGACCTGATCGCATCGTTCTGGATTCACTTTCGGCGATCGAATCCGCATAGTTGTAGATCAGCCGCCGAGCCTCCAAGCGCTGCTCCGCAGGAAGCACTGAAACGATGGCACCAAGCCTGTTCAAGGTGACCGCTTCGGCGGTGGCGGTGGAATTCAGCTCCAAAACATGAATGAAAGCATTGGAAAGAAGAAATGCCGTCACCAACCCGTAGATGCTGGCCAGTGGTCCCAGCATGATCGGATCAAACTGATCACTCAAGAGATTACGACGCCGCAGGTAGTTGACGAGCTTGAGCGCCAAGAAAACCAACAAAATAGAGACGCCATAGATGCGAATGACTCCAATCAAGAACGGGAGGAGTTGATTGAAGAACGTATACATGATTCAAAGGAGCGAATGATGACAATGGATCTAAGCTGCGTCAGTGAATGAAGTTGGCGCCGCCCCCCATCATGAACGTGAGCTGAACAAAATCGCTGCCATTGCGATTGGTTGGCGTGAAGGAAATCTTGTAACCTCCAAAGTCAACATTGTTCATCGATTCAAGGCCTCGTCGTAACGACTCACGGGTTGGCTCCGCTCCGCTCCGTCGCAAGGCCTCCACGACCGTTTTTGCAGCAAGAAAGCCTTCAAGGCTGTAAAAACTTAACCGCAGCCGTGGATCCGATCGCTTCAGGGTGCTCTGGTATTCATGCACCACGGGGATGGTGGCATCCCAGGGGAATGGCACCACCTGAGAGATGCCGATGTTGCGACCCAGGGGGCCCAGAGCCTTGGCCAAGGGCACACTTCCCACGAACGAAACATTCATCAACTGCGCTTCAGAACCCAGGGAGCGGAGATCGCGCACGAAGGCAGCCGTCGTTCCGTAGGTCGAGGCCATGATCACCGCATCGGGTTTGGCGTCATGAATCCTGCGCGCCGCCGAAGCAGTCTTGAGGGAATTCCGCTGAACCGGTGCTGAGACCACGATCGACAAACCACGGCGGGCCAAGGCCAGCTTGACCCCATTGAGAACATCACGCCCGTAGCCATCGTTCTGGTACATCACGCCCAGATCGCGGCGGCCGTAGCGCAGCAGATAACTCACCAGACGCTCCGTCTCCTGGTGGTAGCTGGCACGGATGTTGAAGATCAACGGATCGCTGGGGTTTCGAATCAACTGGGCGCCGCTCACCGGCGCCACCAGCGGAACTCGATGGCGTTGCATGATCGGCAGAGAGGCCTGAATCCCGGGAATACCCACCAACCCGAACAGGGCGTACACCCGCTGCGTTTCGATCAGCTGCCGCACATTTCGAGCAGTCTTCGCTGGATCGTATTGATCATCCAGCACCTGCACGGCGATCTTGCGGCCGTTCACGCCTCCCTGGGAATTGACCAGATCAAAGTAGGCCTGGGAGCCGGTGATGAACGCCTGACCCGTTTGGCCTGAAGGCCCGGTGAGGGGAACGGATTGGCCTAGAAGAATGGTGCGCTCGGTGATGCCTGCCTCGGAGCTTCGCAACATCACCGCGGGCAAGATCGCGGTACCGCAGGCAACCAAGCCCATTAGGGCAAGCCATCGCCGCCGGCGCACGAATGGCTGACTTGGAGTCTTCTGTGCCGCCGGTCTGGAACGGAAATGAAACAATCCTGAATTTCCTTGCTGCGATCAAGCGTAGAGGAACCACAGACCGCCATGTCAAGGAGCCCAAGCCATACAACCGTTCTGATCGCCAGGTCCTTAGGCACGACTCCAGCCATGAAAAAACCCCGACTTTCGCCGGGGTTGATGTGAGGTGAGATGCGTCCCTCGAGTGAATGGTCAGCCGAACTTGCCTGAGGTGGAGGCGATCAGGAAGGCCGCATAGGTGAGGACATAACCCACGGAGAAGTGAGCCAGACCGACCACGCGGGCCTGAACGATCGAGAGGGCCACGGGCTTGTCGCGCCAGCCAACCAGGTTGGCGAGCGGCGTGCGCTGATGCGCCCAGACGATGGTCTCGATCAGCTCCTGCCAGTAGCCACGCCAGGAGATCAGGAACATGAAGCCCGTCGCCCAGACCAAGTGACCGAACAGGAACATCCAGGCCCAGACAGCCAGGTTGTTGGAACCAAACGGGTTGTACCCGTTGATCAACTGGGAGCTGTTCAACCAGAGGTAGTCACGGAACCAGCCCATCAGATAGGTGCTGGATTCGTTGAACTGGGCCACGTTGCCTTGCCAGATGGCGAGGTGCTTCCAGTGCC
Source organism: Paenacidovorax caeni (assembly GCA_943371385.1). Lineage (GTDB taxonomy): Bacteria > Cyanobacteriota > Cyanobacteriia > PCC-6307 > Cyanobiaceae > ATX-6F1. Next base: position 58,949 of record CALRUP020000010.1, on the reverse strand, counting down.
AGTAGAAGGTGACCCAACCCACCGTGTTCAGAGCCCAGAAAACCGACAGGTAGAAGGAATCCCAGGCCGAGATATCGCAGGTGCCGCCACGGCCAGGGCCGTCGCAGGGGAAGGAGTAGCCGAAGTCCTTTTTATCGGGCATCAGCTTGGAACCCCGGGCATCCAGGGCCCCCTTCACCAGGATCAAGGTGGTGGTGTGCAGTCCCAGCGCGATCGCATGGTGGACCAGGAAGTCACCAGGACCGATGGGCAGAAACACATCAGTGTTCCCGTTGATGGCATCCAACCAGAAGTGATCCCCAGGGATGTTGGCCGCAGCCAGGCTGGCGGCACTGTTGGGGTTGGCAAGCAGCACGTCAAAGCCGTAGAGAGCTTTTCCGCTCGCGGCCTGGATGAACTGGGCAAACACCGGCTCCACCAGAATCTGCTTCTCGGGGGTACCAAAGGCCACGACCACATCGTTGTGAACGTAAAGACCAAGGGTGTGGAAACCGAGGAACAGGGAAACCCAGCTCAGGTGGCTGATGATCGCTTCTTTGTGCTCGAGCATCCGGGCCAGAACATTGTTCTTGTTGGCTTCGGGGTCGTAATCACGGATGAAGAAGATCGCACCGTGGGCGAAGGCACCGACCATCAGGAAGATGGCGATGTACTGGTGGTGGGTGTAAAGCGCAGCCTGCGTTGTGTAGTCCTTCGCAATGAAGGCGTAGGACGGCATCGCATACATGTGCTGAGCCACCAAGCTCGTCACCACACCCAGTGAGGCCAGGGCCAGACCGAGTTGGAAATGGAGCGAGTTGTTGATCGTGTCGTAGAGACCCTTGTGACCAGCACCGAGCGCACCACCAAAGGGAGTTCCCTTGGGCGGGTTGTGGGCTTCGAGGATCTCACGGATCGAATGGCCAATACCGAAGTTGGTCCGGTACATGTGGCCAGCGATCACGAAGATGCAACCGATCGCCAGGTGGTGATGGGCAATGTCGGTGAGCCAGAGGGCCTCACTCTGGGGATGGAAACCACCGAGGAAGGTGAGAATCGCGGTTCCGGAGCCTGTTGAGGAGCCAAAGACCTGATTGAGACCATCGGGGTTCTGGGCATAGACCCCCCAGTTGCCGGTGAAGAACGGAGCCAGGCCGGCGGGATGGGGCAACACCGTGAGGAAGTTGTCCCAACCGACGTGCTGACCGCGGGCTTCAGGGATCGCCACGTGGACCAGGTGACCGGTCCAGGCGATGGAACTGAAACCGAACAGAACCGCCAGGTGGTGGTTGAGCCGGGATTCAGCATTCTTGAACCAGGCCAGGGAAGGCCGGAACTTGGGCTGAAGGTGGAGCCAACCGGCGAACAGGGCCCAGGCCGAGAGGATCATCATGAAGATGGATCCTTGGTAAAGCTCGGTGTTGGTGCGCATGCCGATCGTGTACCACCAGTGGTACAGACCAGAAAACGCAATGTTCACCGGGGAAGAGGCACCGGCCTGGGTGAAGGCCGTGATGGCCCCTTGGCCGAAATGGGGATCCCAGATCGCGTGAGCGATGGGACGTACATGCAGCGGATCGGCGACCCACTGCTCGAAGTTGCCCTGCCAGGCGATATGGAACAGGTTCCCAGAAACCCAGAGACCGATGATCGCGAGATGGCCGAAGTGGGTGGAGAAAAGCTTTTGGTAAAGCTTTTCTTCCGTGATCCCGTCATGGCTCTCGAAATCGTGAGCCGTGGCAATCCCGTACCAGATACGGCGGGTTGTGGGGTCCTGTGCCAGACCCTGGCTGAACGAAGGAAATTTCGTTGCCATTGGGAAAAGTCAGGTGGAGGTCAGCCGACCGCGACGATGCGGGCCAGGAAGAAAGCCCAGGTGGTTGCGATACCGCCAAGGAGATAGTGGGCAACGCCAACGGCGCGTCCCTGGGTGATGCTGAGCGCCCGCGGTTGGATCGCAGGTGCCACCTTCAGCTTGTTGTGAGCCCAGACGATGGACTCGATCAGTTCTTGCCAGTAGCCACGGCCACTGAACAGGAACATGAGGCTGAAGGCCCAGACGAAGTGGGCTCCGAGGAACATCAGGCCGTAGGCACTCGAGGAGGAGCCATAGCTGTTGATCACCTGTGCGGCCTGGGCCCAAAGGAAATCACGCAGCCAACCATTGATGGTGATGGCGCTCTGGGCGAAGTTGCCGTTGGTGATGTGCGAGACAGAGCCGTCTGCGTTCACCGTTCCCCACACATCGCTCTGCATCTTCCAGCTGAAGTGGAAGATCACGATCGACAGGGAGTTGTACATCCAGAAGAGGCCGAGGAACACATGGTCCCAAGCCGACACCTGGCAGGTACCGCCACGGCCGGGGCCGTCGCAGGGGAAGCGGAAGCCCAGGCTGGCCTTGTCGGGAACAAGCCTGGAGCTGCGGCTGTAGAGAACACCCTTCAGCAGGATCAGCACCGTGACGTGGATCGTGAAGGCATGGATGTGGTGAACCATGAAGTCGGCCGTTCCCAGGGGGATCGGACCCATGGCCACCTTGCCTCCGACGGCGACAACGGCACCGTTGAACACCTCGCTCACACCGGCCAGCGCATTGGGAGCGGTGGTGCCGGCAGCGGCGGCGTGCAGACCCTGGATCCACTGAGCGAAGATGGGCTTCAGCTCAATGGCGGAGTCGCTGAACATGTCCTGGGGACGGCCCAGGGCACGCATGGTGTCGTTGTGGATGTAGAGGCCGAAGCTGTGGAAGCCCAGCCAGATGCACACCCAGTTGAGGTGACTGATCAGGGCATCCCGTGCCTTGAGCACCCGATCAAGCACGTTGTCGATGTGCTTGGCGGGGTCATAGTCACGGATGAGGGCGATGGCGCCATGGGCGCCGGCTCCAACAACCAGGAATCCACCGATCCACATGTGGTGGGTGAAGATCGACAGCTGAGTGGGGTAGTCGACTGCGATGTACGGATACGGAGGCATCGCATACATGTGCTGAGCGACGATGATGCTCAGCGAGCCCAATAGCGCCAGGTTGATGGCCAGTTGGGCATGCCAGGAGGTGATCAGAAACTCATAGAGACCATCGTGGCCCTTGGGGGCTGGGAACAGCAGGGGATCACCCTTCTGGCCCTCGAGAATCTCCTTGATGCTGTGACCGATGCCCCAGTTGGTGCGGTACTGGTGACCGGCAACGATGAAGAGCACGGCGATCGCCAGGTGGTGATGGGCGATGTCGGTCATCCAGAGGCTGCCGGTGACAGGATTCAACCCTCCCTTGAAGGTCAGGATGTCGCTGTAGGCGGCCCAGTTTCCGGTGAAGAACGCCTGGATGCCGGCCCCGAAACCGGGAAACAGCTGGGCGATCAGATCCTGGTTGAGGAATTCGTGAGGGAGGGGGATGTCCGCAACCGAAGCGATGGTCTTGCCATCAAGCACCAGGGGCTTCCCGGCGTCGATCGCATCCATCAGAGCGGTCGTGGGCAGCGACACATGAATCAGGTGCCCTGTCCAGGAGAGGGATCCCAAGCCCAGTAGGCCAGCTAGATGGTGGTTGAGCATGGACTCAACGTTCTGGAACCACTCCAGCTTTGGAGCGGCCTTGTGGTAGTGGAACACCCCGGCGTTCAGCATCAAGCCCGCCATCACCAGCGCACCGATGGCCGTGCACAGCAATTGGAACTCGTTGGTGAAGCCCCAGGCCCTCCAGACATGGAAGAGACCGGAGGTGATCTGAATGCCGTGGAAGCCGGCACCCACATCCCCGTTAAGGATTTCCTGGCCAAAGATCGGCCAGACCACCTGCGCACTGGGTTTCACGTGCGTGGGGTCGGCCAGCCAACCGGAATAGTTGGAGAAGCGAGCACCGTGATAAAAGGCGCCGCTCAGCCAGATGAAAATGACGGCCAGATGGCCGAAGTGAGCGCTGAAGATCTTGCGTGAGACCTCTTCGAGATCGCTCGTGTGGCTGTCGAAATCGTGAGCGTTGGCGTGGAGGTTCCAAACCCAGGTGGTGGTTTTGGGACCTTTGGCGAGGGTGCGATCGAAATGTCCGGGCTTGCCGAACAACTCGAAGCTGACGGGAACGGGGTTCCGGTCAACCTGGGCCTTCGCCGTTTTCCCACGTTCTGGTGGGCTGATGGTCATCGAGAGGTTCCTCGAGGGACGGAGTCGAGGTGGAGGTCCACCCCTCCGACCGGGCCGGGAAGGCCTGGCCGGTGGGCCTCACGGAGACCGGGACGAGCCCGGAGTCCATGGGGAACCAGCGCGTGGGACACGTCGGCAAAAAAGCCGAAAGTGCTTGCCACGACTGGGGCTGGGGCCCCAATGAGGGGACCGCTGGGGAAAGTATAAGGGGGTAAACCAAGGCGAATCGGCGGGCAGTTACAAAGGTTCAATGCCGTCCTTCCCCAGTCTGCGACTGGGCTCTTGACGGGGAATTATGTAAGTGAGTCAACGAATGATTGGGGCCTATTGCTATCACCAACCGCAAGGAGTTTCAGCCCTCAATCAATGACCCAAGAACTGGGCCATCTCAGGTAGCAGAATGCGCCGAACAGCCACCCCGACACGAGGAGACATCCGCATGCTGGCAGCGGCGCTTCGGGGGCTGACCGTCCTGATGCTTGTGGTGGTCACGCTCCTGCCCGCAGGCTGCCAGGGCCAGGCCCGCTCCACCTCCCCCGGGCCGGCCCTGGTCCCCAGCCAACCCAGCGGCAACCTGCAGGAAGTCGCGCCTCCTGGAGCGGTGCGGCAGCTCCAGCAGCGCCTCGCAGGCCGCCAGCCCCGGGTGAACATTCTTGCGCCAGCCAACGGCGGCCTGCTGCCCAACGGACCCTGGGCGCTGACAGTCGCCGTGGAGGACTGGCCCCTGGCGGACGCAGGTCCCCTGGGGATCGGCCCCCATCTGGTGGTGCAGCTCGACGGGGAGCCACCGATCCGCGTGGAGAGCGGCTCGAGTCCCCTGAACGTGCCCATGGCGCCTCTGGCACCTGGCAGCCACAGGTTGACGGTCTACGCCGCTTTCCCCTGGGGTGAAGCCGTGAAAGCACCGGGGGCCAGCCAACAGATCACTCTGCAGCGGGTGGCCCCCAATCCCCTCGCCCTGCCGGCGGAAGGCACCCCCCAACTCGTTCCTGTTCAGGCGGTGCGCGCCAGCGCCGATCAGCCGGCACTGGTCGATTGGCTGCTGTTGGATGCCCCCCTTCAGCATCTGCGTGATGGGGACGACAGCTGGCGGCTGCGGGTCACGGTCAATGGCGACAGCTTCCTGCTTGATCGCCAGGCCCCCCTCTGGCTCCGTGGGCTGCACAACGGCAGCAACGCCGTGGTGCTGGAGCTGCTGGATCAGGCCGGCCAACCGCTGAACCCTCCGTTCAACAGCGCGGTCCAGGAGTTGGTGCTCGCGAGCGCTCCCCCCAGGGGTTGGCAGCTGGGCTCCCTCAGTGAGGACGACCTGCAACGGCTGCTCGGCGTGGCCGCCACCCCGTCGGCGCTGGAGTCGACTGAGCCGGCGCCGCCTCCCCCCGCTAGCCCGGCGAACACCGACGGTTCCGATCCAGCTGGGCCAGCAGAGGCGAACGTCGAACGGCGTCCCGAGCGTTCGCCCGAGTCCGAAGCAGACGGAGAGGCACCGGCGGCGGCCGCCACGCCCCCAAGCCCCGCTGAAGAGGCCCCTCCCGCAGCCCTGATCCCGCAGCCTGGCTCGCCCTCCACCACGCCGCTGGCCCCCACGGAAGAATCAAGCCCGATGGCCACCTCTGCCCCGCCATCGGACCCAGATACTCCCCCTACGTCAACGGCCAGCGGGCCGGAGACCATCGATGGACAGGAGCAACGCTCTGCCCCGGCGTCCCCGCAGCCCGACCCGGGAGCGACGGCGCCAGCGGCCCGGGACCAGATGAACGCCGATGGATCCCTGATCAGGCCAAAGGGCGAGGGAATGGTCGGCCGCCTGCGTGCGAAGTTCGGGCGATGAACGACCAACCGATCCGGGGCCTGGGCCTGAGCCCCGCCGCTGGGCCCGTACTGGGGCGGCTTCGGCAAGCGGGACTGGTGGAGGATGTCGGCCAGGCTGGTGAAGCCGGCGCGAGCCTGCGGCGCCATTGGCTGGACAGCAGCGCCTTCATCATCGTGGGGGCGTGTGGCGCCGTGGTGCGCCTGATCGCGCCCTTGCTGAGCGATAAAGCCCTCGATCCGGCGGTGGTGGTGGTGGATCCCCATGGGCGCTATGCCGTGCCCGTGCTGGGGGGGCACGGCGCTGGCGCAGAAGCACTCAGTCAGCGGGTTGCGGCCCTGTTGGGGGGGGAGGCGGTGCTGACCGGCGCCAGCGCCGCCAGCGGCCGGCTCCCCCTCGACAGTTTCGGAGCCGACTGGGGCTGGAAGCGCGGCCAGGGGGACTGGAGCGGATTGATGAAGACCACAGGCCAGGGCCAACCTCTGCGCTTGCGCCAGGAGAGCGGCTCCCGGCTCTGGCGACAGTCGCCGGCAGCCCTGCGGCTCGATCCGATCGAAGCTGAAAGCTCCGAAGCGGCCCCCGAGCTGGTGATCAGCCACCGCCTGGGGGAGGGCCAGCGCTGGCACCCCCCAAGCCTCTGGTTGGGGCTGGGCTGCGAACGGAACACGAGCCTGAGCCTGCTGGAGCGGGCCGTGGAGCGTTGCCTCCAGGCCCATGGGCTGGCGGCGGAGGCGGTGGCGGGACTCGCCAGTGCCGAACGCAAGGCGGATGAGCCGGCGTTGCTGGCCCTGGCCCAGGGGCGGGGCTGGCCGCTGCGCTGCTTCAACGCCAACGACCTGGCCCGGGTGGACGTGCCCAACCCCTCCGCCGCGGTCGAGCGGGAACTGGGCACCGCCAGCGTGGCAGAGGCGGCGGCGCTGCTGGCTGCAGGAATCGAGGCTCACCTGCTGGTGGAGAAACGGATCGAGCGACCCGAAGCTGGCGAGCAGGGCGCTGCCACGCTGGCCGTGGCCCTCTGCGCCAGCCAGCAGGCGCCTCACCTGGGCGCGCTGAATCTGGTGGGCAGCGGACCGGGCTCCCTCGACCTGCTCACCCCCGACGCCCGCCGGGCCCTGGCCGAGGCTTCGGTCTGGGTGGGCTATGGCCTCTACCTGGATCTGCTCGAACCCCTGAGGCGCGCTGATCAGGTGCGACTGGACGGGGTGCTCACCCAGGAAAAGGAGCGCTGCCGCAAGGCCCTGGAACTGGCCGCCCAGGGCCTGAACGTGGCCCTGGTGTCATCAGGGGACAGCGGGATCTACGGCATGGCGGGGCTGGCTCTTGAGCTCTGGATGGAACTGCCCGTCGATGGGCAGCCAAGTTTCCAGGTGCATCCAGGCCTCTCGGCGGTGCAACTGGCGGCCGCCCGGGCCGGAGCACCGCTGATGCACGATTTCTGCACGATCAGCCTCAGCGACCGGCTCACCCCCTGGCCCACGATCGAAGCGCGCCTGAAAGGGGCCGCCCGCGGTGATTTCGTCGTCGCCCTTTACAACCCTCGCTCCCAGGGGAGGCCGTGGCAACTGGAACGGGCCCGGGACCTGCTGCTCGAAGGTCGACCCGCCAGCACACCCGTGGCTCTGGCACGCCAACTGGGGCGCGCCGAAGAAGACGTGCGGCTCAGCAGCCTCGCTGAGCTGCCCTTTGAGGAGGTCGACATGCTCACCCTTGTGCTGGTGGGGAACAGCAGCACAAGGGTGAAGCAGGGCCGCATGGTGACCCCCCGGGGTTATCCGGGGGCCGCGCTGGCCTGAGTCAGAAACAAGAAATCGGGATGACAGGATTCGAACCTGCGGCCCCTTCGTCCCGAACGAAGTGCGCTACCAAGCTGCGCCACATCCCGATGGCCGGAGTGTAGGCGATGGGAGCCGCCACCCATCGGACGACGATTCCTAGAGTGAGACTCCCGCCATGCCATCCGCCGGGGAGCCCCTGAGCACGTGCTGAAACCCGACTGGCTGCGCGTCAAGGCGCCCCAACGTGAACGCATCGGGGCCGTGGCCGACCTGTTGCTCGACCTGAAGCTGAACACCGTCTGCCAGGAGGCCAGCTGCCCCAACATCGGCGAGTGCTTCGCCGGCGGCACGGCCACCTTCCTGATCATGGGGCCGGGCTGCACCCGCGCTTGCCCCTACTGCGACATCGACTTCGACAAGAGCGTGCGAGATCTCGACCCCAGCGAGCCGATTCGGCTCGGTGAGGCGGTGGCGCGCCTGGGCCTGCGTCATGTGGTGATCACCTCGGTGAACCGCGACGATCTCCCCGACGGCGGAGCCCGTCAGTTCGTGGCCTGCATCGAGGAGGTGCGACGACGCTCACCGACCACCACGATCGAGTTGCTGATTCCCGATTTCTGCGGCAACTGGGAGGCCCTGGCCGCCGTGATGGAGGGGGCGCCCGACGTGCTCAACCACAACATCGAAACCGTCCCGCGGCTCTACCGCTCGGTGCGACCCCAGGGGATTTATCAACGATCGCTGGAACTGCTGGATCGGGTGCGCAAGGGCTGGCCCCGCACCTACAGCAAATCAGGGTTGATGGTGGGCCTGGGCGAGCGCGATGGAGAAGTGCTTGATGTGATGGCCGACCTCCGGCGCCATCAGGTGGACATCGTCACCATCGGCCAGTACCTCTCCCCCGGACCCAAACATCTGGCGGTGGAGCGCTTCCCCACACCGGAACAATTCGACGCCTTTCGGCGGCACGGTGAGGGTGTACTGGGGTTTCTCCAGGTGGTCAGCTCACCGCTCACCCGCAGCAGCTACCACGCCGGAGAGGTCCAGCGCCTGATGCGCGAGCATCCTCGTTGAAGCGAGCACCACTCAGGCAGCCGCCTCAGGCCACCACCTGTTCCCGCTGGCCCAGGCCCACAGTCAGGATTTCGCTCGGGGGCACCAACACCTTGAAGCGGTTACGCCACTGGGGCCAGTTGGCCAGGATTTCCGCCGCCCGCTGGCTGCCCGTTTGCTCCAGGTGTGCCTCAAGCAGGGGCTTGAGCATGCGCTCCTGTTCGGGGGTCTCGAGGCTGTGAAGGCTGACGGTTTCACCGTTGAGCCGCGACGAAAGCGTCCCCTGCTCATCAAGCAGGAACGCCACACCACCGGTCATGCCAGCGGCCACGTTGCGGCCCGTGCTGCCGAGCACCACCACCACACCTCCGGTCATGTATTCACAGCAGTGGTCTCCGGTGCCCTCCACCACGGCGCGCGCACCGCTGTTGCGAACGGCGAAACGCTCACCAGCGCGGCCGAGGGCGTACAGCTCGCCGCCGGTGGCGCCATAGAGGCAGGTGTTGCCGAGAATCACCTGACGGCCGGCCTCGTTGATGCCGGGAGGTGGCACCACCACGATGCGGCCCCCATTGATCCCCTTGCCGACGTAGTCGTTGGCCTCACCCTCGAGACGCAGCTCCAGACCCTGGAGCAGGAAGGCTCCGAAGCTCTGACCGGAGGCGCCTGTGAAGCGAAGGGTCACGGCCCCATGGAAGCCGGTGTTGCCATGGCGGGCGGCAATCTCTCCGGCCAGACGGGCACCGACGCTTCGATCGGTGTTGACGATCGCCAACGAACGGCTCACCCGGCCATGGGACTCGATCGCCTCCGCCACATCGACGTCTGCCAACAGAGCGTCCTCGAGGATCGGTCCGTTGCCATGGGCCACGGGCTCATGGCCAAGCCAGCTGCGATCGTCGGCCCCGGCGATCGGATCGAGCAGGCAGGAAAGATCGAGGGAGCTGCTCTTGGTGAGGGTGATGGAGCGGGGCTCGAGCAGGTCGGTGCGCCCGATCAGATCCTCCAGCCGGGCCACACCAAGCACGCTCAGCAACTGCCGCACCTCTTCGGCGACGAACAGGAAGAAACTGACCACGTGCTCGGGTAATCCCGTGAAGCGCTTGCGCAGCGCCTCCTTCTGGGTGGCCACGCCCACAGGGCAATTGTTGGTGTGGCAGACACGGGCCATGATGCAACCCTCGGCAATCATCGCCACTGAGCCGAAACCGAACTCCTCGGCGCCCAGTAAGGCGGCCAGGATCACGTCCCAGCCGGTCTTGAGACCGCCGTCGGCCCGCAGCAGCACACGATCGCGCAGACCGTTCTGGAGCAGGGATCGGTGCACCTCGGTGAGACCCAGCTCCCAGGGGCTGCCGGCGTGCTTGATGGAGCTCAGGGGCGAAGCACCGGTGCCGCCGTCATGGCCGGAAATCTGGATCACATCGGCATTGGCCTTGGCCACGCCCGCGGCGATCGTGCCGATACCGATTTCCGAGACCAGTTTGACCGACACCTTGGCGGCCGGATGGACCTGGTGCAGGTCATGGATCAGCTGGGCCAGGTCTTCGATTGAATAGATGTCGTGGTGGGGGGGCGGTGAGATCAGGGCCACCCCGGGCTTGCTGTTGCGCAGCCAGCCGATGTAGGCGTCCACCTTCGGTCCGGGCAGCTGACCGCCCTCACCGGGCTTGGCCCCCTGGGCCACCTTGATCTCCAGCTGGCGGCCGCTGCGCAGGTATTCGGGCGTAACGCCGAAACGACCGGAGGCGATCTGCTTGATCGCCGAGCAGGCGGAGTCTCCGTTGCGCAGCCCCTTGATGGTCGGGAGGGTGGGGGAGTGTCCGCTGGCGTCGACGTCGTTGAGGGGGTGATAGCGGGCCGGATCCTCGCCGCCTTCACCGCTGTTGCTCTTCCCGCCGATGCGGTTCATGGCAACAGCCAGCACTTCATGGGCCTCCCGCGAGAGAGCCCCGAGGCTCATGCCGCCCGTGCAGAAGCGCGCGCAGATGCTCTCGACGCTCTCCACCTGATCGAGGGGCAGTGGCGCGGGCGCGGGCCGCAGTTGCAGCAGATCGCGGAGCGCCGTCACCGGCCGATGCTCCAGGAGGGTCTTGTAGGTGGAGAAATGGTCATAGCCGGGGCCAGCGGCCACGGCCGCATGCAGGGCCTTGGCCATCTCCGGGCTGTTGAGGTGGTACTCACCGCCGCTGCGGTACTGCACGAAACCCATGAATTCGAGCTTGGTGCGGTTCAGTTCCGGGAAGGCCTTGGCGTGGAAGGCGAGGGTTTCACTGGCGAGATCCGGCAGGCTCAAGCCGGCCACCCGGCTGGTGGTGCCCGTGAACGCCAGCTTGATCAGGTCGGCCCCCAGGCCGATGGCCTCGAAGATCTGGGCCCCGTGGTAGCTGGCCAGCAGGGAGATGCCGATCTTGGACAGGATCTTGCGCAAGCCATCTTCCAGGGCCTTGCGCACGTTGGCCTGGGCGGTGGCCGCATCGAGGCGAGGCAGCTTGCCCCGCTCCATCAGCGATTGAGTCTTGGGGTGCACCAACCAGTGGCGGGTGGTTTCCAGGGTGAGCCAGGGGCAGACGGCGCTGGCGCCGAAACCGATCAGACAGGCCAGGTGGTGGGTGCTCCAGCACTGGGCCGTGTCCACCACCAGGGAGCACTGCAGCCTCAGGCCATGATCAAGCAGATGGTGATGCACCGCCCCCATCGCCAGCAGCGATGGGATGTAGGTGGTGCCGGCCGTGATGCCTCCCCCGACACGGTCCGAGAGAATCAGAATCTGGGAACCGCCGCGCACCGCCTCCACCGCGGCTAAGCAGAGGTCGCCCACGGCCAGCTCCAGCCCCTTGGGACCCGCCAGCACAGGCATCAGGGTTGAAAGGGTGGATGTGGCCAGACCCTGCTGGGAGAGGGCCGCCAATTCGGCCTCGTTGAGCACAGGCGTGCTCAGGTGCAGCACCTGGGCACCATCGGCCTGAGGCCGCAGGGCGGAACCACGACGCCCGAGGTTCATCTCCAGAGTCATCACCAGCTTTTCCCGCAGGGGGTCAATCGGTGGGTTGGTGACCTGGGCGAACCGTTGCTTGAGGTAGTCGTAGAGAAGGTGGGGCTTGGAAGAGAGCACCGCCAGGGGGATGTCGTCACCCATGCAGTAGGTGGGCTCCTTGCCGGCTCCAGCCATGTCTTCGATGATCAGATCGAGGTCTTCGGCGCTGAATCCAACGGCGGTCTGCAGTTGCAGCAGCTCCAGATCACGCAGGTGGCGCTCGTCTTCCCAGGGCTGGGGTGCCAGGCTGCGGCGGCGTTCCGCCAGCCAGACGCCGTAGGGATGGCGCTCGGCCGCCTCGGCCTTGACGTCCCAGTTGTAGAGAAGACGGCCCTTCTCCAGGTCAACGGCCAGCATCTGGCCGGGACCGAGGCGACCCTTTTCGATGATCGAACTCTCCTCGATCTCCACCACGCCGGTTTCCGAGCCCATCACCACCAGTCCGTCGTTGGTGACACAGAACCGGGCCGGGCGAAGGCCGTTGCGATCGAGGGTGGCCCCAACGCTGAGGCCATCGCTGAACACCAGCAGGGCCGGGCCGTCCCAGGGCTCCTGAACACAGGCGGAGTACTCGTAGAACGCCTGGATGTCCGGGCGGTTCTCAAGTTCGGGCTGGAGGCGGAAAGCCTCCGGCACCAGGGTCATCAGGCTGTCGGTGATCGGCCGGCCGCCCCGCACCATCAGCTCCAGGGTGGCGTCCAGGTTGGCCGAATCGCTGAAGGCGTCGTTGACCACGGGCTTGAGGTCGGGAGCCGCCTCACCCCAGACCTCATCGAGATGGGATTCGGCCGCCTTCGCCCAGTTCAGGTTGCCCAGCAGGGTGTTGATCTCACCGTTGTGGCCGAGCAGCCGCATCGGCTGAGCCAGGGGCCAACGGGGCAAGGTGTTGGTGCTGAAGCGCCGGTGGTAGACGGCGAAGCTGACTTCGAAGCGGGGGTCGCGGAGATCGCCATAGAAGGCGGCCAGCACCTCCGAGCGCACCATCCCTTTGTAGACGACGGTGCGGCCGCTGATCGAGGCGAAATAGAGGTCGAGTGGACCAGGCCCCCAGGCCTCCCGAGCCCGGTCGCCGATGCGCCTGCGACAGCGAAACAACAGGGCTTCAAGCGCATCTCCGCCCTCGCTCCCCTCCACAAGCCACTGCTCGATCACCGGTGCCGTCGTCCGGGCCAACGGCCCCAAAACCGAGGGGTCAACGGGAACAGGGCGCCAGCCCACCGAGCGAAGTCCCAGCCGTTGGGCCTCTTCGTCGCAGAAACGGCGGGCCTGCTGCCGCAGCTCCGGGTCGGCGGGCAAAAACACCATGCCCAGGCCCCTGCGGTCTTTGGGAACGGCGGCCACCTCAGGCCAAACCTCCTCCAGGAAAGACCAGGGAATTCCACACAGGATCCCAGCTCCATCGCCGGAATCACCGTCAGCTCCGCAACCGCCCCGATGCTCCATGCAGCCGAGGCCGCGCAGGGCCTGGCTGAGGATCCAGTGGCTGGCCTCTCCGCTCAAGCGGGCCAAGAACCCCACGCCGCAGGCGTCCTTTTCACCAGCCACAGCCGCAGGAGCAGGGCTGTCGCAATGGGGCCAAATGGGACGGGTGGGAAGTGGCATAGCCAGGGATCACCAGCTGAAACCGCGGACCATCCCGCCAGGGGACAGGCCACATCTAGAAGATTCAGATCCTAGGGACTGGTTCACTCGCCGCCGTCGGTCGTGAACCGGACCATCCCTGGATCGGAGCTAGGTTGCTGAAGACGCACCGTGGGCCGAATGGCAGCCTTTTTTCCGCTGCCGCTGCTGGGTCTGGCCATGCCGCCGGCACCGCCGCCGCCGCCGCCCCTGGAGCGCAGGGGCGAGAGGCTCCCCTCCTCAGGCAGCGGCTTCCGAGGCGTTCAGGAAGGACTGGGAATCGAGCTGAACGGCCAGCGACTGCAGGCCCGCTGGCGCTGGCTTGACAGCGAGGGGTCCGAGCCCGCCGAGCTCTGGATCCCTCTGGAAGTGCTTGAGGGCCAGCTGGGTTTCTCAAGCCGCAGCCTCCCCGGTGGCGATCTGGATCTGGACTGGTTCGGCCAGAGCCTGCGGGTGCCAGCCGCCGCCCAGCGCAGCCTCCAAGACGAGGTGGCCATTGAGGTGTCGCGACCGCTGTTGGCGGCTGGAGTGCGACCCGAGCGGCTCGGCCCCTTGCTGCGCCTGCGTCTACCGCCACCACAACTGCTGCGGGTGCGCTCCCGCGATGGCAACGGTGGCCGAAGGGTGGTGCTCGATTTGAGCGGACCCACCTGGTTGCGCCTGGGGGAAGGCCAGCTGGCCCTCGATCTGGCCAGCACGGCGGAGCTTCAGCAGCAACTTCAGGGCCTCGGCCTGGGGACCCGTCAGGGCCCAGCCCGCCTCAGCCTGGCCCTCGGCCGTTCCTCAGAGGGCACCCGAATCTCCACGCTGGGGGGGCCGAACCGTGTGGTGATCGACCTGCCAGGCGTCTCCGTGGGCAGCCAGGGGGGAGTCAGTGGTGGCAGCGGCCCAGCGACATCAACTGAACCGAACCCTCGCGATCCGCGCCTGCTGGCCCTGCAGGGTTCCGGGGTTCAGCTCAGCCGCGAGCTGCGCGGTGTGGGCCAGCGGCGCCTGCTGATCAGCAGCGTGCGCCTGGATCCGCGCCGGACGCCGTTGGATCTGCGGCCGCTCACCCGTCCCGATGGCATGCAGGGCCTTTCGAGCCTGCCCGTGCTCGCCCAGCAGGACCAGGCCGTGGTCGCGATCAATGGCGGCTTCTTCAACCGGGTCAACCGGCTACCCCTGGGCGCCGTCCGCGACGGGGGACGCTGGCTGTCCGGTCCGATCCTCAACCGGGGGGTGATGGCCTGGCAGGACGCGGATCTGCCCCGCTTCGGCCGCCTGAGCCTCGATGAAAGCCTCACTGACAGCTATGGCCAGCGCTGGCCGATCAGCAGCGTCAACAGTGGCTACGTCCAACGGGGCATTAGCCGCTATACCGCTGACTGGGGCCGGTTCTACCGGTCCCTGAGCGGAACCGAAACGGGTCTGATCCTCAACAACGGCGTTGTTCAACAGCGCTTTGAGGCCAATCAGCTCAGCGAGGGCATCCCGCTGGCAGGTGAGGACATCCTTTTGATCGGCAGGGCGGGCACGCAGCTGCCCTGGGGCGTAGGCGAGCGCCTGCGGCTCAGCAGCCGACCGACGGATCCCACCGGCCTGCAGCCCTTCGTGATCGGCGGTGGGCCGCTCCTGCTGCTCGGGGGCCGCTTCGTGCTCAATGGCACAGCCGAAGGTTTCAGCCCCAGCTTTCTCCAGCAGGGCGCCCCGCGCACCGTGGTGGGCAGCGATGGGCGCCAGCTCTGGCTGATCACCCTGCAGGGCGTTGGCCACGAAGGGCCGACGCTGGTCGAAACCGGCCTCGCCCTGCAGCAGATGGGCCTGCAGGACGCCTTGAACCTGGATGGTGGCAGTTCCACCGGCCTGGTGATCGCCGGGACCCACACCGTCAAGGGGCGGGGGGTGGCTTCTTCGATCCACAACGGCCTGGGCCTGATCCCCCGGCCCACGGACCAAATCAATGGCCTCCCAGGGCGCCTGGCGCGCCAAGAGCCCTAGAGACTCAGACGTCACCGCCCGTCAGAATGGGGCGATTGCGCCGATGTCACCATGCCCAAGGGTCAGAGTCTGCGCCTGAGCGCGGCGGCCGCTGCCGAGCTTGGACGTCAGGCGGCCGTGGCCGGCACTCCTGGAGTGATGCACCTCGATCTGGTGGAAGGCAGCTGTGAGCGTTGGGTGGTGCGCATCCGCCCCGGCCATCTGGCCGGGGTACCCGTGGCCCGTGCCGATGGGATCACGCTCCACGCCCCTGCCGATCAAATGGCGCGGCTGAGCGGCCTGAATCTCGACTACCGAGGCGATCTCAGCGGCGGCGGCTTTCTGATCCGTCCAGGGGACGGGGTGCGTTGCTGCGTCTGCGGTGCCTCCTTCAGCCGATCCGGGGAGGGTGGGACCGCGACAAAGTAAGGTGGCGGATTGTCGAAACGGTCGGACGTCCGACCCCCACTCCGGCCCTCGATGCCCACGATTCAGCAGCTGATCCGCACCGAACGGCAGCGCCTTACCCGCAAGACCAAGTCCCCGGCCCTGCGCTCCTGCCCGGAACGGCGGGGTGTGTGCACCCGGGTGTACACCTCCACTCCTAAAAAGCCCAACTCGGCGCTCCGCAAGGTGGCCCGGGTTCGCCTCACATCAGGATTCGAGGTGACCGCCTACATCCCCGGCATCGGCCACAACCTCCAGGAACACTCCGTCGTGCTCATCCGCGGCGGCCGTGTGAAGGATCTTCCCGGTGTCCGCTACCACATCATCCGCGGGACCCTCGACACCGCAGGCGTGAAGGATCGCCGTCAATCCCGCTCCAAGTACGGAGCCAAGACTCCGAAGGGCTGAGTCCGGTCCAACCGTTCCCCAGCATTTTCCTCACACCCGTTTCTGACTCCCTGCTTCCAGGTTTATGTCCCGCCGCAATGCCGCCGAAAAGCGCCCGGTTCTCCCGGATCCGCAGTTCAACAGCCGCCTGGCCTCGATGATCGTGGCCCGGCTGATGAAGCACGGCAAGAAGTCCACGGCCCAGCGGATCCTTTCCGACGCCTTCGGCATGATCAACGACCGCACCGGTTCCGATCCGCTCGAATTGTTCGAAACCGCGGTGCGCAACGCCACCCCACTGGTGGAAGTGCGCGCCCGCCGGGTGGGTGGTGCCACCTATCAGGTGCCGATGGAGGTTCGCCAGGAACGGGGCACGGCCATGGCCCTGCGCTGGCTGGTGAACTTCTCCCGTGCCCGCAACGGTCGCTCGATGGCCCAGAAACTGGCCGGCGAGCTCATGGATGCGGCCAACGAGGCCGGCAATGCCGTCCGCAAGCGCGAAGAAACCCACAAGATGGCAGAAGCCAACAAGGCTTTCGCCCACTACCGCTACTGAGCGCAACCGGCCGGATCAAGCGAGGATCCGGCCTCTGCAGGGCCGCCCTGTAGAGTCGATTCCGCATTTTTAGTTGACAACCTTCGGAGAAGCTCCCCGTGGCCCGCGCCTTTCCCCTGGAACGCGTCAGAAATATCGGTATTGCCGCCCATATCGACGCAGGCAAAACCACTACGACCGAGCGGATTCTGTTCTATTCGGGTGTGGTCCACAAGATGGGCGAGGTGCACGATGGCGCCGCCGTCACCGACTGGATGGAACAGGAGCGCGAACGTGGCATCACGATCACCGCTGCGGCCATTTCCACCAGCTGGAAGGATCACCGCATCAACATCATTGACACCCCCGGTCACGTCGACTTCACCATTGAGGTGGAGCGCTCCATGCGGGTGCTTGATGGGGTCGTCGCTGTCTTCTGCGCCGTCGGTGGAGTTCAGCCCCAGTCCGAAACCGTTTGGCGCCAGGCAGATCGCTACAACGTGCCTCGCATCGTGTTCGTCAACAAGATGGACCGCACCGGTGCCAATTTCCTCAAGGTTGTCGAGCAAATCAAGGACCGCCTCAAAGCCAAAGGCGCGCCAATCCAGCTGCCGATCGGCGCCGAAGGCGATCTCAAGGGCATTATCGATCTGGTGAGCCAGAAGGCGATCATCTACACCAATGATCTCGGCACCGACATCATTGAATCGGAGATCCCCGACGACATGAAGGAGGAAGCCGCTAAATGGCGTAACCACCTCATGGAGGTTGTGGCCGAAACCGATGAGGAGTTGATTGATGCGTTCCTGGAGAACGGCGAACTCACCGATGAGCAGCTGATCAAAGGCATCCGTGTCGGTGTCGTCAAGCATGGCTTGGTGCCGATCCTCTGCGGCTCAGCCTTCAAGAACAAAGGTGTCCAGCTGATGCTTGACGCCGTGGTCGACTACCTACCGGCCCCAGTCGACGTGCCTCCGATCACAGGCCTGCTGCCTGATGGCACTGAATCCAACCGTCCCTGCGACGACAGCGCACCGTTCAGCGGCCTTGCCTTCAAGGTGATGGCCGACCCCTACGGCAAGCTCACCTTCGTGCGCATCTACAGCGGTGTGCTGCAGAAGGGCAGCTATGTCTTGAACTCCACCAAAGACAAAAAAGAACGCATCTCTCGCCTGATCCTGCTCAAGGCCGATGATCGCGAGGAAGTCGACGAACTGCGCGCCGGCGACCTCGGCGCTGTCCTCGGTCTCAAGGACACCACCACCGGAGACACCCTCTGCGTGGAAACCGATCCGATCATCCTTGAATCGCTCTTCATCCCTGAACCAGTGATTTCTGTTGCGGTGGAGCCCAAAACCAAGGGCGACATGGAGAAGCTCTCCAAAGCGCTCCAGTCTTTGGCCGAAGAGGATCCCACCTTCCGGGTCTCCACCAACCCGGAGACGAGTCAGACGGTGATCGCCGGCATGGGAGAGCTGCACCTGGAGATCCTCGTGGACCGCATGCTGCGGGAGTTCAAGGTGGAGGCCAACATCGGTGCCCCCCAGGTGTCCTACCGGGAGACCATCCGCGGCAGCGCCAAAGGTGAAGGCAAGTTCGCCCGCCAGACCGGCGGCAAAGGTCAGTACGGCCATGTGGTGATCGAGATGGGGCCAGGGGAACCCGGCTCAGGCTTTGTCTTCGTCAACAAGATCGTTGGCGGCATCGTGCCCAAGGAGTACATCGGACCTGCCGAAAACGGCATGAAAGAAACCTGCGAATCCGGCGTGATCGCGGGTTTCCCGATGATCGATATCAAGGTCACCATGGTGGACGGTTCCTATCACGATGTGGACTCTTCGGAAATGGCGTTCAAGATCGCCGGATCCCTGGCCTTCAAAGACGGAGTCAAGAAGTGCAATCCAGTACTTCTTGAGCCGATGATGAAGGTGGAAGTCGAGATCCCCGAGGACTACCTCGGTTCTGTGATCGGCGACCTCTCCTCTCGCCGCGGTCAGGTCGAAGGGCAGTCCATCGACAATGGACAGTCCAAGGTCCAGTCCAAGGTGCCCCTGGCCGAGATGTTCGGCTACGCCACCCAGCTCCGATCCATGACTCAGGGTCGGGGTATCTTCTCGATGGAGTTCAGTCACTACGAGGAAGTCCCTCGGAACGTCGCTGAAGCCATCATCTCCAAGAATCAGGGCAATTCCTGATCTTCACCCTCTAAATCCACCCCCGATTCTTTTTCATCATGGCTCGCGAGAAGTTCGAAAGGAACAAACCACACGTCAACATCGGCACCATCGGTCACGTTGACCATGGCAAAACCACCTTGACGGCCGCCATCACCAATGTGCTGTCAACGCTCGGTCAGGCCAAAGCTCAGGCCTACGACCAAATCGATGGTGCACCTGAGGAGAAGGAACGGGGCATCACCATCAACACCGCCCACGTTGAGTACGAAACCGAGAACCGTCACTACGCCCACGTCGACTGCCCAGGGCACGCCGACTACGTCAAGAACATGATCACCGGAGCTGCCCAGATGGACGGCGCCATCCTTGTGGTGGCCGCCACCGACGGCCCCATGGCCCAGACCAAGGAGCACATCCTGCTGGCCAAGCAGGTTGGCGTGCCCGCCCTGGTGGTGTTCCTCAACAAAAAGGACATGGTCGACGACGAGGAGATCCTCGAGCTCGTCGAACTGGAAATGCGCGAGCTGCTCAGCAGCTACGACTTCCCCGGTGATGACATCCCCGTGATTGCCGGCTCTGCCCTCAAGGCTCTCGAGCACATCCAGGGCGGTGGCAAGGGCATCCGCGGCGAAAACGAGTGGGTCGACAAGATCCTCGATCTGATGGATGCCGTCGACGAGTCGATCCCCGAGCCCGAGCGTGAGATCGACAAGCCCTTCCTGATGGCCATCGAAGACGTCTTCTCGATCACCGGTCGCGGCACCGTGGCCACCGGACGGATCGAACGCGGCAAGGTCAAAGTGGGCGAAACCGTTCAGATCGTGGGCATCAAGGACACCCGCGAAACCACCGTGACCGGGGTGGAGATGTTCCGCAAGTTGCTCGATGAGGGCCTGGCTGGCGACAACGTCGGCCTGCTGCTGCGCGGCATCCAAAAGGAAGACATCGAACGCGGCATGGTGCTGGTGAAGCCCAACTCCATCAAGCCCCACACCAAGTTCGAAGGTGAGGTCTACGTGCTCAAGAAGGAGGAAGGCGGCCGCCACACCCCCTTCTTCGCCGGCTACCGCCCGCAGTTCTACATCCGCACCACGGATGTGACCGGTCAGATCACCGCCTTCACCGCCGATGACGGCTCCAACGTGGAGATGGTCATGCCCGGTGACCGCATCAAGATGACCGGCGAGCTGATTTGCCCAGTGGCCATCGAGCAGGGCATGCGCTTTGCCATCCGCGAGGGTGGCCGCACCATCGGTGCCGGCGTGGTCTCCAAGATCCTCGAGTGAGGCTGATTTAGCCTGGCGGGGTGGGGCCAGCCCCCACCCCGATTCGATCGATCTCTCCCCAGCACCTCGACAACCCAAGCCGACCGGCCGCTGCCCTTCCATTCAGCAGCCACCGCCGCCGTGCCGCCCCCGCGCTTCTCTCCAACCCCATGTCCACCTCCATCTCCCAGCAGAAGATCCGCATCCGTCTGAAGGCGTTCGATCGCCGCATGCTGGATCTTTCCTGCGAAAAGATCATTGAAACCGCGGACCACACCGCCGCCACGGCGATTGGCCCGATCCCCCTGCCCACCAAGCGCAAGATCTATTGCGTGCTGCGCTCGCCCCACGTTGACAAGGACTCCCGCGAGCACTTTGAAACCCGCACCCACCGGCGCATCATCGACATCTACAACCCTTCCTCAAAAACCATTGACGCCCTGATGAAGCTGGATCTACCCAGCGGCGTCGATATCGAAGTGAAGCTCTAGGAGCTTGCTCCGCCGCTGCAAGGCCTGAATTGTTCCTAGCATCACTGCCTGGTCAGGTTGTCCATCCAGCTGACTCCAGGCCCAACTCCTTAGTCCTGCAGCCACGCAGCGTGACCACGTGACCGATCTGTCCGTCAGGGAATTGCCCCTTTTTCCCCTGCCGGATGTGGTGCTCTTCCCCCAGGAAGTGCTCCCACTCCACATCTTCGAACCGCGCTATCGCATGATGCTGAGCACGGTTCTAGAGAACGATCGACGTTTCGGTGTGGTGCGATGGGATCCCCAGACCCAGCGCATGGCCGATGTGGGCTGCTGCGCTGAGATTCTCCAGTGCCAGACCCAGGACGATGACCGCAGCAACATTGTCACCCTGGGCCAGCAACGCTTTCGAGTGCTCGACGTGGTGCGTGAAGCCCCGTTCCGGGTGGCCCTGGTCAGCTGGATCGAAGACGAAACCGCTGAAAGCCACGACGATCTCCACCAGCTCGCCACCGAGGTGACCCAGGCCCTGCAGGATGTGGTCGATCTCACCGGCAAGCTCTTCGGCAAGATCACCCCCTTGCCCAGCGACCTGCCCGATCTGCCGCGGGAACTCTCCTTCTGGATCGGCTCCCATCTGGGCGGTCCCGTGGCCGACCATCAGCAGGCGTTGCTGGAAATCACCGACACCGGTGAAAGGCTGCGGTTGGAGTTCGAGCTGCTCGATCGCACCCGTCGCCAGCTCGCCGCCCGCACCGTGTTGAAGGACACCTTCAAGGATCTGGGCGACTCCGTCCCCGACTGAGGCAGTCCATTGGCGATCCCTGGGCAGGTTCTGCTGGCCATGCTGCTGCTCGTGTTGGCCCTGGCCCTGGCGCTGGTGCTGTGGCAACGCCACGGCCGCCAGTTCCAGAGCTCGGCCACGGTGGCGGAGGCTTACGACCGCTGGACCGACGACCAACTGCTCGAGCGCCTCTGGGGCGAACACGTGCATTTGGGCCACTACGGCAACCCGCCCCGACGGGTGGATTTTCGCCATGCCAAGGAGGACTTCGTCCATGCCCTGGTGCGCTGGAGTGGCCTCGATCGACTGCCCGCCGGCAGCACGCTGCTGGATGTGGGCTGCGGCATCGGTGGCAGCGCCAGGATCCTGGCCCGCGACTACGGCTTCCAGGTGGTGGGCATCAGCATCAGCCCAGGCCAGATCGAGAGGGCCCGGTTCCTCACCCCCAGCGGGCTTTCTTGCCGATTTGAGCTGATGGATGCCCTGGCGCTCGAGTTCCCCATCAACAGCTTCGATGCGGTCTGGAGCGTGGAGGCGGGGCCCCACATGGCCGACAAGCAGCGCTACGCCGATGAGCTGCTGAGGGTTCTCAGGCCAGGCGGTCTCCTGGCTGTGGCCGATTGGAACCGACGCGACCCCGCGCTTCAACCCACCACGGCCGCCGAGCGCTGGGTGCTGCGCCAGCTGCTCGATCAATGGGCCCACCCGGAATTCGCCAGCATCGCTGGCTTCCGGCGTCACCTGGAGCGAAGCGCCCACCTGGGATCACCGGCGGCCGTGGGCACCGACGACTGGAGCGCGGCCACCCTGCCCTCCTGGATCGATTCGATCCTCGAAGGGGTGCGCCGCCCCGACGCCGTGCTGGGCCTGGGTCCAGGCGCGGTCCTCAAAGGGCTCAGGGAAATCCCCACCCTGCTGCTAATGCACTGGGCCTTCGCCACTGGATTGATGCAGTTCGGGGTGTTCCGACTCCGCAAGGCCGGCTGAGCACCTGGTTCCGAACACCCCTCAGGTCGTTTCCTCCTCAGGGCCAGCGAGGTTTGTGAGCGGGTAGGCGCCGAACAGCGCCAGGTGCTGACAGAGCGGGCGCAGCGATTCGATCGCCTGCTCCAGGGGCAGACGACCCTCGATCGGCTCGAGATCAACAAAGAAGATGTACTCGCCCATCTCCCGCTTCGACGGCCGCGATTCGATCCGGCTCATGTTCAGCGAGCGGTGGGCGAAGCAGCCCAGGGCCTCCAGCAGCGCACCCGGACGGTTGGCATGGAGAGAGAAGGCCAGGCTGGCCATCGGGCCATCGAGGCCCCGCTCCCCGCGGCGCAACATCAGAAAGCGCGTGCAGTTGCCCGCCACGTCGTTGATCGGGTACGCAAGAACCTCCAGACCGTGCTGCTTGGCCGCCTCCAGGGAGGCCACGGCAGCACGGAAACGGCTGCCGGAGACCATCCGCGCCGCCTCGGCTGTGGAGCTGGTGGGGAGCTGAAGGGCCCCGCCCAGGTGATCACCCAGCCATTGGCTGCATTGGGCCAGTGCCTGCGGGTGGGAGAGCACCTCGCTGATCCCACTGATCGGTCCGCTGCCCAGCAGGGCATGGCGGATGGGCAGCACCAGGGCGTGAACCACCGCCAGTTCGGGGTGTTCCCAGAGGGCGTCGAGACAGGCTGTGACACCCCCCTCCACGGAATTTTCGACGGGAACCACGGCGGCGTCGCAAGTGCCCCTGGCCAGGGCCTGGATCACGGCCCGGATGCCTGTCTGGGGAACCAGCTCAGGGTTGGCGTCGCCACTCAGCTCCGCCAGGCGCACGGCGGCCTGTTCGCCATAGGTGCCAACGGGGCCGAGAAAGGCGAGGCGCATGGGGAGGGCCAGGACTCAGGTCGATAGGATCATGCCGCGCCGACCCTCAGGAGATGAACCTGACCTTCAGCGCCTCTCAGCACTTGGTGATCCCGGTGAGGGATCAGTCCGAACGGCTGAACGATTACCTCGCCGATGAGCGGCGGATCATCGAAGCCCTCTTCGACCCCCTCCAACTCACCACCCTCGGTCCGGGCCACTACCGCTACGAGGTCACCCACCTTCAGGTGTTCCAGCTCCAGATCCAGCCGGTGGTGGAACTTCAGTCGAAAACGACGCCGGGAAGGCTCGCCATCGAGGCGATCGACGCTCAACTGGTGGGCCTCGGGATGATTGAAGAGTTCCAGCTCAGCCTGAGCTCCTGGTTGATGGCCTCGGGCCGTGCCCTGGAGGGTGAAGCCTCATTGACGGTCACCGTCAGTCGGCCGCCCCTGTTGAAGTTGATCCCGGCCTCGGTGCTGAGTGCCACCGGCGGCTCACTGCTAGGGGGCTTGCTCAAGGGCATGAAGACCCGGGTGAGCAAGCAGCTGCTCATGGATTTTCAGCAGTGGTGCTTGATCCACTGAGCAATCGGCCCAGGAAACTGTGGCGGTGCAGGTCGGTGGCTCCACGCTCCAGCAGGGCCTGACGGTGCTGGGCTGTGCCGTAACCGGCGTGGCGCTCCAGACCGTAACCGGGGTAGCGCTGGGCCAATCGCTTGATCAGGGCGTCGCGAGCCTCCTTGGCCAGCACACTGGCGGCGGCGATGGCGGCGCAACGGCTATCCCCGTGCACGATCGTGCGCTGCTCACCGGACCAGCCCCGAAGGGGCAGAACTCCATCCACGAGCACCAGGGCTGGCGTCAGTGCCAGCCGCTGCAGGGCCCGGAGCATGGCCGCCTCGGTGGCCGCGCGGATACCTTCCTGATCAATCTGCCGGGCCGAGGCCTGACCGATCCCCCAGGCGGTGGCGGCGGCGGTGATCCGAGGCACCAACAGCTGACGGCGGCGGGCCGTGAGCGCCTTGCTGTCGGTCAGGCCAGCGGTTTCCAGGGGCTCGATCGACTCCCGGGGCAGCACCACAGCCGCCGCCAGCACCGGACCGAACAGGGCCCCACGGCCCACTTCGTCGACCCCGGCACAGAGACAGGGATCCCAATGCCATGGCTGCCCAGGTTGGTTCAGCGGGCCGCCGAAGACCGGCGACGGCGGCGGCGGGGTTCCCCGTCGGCAGCGTCTTCGCCGCTGGCGGGTCCCTGGGCGGCCACCACCTCGCCTGCCACCACCTTGGCGGTGGTACGACGGGTGGGGGCAGGCGCGCCGTTGGAGACCACCAGCGAAGGCTGGGCGGGCGTGGGTTCGATCACCACGGTGGCGAGACCGACCGCAGCCAGGCTGGAGTCAGCCTCGCCGTAGGCGCTGGGCGACTCGAAGCTGGTCACCGGCAGCGGGGTGATCTCCACAAGGGCCGCCGGGGTGGAGCCTCGTTCGGCCTCTGAGGCACGTTCAGCACCACGGAACGGCTCGGCGGCGCCGTCACGACCCTGGTTGCCAACCCCGTCTCCACCACCGCGTTGGCGGCGGCGGCGGCGGGGGCCACTGGCTGACAGTTGCTGCCGGGCCTCCTCCAGAACCGCCTCGGCATCCTCACCGGGACGCACCACGCGCACCACCAGGTTGTCGGCGCTTGGGATGGGATCGAGGAGCAAGGCAGGGTTGAGACCAAGCCAGCCATAGACAAGTTCCTGCTCGGGATCCATGGGCACGACCACGAAGTCAGGTTCCGGCCGACGACTGCCCCCACCCTCCGATCCACCGGCATTGGAATGGACGCCATGGCCATAGCCGCCGTTGGCGTTGCCCCCATTGGATGACGGCTCAAGCGAGGTGAGGATCGGGACGACGGCGAACTCGTCAGTGGCGCTGAACGCCGAGGTGGTCAACGGGGTGGCACCGGCGTCGTAGCCGTCGCTGGAACCACGGCCCCCACGCCCGCCGCGGCGGCGGCGGGTCGAAGATTCCGTTGCGGCGGACGGACTGAGCACCTCGGCCCTGGCGGAAGCGGCGGAGCGCACCAGCCCGGTGAGGGTGGCCAGGGGCTGCAGGGTGTCCTTGCCGGGCAAAACGGCCACATGACCCAGACCTCCACAACTGGGGCAGGCCCGCCCGAACAGTTCGTAGATGTTCTGACCCTGGCGCTTGCGGGTGAGCTCCACCAGTCCCAGTTCGGTGAGCTGGGCGATCTGGGGTCGGGCCGTGTCATCGCGAGCGGCCTGGGTGAAATGCTCCAGCAACTGGAGCTGATCGCGGCGCGACTCCATGTCGATGAAGTCGATGATCACCACGCCACCGATGTTGCGCAGCTTGAGCTGGCGGGCGATCTCCACGGCCGCCTCACAGTTGGTCCAGAGCACCGTTTCACGGGCGTTGGCCGAACGGGTGAACGAGCCCGAGTTGACGTCGATGACGGTCAGCGCCTCAGTGGGCTCGATGATCACGTAGCCACCCGACGGCAGATCGACCCGGGGCTTGAGGGCATCGCGGATGGCCGCATTGACCTTGTGGTGCTCGAGGATCTCGTTGGATTCGCGGTGATGCTCCACCAGCAGGTTGGCCTGGTCGGTCCCCAGGAAGGCGTTGACGCGTCCGACGGCCTCGGCGCTGTCGACCACGACGCGCACCACCTCAGGGCTGTAGAGGTCGCGGAGAACGCGATGGATGAAATCTTCGTCGCGGTTGAGCAGCACCGGCGGTGAAGCGCTCTCAGCCGCCAGCTGGATACCTTCCCACTGACGCAGCACGTTCTCGAGGTCATCGATCAGCAACTCTTCGCTGACCCCCTCGGCTTCCGTACGCACCAGGAGGCCTGCGCCGGGTGGCTTGATCAGCACCCCGAGGGCCCGCAGCCGGTTGCGTTCGTTTTCGCCGTCGATGCGGCGTGAGATGTTCACCCCCTGGCCGTGGGGCTGCAGCACCAGGAAGCGGCCGGGCAGGGTGAGGTTGCCGGTGAGCCGGGGGCCCTTGGTGCCCGTGGGCTCCTTCATCACCTGAACGAGAACCTTCTGACGGGGCTCCAGAAGCTCGGTGATGCCGACGGCGCCCTTTTTCAGCCGCAGGGGGCCCAGGTCGGTGACATGGATGAAGCCATTCTTCTCGCCTTCGCCGATGTTGACGAAGGCGGCATCGATGCCGGGGAGCACGTTTTCAACGGTGCCCAGGTAGACGTCACCGATCTGGTAACGACCCTGGGCCACAACCAACTCATCAACACGGTCGTCGTTGAGGACTGCGGCGATGCGCAGTTGCTCGGCGATGACGATCTGCTGGGGCATGGAGGAAAGAGAGGGAGGCTCAGCGGAGCCCTGCCGTGAGGGAGGGAACATCCCCTGAAGGGAACGCGAAGGGCCTTGATCCACTCCCAGCGCTGCTTCCGAGGGCGCTGGGGAAGGGCTGAAGAACC
This sequence comes from Paenacidovorax caeni, assembly GCA_943371385.1. Lineage (GTDB taxonomy): Bacteria > Cyanobacteriota > Cyanobacteriia > PCC-6307 > Cyanobiaceae > ATX-6F1. Next base: position 32,215 of record CALRUP020000010.1, on the reverse strand, counting down.
GTTGCGGGAAAGAAGCTCAGAGTGGACGCCAGACGGTATGACGACTGCGGAAACCCCGCCGGATGGGCAGAGCCAGACGGCCGGCGGGACCAGAAGAAACACAGCCCGCGTGCGAAACGGATCAACCGGTACGGCCTGAGCCCTCGATCGATCAACAAAGCGCGAGAAGCAGGAGCTGCGCCTCCAAAATCCAAACGGTGCCGAGTGAAACGGCTTTCTGGAAATGGGGTTTCAAGAAAGCTGTTCCAGAGGGCAGTGAGCAGATTGTGATCTGCAATCGTTCTGCCGTCTTCGGCTCAAATTAGCATGGGGCTCTGATCAGGCGTGCTCTCGCCCCGCAACCCCAGTTCCTCCCGGCACTGCCGGCCCAGGGCCAAAGGCCGTGCGAACCATTCGGCGAACCAGCCCTGCAAATGCTCCGGCCGCAAGCTGCGCCCCTGAGGATCAATCAGCGCGAGATAGCGCAAGCGTGCGCTCCCCGGGGGATCGATGGGCTGCCGCTCAGAACACACCAGCTCCTGCAAGTAAGGGCGCAGGTCCCTCACCCGGGGACGCCCCTTTTTGTCGGTGTCATGCCAGATCCATTGAGAAGCGTCCCGCAAAGCCCCAACGGCGTGGTGCCATTCGGCCGTCTCCAGTGGGACCGGATGGGGATCCAACAGCTCCAGACTCCAGATGGAGGATCTCAACTCCTGGGAAAGGCTGACGCCGCCCACGGGGACTTCGCGCACCGACAACAGCTGAAACCCCCCAGGTAGCTGGGCCCCGAGCCGCTGCCGCACCTGCTCGGGGGCGGTGGGCGTCGCCATCTCCAGATCCAGCCACTCGCCCCTGGCCTCCACCCCCAGGGGCAGAGCCAGGGCGAACTCCAACCGAGGCAGGGGATGGAAGCCACCGGTGAAGCTCACCGGCAGGCCGCTGCGGCGAAGGGCTCGCTCCAGCATCCTCACGCCATCAAGGTGGCTGAGCAGGGCCAGGTCCCCCGTCTTGGCGAAGCGAAAACGCAGCCGTTGCAGCCGTTCACTGGCGGGCGCCCGGGACGGCAGTCGTTCGGGAATCGGCGGTGGCGGCACCACCACGTTGTGGCCGAACTCAGGTCTGCAGACCCCACAGCTGCTGCAGCCCTCGAAGGAGCAATCCGGCACGACGGTGGCCGCCAGGGCCCGCTGCAGATCGTCCGCGAGCCAGCCCTTGTCGATGCCGGTATCGATGTGATCCCAGGGGAGTGGCTGGGCGCAGAACGCCTGCAGATCCGCCTCGCTGAGAGCCTCGACCGAGCCCCAGGCCCCCAGCTCCAGGGCCCGGTAGCGACCGCCGAGGCCGGCCGCCTCGATCGCCGCGGTCCAGGCGTCATGGGTGCGCTCGATCGTCTCGAACCAGGCATCGAGGCCAGCACCGGCCCGCCAGGCGGCCTCGATCACCGGCGCCAGCCGCCGATCGCCGCGGCCGACGAAATCCTCCATGGCCGAGAGGCGCACGTCGGTGAAATTCGTCTTCAGCCCGCGCAGGGAGCGCAGCTCCCGCCGCAGCAGCTCCTGGCGGCGCCGGAACTCTCCGGTGGACACGCTGTGCCACTGGAAGGGGGTGTGGGGCTTGGGGGTGAAGTTGCTGATCGTCAGGTTCAGCTCCAGCCGGCCCAGGTCACGGCACTGCTCCTGAAGGGCGCGGCAGGTGGCGGCGATTCCGAGCACGTCAGCGTCGGTTTCTCCCGGCAGGCCGATCATGAAATAGAGCTTCACCTTGCGGTAGCCGTTCTCCATCGCGGTGCGGATCCCGCGCAGCAGCTCGGCGTCGGTGAGCCCCTTGTTGACGATGTCCCGCAACCGCTGGGTGCCCGCCTCGGGGGCGAAGGTGAGTCCCGCCTGGCGGGTGCCCCCGAGGATGTGGGCGATGTTGGCGTCGAAGCGATCCACCCGCTGGCTCGGCAGGGTGAGGCTGACGTTCTGCTCCGCCAGCCGGTTGCGCAGCTCCACCCCCACCGCCGGGAGGGCGAGGTAGTCGCTGCAGCTCAGGGAGAGCAGCGAGAAGTCGCTGTAGCCGGTGCGCTCCATGCCGGTTTCGACGGCCTCGATCACCGCTTCGGGCTCCACGTCACGGGCCGGACGCGTGAGCATGCCCGGCTGGCAGAAGCGACAGCCCCGGGTGCAGCCCCGGCGGATCTCGATCGTGAGCCGGTCGTGGACCGTTTCGATGTGGGGCACCAGACCCATGGCGTAGTGGGGCATCGGCGTGGCCACCCGCCGCAGCACCCGCTCCGGCACCCCTGGCTCCAGGGGCACGATCGAGGTGCCATCGGATCCCGGTCCATAGAGCGAGGGCACATAGACCCCCGGCACCTGGGCCAGGTCATGGAGCAGCTGGGAGCGGCTCAGACCTGAGGCCTTGGCCTCCGCCACAACCAGAGCGATCTCCGGCAGCAACTCCTCGCCATCACCGAGGGCGAGGAAATCGAAGAACGCCGCATAGGGCTCCGGGTTGCTGGTGGCCGTGGGACCGCCGGCGAAGATCAGCGGCGGTGCGGCGGCATCGGCCAAGGGGAGATCGCCCCGCTCACAGGCGCGGATCGGGATCCCCGCCAGATCCAGCATCTCCAGGATGTTGGTGGCGCCCAGCTCGTAGCTGAGGCTGAAGCCGAGAATGTCGAACGCTGCCAGAGCCCGCCGGCTCTCGACGGCAAACAGGGGCTGTCCCTGCTCCCGCAGCCGCCCGGCCAGGTCGGGCGCAGGCAGGTAGGAGCGGTCGCAGAGCTGACCTGGGACGGCGTTGAGGATCGAATAGAGAATGATGTGGCCGAGGTTGCTGGCCCCCACCTCATAGATCTCGGGGTAGGTGAGGCACCAGCGCACCCGGGCTGCCGGCCAGACCTGACTCCAGTCGCGCGGCTCCACCCCCCTCTCGTTGCCGAGGTAGCGGCCGGGCTTGGCGATGCCCAGGTCCACCAGGGACTCGAAGTCGACGGGGGTGGCAATCAAGGCGGTTGGCGGCTTGGTGCCGGCAGCAAAGAACTGACTTGATCGTATGCAGGCCGATCCAGAGCGGTGTTCGATCGGGTTGAAGGACCTCTTTTGGCACCGCAGGAGAGGGGTAGCTTCTCCAGAGGGCGGCAGCAGGCAAGAGGGGTGCCGAGTAAATATCATCTTCCCAACACAGCGAACAGACACAATCAACCGGAATGACGAATCACGCCTTGATTAGCATCATGATGACTCGGAAGGCTGTTAAGATTGAGCCGCCATAACCTCAAGCCGCGCGCGGCATTTCAATGAGTGGAATTAGCGCCAACATTCGTGTAGGCCTCGTGGGCTGCGGAAGCATGGGGCGCGGAATTGCTGTTCAGGTTCAGGCAACTCCTGGCATGAGGCTCAGCTGGGCTGTGGATTGCGATCAATCAGCATCAGAATCCACTGGCGACCTTGCAAGCTGTCAAGCATCAACAAACTTTGAGCGCATGCTCGACGATCAGCCGGTCGATGTACTGGTGGAAGCAACCAACAGCATCGGAGCAGCTGCGATCTATTGCCTCAAGGCCCTTGCAGCGAACGCACATGTCGTGCTGATGAACGCGGAAGTTGATCTCGCCTTGGGCCCACTGCTCAGCCACACTGCCCGCAGTCGCGGACTCGTCGTCACATCAGACGCGGGCGATCAGCACGGTGTACTGGCAGCGATGATCAGTGAGGCCGATCTGATGGGCTTCGAGATTGTCCAGGCTGGAAACATCAAGGGCTTTCTGAATCGTAGAGCCACCCCGGAGAGCGTCGACGAAGAAGCGCGCAAACGGCGCCTGTCTCCAACCCAGTGTTGTGCCTACACCGACGGCACTAAACTGCACATCGAGATGGCGGTCCTTGCCAACGCCTTCGGCTATCTCCCTCCTGAGGGCGGCATGACAGGCCCCAAAGCGAAATCTGTAAACGAGGCCTTGAATCTATTCGACTTTGATTCCTACGCTGGAATCCCACGGGTGGAATACATCCTTGGGGCACAGCCGGGCGGCGGCGTTTATCTCGTAGTAAAACCAAAATCAAGCCTCCCTGAAAGCCAACGATTCTATCTCGACTACTACAAACTAGGTGCCGGCCCCTACTACCTGCTGTACCGCCCCTATCACCTTTGTCACCTGGAAACACCGAAGGCCATCCTCGCCGCCATGGACGGGCGCCCGGTCCTGGCACCCGGACAAGCCAATGAACTGCTTAGCAAACCACCAGAACCAATCGTCCCTGGCTGCGACGTGTACGCCTATGCAAAACGTGACCTACGCGTTGGCGAGGTGATCACACACGCAATCGGTAGCGAGGCCGTCTACGGAGTGCTTGAGTGCCGCTGCAGGACTGGCATTCCGATTGTGCTCCTTGAAGAAGCGACCATTCTGCGTCGCAACGTTGCCGCCGATGAGCGCTTGACCGTAGAAGATCTTGACCTTCCAGGCACAGAGCTAACGCGGCTTTGGCAACAACAACTTAACACCATCATTCAAACGCCATTTTAAAGGCAGTTAGTTACGGGGAAACGATCGACAGCCAAGCCGCTAGCCATTCTTCCTAACCATACCTTACCGCAGCATATAAACGCAACATGCAACCAACCTATGTACGCGATGACAAGTTCACAGGCTCAGGAAAGGTTAGTGGCAGTGGCTCACGCGAGCATTTCTTTCACTTCCTAATTGGCTACCTATTACCCATTGTCCACGCTCAGCGCCTAAACCAGCAGGCCCCATTCCAAGTTCTTGACTGCGGACCTCTGATGACTCCCATCCTCGAGGAGACATTAACAAGACTAGGCTTTGACTTTAAAATAACATCTCCCAGCGCAATAGAAAATCCTATTTATGTTGATAGCTGGGACAATGCCAAGCAGCCTGACTGGAACGCATTTTCCACACAAGCCCTTCGCTCAGCAGCACACCGCGTCTCAACTGCATGGGGAAAATACACCTGCCAACAGGATGACTGCCCTCAATCCGAAAACTTGCTAATCCAGCGCTCAGCTGCACATGAGTACTACATAAGCGGCCCCGCAGAGGTCAAGGGATACGGTCTTTCTCGTCGCGGCGTGACCAATTGGCCGGATGTGCTAGCCCTCCTGAAAGAAAGGGGAATTGAGTACGCACTGTACGAACCTGGCAGACATAGCCTTGGCTGCCAAATTACAACTTTCCGGCGAGCGCGCAGAATCGCAGGAATGCGAGGAGCAGAATGGGCAAATGCGATTTGGAGCCCTAAAGGAGCCCGCGCCCGAGTACTCAATCCCATAACAATGCCCCCTCAAGTAATCATAGCCAGCTTTTTCAAGCGCCTAGATTTTCAGCACGAGCTTGTTCCCGTGAGTCAAAATCAGGCCAGGGAAGATCCCCGCTCCTGCGCAGACTTTTTCATGGGGTCTTAATCGGGACTCGAACCCTGTTGACAGCGTCTTTACATTGCACTTGATCTGCTCCGATCACTGGAGTCTCGAGGAAGGCCACCCACCACTGTCATATCCATGTGGCAATGTGACTGCTTTCAGTGGGCTCCTTAGCCGCCCTCTTCCGTCCATGGTCCAGGTCAACGGCAACTACCTCAAACTCAAGGCGGGCTATCTGTTTCCCGAGATTGCCCGGCGGGTGAAGGCCTTCACAGAAGCCCACCCGGAGGCACCGATCATTCGTCTGGGCATCGGTGATGTGACCGAACCCCTGCCGGAGGCCTGCCGGACCGCCATGAAGGCGGCCGTGGATGAACTGGGCACCCGAGCGGGCTTCCACGGCTATGGCCCCGAGCAGGGCTACCTGTGGCTGCGCGAGGCCATCGCCCAACACGACTTCCAGTCCCGCGGCTGCCAGGTGAGCGCCGAGGAGATCTTCGTCTCCGACGGTTCCAAGTGCGACAGCAGCAACATCCTCGACATCCTCGGCGAGGGCAACCGCATCGCCGTCACCGACCCGGTGTACCCGGTGTACGTGGACAGCAACGTGATGGCGGGGCGCACGGGCGACGCCGACGGCTCCGGTCAGTACGGCGGCCTTACGTACCTGCCGATCACAGCTGCCAACGACTTCACCGCGCCCCTGCCCGAGGGCAAGGTGGACCTGATCTACCTCTGCTTCCCCAACAACCCCACCGGCGCCGTGGCCACCAGGGCCCAGCTGAAGCAATGGGTTGACTACGCCCTCGCCAACGGCGCCCTGATCCTGTTCGATGCCGCCTACGAGGCGTTCATCCAGGATCCGGAACTGCCCCATTCGATCTATGAGATCGAGGGCGCCTGCCAGTGTGCGATCGAGTTCCGCTCGTTCTCGAAGAACGCCGGCTTCACCGGCACCCGCTGTGCGCTCACGGTTGTGCCCCGGGGCCTCAGCGGCACGACGGCCCATGGCGAGCCTGTGGAACTCTGGGGCCTGTGGAACCGCCGCCAGAGCACCAAGTTCAACGGCGTCAGCTACATCGTGCAGCGCGGAGCCGAAGCGGTGTATTCCCCTGAGGGCCAGGCCCAGGTGAAGGCCCTGGTGGGCTTCTACATGGACAACGCGGCGATCATCCGCCGGGAGCTGTCGGCCGCCGGCCTGAGCGTCTACGGCGGAGAACAGGCCCCCTATGTGTGGTTGAAAACGCCCGAAGGGCTCGATTCCTGGGGCTTCTTCGACAAGCTGTTGGCGGAGGCCCATGTGGTGGGCACCCCAGGGAGCGGCTTCGGCGCCGCCGGCGAGGGCTACTTCCGGCTCTCAGCCTTCAACAGCCGCGCCAACGTGGAGGAGGCCATGGCCCGCATCAAGGTGGCGCTGGCGGGCTGAAGCACAAGTCCATGGCTATCGCGCTGGAGCTGTTGTTTTCAGGAGTTGTTAAGTTGCACCATCCAGCTCAAGAAACCGACCGGCAAAGGCTCCAGAAGGGGGGGAGACCGCTGTTGACTTCGGCGAGTGGTGGCAGGCCCTCAGGGAGGAGAGCGACAGGGGCGTCGAGGCTGGCCAGGGCCTTCATGATCTGAAACCACTGACCTGGTGTCAGGCCGCCGTCACCGTCGACCTGATCAGCCTCCGGCAGATGGCGCTGAGCATGGGCAAACACGCAACGAAGACCGATGCCGTTGCTGTCGGTGAAGGACAGAAGATCGCGGCCGAGGGTGGAGCTGAGTACCACCAGATTGGTCCAGGCCTGAAGGTTGAAGAGGTGTTCATGGCGCAGGCTGGAATCGGGCGAACAGGAAACCGGTGAACCATCGGAGCGGAACTGATGAGCCAGCAAGCCGGGAAGGTTGTCGAGCGCCTGCGCCGCGACATTCTTGCGGCCGAGGTAGGCAGCAATAGCGAGCATCAGAAGGTGATACCACGTGCAGGCTGGGCTGGAACTGTGCTGCTGCAGATAGGTGGAGCTGTCGGCCGCAAGCCAGGCCAAGAAAGCATCGAACCACTCCTCAATCTGCTGACGCTCAGCCAAGGAGAAGCAACCACAGCGCTGCAGGAGACTGATGGCATCGAGAAGGGGATAGAGATCGCGGAAATCGATGGCTGCGTCAAGCACATTGCGGCTGTGATCAACAGCAGAAAGACGGGCATAGGCACCGTCCGGGATCATCGCCGTGGCGGGGTCGATGAACCAGGCCCGGAGCATGCGAACGGCATGGTCGCGAGAAGCCTGATTGCCATTGAGCTGGCCATCTAGGGCCAGGGCACAGACGCAATCGATCATCAACTGCAGGCGGGCGCGGTCGTAATGCTGGGCCACATCTCCGCACAGGGGCCCTGCCGATCCGAGCAACCCGGTGCGGCTGAGGGCGCTTTCATGGCCCGCCAGACTCTGCCAATGGGGGACGGCGTTCACATAACTGCGCTCTGCTGATCCAGGAAGTGCCTCAGGTTTATCCGTCACGCTCAATGGTGAAACAGAACGGGCATTGGCGGCAATGGAAGCCAGCCCGGGGGTGAGTGCGTCTGCGGGCTCAAGGCTGGTCCAACAGCGCAGGGGGTAACGCTTCAAGGCGTCGCCGATCAGGCGCATGTCAGCTTTGCGGGCATACAGCCGAATGGCATGGCGACGTTGCTGTAAATCATGAATTGGTCCCGGCGGTAATCGATAAGCCCAACCTGCTTGCACCAGCTTTGCGCGATCGGGGAGGAGCGTGGTGTCGAACGATTCCCACGCGCAGGACTCAGCTTGACTTTCCCGCCAAGAACCCGTCAGGCCCAAACGGCAGGCAAGATCGGTAGAGCTGCCGCAGGTCGTGCGTCGATCGGGGTTGTACGGAGCGCTCGCCCGACGAGCCATCCCAAGTAACGGCAAACCGTCAGCCAATGGAGGTTGATTGATCCCTTTCAACAGCTCCTGGCTGTCAGTCAGGGATGCAGATGGAACAGCGATGTAGGCGAGGCTGGGCAGATCAAGCAACGGGAGAATCACCTGCCAGGCCTCGGCGGTGAGGAAGCAAGAAGCATCCCAGGCGAAGACCCAATCCGCATCTCGCCAACCCTCAATCAGTGCGTGATTTCGAGCTGAGTTGGTGTTGAGCAGATATGTGCTCTTGTGGCGGCCGACATAATCGAGAACCTGAGCCTGTTCCCCACTGTCGATCTGAGCAAAGCGGGAGTGCCATGGATGAAGCTCCCTGGGAACCGCTCCGATGTCCGTCCAGCAGGAGGCGTACACACCCCCATCAAAAGGCAGTTCATCCCAGATCTGGCGGTGATTGTCCAAGAGAGAAACCAGGGCATCCCGCACCTCCGATTCTGCGATGCGATTCAGGAGCCAGCGTCTCTCCATGCCGGGGTGATCAACCTCGTGTTTGAGGATGAATTCCAGTTGCTGTTGGGTTGCCTGTGCTGCAGTGATGCCTGGCTGATCCGGGCCAAGAATGCGATAGAGAATCGCCTTGGATCGGCCTTGCCGATGCTGCATGCTGATCGCAGACACCTGTCGGCCTGGCGAGGTAAACATGTGGCGCAGGGCTGACCGCAGGCGAGCAGGCATGGGGGATGGAGGTCAGACGGGAAATGTGGTTCAGAGGGCTGCGAGCAGCCGGGAACGATTGCCTTTGATGGCGTCGGAATCTGAAGTGGGCCGGGGCAGCTCTGGCATGGCAACCGCTGGCTGCGGTGCCATGGCCTGCTCCAAGCTCAATGATTGTTGTCCGCGGGCGAGGAGAAAGGTTTCCTCCAGCGCTTCCTGAAGTTCCTGCACCTGCAACTGCAGGAGTTCGTTGCGGCAGCGAACAGACTCCCGCTCGCGACGCAGATCTTGCTCCCGCTCCAAGATCTGCTGGTGATTGGCCGTGACCTGATCCTTGTTGGTAGCGAGCTGTTTCATGCGGGACTGCTGTGCCTCAACCTGCATCTGGAGCTGGGAGATGCGGGTCGTTTCTTCGTCCCTGGCTTGGTTGGAGGCTTCAAGCTGTGAACGCAGTGCTGTCACCTCAGCACCAAGGGTTCCGATCCGCTGCTGCTTGTCACAATCAGCCAGGAAGGTAACTTCCAGCTGCTCCTGCAACTCCGTGAGTTGCAAACTCAATAACTCAGCTCGATCGCGTGTAGTCGCCAACTCCTGTTCGATCGAAGAAGCATGGACACTGAGCTGCTCCCGCGCCCTCTCAGACGCCGTCACCGCCTCGGCCTGAGCGCTCAGCTGGCTCTCCAGCTCCGCCGTCCGCTGTTGATAGGCGTCCTTCTCGCCACCCACCCAGGCCACATCCTTCCTGAGCTGCTCAACCTCTCCCGCGTGGCTCGCTAGCTGTTGTTGGAGCTCCTCGGCATGACGCAAGCTCTCGTCGCGCACTCGCTCCGCTTGAGTCACCGCCTCGGCCTGAGCGCTCAGCTGGCTCTCCAGCTCCGCCGACCGCTGTTGATAAGCGTCCTTCTCGCCACCCACCCAGGCCACATCCTTCCTGAGCTGCTCAAGTTCTGCAGCACGAGCTGAAACCTGCTGGCGGAGCTCCTGGTTGCTACGGCCCTTGTCCTCCAGCTGCCGTCCAAGCCGCTGCGATTCGCTGCGTAATGCCGACAGCTCAGCCTCGAAAGCCTGATGCTGTGAAGAGAGCTGGGCCGAGAGGTCTGCCGCACGCTGATCAGCCGCCGACGTCAGGCGCTGGCCTTGAGCGATCCGCTCCTGAAGACGTTCCAAGGCTGTGGCTGTGGTGGCCCGCTCAGCGTTGAGGGCCTCAACCTGCCTGTTGAGCTCATCCTTTTCTCCCTGAAGAACGCGAAGGTGCTCCAAGCCAAGGCTGCGCAAGTCGCGGCAGTGTTCGTCGAGAGCTGCGAGACTGTTGTGGAGAGAGCGCGGTTCCACGGACCACCCATTTGCCCAATGCTACACAGCGCGATGAGCACTGGCTTGGGACTGCAGCAACAGCTAGCCAGCCTCGGCGTCGAGCTGCAGCCGTGGCCCACACACCTTGAGCAGCCTGATGCCAGTGCCGTCATCGCTGAGGAGGGACGGGCCCATGCCGCGGTCGTGCGACGTTGGGAAGCCCAGCTAGCCAACAGCGCCCCCAGCACTCGATCCGTCGTATACCAGCTGTTCGATCACTTGAATCGCCAGCGCGGCCTGGATGGATGGGACGGTTGGGTCGCTGCGCTGCTGCGTGATGGGCTACCCGCCCAAGAGCCGGACTCAAGCTGGCCCATTCTCACAACTCCACTTGCCCCCAGCACTGTCTCTGCTGGCCAGTTGTTCGGAGCTGCCCTGGCCGTGGCCAGGCATGGGCCGATCAGCGCCGTCGCGCTGGTGATGGGATGGTTGCTGATGGCCGCTGCAACGTCCGCAGAGAGTTCCTCGGAGCTGGCAACAGACTTGTGCGCGGCGGTGATCAAGGCAGCTCTTGACTCGCGCCCAACCACTCGGTTCCAGGATCTTCTGCCAGCCCATGAGCTCTGGATCCGGGAAGTCGAAGTATGCGCTAGGATTCAACGTCTGGCCAGCTGTGTGGTGGAGGCCTTGCGGGGCGGATCAGAAGCGGCAGCTGAGAGTTTGATCAATCTGGCCGATCAATTGAGGCAGGAAGAGTGCTGTTCAACGGAAGCAGGCAGCACAACAATCGGGATCGAAATCTGGATTGCTGAAGCCAATCGACGACTTCAGCTCGGTGACATCGCCCAGGCCTATGAACGACTGAATGATCTGGCTGCTCAACTGCCCCTGGCCACACCGACTGGAGCTGACCCTGCAGCCTGGCATCAGTTGAAGATCAATGCCTTGACTCAAGCCGTACCAGGTTCAGCTTGCCTGACGCTGATCGAGAGCAAATCCTTACCGAGAACGGGACATCACTATTTGAAGCGGCTTCTGGAGGCCTCCCATTCACAAGGCTTCTCCTACTGCGAGCACTATCAGGAACCAGGCTGCTGCAAGCAATCGCCCTGCCGAGCAGAAGCCTATTGGAGCTACGCCCGCGAACGGGGCGATGATCACCTGCGCTTGGTAAAGTCACACGACTATTCACTGGATGATCCGATCTACGCTCCCCCTCCCGGGGTGGTCCGCCTGGTTCAGGTCCGGCAACCTCTTCATCTGCTCGTGAGCTGGCTTGAACTCCATCACCTGCAGATCAATCGCGAGTTACTCGAAGAGCATGGAATCCAACCTTCCCGCATCTATCTCTACCACGAAAAAGCCTTGCTTGATACAGCTTGGCGGCTGATTGATGTGGCTGGTGTCTCTGCCACGATGGCCGACGCAAAGGACTGGCTAGACACGAAGAGCAATTATGTTATCGCTTTTCTCAACAAATGGTTGCCTCAGTGCCAGCCCTTCCCCAACCCATATTCTGCCCCTGTTGCCAATGGAACATACCTGCTGCGTTATGAAGACCTAGACATTTTTTCCCCATCACTGATGACGCTGGGGCAGCGAACAGATGCTTCCCAGACGACTTCAACTGCCATTGCATACGCACCACGCCAAAGGCCATTGCTTGAGCGCCGATCGACTCGCATCAGCACTCTGCTCAGGGAGATACAACCCCAGCTAGCGGATGCCGAGAAACACATTCTCCAGCAGACCTGTCGCTGGCAAGCGCTGATGGCCTACGAACCGTTGGCACTGGAAGAATCGGGTGGTTGACATGGGCAGATCCACATGCCTTGAGCTGCCCGCAAACCAGCGGCAAGGCTGCAAGCGTCGCGAGGCCAATCTGCTGCAGCAGCAGTGGATCACTCGCTTGACCTGGGGCCCTGATCTGGGGAAGGCCTTGGAGGTTCAATTGTGGCTTGGTGTCTTTCCCGTGCACTGGCAACAATTACCCGATCCCAGTTTGCTCCAACAGCAGATCACCACAATTGAGAACTGCTTGAGTGGAACGTTCCATGATCTGCTTGGAGCCATGCTGCTGGATCCTGCGTTGCAGATCTCCCTCAACGGCCCTTCCAATCATCGGCGCAATCCCAATGAAAATCTGGCAAGGGAGCTTCTCGAACTCTTCTCACTTGGTGAAGGCAACTACAGCGAGTCAGATGTGAAGGAAGCGGCACGGGCTTTGAGTGGCTACAAACTCAACCCACAGAAACAGATCGAGCTTGAGCCTAGGCGGCATGATGCTGGAGGCAAAACCATTCTTGGACGTAACGATTCTTTCAACGCCACGACCTTAAGCGCATGGTTGTGCGAACAAGCTTCCACCGCCCGCCACATCTGCAGGCGATACTGGCGTCAAACGATCGGCACAAGTCCTACAACTGCACAGCTGGAGTCCTTGTCCAAGCGGTGGAGAGCCCAGCGGCTCTCCTTGCCATGGTTGCGAAGCCAGCTACGTACTTCACCACTGGCGATTGAAAGCCGACGACAGGGCCTGAGGCTCGCTGATCCCATGGAGATGACGACTCGGAGTCTGAGGTTGATTGGCAGCCAGCATCCCGAGGCCCTGGCCCTCAGCCTGCGTGGACTGCGGGCGATGGGCCAGGCACCCTTCGAGCCACCATCGGTGAAAGGATGGCCCGTGAATGAGCAATGGTTGCAGTTTCGCTGGATGCAAGCTCGACGCCGCTCTTTGCAGGAACTGCTGGCGAATGAAGAAATCTGGGAGAGCCGGCAACTACCTGAGGAGCTGTCTGCCTCGCTTACGGCCATACCACCGCTAAGGATCAAGCTTCCCGCGTCTTCCTCACGGGAGAACCTCGCCTCCCTGCTGATCGATCCCGTGTGGCAACTGGCCTGAAATGAAACGCCGTTCCTTCCTCTCACTCGTCGGCGCATCCGCTGTGTCAGCGACCATGGCTCAGGCGGCATCACGGCGGCAAGGGTGGGACAGCACCCGGCATGTGCTGGTGCTTCTGGAACTGCGCGGAGGCAACGATGGCCTGAACACCGTGATCCCCTACCGAAATCCTCTGTATTACGAGGCCCGGCCAACCCTTGCCATCCGCGACTCGATCCCTCTGACGGACACGCTGGCCCTGCACCCAGCGCTCGCCCCGCTGCTTCCCCTCTGGGAGCGAAAGAGAATCGGATTCGCCCTAGGGGTGGGATGGGACAAGCCGAATCGCAGCCATTTCAAAGCTTCCGATCAGTGGGCAGCAGGCAATCAAAAGGGAGATGGAATGGGCTGGCTTGCGAAGGCCTATCGCGAGCAAAGGCTCAACGGGCCGATGGTGGCGCTGGGCCCATCGGGCTGTGCCGCCATGGAAGGAGGTGAAGGTGAAGGAACTGTGCTCGAGATCAGCCCAACACAATTTCGCCAACCACCAAGTGGTGACACTGACCAACAGCTGTATCGAGGCGAGAGCCCGATACTACGTCGAATGATTGAGGAGGAGAGAACGAGCCAAGAAGCCCTCAACGCACTAAGGAGCAAGGTCTCACCCCTACCCAATGACGTCAGGCTTCCCAAAAGCAGATTGGGGGAGCAAGTAGGCCTTGCGATACAGTTGATCAACAGCGGCGCCTGCCCAAGCCTGCTCCAGATAGCCCAAACTGGATACGATACGCATAGCAATCAAGCAACTAGACAGTCCAGATGCCTAAACGAATTAGCCGATGCTCTTGCAACCCTTGACGCAGCACTGTTGAAGACAGTGCGCAGACCAAAAGTCACCATACTTGCAGTCAGCGAATTCGGGCGTCGTCTAACAGAAAATGGCTCAAAGGGAACTGACCACGGTTCAGCCTCAATCGCATTCATCGCAGGCGACGAACTGAACACTCAATTAATGGGCTCCTATCCATCACTTAAAGATCTTGATGAAAGGGGTGATTTAATCCCGTCGACCTCCCCGATTCAATTATATGAAGCAGTGATTCATCAGATCCGATTCTGAATTATCTCAGAATTAACCCGATTTCACACATGCAAATCAGGAATGTTCCATCCAGAGCTCTTTCTCATGCACTCTAGCGGCGGTCGATCGATCCAAATCGCCAGGCCCCTCAAGGCGCCCCTTTGATCTGACGGGCATGAACCTGCAGCGGTCTTGCTCGGGTTGGTCATCAATGGATAGTCTTGCGGGCATTGCGTGAGCCCTATCGACTGGTCCTTGTAACCGGGGGGACCCAACCCGAACCCCTTCTCAGGGACAGTGTCCCGCGTCACTAGGTTAACGATGGGCCTTGTCCAGAAAACCGGACCGCCTAACCCAGCTCAAGCAAGATTCCTACGTGACACGAGAGACGAGGAAAACAGTTGACAGACCAGCTTCGTCCGCCTACGGTAAAGGCGACATTGCAGCTTAGTCAGTGAATTTCAAAGAACTTGTTGATAAAATCACCAATGAAACTTCTTTGCCGCGCAACGAAGTCAAAAAAATCCTCGAGAGCCAAGCCTCTTGCTTTGCCGAGTTAATTGACCGGCAGGAAGATTACACATGCCCCAAGTTTGGATTTAAGTCCACAATCAATTCATCAACTGGGAGGAAAGCCGCATGGATTTGGCTTCCAATCGCTCGATGACCAGAGCACACTGAAGAAATCTTTGTCGACATTAATCTTGATTTAAGCTAAAGAGACTCACTGAATCATTGGCCAAGCAATGTTTTCTGCATATTGGTGCGCCCAAGACAGGAAGCACATCAATACAGCAAAGCCTTAACGAGAATAAAACGCTCCTTAAATCTAAGGGATACTTTTTGCCGTCCTTCGAAAAAAATCATAGATTCTTGGTATCTTGCTTTCACGATGACCCAGCCAGCTTTGACTACAACCGCTACAATGACTACAACAGTGAATTGATAGCAGCCAATAATAGCGCAAATCTGCATCTACTTGAGACAGAATTTCATTCCAGCGAATGCAGTTCACTATTACTGAGCTCTGAGCATCTAGTCCTGCTTTCAAAAAGCGGCATCAACCGCCTTAAGAATTACTTATTAGGTCTTGTTGATTCCATTACGGTGATTCTCTATTTGAGGCATCCACTCGATTCCGTGGGAAGCTTCATCCAAGAATCCGTCAAGAATGGAGATCGATGCATCGACAACCTTATCGAGTCACCGCCGTATACACGGAGCAAATACCTGTTGTTGAAATGGTCAAGCATTTTTGGCAAAAATAATATAATCGTTAGGGATGTTCAAGCCTCTTCACTGATCAATTCTGATC
The DNA here is from genome assembly GCA_943371385.1 of Paenacidovorax caeni. Taxonomy (GTDB): domain Bacteria; phylum Cyanobacteriota; class Cyanobacteriia; order PCC-6307; family Cyanobiaceae; genus ATX-6F1. The sequence continues at coordinate 16,721 of CALRUP020000010.1, read as the reverse complement.
TCATCGATGACTTCCTAGCTTCGATCCGCTACCCAACTTCAGAACGAAATATATCAAAACTGGCGGCGAATCAATCACTTTCACAACTAGCGGTAGAGATAGCAGACAGGCTTGCCATTCTCTATCCAAAACATAGCAAAGAAAGAGCTCCTCAGAGGCATATCACAAGTCTACTTTCCCAAATCAAAGGGCCAAAGTATCGTCCATCAGCCAGTGTCCTAGAGTCAGTAAGGCGATCAAGCATCGAGGACCTTGATTACCTAAAGAATGAATGGTCTCTGGATTTAGTCAGATCATCAAGCATTGTAGACGAGACAGAGCCATGGACGCCCTTGCAGAAATGTACACTAGAAGCGCTGGCCATGATAGTCAATACTGCGGCAAAGCAGCTAGGGAACCAGACACCAAACTCAAGTTCCCAGTGAATGAGATCATCGCAAGCCGTGGCCTCTGGATGGTGGACTTATAGTTGCACACGAAAACTCGGGTCTAGGGTGGCAAGCATCTCGATGTGATGAGGAGCCTAGAAACTGAGCCAGTCCTAATGAGAGCTTCCCTACCGGGCAGACCTGGCAAGGAGAAATCACAAGAATCACAAATACCTTATACCTAGCATACTGATTGAAAAAAATCTGCAAACTTACCTACTGCTTGATCAATCTGAAGCTGACGGGTTTCACAAAGTGCCATGAGATACTGATGAGCTGAAAGAATCGTCTCCTTGATTCCAGGATCTTCAAGCCGGGCGCACAGATCGAATATTGACTCATAGTACATTGGATAATCAGCGCCCAAGTATTCTTCTACCGCAGGATGTCGCTCGACCAGGACAGGGGTACATCGAGTAATACATTCAATAAGTGAATTATTTGCACTTGTATCGTAAAGCGGCAACAAAACAATACTCTCAGTCAGTAACTGATCGTATCGCTCGGCACTAAGCTTATTTGTGATGAAGACATTGGGGCTTAGCTTTGCATTATTTAAAAAGCAATCGAGTTGCAAGGATTGATATTGTCGAAAATTATTGATGCCAACTTGAAAAGCATCAAGCCTGGCCGGGATCAACTGATCTAACTCATGAATTAAATGGTGCTTGCGGAGCCAAAAACCTAATTGTACTATTCTAACACGCCCAGTAGATGACAATCTAGAGGTAAAAATATCGGGCTTGAAACGTTCGACTTCATAGGGAGCTGGATGCAGAATTGAAACTGCGGGATACTGTGGATGAATGCTCGACTCAATGTACGACTGTAAATAAGAACTGAGCGAAATCGTGCCGATGCATGATCTCATTACATTCGAAAGTCTCGGCTCGCTAACCAATCTAGATAGCTGATGTGTTCGAGATTGGATCCGAGGCACTGCTGGAGGCAAGTGAAAAATTCCGACCCAAGGCTTACTGGATTGATTCAGATCATAAAAACTGCTATTAGAATCTTGAAACAGAAGACTTTGCTCTACAAAACTGAGGAGTCGTATTGGCGAAGTGTCGGAATGTAGATGCTCCGCAAGTCTTGAAACGACCCAAGACCAACCGTGTCGATGGTAGCCAAAATTTTTACTTAAGTCATCTCCAAAATCAATCATTACAAGGCCCTACCAAACTTTCTGGAAAGAATTTTTCAAGCATGGATTTCTTATCAGTATTAAGAACGGAGAATTTGCTCCTGTAGAGCCTCCAGTAGACGGAAAGCATCCCTTGCTTGTTAAATTGAATTGCTTCATCCCACTTCGAATTCTTCCAAGGCATGTCATCTCCGTAGTGAAATGTCAAGCGAGAGCTCTGGATTTCCCAAAAGGGGTTTGCACTGAATATAAGATTTGCCAAAACCGGCCTCATGACGAAGCCAAAACCAACAAGATGGCCGCCAATTTCCAAATCAGTGCTGAAGTATGTCTCAGGACTAATGCAAAAGAAGTCATGGCCAGGATGCTGATCTCCAATTGTTGAAAATGAATCGCAGATAGGCTGCTCCAGCAAATGAGCCGCTAGCGTTTCCCGATTAATGACAAATGATGCCTTATCATTTCTCTTGTTTAGCAACGCAACGCCCAAATAAGCATGTGGCCGCAGGCAAATATCTGTATTCGATATTAGAATCAAGGAAGAATCGCCTGGTTGAATTAAGTCAGCAAGGACGCTTTTGGTCTCTTCCCCAAAGAAGGTATCCGTCAAGGATGGATTAGTGCGGCCGTGCAAAAAAGGATAGGAATAATTCTGAGGAGTTATAATAAAACGGTTTTTACAAGAAAAAGCAAGCGAATTCAACAGAGATTCTGCGTAGAGAACATCGTCCTTGCCGCCAACAAAGAGATAGCTGACATCAATTCCGATGGATTGAGCGAATGCAGCGGCATACTGGAGACATTCCATAGTTCTGCGCTGAACCTTATCCTCAGCAGCTGAACTGGCATAAAAATTAAGTAGGTGTAATATTTTCATTGGAATTCCGAAAAGGAAACAGATTCCAATAGCTTGATATCATCACTACCAAAGAAATATCGACTTATTTTAGGAGGAAAACTATCGCATCGATATTTTAAATCAACAAAGGAGCGGGCAGAGGGGACATGAGCTGAGTCTCCCAATGACTCGATGAGATTCTCGCAAACTGTTCTATACGATTCCACGGAGCTTGAAATATCAAGAATAAAATCGGCAAGTTGACGCATGCTTTGATCGATCACCATATTGAGATAACACACCTTCGCCAAAAAACTATACAACGTAGGCGGCAAACCATTTACTATAAATAACGGGGAAAACTCCGTATAATGATGATGGAATAATAGACTTACTCCCCAGGGATCTCTAAATTCCCGAGTCAATAGATTGTAAGTTTTATTTGATGAGTAAAGGCGTAAGAAGCTTATGGCTATTTGTATAGAGGGGCGTTTGGTATAGACAACACATTTTATGTTTAGATTGATGTTATTTAGCATATCTGGAAGTATAAATGCTGCTCGATTAAAGCAAGCAATAATATTCTTGTTAAGTGAGCTTGCCATCAATGGCAAGCTCAAAAAATAATTTGATACCTCTTGGGACACGCCTAGTGGACTATAGTACCCCATGTGATATCTCATATATTGTGGTAGATGGGCCGAATAATTATAGTACTCTGATAACTTGGAATGCACAATATGCTCAGTCCATGGACTAGCTTCAATTGAATGCCCCAAGCTAGCCTTGTGCTGCTGGCCAACTAGCTCTTGAAGCTTAGGATGGAATGGTTCGTAAAAACAAACATTAGAATTACTTTTACGCATGACATCAAAAAAGAATGTTGAACCACTCCGGAACATTCCGTTTGCAATTACTACTTTGCCTGTCATTTCATAGCAAGTTTTGATGTTTCGGCAAAAAGCCTTGCAATCAACGGTTCGCCAACATCAGCCATAGGCACATATCTACCTTCGGTCATTTTTCGCATAGTTAAAATATCGTCTAAGCAAGAAGACATCGGAGAAACATCCAATCCATCCCTGCCTAGCTCTTCTGCTGCATAAAGTTGAACAGCTAAATTAGATAGATATTCACTGAATGTATGGCTAGTTGCAGTATCAGCCGAAGCTGCATTGATATAGAGCCATGCGTCAATGCACTGAATTAGAGAGTCGACGAAAGGGTTGTCAGATGACTGTTGTTGTTGGTAAGCCAGCAATCTAAGCTCATTCAGCTGGTCAGCATGAAAATATCTTAAGCAATAAACATGAAAAATATCACTCACCTGGCTATCTAAACCAATGGCCGAAGAAGCTTTAATCGCAGCCTGCACAAGTTGATATCGAATTGCCTTTTCGCCATTAAGCAATTCCAGCAAATAAGCCGCATTAATATAGTCGCTTTTCCTGGATAGGGCAGAAATAATCTGCATTGCAAGAAATTTGTGAAACTCATGGTCATCTGGCTGCATCATTGCGGCCCATACTGATACTACTCGTAATGCGTATAAGCCGAGGCCTTCCTTTTTGGATAGGTCGCGAGCCTTGAGACTAAGGCTTGGAACATAAGTCTTGGTCATTTGACTTATGGCAAGGGCTCCGAGAACGTCCTTTAATGAAGGCTTTTGATCCAAGATTGCTTCGACTGCATTTGTAGCTTCCCGCGTGGAAAAGCTCAGTGGAAAGACGATCAAGCCTACTCTTGGTGTGCCATAATGCCGAGAAATCCAGTCAATAAAGTGTATCCATTCATCGCTTTCAAGCTTTATCATATCATCAAGCTTTATCTCAACTGAGGAGAGACTTGAAATGGCAACCTGACAGTCGCCAACAAGAAAGTCTTGATAGCATGCTACAGAAATATCATATAGTTGGCTCAGGCTCGATGGGGCAACTTTATACGTTTCTAAAAAAGAAATGCAAGCGAGAAAACTCTTCTTCTCCACAAGAGAGTTTAGCAATTCAACATTGACAGGCTTTGTCATATCATTACGACCTGTCCTGATGAAGACAGCGCTGGAGGTGATCAGATTGCATGGACTCATAGCTAGTAAACAATGTCAAGTCCCTATTTTCCAAGCTGGCCATGGTGCAGCGAAAAGGTGCGTCAGAAAATCTCTGCGCAGCTAATCGGAAGACCCTCGAGAATAGAAGACCAAGTGGATCAAGTAATGCTGCTGCAGGGAGGGGGCATTGGGCTTGCAGAGATACCTGTCGATCTTGCCCCGGTAGCCCCAGGTCGGCGCTAACAAAGCTGAACTGATGCAGTGGCCATGGCCAGCGGTTGGTGACCTGGATTTCCATTGAGCCCGCCACCAAGAAGCACCCCATGGCCAGCCCCTCCTGATCGGGAGAATTAATTCTTGCAGACTTGTGGAGACATTCGGGCGAGCATTTCTCTTCACCCTTGTTGGGATCGTGCCGCAGCATTTCGACTTCGGTTGAGAGGGAGTAACAGCGATTGATGCGCACCAGCACGTTACCGGTTTCGACTCCTTGGCCGGTTTCCTGGAATCTAGTATGCCCCACTTGACCTCGCCCCAATCAAGCTCAGCGGCCGCGACTTCGACGAAGCCTCGCAAGATTCCTTGGCGACCCATAACACTCACAATAACCACCTGTAGAACCTCCTGCTGCAGTATCCGCCACTGCATCTGCACGAATCTCTGGAATGGCCCCAGTTCCCAAGGGACGTTGAGTTTGTCCATGAACAAGTAAATCTCTAGGCCCGCCTCAACTGGGGCCAGACAGTTGGTGATCGTCAAGGTCTTGGGTTGCACTTAATGTGTGATCCAGATCACTTTGGTGGAATTAGTGCGCCAACCGTAATGGGAGATGGCGAGAAGTTGCCCCATGGGATCCTGATAAAGCAGATCGATCCGGATGGTGCCTATTTGCACGCAAACCGATTGAATGCTATTGGTAAGATTCCCTAGCAGCAGCTCGGAGAGATAACTGTCTTCTGTTGGAAATTAAGGCAGTCATCGGGAGGACGTTTAATAGGGTTGGAAGTGATTCAAGATTAGTGCTGAACATCTCTCAATAGTGGATTGCCTTGAAAAGAAGACGATTCAAGCAGGGCTGTTCCAGAAGTAGCCGTTGATTCAGCCGATCTGAGCAGGGTAGTACCTGCCGGGAGAACAGGCATAGGCAAAGAGCACAAGCGGGTCGCTGTGCCCCACATCCGCAAGCCAGCAAGCAGGAACGTACGCATACAAGCCCCAGTAGCGCTCTGCCTTCGGCCCATGGGCCACGGGTGCAGGATCACTGTGCAGGACCAAGCAATCCTCACAGGGATTCCAGAGCGCAAAGCCATGGGCCACCAAGGCAGCAGCGAACAGATGCTCGCTACCGGCCACACCCAGCCGGACGGCCTGGAGCAGATCCAGGAGCAACCGTGGCACGGGCTGCCGCATCAATAGCCAGGCATCCTGGGTCTGAAGCGGCTCGATCCCCGCCGGGAAGCAACCATCCAACTCGCGCCGGGTCAGACAGATCGCCCAGTGGGCCTGCGAGACAACCTGGGTTAAGCGGGTGATTCCAGCGTCGAACACGATGTCGCTGTTGGCAAACAGCAGATGACTGCTGGGCTCGGCAGCGGCTGAACCAGTGGCCAGCTCGAGAAAATCCGCGAAGGTCGCACGCCGGTGCAGAGGCACCCAGCGAACGGACGGATGCTCCCAGGGAGGCTCACAGCCATCCAGAAAAATCGTGGCGTGATCGATGCCCGGGATCATCAGGTTGCTGGCGATGCCCTCCAGTAAGCGCTGATAACTTGCCTCCTGTGGCGGTCGATACAGCTGGGTGGCGTAATGCAGTCCCATCGTTCAAGGCATTTTAGAAAGCAATGGTCGCCTGGCCTGCAGTGCCGTGGCGCAGCAGGCCTTCAGCCACCTCAGCCACGAGCATCTCCAGATCAGTCACCCCTGAGGTGCCGGCCCTGGTGAGGCGTGGAGGTTCCAGGTCGGGCTGCAGCTGACGATCGGACAGCCAGGTGAAGAGCTCGCTGATGGGCTGCATCAGCAAAGCCAGCCAGTGTTGTTCCAGCTCCGTGAGAGGTTCCAAAGAGTCCCATGGCTCAAGCCGCTGCGGAGCCTGCTCCAAGGTCAGACACTCCTGCTTCCAGGGCTCATCCCGCAGGAGCTGCTGGGGCAGCTCGGCCAGACACGCTGCGTAGGCCTGGTCGTGCACTGGGTTGAAGACGTGGTCCGCCGGCAGGGGCAGCGGCTCGAGAGCGAACAAGATGTTCGGCACCAGCCCCAGGAAACAGCTCACCTGCTCCACCACCGGCTCCTGCTCCGCCATGAGCTGCTCGGACAGCACCAGGTGCAACTGCCCGACAGGGGCCGCCATCAGGGGTGTCGCCAACGACTGCAGATACACCGCACACAACCGACTCAGGTCGCGCTGCTCCTCAGCCATCTCCCAGTGCTGAGGAAACCGCTGCTCCATCCGCCTCACCTCGGCGATCTGCTGCAGGGGGTCCCGCAGCAACAGAACAGTCCGGTGTTCCGGCAGGCAGCGAAACAGCACATCGGCCACAAGCGCATGGCTGCAGGAGCGATCGAGAACAATCAACTGGCCATAGGCCCGCGCGAAGTCCATCGCCTCGCCTGGGATGAGCGCCTGCACGGCCCGGAAGTAGGCCTCCAGCAGGGTGTAGGAGCGCTCAGCCTTCAAGGCCTGCTCCAGCCCATGGGTTTGCAGGTCATGGGGCTTGAGTCGTGAATCTTCAGGCAGCGACTGAGCCAAGATCCGCCTTAGCTCATCACCTGGATAGCGTTGCCGATGATCCGGCCCGAGCCGAGCGATCCAGTGATACAGGAACTGATGCTCGGGAATTCCCTGAAAACCAAGGTGACGACAGAGCGCGCCCTGCAACAAGGTGCCGCCGGAGCGCGCTGGGCCAAGGATGGACACAATCTGGATGCGGGGCTTCTCTGAGCCAACCCCGTCGGCCCCCAGATACACAGGAGTCGGACAACGCTGACGGAAGGCCACTGCGGCCTGCTGCCAGTCGGCAGCTGGATGGAGCCTCGGAAACTTGGCATTCACTGGCGGCAGCAGACCCGCGGCGAGGAAGTGAGCGGAGTACCAGGTTTCGAAGAACACCGTGGGCGTTTCACTCCAGCCGCAGCGCTTGGTCGCCATCAGCTGGGCGAAGACCACCCGGTCGCACTGCGGGGCCATCAAACGAGGCATCTGAGCCCACAGGGCCAGCGTGCTGAAGGCAGGCTCGAACAGCACCATGCAGCTGGTGTCGGCATGGCGACGGGTGCGATCCTCCTGCGGCAGCTCCGTGAGGCGATGTCCATTGGGAAAGACGATGTGCCGGTCACTGAACACCACCTCGTAACCCCCATCGGCCTGGGTCGCGATCGCACGGCTGAGGTGGTCGGGTGCCAGCCAGTTGTCGACGTCGAGAAAAGCGATGCAGTCGAACCCCTCGTTCATGGCTGCCAGAGCACCAATGCTGCGGGGCGTGTTGCCGTTATCGCCATGGCCCACACCGAGCAGGATGTGGCGGCACTCCCAGTCGCCCAGCTCCGGGTAACCGGGCCCATCCGCCACCAACACGTGGGTGCAGGGATGCTCTTGCGACAGGACAGAGGCATGGCAGCGATGCAGCAGCTCCAGCGACTCCGCGTGGTACGGCGTAACCACCGCCACGCGCCAGTCACGGCGTTGGGCAGCAGTCGAACGGGTGGTCTGTGCAGACGATGGCAGGCATGACGGCGGATCCAGGCCAAGGGACCGTGCATAACGCTGCAGGTAATCCAGAGGCGGCCAGCCCAGCCCAAGGGCAGGCTGCCGTTCAAAACGATGCTCTCCGATACGGGAAATCCACAGCCGCTTGTCGACGGTGTTGGCGCCATGGCCCATGCAGGTGAGTGTGCGCTGGGGATCCAGCTGGTGGATTGGGGTGTGGAACTGCTCCAGAAACGCTGCCTCCTCCGCTTCGGCTACGTCTGGATCAAACCGATGGCCGGCCTCCACATAGGAGCGTCGATAGGCAAGGGTGTTGGCCGTCGCATGGCCAGCTCCGAAGCCAGGCGTCAGCCACAGACTGGCCTCGGGCAGCAGCAACAGGGGCAAGCGGTCACAGCCGGCCACCTGCACATCACCTGAGCTGAGGGCAGCCACCGCGTCCGGCACACGGCTGGGCGGGTAATAGTCGTCATCATCGAGAAGCACGAGCAACTCCCCATGGGCAAGGCCATGGCAAAGGTTCCGCTTGGCCCCGATCGACAGCCGTTGTGGCAGCAGCACATGGTTCAAGGTGATCCCGGCCTGCTGCACAGACTTCAGATCCGGAGCGAGGTCACTGGTCGAGTCGTCGACGATCACCCACTCCAGCAGCTCCCGTGGATAGCCCTGAGCCACCACACACTCAGCCAGCAACTCCAACAGCGCAGGCCTGTTATGGGTGATGGTGCAGAGGGTGACCCGTAGACCAAGAGCCCCCGGATCAGAAGAGTCCTGGCTCACGCCAGCATGGAAATGGCTCACCACTTACACAAGCCAGGCCGAGCAAAAGTAGCCCTGGCTACCGAATAAAACCAGGAGTGTCCATTCTGGAACTTTATTGCCAAGCTCCGAGTACTCAAGCCAGGCTCTCAGGAAACTGTCAGGATATGCGGACGACTGCAAGCAATGGGGTGGTATTGTGAGGCATCAATTGATTTACCCCTCATGGGCCACTTCTCTCAACTCAGCGATGATGATGCTGAACTCCTGACTGGAGGCAAGGTAAACCCCTCAAACGCCTACGACGGAAGTAATTACGGCCAGTACAAAAAATCAGGTGGAACTGGTCCCAATCCCAGCAGCTTCTTCGGAGGCACCAATTACGGCCAATCGAAGAAATCCTGACCATCACAGTCAAGCTTGGTCCGCCAAGGGGCGTAACGACGCCCCTTTTTCATGGCTTCAGATCGCCGCTTCGGGGCTAGCGATCCAGCAGAATGCGCGTCTTGCGTAAAACGAAACGAAGAATGGTTTCCTGACGGGTGATGATGTCCGCCTGAAGTTGCATGCCCAGTTTCACATCACAACTCAGACTGCCCCTTTTCAGCTTCGTCGCCAGGGGCTTCAGGGTCACTTCATAGAGGTCGGAGGCCTGGGTCACTCCCTCCGTGGCCTCTGCCTTACCCGAAACGGGCAGGGCATCTGGAGAGACAGAAACCACCTTGGCGGCCAGGGTTCCGTAATCTGGATAGGGGCAGCCGATCAAGCGTAGATCTGCCAGCTGGCCACTCTTGACATGATCCACATCCTCGCTGCGGACCTGAACCTTGACCACGCGTTCGGCCGTAGATGGAGTGATCATGGCTAGTTCCTGGCCCGCCGCGATCGTCTGCAACGGGTTCTGCACCTGCAGCTGAAAAACGATCCCAGCCACCGGTGAACGAACCGTGGTGTTGAGAAGGTTGCGGTCCCCCTCACTGGCATCCTGATCAACAGCAACGATCTGCCTCAGGAGCTCAGCCTCACGGTTGCGTGCCTGGGAACGGGCCGCCTCCAGGCCCTCGATGGCCTGGCCGAGGCCTGCCTTGGCCCCGTTGAGAGCCGCCCGCTTTCCTTCAAACAGGCTTTCAGAAGACGCTCCCTCCTGCTGCAGTTTCTGATAGCGGTCAAACTCCGTCTGGGCAAAGCGGAGATCGGAGCGCTCCTTCTCCACCTCCAACTGGGCCCTGGCGTAGTCAGCAGAAGCCTGAGCCCGGATCGCATCGAGCTGCTGCGCCAGGGCACTTCTACTTTTGGCTGCCTCATCCCGTTCACTGCTGAGGCGGCTGCGATCAAGGGTGACGATGGGTTGCCCTACCGCCACCTGCTGATTCGTTTTCACATCAATGGAGACAACACGACCTTCAAACGGTGCATTGACCAGCACCTGCTCCCCAGCCGGGCGAACTGAACCCGGTCCCCGCACCACCACCCGATAGGGACAGACAGCCATGAACAGCAGGCCCAGGCCTGCGCTCACGAACACGGCCGTGGTGCCAATCCTCAACCAAGGGCGAATGGAGGGAACATAATCCTCAACTTCAAGCTTCGGTAAAAGAGCCTCCGAGTTCTGCTCGATTGCCCCATAGGGAATAATTGAGCGATCACCACTCTGCAGCTGCTTAGAGCCGGTATCTGGTGAATCAGCGGCCATGGGAGGTTCGCGGAAGGAAACGTTTGAGCGCAGGAGATTTACTGACATCCACCTCATTGACTGAGCCATGGTGCTTCAGCTGACCATCCTCGAGGTAGAGAAGGTACTCGCAGCGGGCGATCACACTGGGGCGGTGGCTGATCAGGATCGTGGAGCGTTTCCTTCGGTAATGCAGAAGGCTACTCAGAAGCTTTCCCTCCAACACAGGATCAAGTGCGTTTGTGGATTCATCCAGAATCAGGATCGGAGGGTTACCAAGAAGGCCTCTAGCGATCGCCAACCGCTGCTTCTGCCCTCCAGAAAGATTGGCTCCAAATTCACCCAGCATCGTCTGATACCCATTGGGGAGATCAAGGATGAACTCATCAGCCATGGCTATCTTGCAAACCTCGACAATTTGCTCATAGCTAGCCTCGGGCTGGGTGAACCGGAAGTTATCAAGAATACTACGGCTGAGCAGGTGGGAATCCTGGGTAACCAAACAGACCTGTTCCCTCAGGCAGTCAAGGCGCAAATCTGTCTGGCTGGCAGCCCCGAAGCGAATCAGCCCTGAAGAAGGCGGATACATGCCCGAGATCAGCTTGGCCAGGGTGCTCTTGCCGCTTCCAGAGCCTCCAACCAGGGCGATCGCACATCCGCCGGGAATCACCACACTGATCTTGTTCACCGCCTGGCGACGCCCGGCATGGACATAGCTGAGGGTGCGGAGTGTGATGGGCTCGTCCCCCTTCAGATCAACCCAGGCTTTGTTCTCAGGATCTTTTTGTTCCGGCTCCGCCTCAAATACCTTGTTCAGTCGAGAAAAAATAGACCGATCTGCAAGTACCTGTACAGCGAATGTACTTCCTTCTCGGAAGAAAGCCAGCACATTCATCCCAAAACCAGTAAAGGCAAGAAGCTGACCGATACTCAACTCCTGAGCCAGAACGAAAGTGCTCCCATAGACCAGCAGCCCAATGTGAAGAAAAGATGACAAAAGGCCCACCAATCCATCACTTAATATCGTGATTTGACTCTCTCTCCAGCTCAAATTGGCCAGCTCACCAAAGCTTTCCTGATACTCATCCCAGGCTTGCTGGCCGCCGTTGGTTGACTTCAGCAACTGCGCACCTCGGAAGAACTCAACGAGCAAGCCCTGACTATCACCAGTCTTGCGTATAAGCTTACCAGCTATTTTATATTTACGAGGAAGGAAAGAAAGTTGAATGGCGACAATAATAACGTAAGCCGGCAAAGAAAGCAGTGCGAGAGGCGCAGAATAAATAAACATCACTACCAGCGACACCATTGCCAGGAACATGTCCGAAGGAAGGGCAAGCAAGAGGGAGTTGAACATGGTGTTGACCCTGTCCATCTCGACAATGCGGTTGAGAATGTCGCCACTTCTATTGGTATCAAAATACTTCATCGGCATCTGTAAAAGCTTATGCCCATATTCCAGCAAGAGCGACAACTCAAGGCGCTCAAAAAAGTAGGTGGCAATCTTTTGCTCAAGAAAATCAATCACCGAACGGAAGGCATAGATCCCCAGCATTCCCACAGCCAGAACGCCCAGCAACTGCGCGTCGCGTCGGACCAGGACGTCATCGGTGAGAACCTGCATCAGCAGGGGAATGCCAAGGCCGATCAGACCCACCACAGCGTTAAGGACCATCGCACGGGCAATCAGTCCCTTGTAGGGACTGGCAAGGCGAAGAACACGGGAAACAAAGTTGACCTTGCCGGAATCTTCGGGCTGCTTCAGCAGCCGAGCCATATCAGGCTCCAGGGTGAGCAGCACCCCATCCAGCCAACCTTCGAGAAACTCCTGATGACCAAGGTGAAGCACGCCCTGACCGGGATCTGCAATCACCACCTGCTTTTGGTTCACCGCATGCAGCACGACCCAGTGATTGCCCTGCCAATGCAGGATTGCGGGCAAAGTGATTTGCTCAACGTCATGAAAGAAGCTGGCATCCACTTCCGTGCGGAGTGCGCGGCAGTTGAAGCCAAGCTCATCGGCACCTTGACGCAGGCCCAGAAGCGTGGTGCCTTGCTGCCCTGTGCCCACCAGCTGACGCACCAGGCCAAGGGACACCTTCTTGCCATAGTGCCTAGCAATAGTGGCCAAGCAGGCTGCGCCGCAGTCTTCTTCGCTGTGCTGCTCAACGAAGGCGTAACTACGCATCCACGCGTGGAGACAGGGTGGTCATACTAGGGCTTGCCTCCTCGGAAGATCACACGATTCCCGCCAGAATTCGGGCCATGAGCCACACCCTTCATGCCACATACAGCCCCAGTCGCAGCCCAGGTGGCGCGACGGTGCTCGACAAGGACCTCCAGCAGGTGCGCAAGCCGTCGCCCCGCTACAAGGTGCTGCTGCACAACGACCCGGTCAACTCCATGGAATACGTGGTGACGACCCTGCGGGAGGTGGTGCCCCTGCTCAGCGAGCAGGATGCCATCGCCGTGATGCTGGAAGCCCACAACACCGGCGTCGGCCTGGTGATCGTCTGCGACATCGAGCCGGCGGAGTTCTACAGCGAGCGCCTCAAGGCCAAGGGACTGAGCAGCTCAATCGAGCCCGAGGGTTGAATGGGCCCCACCGCGTCGCCGGAACCGGCCCGCCGCGGCAGCGGGTGGGGGCCGGGACACTGGCTCCCCACGGTGGTCTATCTGCCGCTGTTGCTGCTCACCGGCTGGCTGCTGGCCCGCCCCCTGGCCGCGCTGGCCCCGGATCTGCGAGCTGATCAGGTGAACCTGGCGGGCACGCTGGTGAGCTTCGCGTTGCTGCTGCTCACGCTGCCCGCCTGGCTGCGGCGGCGCTGGAGTGAGCCAAGGGCCTGGTGCAGGCTCGGGGTGGCCGTGCCCCTGCCCACCGCCCTCAAGGCCCTGCTGCGGGGGCTGATCAAGGCGTTTCTGTTGCTGGCCCTGGTGAGCGCTGGACTGCTGCTGGCCGGCTCGGCCCGCGCGGGAGCAGTGATCACGCTTGGCCAGCTGGTCAACGCCCTGGCCCTGGTACTGGGGGTGGGCTTCGCCGAGGAGCTGCTCTTTCGCGGCTGGCTCTGGGGCGAACTGGCCCTGGGCCTGGGCGGCCAGCGGGCCCTGCTGCTCCAGGCGCTGATCTTCAGCCTGGTGCATCCGTACCCTCTGGCCCAGGGCTGGCTGGCGCTGCTGGCCCTCAAGGGCGGCCTGCTGCTGCTCGGGATCGCCCTGGCCCTGCAACGGCGCTCCGATGCCGGGGTGCTCTGGGGCGCTGTGGGGCTGCACGGCGGTCTGGTGGGGGGCTGGTTCCTGCTCCAGGGCGGTCTGATCAGCCTTTCGCCCGCTGCTCCGCTCTGGCTGGTGGGCCCTGGAGGCGCCAGCCCCAACCCGATCGGGGGCCTGCTGGGCTGGCTGGGGCTGGCCGCTCTCCTGGCTGTGCGATGGCGTTGGTGGCGCGAGAATCCCAATCCCCTCGAGGCTTCCCCTTGACCATGCGCCGGCGATGGCTGCTTGGGCAGAGCGCCCTTGCCATGGCAGCCGTGTTCGGCCTTGGGGAGGCGGCACAGGCCGAAGATCCATCCGATGGCCTGACGATCTGCCGGCCGGCCGATCCCCTCCAGGCCCTGGTCAATGGCAACGCCCGCTTCGCCGCCGCCTGGAGCGAGGCCGACCAGGCTTCCACCCCATCAGCCCGGAGCCGGGCCCTCAGCCGCCTCTGGCGCCACAACTGCATCACTCCCGCCTCCACCCTGGTGGGAGGCCAGGCCCCCTGGGCCGTGGTCCTGGCCTGTGCCGATTCGCGCGTGGCCCCGGAGTGGATCTTCGATACGGTCCCCTCCGATCTGTTCGTGATCCGCAGCGCCGGCAACACCGCCTTCGATGACGCCGTCGCCTCCCTGGAGTACGCCGTCGATCACCTGGCGGTACCCCTGGTGCTGGTGGTGGGTCACAGCGGCTGCGGAGCCGTGACGGCCGCCTTGGCCTCCAATGCGCTCACGCCCCTGCTCAGCGAGCTGGTGGCGCCGATCCGCGCCAGCCTGGAACCCGGCGATGACCTCAAGCAGGCGATCGTCCACAACGCACGGCGCTCCGCCGAACAACTGTCTGCCAAGAGCGATCTGGTGCGCCAGGCAGTGGGCGAGGGCCGCTTGACGATCCGATCAAGCGTCTATGACATCGCCACCGGCCGGGTCACCCTGCTTGAGATCTAGATGAGCCTCAGCGCACGGCCGTGGCCAGCGCACGCCGACCCTCCACCGGCGCCTGCAGAGCTTCGCCGAGGGGCGCGACCCCGTAGTCGCGCTCCAGGAGATCCATCACCGTGCGGCCGAAATCCCGACCCCCTTGATCGAAGGCCTCAAGGCAGATCCGACCGAACACACGTCCCATGGGCTCAGGGTTCCAGAGCAACTTGCGGGCCGTCCAGGGCATCATGCTCATCGGGTTGTAGCCCGGCTGCAGAAGCCCCTGCTCGAAGCCGTACTGCTCCAGGTGGGTGTGGGGCTGGAGGCCGATGAAGAAGATCGCCGGCTCCACCTTGCCTGCGCCGAAGATCCGCTCCAATTCCCGGTGATAGGCGATGGTCTGGCGGATGGTCTCGGGGCGTTCGTCGATCACGTTGAAGGAGTAGTTGACCGAGACCTGGGCGCTGAAGCCCGCCGCCACCAGCAGGCGGCAGTTCTCCAGCACGGTGCGCAGGTTGTAGCCCATGCGCATCTTGCGCACGAGTTCCTGGGAGCCTGAGGTGATGCCGATCTCGAAATAGTCCATGCCGGTGGCCACCATCAGCTGCGCCAGTTCGGCGTCGAGGTTGTCGGCCCGGATGTAGGCGGCCCAGTGAATGTCGCCCATCCCGGCGGCGGCGATGGCGCGCAGCAGCTCCTTGGCGTCCTCGATGTAGCGGCGCGCCGGGATGAACTGGGCGTCGGTGAACCAGAAGCCGCGCACGCCACGGTCATAGAGCTGACGCATCTCCGCCACCACCTCCTCCACGGGGTTGACACGCACCTGCTTGCCCTCCACCACCGTGTACACGCAGTAGCAGCAGTTGTGGGGGCAGCCACGCTTGGTCTGCACACCCACGTAGAAGTCACCGCCGTCGAGGTACCAGTCGAGCTGGGGCCAGATCGAGGCGATGTAGGGGTAATCGCAGGCTGTCTTGACGAGGCCGGCGGGCTGCTCATGGATCAACCCCGGCCGAGGCGGCTCCCCAACAACAAAACAGCGCTCGCTCTGAAGGCTCTCCCCCCGGATCAGCTTTTCGAGCAGGGGCTCCCCCTCTCCCACCGACACCACCGTGCCCCGGGGCAGCTTCTTGCCGAGCTGCTCATAGAAGACGCTCACCGCCCCGCCGCCGATCACCACCTTGGCCCCGGCGTTGAAACGGCGGGCCCGCCGCAGCCCCTTGCGCACCAGGCGCAGGTTGCGCCAGAGCTCTCCGTAGAAGGCCGCCATCAGCCGCAGGCCCCCCAGGGCCCCGCGCATCCGGCGCAGGGGATCAGCGGCGTAAAAGACCTCGAAGGAGTGCTGCAGGGGGTTGCCGCTGCGGCCATCCACCGGGGCATAGATCTGGATATCCCGCCAGGAGAACACCAACAGGCTGGGGCGAAAGGCTTCGATCGTGGCCAGCAGCACCCGTTCCACATCGAGCACCGACACGGCCGCCAGATCCAGGATCCGTTGGGGCAGCGCCGGAAAACGCTTGTGCAGGTGGTCGGCCAGGTAGACCGGGCCGACCGGGAAGATCGGGTTGCACGGCAGGCGGATGATCAGCACCCGCTGGGCCGGGTCGATCGACGACATCCGAGTGCTCAGGCGAATTCGGACGCTAACAACTCCGCCAACGCTTGCGGCCGCAGGGGCCTGGGGGGACAACCGCCCGGGCAACCCCTTCGCCCGATCTCCAACCTCAACCTTTCCACACAGGGCGCAACGTTCCGTTACACTTCGCCAGGCAGCACCCGCATCGGGAGCCGTCCTACCTAACCGTCCCCTCTGGGGGCAACCCTCTCGCTCTTATGACCACCACCATCCAGCAGCGCTCCGGCGCTTCTCCTTGGAACCAGTTCTGTGAGTGGGTCACCTCCACCGACAACCGCCTCTACGTGGGTTGGTTCGGTGTGCTGATGATCCCCACCCTGCTGGC
>CALRUP020000009.1:0-134818 GCA_943371385.1 Paenacidovorax caeni | reverse complement strand
TTCAACGTCACATTGCTCAGCGCACGATTGTCGACCACCGTGAGCGCTAAGGTCTGGCCCGTTGGCAACGACAGCGTGCCCCCTCCGTTGATGGCGCTGCCCGTGGCCCAGTTCAATCCTCCGTTGAGGGTCAGCGTCTTGCCAGCTCCCACCGCCAGGCTCCCACCGGTGTAACTGATCAATCCGTTGGCAGTTACATTTCCGTTGGCATTCAGGACTCCACCGCTGATGGCCAAGGCACCATTGAGGGTGGAAGTTGTGGTGGCGCCCGTCAGGTTGAGTGCGCCACCGGACGTGATGGTGAGATTGTTATTGGAATCACTGAACAGGGCCTCAATCGTGCGGGTGTCATTGAGGGTGACCGAGGCACCGCTGACCAGGTTGAGATAGGCAAGGCCCCCGGCCCCGGGAATCAAATCACCGGTCCAGTTCGCCGCCGTGGACCAGAACGTATCGGAACCACCACCACCATCCCAGCAGAAGCCTCCGCAGGTCACCCCAGTGTGGGTGAGCCGGTAAACATTGCCAACGATCGCGCCGTTGACCCCCGATGGAACGTTTGAGGTGGCGAAGCTCCCGCTGGCGGTGCCACCGGCGGTGATCACATCAAGGCTTTGCCCTGAGGGTACGAAGCCGTTGATCAGGGGGCTGTTCAAGGTTCCCCCCAGGGTCACGTTGCCGGATACGGCCAGGACGTCGTATTGGCTGCCAGCGGTGATGCCGCCGAGTTCGGCTTCAATGATGCCGCTGGCGCTGTTCACAAGATTGCCGGTGATGCTGAGCGTGCCCGCTGCACCCGTGCCGCCAGGCTTCAGGGTGCCGTTGTTGGTGAGCGTGTTGCCGGCGCCGACATTGACGATGCCTGTTCCTTCGATCACCCCGGTCACCGCATTGGTGAAACCGCCGGTCTTCTGGAACGTGGCACCGCTAGCGATCGCAATCGTGCCAGCTTGAGCAAGACTACTGGCGATATTCAAGGTGTTGTTATTGACATTCACCGTACCGGTGTTATTAAACGCCGCCATCGACGAGCCGATCGTGCTGTCGCTCGGCGTGGCCCAGTTCAGCGTACCGGCGTTGGTGAACGTACCCGTGCCCAAGTCACCAACGATGGCATTTCCAACGCTGGTGCTGATGTTGAGCACACCGCCCAAGGCATTGGTGAAGGTGTTGCCAATGACGTACAGCCCTCCTGTGCCACTGAGGTTCACCGTGCCCTGATTGCTCCAGTCGCGGTTACTGAGGAACTTATCGCTCGCGCCAGACAGCATGCTGGTGCCGCTGGTGGTGAAGTTGCCGGCACCGGTGACGATGCCGGTCTCTATGCCGTCGCTCCAGTTGAAGGCACCGGCCAGGGTGATGTTGTCCGCCCCGCTCAAGGTGCCACCCGAGAACGCAAAGGTGTTGGCAATGGTGAGCGCCGTAGCTGGCGTATCGATGTCGAAGGTGCCACCGGTTTGTACGATCGTGCCGGTGCTGGCAATGCCCAGATTGCCGCGCACATTGACCGTGCTGCCTGTCACCGAGAGCTGGCCTGCACCGGTTACGTTGCTGCCCGCAGCCAGCGTGCGGGTGCCCTGAAGTAACTCCAAGCTGCGGGAAGCGGCGATGTCGTACAGGCCGCTGTCAGTGCCACCCACGTTCAGGGTCAGCTTGCCAGGGCCGTTCACGTTCACCGTGCCGGTGTTATTGAACGCCGCCATCCCCAAGCCGATCGAGCCGTCGCTCGGAGTGGCCCAATTCAGCGTACCGGCGTTGGTGAACGTGCCCGTTCCCGAGTTGTTGTTGCCGATGGCATTTCCATAACTGGTGCTGATGTTGAGCACACCACCCACGGCATTGGTGAAGGTGCTGCCACTGACGAACAGCCCTCCCGCGCTGAGGTTCACCGTGCCCTGATTGCTCCAGTCGCCGTTAGCGAGGACCACAAAACTCGCGCTCGACAACGTGCTGGTGCCGCTGGTGATGAAGTTGCCGGCGCCAGTGACTTGTCCGTCGCTCCAGTTGAAGGCACCGGTGACCGTCACATTGCCGCTGGCGTTCAACTGGCTGCCTAAGCCTGTTTGGGTGTAGGTGTTGGTCGCATTCAGAGTGCCATTGGCAGCCAACGTGCCGCCAGTAAGGCTCAAGGCTCCATTCAGAGTGGAGGTCGTTCCCGGATCATTCAGCGTCAACGAGCCACCGCTGATGATCAAGGCATTGTTGGCATCCGAATTCAGGCCCTTGATGCTGTTGGTGCCGAAGCTGTGATCGACGGTGACGCCGGCCACCAGGTTGAGGAAGGCAATGTCGTTGACGCCAGGCAGTACGTCGCCGGTCCAGTTGGTGGCGGTGTTCCAGTTGGTGTTGCCGCCGCCGCCATCCCAGCAAACGCCGCCGCAACTGACACCCGTGTGGGTGAGCCTGTAAACGGAGCCAACAATCGCGCCGTTGACTCCCGATGGAAGGTTGAGGGAGGCGAAGCTTCCGCTG
Source organism: Paenacidovorax caeni (assembly GCA_943371385.1). Lineage (GTDB taxonomy): Bacteria > Cyanobacteriota > Cyanobacteriia > PCC-6307 > Cyanobiaceae > ATX-6F1. The sequence continues at coordinate 132,346 of CALRUP020000009.1, read as the reverse complement.
GCGGTGCCACCGGCGGTGATCACATCAAAGCTTTGCCCGGAGGGAACGAATCCATTGATCAGGGGGCTGTTCAAGGTGCCCCCCAGGGTCACGTTGCCGGATACGGCCAGGACGTCGTATTGGCTGCCGGGGGTGGTGCCTCCCAGTTCCGCTTCGATGATGCCGCTGGCGCTGTTGATGAGGTTGCCGTTGAGGGTCAACGTGCCCGCCGCGCCCGTGCCGGCAGGTTTGATCGTGCCGTTGTTCGTGAGCGTGCCGGTGTTGATGGTGCCGCTGCCCTGGATCGTGCCGTTGTTGGAGAAGGAGTTGCCTTCGGTAAAAAGCGCGGAGCCCGCTGCGACAACGAGTGTTCCTGTGGCGCCGTTGGTGAAGCCGGTGGAGTCGATGATCCACGAGCCGCCGGTGGTGGAGGCGATGGTGCCGTTGTTGATGATGGCGGCGTCGTTGGTGCCGCCTGTCAGCGACGAGCCGCCTGCACCGGAGCTTTGCAGCGTCACGCCAGGGCCGATGGTCAGGGTCTGGCCAGTGAACCCCGAGTTGGCGTAGATACCGCCTCCGCTGCTGGTGACACTGGCGCTGCTGGCACCTGGGGCCAGCCCCAGGGTGCGCAGACCCGTGGTCCTGAAATTCCAGCCGCCACCGCCTTTGTTCACCGTCACACCATCGGCAAGCAGTAGATCGTTTTCTATGAACAGCGCAATGTCGTTGACTATCAAGTTGGAGCCAATGGTGAGGCCGTTAAGCGTGCCAAAGGATGAGGCGAGCACTGGTGTCACATCTGTGTTGATGAGCGTGCCGCCCACAAGCGTGCCGCTGAGCTGAGAGAGCCCGCCAGTGCCAAACAGGCCCGCTGAACCCACATCCAGCGTGGAACCGCCCAGGTTCAAGGTGCCGCTGATGTTGAGCACACCACCGGTGCGGTTTAAGACACCCAGGTTGGCGGTGGTGAAGGTGCCGCCCAGGTTCAACGTTCCCCCAGAGCCAACATTGAAGGCACCCGGGCTCGCATTGTTCCAGCTCCCCGCATTGATGTTCACCGTGCCATTGCTGGCGGTCACCACACCGTTGTTGGTGAAGCTGCTGCTGGTGCTGCCGACATCAAAGCCAATGGTCACCGTTCCGTTGTTGGCCGTCACCGCTCCGTTGTTAATGAAGCTGCTGGGTGTAATGGACCAGGTGCCGCCGGTGGTGGAGGCGATGGTGCCGTTGTTGATGATGGTGCTGGCGGTGCTATCTCGCAGCGGCGTGGTGCCTGCGCCGGAGCTTTGCAACGTGATGCCAGAGCCGATCGTGAGGGTCTGGCCGCTGACCCCCGACCCGGCGGTGATGGTGCCCCCGCTGCTGGTAATGGTGGCGCTGGTGGCCCCTGGGGCCAGCCCCAGGGTGCGCAGACCGGTGGTGCCAAAGAACCAACTGCTGGCACCCTTGTTCACCGTCACACCATCGGCCAGCAGCAGATCGTTGCCGATGCTCATCGAGCCGCCACCGAAAGTCACGTCGGCGCCAATCGTCACCCCATTCAAAATTTGTGGATTGAAAGCCAGGTAAGACCCTGTTCCACTTTTATCAAATCGAAGATTGTTATAGCTGCCGCCGCTTATCGTGGCGTCTCCATTTCCAGCAAGGTTCAAGCTGCCGCCGTTCAGGGTGATGTTGCTATTGGTCATCACTACGGATCCACCGTTGGCGTTGTCCGAATTGGCGGCCAAATTCAGGTTCAACGCAGCTGTAGATACAAATAGGGTGGCTATGTTGGTATTGATGTTGATGTTGTTGTGGGCGGTCAGCGTGAGGGAGGTACTGGGGCCGAAGCTTTTCGTGATCGGGGCGGACACCGTGATGTCGCCCGCCTCGGTGCCCCCGGCACTGGTGGTCAGGCTCACGCTGGTGCCCGCATCCAAGGCCGCATTGATCGTGGAGGCGGCGATGACGGCGCTGTCGCCTGTGGTGGTTGCGTTGGGGAACCCGGTGACATTGCTGTCGGGTCCGCTGGCATTCACCGTGAGGTTGTTGGGATCCAGCAGCCAGGTGCCTCCCTTGCCCAAAGGGGCCGAGGCATCCGGCGCACGGCTGACCGCCAGTTGCTCGCGGCCCGAGGTTTCCACGAAGCCGCCATCGCCGCCGACCGTGCCGCCGCGGGCGCTGATCGCCCCGTCCACCCGGGTGGCCCGGTCGGCCCACACCACCACCTGGCCGCCATTGCCCGCCTGGGTGGCATCGGCCTTCAAGGTGCTGCTGCTGTCCACCATGGTGTTGGTGGCGTTGGCGCCCCCCAGGCTCAGGGGGCTGCCCTGAACGCCGCCGCCCACCCGGATCGCACCGCCGCCGACGCTGCCGCTGGCATCCACTTGGGCCGCCGCCAGGGTCACGGTGGGGGCCGTGAGCTCGATCGTGCCGCCCTTGGCGGCCGGCCCCGTGCCCGTGGCGGTGATCGTGGCCGAACTCGTGAGGCTGGTGCCGGCCTGCAGGTTGATGGTGCCGCCACCGCTGGCGCCGCTCACATCGATGGGCGCGTTCTGCAGCACCGATTGGCCCTGGATCTCCACGCGGCCGCCGGGCGCCTGGATCCCGGCGGCCTGCAGCAGCACGTTGCCCCCCTGGGCATCCAGCAGCAGAGCCTGGTCCACCGTCAGCAGGCCGCCGGCGAGGCTCAGATCACCGTTCTTCTGCAGGCCGAGTGCCGCAAGAGTGGCGGGATCGTTCACCGCCCCCGCCAGGCCCGTGATGGGCGTGCCACTGAGCAGGGCCGCCTGGCCGGCGGTGGTGCCGGCCGCCTCAAACACGCCGTTGCCCACCCGCCAACCGGTGGCGGTGCTGAGGTTGAGCTGCTGGATGTTGGCGAACCCCCCGGCACCGCTGATGGCGATGCCCCCTGGCGAGAGCCAGAACAGGTTGGTGGGGCCGGAAAAGCTCACCAGCTTGTCAATGAAAGTCCCCAAGGGACTGGTCACGCCCACGAACACGTTGCTGGCGCCGCCGCTGGCGAAGTTCACCCCGGTGATGGCACCGCGGGTGTCAAAGGCCGAAAAACGATGGAACAGGTTGCGGCCCGCCGCCGTGCCGCCGCCCACCTGGCACAGACCCGCGCCGCAGCTGCCGCCCACCGCGCCGTTCACCGCCGTGCCCAGGCCCAGGGCACCGCCGGTGGCCGTCACCTCGCCTGCCATCACTGGTGCGCCGGCCAGCAGCAGCGCCCACAGGCCGAGGCCTATCGAGCGCTGGTGGCGGAAGGGTCTGGGCGACGAGGGCGCTGGCCTCAAAGCATGAGGTCGAAGGAATAGCAAATGGGGAAGGCACCTAGTCCATGAAGGCTATGTGGACGATCCAAATTTGACGGCCTCCGGCATAACTTGAGCGGCCTTCAACACCTCCCCAGGTATAAACCGTCACTAATTTGCATTGAATCGATGACGCTCTCCGCCGCCTGCCCGGCGATCGGCCAAACAGTCGAAGTGTCCGAACCGATGGTGAGCCAGGGAGTTTCGAGATACCTTGGGCCCGATTGAAGCTCCTGCAGAGCGTTTCCTGTGCTTCCCCTCCTTGCCCAGCTGGTGGCCCCCCCCATCCAAGGCGGGCCTGTGCGCCTGCCGGGGCCCGATGCCGGGGAGCAGCGGCTTGACCCCAAGCGACCGGCGCCGAAGCTGGAGGTGCAGCCGATGGAGCCGGCGCCGCCGATCACACCAGCACCCAGTCCGGCCCCGGGCCCGGCGCCCACCGTCCGCAAAGACCTGCCCGAGGTGCGGGGCTTCAAGCGCTACAGCGCTTTGGAACTCACCAAGATCTTTCAGCCCTGCCTGGCGATCGCCGATCCCGCTGAACGGCTCAAGGCCTGCGCCGCCAGCCTCACCGCCAGGCTGGTGGCCGATGGCTTTGTCAACAGCCGTGTCTTCGTGGAGGGCAGCCCCGCCCCAGGCCACCTGGAGGTGGTGGAGGGGAAGATCGTGGAGGTGCGCGTCAATGCCAAGAATGCCTGGCTGAGTCGCCGGGTGACACGCCTGCTGCGGCCCCTCCAGGGGGAAGTGCTCAACCTGGGCGAGGTCGAGCGGCAGCTGAGACTGCTGCAACGCCAGGCGGGCATCAAGAGCATCCGCAGCAACCTCTCTCGCCTGGGCAGCGACCCCACCCAGGCCGTGCTGACGGTGAACGTCGAGCAGGGCCGTCAACCCCTTCAGGGCGACATCTCCCTGCGCAACGACGGCTCCAGCGGCTCCGGCGAGGGCCGGGCCGTGGCCACCCTGGTGAAGGGCGGTCTGGCCGCCCCCGGAGATGTGCTGCTGCTCTACGGCGAAATCGACTTCAACAACGACCCCTCCCTGGGGGCCCTGATCACGTCCGCCAGCTACACCTACCCGCTCAGCGACCAGTTCAACCTCACCGGTTCCTTCGGCTACAGCCGACGCAACTTGATTGAGCTGCCCGAGCCGGCGAACGACTTCAGCACCCGCCAGTTCCAGGGGCTGGGCCAGCTGGAATATGTGTTCAAGGAAACACTCACCCAGCGCTGGGCCGCTTTCGCCGGCCTGAGCCTCAACCGCAGCGACACCTACCTGGCGGGCAAGACCTTACCGAGCTTCCTGCCCGAGAGCGTGCGTTCCCCGCGCACGGGCTACCTGCGGGTGGGGCTCAGTGGCAGCGGCCTGAGCAACTCCGTGGGCTGGAGCGGCAACGTCTACCTGTTGCAGGGCATCGGCGCCCTGACCCCCGACAACCAGATCAACGAATTGGCCCAGGTAGGCATTGTCCCCGGCCAGGCCACGGCCCTGGGGGGTCTGGTCTCGGCGGCCTGGGGGTTCGCCCCCAACTGGCAACTCAACCTGCGGGCCGGTGGACAAGTGGCCTTCAACCCGCTCACACCCTCAATGCAATTCACCCTCGGCTCAGATGTGGGACTGCGGGGCCTGCCCGGTCAGCTGATCAGCGGTGACAACGGCTGGCTGGGCACCGGTGAAGTCGTCTGGACGTTCTGGCAGAAAAAGAAACACGCCTTGCAGCTGGTGCCCTTCATCGGCTACGGCGGCATCAACACCAAGTTGCAGGGGATCAACTTCACCGACTACGTCGGTTCAGGCGGCCTCCTCACCCGCTGGCTCGCCGGCGACAACTGGACCCTGGAAGCCGGCTGGGTGAATCAGCTCGGTGCCAACACCAACCTCGGCCCCTGGGCCGACTGGACCCTGAGTAAGGGCTTCTACGGCAAGGTTCAGTACCGGTTCTGAGGGCCGCCATGGGCCGATCACCGCGACCCAATCGCTTGAGCCGGGCGCTGCTGTTGATCGCGCCCTATGGGGCGGCGGCTGTGCTGGTGGCGGCGCTCCGCTTCTCGGGCATCGCCGAATCACTCAATCTGCTGCTCTACGACCTGATCACCCACCTGCGGCCGGCCCCATCGGGAGCCGCTACGCCGATCACGATCATCGGCATCAGCGAAGCCGACATCTCACGCCACGGCTGGCCGATCGATGACCGGCTGCTGTGCCAGGCGATCGACACCCTCAGCGCCGAAGGCGCCCGGGCGATCGGCTTCGATCTCTACCGCAACAAAGGTGTCGGCCCCCAGCAGGAGTGCCTGCGCCGCCAGGCCCGCACCAACCCGCGACTGGTGTCGATCTTCAATGTGGCCGAATCGATCGGCCCGATCCCGGGAACGCCACCCCAACGCCAGGCCTTCAACGACCTGGTGGTGGACGCCGACGGCGTGGTGCGCCGGGACCTGGTTCATGTCGCTGGCCAGGATGCCGCCACCGTGGCCCTGCCCCTGCGGCTGGTGGAGGTGTTTCGCGGCAACGGCGAGCTGCGCCGACGGCTTGAAACCGGCCCAGGCGTCGGGGGCTGGCTCGAGAGCGATTCAGGCGGTTACTTCAACCTCGATGCCGCCGGCTTCCAGCAGCTGCTGCCGTTCCATCAGCCGGGCAGTTTTCCGCTCTGGTCCCTCGATCAGCTGCTCAACCAGCAGGTGCCCGCAGAGCAGATCCGCGGCCGGATCGTCCTGATAGGCAGCACCGCCCCTTCCCTGCGCGATCTGTTCAACGTTCCCTCCACCCGCTTCGTGCTGACGGCCCGCCAGATGCAGATGCCCGGCGTGGAGCTTCATGCCAACCGCACCGCCGCCCTGCTGGCCCTCGCCGATGGGCAACCCCATCGGCTGCTGACTCCACCGGGCTGGAGCGGCACACTGCTGCTGGTGCTCGGTTTGGGGCTCGGTGTAGCCCTGGGGGAAAGCTTCGCCACCCTGCGGCGCAGCATCCTCACCGTGACGGCGGTGCTGCTGCTCGGCCTGGGGGCGGCGGTGGCCCTGTTGATGCAGGGAATCTGGGTGCCAACCACCCTGCCCCTGGCCGCTCTCACGCTGATGGCGGGAGCCGCCTGGCTGCGGCGCGGGGCCGCCAGCCAGCAGCAGCGCCAGCAGATCCAACGGCTGCTCGGCCAGACCACTTCACCGGCGGTCGCCCAGCAGCTCTGGGAGCAACGGGATGAGCTGCTCAGCGACGGGCGCTTCGAGGGCCGCCTGCTGGCGGTCACCGTGATCTTCTCCGACACCTGTGATTTCACCTCCCTTTCCGAGCGAATCAAGCCGGCGGAGCTGCTGGCGTGGCTGAACCGTGGCATGGCCCTGTGCGTGCCGGCCATCACCGAGCGAGGCGGCATGGTCAACAAGTTCACCGGCGACGGATTCCTGGCCGTATTCGGAGCGCCGTTGGGGAAGGGTGAGGCGGCGGACGCCGCCGATGCCATTAACGCGGCCCTTGCAATTCAGAGCGGCCTGGTGCAACTCAACGTCGACCTTGCCGCCGACAGGGAGCCCCCGATGCGCATGCGCATCGGGATTCATTCCGGCGTCGTGCTGGCGGGCTCGATGGGCAGCAGTGAGCGGCTGGAGTACGCCATCATCGGCGACACCGTCAACTGCGCCTCGCGGTTGGAGAGCTCAGAGAAGGCGCGTCATAGCGGCCTCTGCAGGGTCCTGGTCTCCTCGGTGACGCGCGATCTGGTGGTTCAGAACGGCAGCAACACCATGGACTGGGAACCCTGGGGAAGCCTGCAGGTGAAGGGTCGAATGGAACCTCTCGACGTCTGGGAGCTCAAGGGCAGCGCACCGGCAGCGTTGCCGGCCAGTCCGGACCGATAACATCCTCGAGGCCAAAGGTCTTGGCCAGCTGAGCCTTGGCCACCTGGGAACCGCACTGGCCCTTCAGCTTCTGCAGAGCCGTCTGAAGACGGCGATCGTCGGCGGAGCCTTCGCCCACCAGCAGGCTCAGCGCTGGTGGTGAGACCGTTTCAACAAAGCTGAGCGGATCACTGGTGGGGGGCGGCGCACCGTCGTCGCAGCGGAAGGAGGACTCCCAGACCTGGGAGCCCTTGAAGCCGGCCAGGTTGAGCAGGGTGACCCCCGCCGGGGCAGCGGGCAGCTCCCGTTTCACGGCGGGGCCAGCGGCCGTACCGCCCGGGCCCTGGGGCCGGAACTGCACCTGCAGGGGCCTGGGGTTGGCCGTGGGTCCCTCGAGCAGAGCGACCGTCAGGGCGGGGCCGGGGGAGAAGACGCTGTCAGCGGGCACCAGGTGGGCCAGCACCCGGGCGGCGCACTCGCCGCGGGTGCCTCCACCGATGCGGCGGCCAGGGAAGGTGCTGCGCAGGTTCGTCTGGGCCAGGGCGGCGGTGGCCTCCAGGCTCAGCGCCGCCAGGAGCAGAACATCGATCCAGCGGTGGGATGCGTTGCGATTGAAAAGGGCCATCGCTGGATCGGATGAAGGTCGCTGAATCCCTCACTCAGGATCGCACCACCAGCCAGGTCCAAAAAAGTTTTGTGGCCAGGTGGATGGCCTGATCACCTGGCAGGCGGTAGAGACGGCGGCACTTGCCCGTGTCGGTGAGGGCGTGGGCCACCCATTCCGCCAGCCCCAGCAGGGGCACGCCAGTGATCAGACCCACCAGGAAGCCATGGATGGCGGCATGGGCACCGAGCCACCAGTACCAGGGAAGCGTGACATCATGACCCGGGCACTTTTCTGTGGCCATGCGGTCGCTCTGCAGAGCGAAGTCCCCCACGAAATGCCCCATGGCGAGCATCAGAAACAGGTCCAGCGCATGCGGGTGATGGGAGGGGTCTGGGAGCATGGCTGGGGCCGACCGGCCCGTCCAGGATGCCCCGCCGTGACCTGAGCCGCCATGGAGGTGCTGCAACGGCTGCTGCTGGCCCTCGGCCTCACCGCCGGCCTGATCGTGCTGCGGCTGCTCTGCAGGCGCCATCCCCGCGGTCTCGCCTCCCCCCCCGCCCGGCTGCCCCTGGCGGCGATTGTGGCCTGGCTGCTGAGCGGCAGCCTGCCACTGATCTGGCTGCCGGATGCCCTTCGCCCCTGGTGGAGCACGGCGGTCGTGCTGCTCATCAGCTACGCCCTGATCAGGCTGGGGGAGTGGGCGTTCCTGGAGCTGCCCGCGGCCCTGGGCCTGTGGGCCAAACCCGCCAAGATCCTCCGGGACCTGGGCGTCCTCGGGGTGGGTGCGGCGCTCACGGTGGTGGTGCTGCAGCAGCAAGCCCGCATCAACCTGGTGGGACTGGTGACCACCTCTGCGGTGCTCACCGCCGTGATCGGCCTGGCCGCCCAGGAGACCCTCAAAGACCTGTTCGCGGGCATCACCCTTCAGATTGACAATCCCTTCCGGGAAGGCGACTGGATCGAACTGGACGGGACCAAGGGCTTCGTGGTTTCGCTGACCCTGATGAACACGATCGTCAAGGGCGTCGACGGGGCCCTGCAAGTGCTCCCCAACAGCAAAGTCGCCTCAGAGGTGCTGAGGAGATTCAGCACGAACGATCCGGTGGGCAACCGCTTCAGCCTCGGCCTTGATTACGAGCTCTCTCCCGCCCAGGCCAGGCAGCTGCTGCTGCAGGTGATCCGCCAGCACCCCCGTGTGCTCAGCAGTGAGGAATCACGGGTCTGGGTGGGCGCCTACGCCGACAGCGCGATCACCTACGAGCTGATGGTGTGGCATCTCGGAGCCGGGGAAGCCAACCGCCTCCAGATCCGCAGTGAGCTGCTGGAGCAGTTCTGGTTCGCGCTCCAGCGGGCGGGCCACAGCATTCCCTATCCGGTGCGGGAGCTGCGGCGCAAGCGTCCGGCGAGCGCTGAAGCGGATCCTTCCCTGGCGTCGCTGGAGCAGCGGCAACGGCTTCTGCGCTCCAACCATCTGTTCGCGATGCTGGAGGAGGAGCAGCTGAGCACCCTGGCTTCACTCAGCCTCACCCGCCGTTTCGGTCCCGGCGAAACGATCGTGCGCGAGGGCGATGCCGGTGACTCCCTCTACCAACTGGTGCAAGGCCAGGTGGAAGTGCTCAAAGCGAGCGCCGATGGCACCCCCACTTCCGTGGCCCGGCTGGGAGCGGGAGAGATCTTCGGGGAGATGACCCTCTGCCTCGATGCCCCCCGCAGCGCCACGGTGCGCTCACTCGAGGAATGCCTGCTGCTGGAGGTGAGCCGGGCGGCGCTGCAACCCCTGTTGTCAGACGACGCCGCCCTGCTGGAGGAGCTGGCGGGCCTCGTGAACGCCCGCCAGGCCCAGCTCCAACGCATCGAAAACGAAGCGGCACCCCTTCAGGACAAGCAATTGTTCGAGCGCATGCGCCAGCTGTTCAGTTCGCTGCTCAGCTGACGTTCGACTCCAGGGAGGCTTCAGCGGGCGCAGAACCGCGCCAGAAGGCTGGTGCGCTCGCTGGGCTTGGGCAACTCGGCCGGATCAAAGGGGGGCGCACTGTCGGCGGCCATGGCCTTCATCATCACCGGACGAAACCCGCCCTCCACCTGCACCTCCAACGGGGTGAGCCGGGCCAGTCCGATGGCGGCCGCCAATTCCCGCGCCTGGGTCAGGGCGTCCTGGTAGGCCGCCCGCAGCAACGTGCCGCGGCTGGCGGCATCTCCACGGGGATCGGCCTCGGCGGATACCGGCGACAGCCTCACCCCCGGCAGGGCCCCCACCCCACGGATCAGCGCCTGCAGTTGGTCGGGGGCCAATCGACCACTCACCTGAACGCTTGCATTCACCTGGGCGGGCGAGCGCGGCGAAGGGGGGCGATCCCAGGTGCTGGGGGAGGTGACCTCCAGCTCCTGCACCCCCAGGCGCTGAAGCCCCTGGCGCACGGCCGCGAGGCGCTCCTGCAACAGGCCGAGGGCCGCGTCGGCGCTGACGCCCTCGGCCTCGATCCCCACGGAAACCCGCAGGCGCTGGGTGGGGCGCTTGCGTTCGGCCGAACCCCGCGCCTCCACCAAGGTGCCGTCGCAGCGGAGCTGCACCTGGCCCTCGGCGCGGGCCGCCGGCGGGGCCAGGGCGATCAGGGCTGACAGCGCCAGCAGGCCCGTCAGCGAGCCAGTGAAACAAGGAACCGGGCAGGGGCGGGGCATCGGCGGGGGGCGACCGCCTTCCACGCTATGGCTGGCGAGCTAGAGCGCTTCGAAACGCACGTTGAGATTGAGTTTGCCTGGTCCGAGGGCCGTCGACTGCAGCACCAGGGCCGCCGTCTTGCCGGCTGGGGTGCCATCTACCGTGGTGCCGGCCGGGGGGTCAAGCACCAGGTTGAAGCCCCAGGCCCCGACCACGGTGTTGATGGTGCGCTCGCTGTAGCCCTGCTTGGTCAGGGCCTCCTTCAGCTTGGCCAGCAGCCCATCGGGGGTGCCAGCCAGCTGGGTGTTGAGGCTGGTCTGACCGACCGCATTGGCGGCGAACAGGCTGGGGGCGGGGGCAGGGATCGGCAACTTGAGGCCCTTGAGCAGGGTGCCGGCCGGGGTCGCCAAGGCGGCGGTGGCGCTGAGCAGAACAGCAAGGGCGGCCAGCCCAGAGGACCAGAGGCGAGTCATCGTCTTGGGCTTCATCGTTCAGGCGGCAAGGACAACCCCACGCTATGGGAGCGGATCGATGCGAGCGACCCCAAGGCGCCGCCTCCCCCCGCTGGACAAGCCCATCGCCATGGCACCCCTCCACCAACGGATCCAGCACGGCCGCGAACGCCTCGCCAAGGCGTGGTTCCCAGGGCATCGACTCCGACGCTCAGGGCTTGGCAAAGCGTTCCGGGGCAGCGATCGGCAGAGCGATCCACAGCACACCAAGCACGGAAGCGCTCAGAGGTGCTCCATCTGGGTGAGCTGGTGGCTGGTGAGAGAAAGCTTTTGACCGATGTCCTGGATCAGGGCCAGCAACAGCTCGTTCATCGCCTCGGGGTCGCTGCGGCGGAGCTGATCGAAATCGTCACGGCTGAGCACCAGGCAGCTGCCGGCCTGGTCACAGTGAATGCTGGCGGTGCGCGGCTGAGCGGAGAGAAACGCGATCTCCCCGAAGACCATCTCCGGCCCGAAGGTCGCCAGCCGTGACTCCAGCGCCCGGCCATCGCCATCGGTGAGTTGGATCGTGGCGGTGAAGCGACCCTCTCGCACCAGAAACAGTTCATCTCCAGGATCACCACGGCGAATCACCTGATCGCCGGTGGCAAAATCCCGGCTCCGCAGACACGCCACCACCCGCTGGCGGTGGTCGGGGTCCAGGTGACGGAGAAAGCCCAGGGACGCTTCATCCCCGGCACTGGAAGCCCCCTGCCCAAGGTCTCCGTTCCAGCTGGCGAGGTAGAGGTTCTCGGCCCGTTCGATCGACTGATCAAGATCCACGCAGAAGAGGAGATCTGCCTCCAGGCCCAGGGCCAGGCGCACCCCCTCCAGATCGAGATGGGCGGAGCGAGACAGCAGGATCGCCAGGCCCCGCTCACGCAGGAGGGTCAGCTGCTGGGCCAGCAGCCCCGCCGACTCCGCCGGAAGCTCCACCACATGGGCCAGATCAAGCACCAACACCCGCGCTTCGACCAGGCTCGCCGCCAGTTCGGCCACCAGTCGCTCCAGGGCGGCGAAATCAAGGATGCCCTGGGCATGCACGATGCGGATGCGCTGGCCTGAGGCGTGCAGGGCCTCCCAGTCGGCGGGGGAACGCCAGCGGCGGGATTGGCGCAAGGCGGCGGTATAGGAACGGCGGACGGTGGAACCGCTCTGGGGGTACTGGTTGAACAGGCTCAGGCCGAGCCGCTCGGAGAGCTCGCCGCAGACGGCGATGCCGCGCACGCTGTTGCCGAGGCTGTCGAGGGGCGGGGAATAGACGGCGATGCCGAGGCGGCCAGGCACCACCGCCAGGATGCCTCCGCCCACGCCGCTCTTGGCCGGCATGCCCACATCGTGAAGCCATTGGCCGGCGAAGTCGTAGGTGCCGCAGCTGGCCATCAGCGCCAGCACCCGCTTGGTGATCTCCGGGCTGAGGGGCCGGGCACCGGTGAAGGGATTGCGGCCCTGGCAGGCGAGGCTGGCCGCCATGATCGCCAGATCCCGGCAGGTGACCTGAATCGAACACTGCCGGAAGTAGAGATCCAGGGAGGGCTCCGGATCGGTTTCGATGATGTCGAAATTGCGCAGCAGATGGCCGATCGAGCGGTTGCGATGGCCTGTTTCCCGCTCCGAGCGATACACCGCCTCGTCCACGCTCAGACGGCGGCCCGCCAGCTCGGCAAAGAAGTCGAGAACGGTGGCTTCGCCGTGCTCGGGATCGTGGGAAGCGATCTGGGCGGTGGTGGCGATGGCCCCGGCGTTGATCATCGGGTTGCGCGGCCGCCCCGTTGCCGGATCCAGGCTGATGGCATTGAAGGCTTCGCCCGAGGGCTCCACACCCACCTTGGTCACCATGTGCTCAGGCGTGAGCAGGCTCAGGGCCAGGCCGTACACGAATGGCTTGGAGATCGACTGAATCGTGAACGGCTTGCTGACATCTCCAACCTGATAGAGACGTCCATCGACCGTGGCAATGACGATGCCGAAATCGCTGGGATCTGCCTTGGCAAGCTCGGGAATGTAATCAGCGGGCGCGCCATCATTCAATGACGAATAGCGAAGATGAAGTTCATCGATGATGCCCTGGATGGCATTGGCCTGGGGAACTGCAACCATCGCCGATGGACACTCGCTCGTTAATCACCCGGCGATCTCACTGCCTAAACGGGGTCACCTCAGTAGCGATCGCTACTGTCTCCGCGGGATCCTGGCCTCCCGCCTCAGCCCGAAAGCGCCTCGATCAGCTGAGCGCGGGCCGTCTGGAGAGCGCCATCAAGGGCGGCATGGTCACGACCGCCGGCCGTGGCCAGATTCGGCCGGCCGCCCCCGCCCCCACCCACCAGGCGGGCGATGCCGCCGATGAACGCACCTGCCTTGGGACCCGCCGCCAGCACCTGGGGGCCGAAGGCCGCCACCAGGCTGAGCTTGTCGCTGATCGCCGGGTCGGGAACCCCCGCCAGCACCACCGCCGCCCCATCGCCGAGACGTTCCTGCAGCCGCTGGGCCGCCGTCTGCAGGCCGGCCGCTTCCACGCCATCGAGGCGGGCGACCAGCAGCTGGAAGGCACCGATCGCCACGGCCTGGGCCTCCAGTTCCGTGGAGCGGGCCAGGGCCAGCTCGGTGCGGGCCGCCGCCAGGGCCTTGCCGCTGGCCTTGAGCTCCTCCTGCAGAGCCGCCACGCGCTCGACGATCTCGCCCGGCTGCACCTTGAAGCGCTCCCCCAGCTGGCGCACCACCGCGTCGCGCTCGTTGAGGTAGGCGAGCACCGCCGGGCCCGCCACCGCCTCGATGCGGCGGATGCCGGCGGCCACTCCGGTTTCGGCGATGATCTTGAACAGACCGATCTCGGCGGTGTTGGCCACGTGGGTGCCGCCGCAGAGCTCCATCGACACCCCGGGCACGTCGACGACGCGCACCACATCGGCGTACTTCTCACCGAACATCGCCACGGCGCCGGCCGCCTTGGCCTGCTCGATCGCCATCTCCCTCACCTGGAGCTCGTGGGCATCGGCGATCCAGCCGTTGATCAGCGCCTCGATCCGCTCCAGTTCCGCCGCCGTGACGGCCCGGGGGCTGTGGAAGTCGAAGCGCAGGCGATCGAAATCCACCAGGGAGCCCGCCTGGCCAATGGAAGGATCCACCACCTGCTTGAGGGCCGCCTGCAGGAGGTGGGTGGCGGTGTGGTTGGCCTGGGCGCGGCGGCGGCAGGCGCGATCCACCTGCGCCGTCACCAGCTCACCGATCGCCAGCTGACCGCGCTCGATCCGGCCTCTGTGCACGAACACGCTGCGGTGACGGCTGACGCCATCGATGCGCACGATCAGACCTGGCTGCAAGTCCGCCTCCCCGCCGGCGCCTGCATCGTCACTGCTGTTCACGCCACCGCTGAGCACGGCACCGCTCAGCACGCCGCGGTCGCCCACCTGACCACCGCCCTCGCCGTAGAAGGGGGTGGAATCGAGCACCAACTGCACCGCATCGCCGGCCACGGCCCGTTCAGCGGGCACACCGTTCACCACCAGGGCCAGCACGCAGCTGGGGTGCTCCAGGGCCTCATAACCTTTGAAGGCCGTGGCCTCCAGCTCGCTGGCCACCTGCTCGATGGCGCCCAGAAGGGTGAGATCAAGGCTCACCGCCGCCGCCTTGGCCCGCTGGCGCTGGGCCTCCATGGCGGCCTGGAAGCCCACCAGATCCACCGTGAGTCCGTGCTCCTCGGCAATCTCCTCGGTGAGCTCCAGGGGGAAGCCGTAGGTGTCGTAGAGCTCAAAGGCCTGCTCGCCGCTGATCTGCTTCGGCTTGGCGGCCAGCACCTCAGCCAGCAGCTTCTCGCCCCGCTCGAGGGTTTCGAGGAAGCGGGCCTCCTCGCGGGCCAGCTCCGCCAGGATCACCTCCCGGCGCTCGATCAGCTGGGGGTAAGCCGGCGCCATCAGTGCGATTGAGGCCTCCCCCATTGCCGTCAGGAATGGCTCGTCAATGCCCAGGAGTCGTCCGTGTCGAACCACCCGCCGCAGCAGCCGCCTGAGGATGTAGCCGCGGCCGAGATTGGAAGCGGTGACGCCATCGCCGATCAACTGGGTGATGGCTCTGCTGTGGTCGCCGATCACCTTGAGGGAGGTCTTGGCTTTGTCATCCAGGCGGTGGTAGTCGATGCCTGCCAGCTCCGCCGCCCGCTCGATCAAGGGATAGATCAGGTCGGTTTCGTAGTTGTTGGGGACCCGCTGCAGAATCTGGGCCATGCGCTCGAGGCCCAGGCCGGTGTCGATGCTGCGCTGGGCCAGGGGGGTCAGGCGTCCCTCCCCATCGCGGTTGGACTCCATGAACACCAGGTTGTAGAACTCGATGAAGCGGCTGTCGTCCTCAAGATCGAGGCCCTCATCGCCGAGCTCCGGCTTGAAGTCGTAGTAGATCTCCGAGCAGGGGCCGCAGGGGCCCGTGGGGCCCGACGCCCAGAAGTTGTCGGCTTCATCCATGCGGATGATCCGCTTCGGGTTCACGCCCACCCCATCGCGCCAGATCGCCGCGGCCTCGTCGTCGTCGCGGAAGACGCTCACCACCAGATGCTTCGGAGCGAGGCCGAAGACATCGGTGGCCAGCTCCCAGGCCCAGTGGATCGCCTGCTCCTTGAAGTAGTCGCCGAAGGAGAAGTTGCCCAGCATCTCGAAGAAGGTGTGGTGCCGCGCCGTGCGGCCCACGTTCTCGATGTCGTTGGTGCGGATGCACTTCTGGGCCGTGGTGGCCCGAGGGGCCGGCCTCGGGGCCTGACCCAGGAACACCGGCTTGAACGGCAGCATGCCGGCGATCGTGAGCAGCACCGTGGGGTCCTCCGGCACCAGGGAGGCACTGGCCATGCGCCGGTGACCCCGGCTCTCGAAGAAGCCCAGGAACGCCTCACGGATCTCCGCACCCAGGCGGGGCCGGGGCCTTTCAGCGGCAGGGCGATCGGGGGAGAGCGCAACAGCCATGACCTCGAACGTGCAAACAACACCCTGGAAAGGGCATGATCGCCCAGCACAGGTCCCGCGCCCCGCCACAGACCCTTGCTTGAGCCCCCCTTGCTTGAGCCTCCCGCTCCCCCTGAGCCGCGCGCGAGCCTGCGGCTGCGTTCGCTCGGCTGGGCCCTGCTGGCAGGGGTCACAGCCGGCGCCCTTGGCCTTTCGATGGGGCTCGAACCGGCCCTGCGGGCGGGGGGAAGCGGCCTGTTCTACGGATTGCTGGCCTTCCACCTGCAGCGGGTGGACCCCGACGACCATCACCTGCAGGCCGGTCTGGTGGGGGCGGTGTGCGGCATTCACAGCCTGGCCTTGCCCCTGGAATGGGAGGGCAGCGCGGCGGAGGTCCTGCCAGGGTTGATGATGGCGCTGCTGCGCGCCTGGCTGCCGTTGATCGGTGCCGCCCTGGTGCTGCACGCCGGCCAACGCTCCTTGAGCGTCCTGCGGCCATGACCCCCCGGCGCGGACGTTTCCCGTACCCATGAGCCTGCTGCACGCCACCTGGCTCCGGTCCCACACCACCGGCCGACCCGGCCTGTTGCTCTGGGCCGACACCTGGCGGGTGGCGGCGCCGGTCACACCCGGCTCGAAGGTGCCGGTTCACCCCCTCAGCCTGGACCAGGACGAACTCGGGGCCTGGCTCGAGGAGCACGACCTCTGGTCGGAGGCCTTTCGCCCGACCGTGGCCACCCTCACCCTGCCGAGCCGCAGCCAGAGCGCCCGGGGCAAGAAGCCCACCGAAGGGGCCGCCTGGAGTGGCCTGCCCCTGCAGGCGGGTGAACCGATCCCGAAGACGGTGGAGTGGTGGCCCTGGCAACTGGAAGGGCTGTGGTTGGAGCCGGCCGCGGCCGGAGCCTGGCTGGGCCAGCTCCCCCTCTCCGGCGATCAACTGGGCCTGGCGGACGAACTCCGATGGTGGAGCCACCTGCAGCGCTGGGTGCTGAGTCTGATCGCCCGCGGCCGCTGGCTGCCCCAGGTGGAGCCGGGAGCGGAGGGGCGCGTCGCCCGCTGGCGCCCGCTGCTCAACCGGGAAGACGACCGGCGCCGCCTGGAAGACCTGGCGGCACGGCTGCCCCAGGTGGCGGTGGCCGCCTCGGGGATGGCCACACCGCTGGGGCTGCCGCCGGCGGCCGACATGGCCTGCCGGCGGCCCGGCTCCAGCCGCCTGGTGGTGGTCAACCTGCTCGACGATCTGGTCGATGGCCAGCTGCGGGCGGGATTCCGGCCCGACACCAGCGGCCTCGATCCGCTGCTGGCCGCCTGGCAACAGGCCCTGGGACCGGGCACAGGCAAGCTCGGCCTTGGGGTCGAGGACGCCGAACGGCTGGAGGGGGCGACCCACCACTGGCGCGAGGCGGTGGCGGGGCGGGTGGCCCCGGCCCGGGCCTGCCTGGAGCTCTTCACCCCGGAGGAGGGCCAGGATCTCTGGGACCTGCGCTTCAGCCTGCAGGCGGAGGCGGATCCCGCCCTGCGGGTGAGCGCGGCGGTGGTCTGGGCCACCACCGAGCAGCAGCTGATGCTCGGAGAGATCGAAGTGGATCAGCCCGGCGAGGTGCTGCTGGAGGGCATGGGACGCGCCCTGCAGGTGTTCGAGCCGATCGGCAGGGGGCTGGATTCCTCCGCCCCCGAGGGCATGCAGCTGACGCCGGCCGAGGCCTTCGTGCTGGTGCGAACGATCACCGCCAAGCTGCGGGATGTGGGCGTGGGGGTGCTGCTGCCCCCCAGCCTCAGTGGCGGCCTGGCCAGCCGGCTGGGACTGGCGATCCAGGCCGACCTGCCAGCCCGATCACGGGGATTCAGCCTCGGCGAGACCCTGGAGTGGAGCTGGGAATTGATGATCGGCGGGGTCACCTTGACCCTGAAGGATCTCGAGCGACTGGCGGGCAAACGCAGCCCGCTGGTGCAGCACAAGGGGGCCTGGATCGAGCTGCGTCCCGGCGATCTGCGCAACGCCGAGAAGTTCTGCGCCCTTGATCCCGCCCTCAGCCTCGATGACGCCCTGCGGCTCACGGGCAACGAGGGGGAAACCCTGCAGCGGCTGCCGGTGCACCGGTTCACCGCAGGGCCCAGGCTGCAGGCGGTGCTGGAGCAGTACCACCAGCAGAAGGCCCCCGACCCCCTGCCGGCCCCCGAGGGCTTCTCCGGCCAGCTGCGGCCTTACCAGGAGAGGGGCCTGGGCTGGCTGGCCTTTCTGCACCGCTTCGACCAGGGGGCCTGCCTGGCGGACGACATGGGCCTGGGCAAGACGATCCAGCTGCTGGCCTTCCTGCAACACCTCAAGGCGGAGCAGGAACTGAAACGGCCGGTGCTGCTGGTGGCCCCCACCTCCGTGCTCACCAACTGGAAGCGGGAGGCGGCCGGGTTCACTCCCGAGCTGCGGGTGCTGGAGCACTACGGGCCCCGCCGGGCCGCCACCGCCGCCGCCCTGGGGAAGGCCCTCGACGGCGTCGATCTGATGCTCACCAGCTACGGGCTGCTGCAGCGGGACATCGACCTGCTCGGCGGCGCCGACTGGCAGGGGGTGGTGATCGACGAGGCGCAGGCGATCAAGAACCCCAGCGCCAAGCAGAGCCAGGCCGCCCGGGAACTGGCCCGCTCCGCCAAGCACAGTCGCTTCCGCATTGCCCTCACCGGCACCCCGGTGGAGAACCGGGTGAGCGAGCTGTGGGCGCTGATGGACTTCCTCAACCCCAAGGTGCTTGGGGAGGAGGGATTCTTCCGCCAGCGCTACCGGCTGCCGATCGAGCGCTACGGCGACATGAGCTCGCTGAAGGACCTCAAGGCCCGGGTGGGGCCGTTCATCCTGCGGCGCCTCAAGACCGACAAATCGATCATCAACGACCTGCCCGAGAAGGTGGAGCTCAACGAATGGGTGGGCCTGGCGCCTGAGCAGGTGAAGCTCTACCGCAAGACCGTCGATGAGACCCTGGACGCGATCGCCCGCGCGCCCCTGGGCCAGAAACACGGCCAGGTGCTGGGGCTGCTCACGAAGCTCAAGCAGATCTGCAACCACCCCGCCCTGGCCCTCAAGGAAACGGCCGTGGGCGAGGGGTTCGCCGCCCGCTCCGCCAAGTTGCAGCGGCTCGATGAGATCGTCGAGGAGGTGATCGAAGCCGGCGATCGGGCGCTGCTGTTCACCCAGTTCGCCGAATGGGGGCTGCTTCTGCAGACCCATCTCCAGAAGCGCTTCCACCAGGAGGTGCCCTTCCTCTATGGCAACACCAGCAAGGCCGAACGCCAGGCGATGGTGGACCGCTTCCAGGAGGACCCCCGGGGCCCCCAGCTGTTCCTGCTCTCACTCAAGGCGGGCGGTGTAGGGCTCAACCTCACCCGGGCCAGCCACGTGTTCCACATCGACCGCTGGTGGAACCCGGCGGTGGAGAACCAGGCCACCGACCGGGCCTACCGCATCGGCCAGATCAACCGGGTGCTGGTGCACAAGTTCATCACCAGCGGCTCGGTGGAAGAAAAAATCGACCGCATGATCCGCGAGAAGGCCAAACTCGCCGAGGACATCATCGGCAGCGGCGAGGAGTGGCTGGGGGGCCTCGACCCCGGCCAGCTCAGGGATCTGGTGGCCCTGGAGGAGCCTTAGGTTCGAACACCGACGCCGGCTGGTGGCGGCGGCCTGGAACGATCCCGGTCAGGGCTCGATCTGCGCCTGCATGGAAACGGCGAGATCCTGGGTCAGGGCCGCCACAGCCCCCTGGCGTCCGGCCCGGTAGGAGTCCCGGCGCGCGCTCACATCGATCGGCTGCCCGATCGAGATCCGAGCCCGCCGCAGCCCCAGCCGCGGCGGCTTCGGCATGGCTCCATCGCCTGTGAGCCGATGCACCAGCGAGAAGAGGATCTGCAGGGTTTCACCGAAGCGGTCGGGGCAGGGGTTCTCAAGCACGTGGGTGCCGCTGACGGCCACGAACGACTCCACCAGGCGCATGTGCCACAACGATCGGTCGGCATCGGTGGCAAGGCGGTCCGCCAGGCCCCGCTCCACGGCTGAAAGCGCCTGACGGTCTCGGGTTTCGGGTCGGTAGATGCAGTCCCAGCCCGCCTGCTCGATGCGGCGGCAGCGGTCGTTGAGGCTGCCCTTGGCGATCAGACCGAACTGGGCCTCGCTCACCGCCAGCGCCGCCTCCAGCAAGCGATGCAGACGCTCACCCCGGTTGCCCGGGGTGAGCGGCCCCTCGGCCTCCAACGGGGCCCGGTGGGCCTGGCGATAGAACTGCTCCAGGCGCACCAGCAACCAATCGGCCACGGCCGCCAGGCGGGGGTAAAGGGCGGCCAGCGGGGCCTCCTCAACGCCTGCTGGGCCAGGGGCTGAACCAGGGGGCGGAGCGGACAGACCGCAGGCCTGCTCCAGAGCTGAGAGAACCCGTGCGGCGGCGGGGCCGATCGGCTCGACGTAGTGGTACCGGATGCCGAGCGGCACCAGCTCCACCGCCTCGGAGCGCCCGGCCTGGGCCAGGTCTTCGACCGCCCAGAAGGCGATCTGGGCGACACCCGGCTCCAGGGGGCTGAGCACATCGCTGAGGCCGTTGGTGGCCCCTTCCGGCGCCGCCGCCAACGGATACTCCCCATCGACCATCAGCTGACGGGCGGCCCGCAGGGCCTTGAGATCGAGCTTGCCGCGCTGGATCGAGCTGCCCCCCAGGCGAGCAAACAACCAGGCCACCGTGGGTCCGGCCCAGAGGGGGATGCCGCGGTCGTAGAGGAAATGGGAATGAACGAACGCCCGCAGGGGTTGGCCCTGGGCCCGGGCCGCCCTGGGCAGCAGGTCCCAGAGCAGGGCGGAGTAGCAGAAGGGGTCGCTGGTCTGGGGATGGCGGAAGGCCAGCAGCAGCCTCACCTCACCGCGCTGGAACCGCCCGCACGCCGCCACCAGCCGCTCCAGGTGGTCCGCCTCCACCCCCACCAGGCCCGCCTGCAGGCGAAGAATCAACGGCAGCAGCGGCCGCATCACCCACGGCAGCCAGCGCAGCAGCCGTTGGGGCAAAAAGTCGAGGGGGGCCTGGGCCAGCATCGGGATCAGGAGTCCAGGGAATCCAGGAGGCAGCTCAGCTGCCGGCCCCACTCTCCAGGAGCGAAGGCCCGGCGGCCCCCGTGGCCCGGCAGCAGCCAGCGCACATCGAGCTCCAGCAGACGCTCCAAGGAACGCACCTGTTCCGGCCAGTTCCACCAACACACCTGGCGCGAAGCCACCAGTGCCCCGGTGCTCTGGGACCACCAGAGATGGTCACCGCTGAACAGCACCTGGTCGTCGAACAGAAACGCCACCGACCCCTCGGTGTGACCAGGACAGGGCAGCACGCGCAGGTCGGCGTCGAAACGGAGCGGTTCGCGGCCCGTGAAGCGATGCTCCGCCCCCGGCGCGGCGTCGGCATCGGCGCTGTGAATCCAGCGCTCGCAGCCGAAGTGATCGGCGAAGGCCTGGTGGTCGGCCACATCATCGCGGTGGCTGAGCAGCAGGCTGCCCACTCCGCCAAGGGCCTCCAGGCGACGGGCGATGGCGCGGTTGAAGCGGGGGGAATCGATCAGCACGTTGCTCGCTCCTTCCAAGCCGCCGGGGCGCACGATCAGGTAGCTGCTGGCGCCGAAGCTCAGGCGCGAGGCCCAGCCGCAGTAGTACACCTCACCCTGGCCGGTGCGGGTGATCAGAGCTGGAAAGCCATCGGCCGGCGTGCGGGCGATCAGCTCCCGCTGCGCGCCGATCGCCGCCACCGGGCAGGCCTGCAGCGCCAGCAGCGCCCGCCCCTGCTCGGCCCCCTCCGCCGGTTGCTGCCACACCTCGGCCTGATGGGTGCCGTTGCGGAAGTGGGCCGGATCGAAGCTCCAGCAGGTGCCGCAATCGATGCAGCTGGCCTCCACGTAGAAGGGGCCACTCACATTGCCGGCGAGGCGTCGCTGCTCTCGGGCCATGGCGGGAGAGGCCTCGGTTGGCCCAGGCTAGGGCGATTGCCGGCCGGGCCTGCATACTTCTCCCAGCACGGCCCATCCCGCGCGGCCATCACCATGACGGTCACCCCCGCCAGCCTCACCACCACCCTGGGCGACGAAGGCCTGGGCCAGCAGCCCTGGTGGGTGGAGCAGTGGATGGAGCTGATCAACTCCTACCGCTACAAGAAACGGCTGGAGCGCGCCTGGACCTACGCCCGCTCCGGCAACGTGCTCTCGATCCGCTTCGAAGGGCGCCGGGTCCATGCCCGGGTGCAGGGCACCGAGGAGGAGCCCTACAAGGTGAAGCTCTGGCTCGACACCCTCAGCGACGAAGACTGGGGCTTCGTGCTCGAAGCCCTGGGGCAGAAGGCCCGCTGGTCGGCGCAGCTGCTGGCCGGGATCATGCCCGCCGACATCGAGCGCGCCTTCGCCGCCAGCGGCCGGCGGCTGTTTCCGTTCAAGCTGCAGGAGGTACGCAGCGAATGCACCTGCCCCGACAAGGCCAACCCCTGCAAGCACACCAGCGCCGTCTACTACCTGATGGGGGACCGATTCAGCGAGGACCCCTTCGTGCTGTTCCAGTTGCGGGGCCGCAGCCGCAGCCAGCTGCTGGCCAACCTGGCGGAGCAGCGCCGCCAGGTGCTGAGCGCCAAAGCCACCGCCCCGGCCGCCCCCCATCCGCCCCACCCGGCCATCACCGATCCCGGCCGCTGGTGGCGCTACGACGCCCCCCTCGATCCCGATCTGGTGGTGGTCACCCCGGCCTTGGAAGGCGACACGGGGCTTGATGAGGCGGGCGATCTGCCCCTGGCCGCCGAGCCCCGCTTCCCTGAGGCCAACCAGCTGTTCCTTGAGCGACTGCGGCAGCAGGGAACCCTGCTCGGCCAGCAGGCGATGGCACAGGCCATGGGGGGTGGCTGAGGCCCCCTGGCTGACGCCGGAGCGCCTGGGCCTCACCGCCCTGCTGCTCGAATCCCACCGGCGGGCCTTTGGCCGGCCGCTGCTGGCGGGCCACGGACCCGGGCGCTCCGGGCGTCTGGCGGCCCAGGAACTGTTCGCCGGCGCCGAGGTGGTGCTGGCCCATGGCGGCGGCCGCGATCCACAGCTGATCTACGCCAATGGGGCGGCCCTGCGGCTGTGGCGTCGCCCCTGGGGCGCGTTGGTGGGGCTGCCCTCGCGGCTGACGGCGGAGCCCCAGGAGCGCAGCGCCCGCCAACGGCTCCTGGAGAGTGCCCTGCAGCTGGAGGCGATCCGCGGCTACACCGGCGTCCGCATCGACAGCCACGGGCGCCGCTTCGTGATCAACAACGCCCGCCTCTGGACCCTCTGGGACGAGGAGGGCCGGGGCTGCGGCCAGGCGGCCGCCTTCAGCAGCTGGTGGTGGATCTGAGGCGGATCGGGCGGTTCTTTCGACCGACCGGTGGTGGGGGCCGAACCGCTGCGTGAGCGCCGTACCGGCCGGGCCGGTTCTCCCCCTCGGAGGCCTTGAACGCTCGGGGCACAGTGACATCACGGGTGAAGCGTTCTCACCCCGCTCACACCAAACACCCGAGGACACATCATGCTGACCCTGCGCCAATCCCCCTTTGATCTCTTTGAGCGCCTTGAGCAACAGGTGGTCCAGGCCGAGCGCGTGCCTGCCGCTGAAGTGCGCGAAGGCGAAGAGGCCTACACGATCGTGCTGGAACTGCCCGGCGTGGACAAGGCCACCATCGACGTCAAGGCCACCGACCGCTCCCTGGTGATCAGCGCCGAGCGCAAGGCCCAAGCGCCCCAGAGCGCCGAAGGCTCAGGCGGCCCCGAGGCGGGCCCGCTGCACAGCGAGTTCCGCTACGGCACCTGGAGCCGCAGCTTCCGCTTCCCCGGCGGTCTGCAGCGCGAGGGCCTGGAGGCCCGCTACCGCGACGGTCTGCTCACCGTCACCGCCCCCAAGG
This sequence comes from Paenacidovorax caeni, assembly GCA_943371385.1. Taxonomy (GTDB): domain Bacteria; phylum Cyanobacteriota; class Cyanobacteriia; order PCC-6307; family Cyanobiaceae; genus ATX-6F1. The sequence continues at coordinate 108,643 of CALRUP020000009.1, read as the reverse complement.
CCAAGACCACAACCACCGTTTCGGTCAAGGTCGAGGACTGAAGCGCCACGGCGAGCTGGGCAGGATCCCGGTCACACGAGACGGATCATGGTTAGGTACCAGCCCCGGCTTCGGCCGGGGCTTTTTGATGGCGGCGATACCAAGGCCCCTCCGGCTCAGTCGGTGTCGTCGTGGGCGAAGCGGCTGTAGAGGAAATCGAGCGCCTGGTTGCGGAGGTCGTAGTAGAGGGGGTCCTCCATGATTTCCTCCCGGTTGCGGGGCCTCGGGAACTTGATGTCGAGGATCTCGCCGATGGTGGCCGCCGGTCCGTTGGTCATCATCACCAGGCGATCGGCGAGGAACAGGGCCTCATCGATGTCGTGGGTGATCATCAGCACGGTGCAGCGCTGGGTGTTCCAGATGGTGAGCAGTTCTTCCTGGAGTTCCTCCTTGGTGATCGCATCGAGCGCGCCGAACGGTTCATCGAGAATCAGCACTTCCGGCCGGATCGCCAGGGCCCGGGCGATGGCCACCCGCTGTTTCATGCCACCGGAGAGCTGAAGGATCTTCTTGTCGGCCGCCTCGGTGAGGCCCACCATGGCGAGGTGCTCGCGGGTGATCTCCTTCTTCTCACGCACCGGCAGGTTCGGCTTGACCGAGTCGATCGCCAGATAGACGTTTTCGTAGGCGGTGAACCAGGGCAGCAGGGCATAACCCTGGAACACCACCATGCGATCGGGGCCCGGCTTGGTGATCGTGTTGCCGTGCAGCACCACCCGGCCCTCGGTGGGGGTGGCGAAACCGGACACCAGATTCAGCAGGGTGGACTTGCCGCAACCGGAGTGGCCGATCACGCACATGAACTCCCCTTCGTTCACCCCCATGTTGATCGGATCAAGCACCGGGAAGGGCCCATTGGCGGTGGGATACACCTTCGTGACCCCTTCGAAGCGCAGAAAGGCCTCGGCGGAGGGGGCCGGTGGGGCGTCTGTGGGGCTCGGCAGCAGGGTGTCAGGGGCCATGGCGGGGGTGTGAACGGCGGTGAACGGCGGACGGAAAAGGTGGCGTTTGGCCAGGAGGTTCGGATCGGTGGCGTCAGCTGCGACGGGGTGGCGCCAGGGGAATCTCGGCGATGCTGAAATCGCGCTTGATCGGCTGGTCGTTGAGATAGCCGATCGGATCTTCGGCGTTGAAGGCCTTGCCATCGAACAGCTCGATGCCCTGGCGTTGATAGCTGATCGCGTCCAGGCCCAGCTCCCGGGCAGCGGTGCTGAACACCCCCACCTGGCAGACGCGCTCGAGGATCTCCACCCAGTTGCGCGGCAGCGGGATGTCACCCCAGCGGGCCATCTGGGTCATCATCCAGAGGTGCTCCGTTCGGCTGGGCCGGTTCAGCCCCTCCCCGAAGAAGAGGTGGTGGGGCACCGCCGCTTCGCTCTCCGGGCCGGCGCGATCGACATCGGGGCTGGCCTCGCTGAAGCGAATCAGCTCGGGTTTGATCCCCAGGTAGCGGCGATCGCTGAGCAGCTCGCTCAGCTCACCCCAGTGGGCCGGATCGGCGCAGTACTGACAGGCCTCCAGCAACGCCTTGGTGAGGGCGATGTGCGTGTTGGGGTAGGTGATCGCCCAGTCTTCGCGCACACCCAGCACCTTTCCGGGGTGGCCGGGCCAGATCGCCAGGTCGCCCGCCACCGGAATCCCGTGGCCGTCACGGATGGCCCGATCCAGCCAGGGGGCACCCACGCAGTAGCCGTCGATGCTGCCGTCCTTGAGGTCGGCGAGCATCTGGGCCGGGGGCAGCGCCTGCAGGTGCACGTCCTTGTCGGGGTCGATGCCGTTGGCCGCCAGCCAGTAGCGCAGCAGCAGGTTGTGCATCGAAGCCTGATGCACGATCCCCATGGTGTGGGGTTCGCGCTCATGGCTCTTGAGGTAGGCGCGGTAGTCCTCCACCGTGCGCACGCCCTGCTCAGCCAGACGGCGGCCGAGGGTGATGCCGTTACCGTTACGGCTGAGGGTGAGCGAGGTGACGATCGGCAGGGGATCACCGCCATGACCGCCCGCCGTCATCCAGGTGGGCATCCCCGCCGGCATCAGCGAAGCGTCGAGGGTGCCGTCCACCAGGCCGTCGACGATGCCGCGCCAGGTGGTTTCGCGGATCAGCTGCACCTCGTCGAGGCCGTGCTTGGCGAACAGGCCATGGGCCTCGGCCACCGCCAGCGGGGCGCTGGCAGCCAGGGGCAGGAAGCCCAGATCCAGGTTCACCTTCTCCAGGCCATGGCGGGCCACGGTGGCGTGGGGCCGGGCGCGCCACTGCTTCACCCGCTTCTGGCGGTTGAGGAAGTAGATGATCTCCGAGCGCAGGCTGTAGTAGCTGGGGTGGTGCACCACCTCCAGGCGTTGGCGCGGCCGGGGGATGTCGACCTCAAGGATGTCGCCGATGACCGAGCCGGGCCCGTTGGTGAGCATCACGATGCGGTCGGAGAGCAGCACCGCCTCATCCACGTCGTGGGTGACCATCACGGCGGTGAGCTCGTGCTCGTTGCAGATCTGCATCAGCTTCTCCTGCAGATTGCCCCGGGTGAGGGCATCGAGCGCTCCGAAGGGTTCATCCAGCAGCAGCAGCTTGGGGCGGATCGCCAGGGCGCGGGCGATCGCCACCCGCTGACGCATGCCGCCGGAGAGCTGCTTGGGCAACTTGTCGACGGCAGGGCCCAGGCCCACCATGTCGATGTGCTCCTGCACCAGCGCATCCCGCTCGGCACGGGGCAAATCACCCATCACCTCGTCGATCGCCAGGGCCACGTTCTCGCGCACCGTGAGCCAGGGCAGCAGCGAGTAGTTCTGAAAGACCACCATCTTGTCGGGACCAGGCCGCTTGACGGCTTCGCCATCGAGCAACACGGTTCCTTCGCTGGGGAGATCGAGTCCGGCGATCATGTTGAGCAAGGTGGACTTGCCACAGCCGGAGTGACCGATCAGGGAAATGAACTCACCCTTGCGAATTTGCAGATCAATGCCCTGAAGGGCCAGATAGGTGCCGCCGCCGCGGAGATCGAAACTCTTGTCGATCGATTGGACTTCTACCAGTGCGGTCATCGTTGGGACTCCTGGGGTTAGAGGAAAGCAGCTGAACGGGAACAGGAGGCCATCACTGGCCGGGGGAGATGCGGGTCTGCAGCCAGGCCATCAGGCGATCGAGAATCAGGCCGATGGCGCCGATCCAGATCACGCCGAGCACGATCTCGCCCACGTAGTTCTGCTGGTAGGCATCCCAGATGAAGAAGCCGATGCCAAGGGTGCCGGGCATCACGATCTCGGCGGCGATGATCGCCAGCCAGGCCAGGCCGATCGAGATGCGCAGGCCGGTGAAGATGTAGGGAAGGGCCGAAGGAATCAGCACCTTGGTGAAGAAGCGCCGGTTCGACATCTGCAGCACCAATGCCACATTGCGGTAGTCCTGGGGGATCTGGCGCACGCCTTCAGCCGTGTTGATCAGAATCGGCCAGATGGCGGTGATGAAGATGACGAAGATTGCCGCCGGCTGGTTCTTCTGGAACAGCACCAGGGCGATCGGCACCCAGGCCAGGGGCGCCACCATGCGCAGGAACTGGAACAGGGGGTCAAAGGCGCGGTTGATCGTGGGCTTCAGGCCGATCGTGATGCCCACGGCGATGCCCACCAGGGCGGCGAGGGTGTAGCCCTGGGCCACCCTGCTGAGGCTGGCCAGGGTCTGCCAGAACAGGCCTTTATCAAGGCCGCCGCGGTCATAGAAGGGGTAGAAAATCAGGGTCCTGGTGCGCTCTTCGGTCAACAGGCTGGACGGTGCCGGCAGGGCAATCGCCCCGCTGATCGAGAGCAGCTGCCAGAGCAACAGGAAGCCACCGGTGCCCAGCAGTGGTGGCAGCCAGTTGGCGGAGCTGCGGGTCAGCCAGCCCAGGGGACTCGCGTTGGGGCTCTTGCGGGGGGAGGGAACGGGAACCATGAAAGGAAACTCCTGGAAAAAATGGGGAACAGATGGCGGAAGAAAAGAACTCAGGGGCGTTGGGTTCGAGCCCGGGCCCGCGCCGTCATTTCTTGATCTTCAGGCCGTCGAGGTAGGCCTTCGGATTGGCCGGGTCGTAGACGATGCCATCGAAGAAGGTTTCTTTGCCGCGGCTGGAAGAGGTGGGAATCTCGGAAGCGGGAAGCCCAAGTCCCCTGGCCGCCTGGATCCAGAGATCCTCGCGGGTCACCTTGTCGTTAATCGCCTTGGCCTGCTCGACCGTGTCGATCACCCCCGGATAGAACTTCCATCGGATCGACTCCAGCAGGAACCAGAGGGTGAGGCTCTTGTAGGGGTAGGAGATCACACCTCGATCACTCGCCCAATAGAGCGGTCCCATGGCCGGGTCGGTTTCCGGCTTCATCTGGGCGCCCAGCTTGTACTGGCCCATGAGCGCCTCCTCCAGCACCGGCACTGGGACGTTGAACCACTTGCGGGAGCTGAGGATTCTCGCCACCTCAGCCCGGTTCTCGAGCTTGTCCATCCACCGCTGGGCTTCGATCAGACCCTTGAGCAGCGCCACTGTGGCCTTGGGGTGCTTGTCCACCCAGTCGGCCCGGACGGCCAGGTATTCCTCGGGATGCGACTTCCAGATCTGGGCGGTGATCGCCGGCAGGTAGCCGATCTTGTCCTTGACGATGCGCGTCGGCCAGGGATCGCCGGTTGAGAAGGCCTGCATGGAGCCGTTGCGCATACCCTGCAGGGTCTCGGTGGCGGGAACGGTCAGCAGCTCGACGTCCTTGTCGGGGTTGACGCCAGCGGCCGCCAGCCAGTAGCGGATCCAGATCTCCTGGTTCGCCTTGGGAAAGGTGTAAGACGCCTTGAACTTGCTGCCCGTCTTCTGGGCAAACGCCTCGAAGTAGCCCGCCGAGGTCTTCTTGAGATCGACGCTGAGGTTGCCGTCCTTGACGGCGTTGGCGGCCGCGATGCCATTGCCCTGGCTCATCAGCATCGCCAGCACGACCATCGGCACCTTCTTGCCGTCGGTGATCGCACCTTCGCTGATCATCTGGGGCATCGGCATCTGCCACTGGCCGCCGTCGATGCCGCCGCCGGCGGAACCGAGCACGACGTTGTCACGGGCGGAGGGCCAGCTGGCCTGCTTGGTGAGGTTCACCCCCAGGCCATGCCTGGCGAAGAAGCCCTTCTCCACCGCCACCACCAGCGGAGCCGACTCGAGAATGGGGATGAAGCCGAGGCTGATGGTGTTGGTCTCGAGGCTTGGGTCATTGGTGAGCGCGATAGGCGCGCCGGAGCCGGCGCTGCCTCCACCGGGTTCGGGAGGATTGCCAAGGCAACCCGTGAGCACGACACTGCTCGCCATGGCAGCCCCGATCAGCGCGAGGAATTGACGACGCTTTGACATGGAACGGAGGGAGAAAGAAGGGAGCGGTGGGAGCTTTCAGAAAAAATCGGGGCTGTCAAATTGACAGTCCCGGGTGAAAACTGAAAGTAGTCAATCGCCTGGATTAAGCCCAAACGATCAATCATCGAACCTGCCCCGTACGGGGTGGCGGAACACTAAAGGCTGGCCAAGCCGATTGGGCATGAGTGTTCGGCAGACTTTCTGATTCGTTGAATCAGCTCCACTTATGGCTCCTTCATCAAGATTCATTGCCAGAGGCAAAATCCAATCGATCAGGTGCCAAAGCAGATGGAGGGGGCAGGGGTCACCAGCCGATCCTCAGCATCGGCCCGCACCAACAAACCCTGGCTCCGAAAGCGACTGATGGCCTTGGTGACCGTCACCCTGGTCATGCCGGAGATCTCGGCCAGATGGCGATGGGTCAGGTTCATCGCCTCAATCGGCAGCGTGGCGCCATCACTGGTCATGGGGCCGAAACGCTCGGTGATCCAGCGCAACTGGTGCAGCAGGCGCAACTCCGCGGGCCGCAGACGATTGATCTGAAGCAAGGTGGACGTCTGGGTGATCTGTTCCTTGAGGAACGCCCGATGCTGCCCTTCCGACGGGGTGACTTCCTGGACCACCACGGGCGAAAGCGAGACCAGTTCGTAGGGGCTCGGACCACAGCCCGTGGGCGTGATCAGCTCGCCGCCCCCCCCTCAACCCCAGGGTGATGGAATCGCCCTCTTCGTTCCAGGTGTTGGCCCGTACGTAGCCGAATTCAATCCGCCGACTCAGATCACTCGGCAACAGATCGTTGGATCGAAGGCTGAGCCTGAGCTGGCGTTCGGGCCTGGCAAGGGTCATGGTTCAGGACATCAACGCCACGGATGGTCAGAGGCATCCATGGCACGATTCAGGGCGATGAGCTTCATCCACATGCCTACATTTCTTTATAAATATTGTCCCTTGGTGAGACTATTCAGGGCCGGATTATTGACCTTCGGGGGGCTGTGTGCGCGAACGTTAGGGGGCCCGCCGAAGCGCTGGGTTGCGTGAATGGCCAGGATTTCCGATTCAGCCCATAAGCCCACTTGATCGAATCGCCTGCCAACGCCCAGGCCCTGGCCGACGCCATCACCCCTAATCTCCGCCCACCGGTGTCCAACCCGTGCGGAGGCGTCCTTTGAACCGTCCGCTGGTGTCGTTCACGGCCTACCGGGGCCGGCGCCTCGCTCTGGCCACCCGCCACGGCAAGGAACGCGCCACAGCCCGCCCCTTCCGTGCCGCCCTGGGGCTGGAGCTGGTGCTGGCCGCTGGCTTCGACACCGACGCGCTCGGCACCTTCAGCGGCGAGCGGGCCCGGCCGGCCGACGCGGCCACCACCTGCCGGCTCAAGGCGGAGGCCGCCATCACCCACACCGGCCTGGAGCTGGGGCTGGCCAGCGAGGGCAGCTTCGGCCCGATGCCAGGCCTGCCGTTCCTGGCCGGCGGCGCCGAGTGGATGACCTTCATCGATCAGGGCCGGGGGCTGGTGATCCAGGAACAGCTGCTGGCCAGACGCACCAACTTCGATCAGCGCAACGTGCGGCCCGGTGACGATCTGGAGACCTGGCTGCAACGGGTGGGCTTCCCCCGCCACGGTTTGATCGTGCGGCCCCAGCTGCCCGCAGAGGGCGGCCTTTGCCTCAAAGACATGAGCACAGGCGAGCAGCTGGTGGCGGCGATCGATCGCTGCAGCCGAGCCTCCGCCGCTGGTCTGGCCGTGGTCGAAACGGACATGCGCGCCCACCGCAACCCCACCCGCATGGCCGCGATCCGGCGGCTGGCCTTCCAGCTGGCGCGGCGGCTGGCCACCCCCTGCCCCGCCTGCGCCGCCCCGGGCTGGGGACTGATCGACACCGTGCCTGGGCTTCCCTGCGGCTGGTGCGGGCGGCCCAGTGCCCTGGTGGCCCGGGAGCGTTTCGGTTGCGGCGCCTGCGGGCAGATCGAAGAGCGCCCTCGCCGCGATGGCCTGCTGGCGGCCGACCCGGCCCATTGCGACGCCTGCAACCCCTGAGGTTGCCGCCACTACCCGTGTGGGTATCCAGCGATCGACGGGCCGGCGCCATGGCCCCTAGCTTTTCCGTTCTCCTGGAAACCCGTTCCGGTGAGGGGCCGCCACAGCCGCCCCTCACCGGAACTTTTTTGTCCCGATCGGTCCCATCAGAAAGACGACCCATGGATGGGTTGGCCAGGCAGCGGGCGGCTGTTCCTAAGTTGCTTTCACGCGACGCAACCCTGAGCCCCTGACGCCATGACACAGCTCGCCGCCGCCCCCGCCAACCCAGCCGCACCCGGCCGCCTGTCGCTCCAGTGCGAGGCGATCGGGCCCGACACCACCACGATCCGCTCCCTCGACTGGGACCGCAGCCGCTTCGACATCGAATTCGGCCTGCGCAACGGCACCACCTACAACGCTTTCCTGGTGCGGGGCGAGCGCACCGCCCTGATCGACACCAGCCACCTGAAATTTGCGGACACCTGGCTGCCGCTGCTGGAGGAGCAGATCGATCCGCTGGCGATCGATCACCTGTTCGTCTCCCACACCGAACCCGACCATTCGGGCCTGATCGGCCATCTGCTGGAGCGCAACCCCGAGATCGAGATCGTGGCCTCGAAGGTGGCGATCACCTACCTGGCCGACCAGGTGCACCGCCCCTTCCTCAGCCGGGCGGTGAAGAGCGGTGAGGAGCTGGATCTGGGCACCAACCCGCTGAGCGGCGTGGCCCACCGCTTCGAATTCCTTAGTGCCCCCAACCTGCACTGGCCCGACACGATCTTCTCGTTCGACCACGGCACCGGAATCCTCTACACCTGCGATGCCTTCGGCCTCCACTACTGCAGCAACGACCTCTTCGATCTGGATCCCGGCGCGATCGCCCCGGATTTCCGCTTCTACTACGACTGCCTGATGGGCCCCAATGCCCGCAGCGTGCTGCAGGCCCTCAAGCGCATGGAGGCCCTGCCGCCGATCGGCATGATTGCCACCGGCCACGGCCCCCTGCTCAAGGAGCACCTGAACCTCTGGATCGGCGACTACCGCGACTGGAGCAGCCAGCGCAGCGCCGGAGAGACCTACGCCGCCGTCTGTTATGTGAGCCAGTACGGCTTCTGCGACCGGCTCAGCCAGGCCCTGGCCCGGGGCATCGGCAAGGCGGAGGCCCAGGTGCAGCTCGTGGATCTGCGCGCCACCGATCCCCAGGAACTGGCCGCCCTGATCGGTGAGGCCAGCGCCGTGGTGGTGCCCACCTGGCCGGCCAGCCCCGATGGCGATCTGCAGCAGTCGATCGGCACCCTGCTGGCGGCCCTCAAGCCCAAGCAATGGGTGGCCGTCTACGACGCCTACGGGGGCAACGATCTGCCGATCGACAGCGTCGCCGCCAAGCTGCGCAGCCTCGGGCAGAAGGAAGCCTTCACCCCCCTGCGCGTGCGCCAGGTGCCCGATGGCAACGATTACCAGCGTTTCGAGGAGGCGGGCACCGACCTTGGCCAGCTGCTCAGCAAGGCCAGAACGATCGCGGCGATGAAGTCCCTCGACAGCGACCTGGACAAGGCCCTGGGTCGGCTCAGTGGCGGGCTTTACATCGTGACGGCCCGCCAGCAGGAGCGCAGCAGCGCCATGGTGGCCAGCTGGGTGAGCCAGGCCAGCTTCGATCCTCCCGGCCTCTCGATCGCCGTCGCCAAAGACCGGGCGATCGAGGCGCTCATGCAGGTGGGCGACCACTTCGTGCTCAACGTCCTGCAGGAGGGCAAGTCCCAGGATCTGCTGCGCCATTTCCTGCGCCGCTTCCCGCCCGGCGCCGATCGTTTCGCCGGCATCGCCACCCTCGACGGGGTCGCCCGCGGCGGGCCGGTGCTCAGTGACGCCCTCGCCTACCTCGGTTGCCGGGTGGTGCAGCGCCTGGAGACCCCCGACCACTGGATCATCTACGCCGAGGTGGAGCAAGGCACCGTGGCCGACAGTGAGGGCACCACCGCCGTGCACCACCGCAAGGTGGGCAACCACTACTGATGACCGACACCACCTTCAAGGCCCCCGCCGGCGCGGTCGAGGGCGGCGACCGCCGCGTCATCGTGCTGCCGATCGAACCGGGCCTGGTCTGCCTGCGCGGTCTGAGCCCGAAACGGCTTCGCTTCGAGGTGGAGTACGGCCTCGAACGGGGGACCACCGCCAACGCCTTCCTGTTCAGCGCCGGCACCAACTCAGCCGGCCAGCCGGTGCCGCCCGTGCTGGTGCATCCCCCCGGTGAATCCTTCGCCGAGCCGTTCCTGGAGCAACTGGCCGAACTGGTGGGCCCAGGCGACGCCCTGAAGGTGGTGGTCGGCCACATCAACCCCAACCGGGTGGGGGTGCTGCGCCTGCTGGCCCAGCGCTGGCCTGAGCTGATGCTGGTGGCCTCCAACGCCGGCGCCCGGCTGCTGGAAGAGCTCTGGGGACAGCGCAAACCCGCCGCCGAAGGCGCCGCGCAGGAGCCCCTGCCGCCCCTGCCAGCGATCGATGTGGTCAAGCAGGAGGTCAGCCGCGAGCTCTCAGGCGGCCACCGCCTCAGCCTGATCCCCGCGCCGACGCCCCGCTGGCCTGGGGCTCTGGTGGCCTTCGAGGAGCGCACCGGCCTGCTGATGAGCGGCAAGTTCTTTGCCGCCCACCTCTGCACCGAGGCCTTCGCCGAGGCCAACCGCAGCAGCAGCGAAGAAGATCGCCGCCATTTCTACGACTGCCTGATGGCGCCGATGACCCGCCAGGTGGAAACGGTGGTGGACAGGCTGGAGCTCCTGCCGATCCGCACGATCGCCCCCGGCCACGGCCCGGCGATCACCGAGAGCTGGCGCAGCCTGCTGGCGGACTACCGCCGCTGGGGCGAGAACCAGGTCAAGGCCAAGCTGGCGGTGGCTCTGCTCTATGCCAGCGCCTACGGCAACACCGCCGCCATCGCCGATGCCCTCGCCCAGGGGGTGTCCCGCACCGGCGTGCGGGTGGAGAGCGTCAACTGTGAGTTCGCCCCGCCCGAGCAGCTGCTGGAGGTGATTCGCAGCTGCGATGCCTTCCTGATCGGCTCCCCCACCCTGGGGGGCCATGCCCCTACCCCGATCGTCTCGGCCCTGGGAACCCTGCTCTCCGAAGCCGACCGCACCAAGCCCGTGGGGGTGTTCGGCAGTTTCGGCTGGAGCGGCGAGGCGATCGATCTGCTCGAGAGCAAGCTGCGCGACGGCGGCTTCCGCTTCGCCTTCGAGACGATCCGGGTGAAATTCAGCCCCGACGGCCCCACCCTCCTGCGCCTGGAGGAAACCGGCACCGCCCTCGGCCGCGAGCTGCTCGGCCGCCAGAGCCGCCAGAAGCGCATCGCCGCCGGCGGCCTCAGTGAGAGCCGCAGCAACCCGGCCGTGCTGGCCCTGGGCCGGGTGGTGGGGTCGCTCTGCGTGCTGACCACCCGCAAGGGAGAGGGGGAGGGGGGCCTGGGTGGGGCGATGGTGGCCAGCTGGGTGAGCCAGGCCAGCTTCAGCCCGCCCGGCTTCACGGTGGCGGTCGCGAAGGATCGAGCCGTGGAGCTGCTGCTCCACATCGGTGATCGCTTCGTGCTGAACGTGCTGGCCGAAGGCCGCCAGCAGGGCCCGATGAAGCAGTTCCTGCAGCCGTTCGAGCCGGGGGCCGATCGGTTCGCAGGCCTTCAGCTGGAGACCAGCCCCGGCGGCCAGCCCGTGCTGCCCGAGGCCCTGGCCTGGCTGGAGGCCAGCGTGAGCCAGCGGATGGAGTGCGGCGACCACTGGCTGCTCTACGCCCAGGTGAGCCACGGCGGCCTGCTGGATCCGGCCGCCCTCACGGCGGTGCACCAACGGCGCAGCGGCGCATTTTACTGACCCTGCACCGGGATGGCCTTACACGAAGTCAGTCCGACTTCGTGTAAGCTTCTGGGCATCCCTTACAGCTCTCCCATGGACCTCTCCAAGCCCGGCACCCACATCAACCTCGAAGCCGCCTTCGGCGGCGAGAGCATGGCCAACCGCAAATACCTCTTCTTCGCCGAGGTGGCCAAGCAGCTCGGTAACCCCGAACTGGCCAAACTGTTCCGCGACACCGCCGCCCAGGAGACCGAGCACGCCTTCGCCCACTTCCGCCTGCTCCACCCCGAACTGGTGGTGACCGACCCCGCCGCCCTCTCCGATCCCGAGAAACAGGCGGTGCTCAGTCGCTGCCTGGAGCTGGCGATTGAAGGCGAAACCTACGAGTACACGACCATGTACCCGGAGTTCGCCGCCCAGGCCCGCAACGACCGTGACGGCGGCGCCGAAGCCGAATTCAACGAGCAGATCGCCGAATCCGCCGAGCACGCCGGCATCTTCCGCAAGGCCGCCAGCAACTTCGGCCTGCTCACCCCCATCGAGCACCACCACGCCGAGCGCTACAGCGTCGCCCTCGAAGCGCTCAAGGGCAACGGCACGGCCGGTGAAACCGCGCCCGTGGCGGGCAAGTGGATCTGCAAGGTCTGCTCGGTGATCTACGACCCCGAACTCGGCGACCCCGATTCCGGCCTCGCCGCCGGCACCCCGTTCGAGGCGATCCCCGACGACTGGTCCTGCCCGATCTGCGGCACCCGCAAGGCCAACTTCATCCCCTACCGGGAGCCGGAGCTGGTGGCCGCCTGAGCTCGGGCTCACCGCAGGAGACCGTCTCGTTGAAGCGGCTGAAGTCGAGCACCCGGCTGTCCTCCTCGTCGACAACGATGTCGGCGAATCGCGAATTCAGCCTCAGATCGGCGGGCCGGTAGGTCCAGCGGGCATGGACGGGACCCTGCACGGTTTCGTCCATGCCCTGGAAGGCCACCACCAGCTCGCCATGGCGCTCAGCGATGGTCTCAGGGGTATGGCCGTGCAGGGGGCTGGCGGCATCGATCGGATGCATCACCGTCCACATCAACTGGAACAGGATGGATTGGTCGCGGTGCAGGGCCAACGGCAGCATCCGCCGCATCATGAAGCCCTCGCTGCTCCTCTCCTCCAGGGCCAGGAACGCCCGCAACCGCCCCTCCAGGATGCTGTGGCGGTGCACGTTGGCGATCCGGAATGTGAGCGTGGGCACGCCGTTCCAGGGCTGGATCGTGGCCACGGCGCTGAACAGGATGCGCGCCCGGCTGCGGGAGAAGCGGGCGAAGGCCAGCCCGGTGGTCACGGCGATGAACACCAGACCCACCAGGGCTTCGAGCGTCACCAGCAGGTTGATCGCCAGGCTGGCCGGGTGGAGCACTCCGTAGCCAATCGACCCGAGGGTCTGGACGCTGAAGAAGAACGCCTCGGGGAAGCCCGCCACGGTGCCCTCTGGCACGCCGCCGATGCCGCGGGCATCAAGGAGAAAAAGTAGGGCGAAGGCCACGTTGAGCAGCAGGTAGCTGGCGGCGATCAGCAGCAGGAAGCCCGGCCAGGGCACCGCCAGCATCAGGTGGTAGGGCTCGCGCCAGTGCTGGCTCCAGGTGTCCAGCTTCTCGGCCCGAAAGCCACCGCCGTCCTGGCGCTGCAGCCGCAGGGAGCGGGGCACGGGGGCCCGGCTGTTCGGGGAGGGGCGGCTCGGGAATCGGCGCAGCCACCGCCGGAACAGGTTGGCCATCAGGAGCGCGGCGCGGCCACGCCCCAGGCGTGAAGGCTGTCCAGGACGGGGATCAGGCTGTGTCCCCGAGCCGAGAGCCGGTACTCGACCCGCGGCGGCACCTCAGGGAACACCTCCCGTTGCACCACCCCATCGCCCTCCAGCTCTCGCAACTGGCTGGTGAGCACCTTCGCGCTCACCCCCGCCAGGGCCCGCTGCAGATCGGAGAAGCGCCGCACCCCGCCGAGCAGCTCCCGCAGGATCGCCAGCTTCCAGCGCCCCCGCATCACCCGCAGGGCCAGCTCGGCCGGACAGTCGTCGTGGTTCTGGCCGGCGAGGAAGCTCTGGGACTGCGCCATGGCCTGGAGCTCCGTCATCGTTACCAACCTGTGCGTTGGGCACATTCTGGTGCGTTCTTGTGGGAATCCCCCGGGGGCAGCAGAGTTCAGCCACTGCCGTGCTGGTCCTCCGGATCCACCATGACCGCTGACCTGTTCACCCCCCTGACGCTCGGCCCCCTGGAGCTGCCCAACCGGGTGCTGATGGCGCCGCTCACACGCTCCCGGGCCGAGGAGGGCCACATCCCGGGTGCCCTGATGGCCGAGTACTACAGCCAACGCGCCAGCGCCGGCCTGGTGATCGCCGAGGCCACCATGGCCATGGAGGGCCATTCGGCCTTCATCCGCGAGCCCGGCATCCATTCGGCGGCCCAGGTGGAGGGCTGGAGGCTCACCACCGAAGCCGTGCATGCCGCCGGCGGGCGCATCGTGCTGCAGATCTGGCACGGCGGCCGTGCCTGCCACCCGCTGCTCAACGGCGGCCGAGCGCCGGTGGCCCCCAGCGCCATCGCCATCACCGGCGACGAAATCCACACCCCCGAAGGCAAGAAGGCCTACGTGGTGCCCCGCGAGCTGACCGACGAGGAACTGCCGGGCATCGTGGAGGGCTTCCGCCTGGCGGCCCGCCATGCCATCGCCGCCGGCTTCGACGGGGTGGAGGTGCATGGCGCCAACGGCTACCTGCTCGATGAATTCCTGCGGGATGGCAGCAACCGGCGCAACGGCCCCTACGGCGGCCCGATCGTCAACCGGGCCCGGCTGCTGCTGGAGGTGATCGAGGCGGTGCGCCGCGAAGCGGATCTGGTGGGGCTGCGGATCTCGCCGCTCAACAGCTACAACGCCATGGCCGACAGCGACCCTGTGGGCCTCTCCAGCTGGCTGGCCACGCGCCTGAACGACACCGGCCTGGCCTACCTGCACGTGATGCGCGGCGATTTCGCCCAGCAGCAGCACGGCGATGTGCTCACCCCGGTCCGGGAGCACTTCCGTGGCGTGCTGGTGGCCAACATGGGCTACGACGCCAGCGAGGCCAACGCCGCCATCGGCGCCGGCGCCATCGATGCGGTGGCCTTCGGCTCCAGCTTCCTGGCCAACCCCGACCTGCCCGAACGTCTGCGGCGCGGCGCCCCGCTCAACGCCCCCGATCCCAGCACCTTCTACAGCCCCGGCCCCGCCGGCTACACCGATTACCCCTTCCTGCCATGACCACCCCCCCCAGGAGCACCAGCCACAGCGCCACCGCCGCCACCGGTCCGGTCTTCCGCCCGGCCGCTGAGCGCTTCCACAGCAACCTCGACTGGCTCGATAGCTGGCACAGCTTCTCGTTTTCGAGCCACTACGACCCGGCCTGGATGGGCTTTGGCCCGCTGCGGGTGATCAACGACGACACCATCGCCGCCGGCCGCGGCTTCGGGATGCATCCCCACAACGACATGGAGATCATCACGGTGATGGTGGAAGGGGAACTCAGCCACCGCGATTCCATGGGCAATGGCGAGGTGCTGCGCAGCGGTGAGGTGCAGCGGATGAGCGCCGGCACCGGCGTGGTGCACAGCGAGATCAACCAGAGCGAGCGGTCCTGCCGGCTGCTGCAGATCTGGATCGAACCGAGCAGCCGCGGCATCCCGCCGGCCTACGAGCAACAACCGTTCGCGATCGGCACAGATTGGACCCTGCTGATCGATCCCGAGCGGCAAGGAGGTGCCCTGGCGATCCACCGGCCGGTGCGGATGTGGCGGGCGCAGCCTGGCCCGGGGCAACGGCTGGAGCTGCCCCTCACGGCTGGGCGCCGTTACTGGCTGCAGCTGATCGACGGGGCCGTTGGGCTGGAGACCAGTGCCGCCGTCGAGGCCCCCCCCAACCTGGTGCGGGGCGACGGCTACGGCTTCGCTGACGAACCCAATGACGGTGGAGGCGCCCCCACCGCGCTCAGCGCCCTGGACCAGGGGGCCGATCTGCTGCTGTTCGAGCTGGATTGAAGCAAAGGATGCAACACCACCCCCAGCCAGCCGGTTACACAGGAAAGGTCAGCAGCTGAAGGGATCGATGGTGGAGCGGCGTGAGCAATCCAGACATCAGAGTCAGGCCAGCCTGGGTGGGCCGCGGCCGGTGGAGCCCCAGCGCTGGGTTCTGCGCTACAGGGGCTTCGTGCTGATCCCCCAGCACGACCTCTCCTGGCTGGTGCGACCCGAGCGCAGTCCGATGCACGTGCTGCCGTTTCGGGCGCCGGCCAGCTCAATCGACGGCGTGAAGGCTCTGGTGGACTGGCGCCTGGGAGAGCTTCAGGCCGCCTGAGGCGGGGTTGGCTCGGGCCCGTGCAGTTGGAACGGCAGCACCAAGGTGGCCCAGTGCTCGGGGCGCTCGGGCCGCACCCGGCGAGCCTGGCGCACACCGAAGGGCACCCTGATCACATTCGTGCCTTCCACCTGGTGAATTTCACCACGGCTGGCGGATTGCTGAAACGCCGTCATCCGAGGCGGAAGATCCACCGAACGAGACGGAAATCTGCTGCCGTTGGTGGTGACGCCGCCAACGTCATCGTTGGCGGCGTTGGCCCCGTCAGTTGGAGTGGTGTCGTCGCCGTTCATGATCCCCATCGATGAACCGGTGGAATGTGGAATCAACCCATAAAGATGGGGAGATTCATGGCCCTTAAAGCTGGAATGTAGCGCCTTTTGGCAAGAACGCCCAGACGCAACGGCAACTTACACCGGTGTGAGCACCGGCGCAGCCAGCTCCTCCACCGAAGGGCAGGTGCAGACAAGGTTGCGATCGCCGTAGGCATTATCGATCCGGGCCACGGCCGGCCAGATCTTGTTACTGCGCAGCTGCTCCATGGGGAAGGCGGCCTGCTGGCGACCGTAGGGACGATCCCAGATCTCGGCGGTGACGGCGGCGAGGGTGTGGGGGGCGCGCTTGAGCGGATTGTCGAGCGGATCGGCCTCGCCGGATTCGATCGCCGCCACCTCGGCGCGGATGGCCGCCATGGCGGCGCAGAAACGATCGAGTTCGGCCAGGGCTTCGCTCTCGGTGGGCTCCACCATCACCGTGCCGGCGACAGGCCAGCTGACGGTGGGGGCATGGAAGCCGTAGTCCATCAACCGCTTGGCCAGATCCTCCACTTCGATGCCGGCGCTGCGCTTGAGCGGCCGCAGATCGAGAATGCACTCATGGGCCACCCGGCCATTGGCGCCGCGGAACAGCACCGGGAAATGGGGCTCGAGCCGCTCGGCGATCAGATTGGCCGAAAGCAGGGCGACGCTGCTGGCCGCCCGCAGGCCGGCGCCACCCATCAGGCGGATGTACATCCAGCTGATCGGCAGGATCGAGGCACTGCCCCAGGGGGCCGCCGACACCGGGCCGATGGCCGTTGCCCCACCGCAGTCCGCCAGGGGGTGGCCGGGCAGGAAGGGGGCCAGGTGGGCGGCCACCCCGATCGGCCCCACCCCGGGACCGCCGCCACCGTGGGGGATGCAGAAGGTCTTGTGCAGGTTCAGGTGGCAGACGTCGGCGCCGAAGAGACCCGGCTTGGCCAGGCCCACCTGGGCGTTGAGGTTGGCCCCGTCGAGGTACACCTGGCCGCCGTGGCGATGCACCGTGGCGCAGAGCTGGCGGATGCCGGTCTCGAACACGCCATGGGTGGAGGGGTAGGTGACCATCACCGCCGCCAGGCGCTCAGCGTGGAGGGCCGCCTTGGCCTCCAGGTCGTTGAGGTCGATGTTGCCCTGCTCATCGCAGGCCACCGGCACCACCTGCAGGCCCGCCATCACGGCGCTGGCGGGGTTGGTGCCGTGGGCGCTGGTGGGGATCAGGCAGACGGTGCGCTGGTCGTCGCCGCGGCTGCGGTGCCAGGCGCGGATCACCAGCAGGCCGGCGTACTCCCCCTGGGAGCCTGCATTGGGCTGCAGCGACACGGCGGCAAACCCGGTGATCGCCGCCAGCCAGCCCTCCAGATCCGCCACCAGCTTCCGGTAGCCGGCGGTCTGGGAGGCAGGAGCGAAGGGGTGCAGGGCTGAGAAGGCAGGCCAGCTCACCGGCGCCAGCTCGGCGGCGGCATTGAGCTTCATGGTGCAGCTGCCCAGGGGAATCATTCCGTGCACCAACGACAGGTCCTTGGAGACCAGGCGCTGGATGTAGCGCAGCAGCTCGGTTTCGCTGCGGTGGCGGTGGAACACTTCCTGAGCCAACCAGGAACCTGAGCGCAGGGGCAGCCCCGCCAGCAGTTGGCGCTCGGGCTCGGTGGCTGTGAGGCCCGCCTCCAGCTCCTCGAGCAAGGCGGCGGCAGGGGACACGGCCTGTCCATCGGCCAGGGCCGCGAGCAGGGCGTCGAGTTCGGCGGCGTCGCTGAGCTCATCGAGGCAGATGGCGAGGCGGTCGCCCGCCTCCAGGCGCAGGTTGAAGCCGGCGCCCTCGGCCCGCTCCAGCAGCGCAGCGGCCCGGGGGGTGCCCACGCAAACGGTGTCGAAGCCTGGGCCGGGCTCGATCTCAAGGCCGAGCTGCGCCAGGGCCAGGGCCAGGGCGGCACGCAGCCGCAGCACCCGGCGGGCGATCGCCGCCAGCCCATCGGGGCCGTGGTGCACGGCGTAGAAGCTGGCCAACACCGCCAGCAGCACCTGGGCGGTGCAGATGTTGCTGGTGGCCTTGTCGCGGCGGATGTGCTGCTCGCGGGTCTGCAGGGCCAGGCGCAGGGCGGGGTTGCCCTCGGCGTCGAGGGAGCGGCCCACCAGCCGGCCGGGGATCTGGCGCTTGTGCTCCTCGGTGGTGGCGAAGAAGGCGGCATGGGGGCCGCCGAAACCCAGGGGCACACCAAATCGCTGGGCGCTGCCGACGGCGATGTCGGCGCCGAGGGCGCCCACGGGCTCCAGCAGCACCTGGGCCAGGGGATCGATCGCCACCGTGACCAGGGCACCGCCGGCATGGGCGGCCTCGATCACGGCACGGGGATCCCAGAGCAGGCCGCGGCGGCCTGGCAGCTGCAGCAGCGCCCCGAACACCTCAGGGCCGAAGACGAAGCTGGCGGGATCCGCCACCAGCAACTCCAGGCCCAGGGGCTCGGCCCGGGTGCGCAGCACCGCCAGGGTCTGGGGCAGCACCTGTTCATCGACCAGAAAACGCACGGCGCCGGAGCGCTTGCAGGCGCCGCGGCTGAGGGCCATGGCCTCGGCGGCGGCGGTGCCCTCATCGAGCAGGGAGGCGTTGGCGATCGGCAGAGCGGTGAGTTCGCTGATCAGGGTCTGGAAATTGAGCAGGGCCTCCAGGCGCCCCTGGGCGATCTCCGCTTGGTAGGGGGTGTAGGCGGTGTACCAGGCGGGGTTCTCGAACACGTGGCGCTGCAGCAGCGCCGGGGTGGCGGTGCCGTGGTAACCGAGGCCGATCAGGCTGCGGCGCACCTGGTTGGTGGCTGCGATCGCGGCCAGCTCGGCGAGGGCCTGCTGCTCGCCGCAGCCCTCCGGCAGACCCAGGGCGGCTTCAGCCGGATCCAGCAGGATGTCGGCGGGCACCACCTCGGCCACGAAGCGCTCGAGGTCGGCCGCCCCCAACTCCCGCAACATCTGCTCCTGCTCGGCGGCGGAAGGCCCGATGTGCCGACCGATAAAGGCTCCAGAGCTCACACCGCAGGCCCAAGGGTGGCGGGATCCTAAGGAATCCCCGGGGGGTCAGGCGCCCTCCACCTTGGCGCGATAGCTGGGGCCATCGAGCAGATCATCCAGCTGGGCGGAGTCGCTGGGGCGCACCACCAGCAGCCAGCCCTCGCCGTAGGGGTCGTTCTGAAGCTCTTCAGGGCTGGCGAGCACCGACTCGTTGCGGGCCTCCACCGTGCCGCTGATCGGGGCGTAAACCTCCTCCACCGCCTTCACCGATTCCACCGTGCCGAAGCTGCTGCCGCGCTCCAGGGCGCTGCCGACCTCGGGCAACTCCACAAAGACGATGTCGCCTAGCTGATCGACGGCGAAGGCGCTGATGCCGATGCGCACCAGTTCGCCTTCGGAGCGCACGAATTCGTGGCTGTCGGCGTAGCGAAGATCGTCGGGGAAGCTGGGGGACATCGCGGTGAGGCGATCAGGTGCCCCCCAGTGTGACCGACGCAGCCCCCAGGGGCTCCAGGGCAACCAGGGCCCGCTCCAGGGCCAGCTCCGCATGGCTGCGGTGGGTGCCCCCCTGGGCGAAGAGCACGTAGGGCTCCCGCAGGGGGGCATCGGCTGAGAACTCACTGGTGCTGCCATCGATGAAGGTGCCGCCCGCCATCACCAGCTCACTGGCGTAGCCGGGCATGGG
The DNA here is from genome assembly GCA_943371385.1 of Paenacidovorax caeni. GTDB lineage: Bacteria > Cyanobacteriota > Cyanobacteriia > PCC-6307 > Cyanobiaceae > ATX-6F1. The sequence goes on along the minus strand of CALRUP020000009.1, from coordinate 89,045 downwards.
GGCGGGCACGGGGTCGAGGTAGGAGCCCACGGGAGAGCAGGCCTGAAAGGCGCGGCAGACGGCGATGAGCGGCTCCGGTGCCCCGAAGCGCACCGCCTGAATCAGGTCGCTGCGGGGGCCGCCGAGCAGCGGATGGACGGCATAGCCCAGGTCGCTGAACACCGCCGCCACCAGCTCAGCGCTGATCAGGGCCTCGGCCACCATCTGGGGCGCCAGAAACAGCCCTTGAAACAGCAGGCGGTGCAGATCGAAACCCGTGCCCCCCTCACGGCCGATGCCCGGCGCGGTGAGGCGGCAGCAGGCCTGCTCCACCAGCTCGGCGCGACCGGCCACGTAGCCGCCGGTGGGGGCGATCGTGCCCCCGAGGTTCTTGATCAGCGAGCCCGCGATCAGGTCGGCCCCCACCGCCGGGGGCTCCAGCTCTTCCACCAGCTCGCCATAGCAGTTGTCGACAAAACAGATGCAGCCTGGCTGGAGCGCCTTGACCTGAGCGATCAGCCGGCCGATCTCCGCCACCGCCAGGGACGGCCGCCAGCTGTAACCGCAGCTGCGCTGGATCAGCACCATCCGCGTGGGCACGGAAAGGGCGTCCGTCAAGCCAGCCCCATCGACCGCCCCGCTGGCGCTGAGCGGCAGTTCGTCGTAGTGGATGCCGAACTCGGCCAGGGAGCCCTGGCCCGAACCCCGCAGGCCGATCACCTCCTCAAGGGTGTCGTAGGGGCGGCCGGTGATCGAGAGCAGCCGATCACCAGGGCGCAACACGCCGAACAGGGCGGCAGCGATGGCGTGGGTGCCGCTGACGAACTGCAGACGCACGGCGGCGGCTTCGGCCTGCAGCACGCGGGCGAAGACGCGATCGAGGGTGTCGCGGCCCAGATCGCCGTGGCCGTAGCCACTCACCGAGGCGAAATGGTGGGTTCCCAGGCGCTCAGCGGCGAAGGCCGCCAGCACGCGCTCCAGCCGCGGTCGCACCGCCGCCGTGCGCTGCGCCGCCAGGGGCCCGATCCGCTCGATCGCCGCGGCCACCCGCTCTGCCGCCCAGCCCGTGCCCATGAACCCCACCTCTCAACCGCGGCCATGGTGCCGCGCCATGGAGAGTCGCACCGGTAGATTTCTTCGCCATAGCCCTCGGCAGAGAGTTCATTTGGTCGCCGTCATGAACGAAGGCAGTCGCCTGTCCGAGGCCCAGGAGTCCCGGATGCGCGCCGCCGTCAACGCTCCGAGGGAGCGGCTGCCCAGGGATCAGCGGATCTACAAGCTGGGCACCACCGGGTTCATGCTGGCGATCCACGTGGGAGCCGTGGCGGCGCTGCTGCCGATGTTCTGGAGCTGGCAGGGGGTGGCCGTGCTGGCGGTTCTGTACTGGATCACCGTGATCGGGGTGACCCTTGGGTTGCACCGTCTGGTGGCCCACCGCAGCTTCGTGGCCCCCAAGTGGGTGGAGCGCGTCCTCGTGTTGATGGGCACCCTGGCCTGCCAAAGCGGTCCGATCGAATGGGTGGGGCTGCACCGGCACCACCACAAGTATTCCGACCAACCCAACGACCACCACGACGCCGCCCGCGGTCTGTGGTGGGCCCACAGCGACTGGATGCTGCACGAGATCCCGGCGGTGCAGCAGGTGGAGCGCTTCACCGGCGACCTCCAGCAGGACAGCTTCTACGTCTGGCTCGACCGCTGGTTCCTGCTGCTTCAGGTGCCCATCGGGCTGGCCCTCTACTGGTACGGCGAGCACGCCGGTGTCCATGGCGGCGGCCTGGGGCTCGTGCTCTGGGCGATCCCCCTGCGCCTGGCCATCGTCTATCACGTCACCTGGCTGGTGAACTCGGCCACCCATGCCGTGGGCTACCGCAACTTCGACTGCCCGGATCTCTCGCGTAACTGCTGGTGGGTGGCGATCCTCTCCTTCGGCGAGGGCTGGCACAACAACCACCACGCCCATCCCTCCAGCGCCCGCCACGGCCTGCGCTGGTTCGAGTTCGACATCACCTGGCAGCACATCAAGCTGCTGCGGGCCCTGGGCTGGGCCAAGCGCATCCGCGAAGCGCGCTACAGCCCCGCCTTCGGTGCCAACGTCGGGGCCACCGCCAACTCCTGACGGATCGCCGCCGCCAGATCACCAGGGCCCGTCTGCTCCTGCAGGCGGGCTTTCTGGCGCAGCAGTTCCAGGAACAGATCGGCGCTGAGCTCCTGCTCGGCGTCCACCCCCAGGGCGGTGAGGGTGCGGTGCAGATCGAGCAGTTCGCCATCCAGCTCGGCGGCGGTGTAGTCGCCCTGGCCAGCGATCACGGCGGCGAAGCGCTCGCGCCGCTGGCGCTTCTCGGCCGGATAGGCCGCCAGCAGCTGCTCCTTGCAGGCGCGCCAGGGGCGGCCGGCGGTGAGCAACTGCGCCAGGGCGGCACTCAGGGGCGCCGCCTCGGTCTCGGCGATGCGCAGGTCGAAGGCGACGGGCAGGGGCTCGAGGCCCACGAAGATCGAGAACAGCTCCGGCGGGCCCAGCACCTGAGCGTTCTCGCCCAGGAGCACCAGGGCGGAGGTCTGCAGGGCCGTGAGCAGGTCGGGGTGGCGCGCGAGGGGATCGGCCAGTTCGGGGCTGAGCGCCCCGGAGCGCACCTGTTCGGCCAGGAGGCGGTTGACGCCGCCGAGGGCCAGGAACACCTCCGGGCCAGGGGAGGCGAGCTTGCGGTTGCGCAGATTCGAGAGCTGGGAGTTGTGGATCCGGCCCAGGTCGAAGACCTCGGCGAGGCCCGGGAGCACGCGGTGGGACCAGCCGTTGCGCTCATGCCAGGCCCTGATCAGATGGGCAAACGCCTCGCGACCTGATGCGAGTTGGTCTTGATATCCCACGCGATACGGATTCGTACTGTTACTATTTTAACGATCGATCAGGAGTCGGCCCATGACGGCCTCCGTCGCACCACCGCCCACCGCCCTGCGCCAAGCCCTTGCCCTGCACCAGCCCCGCCGCGGCGAACCCCAGCCCGTCGTGCCCAAGGGCGCCCACTGGCTCACCATCGGCTTCATGTTGGTCATCCACATCCTGGCGCTGGTGGCCCTGCTGCCCCAGTTCTGGAGTGTGCCCGCCGCCGCGAGCTTCCTGGTGCTCTATTGGGTCACCGCCTGCCTCGGCGTCACCATCGGCTACCACCGGCTGCTGAGCCACCGCTCCTTCAAGGTGCCCCGCTGGCTGGAGCGCTTCTTCGCCACCTGCGGCGCCCTCAGCTGCCAGCACGGTCCGATCGACTGGGTGGGGATGCACCGCCATCACCACAAGTTCTCCGATACGGAAGCGGATCACCACAACAGCCACCGGGGCTTCTGGTGGAGCCACATGGGCTGGATGTTCCATCAGATTCCGGCCATGGCGGCCGTGCCCCGGCTCACGGGTGACCTGGCCCGCGATCCCTACCACCGCTGGCTGAACAAGAATTTCCTGATGCTGCAACTGCCCCTGGCGGCACTGCTGTTCGCGATCGGCACGGTCACCGGCGCCGGCGGCTGGGCCCTGGTGCTCTGGGGCATCCCCCTGCGCCTGGTGGTGGTCTACCAATGCACCTGGCTGGTGAACAGCGCCACCCACAAGTGGGGCAAGGTGGCCTACGAGAGCGGTGACGGCTCCCGCAACAATCCCTGGGTGGCGGCGCTCACCTTCGGTGAGGGCTGGCACAACAACCACCACACCTTCCCCCATTCGGCCCGCCACGGCCTGACACCCGGCCAGATTGACCTCACCTGGCTGCACATCCGTCTGCTGCAGCGCCTGGGTCTGGCCACCGCGGTGCGGCTGCCCGCAGCTGGACCGGCCGGCGAACGAGCCATCCGGGCCGTGGCGTAGGGTTGCAGATCGCTTCACAGCAGCACGCACCGCAGGAAGATCCATGGCCAAGCGCGTATCCGTCGTCCTCAGCGAAGACGTCCTGAGCCTCGGCAAAGACGGGGATCTGGTGGAAGTGGCCCCCGGCTACGCCCGCAACTTCCTGCTCCCCACCGGCAAGGCCCTGGCCGTCACCCCGGCGGTGCTGCGCCAGGTGGAGCACCGCCGCGCCAAGGAAGCCGAGAAGCAGGCCGCCCTCAAGCAGGCGGCGGTCGATTTCCGCACCGCCCTCGACACCATCGGCCGCTTCACGGTCAAGAAACAGACCGGCGGCGATGACGTGCTGTTCGGCTCCGTCACCAACGGCGATGTGGCCGAAGCGATCGAAGCCGCCACCAAGAAAGAGGTCGAGCGCCGCGACATTACCGTTCCCGACATCCACCGCACCGGCACCTACAAGGTGCAGGTCAAGCTCCACCCCGAGGTGGTCGCCGAAATCAACCTCGAAGTCGTCAGCCACTGAGGCCCCACAGGGGGCCCTCGCTGGGCTCCAGCAAACAGGCCGGGCTCCCCTTGGGGCCCGGTTTTTCTATGTTCCCAAAGCCCCCTTCAGGGGGAGGCGGTGGCCCCCTGGGATCGCTGGGATTGGCGTCCGGGGCGACAGGATCCTCGCGCCAGCGGCCCTACGGTGAGGCGATGGCGCACGCTCCCCTCCACGATCCAGACGGCACAGAACCCCTGGGCGGGGGCGGTCCGGGGACAGGCAACACCGTGACGCCAGCCTTCCGGCGCCGCAACCAGGGTGGCGATGAGGCCCGCTTCGAGGCCCTGCCCGATTCGGTGCCGCCCCAGAACCTGGAGGCGGAAGAGGCGGTGCTCGGGGGCCTGCTCCTCGACCCCGACGCCCTCGGCCGCATCGCCGATGTGTTGCGGCCGGAGGCCTTCTATCTCAGCGCTCATCGCGAGATCTACCGCACCGCCCTGATGCTGCATGGCCAGGGCAAGCCCACCGACCTCACCGCCATGGCCGCCTGGCTGGCGGACACCGGCGCCCTGGAGAAGGTGGGCGGCAGCGCCCGGCTGGTGGAGCTGGTGGAGCGCACCCTCTCCACCGCCTCGATCGACCAGGTGGCCCGCCTGGTGATGGACAAGTACCTCAGGCGTCAGCTGATCCGCTCAGGCAACGAGGTGATCCGCCTCGGCTTCGATCAGACCAAGCCGATGGAGCAGGTGCTCGATGAGGCCGAGCAGCAGATCTTCGCGATCAGCAACGAGAAGCCCTCGGTGGGGCTCACCCCCACCGCAGAGATCCTCACCAGCACCTTCAACGAGATCGAGAGCCGCTCGCTGGGCACGGCGGTGGCCGGCATCCCGGTGAACTTCTACGACCTCGATGCGATCACCCAGGGTCTGCAGCGCAGCGACCTGATCATCGTGGCCGGGCGCCCGGCGATGGGGAAGACCTCGATCGTGCTCAACATCGCCAAGAACGTCGCCCAGCTGCACCAGCTGCCCGTGTGCGTGTTCTCGCTGGAGATGAGCAAGGAGCAGCTCACCTACCGGCTGCTGTCGATGGAGGTGGGAATCGAGAGCGGCCGGCTGCGCACCGGGCGCCTGCACCAGGAGGAGTGGCCGCTGCTGGGCCAGGGCATCAACACCCTGGGCCAGCTGCCGCTGTTCATCGACGACAAACCCAATTCAGGGGTGCTGGAGATGCGCTCCCTCTGCCGGCGGCTGATGGCGGAGCAGGGCAAGGAGCTGGGGCTGATCGTGATCGATTATCTGCAGCTGATGGAGGGCACCACCCCCGACAACCGGGTGCAGGAGCTCTCACGCATCACCCGCGGCCTCAAGGGCATGGCCCGGGAGCTGAATGTGCCCGTGGTGGCCCTCTCCCAGCTCAGCCGGGGGGTGGAATCGCGCACCAACAAGCGGCCGATGCTCAGCGATCTGCGCGAATCGGGCTCGATCGAGCAGGACGCGGACCTGGTGCTGATGATCTACCGCGACGAGTATTACAACCCGGACACCGCCGATCGCGGCATCACTGAGGTGATCGTGACCAAGCACCGCAACGGGCCGGTGGGCACCTGCAAGTTGCTGTTCGAGCCCCAGTTCACGCGCTTCCGCAACCTGGCCGCGCCCGTGGGGCACTAGGGCTCGATGCCGTGGACGGCGATCGCCGCCTGAACGCCCGGATCCTGCAGCATGCGCGCATAAAAGCGATCCACGGCAGGCCAGGTGCTGCGGCCCCCCTCGATCACCCGGCCCACCCAGCGCAGCATCGGCACGGCATAGGCGTCCACCAGGGTGAGCTGCTCGCCCACGAAGGTGGTGCGCTGGCTCAGATGGGATTCCAGGGTGCCGAGGTGCCCCTTCACCAGCTCCACCGCCGCCGCCTTCACAGCCGCACGGGCGGCCTCAGAGGCATCGGTGGTGTAGCGGGCCGGAACGAACAGGGGGAAGAAGGCTGGATGGAAGTCGCCCGTGAGGAAGCACGACCACTGCAGCACCCTGGCCCGCTCCGCCGGAGCTGTGCCCCCCAGCAGATCCTCCCTGCCGGCGCTCTGGGCCAGATGCTGCAGCACAGCGCCAGCCTGGGTGATCACCTGGCCATCGCTGAGCTTCAGGGCGGGGACGGCCCCCGAGGGATTGATCGCGCGGTAGCTCGCATCCCGTGGGGCGTCGATCGCCTCATAGGGCTCACCAATCCACTCCAGCAAGATGTGGGGAGCCAAGGCGCAGGCGCCGGGGCGGTAGTAGAGCGTGACCAAGGCAGCTGCACGGGGGTTGCCCTGACCCTAGGGAGGCTGGCCTGGGCTTACTGGGGGACCCAGAAGGTGCAGAGCGCGCCGGTGCGGCCGGCCTCGCTGAGCTGCAGGCAGGCGGCATGGCTGGTGCGGGGGCGGTTCAGGAGGATGTCGGTGTGATGGGGCGAGCTGAGCCAGAGCTTGAGCACGCGCTCGGGGTTCCAGCGGCCGCTGGGCACAGGGCAGCCCAGCACCTCGCTCACCGGCCGCAGCCGGACAGAGGCGGAGCGCGCCTGGAACGTCTGCCAGGCCTGCAGGTCATGGTCACAGGAGCCGTTGGCGATCAGACGCCGCAGCACGGGTTCGGCGTAGGCGCTGTTGGCGATCGCCAAGCTGGCTGGCAAAGGCTGCAACGGTTCGCGGCCCTTGCCGGCGCGGGCGTCGTTGATCAGATTCACGATAGGATCGCTGGGAGCGGCCGGGGCGCTGGAGGCCAGGGGAAGGGCCAGGCGCGTCAGGGCCTCGCCATCGGGCAAGGGCGAGCGGAACCCGCGCACCAACGGACCTTCCAGGATCTCCCGCAGGGCGGCCGCGCTGAGCCGTTGGCGGCTGAGCAACGCGCCGCTGGCTGAGAGCCGCACGCGCTCACCTGCCTGCACCACCACAGGAGGCTCACCCGTGGGGACGTCAGCGCGCAGGGTCTCGACCGCCACCGAGCCCTCCAGCACGCTGAGCTCCAGCTCAGCGGAGGCGAGCAGATCGAGCACGTAGTTGGTGCCACGCACGCTCAGGCGGCTGGAGCGGGTGCAGGCGTTCTGCCTGCCCGACACCAGGATCTGCCCGGCGCCGAGCAGAAAGCAGTCGCTGCCCAGGCGCAGCCTGGAAAAGCGGTTGAGGCGGCCGGCGGCGCCGCTGGAGAAGGCGAGCTGGGCGCGGCTGTCACCTGTGCTCACCTGCTGGGGACTGTGGGCCCGAGCCCCCACCCGCGCCTGGCGCTCATCGATGGCGACCTGACGGCCATCGAGGATTTCCTGGACGGTCGCTGTTGAAGGGGGTGCTGTTGAAGGGGAGGCCAAGGCGGGGGCAGCAGCGAGCAACGCCAGGGCCGAGGCCAGCGCCCGCAGGCTGCGGCGCTGGAAACGGGATCGCGAGGGTCTTGGCGCGGCGGGACGGGGACTGGCCACATCAGTGGGGCTGGCTGGCTTCGAGCACCCGCAGGCGATGTTCCAGCTGCTCGATCCGCTCGAGGTAGGTGAGGGCCAGGGCCATGCCGGGGGTGTTGAGGCCGAAGTCGTCGCGCAGGCGGGCGGCTCGGCGGCACTGGATCACGGTGCGGGAGTAAAAGGCGAAGCCGCTCACCCCGCCGCAGGTTTCGAGCACACCGAGCTCCACCAGCTCGATCACCTCCTCGCGCGCAAGCCCCGTGCTGGCGAGCAGGTCGTCAAGGTCAATCGCCTCCTCGGGGCTCGACGGGTTCAGGGGAAGGTCAGACATGGCTGGGCTAGGTGGAAAGATGGGCGCGGGGATCGAAGCTGGAGCTGGCGGCAAGTTCCTCGAACAGCTGCTTCTCCCGCTCACTGATCACGCTGGGGGTGACGATCTGGAGCACCGCATAGAGGTCGCCGGCGCCCTCGCGGCGCCGGGGCAGGCCCTTGCCGGCCAGGCGCAGCTTCTGGCCGCCGCGGGCGCCTGGCTTCACGGTCAGCGTCAGGCGCCCGTCGAGGGTGGGCACCTCGATCTCGGCGCCGAGCACCGCCTCCCAGGGGGCGATCGGCAGTTGCAGGAAGAGGTCGTGGCCAGCCAGCTCGAAGCGGGGATGGCGCGCCAGGCGGATGTCCAGGTAGAGGTCGCCGGCCTTGCCGCCCCCCAGACCCGGTCCGCCCTTGCCCGGCACCCGCAGGCGCTCGCCATCGCTGACGCCTTTTGGCACGCGGACGCGGGCGGTGTGGGGGCGGCGCTGCACCCGGCCGTCGTCCCCCAGCTCCGCGACGCTGAACTCGACGCTCACCTCTGTGCCGCGGGCGGCGTCTTCGAGGCTGAGGCTGGTGGCGATCTCGAAATCCTGGCCGCGGCGGGAGGCCCGGCCTCCGCCCCCCGGGCGCTGGCTGACGCCATGGAAGCCGATGCGCTCGAGCAACTCAGCCAGATCGATGTCCTCGCCGGGGGCGCCCTGCCAGAAGCGGCTGTCCCATTCGGCACTGGGCTGAACGTTTTCGCCCGTGCGATGGCGGCCCAGCTGGTCGTAGGCCTCGCGTCTGTCTGGATCGGAGAGGGTCTCGTTGGCCTCGCTGATCGCCTTGAAGCGCTCCTCGGCGTCGGGCTCCTTGGAGACATCGGGGTGGTAGCGGCGGGCCAGGCGCCGGTAGGCCTTGCGGATCTCCTCGGCCGTAGCCCCGCGCTCCACCTCTAGGGCGGCGTAGTAGTCGATGTAGTTCATGGCGTCTCAGCGGTGCGCCGGGCGGCCAGGGGGAGGGGGCTCCGCAGGGCCATGGGGCAGCAGCGGGGGACAGTCCATCCTTGCCGCACGCTGCTGCGTTGGAAAGGTGGAAGCTGGCGGCCACTGGATCACGAAGTCCGAGGGGCGGCGCCCCTGGCCGTGGGCACAGGGGCTTCTGCTCGCGAGAAACGTCGACGGACAAGGGGAGTCGTGTGCCCAGAGGCCATGGGAGGGTGTGCCCCTCCGCGCCTTCGATCGCCTGCATCAGCCGCAGTAGCCAGGAAGGTTGACGCGCGCATGAGGCAAGGGCGGACGGGCCGGCAACAGGGGCACAAGCACGGGATCGCCCATGGGTGAGGTCGCCTGGAGGGGGTAGCGCCGGAACGGGTGCGCGAAGGCAAGGCCATTGATCGTCATCTGTTTTCCGCCAAGGCGTGAGAGTTTCCAGCTCCAACGCATCGTTGGGGTCATCCACTGACGTGAGTCGCCGACCTTCGGAATCAGATGGGCGCACTTCCCCTGCAGGGATGAGCAGGGTTATCGTCTATTTCTGAAACTGTCTGGGATTAGGAGCTGCGGCACCAGGTGGACTTGGCCCGTCTGCCTGAACCATGAGATGCCGATCGCAGCCAACATCCTGGACGACTTGTCGCCTGGTGAACAGGCTGTAAACGGACCTGCTAACCACCTGTTCCGAACGAACCATGGAGGATTGAATCGATTGACCTGCCTTGCGTCAGACCTGCGTACCCTTGGCAACCTGCGCGTCTTATACGGCAAAATTCTGGGGTGCAGAGTGGTTTGCGGAACCGCCTAAGAACTAGTTAGATGCACGTCACAACCAAGGGGAATCATGCAAATCACGATTGAAGTCAACGTTGCTGCTCCCATCGAAAACGTGTGGAAGGCGTGGACCACACCCGCTGACATCCAGCAATGGAACGCTGCTTCGGACGACTGGCATTGCCCAAGTGCAGAGATCGACCTGAGCCCCGACGGAAAGTTCTCATACCGGATGGAGGCCAAAGACGGAAGCATGGGCTTTGATTTCGTAGGCACCTTCACGAAGGTAGTCCCCAACGAACTCATTGAATTCTCCTTGGAAGACGAGCGGCTAGTATCTGTTGAGTTCACTCAGAGTGATGATTCGGCGATAGTTCGTGAGAGCTTCGATGCAGAGTCAACTAACTCGGGTGAGCAACAACGGCAGGGTTGGCAAGCCATCCTGGACAGGTTCGCCCGGCACGTCGAGGCCAAGAACGGTAGCTCATCTGTTTTCAACGGCATCTAACATCCTGATGAAGAATACGGGCGCAGGTGTTATCTTTCATGCCCAAGAGGCCCTGCCCGCTCCTGATCTGGAGCGTTAGGCCTCACCAATGAGCACTCACACCAAAACTGCACTCGTTCTGATGCTGGGGAGCCCAATAGGCTTCCTAGCAGGTGCGGCCTGGGGGGTCTTCTTTGGGTTCCCCTCCCCCGATGCAGGTCAAGAGGAGACGGCTCGACTTCAATTTCATGCGAACTTTTCGGGCTCGATCATGTTGATCGCCTTCCTCACATTCGCCGCATCAAGCATCTGCCTTCTTAGACAGTGGCTTCAGTCAAGGAAGCGCGGTCGCTTCTAGGCTTGCACCTCTTCAGGGCGCTGACCTCAGTCGCGGTTGAGCACAACGTTGACCCAAGCAGGGGTGCTTTGGGTAAGTCTGTCTATGCCTAAAATCACTGTCTACTTCGGCGAGCAAGTCAACCTCGGCACACAGAGACCACCTGCTCCATGCAGTAGGCCTAACATCCTGCTGCAGCTGACCGCATCCACAAAGTGCCGCCCGATCATGATGATCCATGCGTCAGGTGAGCAGGGCGTTAGGCCTACAGCAAAGAAAGTGTATCCAATTGCAGAAACAGGCGAAGCATCTTTAGATCGACCAGTTACCACGAGCGTTAGTTTTCACAAAGCAAGGAGTAGAGCACTCTTATTTGCACTTGCGCAAGTTCAGATTCGACATTATGTGCAGACCTAGAGCCTTGAGCTCGCTCCTGTCGATGCTGTTGCGATCATCAGCACTCACTCGATCCAGCCTTCCGTCTCGGGCCAGCAACTTACGTTGTCCAGGGAACACCTTTCTAGGCTATTGCGAAAACCGGCCAACGCCCCGGGCCATTCCTTAAGGTAGCGATCGAATCCGAGCAGCTCTCTTGAATCGCTCCGCCGCACCTGCCTGGCACAGCCTTGCCCCTCAAGACTGTCTTGATCAGCTGGAAGCCAGCAGCGAGGGCCTGAGCACCGCCCAGACCGCCGAGCGCCTGGCCCGCCTCGGCCTCAACCGGCTGGAGCTGGCGGCGGGCCGCAGCAACCTGCGCATCCTCTGGGACCAGCTCAGCAACGTGATGCTGATCATGCTGCTGGCCGTGGCGGCTGTGTCGGCCGCCATCGCCTTCCAGGCCCAGAAGTTCCCGAAGGATGCGATCGCCATCGTGCTGATCGTGGGCCTCAATGCCCTGCTGGGCTACATCCAGGAAAGCCGCGCCCAGAGTGCCCTGCTGGCCCTCCGTGAGATGGCCCAGCCCCTGGTCACGGTGCGGCGCGATGGCCATTGGGATCGGATCTCGAGCGAGCAGCTGGTGCCCGGGGATCTGATCCGCCTGGAAGCAGGCGATCGGGTGCCCGCCGATGCCCGGTTGCTTGAGGTGGCCGAGCTGGGGCTGCGCGAGGCAGCCCTCACCGGCGAGGCCGAGGCCGTGTTCAAGAAGGCGGATCTGCTGCTGGAGGCCTCCACACCGGTGCTGGAGCGCCAGAACTGTGTCTTCCAGGGCACCGAGGTGGTGCGCGGGCGTGGCACGGCGGTGGTGACCGCCACCGGCATGGGCACGGAGCTGGGCCAGATCGCCGAGTTGATCAACACCGCTGGGGGTGAAACCACCCCGTTGCAGGAACGGCTCGATGGCCTGGCCAACGTGCTGGTCGGGTCGGCGCTGGTGCTGGTGGCCCTGGTGGTGTTGGGCGGCTGGCTGCTGGGGCAGCCATTGCTGGGCCTGCTGGAGGTGGCGCTGAGCATGGCCGTGGCGATCGTGCCGGAGGGCTTGCCCGCCGTGATCACCGTGACCCTGGCGATCGGCACCCAGCGCATGGTGCAGCGGGCCGCCCTGATCCGCCGGCTGCCGGCGGTGGAGGCCCTCGGCTCGGTCACGGTGATCTGCACCGACAAGACCGGCACCCTCACCTTGAACCGCCAGGTGGTGGAGGAGCTGCGCTGCGGCAGCCAATCGATCGCCGTCAGCGGCCAGGGCTACGACCCGCACGGTTCCTTCACCGCAGCCGAACTCGCGCCTCCCCAGGGAGCCGTGGCGGGCATCACCGCTGGAGCCAGGGATCTGCTGCTCTCGGCCGGTTTGCTCTGCAGTGACGCCGAACTCAAGAAGGAGGAGGACGGCAGCTGGGATGTGCTGGGCGATCCCACCGAAGGCGCCTTGGTGGTGGCCGCCGGCAAGGCTCAGCTGGATGGCTTCGCCCTGCGCAGCCGCTACGAGCGCACGGCGGAGATTCCCTTCAGCTCCGAGCGCCAGCTGATGGCGGTGTGGGTGCAAGACAACGAAGGCACCCTCCAAAAACCGCTCGGGGAGGTGGCAAGCGGCTCCCACGACCTGCTGATCACCAAGGGGGCACCGGAGGTGATCCTCGGCAGCTGCGACCGCTGGATCGGGGGCGCCGGTGTCGAGGCACTCACCGAGTCCCAGAGGCTTTGGTGGGTGGAGCAGGCGCGGAGCCTGGCCGCCTCCGGCCTGCGGGTGCTTGCCTTCGCCTGCGCGCCCCACCATGCCAGCCCTGAACAGTCGCTGGATCATCAGGTGCTGCTTGGGCTGATGGCCCAGCTTGATCCGGCCCGCCCGGAGGTGGCCGTGGCCGTGGCCCGCTGCCGTGAGGCCGGTATCCGGCCGGTGATGATCACCGGCGACCATCCCCTCACGGCCCGGGCCATCGGCCAGAACATCGGCCTGGTGGACGCCGACGCCGAGGTGGTGCTGGGCCGGGAGCTCGAGCAGTCCGACGACGCCAAGCTCCAGCAGGTGGTCAGCCGCTGCAGCGTCTATGCCCGGGTGCCGCCCGAGCAGAAGCTGCGGATCGTCAAGGCCCTGCAGGCCAATGGCCAGGTGGTGGCGATGACCGGTGACGGTGTCAACGACGCCCCGGCCCTCAAGCAGGCCCACATCGGCGTGGCGATGGGCATCACCGGCACGGAGGTGAGCAAGGAAGCCTCCGACATGGTGCTGCTCGATGACAACTTCGCCACGATCGTCAACGCGGTGGAGGAGGGGCGGCTGGTGTACGCCAACATTCGCCGCTTCGTGAAGTACATCCTCGGCAGCAATGTCGGCGAGCTGATCACGATCGCCTCGGCGCCGCTGCTCGGCATGGTGGGCTCCCCCCTCTCGCCTCTCCAGATCCTCTGGATGAACCTGGTGACCGACGGTGTTCCCGCCCTGGCGCTGGCTCTTGAGCCTGGGGAGGAGGGTCTGATGCAACGGCCCCCGGCCGAACCCGGCGAGTCGATCTTCGCGCGCGGGATTGGAAGTTACATCCTGCGCGTCGGTGTGGTGTTCGCGGTGATCACGATCGTTCTGATGGTCTATGCCTTCCGGGCCGGGTCCCCGTGGAAGACCATGGTGTTCACCACGCTCTGTCTCGCCCAGATGGGCCATGCCCTGGCGGCCCGCAGCGATCTCCCCCTGGTGAGGGTGAACCCGTTCTCCAACCCCTGGCTGATCGGGGCCGTTGTGCTCACCTCTGCCCTGCAGATGGCCCTGCTCTACGTGCCCGCCCTCTCGAACTTCTTTGAAACAACACCACTTTCCTTGATGGATCTTGGCATTTGTGTGGGGTTCAGTCTGCTCTTCTTCCTCTACCTTGAACTCGAGAAAATCTGGCGGCTGTGGCGTCGCCATGCCCATGCCAATGCCTGAGAACGGAATCATGTCTCGCCCTGATCGGTATCACGTGAGACGGATACGATGGATGGCCACCCATCAACGGGCCTGAGCCTGGTGGCCTGGCGCTCCGCTTTCACCAAACCAACGACCAAGAGCAACGTATGGACAAAGCAATGACCACCGCAATCATCTTCCACGACGTTCAAGACGGTGCTGCCTGGGCCAAAGCCTGGCAGAAGGGACCAGGAAGCCGACATGAGCTGTTTGGAAAGATCGGAATGGTTTGTCGAACCTTCCGCGACCCCAACAACCCCCATGCAACGGGCGTCATGGCAGAGATTCCCGATATGGAGAAGTTTCGGCAGCTTCTGGAGTCTGAGGAAGGCCAGAGGGCAATGCAGGAAGACGGGCTGAAGGTCGAGACGATGCGACTGCTGGTTGAGTTCAGCCCCTAGCTGGAGAACAGCTCGAATCACCTGAGAACAATTGCCTGAGAGCCCGTTGCAGCGGACGGTCATCGACACGGACCAGGCCGCCGATGGTCAACGTTGGATCACCTTGAACACAACCAGCCAACTACTGATCGCCTGCCTCGTGATGGGAGGTCTCCCATCAGCACGCGCCGAGCAGCGCGATCCCCTTGCCGCCATTCACAGCGGGAGCAGTTTCGGCCATTGCGCTGGCTATTGCCATGAGGAACTTGAACTGGTCGGAGTCCACGGGCGCTATGAGCGCCGGGCCTGGCGCTCTCCCGATGGCACCACCCCCGCTCCGAAAACCCTGCACACCATCCTTCCCCAAGCCACCTGGGTGAAGCTCGTTCGTCTGGCCGAACAGCTTCAGCTGACCAGACCCAAAGAGGTGATCGGCTGCCCTGATTGCGCCGATGGCGGATCAGAGTGGATCGAACTTCAAAGCCGAAGCGGGGCGAAGCGAACCATCGTTTTCGAGTTCCACAGGTACCCCGCGAAGGCCGGGGAGTTGGGCCAGCAGCTCGCCTCCCTGCGGCAGACGCTGGCGAAGGAGATCGCCGCGACGCCGGCCCCCAACAAGCCGCTCCAGCCTGCCAAGCCGGCCCCGGTCGAGCGCTGAACGGGACAGGGAGGTGGGACGGGGGCGATGGCTGGGCAAGGGGTTACCTCAGAACCAGCAAGCATCAAGATGGAGGACCAGCCTGATCGGCGCGTGAAAGAAATCAGCCTTCTCGAGACGCTCCTGAGAGCAGCGGCACTCCTGGCGGCTGTCTCGGGCCTTGTGGCGCTCGTGATCTGGGTGACCTGGGTGATGCTCGACCTCAGGAACCTTCAATCGGGCTTCACACTGCCCTGAGCCTGGGGGCTCAAGGGGCTTGCACTCCGGGGCCCAGAGGCCCCAGGGCTGGCCTCACTTCAGTTGCAACAGCTGCTGCGGCTGGCCGCCAACGCTTCGCCGTCCCCCTGGGGAGCGCGCCAGAACGCAGCGGCTCACGAAGGGCGAGGTCATCGCCCGCAGCAGGGCGCTGTAGTCGAGCTTGAAGCGCACCTCCTCGCCCACCCTGAGCGCAGCGCCGGAGCCTTCCAGGATCAGGTGATCGCTCGACGCGCCGACGATCGTCAACCCGGGCGGCGGCTCCAGGCCGGCAGGGATAACATCTTGCTCCCCCACCGCCAGCAGCGCCCGCTGGCGCAGGCCCCGATCCGTCACCGGCGCAACTGTGCCCGCAAAGCTTGTGTGGCCGCGATCCCCCCAGGGCAGCGTGGGCTTGCGCTTGGCCTCGATCACCTCGGCCACCAGCGTGATCGCATCGGTGTGCAGACCGGGGATCGCGGTGCGATCCAGGGGCTCATGGCCGAGCAGCAGCGCCTCGCCCAGCCGCAGATGGTTGATGCGCCCGGGAGCACCGCCCGCCGCCAGCCAGGGGAGGTTGGCGGAATTCCCCCCGGAGACCAACTCCAGCTGCACCCCGAAGCGGCCCTCCAGCGCCGTGGCCAGGGCCGAGAGTTCGGCCATGGTGCCGTCGTCTGGACGCACCCCGTGCTGGCAGCCCAGGTTGGCGCCGATCCCCACCAGCCGCAGGGAGGGGAGCGCCAGGGTGAGCCGCGCCACCGCCTCCAGATCGGCCGGCAGGATCCCCTCACGCAGGTCCCCCAGCTCCACCATCAACACCACGCCATGGCGCCTGCCCTGGCGGGCGGCCGCCGCCGCCAGGGCTTCAAGAACCGCTGGCTCGCTGTTGCAGCTGATCGCGGCATGGGCGACCACGCGTTCCACCTGACTGAGCATCGGCGAGCGGATCAGCTGCATCGGCACCACCAATCCCGAGCGGGCCAGGGCTTCGATCGTTTCGATGCGGGACTCACCGATCGAGCTCACACCGGCCGCCACCCAGGTACGCGCGATCTCTGGAAGGCCGAGGCAGGCCTTGCTCACCCCCGTCACGGCAATGCCCTGGCGGGCCAATCGCTCCACCAGGGTGCGGGCGTTGTGATGGAGGCGCTCGAGATCGATCTCGAGCCGCGGGGCGCTCACGCCATGGCCGCCAGTTCGAGCCCCAGCTCGGGGAAGGCACGCACCACCATCTGCACCAGCCGATCGGGAGAGCGCCTGAGGGCATCGGTCGCGGGGATGCCGAGCTCCGCTTCATAGAGCGCCAGGGCCGCGCCCACTTCCGCCTCATCCATGCCCTCGTGGTTGATCGTGAGGCCGATCACCCGTGTCGGCGCAAACGCTTCGATCAGACGGATCTCGCTGGCCGGGCTGGGCATCGCCAGCCAGGGGAAGTCACTGAGCCGCTGCCGTTTGGGGGCATGCTGGAGGATCACCGCCTGGGGCTGGCTGCCCCGCAGGATGAAGGCGGAGGAGAGATAGGCGGGATGGCTGAGCGCGCCCTGGCCCTCGATCACGATCACCTCGGGATGTTCGTTCTCGAACGCCTCGAGCACGGCGGCCTCCACCTCGCCGGAGCAGAACTGCGACGGAATCGCATCCAGCGCCATGCCGTAGCGGCCGCCCTGGATCAGGCCCGTCTGGCCCGTGCAGACCAGCACCGCGCGGATTCCGTGCTCGTTGAGGGCCTGCACCAGCACCGTGGCGGTGGTGCGCTTGCCGATGGCGCCATCGGTGCCAAGCACGGCGATGCGGCGGCAGGTGGCCCTGGCGATCGAGCCATTGAACAGCCGCAGATCCTTGAGCGCGGGCGGGCGCCGCACATCCTTGATCGACACCTGATGAAGCCTCGCGCTGGCGGCGAACTCGGCGTCGTCATTGAGAAACTCGCGCAAGCCGTGCACCAGATCGAGGGCGGCGTCCATCGCCGCCAGCAGCACCTGGCGATCGGCGGCGCTGAACTGGCCGTCGGCAGGGGCCATGCCATAGATCAGAACCCGCAGGCCTTCCCCGCAGATGGCTCGGGCCGCCTCCAGATCGGCGACGATCGGGATCCCATTGGCTACCCCATCAAGCACCATCCCGGCATCGCGGCCAGCGCACTGGCTGTCGATCACCGCAAGGATGCGATAAGCCTCGCAATGGCGAACCAGCCCGTGGGCCGTCTTGCCATCGAGTCCATCGAACTGGCCTTCGCAGTAGATCACCGCCTCGGCTGGGAGGGCGACTGGGATGGCCGGTGGTAGGGCGATGGAGAGGGGCGAGGCCGGGTCGCCCTGGACGGACGCCATCGTGGGCAGGCCATGGGCCTGGGATGTTGATGCCAACTGAAGCCGTTCCTCGTTGAAAGCTCAGAGGAGGCGACCGAATGGCCAGCAGGGGGCTTACCCGTGCAGGGATACCAGAGGTCCCCGCTAAGTGGGGTCGAAGCTTTAATCCTAGGCGCCCGCCGGCAATTCTGTAGCGATGACGACCATTTGCCCCAGGAAAGGCCGTGGATCGTGCCCGCAGGCTCAGGGCCAAAAGCCAGCTCCCACCCCCAAGCCGTGGTGAACCGATCATCCAAAACGATCGGGCGGTCATGGCGCTCAATGATGGTCTTGCCGCATGCTTGGAGCCGGCCTGGGAGCAGGGGCTTCAAGCTCAACTTGATCTGCAAGCTGAACGCCGTGATCAAGTCTGACCCATGATGACGTCGCTCCGATTCCTTTCTCAGCACAGTGCTTTCGCTGTGGCCTGAATCTCCTACTTGCGGCTCGTCAGGTTATTGATCCTCGAGTTCAAAGCCCATCAGCGGGTTTCGTTTTCAGATCCACGGTCGAGCCACCAGCGTGCGACACGCGTGACCAGGCCACGCAGCAACAGGTAGGGCACAAAGGCGAGCAGGCCCGCGATGATCACCGCTTCGGCGGGATGGAATGTGTCGAACACGATGAATTGGTAGATCAGGTCCATGCCCAGGCCGAGGAGGATGACCCGCGCTGTGGAGATCAGCCCCTCGTGCAGGCGACGGCTGCGCTTTCTTGGGTCGCTCAGAAGGGTCCACAGGTAGGGATTGCGTCCGGTCCGGGCGTCCTTGACGCCATCGACCAGCGCCGCCATCGAGGCCATGAGGGGTTGCAGCAGGAAACGGAAGGTCATCGGCCCGCTCGGACGGGCAAGCAGGTTTTCCCAGATGCGCTCGAAGACCGACATCGAGAGGCCGTGCATGGCCACCCCAAGAACGACGAACGCGACCATCAGCACGACCACCAATCGAGCCAGAAGAACTTTCGTCTTCGATATGTTCTCTGTCATCGCCTGATCTCCCTCGCGTGCGCTGAAACTGCTGTGATTCCTGCCCGTTAAGGGATTGAGTATTGGCACAGAGATCCAAGTTTATCTTATTCGATCCTATCGCAGACTCAACCAGCCTCCACCAACCGCTTGAGCCTATCGACGGCCAGCGCGAGCGGCAACAACGACACATTCTCCACGGACATCGCTTCACCTAATGCGAACGGGTTGTCGAGATCAGCGATCAGCAGCAGCAGCTTGATCAGCAGGAATGAGATCACGCCAATGAAGAAAAGGGATTCTGCGAAAGGCTCGATTTCGGTAAAAATGAGCCCTCCAGTCAGAAAACCAGTTCCGGCGTAGGCCATCCAGTAAACAGTGGGAACGAACGTGGTTTCACGAATCACCTCGATGCGAACCACGACTCGGCGGATGTTGGCCAGTTCAAGCAGCAGACGGGCCTGCAGCGGAGCGTCGTTCCAGAGGCCCAGTCGCTCGATCGCATGCTGAAGTTCATCGAGGCGGTTCAGCAACGTGGTAACCAGACCGCCATCCTTCATCCAAGCCAGGAGATCGTCACTGAAGCCAGCCAGCAAAGCCAGGGGCCCCATCACCTCGGCGTCAGGATAAGGCTCCCTCACGCTTCTTGCCTCCGTGGCGAGGCACTCCAGAGCCGCGGCCAGTTCGCCTGGAATCTTCTCGCCTTCCTTGTAATCCATCAGCACCCCATTCAGCAGGAAGCCCAGCAGGAACACTTCGGAGGCCACCAGCGCCGGGAACAGGGGATTCGGGGCCAGCAGCTCCCAGTGCATTCGGTGCACCAGGACCTTGACGGCCACGATGATCAAGAGCACCAGACTCACCCGGCCGAAAAACCAGACACGACGCAGCCGGGGCTTGCGGTTCGCATGGCTCTCTGGTTGTTCGCTGGAGGCGGACATGGTCTCAAGGCGAAGGGGGGACACGTCGGGCGGGTGGCCCCTAGGGCTCCTTGGCTTGCTCCTGCGGCAACGGCGGGATCGGCGGGGGTGCCAGCACCTCCAGCTCGGGGGGGTTGGGGGCGGTGTCCGGGCCGATCAGGTCGACCGCGGTGCGTTGCACCACCATCCGAAAGCGCAGGGGAGCCTGCTGCTGATTGATGAACGCCTGCACGGCGGCCACCTGATTGGGCGTGGGCAGCTCCGGATCGGTGACCCGCACCCGGGCCCTGATCAGCGGCGGGTTCATCTGCCAGTCGATGGAAAGGCCCACCAGATCGATGGCGGGATCGCCGCCGAGGGTGATCGTGCTGCTGCGCAGCTCTTGCTCAATGGTCGCCTCCAACTGCTGGGCCTTGGTTGCCTGTCTGGATTGGTTCACCAGAGCGAAGAAGCTGCTGCCGAGGGGAATCACCAGCAGGGCGGTGAGGGCCATGCTGGTGAGGCCGAGCCTGCTCCGGAACAGTCGACCCCGGTAGACACGCTCAAGCGTTCCCAGGGCCGCCATCGCCCCCACCATGATCCCCAGCAGGTTGGTGGCGAACAGCAGCAGCGCCCCATAGGCCTGGGCCCAGTGGGAGGAGGCCAGCAGGATCCCCACCACGCACATCGGCGGCACCAGGGCGACGGCGATCGCCAGGCCGGCCAGGGCCGAGATCGCGTCCTTGCGCAGTTTGGCGAACATCGCCACCGCTCCGGCCACCAGGGCCACGCCCAGGTCCAGCAGGTTGGGGCTGGTGCGGGCCATCACCTCGCTGCCAAAGCTGGGGAAGGCCACCAGGTGGCCCACCGCCATCGCCAGCAGCACGCAGATCACCACCCCCAGCATCAGGGTGCGCAGGGCCCGCAGGAACTTCACGAGCCGCCCCCGCATGATCTCGAACGCCATCGCCTGCAGGGGCAGGATCCAGGGGGCCACCACCATGGCGCCGATCACCACCCCGGGGCTGTTGGCCAGCAGCCCGAGGGTGGCGATCAAGGTGGCCCCCACCGTGAGCACCACGAACACCTGACTGAAGGCGGCGTCATGCTCAAACTCCTGGCGCAGGGCGTCGAGCCGGACGTCGTCGGGCGGGGCCGTGGGGCTGCTCATCGTTGCGCCGGATGTGTTTGGTTGAAGCCCATGTTGCCGTCAGCCGCCTGGCATTTCTCCCTGCTGGAATCGTTCATTCCCCGTACGGTGGGGTGCCGTATTCAGGCGACGACACAAGCTCTGACCCTGAGGCCTGTGCCCAGCGCTCCTTCACGCTCAGCCAGGCCCCGCTGCCGCGCTTGGTGCGGCCTGAGTCCATCAGTTCCCCCGGCGGCCTCGCATCCCACCGTGGAAACGTCGCCCGCCGCACCACCCATTCCTTCGATGACCTGCGTCAGCTCGCGGTGATCAGATTGCTCAAGGCGGCGGCCCGCTTCGATGGCACGGGTGGGCGCTTGTTTCGTCCCTACGCCCGCACCTACGCCGGGATGCTCTCCTTCCTTGAGTCCTTGGCCCTGCCGCCCTCGGTGAAGCGGCTCGTGCCGCCTACGCCGCCCCCAGCTTGAAACAACCCTCCACCCGCCAGGGCCAGCCGTGGCGCCAGCCCCCCGGCCCCGGCCGCACTAATGCCAGGGCCTCGAAGCCAAGCCGAGCCGGAAGCTCCGGCGCCAGCTCCAGGGCCAGGGCCTCCCGGTCGATCGCAGCGCCTGGTTGCCCTTGCTCCGGCTCGGCATAGAGCAGGCTCAGATGGGGCCCCACCGGAGGCCCGCTGCTGCCCGGAAAGGCCGCGCGGGCCTGTTCCAGCAACGCGGCGGCGGCCGGCTCCGGCAGCGGTGAATAGAAGAACGTGAAAAAGTCATCACGCCAGGCGGGTCCGGCCAGCGCCAGTTCCAGGGGCGACAGGCACTTGGCCAACTGAGCGGAGGCCTCCAGCAGAGGCTCCCGAGCCCCTGATCCATCCCCAGCACAGAGGGTCACGTGGGGGGCGAAGTCGGACGCCTCGTAGCGCCCAGCCAGGCGCTCGATCAGGGCCTGCAGAACCTGGCCCTGCTCCGCTGCCGGCAGCAGCCAGAGGGCATAGGGGCCGGCCACTTCAGCCACAACAGCTGTCAACCACAACAGCTGTCAACCACAACAGCCATGCCCAGACACCGCCACCGGAGCCGCCTCGGCGGCCACGAACGGGCCCCGGTGACAGGAGCGATCGCCCCGCAGCTCGAAGTGGGGCGCCAGGCGGCTCTCGCTGAGCATCCGCGCCGTGTTGCCATCCACCGGCTGAGCCACACCGCGCGCGAAGCCCAGTTGCTGATCGAAGCCGAACCTCTCGGGGTGCTCGGCAACGGTGCCGAGGTACGTCGCCATCTGGCCGTAGTTCTCCTGGCTCTCCTCCAGCCCCTCGAGCGCAAACAGCCGGTAGGTGGCCGATCGGAAGTGCAGCTCCCCCAGCTTCGCCGCCAGCTCCGGATCGGTGACCGCCAGGGGCCGCTCCTCCACCTGACGCGGATCGGCGAAACCCGCCTGACGGGCCAACCTGAGAAAATCAGCGCCGTACAGCGCGCCGCTCAGGCATTCGCCGTAGAGCACAGGATCGTCCTGCAGTTCGATCGGCACACGCCGGTCGGCGTAGACATCGGCGAAGTAGAGCTCACCTCCCGGCTTGAGCAGCCGCCGCACCCCCCTCAACACGGCCAGTTTGTCGGCGCTGAGATTGACCACGCAGTTGGACACCACCACATCGAAGCTGGCCGGTTCCAATGGCAACAGATCGAGCTGCTCGATCAGGCCCAGAAACAGGCGCACGTTGGCGTAGCCGAAGGCCTCGGCCTGGAAGGCGCGGTGGGCTTCGGCCACCGCCAGCTGCTCGGGGGTCATGTCGACGCCGATCACCTCGCCCGTGGCCCCCACCAGCTGGGCCAGCAGGTAGACATCCCGGCCGCTGCCGCAGCCCAGATCCAGCAGCCGCATGCCTTCGAGCAAGGGCGGCGCCACCAGGCCGCAGCCGTAGTAGCGCTCCAGCACCTCGGGGTGGAGGCGTGCCAGCAACGGCTTCAGATGTTCAGGCAGGGCGCTGGCATCGCAGCAGGCATCCGTGCGCAGATCGCCCGTGCCCGCCAGGGTGCTGCCGTAATACTCCTGAACGGCACTGTGCACGGGAACCAGGGCGAAGGGAACGGACAGTCTGGCGCCGGGGGAGTACAACGATGGGCAGCTGCGGATCCGGCTGTGGTGGGCTTCAGCGAGGTGATCCCCGGGGCCCTGGCCCTCGATCCGGCCAGCTTCCGCGCCCTGCGGGAACTGCCGGGGCTGGGGCTGCCGCTGGTGCTTGCGGCGGGGCTATCGCGAGAAATCGCCCAGGGATTCATCCTGTTCATCAACCGGGTCACGCCCCTGCGCTTTCTGCTCACCCTGCTGGTGCAGACGCTGTTGTTTGCCGTGGGCTTCCTGGTCTGGGCCTTGAGCACCGCGTTGGTGGCGCAGCTGGTGTTCCGTAACCCCGTGCCCCTGACCCTGGTGGTGCGTGCCCTCGCCCTGGCCTATGCCCCCCAGCTGCTGAGCTTCCTGGGGGTGCTGCCCTACCTGGGGGTGCCGCTGCTGTCGCTGCTCTCGCTCTGGACCGCGATCGCCTTCGTGGTGGGGCTGCACGCGGTCACCGGTCTGGGGTCCTGGAGCGCCTTCAGTTGTCTGATCGGCGGCTGGCTGGTGAGCCAGCTGCTGGAGCGCACCGCCGGCCAACCAGTGATCGCCCTGGGGCAGCAACTGCTGGATCGGGCCGCCGGCGTCGCCGTGGTCAGCGACTGGCCGCGGCTGCAGGCCCTGCTGCGCGCGGGGCGGCGATGAGGCTGCCCCCCTTCTCCCGCCGCTGGTGGCTGCTGGTCGCCCTGGCCCTGGTGCTGCTGCCGGGCGCCGGCCTCGCCCTGGCCCCGCTGTATGCGCTGCTGCATCGCACCTTCGGCTTCGCCCTCGATCTGGCCACCATCGGCCTGGTGCTCTTCCTGATCGCCGCCTTGCTCGCTCCGCTCGAAGCCCTGGGCTGGTGGGCGGGCTGGTACGGCGGCGGCGTGGAGGGCCACCCGGCGACGGGGGTGCTGGCGACACCGCGGCGCGGCGAGCAACCCCTGGCCCGCATGGTCGTCTACCTCGATGGCATCGGCCAGGCCTCCGCCGAGGCCCTGCCCGAAGGCGAAGACTTCCTGCGCCGCCTCGCCGAGCGGCTGCCGGATGAGATCCCGATCGTGCGCGGGATCATGCCCTACTCGGTAGTCAACGTGCCGCTGACCGAAAAGGGCTGGCTGGTGCTGTTCTGGCGCTGGGTGGACCGCCTGCGCCTGAAGAACCCCCGCAGCCTGCTGGGGCTGATCATCAACCTGCGCAACGTCACCGTGGTGGCGGTCTCCGCCGATGAGCGCTACGGGCCGATCTACAACCAGGGCATCGCCCAGGTGATCGTCGACAGCCTGGTGGCCAACGGCTACCCGCTCGGCACAGGCCTGCCGATCACCCTGCTGGGGTTCAGCGGTGGCGGCCAGATTTCGATGGGGGCTTTGCCCTACCTGCGCCGCGCCCTGGAGGCCCCGATCGAGGTGATCTCCCTGGGGGGCGTGTTCGCCGGCGGCAACCCCTTCCTCCAGGTTCAGCACCTCTACCACCTGGTGGGGGAGCGCGACGGCGTCGAGCGCTTCGGGCGGATCGTCTTCCCCCGGCGTTGGCCCCAGGTGGCGCTCTCCTACTGGAACCGGGCCCAGCGACGGGGCAAGGTGAGCCTGATCCCCCTGGGCCCCGTGGGCCACGAGCTGCCCGGCGGCCTGCTCGATGGCGAGGCCCTGCTCCCCGATGGCCGCAGCCACCTGGAGCAGACCCTGGATCTGGTGGCCGCGATCCTGAGCGAGCGGCAGGTGGAGCCGCCCCTGGCGCTCCCGGAGGGCAGCAGCTACGGGCTGGCCCGGGCGAACCTCTGGCAGCAGCTCGATCGATCCCGCGACACCGGGCCGCTGCGGCCCGCCCCCGGCCCCTTCCGGCCCCTGGACCGCTGGCTCGGCCGCCTGATCCTGCCGGCCCCTGAGCACCGCGACGGCGGCGTGGACGTCGAGCTGTTCCAGGCGCCTGCCGAGGCGGCGGAACTGGTGGGCCGCACCCTGCGCCTGCACTGGGACGACCCCCGCCTGGCCACCATCGTTTTCGATGTGCACTTCAGTGAGGAGGCGCGCTACAGCCTCCGCCAGGGCATGGTGCACCCCGTGCGCCTGGAGGGCTGGCGCCAGGTGACGCCGCTGGAATCCCTGGCCGGCGCCCGCCCCTTCGACGATCAGTTCGTGGCCCTGCCGGAGCCGGTGTACATCGAGACGGCCAGCGGTGCGCCGCAGCTGAGGATCAGCGCCGAGCCGCGCCAGACCACCGGCCTGGCCCTGGCCCTGGTGCAGTTCCAGAAGCCCCTGGGCGGCGACCGCTGGCAAGCGGTGGCCTACGACCCGGGGCGCCGCAGTTTCTGCGGTGCGCCCCTGGAGCTGCGCCTGCCGGAGCCGATCGCCAACCGCCAGGGACTGCCACCCAACAGCAGCACCGACCTGGAGCAGCTCCGCCCCAACCGAGAAGGCTGGTACGTGGCCGGGGTGAGCGATGGCGAGGGCCATCTGGTGGTGCAGTCGATGGCGCCGCGGGCCCTGCTGCGCCTGGCGCCGGAGCGGGTGATCAGCGGCCGGCGCGCCGCCTGGCGCTACGTCAAACGCGAGGCCTGGGCCGACACCACGGCCGGCAGCCTCAGCACTGTGCTGGTGAGCGGCCGTCAGGCGGATCCCCGGGCCCTGGTCGCCGACTGGTGCATCGGCGATCGCCTGCTGGTGGTGCACGTCTACGGCTGCATCGGTGGCCAGCGGCGGGAGGCCGCCGCCGCCTCAGGGATCATCTTCGGCCACTTCGCCTACGGCACGGCCGAGGTGGTGCTCGAACCGCTGGCCCAGGAGCCATCGCTGGCTATCGACTACCACCAGGTGTATGCCCACAACGACGATGGTCTGATCGCCGGCGCCCACAGCTGGTGGCGCTACATGGGCGATCGGCAGGCGGGCTGGCTCGGCACCCGGCCCGTGGCCGACATCCTGATCCGCTTCCCGCCCTTCACAGCCCCGTACCAGGTGGGGGGCGAGGTGCGCTCGCCCCTGGCCCTGTTCGAGCGCCAGTTGGCGGCGATGACCGCCCGCTACCGGGTGGGGGATGGCACCGGCGCCAGCTTCGTGGGGCCCGCCAACAACTGCGCCCAGGATTCCAACCAGGCCCTGTTCGGCTCCATCCGGCTGCTGCGGGAGCAGATCGAGGCCGTGGATCCCTCCCTGCGCCGTGAGTGGGAGCGGGAGAACCCTGATCAGGCCCAACGGCTGGCGCAGTTATTGCGGCTGGAGCGGGCCCTGCGGCGGGAGTTGCAGCCCCTGGGGCGCACCCGCGCCGACTGGCGCCGGAACGCCTACCTGCTGGGCAGCAGCCTGGAGGATCGGCCCCTGGCCAACCTGGCCCGGGGACTGGGCAGCTGGCGTACGATGCTGCCGCGACTCGCTTCCGACACCGTGCTGAAGGTCTTCCTCGAGCACGGGGCCTCAGCCCTGGTGCTGCGCACCAACCAGGTGGGGGGCCGGAGGCCGGAGATCGAGCCCCTGGCGCCCCTGACCCTATGAAAAAAAGTGGGTCACCTGGGCGGTGCGGAAGTGCTCCAGCCGCTCGGCCCAGGAGCCTTTCATGTACTCGTCCAGGAAGGTGCCGGGGGCCAGCAGACCATCGCTGAACACCATGCCCATCAAGGTGGTGGTGGGCGAAGGCGTCGTGGACCAGCAGACCTGCACCGGCATGGACAGCTCATCGAGGCTGTCCGGCAGCCGCACCATCAGCACCCCAAGGGTGTTCTCGTCCACCAACGCTGTGCGGGAAAGATAGAGGCAGGCACCGGCGGAACTGATGTCCCAGAGGCGGCCGGGGAGCACCTCGGCCGAGGGGCCGTGGAACTCGGCAATCACCGGCGCCAGGTTGGAGGGCAAGGGAAAGCGCGTGTGCCTTCGCTCCGGAAAACCCACCACCCCTGAAGCACTCATCTCAGTGATCTCCCGATGGGAGCGCGACCGTTCAGGCGCGGAGCTTAAGCGAGTTTTTCAAGAGCCACCGACGCATCGATGACCATCGAGAACCCAAACGACCATGGGCTCCCCCGTGGCTTCCAAAGCTCAGGCAGGTTGCTGAAAATCTCTGCCGTGCGATGGATCCGAGGATCGCTTCAGCGCATGGTGCATGAAATGCTGGTCAACCTGGGAACGCTGTGCCTTGGGCCAGCAGTGGCTTCAGCGGCTGCCAGGTGTCAGGCCAACGATTCTGTTGAGCTGGATGCCGAGGTAGATGGCTTCCTGATTGAGGGCCCTTTTCAGCTCAATGTTGCCGGCTGCGGCAGCGGCGGCATAACGGACGAGCAGCGAGTCCCGAAGGGCCTGGTCGCGGGCTGGACTGGTGGTGACTTTGGCCATTGAGGGGAGATGGGCTGTGAGGCGGACGATCGAACCGCTCTTCAACCATAAGCATGCTTTGAGGGGTGGCGAGTCCGATCTGTCTGTAGCCGATTTGACTTAATTGCTTCATGAAGCACCAGCCAGGCCTGCGGTGGGCGCTTCAACCACCGCAGGCCCCGGGAGCTGTGACTCGACCCTGAGCCCGACCGCCCAGGCGGCCCGCCCGCAACTCCTTTACAACCTGTTACAATTCGCGTAACACTTCGTTGCAGCCATGGCTGATTCCGCCCCCCGCTTCGGTTTCGTTGCCTTCGCCGAAACCTGGAATGGCCGCCTGGCCATGCTCGGCTTCGTGATCGGCCTGGGCACCGAGCTGCTCACCGGTCAAGGCATCCTTTCCCAGATCGGCCTCGGTTGAACACCATGTCAACCGACTACACCCCAGCCATCACCGGACTGATCACTCTCGTTGTCCTGCTCACGGGCATGGTCACGTTCGTTGTCTCCCGTCCCACCGACCTTCCCTCCAGCTCCCGTTGAGTTCAACGGCTGTGTTCAGCAGTTGGGCCCAGCAGTTGATCTCAATGGTTGAGTCAACCTCCGTTGACCAACCTTTCCTTTCACTCCCGCACACTCCCCTCCACCAGCCATGACATCCACTCCCGCCAGCCACAACGGCGCCCAGGATTTCTCAACCCAGGAGATCCACCTCCAACAGCTGAAAAGGGCTGAATTGTTCAATGGCCGGGCCGCCATGCTCGGCCTCGTGATCGGGATCATCACCGAAGGTCTGACCGGTGCCGGCATCGCCCACCAGATCGGCCTGGGCCCCCTGGTCGACGGCTTCACCGCTTGCCACACCCAGTTTCTGCCCTTCTGCTTCTGAGGCCTTTCCCCTCAGTGGGAACTCAGCCCCCCCTGGCTCTGCCAGGGTTTTTTTTGTCCAAGCGCGGCAACTCTGACCCCCACGGCCTGGGCCGGCTGAAACGGCGAACGGGTTGAAACCTATCCGCAGCCCATGGGAAGCGCCATTGCGATCGAAGGCGGTGGGTCATTCACCTGCGACGACACCACCTCGATCCTCGATGCCGCGGAAAGGCAGGGCTTCAGCCTTCCCTTTTCCTGCCGGGCTGGGGGCTGCAGCACCTGCGTCGGCAAGATCCTGACCGGCCATGCCCTGCTCCTGCCCACCCGGCCGTGGCCCGATCCGTCCTTGATGGGAGCCACAGTGACCGTGCTGGGGGGTGTCAGGTTGGCGGTGATCCGCTGTGGGCTTGGCCAGTCCGTTCCCCGTGACTGTGGCCCCAGGGCTCAGGGAACCATGGGCAAGCCGGCGCGCAGCTGCAGCACCTGAACACCACCACCGACCAGCCCTGACACACCAGCGCGGCCCGTCGATCGCAACCACCGGTCGCCCCGGTGCAGGGAGCCCTTCGACCTGGCCAGCATCCTTGGTGAGCCAGGGCCCCAGGGCCAGCGTCGTCAGAAGGATGATCCCGGCGGCATCCATGAACTCGCTGGGTTCTTCCATCACCTGTGCCGGTCCGGTCCGCTGGGGCAGGTCTGCTCTCCCAGGCCCAGCGGGAGATTTCAGACCCCTCCAACACCAAGCCCAAACCCCTGAAACGTCTGTCCAGACCAGAGTTTCCTCGATGACTCGAAGCGCTCTGAAACGGCCGGCCGCCCTAGATTCAGGCGATGAGATCCGCCCAGGCCCCCAGCGAAACCTTCGAGCTGATCGTGGTCGGGGGCGGCCATGCCGGCTGCGAGGCGGCGCTCACCGCGGCGCGTCTGGGCATCAGCACGGCCCTGTTCAGCCTCAACCTCGACCGCATCGCCTGGCAGCCCTGCAACCCGGCCGTGGGCGGTCCGGCCAAGAGCCAGCTGGTGCACGAGGTGGATGC
Organism: Paenacidovorax caeni; assembly: GCA_943371385.1. Classification (GTDB taxonomy): domain Bacteria; phylum Cyanobacteriota; class Cyanobacteriia; order PCC-6307; family Cyanobiaceae; genus ATX-6F1. The sequence goes on along the minus strand of CALRUP020000009.1, from coordinate 60,141 downwards.
CCTCGGTGGGGTGATCGGTCGCCTCGCCGATGCCACCGCCCTGCAGAAGCGCGTGCTCAACGCCAGCCGCGGCCCGGCGGTGTGGGCCCTGCGCGCCCAGACCGACAAGCGCCAGTACGCCCGCCAGATGCTGCAGTTGCTGCAGCACACGCCGAATCTCGCCCTGCGGGAGGCGATGGTCACGGATCTGGAGGTGGAGGGGGATCCCGAGGCCGGTGGGGCCCGCATCATCGGCGTGCGCACCTACTTCGGCAGCGTCTACGCCGCCGGCGCCGTGGTGCTGACCACCGGCACCTTCCTGGGCGGCCGCATCTGGGTGGGGGATCGCTCGATGGCGGCCGGCCGCGCCGGGGAACAGTCCGCCGAGGGCCTCACCGAAGCCCTGCGCGCCCTGGGCTTCCACACCGATCGCCTCAAGACCGGCACCCCCGCCCGGGTCGACCGGCGCAGCGTCCGCCTCGACCAGCTCGAAGAGCAACCCAGCGACGCGTCCGATCGCTTCTTCTCCTTCGATCCCAGCGCCTGGGTGAGCGGAGAGCCCATGGCCTGTCACCTCACCCGCACCACGGCCGCCACCCATCAGCTGATCAGAGACAACCTCCACCTCACCCCCATCTACGGCGGCTTCATCGACAGCAAGGGCCCGCGCTACTGCCCCTCGATCGAAGACAAGATCGTGCGCTTCACAGACAAGGAGAGCCACCAGATCTTCCTCGAGCCTGAGGGCCGCGACACCCCCGAGCTCTACATCCAGGGCTTCTCCACCGGCCTGCCCGAGCGCCTGCAGCTCGAGCTGCTGCGCACCCTGCCGGGCCTGGAGCACTGCGTGATGCTGCGGCCCGCCTACAGCGTCGACTACGACTACCTTCCCGCCACACAGCTCCGGCCCACCCTGGAGACCAAGCGGGTGGGGGGGCTGTTCAGCGCCGGCCAGCTCAACGGCACCACCGGCTACGAAGAGGCCGCCGCCCAGGGGCTGGTGGCCGGGCTCAACGCCGCACGGCGCCTGCGGGGCCAGGCACCCGTGCCTTTCCCCCGGGAGGGCAGCTACATCGGCACCTTGATCGACGATCTGGTCACCAAGGACCTCAAGGAGCCGTACCGGGTGCTGACAAGCCGCAGCGAGTACCGGCTGGTGCTGCGGGGCGATAACGCCGACCGGCGCCTCACCCCCCTCGGGCGGGAGCTGGGGCTGATCGATGACCGCCGCTGGGAGATCTTCGAGCGCAAACAGGCGGCCATCGCCGCCGAAGCCCACCGACTGGAGAGCGTGCGCCTGAAGGGGTCGGATCCGGCGGCCGAGGCCATCGCCCAGGAAACCGATGCCCCGATCAAAGGATCGATCCTGCTTTCGGAGCTGCTGCGGCGCTCCGGCTTCCACAGCGGCGATCTGGTGCGCCACGGACTGATGGAGGCGGCGTTGCCCCTGGCCGTGCGCGAGGCGGTGGAGATCGACATCAAATACAGCGGCTACCTGGCCCGCCAGGTGCAGCAGATCGAACGCGTGAAACAGCAGGAGCACCGGCCGATCCCTGCCGGCACCAGCTACGGCGCCATCGCCACCCTCTCCAAGGAGGCCCGCGAGCGCCTGGATGCCGTGGCGCCGCTCACCCTTGGCCAGGCCTCCCGCATCCCCGGCGTCAGCCCCGCCGATGTGACCGCCTTGATGCTCTGGCTGGAGCTGCAGAAGCGACGCCCAGGCCCGGCACCCTCGTCACAATCGCTCGTCGCAGGTACGGTGCTCCCACCGACGCGCTGAGGCAGGCCGATGGCTCCGCGAAGCAGCACCTCGAGAACCGTCTGGGAACTGCGGGCCGAGCAGGTCATGGACCGGGTGTTCCAGGGCGCCTTTGCGGCCCAGGCCCCGGTGGCCGAACGCCCCCCGGCGGCGACCCGCCCGAGCGGGGTTTCGCCAGGAGTGGCCGCAAGAGTGGCCTCTGGTGTGGCCGCAGGGGTGGCCAGCCCTGGCGAACCCGCGATCGAAGTGGAGGTGCGTGATGAGCGTCCCTTCGGCTCCCGCTTCTTCGGCGGGGCCCGCCTGTTCCCGGTTGATTGGCCCACGCCCGAATGGGCCCGGGACATGCGCCGCTGGAAGCCGCAGCTGCCCAGCCTGAGCCTTGATGTGCAGCTCCTGGCGGCCGTCCTGGGCCTGTTGGCCCTGTTCACCGCCGGCTCCTCGCTGCTGCTGTGGCGCGGTTGGAACCAGGCCCGCCTCGACCTGCGCCAGGAGCGCAACCTGCAGCTGCTGGAGCGCCTGCGCAACATCGGTTTCGGCAACCCGATCGCCTCGGCCCCAACCGCACCACTGCTCGATCCACCTGGCAAGGACAAGACCCTGAACCTGGGGGCGACGGGTGTCTCCACCCTGCCGCCGCCGCCGCCGGAAGAGACCTGGATGGAGCAGCTCGAACCGCTCCAGGGCGGCAGTAACGGTGGGGGTGGCGGTGGTTCTGCGCCGGCTCCCCGCTCCTCCAATGTGCTGAGGGTGCCGTTCAGCCGCAACCTCACCCATCCCGGCCCACCGCCACCGGTCAGCGCCGCCTCGGCCGGCAGCTCCTACTCCCGCAGTGATGACGACGGTGGTGGCGGTGGCAGCAGCGGCCCTGAGCTGGTGGGTGTGGTGCAGGTGCCGGGCCGATCAGGCTCGGCCATCTTCCAGATGGGCAGCAGCTCCACCAGCGTCGGGGTGGGCGAGATGATCGGCTCCAGCGGCTGGCGGCTGCGTTCGGCCTCGGGCGATTCCGCCGTGATCGAGAAGGGCTCGACCCAACGGATGGTGAGCATCAGCGGCGGCTTTTGAACCAATCCGTTGGATTTCTGGCACTGACGCCGCTCTGGGACGCGCCTTGCCAGAGCGGCGTCACCGCCACTGAGGCGGGCGCAAGCCTCAGTGGCCCCTGGAAGCTTCTGCTCCTGGGGGATGGCAGCCCCACCCGCCACCTGCAGCTGCTGACGGGCGCGCCGGTGGAGGTGGAACTGATCGCCATGGCCCCCGATCCGGCCACTGATTCAGGCGCCGTTGCGGCCAGCTCCAGCGGGCGGCCGGCGGAGGTGGCGGAACTGGAGCCGCCCCTGATCCGCCGCCAGGTGTGGCTGAGCTGCGGCGACGCCACCCTGGCCTGGGCCGAGAGCTGGTGGAACCAGGCGGCGGCCGAGCGTCATCTCCAGGACCGCCGGCTGCCCATCTGGAGCAGCCTCACCGCCGACCGGGCCGAGCTGTTCCGGGAGGTGGACGGCCTGGCGCGGGTGAACGCTCCCTGGCTGGAGCAGCGCTTCGGCGTGCCGGGCCCATTCTGGAGTCGGCACTACCGCTTCTTCCGGGGAGGCGAGGAGCTGACGGTGATCAGGGAGGTGTTCAGCCCCGCCCTGGAACGCTGGCTGGGGCCGAGCGGCGCTCCCGCCTCCGGGCGCAGTTCATAACAGTTTGCAAAGTTTGCATCGTTTGGCTACGCAAATGACTTGACAGCTTGCACCTCGATGTGCTGACAACAAAGTGGGCACACGAATGTCCTTAATCCCATGGCCGTCACCACGCCTGGACCAGCTTCTGGCCACGCCTCCAGTCCCTCCACCGGCCCCGACAGCCCCTGGAGATCCCTCAGCGAACTCGGGCGGCAGCACGGCCTCTCTGCGGTCCAGTTCGGGCGCCTGCTCAGCCAGGCGGGCCTACGGGACGCCAACGGCCAACCAAGCGCCCGGGCCGTTGCCGAGCAGCTGGCCTATGGAGATCACGCGAAACAGCCGGTGCGTCACGCGCAACAGCCAGTGCGTCACGCGCAACAGCCAGGCCGCCAGACCTTCTGGCACCAGGAGCGCTGCCTGCAACGGCTCGAGGAGCATGGGCTGCTGGGTCAGCACCCGACCTCGCTGGTGGAGCAGTGGAGCGAGTTGCTTTCGGCTTTGCTCGAGGGCTCAGCCGCGATCAGCACCTCGGCTGAGCAGATGGCCGAAGACCTGCCCCGTGAGTTGGTGGGAGCCGTGAATTCCCAACTGAAAGCCAAGGGCTGCGCCTTTCAGGTGAAGCCCTGATCGGGCCAGCTCAGTTCAGCTCAGGCGGAGGGCCTCCGCCTGCTTGCTCGCCGTCTCCAGCAATTCGCGCAGACGATTTTCATCGGTATGGCTGAGGCTGGTGCGCAGCAGCTTGGCGTTGGGCGCGTGGCGCCGCAGGCGCTCCACCACCCGATCGGGGGTGGATTCGCGCACCAGCAGACAGAGGGCGGCACTACCCCGGGGGAGGCTCTCGCCCACCTCCTTGAGGAAGCCGTCGTTGATGCCCAGGTCGGTGAGCGCTCCGGAGGCCGCCCCCATGCCAGCCCCCACCGCAGCGCCCACGAGCGGGTTGAGGAACAGCAGACCGATCAGCGAACCCCAGAAGCCGCCGCTGACCGCGCCGGCGGTCGTGAGGTTGATGGACTGCCGAAGATGCACGCCGCCCTCGGCGTCGTGCTCCACCACCACCGCGTCCTCCAGGGAGATCAGGTGCTCCTGCTGGATGTCCACCAGCTCGCGCCGCACCTCTTGGGCTTCTTCCACCTTGGGGAAGCCGACCACCACCAGATTGCTCATCGCCATGACTCAGTGCACAGCCAACCTAGGCAGGCCTGGGCGGCTCACCGTTCATGCCGGTGCTCTGCAGCACCTGGGCCGCAGTCTTGGGACCCAGGGACAGGCTCAGGCCCTGCGGCGGGTGGAACGGGGGAGCGGGCGCCCGCCCGGGCCCTGCGGTTCCGCCGCTCGGAGGTCGGAGCGCTCCGCCTCCGACGCGGCACGGCGGGCCGGCCGCCGCCAGCGGGGCACGCTGAACTCCTCGGGGTCGGGCCAGTCATCGGCACCTGGATCGCTCGCCCTCTGGTCAGGGCTCTGGTCAGGCCTCTGGGCGGTGCGGGCCGGGACCGGCGGCAGCAGCGGGGTGGAGCGGCGGGAGATCGCCTCCAGGGGCTGGCGGCGAGGACTGGGCTCTGAACGCTCGCCACCCCAGGCCGCCTCGGGGCGCGGTTGAACCTCAGGGGAGGGGGCGTAGCGGCTGGCTGTTGGACGGCTGTCTGTCTCGCGGCCCCATCCTTCGCCGTAAGCGGTCTCCCGATCCGCGGGCGCCGCCGACCACCCCTGGGCGCCCCGCGGCGCCGTGCGGGGCGTGGCAGGCGGGCGGGAAGAGGTCTGCTCCTGCCAGGGTTCTCGCCAGTCGTCCTCGTCTTCCAGGAGCCAATCGAGCCGGTCTTCCACCCAGCCGCCCAGACCCCCTCGCCCGCCGCCGCGGCCCGAACCTGCGGGCGCCGACGGACGCGAGCCCGGGCGGGCCCCGGCCACTCCATTCACTAGCTGCCGTCCCACATCCAAAAACCGATCGAAGCCCTGCCCAAGACGGGAATCGACGGGTTCACCGCCCCGGCGGCGTGCGCGGTTGCTGGATCCGGCCATGGTTCGACGTTACTGACGCCTGGCTCTGAGCCAGCGCTCGCGGCCCAGGCCCACCAGGGCGATGCCCACACCGGAAAATTCCAACACCCAGAAGAAGGTGTCCATGGCTGGGCGACGGCAGGCCGCAGGTTAAATGCCGGGGGCCAAGCCATCCAGCTCAGGCCGCCGTGGGCTCAAAGATCAACTGGCAGCTGGTGTGCCAGCGGCCGCCGTGGAGCCGGTCGCAGCAGATGCGGCACGCCAGCCCCTCGCGCCGGCGCCGGTAGGCGGCGCTGACGCCGCAGCTGGGGCAGCGGGCCCGCCAGCGGGCAGCGCTCACGGGCACCGGGTAGCGGTGGCGCAGGCTCACCTGAAACGCCTCCTGGGCGGCGTTGATCGCCGCCATCCGGGCCCTGAAACAGGGGCCGTGCACCTCCTGCACTCGCAGCACCCGGTCCACCCAGGCATGGATCATCTCGTGGCAGAGGGTGCTGAGCGTGGCCTCCCGCGGCAGGGGCTCCAGCAGCGGCCGCGAGAGCACGATCTCGCAGAGGTCACGGCCGTCGGCATGGCGGCCGCGCTTGTAGAGGCCGGCGGTGCGGTTCATGCGCCCGTCGCTCCAGCGCAGCTCCACCAGGGAGCGCCCCCCCGGCGCCAGGGTGCCGCCGAAGTGCTCCCGATCGAGCCGGTGGAACAGGGGCAGCAGGGGCTCCAGGGGCATGCCGCGACGGCCACAGGTCACGCTGGCCAGTCTGAACCGCCTCGCCGGCGCCTGTCGTCGGTCAGACTCAGATCCCCTCCACGTCCCGTTCGAGCCCCATGGATCTGGTCCTGGCCCGTGAGATCGGCACCAAGTCGCTGCTGGCCGGCGCGGGTGCTCTGCTCCTGTATTGGACCTACACGGCCGTGAAGCTGGTGATCAGCGCCCGGGGCATCAACCCGCTGATCAAGCAGTTCTTCACCCAGGTGGCCTCTGGCCGCATCGACGCCGCCTACCTGCTCACCACCAAGAACTACCGCTCCCACGTCAACCGCCAGCAGTTCATCCGCTTTCTGGCCGGGCTGCAGCTGAACAAGTACAGCAACCTCAAATCCGGTCGCCCGCGGCTGCAGGAGGGCCAGATGATCCTCACGGTCAAGCTCAAGGCCGACTCCAAGGAGGAGCTCCCCCTGGATTTCACCTTCGTGAAGGTGGAGGACGACTGGCGGGTGGACCGCATCTCCAAGCTGGCCGCCACCTGAGCCGGGCCGTGCCCTGACAGCCGTGAGCGCAACAACAGCCGTGAGCGCACCAACAGCCTCAGCGCACCAACAGCCGTGAGCGCCGCCAGCCCCAGCCCCCGATCCCGCGCCCACGACCTTTGGTCGTCCCGCGCCCACGACCTGCGCGCGCTGCTCAACCAGGCCGCCCACGCCTACTACGTGCTCGACGCCCCGTTGATGGAGGATCCGGTCTACGACCGGCTCTATCGCGAACTGCTGGAGCTGGAGATCGCCCACCCGGAGCTGGTGGAACCCGACAGCCCCACCCAGCGGGTGGGGGGCACGCCGGCTGAGGGCTTCTCGAGCGTGGAGCACCGCATCGGCCTGCTCAGCCTCGACAACGGCTTCAGCACCGAGGAGCTCGAGGCCTGGTACGGGCGTCTGCTGAAGGTGCTCGATCGCCTGCCGGAGCCCGGCCAGCCCCTGCCGGCCCTGGCGATGGTGAGCGAGCTCAAGATCGACGGCAACGCCCTCGCCCTCAGCTACGAGCGGGGCCTGCTGGTGCGGGCCGCCACTAGGGGCGACGGGGAACGCGGCGAGGAGATCACCGCCAATGTGCGCACGATCCAGGCGGTGCCGCTGCGGCTGCGGCTGGAGGACCCCCCGCCCTGGGTGGAGGTGCGCGGTGAGGCCCTGATTCGCGATGACACCTTCGCCGCCATCAACGCCGAGCGCCTGGAACGGGGGGAAGCCCCCTTCGCCAACCCCCGCAACGCCTGCGCCGGCACCCTGCGCCAGCTGGATCCCCAGGTGGTGGCGTCCAGGCGGTTGGATTTCTTCGCCTACACGCTGCATCTGCCAGATGACTGGCAACACGGCTCAGGCGGGCGGCCTACGAGCCAGTGGGACTCCCTCCAGTGGCTGGCGGCCGCGGGTTTCCGGGTCAACCCCAACGCCGAGCGCTGCGCCGATCTGGCGGCGGTGGAGTCGTTCTTCTCGGCCTGGGAGACCCGGCGGGCGCAGCTCCCCTACGCCACCGACGGGGTGGTGGTGAAGCTTGACGACCTGCGGCTCCAGGACGCCGCCGGCTTCACCCAGAAGGCGCCCCGCTGGGCGATCGCGCTCAAGTACGCCGCCGAGGAAGCCCCAAGCCGCCTGCTGCGCCTTACCGCCCAGGTGGGCCGCACGGGGGTGGTGACCCCCGTGGCCGAGTTCGAACCGGTGTCCCTGGCGGGCACCACGGTGAGCCGCGCCACCCTGCACAACGCCGATCGGCTGGCGGAACTGGATCTGCACGCCGGTGACACGGTGGTGGTGCGCAAGGCGGGCGAGATCATCCCAGAGGTGGTGCGTGTGCTGCCGGAGTTACGCCCACCCGGAGCCCGCCCCCTGGAGCTGCCCCACGCCTGCCCGGAGTGCGGCTCCGAACTGGCGCGGGAGAAGGGGGAGGCGGCCACCCGCTGCGTCAATTCCAGCTGCCCGGCGATCCTGCGGGGCTCCCTGCGCCACTGGGTGGCCCGCGACGCCCTCGATGTGGACGGCCTCGGCGGCAAGCTGATCGAGCAGCTGGTGGACCGGGGCCTGGTGGGCTCGATCGCCGGCCTCTACGGGCTCGATGAAGCCCTGCTCGCCAGCCTGGAGCGCCTGGGCGAGAAATCAGCGGCCAACCTGGCGGAGGCCCTGGCGGCCTCGAAGACCCGCCCCTGGCACCGGCTGCTCTACGGCCTCGGCATCCACCATGTGGGCGCCGTGAACGCCAAGGCCCTCGCCCGGGCCTTCCATAGCGCCACGGAGCTTGGGGCCGCTGCCCTGGAGCGACCGGAAGCGGTCACGGCCGTGTTCGGCATCGGCGGCGAGATCGCCCAGAGCCTGCAGCAGTGGTTCGCCACCCCCGCCAACCAGCTGCTGCTGGAGCAACTGGCGGCCCTGGGGCTGCCCCTGGCGGCCACGGAGGCCGAGCGGGCGGAAGCGGGGGGCGGCGGCGCCGCTGGCCCCCTGGCCGGCCAGACCCTTGTGCTCACCGGCACCCTGCCCAACCTCGGCCGCAGCGCCGCCCAGGCGCTGATCGAGGCGGCCGGGGGCAAGGTGAGCGGCTCGGTGAGCAAGAAAACCAGTTACGTGGTGGCGGGCGAGGAGGCGGGCAGCAAGCTGGCCAAGGCTGAGAGCCTCGGGGTAGCGGTGCTGGATGAGGCGGGGCTACGGGAGCTGCTGGCCCCGAGGGACGGCCCCGAGGGCGCCGAATAGCATCCGCCCAGCTGAGGCGGCGTGGGCCGAGTGATGAGCACCACCAACCTCGTTCGCTACCTGCTGATCGTCGCCAGCGCCGCCGTGACGGTGCTGCTGTTCAACTACTTCGCCGGCACGATCGCCCTGTTCACCGCCGCCGGCATCGTGGCGGCGCTGCTGAACATCCCGTTGGCCTGGCTGGAGCGGCGACTGCCCCGGCCCCTGGCCATCACCCTGGTGGCCCTGGGGGCCCTGGTGCTGGTGCTGGCGTTTGTGGCCCTGGTGGGCCTGCAGGTGCTCAACCAGGGTCAGAGCCTGGTGCTGGAGCTGCGTAACACCCTTAAGCAACAAGACCTCAGCCCCCTGCACGGCTATCTGAAGAGCTACGGCTTCGACAAGATCGCCCAGTTGCTGCAGAGCGGGCTGGTGACGGGGCTGGGGGTGCTGCAGACCCTGTTCACCAGCGCCTTCAGCGGCATCTTCGGGGCGGTGATCAGCCTCTACATGCTGATCGATGGCGAAAAACTCTGGCGGGGCTTCCTGGGCTGGCTGCCGGAGGCGCACCGGGAGCGCTTCGAGCGCACCTTCAAACAGAGCTTTCTGGGCTTCATCCACGGCCAGTTGCTGCTGATGCTGTTCCTGACCCTGAGCACCGCCGTGGTGTTCCCGCTGGTGGGGGTGAAGTACGCGTTGGTGCTGGCGGTGATCGTGGGGGTGCTCGATGCGATCCCCGGCATCGGCGCCACCCTCGGGATCGTGCTGGTCACGGCGCTGGTGTTCGCCTCCCAGGGGGGCGACATCGCCCTGCGGGCCCTGATTGCCTCGCTGCTGCTGGGGCAGCTCCAGGACAACTATGTGCACCCACGGGTGATGGGCAAGGCGATGGAGCTGAACCCGGTGGTGTTGTTTCTGGCCCTGTTCATCGGCCAGCGGACCGCGGGCCTGCTGGGGGTGTTCCTCTCGATTCCGATCGCCGGGATGGTGGCGATCTGGATCCAGGCGATGCGGGCGGAAGCGGAGTCGGCGGCAGCGGCCCTGGGGTCAGCGGTGCCGGACCCGCATGACGGCGAAATAAGTCTGCCTAGGGTTGGTTCAGCGGATCCCAACGGACGATGAGTGGTCCCTCCCCTGGGACCCCGGCCGTGTAGCGGCTGATCAAGACTGAGCGCGGCCTGGCCAGGTACCAGGAACTGGCCGCACGCCAGGGGCTCGCCCCCCCCCCGGCTGCGGCTGGCCTGGTTAGCGCTGATCGCCGCCCTACGGGACTACTGGCGATTGCCATGAAAAAGGCCCCTCCAGGGAGGGGCCTGATCGATCGATGGCGTTGAACCTGGAACCTCAGACCAGGGTCTGCTGAATCAGATCAATCTGACCGCCTTCCACCAGGTAGCCGTTGCCCTGGAGGTTGCCGCCGAGAAGGTTGTGGGCCTGAACGTTGGCCAGGAAGAAGCTGCCGGGTGCACTGTCATAGATCGTGGAGACATCGATGATGCCCGAGGACTCCCAGTTGCCGACACCGGCGGGGTCGGGTTGGGTGACAACGGCGGGCTGGCTCTGGCCGTAGGCGGTGGGCACGGCGGTGCGGTCGATCTGGGCCCAGCGCAGGGCTTCGCCAGTCGAGCTGCCGGTGATCGGATCGATCGCCAGCTTCCAGATCGAGGCCTCCTGGGTACCGAAGTTGCCGAGGCTGGTGTCGATGCCGCCGCCGTTGGCCCGGTCCTCCTGGATGTAGGCATGGCCATCGGCGCTGATGGTCATGTTGTCGGGATTGCGCAGACCGGTGGTGGGATCCGCCAGCAGGTCGCCGTCGTAGACAACCTTGAGCACCGAGTCTCCAGCTCCGGAAATCAGACCATCGCTGCCAAAGGCGGCACCGAAATCAAGGGTGTAGACGTTGCCGTACAGGTCACCTTTCTCGAAATCAGTCACGGTGCCGGTGGACACGAACACCGCCTGCTGACTGTTGAGCGGGTTGACTTCACCGTCCTCGATCCGGCTCAGCTGCAGGGCACCGGCGCCCACCGCCAGCAGGCGCAGGGCCGGGGCACCCAGCTGGGTGTAGTTGGGATCGACGCTGGCCAGGTCGACCCAGGAGCCGTTGATGGCCGTGTTGAGGCCATTCGCCAGTGTGAAGGCCAACAGGTCGGAGGAGTCGGGGCCCGCGCTCACTCCGTTCTCGGGGAGGGATGGGGTGATGTAGGTGTACAGCGTGCCCTGGTCCTGGGCCAGGCCGTTGCGCTCCAGGAAGCTGGCGTCAGGGGCCGAACTCTTGGTGCCGACCCAGAGGTAGAGGGGTGCCTTGGCATCGTCGAACAACAGCACGGACACGGTGTCCGCACTGCCCGTATCGATGATCGTGGCGGATTCCCAGGTGCCCTTGCCGAAGCCCACCACCTCATGGAGGGCACGGCCATCGACATCGAGGGCGAAGAAGGAACCACCATCAAGGCTGAATTCCTCTTCGCCCACGAGATAGACGCGGTCGGCGAAGCCGATGCCCGCACCAAAGCTGTTCGCTTCCACCAGATTGGCGGAGCAGAACCGCTTGAAGCCCACGGCACCCAGGTCGGACGCCTGGTCGATCGCAACGTCCGAGCCGTCCAAGTGGATGCTGTCGTACGCCAGACCACCTCGGAGCACCTTGCTCTGGTAGCCGTTGGAAGCGTCGTCATCGACGTCCTTGTCGATCACCAGGCTGCTGACGCGGGCACCGGTGAGCCCACCCTCTACGCCAGGCAGCAGATAGCCATAGCCGCGATCAGCGCCCAGCTCACTGTTGACAAGCAGGGTGAAGGTGCCATCACCGTTGTCGTAGGCACCCTGGCCATCGAAGATACCGGTGGGCGCATAGACGCTGCCGGGCTCGAAGCCATTGGTGAACTCGCCGTTGGTGATCAAGCTGGTGATATTCAGCTCGGGTCCACCGTCCACATCCGTGAGCATGGTGGAGGCAAAGGTGCCAGCCCCTGCCACCGGCGGCGCGGCGATCAGGGCCTCCAGGTCGAAAACATCGAGGGTGTTGGACACCTCATTCGACACCACCAGCTGGGTGCGGCCGGTGGGACTCTGCTTGGCTTCGACGATCTGCAGGCCTTCCGGGGAGATGCTGCCGGTGATCACGGTGCTGGTGACAAAACTCACCGCAGCTGGATCGGTGACATCAAACACCGCCAGCATCGAACGCGTGGTGCGCTCCATGCTGACGATTGCGTAGCTGCGGCCGTTGAGCTTGGCCACCACCACGCCCTCGGGCTCAACGCCCTTGTCATCGCTGCGGCCATCGGCATACATGCCGGCGGCCACGGCGATGGTCTGCAGGCTGTTGCCACTGTCCCAGAGCAGGGCGCCGGTATCGGCATCAAAGATGCTGATACTGCGGCTGCCGAAGGTGGTGATGCGGTCGTCGCTACCAACAGTGGGATCATCAGTGAGCCGCTTCACCCGGTTGGCGTTGCCGGGACCGCGCGCTTCGTCAAGATAGACAGGATCATCCTCCTCAGGATCAGCGCCGAGGGCGAAATACTCGCGGCCATCACCCTCATTCGCTGTGACGAAATAATCCTTGCCTTTCACGCTGTAGGCCGCGATGCCATCAGGCATGCGCAGACCTTCATAGTTCTGGCCGAGCAGGGGCTTGAAGAAGCCCGTGCTGCCAGTGGAGTTATCCCGATCTGTCAGGTCGACAAGTTGGTTCTTGTAGTCGACTGTGCCCAGGGCGAAGACTTTCTCAATTGAGTTGGTAGCCAGGTTGACCTTGGCGACACCGTTGTTCTCCTGCAAGGTCACGTAGGCATAGTTGCCCAGAATCGAGACATACTCCGGCTCAATGTCGGTGGCCTGGGTGGTGCCTTCAGGGCCAGAGATGCGGATGCCCTCAGGCAGGGCAATGCCGTCAAACAGAAGATCGGTATAAGTGAAAACAGGGTTGACACGACCCTGGATATCAATGATGCCGATGCTTCCGGGCCGATCAAGGGTGTAACCAGCCGCCGGCTGTCCCTCATTGGCAATCACCAGCTTGGTGCCCGTCTCATTGAAGGCGATCCCATCGGGCAGGTAGCCAACCGGGACATCGGCAATCTGGGCGAGAGTGCCGTCGACGCCGACGCGATAGAAGCGCACCAGGCCCTGGCCACCGTTGGTGTCGTAGTCGGCCGGCGACAGGGCCACAGCCAGAAGGTTGCCGTAGCTGGCTACGGATGTGGAGACGTAGCCATCGCCATAGGGCTCACGGCCCACCAGCTGCGGCTGGGTGGCGTCGGTGGCATTGGTGACCTGGAGCGTTTCTCCCCCACCACTGGAAATCACGAACAGGGATCCGCCCACCGTGACGGTCGTGGAAATCTCCGACTGGAACTGTTCCCCGCTTTCCCCTATGGGGGTGAGGTTGATGCTTCCCAGCAGAGGATCCTCCGGTGCAGGAGCCGGCAGGCCTGGAAAAGCCTTGCGGTTGGCTATGGCCGGAGCGGCTCCCAGGCCAGGGATCACGGCGCCACTAGCCACTGGGCCCGCCGGCTTGAAGAGGATGTCCACAGGCGCTGCAGAGGCGCGGGAGGTGAGGGAATCCTCCAGAAACGACAACGGGGACTTCGACGTCTTGGGGGAGGGCACGAAGGAGTGGAGCAGTGGATGGCCATCACCCTCCGGCACGGCCCCCTGCGCCGTCGTTATCCCTCGATTAAGCCAAGATGAAGGCCCGGGAATTGACGTCCAGGCCACCCCCCATCGGCCTTCACACCACGTCTCCCTGTCGCCTCTGACACCGACAGTTCCTAGCCTCAAGGGAGCGCCCGTTAGCCGCCATGGTCCAGCCCCCGATCGAGCCGTCCGTGTTCCGTTGGATCAAGACCGATTGCGGCCGCGGCCAATACACCGAGCTGGCCGCCCGGCCCGGGCCCCTGGCCAAGCTGCGGCTGGCCTGGTTCGTGCTGATCGCGGCGCTGCGGGATTGGCCCCTGGTCGACCCAACCGCCCCCGATCAGGGCAACTCCTGAGCGTTTCCCTCCAGAGCCCGGCGCGCCGCCCGACCCACCACCCAGATCGAAGCGATCGTCGCCACCAACCCCACGATCCGCAAGGCCCAGGTGGTGGGATCCGTCTGGCCCGAAAGCACCTCACCGAAACGCGCCACATCCCCCGCCAGGGCGCCGAGGCCGCAGAACAGCACCGTGCCGGGAAGGATCGCGATCAAACCGATCGTGTAATCCCGAAAGCTCACCTCACTGAGGCCATAGGCAAGGTTCAGCAGACTGAAGGGGAAGGCCGGCGAGAGGCGCGTGAGCACCACCAGCTTGAGGCCCTCTCGGCTCACCGCCTGCTCGATCGCCAGCAGCTTTGGGCTGGAGGCCAGCCGCCGCCGCGCCCACTCCCGCAACCAGCTGCGCCCCAGCAGGAACACCACGATCGCCCCCAGGGACGCCCCCACGAACACCACGGCACTGCCCAGCCAGGTGCCGTAGAGGGCACCGGCCAGCATCGAGGCCCACACCCCCGGCAACAGCAGCGTCACCCAGAGGGCGTAGAGGGGGATGAAGGCAACGGCGCCCAGGGGTGAGCGCAGGGCGGGGAGCAGCTGATCGATCAGAGCAGGATCCGGACCGCCCATGGCGCAGGAGCGGCGAGCGGGGCAACGCTAACGGCGCCGGTGCCTCAGCCCAGCCCCTCCAGCCGCCCTCGCGCCAGTTTGGCCTGGGCCTTGGCCTCGGCCAGGTTGGCGCGGCACTCGACCACCACCTCAGGCGGCGCCTTGCCGGCGAAGTTGGGGTTGGCCAGGCGGCCGACCAGCCCGGCGATCTCCTTTTCGGCCTTGCCAAGATCCTTCTCCAGGCGCCCCTTGAGCGCCTCAAGGTCCACAAGGCCCTCGATCGGCAGCAGCACCTGGAGCTCGCCGCTCACCGCCGCGAGGGTGCGGGCGGTGGAGCGCTGGGCCGCGGCCTCCGGATCGAGCACCGTCACGCTCTCGGCCCGGGTGAGGGCGGCGATGTCGCCGCTGGCGGCCTGCAGCACCGCCGCCAGCTCAGGCCGACCGGTGACGAACACCACCGGCGCCGGCTGGTTGGGCTTGAGCCCCGCCACGGCCCTCAGGTTGCGCACCACCCTGATCGCCTCAATCAGTTCGGCGAACGACGACTCCAGGTCGTCGTCCAGGGCGGCAACGTCGAGCTCGGGCCATCGCTGCAGGGCCAGGAAGCTGCCTTCGGGGGCACCGGTGAGGCCATGCCAGAGCTCCTCGCTCAGATGCGGCACCAGGGGATGGAGCAGCACCAGCAGCTCGCTGAGCACCTTGGCCAGCACCTGCCGCGCCACGCGCTGATCGGCAAGGGCCTCGGGGCTGGGGTTGTTCCCAGGGTTGAGACGCCGCTTGAGCAACTCGATCGTCCAGTCGCAGACCTCGTTCCAGGCGAACTCATAGAGCCCCTTGGCCGCCTCACCGAGGGCATAGCTGCCATAGCGCTCTGCGGTGCCCTGGTTCACGCGCGCCAGACGCGAGAGGATCCAGCGGTCAGCCAGTTGCAGCTGGCCGGGATCGGGCTCAGCCAACGAGGCCGGGGTTTCGCCGTCCAGGTTCATCAACGCGAAACGCGTGGCGTTGTACAGCTTGTTGGCGAAGTTGCGCGCCCCCTCCACCGTGGCCGAGCTTCCCGTGGCGCGGTCGTAGTCGAGGCGGATGTCCTGGCCGGCACCCGCGACCTCGCGCACCAGGGCGAAACGCAGGGCATCGGCGCCGTAGCGCTCGATCAACGGCAAGGGATCGATGCCGTTACCGGCACTCTTGCTCATCTTGCGGTTGTTCTCGTCCCGCACCAGCCCGTGGATCATCACGTCGGCAAAGGGCATCCAGGGCTGTCCCGCACCGGCGGGCTCCATGGCCCCGGCCAGCATCGTCATCCGCGCCACCCAGAAGAAGATGATGTCGAAGCCCGTCACCAGACAGCTGGTGGGATACCAGCGCGCCAGATCGGCAGCCGACGGATCGGGCCAGCCCAGGGTGGAAAAGGGCCAGAGGCCACTGGAGAACCAGGTGTCGAGCACGTCCGGGTCCTGCTCCAGCTGCAGGGGCCGGCCGCTGGCGGCGGCACCAGCTCCGAACTGGGCTTCCGCCTTCACGAGGGCCTCCGCCTGATCGCGGGCCACCACATAGGGCGTCGCTTCGGTGATCACGCCGTTCGTTTCGCTGACGACAAACCAGGCGGGGATTCGGTGCCCCCACCAGAGCTGGCGACTGATGCACCAGTCGCGGATGTCCGTGAGCCAGTCGCGGTAGACCTTGCTCCAGCGCTCCGGCACGAAGCGCGGCTCACCCCGATCGAGCGCCTCGCGGCAGCGGGCCGCCAGGGGTTCGGCCCGCACGAACCACTGGGTGGAGAGCAACGGCTCCACCGGCACCTTGCCCCGATCGGAGAAGGGCACGCTGTGGCGGTGGGGCTCCACCTTCACCAGGAAGCCCTCGGCCTCCATCGCGGCCACCACCGCCGCTCGCGCCTCGAAGCGATCGAGGCCAGCGAAGTGGCCGGCGGCGGCGTTCATGGTGCCGTCCTTGGCCATCACGGTGATCAACGGCAGGCCGTGGCGTTGGCCGATGGCGAAGTCGTTGGGGTCGTGGGCGGGGGTCACCTTGACGCAGCCGGTGCCGAAGGCCGGATCCACGTGCTCATCGGCCACGATCGGGATCTGGCGGCCCACCAGTGGCAGGGTGAGGGTGCGGCCCACCAACGCCGCATAGCGGGGATCTTCGGGGTGCACGGCCACGCCGGTGTCCCCCAGGAGGGTTTCCGGACGCGTGGTGGCCACCACCAGATGGTCGATTCCATCGGAGGCAGCGCCATCACTGAGCGGGTAGCGGAAATGCCAGAGATGCCCCTCCAACTCCTTCATCTCCACCTCCAGATCGCTCACCGCCGATCCCGAGGCCGGGCACCAGTTCACCAGGTATTCGCCCCGGTGGATCAGCCCCTGCTCGTGCAGGCGCACGAAGGCCTCCACCACGGCCTTGTTCAGTTGAGCGTCGAGGGTGAAGCGCTCCCGGCCCCAGTCCACCGAGTAGCCCAGGCGCCTCAGCTGGCCCACGATCGTGCCGCCGCTTTCGGCCTTCCAGGCCCAGGCCCGCTCCAGGAAGGCGTCGCGGCCCAGATCGTCCTTGCTGCCGCCTTCGGCCTTGATCTGCTTCTCCAGGATTGTCTGCACGGCAATCGAGGCGTGGTCGGTGCCGGGCAGACACAGCACGTTCCTGCCGCGGAGGCGCTGGAAGCGCACGATCGTGTCGATCAGGGCCGTCTCGAAGCCGTGACCCATGTGCAGGCTGCCGGTCACATTCGGCGGCGGGATCACGATCGAAAAGGGTTCCCCCTGGGCGTTCGGGTCGGGATGGAAAGCGCCGGCCTCGTCCCAGGCCGCCTGCCAGCGGGCCTCGGTGCCGGCCGGGTCGTAGGTCTTGGGCAGGGCGCCTGCGTTCAGGGGAGGGGCGGCGGCCTCGGCCATGGCTGGGGGTCTGCGGTAGCCCCATGCTCTCAAAGGGCCGCGGCCGGCTGTTTGAGGCCGTCTGTTTGAGGCCAACGCCTCAGGCCGTCAGCCGCTCCAGGTAGCCCGCCAGGGTGCCGGCGTTGATCCAGCCGGTGGCAATGGTCTTGGTCTGCCCGTGGCTCACCCTGCCCCGGTGAATGTGGGACAGCCCCGCCGGGAAGATCACCAGCTTGCCCCGCACAGCCTCCTCGTGGTGCTCCTGCCAGTGGAACTCGGTGCCCCCTTCGCTCACGTCATTGCAATAGAGGATCCAGGCCAGCACCCTCCGGATCGGCTCGGTGTCCTCCTCGCTGGTGTTCCAGTCGCAGTGCCAGCGGTGGAACCCCTCCCCTGGGGCATAGCGCTGCAGGTTGAAGATCGGATTGACGAACAGGGCCTGCCCAGGGCAACACTCCCGCAGCAGCGGCCGCTCCTGGAGGTAGCGCTCCAGGGCAGCGCCCACGCCGCGCATGATCACATCAGAGAGGGCGAAGGCCTCGGGGTCGGAGCGGTCGATCGCCACCAGGCTGATGTCGGTGGAGACCTTGGCGGGACCCTCGCCGTCGCCAGGGGATTCGCCCCCGAAGGCCACACCACGGCGCTGCAGATCGCCGCGGCGATCGAAGAAGGCCACCGCTCCATCGGCAAGGGCCTCGAAGCCGGCGTTGCGGTAGGAGGCGATCAGGCGCATCGCTCCCCCCAGGGCACCGCCACCAGCCCCTCCAGCACCTGCCACTGGTCGCGCTCGGCCAGGCGCTCGCTCAACCCCACCCGTTCCAGGGCCACCGCCACCCGCTTGAGCTCAGGGGCGGCAGCGCCCCCAAGGGGCAGCACCAGCACCTGGGCCTCCGCCGGGTCGGCCAGCAGCTTCAGCTCCAGATCCCCCAGCTCCCGCTCGAAGAACTGCCGGCGCAGGCGACCGGTGATCACGGGGCCGAGGGCGGCCGCGAACTGCTCGAGGGCCTCGCGCTCGCCGGAGCAGCCGCAGTTGAGCGCCAGCCAGATCATCAACTTGGCCCAGCTCTCCAGCGTCCACAGGGGCGCAAAGCTCTCCCGGTGCTGGCGCACCAGCTCGCCAATGGCGAAATCGAACAAGGTGGCCTGCAGGGAGGCCGCATGGACGGGGGTGGGGCTCACAGCACTCGAGGGAGGGAGGGGGAGCGCAGAAGCCCGGCGGACCAGCGGGCGGGCAGGGTGAATGGCTCGCTCAAGGCTGCTTTTGGTGCCCCGTCAGGCCTTGGCGCCAGCGGCACATACACCTGCTGGCCGAACACGTTCTGCACCACAAACAGCAGGGTGAAACCGATCACCGCCGCGATCAGGGGCGTGGTGATCCAGCCGGAAGCGATCCCCCCCAGAACGCCCCACCTGATCTGACGCACCCCCTTGACGCCTTGCAGCAGGCCGATGCCCAGCACCGAGCCGATCACCGCCTGGGATCCGGACACCGGCAGGAGCGGAATCGTCGGCAGGCCCCAGCTGGCCAGCAGGCTTTCGAGGGCCGTGGAGGAAAAGATGAACAGCACCAGCGAATGGGACACCACCACCACGAAGGCGCCCAGTGGCGAGAGTGTGAGCAGGCTGTCGCCCACGGTCATCATCACGCGCCTTGAATAGGTGTAGACCCCCACCGCCACGGCAATGCCGCCGATCAGGAACAGCTGCTCCACCGAGGAGACGCTGAAGCGCCCCAGGCTCAGATCGCGGAAGGGCGAGGCCGAAACGAAGAAGCCCATCACATTGCCGATGCCGTTGGCGCCGATGGCGTAGGAGCCGAAGACACCTGCCAGGATCAATCCGCTGCGGGTGTTGCGATCGAGCGAGAGCAGGTGGGGCCGGGTGAGGCGGATCCACTCCACCAGCAGCTTGTAGAGAAGCATCGCGAAGAGTGCCCCCAGCACCGGCGAGATCACCCAGGTGGAAAGGATGCGGCGCAGGGTGCCCAGGTCGGTGGGGGAGCCGCTGAACAGGTTCCAGCCGATGATCGAACCCACCACAGCCTGGCTGGTGGAGGCCGGCAGCCCCAGCTTGCTCATCCAGGCCACGGTGAGGGCGGCCGCCAGGGCGGCGGTGAAGGCCCCCGGCAGAGCGTTGATCGCCCCCAGCTGGCTGAGGCCCTCTGCCGCACCGGTGCCGCTGGTGACCGCCCCGATGATCACGAAGACACTGCAGAGAAAGGCCGCCGTGGAGAAGCGGATCATCCGGGTGGCCACGGCGGTACCGAAGGCGTTGGAGGCGTCGTTGGCTCCCATCGACCAACCGAGGAACAGGCCGCTGGAGAGAAAGATCAGCGTGACAATCAGGGCCATTCAGGAAGCTCCCGCTCAGAGCGCACGTTTGATCGCGTAGATCGAGAGGTCGTCACCGATGTTCTCGGCCCTATCAGCCAGGCCATCGAGCATGGCCGTGGCTTCCCGCACCTGGGTGCGCTGCTCGAAACCGAGATCGGAAGCAAAGGCCTTCCGCTTGATGCGCAGGGCAATCCTGTCGGTCTCATCCTCGAACATCCGCACTTCGTTGATGTGATCACGAACGGCCGGCGGGTTACGGAAAAAGGTTCGGGCCGCCAGCACCACGGCCTGAACGCAGCGCATCGCCATGGCATTGAGCTCGGCAAAATCTTCGGCGAACCCCGACAGGCCCCGGGGCTGCACGATCATCATCTCCTGGTAGTCATCACCCATCTCATCAAGCAATTCGAAGAGATTGCCCAGCAGCCGCAGCACATCACCGCGGGCATCGGGCAGCAGCATTTCGGTGTAGAGCATCGTCACGATCCTGCGGCGCAGATCACTGCAACTCCGCTTGATCTCGATCACCTGCTGCAGCTTCTCTTCACAGATCTCCTGGTCATCGGTGTTGGAGAGATAGGCCCGGAAACCCGCCTCCACCATGAACACTCCTTCGGAGATCTTGTCGAGAAATTCCTCGATCAACCCTGCTAGAAATCTAGTTTTACCAAACAATGGAGGTGTTTCGCTGGCCACCGATTCCCTGGAGATCGTGCCGTCAACCTAGCGAGAGGTCGAATGACCCCCAGACCCTCCACAGACCAAGCCCGCCTGCTCACGCCCCAGCGCCGGCCGGCCAACGCTGGCCGCCGGTGCCCATCGGGGGCCAGACTGGGACAGCGTGAACGTGACAGACCATGGCCCTGGACCTGAACGACCCGGATCTGGAGTTCGCCGATCTGGTCGAGGCCTATCAGAGCTGGGTGATCGCAGTGATCAACGATGAGAAGCTCGGCGGCGACGAAAAGCTGCTGAACGACGACATCGCCGAAGACGCCCTCAACGCCATGCGCTTCCTTCCTGGCGAGGTCACCTCAGCGATCGAGACCACCCTGGCCCGCGTCTACGACGTGGATGCCGACGAGCTCGCGGCCCTGCTCTTCCCGGAAGACTGAGCGGCGGCCGATGGCGTCGGGAGGCACGCCGGCTGGCCGGCCGGGCGACACCTACGTGCTGGGCACCGACCCGCTGGAGCGGGAGCGCCTGCGGCTGCAGCACGAGCTCTGGCTGCCCGCCGCCCGGGAGGCGTGGCATCGAGCTGGGCTTGGTCCCGGCCAGCGGGTGCTGGATCTGGGGGCCGGGCCAGGGTTCGTTGCCCTCGAACTGGCCCGGGCCGTGGGGCCGGCGGGGAAGGTGCTGGCCCTCGAGCTCAGCTCCGCCTACGTGCTCGATGGCCAACGGGCGGCCGCGGCCGCTGGCCTGGAGCAGCTGGAACTGCGCCGCCATGACCTGAGCCGCGACGCCCTCGCCGAGACGGGCTTCGATCTGGCCTGGTGCCGCTGGCTGGCGATGTTCCTGCCGAGGGTTGAGCCCCTGGTGGAAACCGTGGCGCAAGCCCTGCGGCCTGGCGGGCAGGTGGTGCTGCACGAGTACATCCACTGGGACAGCTTCGGGCTGCACCCCCACGGGCCGGCCCTGGGCCGCTTCGGGGCGGCCTGCCAGGCCAGCTTCCGCGCCAGTGGAGGAGATCCCGACGTGAACCGGCGCCTGCCGGCGCTGCTGGCGGAGCGGGGATTCCGCCTGGAGGAGCTGCGGCCGCTGCTGCTGCTGGGGCGGCCGGGGGATCCGGTGGCGGCCTGGATCGAGCGCTTCGTGGCCATCTACGGCCCCGAACTGGTGCGCCAGGGCCTCTGGAGCGTGGCCGAGGCCGAGGCCGCCGCAGCCGAAATCTGCGCGGCCTACCGGACCCCCGGCGCCTTCTGGGTGGCGCCCACGGTGATGGAGCTGCGGGCGACAAGATGGCAACCATGAGCTGGACCAGCGACGATCTCGGCGATCTCAGCGGCCGCCTGGCCCTGATCACCGGCGCCAACAGCGGCCTGGGGCTCGAATCGGCCCGGGCCCTCTCGGAGCACGGCGCCACCGTGGTGCTGGCCTGCCGCTCCCGCCGCCGCGCCGGGGAAACCCGCGATGCGCTGCTGCCGGGGGCCCGAGGCGGCCTGGAGGTGCTGGAGCTGGATCTGGCCGATCTGGCCAGCGTGGCGGCGGGGGCCCGCTGGCTGGCGGAGAGCTGGGGCCGCCTGGATCTGCTGATCAACAACGCCGGCGTGATGGCCCTGCCCCGCAGCCTGACCCATGACGGTTTCGAGCGCCAGTTCGGCATCAACCACCTGGGCCACTTCGCCCTCAGCCTGCAGCTGCTGCCCCTGATGGAGGGGCGTCCCGGGGCCCGGGTGGTCACGGTCAGCTCCGGCGCCCACCTGTTCGGCCGTATCGCCTTCGATGATCTCCAGGGGGAGCAGCACTACGACCGCTGGAGCGCCTACTGCCAGAGCAAGCTGGCCAACGTGATGTTTGCCCTTGAGCTGCAGCGGCGCCTGGAGGCCGCCGGCAGCGCGGTGGCCTCCCTGGCGGCCCACCCGGGGATGGCCCGCACCAACCTGCAGCCCGCCTCGATACTCGCCAACGGCTCCTGGATCGATCCGATCGTCTACCGGCTCATGGGTCCCCTGTTCCAGAGCGCCGCCATGGGGGCCCTGCCCCAGCTCCATGCCGCCGTCGCCGCCAGCGCCCGGGGCGGCGAGCTCTACGGCCCCGATCAACTGGGCGGAATTCGCGGCTATCCCACCAGGGGCCGCATCGCCCCGGCCGCCCTCGATGACGGCGCCCGCCGCCGGCTCTGGGCCGTGAGCGAAGAGCTCACCGGCGTGCACGCCAGCGCTTGAGGCGACCCTGGCCCTTCAGGCCCGGCCGCTAACGCTCGAGCTTGCTGGGGATGGCCTTGCAGCTCCCGGCGAGGCTCTGGCGGGAGCGGCTGCCGCCCCAGGAGGCGAGGTAGAAGCGGGCCTGGGCGTCGAGCTGGCGCAGGTCGGAGAGGTTGGCGTTCTCGACAATCGCCCCCGTGCCGGCCCCCGACTCGAAATCCGCTGGGGTGCGCGGATCCGCTGGGGTGGCCGTCTCGGCCGTGCCGTAGAAGAAACGCGTGCGCTCCAGTCGGGCGCCATCGAGATCGGCGCCACTAAGGTTCACCCCCGCCAAATTGGCATCCCCCAGATCAGAACCGCGCAGGTTGGACCCGCCCAGGTCGGCGGCGTTGAAATCAACCCCCCGGAGGTCCACGCCCGAAAGATCCACCCCCCGCAGCATCTGTTGCAGGCGGATCACGGGCACCCCATCGAGGCGGTCCAGCTCGTAGTTGCCCTGGCCATCGAGAATCGCCCGGCCCAGGCGGTTGTCCCGGCGCAGGGGCGTGAGCAGGCGGGCGTGGGCGAGGAAGCGCAGGACCTTGGCCTTGCCCTCGGCGTCGATGCTGCCGAACACCGCCGCCATCCGGCCCTCGGCCAGCATGCGCTCCAGGGGCCAGTCCTCCAGCAGTCCGTCCTCGTCGCTGATCAGCTCGGAGAGGCCCTGCATGAAGCTGTCGATGGTCTGGGCCTGGGTGATGCGGTTCTGCTGGGTGGTCAGCCGCTGATCGACCACGAACTGGCGCCAGGCGATCACCAGGGCCACGAAGGCCACGAGGATCTGGCCGAAGGCACCGATCACCCCCTCCCCGACGGCCCCGATCGCGGTCCAGTCGCCGCTGCGGTAGATCGCAGCCAGGGGTTCCCACCAGCCCAGGGCCACGCTGATCGCCACCGCCCCCAGCACCAGGCCGAGCAGGGCCAGGGTCTGCACCGTGGCAGGCTCCTCGAGCCGCGAGCGCAGCACCGTCCACAGGGGCGGCAGCAGCTGCAGCAGGGAGAGGACCAGGGTCAGCACGCCCCCCAGCAAGGCCAGCCAGGTGATGCCCAGGGCAAGGGCCGCCAGGGTGGCGGAGACCGCCAGCAGCAGCTGCAGGGCCGGCAGCTCCTGGAGCCGGGCAAGGGCCGCCCGGCTGCGGAACGGAAGCACCGGTCGATCGTCGGGGGTGGCGGCCATGGCGCTCAGGCCGCCTGGAAGTAGAACCCGGCCGCCAGGATCAGGTAGGCCGCCAGCAGCAGCGTCCCCTCCAGCCAGTCGGATCGGCCATCGACACTCACCAGGTTGCTGACCACCACCGCCGTGATCACCGTCACGAGTTCGAAGACATCAAAGCTCAGATCGAGGGGATGGCCCAGCAGCGGCCCGACGAGCACCAGCACCGGCACCACCAGCAGGGCCACCAGCAGGGTGGAGCCCAGGGAGACCGACACCGAGAGATCCATCTTGTTCTTGCGCGCCATGGTCACGGCGGTGAGGTATTCGGCCGTGCCCCCCAGCAGCGGCAGCAGCACCACACCCGTGAACAGGGCGGTCAACCCCAGTCCTTCGGTCACGGTTTCCACCACGCCAACGAACAGCTCCGATTCGTAGGCCAGCACAGCGGTGGCCGCCAGCAGCACCCCCAACCAGGGCAGCAGCGGCGGCTTGTGGGCGCCTTCACCGTCCTGCCCGTGGGCGCTGCCCTCCTGCGCTTCCAGATCGGCCTCGGCCACCTCGTAGAGGCTGCTGTGGGTGCGCAGGGAAAACAGCAGGGTGAGGCCGTAGACCGCCAGCAGCACCCAGGCCACGAAGGTGGAAAAGCCCTGGGTGCTCTCCGCCGTGTGGCCGCCCGAGAGCACCGAGAGGCTGGGAATCAGGATCGCCAGCACTGCCAGGGTCATGGCCGAGCCGTTGACCCGCGCCACCACCGGCTGGAAGGTCTGTTCCTTGCGGCCGATGCCCCCCACCAGCATCGAGAGCCCCAGGGCCAGCAGCAGGTTGGCCATCACCGTGCCGGTGATGCTCGCTTTGACGATCTCAACCAGGCCGGCCTTGAGGGCCACCAGGGCGATGATCAGCTCGGTGGCGTTGCCGAACACCGCGTTGAGCAGGGCACCGATCGAGGGGCCCAGGGTGATCGAGAGCTCCTCGGTGGCGGTGCTGAGCCAGATCGCCAGCGGAATGATCGCGATCGCCGAGGTCACGAACACGGCGCCATCGCCCCAGTGCAGAGCCTCGGCGGCGATGGACACCGGCACCATCGCCAACAGGCCGATGGAGGCAGTCCTGCGCAGGGACATGAACCGGCAGCGAATGGCCCGCATTCTGCTGGGCCCGACGCCCACGATCACTGCTAGTGATGACAAGAAGTGATGACCACGGGCCTGCCTACGTTGACGGCAGTGCTCCCGCCCCCGCGGCACCAGGCCATGACCCAAGAACCCAGCGATTCCGGCGGCTCCGCCCCGTCCACCTCGGTGGTGTTCTTCGGCCTCGGGGCCGTGGGTTCGGCGATGCTGATCTGCCTGGCGGAGCTGGCCGAGCGCGATGGGGTGCCGCTGCGCTTCGTCGTGGTGGTGCTCAACCCGGATCTGGCCCGGGATGCCCTGTTCCATGCCGAGCGGCTGTTCGATCGAATCGACTTCGTTGGCGTCGACGATTTCGCGCCGCTCTGGAGTGGCGCGGGGGAGCAGGCCGAGAAACTGGCGGGGGCGACGCTGCTGGTGAATGCGGCCCTGCCGGAGTTCAACCGGCCGCTGATCGAGCTGGGGCTGCGCCTCGGGGCCCACACGGTGGATCTGGCCTCGGACATGTACGACGCCGACACCGAGCGCACGCTCACCTTTGCCCAGTACGGCTTCGATGGGGCCCTGCGCCAGCGGGGCACGGCGGCCCTGATCAACCTGGGCATCTCACCGGGGGTGACCAACTTCCTGATCGGCCAGCGGCTGCACGACCTGCGCTCGGCCCGGCGGCGGGAGCTGGAGATCGAGAGCGTCGATCTGTTCCTGCTCGAAGACATCGACTCCGACGAGGTGGTGTTCTCCTGGTCGCCGGTGGTGGCCCTCGAGGAGCTGGCCCAGCAACCACGGCTGCTGCGCAACGGCCGGCTGCAGGTGCTGGAGCCGTTCAGCGCCGCCCGCGATTACACCTTCGCCTACGAGGCCAAGCCGACCCGCCAGTACCCCCTCTACCAGGAGGAACTGCTCTCGCTGCATCGTTCCTTCCCGGAGATCGAGTCGATCGGGGTCTACACGGGCGGCTCGGAAGTGGAGCTGGTGAAGGCCCTGTTCCAGCTCAACCTGCTCTCCAAGCGCACCCTGCCCCAGCAGGGGGAACTGACGATCGAGACGATGGTGCGGGCGATCCTGCCCGGGATGAACAAGCCCCGGCGCATTGAGGAGTACCTGCGCAACGGCGTGATCCGCCGCACCCACTTCGCCGCCGCCGCCGAGATCCGCGTCACCGAGAACGTGCGCAACGACCGCCAGACGGCGATCGAAACCGTGGGGCTCAGCTACCGCCGCTACCGCGAACTGCTGGGCACCCCCTATGCCGGTGCCACCTACATCTCCTACCCCACCGCCGTGGGGGCGGCGATCCTCACCTGGCACGCCCTGGCCCTGATCCGCAGCGACCCCGGCGTGCTGGTGGGGGTGATCACCGCCGAAGACATGGCCCGGCTGCTGCCCCGTCCGCTGGCCGACGCCATCCGCAGGGATCTGGTCGCCTGGGACATCGACCTATTCGAGAGCGTGCGCGATGCCACACCGGTGTGAGCCCCACCAAGCAACCCCATGGACAACTCCAACCCAATTCGCTAGTACAGGTGTTCCACTGGCGTTGCGATCGATGGTTCCGCTCCCCCTCTCCACCCTCGAGCCCTCCCGCCTCGAGCCGATCGAAGAATGGCCCTGGCTCGGGGGCCCTGTGCTCGTGGCCGCCCGCAGCCGCAAGGTCTGCATGACCTGCCACTGGTTTCGCCACCACGCCGTCCCCGGCGGGATCCCCGTACTCACCTGCCAGCTTCACCAGGGCCTGCTGGCCCACGGCGACCACCTCACCCACCGCTGCTCAGGCTGGACCGATGACCTGCACCGCCAGCGCGGCTGGGCGCCGGAGCTGGCCTGATGGGGCGGCTGTCCGCATCCACGGCGACGATTCCGCCATGCCAAGGTTGTTCCATGGCCATCAGTGATCGCTACGGAGAAGCTCTCCTTTGGGCGGCGGAGTTGCATCGTGATCAGATACGCAAAGGCAAGGCCGTTCCTTACATCTCCCATCTGATCGCCGTCAGTGGCCTGGTCTGGGAAGACGGAGGTGACGAGGACCAGGCCATCGCCGGCTTGCTCCATGACGCGATCGAGGATGCGGGCCAGAGCCAGGCCTCGATCGCGGCGCGCTTCGGCGAGCGGGTGGCGGCCATCGTCGTCGACTGCACCGACACCACCGAGGGACTCACAGGTGAGCGCAAGGAGCCCTGGCTGGCCCGCAAAACCCGCTATGTCGCCTCGCTGGAGCACAAGCCGCTCGATTCCCTGCGGGTGAGTGCCGCCGACAAGGCCCACAACGCCCGTGATCAGGTGCTGGATGCCCGCCGGGAGGCCGCCAGCTGGGAGCGCTTCAGCGCCGGCATCGAGGGAACGGCCTGGTATCTGCTGCGCATCCACCAGGTGCTCAGCCACAGGCTCCCCGACAGCCGGTCCAATGAGCTGCTGGGGGAAGCGGTGCTGGAGATCCTGCACACCCCCACCTTCATCCGCTTGGTGCCCCGGGGCATGGCCCCCTCCGTCTGGGCGGCCGGTTACGCCGAGCGCCAGTTGGCGGGGGCCGGCGACCTCGGTCGCTAGGGCCTTCAGCTGGCCGCTGTTGGCGGCACACCAGGGGGCAGGGGCTTGCGCCAGAACCCCAGCCACTCGCCCTCACGGCTCTTGGCAGGCGTCTTCACCGGCTCCCACAACTCATCGACCAACCCGGCGCCGCCCAGCAGGGCTTGAACGGCTTCGGGATCAGCGCCAAAGGGCGGACCGCCGGGGCGGCCGTGGCACCAGAAAAGCCCGAGCAGCCAGCCACCTGGCGCCAGAAGTTCCGCCACGGTCCGCACGTAGGCCAGCCGCAGGCTCGGATCGATGGCACAGAAACAGGTGTGCTCCAGCACCCCCGCCAGGCTCCCGCCCCCCAGACCCGCGGCGGCCAGGGCCGGCCCGTCGAACAGATCCGCCTGGAGCCAGCGCAGCGCGCCACCAGCCGTGCCGTGGAGCCGCAGGGCCTCGCGGAGGGCTTCAGCACTGAAATCCAGGCCCACCACCTCGAAACCGCGATCGGCCAGCAGCCGGGCCTCGTGGCCGCGGCCGCACCCAGGCACGAGCAGCCGCCCCGGCGGCAGCGGCGCCAGGGGATGACCGGTGAGGAACTGCGCCAGGGCGGCCGCCGGTTGCCCCAGTTCCCAGCCGTCGCGGCCCTCGCGGTAGCGCTGGTCCCAGAAGGCGGCCTGCAACGGCGACGAAGGGGTCTGTGGAGGCGAGGCCATGGCGAAGAAATGGCGAGCGGATGGTGCCGGGGAGTGGCGCAAGCGGCCAGCCAGGCTGACTGCGAACGGCCAGGCGAAGGCCACCAACCCTGGGGCGCAGGCGCTACGGGAGTGCGGAAGCGGTGCCGTGTGGGCCATGGGCTGCCCCGGCAGAGGCCTCGAGCCTGTGCAGCCGGATCCGGTAGGTGGCATGGACCGGCCCCAGCTGGCTGATCAGGGCCTCGCGCGCCTCGTGGTGCAACCCCTCGATCGATCCAGACTCCACTGTCAAGCGCGCCTGAGCCGCCGTGCCCCGCACAGAGCCCGGGCGCTCCTGGGACACCTCAAACACAATCTCCCGCATCGATGGGATGGACCACTTCTCAATGCTGATGGGCTCCTGGGGACCCTGCGGGTCGTGGGGAGTACGGAGGACCGATCCCTGGAGCACATCGCCTCTGCCCAGGGGCCAGCGCAGGGGTTGAGGGGGCCAGGAGAATGGCGGCAAGAACCTGATCCCCGTCCTTGCTCAGACGGCCGCCTGACCATGCCGCCGCCGTGGCCACGCCTGGTGACCCTCACCGCCCTGGCCCTCACCGCCTTGGCCGGCTCCGCCGCGCTTGCCCTGGGCGGGGGATTCAGCAACCCTGCCGCGCAGCGGCACCAAGCAACCGGTGTGCGCTACGAGGTCGACGAACGGGGCGGCGAGCGGGTCCATCTGCTGACGATCGCAAACGATCCGGCCTTCAAGGTCGTTCCGTCGGTGGCCCCGTCCCTGCAAAGCCTGGCTGAAATCGCCCGGGCCAGGGGAGCGATCGCAGGGATCAACGGCGGCTACTTCGATCCAGCCAACCAACAGACGAACTCCTGGGTGTTGATCAACGGCCGGGTGGCGGCAAACCCAGGCAAGAACGAGCGCCTGATGCAGAACCTGGCACTCAGGCCCTACCTCAACGCGATCCTGGCTCGCAGTGAATTCAGGGTGTACCGCTGCAAGGGCAAGGTCCGATACGGGATTGCACTCCACCAGGCACCGATCCCGCCTGGCTGCAGGCTGGAGCAGGCACTCGGTGGAGGGCCGCAGCTGCTTCCCACCCTGAGCACCGAACGGGAAGCGTTCACTGCCACGGAGCAGGGCGTCGTGGTCCGCGATGCCATCGATGCCCTGGGCGCCAACGCCCGTACGGCGGTGGGCCTCAAGGCCGATGGCCAGCTCCTGTGGGTGATGGTCGAGCAGAAACCCGGACGGGACCGCTCAGGAATGACCCTGGCGGAACTGGGCCGCTACCTGAAAGGACGGGGGGTCAGCTCGGCCCTGAATCTCGACGGTGGTTCCTCGTCGTCGATCTATGTCAAGGGCGTGAGCCATGGGGGCCAGCGCGATCAAAGCGGTGCGCCGATTCAACGGGCGGTCAAATCGTTCCTGCTGCTGGTTCCGGGCCCTTCAGGCAAGGGCGCTTCCAGCTGACCTGGTGTCAGGGTTTGCTGAGGTGTTTCTCGAGAAACGCCCGGGCCTTTTCCGAGAGCCCCCTCTCCGAGTAAGTGAGCCCGAAGTAGGTGTTGCCGTACTCCTCCTTCTCCCACATCTTGGTCACCTCAAGGAGCACTTCAGCTCCCCCATGGGACTCCTTGAGCGCCAGGGTGTACTGATCACTCTCATTAAGGCCGCTGGTGTTCTTGACCCCCACCACCACACACAACCCACCGCGGCTCACATCCCAGAGGGTGACATGGCAGAGACCACCCAGATCGGAGCGAAGTTCTCCCTTGGGTGGTTTCACATGCAGGATCGTGCGTTTGTAGTGTCGCCTCGGGTCGTCAGGATCCCGCTCCATGTTCTTGGACGGTTTCTTGGCATCGCCGAACAGAAAGTTGAACATCGCCCCAGGTCCCTGAGTTGACACACAGGCTAGGTCGTCCCTGGAACTGCGCCGCACGCCACTCGGCCCAAGACCCCGTGAGAGCTCGACTGGGGCCAACATCGGTAGCAAAGACAACCGGCCTGATGCTCAGAAATGGGTACATGGCGATCGAATGCCTCAAACATCCCATCGCCCTGAAAGGTGTCGATCTGCAGGCCAAGCCAAATGAGCTCTGTGATGTCAGAAACTCTGAGCTATTGCGTGCAGCGGGTTCTACTTACACCGATCAATATTTACACCGATCAATACGGGACTGAACGACTCAATGAAACGGCGTTCCACAGAGGCGAAGTCTTCTCGAAGAGTGGCTCTGCTGGAGGCCTGGCCGCAGACCTCTGCGACAGCAGCAGGGCTCAATCTGGGAGAGGGCGGCGGCAAGGGAGCCAAGGCAATGGGCTGATCGACAAGGCCTACCCAGCCCTGCTCGACGGGCTCCGGGGGATGCGTCGGAGAACCAGCTCGGCCGCCAACCGATTCGTCTGCTACCCGCCGGTGGCGCCGAAGACGACGACTGATCGAGGCCCTGAGGCTGGAGCGCGCGAGAACCCTGGGCCTGCCTTTGGCTTGGGGGCAATCACCTTGCTGCGGCAATCAGGGAGCGCAATGCCTTCAAGCCATGGCCCTCGCTCCCTGTCCTCGCCCATGGCCCCCACGAAGACCTGCTGCGGATCGCCCGGAGGATCGGAATCGTCGAAGCCGGCACTGAGGACGCCGGCCTCAATCAGCTGAGCTGGGCCAGCTTTCAATCAGTGAGCCATGGTGAGAGGGCCGGGTTGAGCCGGCCCTTCCCAGCGCGTTCCGAAGATGGCGGATGGGAGCCCGCCGACCAGCCCCGGAGGACATGGCAGTGGGTGCTCTCATCGTGATCAGGCCGCGATGCGCTGAAGGCCGATCAGCGGATCTGCAGCGGGGAAGCGGCGCCCGTCAGCCCTGAGCGATCGTCTTCAGCGCGGGACCGGACCAGAGCACCCCGGGCCTGCGCTGCGAACGTGTTAAGCCAGCTTGCATTGACTGTCGATTCATGACGCAGGGCCGATCCGAACTCCACTGGCTTCAACATTGCAGGGATCAACTTGGGGAATCGTCATGCGCCAACTGCTGAAGGTGCGTTTCGACAATGCCGCCGGCAATGCGGCACTGGCCGATCCTCAATTCGGTGAAAAGATGCAACGACTGCTTACGGACATCCATGCCGAAGCGGCTTATTTCACGGCCATTGATGGTCAACGGGGTGCCTATATCATCCTTGATCTGGAGAACGCAGCGCAGATTCCTCTCGTCGCTGAACCCTTCTTTCACTGGCTCAAGGCGGAGATCTCCTTTGAACCAGTGATGATCCCTGCTGACCTCGCCCAGGCAGGGCCCGCCATCGCAGAGGCCGTCAGGGCCTGGGGGTAGCCCCAGGAGGCGCTGAACTGGCGTTCCTCGCGATCCGAGCGGAGCGGGAGGTCAACGACAGATTGATCAGGTCGGAGGAGCGGGCCCTGGCCAGCAACTGAACGCAATCGATGGCCTTCCAGATGTGATAGGACCCGTGGGCGCGGTGGCCAGACAAGGCGTCTTATCCGACAGCAGGATGGTTAACCCCGCCGGGAGCGAATCATGCCAGTTGATCGCCTCAAGCTCCACCCTTACCGCCTCCTCCACGGGAATCACCGGGCGAGCCTGAAACTCGAATGCCGGAAAGGTGGAGCAGAGCTTGTGTACCGTCAACGGGTCATCGCCATCCACCAGCAGATGGCCGCGCCCCATTCCCCAACGCGAACCACAAAGAGCTCGATTTGAAGATTGTCGGGTGCCTTCCACTGACCAACTAGCTCGAGGATCCGCTTCTGAGCTCTTTCATACTCCGCAGCGGAACCCTGTGGACGCTCGAACCAACTGATCATGCATTTGATGGCAACAATATTGCCTCAGAACATCATCCATATGAACGATCGATCGGCCAAGGGTGCATGATCACCGCGTAGCGCGAACGGACACCAGCAGCCCTGTCGGGATCAATGACCGTCGAACCGCTCCAACGGCAACCCCGTACCGGAGAGGGAGTGCTGCACGGAGCAGCGGCGCTGCTGGCCCATGCCACTGCTGCCGGCCTGTGAGGCTTGGCGCAGGTTGAGGAGCCCCTAGGGCGGCTGCCGCCCGCAGGCGAGCTGATCCTGCTGCGCGGTGATGAATGCGCTGATCGAAGATCACACACTCTCAGGCCATCAGACGGCTGAAATGTGCTGGGTATGAATGGGGACGAAAAGACAAGTTGATCCATCGGATCATCCTGACCATCCACATAACAACCTAAGACAAGGTTCTCATCAATCTGGTCCATGATGATCGCGTAAAGCCAGGCAGTGCCCACGAAAGCTCTCGCCGACATCGCCTTAGAATTCGATCCGAAAGATCAAGCCACCCATGCCGAAGGATGAGGCGAGTCATCGCGACAGGCCGATGGCTTTGCGTGAACTCAGGGCCCTGGGATGGCCTGAACATGATGTGCTTCGCTACGGACAACTAATCGAGTATCGACGCCGCTGGGGCGCGATCAACCTGGAGCGCGAGGAGAGGCAGTTCCTGAGCAAGGCTGAGGTGGCTTTATCTCAGCACCGTTCGAGCAATACCCCCCAGCCGCAACCAACCAGCGGGCTGGGCCGCAGTCGGTCAGCACTGCCGCCCCAAGCGAGACTTGAAACCGACTGTTTCGTGGCACTGGATTTCGAAACCGCTGATCAGGGCAGGGACAGCGCCTGCTCGGTCGCGATCGTGAGGGTCGAAGAGCACGCCATCGTGCATCGCGAGCACCGACTGATTCGACCGCCTCGGCAGAGATTTTTATTCACTTCAATCCACGGGATCAGTTGGCCACACGTGGCCGATGCACCGTCATTCGCTCAACTCTGGCCTGAGCTGGAGCCATGCCTCGATGGAGCCCGTTTCATCGCCGCCCACAATTCCAGTTTTGACTCCGGAGTCATGCAGGCCTGCTGCGAACAGGCGGGCGTGTCGCCCCCAGCCCAGCCCTATTTCTGCACGGTGCAGCTCGCCCGAAAGACCTGGAACATCCGACCGACGAAACTGCCGGATGTTTGTCGGCATCTGAATCTCAGCCTGAATCACCACGATGCACTCTCCGACGCTGAGGCCTGCGCCAACATTGTTCTCGCTGCGATCCGTGATAACGCGATGTAACTGACCGGTCTCCATCAGGTTTTCATCCCGATCGAACCGATCCATTAACCACGGCGCCTGGCGGTCCCAACTGGGAAGCTGGATTCAGCCACGCCCAAACCCCGATGATGTCCGTTCTGCTCACCGTCTTCACCGTCCTGGTCGGCTATGGCCTTGGGCTCGGTGTGCCCCGCCTGGCCCAGCGCTCCGGTGGGATCGTCCGGCGTTCACGATCGGGGCAGCTGGCGATGGGACTGGTTCTGCTCATCCCCTGGGCGGTGGGTGGCCTCGCCCTGGTGATGGTGCTGGGCCAACCCTTCCTGTGGTTACCGATGCTTGGGTATGCGGCAGGGATGTGGTGGGGGAGGCGCAAGCTCGGCCTTTGAGGGCCGGCCACCAGCCCCTCCGAGTCGATCACCTCTGCGAATCCCCTGTCCAGACGAACCCTCAGCCAGCCCATGAATCTTTGGTCAGGGTCCCCTGGAATGACCGCCATGGTGTGTCGCGGGATGCAGTCACCATTGGCCCGTTGGCGTTGAACTACATCAAACCGCTCCTGGTCCCATGGCGACGTACACCATCTCGATCGAAGGAGGTGCTTCCTTCCCCTGCGCTGACGACACCTACATCCTTGATGCAGCAGAAGAACAGGGCATTGATCTGCCGTATTCCTGCCGGGCAGGCGCCTGCAGCACCTGTGCCGGCAAGGTGCTCAAGGGCCAGGTTGACCAATCCGATCAGAGCTTCCTTGACGACGAGCAGATCGACCAAGGCTTCGCCCTGTTGTGCGTCAGCTATCCCAAGAGCGACTGCACGGTCCAAGCCAACGTGGAAGACGACCTCTGAGGTCGTTGATTGACCTCACCACTCCTGGGATCTGAGGTCACAGATCGTGGCCCCATGGGCAGGTGTACTTGGGCTCCTGCACCTCAATGGGGCGGCACTGCCTTCTGGAGCACCCGAGGCCCTGGCGGGAGGAAATCCTGAGAAGCCTGAGACCGGTTTCAAACCAGCGACGTCCGTTTGTAAGGCCCACCTTGAGCAACAGGGATGAGCTGATTGAGCCCCTTCCAAGAAACATGGACCAGCGCCTGAACCGTGATCATCTGGAGCATGGCAACGACCTCTTCCTCCCACGCTCGGCACCACAGACCTTCTCCTGGCAGCATCACGAGCCCCCTCTGCCAGGAATGACGCTGATCTCGATGAGACGACTTACAACCTGCTCCCGTCTTGAGCCGTTACGAAGCCATGCTTTCAACCAATGGTGAGGCCTGGGGGATCCGCACCAGGCTTGGATTCCAATGCTTTAACTGGCAGCGCCCTCCCTGTGCAGGTCCTGACGTCACATCTGCCATCGCCGGGGTGACGCATGAAGGGCTATTGAGCGACCAACTCCTGGCTCAAGCCCAGACAGGAAAGAGTAGCGATGTACCGAAGCCGGGAATGACAGGAAAACGTTGGAGTAACGAAGGATCAAGGCTGCACAGCCACATCACCTCAAAACGTTAAACATTGTTGGCGGAGTGGATATGGTGCGCATCTACAGCACTCAACCATCGCTTTCAATCCCAAGGTGATAGTAGATGAGCTGTGGAGTGACAAACGAAAGGATTCGCTGTTACGGCGATCCAGGCGGGTCCACATGCACTGACATTGATCTCACACCCTTGCGGACCAGATCATGAACAAGCTCCAGTTCAAAGGCGAATGGCATGAGCTGAAAGGGAAGCTCAGGCAAAAGTTTGCTGATCTCACCGATGATGATCTGGCCTACACCGAAGGCCAGGAAGAAGAACTACTCGGCCATCTACAAAAGAAGCTCGGCAAGTCCCAGCAAGAGATTTCTGAAATGGTCAACACACTTTAGAGGTTCCATTATGCTTAATTACGCCATAACATTTTTTGTCATTGCCATCATCGCCGCCGTGCTCGGCTTTGGCGGCATCGCCGGATCAGCCGCAGGCATCGCCCAGTTGCTGTTTCTTGTGTTTCTCGTGCTTGCGGTGATCTCCTTGCTCACCGGCCGTCGCAGCGTGATGTAACGAGCTGGCTCAGACACGATGCGCTGATCGGGCCACTCTGAGCAAAGCCCAATAGCCCATCATCACTGATGACTCATCTGTGAAGTCTCATCTCTGATGGCTCGTTTTGGATGACTGCTCAGGATTGGGCTTACAGCTGCCCCACTCGCAACCTATTTTTCGCCCACACTCTTCTCACATTCGCCATGATTACCATGACACGCCAATCTCATTTTGTACGCCAGCTGGCCGCCACTTGCCTGGGCCTGGTCTTCAGCCTGCTGATGCTGATCGCCACACCAGCCTTGGTCGCTCCCGCCCAGGCTTCAGGAGCCCTCACCCTCAGCGCCATGCCCCTGGGCGCGACGGCCGGCCGCATCAAGGCTGACGCCAAGGAGTTCGAGGGCAAGACCCAGGAATCGATTGGTGCTGTCACTGGCAACAAGGGAGATCGCCTCTCTGGCAAGGCCAAGCAGGCCGAGGCCAAAGTGCGGAATGCCGTCGAGAACGTTAAGGACAAAGCCGGCATGGGCTGAGCCAGGGTCTGCGGTGTGGCACGACACGGCATCAAGCCTTACGTCGCCATGCCGCTCCACTGACATCTGAACTCCGTTCTGAAGCTGCCCCAGCGATGAAGCTTGCTCGGCCAGAGGCCTGGGCCATAGACCTGGCCGCCAAGGCCCTCGCCATCACACCATCCCACGATCACGTCGCTTCTTGACTGGGACTGTTGTCGCACCAGGTCATTCAGTGATCAGCAACCGCTGGAGGCACGGCTGAGACGTGAGGCCACCGAGAGCCCTGTGGAGGCCGGGGCCGTGATGGATCCCCAGATAGCGGGGCCGCGTGTGGTCGCGTTCATCCGATGTCTGGTCAGCGATGTCGCAGGCCCCTCCACACGCCTACAGAATCGGAGCCGATCACCCAGCCGCACGCGGTGGCATGGCTCAGGCCGTCCCTGCTCAGATCGCCCGACCTGGGCCTTCGGCGCCCCTGTGGGCTCAGGCAGGCTCCCGGAGAACGGGCCCGGTGGTTCAACAGGGAACCGCTGCTCCCCCTGCTGCCGCGCTGTGAGCGTCCCATGCCACCCAGCAGAACGGCCGGGGTCAGCCGGGTTCAGCGGCTGATCGTCTCGCGCAGCGGCAGCATCTCCTGATCAGTGAACGCCCGAAGGCCACGGGGGTCGGCCACGTGCCTGCATTTGCCCCGCTCCGAAGGGTCACAACGGCTCCGGCGCGGCCGAAACACATACTCTGAGGGCTTGAACCCTCTCTGAGACTGGATTTCCAGGTATGCCCGATGCCGGTTTCGAACCAGCGACATCCTGCTTGTAAGGCAGGCGCTCTACCGCTGAGCTAATCGGGCGATTGATCCATTCTGAGGGATCAGCTCCCCCAGGGCCCCGCTCCCCCGGGTGCCTACAGCAGGTAGATGATCCCGAACAGCACAACCCAGATGCCATCGACGAAGTGCCAGTAGAGCTCAGCCGCCTCTAAACCGAAGTGCTGATGGCTGGTGATCGAGCCCCCCTCACGCGCCTGCCACCAGACAATCAGCATCAGCATCACCCCGAGGGTGACATGCAGGCCATGGAAGCCGGTCAGCACGTAGAAGGTGCTGGCATACAGGTTGCTGGTGAGACCGAAGGGAAGGGTGAAGTACTCGCGCATCTGGCTGACCAGGAACGCCAACCCGAGCGCAATGGTGATCAGCAGCCAGAGCCGGCAACCGGCGGAATTCTCGGCACGCAGCAGCTTGGCGGATCGGTGGAACGTGAAGCTGCTGAGCACCAGCAGCACCGTGTTGATCGTGGGGAGCAGCAGTTCGAGCTCGTAGACCCCTCCGGAAGGCAGGGGATTGACGGCCCGGAAGGTGAGGTAGGCCGCGAACAGACCGGCGAAGGTCATGCCATCAGCGACTAGGAACAACACCAGGCCAAACAGACGGAAATCTCCGTGCTCTTCGTGCTCGATCGCCTTGGACGATTCCTGCAGCTCGGAGCTGACGGAAGAAGGAAGGGTGGTCATGGTTGGGGCTCCGCTCCGTAGCCGTAGGGATGACGCACGTGGGGTGCCGGTCCGTGCCAGTTCTCGACCGGAGGCGGAGAACTGGTGAGCCATTCGCTCGTGAGCGCTCGCCAGGGATTGTCTCCGGCCACCTTCCCCTTGAAGTAGCTGACGATGACGTTGTAGAGGAACGGCAGGGTGCTCAGGGCCATCAGCAGGGCGCCAACGCTGCTGATCTGGTTCAAGAGGGTGAACTGGGGATCGTATTCGGCCACCCGCCTGGGCATTCCGTTGATCCCCAGCCAGTGCTGAGGACCAAAGCAGAGATTGAACCCGACAAACGTAAGCGCGAAATGCACGATGCCAAGACGCTCATCCAACAACTTTCCAGTGAACTTCGGATACCAGTGGTAAATGGAGCTGAAGATCACGAAGACGGTTCCGCCATAAACGATGTAATGGAAATGGGCAACCACGAAGTAGGTGTCATGCACGTGGATATCAAACGGCACCTGGGCCAGGGCCACACCGGTGATGCCGCCGAGCACGAAATTGACGATGAAGGCACAGGCGAACAGCATGGCCGAATTCAGGGCGATTCTTCCGCCCCATAGGGTGGCCAGCCAGTTGAAGAACTTGATGCCGGTGGGCACGGCAATGAACGAGGTGGCGATCGTGAAGAACAGCCGCATCCAGGGGGGCGTGCCGCTGGTGAACATGTGATGCGCCCAGACGATCAAGCCAAGGAACACGATGGCCAGAATCGAATACACCATGGTGGTGTAGCCAAACAAGGGCTTGCGGGCATGCACCGGCAGGATTTCGCTGACCAGACCGAAAGCCGGCAGCACCATGATGTAGACCGCCGGGTGGGAATAGAACCAGAACAAGTGCTGATAGACAACCACATTGCCCCCCTGGCCTGGGTTGAAGAAGCCTGTGTGGGCCACGATGTCGAAGGCCAGAAGGATCAAGGTGCCCGCCAGAACCGGCGTGGACAGCACCACCAGAATGCTGGTGCCCAGCATCGCCCAGCAGTACATCGGCAACTGCATGAGTGTGAGCCCGGGGCGGCGCAGCTTCAGGATCGTGGCGATGAAGTTGATGCCCCCGAGGATTGAGCTTCCACCCAGAAGAATCACGCTGAAGATCCAGACCAGCTGCCCCGCTGCAGGTGTCGTAAGGCTCAAGGGGGGATAGGCCGTCCAGCCGGACTGGGAGGCCCCGCCGATGAAATAGCTGGTGATCAGCATCACCCCGGCGGGCGGAATCAACCAGAACGCCACCGCATTGAGCCGCGGGAAGGCCATGTCACGGGCACCGACGTAGAAGGGGATCAAATAGTTGCCGAAAGCCCCATTCACCACCGGCACGATCCACAGGAAGATCATGATCGTGCCGTGGAGTGTCAGCACCTCGTTGTAGGCCTCACGGCTGAGGAAATCGGAGATCGGGGTGGTCAGCTCAGTGCGGATCATCCCCGCCAACACACCGCCCACGAGATAGAAGAAGAAGCTCGTGACCAGATACTGAATGCCGATCACCTTGTGATCCAGGCTGAAGCCGAAGTAACGCCGCCAGCCCTCGGGCTCAGGCCCGTCGAAGAGCCCAGGTGATGGGGAGGTTGGTGTGGTGGTGGTCATGGATCGAAGACTTGCTCAGGCGGCAACGGGGTCGGGGCTGTTCTGCTTCAGCCATTGCTCGTAGGCATCCTGCCCATGCACGACAACGGACGTGCGCATGCCGCCGTGATAGGGCCCACACAGCTCAGCGCAGATGATCGGGTAGGTGCCTTCCTTGGTGGGGGTGAAGGCAAGCACGGTCGGCTGGCCGGGAATGATGTCCTGCTTGAGACGGAACTGCGGCACCCAGAAGGCGTGGATCACATCATTGGCCTTCATGTGCAGTTCAACAGGTTGGCCCACCGGCACATGCAGCTCACCACTGATGATGTTGCTGGAGGGGTAGCTGAAGATGAAGGCGAACTGCATCGCCGTGACATCGACTGTCGTCGCCGCAGTCTGGCCGGGGCTGGTTCCGATACCCCCCCAGACCTCGCCCTCGGGGCTCGCCGCAACGCTGGCCATGTCAGCCATCGAATGCATGCCGCCGTGATCCCCAAGGGAGGTCATGCCACCCATGCGGTCATAGATGTTGTAGCTGTAGAGGCCAACGAACAGCACCACCACGGCCGGGATGGCCGTCCAGACGATCTCCAGGGGGAGATTGCCCTCAATCGCCGCCCCATCGCTGAAATCACCGGCACGGCGCCGAAAGCGGATCATGCTGTAGATCAGCACCCCGAAGACCCCGAGGAACAGGATCGTTCCAATGCTGTACAGGACTCGAAACAGCTGGTCGTAGAGCGGAGCATTGAGGCTGGCCTGCACCGGAAGCAGCGAACCATCGCTTCCCACCCAGAGGCCGATGAGGATGGTCGCCACGACCAGGGCGACGACGAGCACCCTCGAACGTACGGAAACCAAGCTCAGGCGGACAGATCGACCCTCACATTATGGAGACCGGATAGCTTGGTGCGATCGCCGGGGGATTTGTGTTGAAGGACGGATCGAAACCGGGACGGGGCCCTGGGGCGCCCACCCTCAACCGCCGGCGGCGAACGCGGAGAGCACCAGCACGGACAGCAACATGCCCGGAAGCAGCAGCATCACCAGCTGGCCCAGATCGTGGATGGTCATGGCCGAAGCACTGGCATGGGACTGAGGCTAAACAGCCTGGCGACTGAAAACAGATGTTGACAGATTGATTCAAACCGGCCTGGCCTGCCTTAGCTGAGGACGAGTCCCACCTGATCCCCATGGACCGCTTCAAGGCCTACCAGCTCCGCTGCACCCTGACCTTTGGGGACATCTACGGCCAGATCATGATCTGGATGGTGGTGATCTTCGTGAGCCTGGCGGCCGGCATGGCGCTGATGGGGGCGAGCAGCCCGATCTATGCCCTTGTGGTGGTGGGCGTGATCCTTGTGCTCTCGCTGCCGTTCCTGCTGTTCGCCTTCACCACGACCCTGCTCAACCACATCGCCCTTGATCCTGTCGGTGATCTGGACCCAGCCGCCTGAGCACGGGCAGACCTCACGCTTGGTGGCTGATGGGTCGCCACCAAGCGGGAGGGTCGAGGTTGGCGAAGCTTCAGCCTGCTGAACGCGCGGCGCCCAGGGCCTGCTGCCTGGGTCCATCCAGCCGGCGAGGGCTGAGCTTGCTGGGGATGCCCTGGCTTGAGCGCACCCTGCCCGCCTGGAGAAGCCTGGCCTGGTGGAGCAGGTAGCAGCCCAGATCGAACAACTCGGCTTGGCTGCACACCAGTTCACAGGCACCGGCGCCAGCGCGCATCCGATCGGTTCCACGGGTGGAGCGCAGCGCCGGATCCTCAATAGCGAGGCGCTGCAAGCGAACGTCGTGCTGCCCTTGGTCCACCGTCAGGGAGACCTCAAGAAGCATGGGATTCACCTTGCAGGGTTCTGCCGCAACGTGCCATGAACTCGTTTCAGATCTCGATTCAGATCTTGCTTCATGAAAAGAATCAGATGCATCAAATTCACTTGAATTCACGAAAGCCATTCGATTCCTCAACATCAGTCGACCCCACTTTGATCGGAACACTGGCGCCGCCTGAGCCCATGCACCTCGATCGGCGCCCTTCTGCTGCAGATCCGGGCGGCAGCTCACGTGCTCAAAGCAGCCCATTCAGCCGGATCGCCATGTCCATCGGGGGTGGAGCCACTGCCGATCAACAATCGCCCCCACAGATGCGACTTCAGCTGATGCATCCATGCCTAGAAAGAAAGGGAACGCACCGATGCAGGCGATCACCCACCTGATCCTCCCCACCGAGTTCCTATCAGCCGTGTCTTCGTGACCACCCGTCGTGCTTGAGGCCGTGTCGACGGATGGAAGCCTGACCAACAGAAATCTTCAGGCCTCGTCGTGTTGGGTTCACATTCCAATGCCATCAACACCATGACCATTGATCCCAAGGCGATCTCCACGCAACCCGAAAGCAAGCTCCAAGCCTCTGTTGAAGCGTTGACCACTGACACCGGCCAGACGAACCAAGCCAGCGAGAAGGTGGTCTGCACGATCAAACCCCTGGCCGAAAAGGTTCGTGAATCGATGGCGAAAGCAAGCCACGAGTCCCCCTGAGATCAGACAGGGGATGTCCCTTTGACATCCCAGCCCTTCCATCCCTTTGTGTCCCATCTTTTCTGTTGACCATGAAAAAACTGACGCTCTCCCTGCTGACGCTCGGCACACTTCTGATCGCTC
Source organism: Paenacidovorax caeni (assembly GCA_943371385.1). Taxonomy (GTDB): domain Bacteria; phylum Cyanobacteriota; class Cyanobacteriia; order PCC-6307; family Cyanobiaceae; genus ATX-6F1. The sequence continues at coordinate 18,733 of CALRUP020000009.1, read as the reverse complement.
TGATCTTCCAGGCCCCAGCCCTTGAGACTCCCATGTCATCCATCGATCCGATTGTTTCGCTTTCAAGGCCCAGCCTGGCCGTCCATCTGTTTTCCAGCTTCAGGAAGAAAGGACCTCATCAGGCCACAGCTCTTGCACCAACGGAAGATCGCCTCGATCTCACCAACCCACCGACCACTCCGGTCACCGGTGCCACCAAGCGGGCCATCGACTTCTCAGATGACAAGCACGCCTGAACGGCTGATCAGAGCGGTCCCGGCTAGAGCTTGGGGGAGGCACACTTGATTCGGTCCAAGCGCCCTGAACGATGGCCAGCGGCCGCGAGCACGACCGCCTGACCGTGCTGCTCAGCCTGCCCTTCGCCCTGCTCTGGTGGCCGGTGCTGGGCCCAGCGGGTGTGGCCACGGCCCTGGTCAGCTTTCTGGTGGGAGGGCTCTGGCTCTCCCCTGACCTGGACACCCCCTCCAACCCAACCCGCCGCTGGGGGCCCTTGGCGCTGCTCTGGCTTCCCTACCGCAAGCTACTGCGCCACCGCTCCTCGCTCTCCCATACCCCGTTGGTCGGCACCGCCGGGCGTCTGCTGTACCTGACCGTGCTGCTGATGCTCGCCCAGGGCCTGGTGCTGCAACCCCTGGGGCTGGCCCAGGGCCTGAGCGGCCCTTCCGGGGCCCTGGCGGCGGCCGAGCAGCTCTGGCGGCAGCAACGGCCCCTGGTGCTGCTGGCCCTGGTGGGGCTGGAGGCCAGCGCCTGGCTGCACCTGCTCCAGGACGGCGATCCGATGCCCAGGCGGCCACGGCTGTTGCGGCGCAGATGGCAGTTGAAGCGTCGGCGCCAGCGATCGATGCGAAGGTGAGCGCCTGTGAGGGCCCAGGCCCAGACCACCGCCATGAGCTCCGCGCCTGCCCCTGGGCCCGCCTCCACCGACGCCCTCGCAGAACTGGTGGCCGTGGTGGACCAGCTGCGCGATCCCGAAGGCGGCTGCCCCTGGGACCTCAGCCAGACCCACAGCTCGCTGATCCCCTACGTGCTCGAGGAGGCCCACGAGGTGGCCGATGCCATCCGCCACGGGGACGACGCCCACCTGTGCGAAGAGCTGGGGGACCTGCTGCTGCAGGTGGTGCTGCACGCCCGCATCGCCGCAGAGACGGGGCGCTTCGATCTGGCGCAGGTGGCCCGGGGGATCAGCGCCAAGCTGATCCGCCGTCATCCCCATGTGTTCGAGCCGGAGAACGGCTCCCCCGCCAGCTGGGAGGCGATCAAGGCGGCCGAGCGAGCCGAGCGGGGAGAAGGGCAAGCCAGCCTCAGCGCCAGGCTGCGCGGACAGGTCCGCGGCCAGTCGGCCCTGAGCGGGGCCATGACCATCTCCAACAGGGCCGCCGCGGCCGGATTCGAGTGGGAATCAATGGCGGGGGTGTGGGGGAAGGTCGAAGAGGAGCTGGGGGAGTTGCGCGAGGCGCTGGCCAGCGGCGATCGGGCCCACGCCCAGAGCGAACTCGGCGACCTGCTGTTCACCCTGGTGAACGTGGCCCGCTGGTGCGATCTGGATCCCGAAGAGGGCCTCGCCGGCACCAACCTCCGCTTCCTGGCTCGCTTCGCCCGGGTGGAGGAGGCCCTCGGGGGCGATCTGGAAGGCCAGAGCATCGAGCGGCTCGAGGGCCTGTGGCAGCAGGCGAAGGCCGCGATCCGCGCCGAGGACGGCAGCGCGGAGGCGCACAACTCCGGGGAAGCCAGCCCCTGAGGTGCGCGGGGCGACACCGGTGAACCGCTTAGCTGGGACGAGTCGACCACGCCGCCTCCCTTGAGCTCCTCCAGCCCCGCACCCGGCAGCGATCACGCCCCCAGCAGCTCCACCGACGGCTGGGTGGATGAGGTCTACGCCGGCTGCCGCTACGGCATGCGTGCCACCGTGCTGGTGGACACCCACAGCCCCTTCCAGAGGGTGACCGTGATCGACAGCGAGCCCTACGGCAAGGCCCTGTTGCTGGATGGCTGCTGGATGACCGCCGAGCGCCAGGAACGGCATTACCACGAATCCCTGGTGCACCCGGCCCTGACCTCGGCCGCCTCGATCGAGCGTGTGCTGGTGATCGGCGGCGGCGATGGGGGCACCGCCCGCGAGGTGCTGCGCCACCCCGGCGTGCACCAGCTGGACATGGTGGAAATCGATGGGCTGGTGGTGGAGCTCTGCCGCGAGCATCTGCCCAGCCTCGGGGCCACGGCCTGGAGCGACCCCCGCTTCCAACTCACGATCGGCGATGGCATCGCCTGGGTGGCCGCGGCCGCGGACGCCAGCTACGACGTGGTGATCGTCGATGGCTCCGACCCCGCCGGCCCCGCCGAAGGCCTGTTCAACGAAGCCTTCTTCGGCCACTGCCGCCGCCTGCTCAAGCCCGGGGGCGTGTTCGCCACCCAGAGCGAATCCCCCGAGGCCTTCCGCGCCGTTCACATCGACACCGTACGGGTGCTGCGGCAAGTGTTCGGCCATGCCGATCCGCTCTACGGCTGGGTGCCGATGTACCCCAGCGGCTGGTGGAGCTGGATCTTCGCCGCCGTCGATGGCCCCCGCTACCTCACGCCCCAACTGGAACGGGCCGAAGCGGTGGCGGCAGGCTGCGAGATCTGGAGCCCCCGCTGGCAAGGCGGCGCCTTCGAGGCGGTGCCGGCGGCGATCGAGCGGGAGCTGAACCGATGAGTCAGCTGTTCGATGCGGGGCTGTTCGATCAAGACGGGGCCATCTACATGGGCAGCCGCCGGGACCCCGCCGGCTGTCGCGTCGGCCTGTTCGGAGTGCCCTACGACGGCACCACCTCCTTCCGCCCCGGCACGCGTTTCGGACCGGCGGCGATCCGTGAGGTGAGCAGCGGCCTGGAGACCTACGACCCCCAGCTCGAGCTCGACCTGGAGGAGGCCGCGATCGCCGATCTGGGCGCCCTCGACATCCCCTTCGGCGCCCCCGAACCCGTGGTGGAGGCCGTGGGGCGCGCCACCCGTGCGGTGCTGGACCTTGGCCTCAGGCCCCTGATGCTGGGGGGTGAGCATTCGATCAGCAGCGGCGCGGTGGCGGCGGTGGCCGAACGCCATCCGGAGCTGGTGCTGGTGCAGCTCGATGCCCATGCCGACCTGCGCGAGCAGTGGCTGGGGGCCCGCCACAGCCATGCCTGCGCCATGCGCCGCTGCCTGGAGGTGCTGCCCAGCGGCGATCTGCTGCAGATCGCGATCCGCAGCGGCACGCGCGAGGAATTCAGCGAACTGCGCCGCAGCGGCCGCCTGATCGGCCTTGATGGCCTGACCGCCGCCCTCGCTCCCCTGCGGGGACGGCCCCTGTACCTGACGGTGGATCTGGACTGGTTCGATCCGGCGGTGCTGCCGGGCACGGGCACCCCCGAACCCGGTGGCTTCCACTGGCACCACTTCGCCGCCCTGGTGGAGGAGCTGCGCCAGCACAGGCTCGTGGCGGCGGACGTGGTGGAGCTTGCACCCCAGCTCGATCCCACCGGTGTCAGCGCCGTGCTGGCCGCCAAGGTGGTGCGCAGCCTGCTGCTGCTGCTGGACCGGGTCCCTCAGTAGCAGCAGGTGCCGCTGGTGCGCTGCTCCCGCAACCGGTCGTGCTGCTGGGCGATCAGATGCACCGCCAGGGTGGGGTGGTTGTGCAGCAGGTTCAGGAACCGCAGTCGGTCGAGCCTGATCAACTCCACGGGCGTTCGGGCCACTGCCGAGTTGCGATAGGAGCCTTCACTCCAGACGATGTCCTGATAACTGAACAGCTCACCGGGGCGATAACACAACGTGTTGTCCTGCTCACCCATCAATTCGACAATCCCACGGCGTAGGGCATAGATGGAGTTGGCCGATTCACCGGGGGAAAAGATAAGGGTGGCTGTGGGAAACGTGAGCACCTCACTGTCGACCTGAGCACCGAGGAGTTCAGCAGGAGTCGAACTTGCCAGCAGTGTGACCAATAACCCACCTCAGCAATGAAATTGGATGTTCAATCACCATGACACCCGCCGCGGCCGTTTCAAGTGCCGATCAGCACTTTCTGGCCCCGAAACGATGACGAGCCGTTTCAGCCCTCCACCAGCAGCGGTGTGAGCGCCAGTTGCTGACTGGCGCCAGGAGGGGTCGTATCGGCGCCAGAGAGGCTGGTGAGCGGGCCGTCCTGGCCGGTGAGGGGCAACCGCGGCGGCAGCGGCGTCCAGTGGTGGCACCAGAACTCACCACTGAGCTCGGGATGGATCGCCAGGCGCCGCAGCTTGCACCAGCCCATCGCCGCCGCCGTGGGGGGCGTGCAATGGAGACAGCTGCGGCAGCTGGGGCGCTTGCCCATCGAGGCGGGATTTTTTGGTCATTCAACTTAATGAGCAGTGTTCGCGAAGACCAGGGTGAGGACCGAACCTGCGGGAAGTCTTCGGATTTGCTTCCGCCCACGTTCCCTCAGGATCTGGTCTGGGCCAGCCCTGGGTGATCCATCGCTGGCTGGCCCCATCCAGCCAGGGGCCTCCATAGGATCCGCCCCAATCCCCGCGCCCCCCCCCCATGGCCGACGCCCTGCAGCGCACGCCCCTGTTCGAGGCCGCCCGTGCCGCCGGCGGCCGCCTGGTGCCCTTCGCCGGCTGGGAGATGGCGGTGCAATTCGCCGGCCTGGTGGAGGAACACAGGGCGGTGCGTGAGCGCTGCGGCGTTTTCGACATCTCCCACATGGGGGTGCTGACCCTGCGCGGCGACGGCGTCAAGGACGCACTCCAAACCCTGGTGCCCAGCGATCTGCACCGCATCGGCCCAAGCGAGGCCTGTTACACCGTGCTGCTCAACGAGGCGGGCGGCATCCGCGACGATCTGATCGTCTACGACCGCGGCCGAATAACGGGCCCCGAAGGCGAAACCGATGAACTGGTGCTGGTGATCAACGCCGCCTGCGCCGACGCCGACACCGCCTGGATCCGCGACCAGCTGGAACCCCAGGGGTTCGACATCGAGGACCGCAAAGGCGACGGGGTGCTGCTGGCCCTGCAGGGGCCTGAGGCGGCCGGGCGCCTGGAGGCCCTCAGCGGGGCCGATCTCTCCGGCCTGCCGCGCTTCGGCCACCGGGAGCTGGCCCTGGCCGGCAGCGCCACGGGTGCCGCCCAGGGGGCCCTGGTGTTCGTGGGGCGCACCGGCTACACCGGCGAAGACGGCTTCGAGCTGCTGCTGGCGCGTGGGGCGGGTCTGGCCCTCTGGCAGCAGCTGCTGGCGGATGGGGTGAGCCCCTGCGGCCTGGGCGCCCGCGACACCCTGCGCCTGGAGGCGGCGATGCACCTCTACGGCAACGACATGGACGCCACCACCACCCCGCTCGAGGCCTCCCTGGGCTGGCTGGTGCACCTGGAGATGCCAGCACAATTCATCGGCCGCGAGGCCCTGGAGCGCCAGACGGCCCAGGGGGTGGGCCGCCGGCTTGTTGGCCTCAAGCTCTCGGGCCGCGCCATCGCCCGCCACGGCTACCCGGTCCTCCTGGGCGGCGAGGAGGTGGGGGAGGTCACCAGCGGCACCTGGTCACCGACCCTGGGGGAAGCGATCGCCCTGGCCTACGTGCCGGCCGCGGCCGCCAAGCCCGGCACGGAGCTGGCGGTGGAGATCCGCGGCAAGGCGGAACCGGCGCTGGTGGTCAAGCGGCCCTTTTACCGGCGCTGACTCAGAACGTCGGCAGCGCTGGCCGGGACTGGCCCTGTGGGAAACTCGCCCTTCCCCCCGATTTTCCCCATGCGCAGCCACGGATGCGGTGACCTGCGCAGCGCTGACGCCGGCCAGTCGGTCCAGCTCTGCGGCTGGGTGGACCGGCGCCGGGACCACGGCGGGGTGATCTTCATCGACCTGCGCGACCGCAGCGGCACCGTCCAGATCACTGTCGACCCCGACCAAGGGGACGGGGCCTTCGCCGCCGCCGAGCAGGTGCGCAGCGAATTCGTGCTCCAGATCCAGGGCAAGGTGCGCCAGCGGCCAGCTGATTCGCTCAACGAGCGCCTGGCCACCGGTGCAGTGGAGGTGCTGGCGGAAACGATCAGCGTGCTGAACACGGTCAAGCGCACCCTGCCCTTTGCGGTGTCGGTGCACGACGACGAGAGCGTGCGCGAGGAACTGCGCCTGCGCCACCGCTACCTGGACCTGCGCCGCGAGCGCATGAACGGCAACCTGCGCCTGCGCCACAAGACCATCCAGACCGCCCGGCATTACCTGGAGGCCGAGGGCTTCATTGAGGTGGAAACCCCCGTGCTCACACGCTCCACCCCCGAAGGCGCCCGCGACTACCTGGTGCCCTCAAGGGTCAACGGCGGCGAGTGGTTCGCCCTTCCCCAGTCGCCGCAGCTGTTCAAGCAGCTGCTGATGGTGGGCGGCCTCGAGCGCTACTACCAGGTGGCCCGTTGCTTCCGCGACGAAGACCTCCGGGCCGACCGCCAGCCGGAGTTCACCCAGCTGGACATCGAGCTCAGCTTCGTGGCTCAAGAGCAGATCCTCGAGCTCAACGAGGGCCTGATCGCCGCGATCTGGAAGGCGGTCAAGGGGATCGAACTGCCGCGGCCCTTCCCGCGCCTCACCTGGGCTGAGGCCATGGAGCGCTACGGCACCGACCGCCCCGACACGCGCTACGGCCTCGAGCTCACCAACGTGAGCGACATCTTCGCCAGCAGCGGCTTCAAGGTGTTCTCCGGCGCCGTGGCCGCCGGAGGGGCCGTGAAGTGCCTCGCCATCCCCGGCGGCAACGACGCCCTCAGCAACGTGCGCATCAAGCCCGGTGGCGATGTGTTCGGCGAAGCCACCGCCGCCGGCGCCGGCGGCCTGGCGTTCATCCGCGTGCGCGAGGGGGGCGAGATCGACAGCATCGGCGCCATCAAGGACAACCTTTCAGCAGAAGGCAAGGCCGAACTGCTGCGCCGCACGGGCGCCGAGCCCGGCACCCTGCTGCTCTTCGGCGCCGGTGACACCGCCACGGTGAACAAGGCCCTCGATCGGGTGCGCCAGTTCCTGGCCAAGGAACTGGGCCTGGTGGCCGAAGGACGCGCCAACGACGCCTGGAACTTCCTCTGGGTGGTGGACTTCCCGATGTTCGAGTTCAACGAGGGCGAGAACCGCCTCGAAGCCCTGCACCACCCCTTCTGCGCCCCCAACAGCGAAGATCTGGGCAACGACCCCACTCAGTGGGCCGAGACCCTGCCCACGGCCCGCGCCCAGGCCTACGACCTGGTGCTCAACGGGCTCGAACTCGGCGGCGGCTCGCTGCGCATCCACGATTCAGCTCTGCAGCGCCAGGTGCTGCAAACCATCGGCCTGCCCCTGGAGGAGGCCGAGCGCCAGTTCGGCTTCCTGATCGAAGCCCTCGACATGGGCGCCCCGCCCCACGGCGGCCTGGCCTTCGGGCTCGACCGGATCGTGATGCTGCTGGCCGGCGAGGAATCGATCCGCGACACGATCGCCTTCCCCAAGACCCAGCAGGCCCGCTGCCTGCTCACCGGCGCCCCCGCCGGGGTGGCCACCCAGCAGCTGGCGGAACTGCACGTCACCAGCAACTGGGAGGATCCTCAATAGGGTTGAACACTGTTACCAGCGATCCCCGATGGCCTACGCCTCCAGCCTGAACGCCCCACCGATCGACATCGGCATCCCCTCTGACCAGCGCCAGGCCATCGCCGAGGGGCTGGGCCGGCTGCTGGCGGACAGCTACGTGCTTTACGGCAAGACCCACGGCTTCCACTGGAACGTGACCGGTCCGATGTTCAACACGCTCCACCTGATGTTCATGGATCAGTACACGGAGCTCTGGACCTCCCTGGATGTGATCGCCGAGCGCATCCGCGCCCTGGGCTTTCCGGCCCCCTTCGGCGGTGCCCGCTTCGCGGCGCTGGCCTCGATCAGCGAAACAGAAGGCGTGCCCGCCGCCCTGGAAATGGTGCGCGAGCTGGTGAAGGGCCATGAGGCGGTGGCGCGCACCGCCCGCAGCGTCTTCGCCACAGCGGATGGGGCCAACGACCAGCCCACGGCCGATCTGCTGACGCAGCGGTTGCAGATCCACGAGAAAACCGCCTGGATGCTGCGCAGCCTGCTGGAGGGCTGAGCGCTCCAGATCTGGCCTGGGCCCCCTCCCGGGACCCTGGCGGGACCCGTAGATTGGGTGGTCGCCCAGGTGCCCATGGCCAGCCCCGCCGCCCCCCGCAGCCACGCCGCCAAGTTCGTCTTCGTGACCGGCGGGGTGGTCTCGAGTATCGGCAAGGGAATCGTGGCCGCCAGCCTGGGCCGGCTGTTGAAATCCCGGGGCTACAGCGTCTCGATCCTCAAGCTCGATCCCTACCTGAACGTGGATCCGGGCACGATGAGCCCCTACCAGCATGGGGAAGTGTTCGTCACCGAGGACGGCGCCGAGACCGACCTCGACCTGGGCCACTACGAGCGCTTCACCGACACCGCGATGTCGCGGCTGAACAGCGTGACCACCGGCTCGATCTACCAGGCGGTGATCAACAAGGAGCGCCGCGGCGACTACAACGGCGGCACGGTGCAGGTGATCCCCCACATCACCGGCGAGATCCGCGAGCGCATCCACCGCGTGGCGGCCAACAGCGGCGCCGACGTGGTGATCACCGAGATCGGCGGCACCGTCGGTGACATCGAGTCACTGCCCTTCCTCGAAGCGATCCGGGAGTTCCGCGGTGATGTGGGCCGCCACGACCTGGCCTATGTGCACGTCACCTTGCTGCCGTTCATCGGCACCTCGGGCGAACTCAAGACCAAGCCCACCCAGCACTCGGTCAAGGAGCTGCGCTCGATCGGCATCCAGCCCGATGTGCTGGTCTGCCGCAGCGACCGCGCGATCACCAGTGAGCTCAAGGCCAAGATCGGCGGCTTCTGCGGCGTGTCCACCGACGCCGTGATCCAGGCCCTCGACGCCGACAGCATCTACGCCGTTCCCCTGGCCATGGAGCGCGAGGGCCTCTGCCGCCAGGTGCTCGACGTGCTGGGGCTGGAAGACCACGAGAGCGACATGGCCCGCTGGGCGGAGCTGGTGCGCAAGCTGCGCAACCCCGGCCCGGAGGTGAAGGTGGCCCTGGTGGGCAAGTACGTGCAGCTCAACGACGCCTACCTCTCGGTGGTGGAGGCCCTGCGCCACGCCTGCCTCGAACGCGACGCCTCGCTGAATCTGCACTGGGTCTGCGCCGAGCAGATCGAAACCCAGGGCGCCGACACCCTGCTGAGGGGCATGGATGCGGTGGTGGTGCCGGGCGGTTTCGGCCACCGCGGCGTCGATGGCAAGGTGGCGGCGATCCGCTGGGCCCGGGAGCAGCGGGTTCCCTTCCTGGGGCTCTGCCTGGGGATGCAGTGCGCCGTGATCGAGTGGGCCCGTAACCAGGCGGGGCTGGAGGGAGCCACGAGCGCCGAGCTCGACCCCCAGAGCCCCCATCCCGTGATCCACCTGCTGCCCGAACAGCAGGATGTGGTGGACCGGGGGGGCACCATGCGCCTGGGGGTCTACCCCTGCCGGCTGGTGCCGGGCACCCTGGGCCAAGCCCTCTACGGCGAACAGGTGGTCTACGAACGCCACCGCCACCGCTACGAGTTCAACAACGCCTACCGCAGCCTGTTCCTGGAATCGGGCTACGAAATCAGCGGCACCTCCCCCGACGGCCGCCTGGTGGAACTGATCGAACTCAAGGACCACCCCTTCTTCACCGCCTGCCAGTACCACCCTGAATTCCTCTCCCGCCCCGGCCGGCCCCACCCCCTGTTCCGGGGGCTGATCGAAGCCGCCCAGCAGCGGCTGCCCTCCTCGCCCGAGGAAGCCTTCTCACGCAGCAGCTCGGTGCGCAGCAACTGAGGGCGAGGGCTGAGGCCTAGATCCGCTTGAGTGAGTCGGTCTTGTCCTTGAAGTCGGAGAGCAACAGCTGCAGGTAGGTCACCTTGCGCAGCTTGATGTTCGCGGTCAGCGACATGCCCACCTGCAGCGGCAGCACCTGGCCGGACTTGAGCTTCAAGGTTTGTCTTGAGAGCTGGATCTGGGCCGGGAAGCGGTAGGTCTGCTTGAGCTGATCGGGAGGCAGGGCATCGGAGCCGATCTCCTTGACCGTTCCCTCGATCACGCCGAAATCGGAGGAGGGGAAGGAGTCGATGCTGATCTCCGCCGGTTTACCGACGCGCACGAAGCCGATCTTGTCGCTGGGGATCTCCACCTTGGCCAGCAGGTTGGCGTAGGGCACGATCTTCATGATCGGTTCGCTGCCCTGGGCCACGAAGCCGGGACCGGTGGGCTTGAGGTCGAACACCACCCCGTCCACGGGTGAGCGGATGTCCTGGTAGCGGATGTTCACCCTCAGCTCGGTGAGCTTGCTGCGCAGATCCGCCAGCTCGCCCTTGAGCTGCTCGATCGCCTGCTCCACGATCGCGCTCTGGCGCAGGCGATCCACCCGGGTCTTGTCGAGTTCTCCCTGCACCTCCTTGACCTTGTTGCGCTGCTGCAGGTACTGCAGTTCGGCCGTGGCCCCCTGCTTCTGCAGGGTTTCGAGGCGATCGAGGATCTCCTGCTCCAGATTGCGGTTACGGCCCAGCACCCCCTGCTCGGTGTCGTTGAGGTTGAGGTAGCGGGCCAACTCCACCGTCTTGAGCCGCAGCTGCTCCTCCTTGGCGGTGATGGTCAGGATCAGGCTGCGCTGGCGATCGAGGGTGGCCTCGTTATCGAGACGCAAGAGCACCTGGCCATTCTTCACCCGTTCGCCGTCCTTGACGAGCATGGCGTCGAGCACACCACCCACGGGCATCTGCACCACCTTCACGTTGCCGATCGGCTCCAACTTGCCGGGGGCCACCACCACCTCCTCGGTCTTGGCCAGGGCCAGCCAGGCCACGGCCAGGCCGGTGCAACCGATCAGAGTCCAGGTGAGGGTGCGGGCCAGAAAGCGCGACTGCTGCAGCGCCAGCTCCTCGTGGCTGCTCTGCGCCCGCCGTTCGATCGCGCTCTGGGCGGCGCGCACGAGCGCACCGGGATCGTTCTGGCGGGCCATCAGCTGTCCTCCTGCTGCTGAACGAGGGCGTAGTAGCGGCCCCGTTGGGCCATCAGTTCATCGTGGGTGCCGCTCTCGACCACGGCGCCCTCGTGGAGCATCACGATCCGGCCGACCCGGCGGATTGTGGAGAGCCGGTGGGTGATGAAGAACACCGTGGCGTGCTTCACGTTCTCGATCAGGTTGTCGAACACCTGGCGCTCGGTGGCGTAATCCAGGGCACTGGTGGCCTCATCGAGCACCAGCAGCTTGGGACGGCTCAGCAGTGTGCGGGCCAGGGCGATCCGCTGGCGTTGGCCACCCGAGAGGCTCGCCCCCCGCTCACCGACGTTGGTGCTGTAACCGGCCGGCAATTCCATGATGAAATCGTGGGCACAGGCCAGCCGGGCCGCCGCCACGATCGCGTCGCTGCTGGCATCGGGGTCGGTGAGGGCGATGTTCTCGGCCACGCTGCCGGAGAACAGCAGCGGATCCTGGGGCACGATGCCGATCTGGCGCCGCAGGGAATACAGCTCAACTTTGTCGATGTCGTGGCCATCGATCAGGATCCGGCCGCTCCTGGGGGAATAAAGGCGAGAGAGCAGCTTGGTGAGCGTGCTCTTGCCGCTGCCGCTCTGACCCACCACGCCCACGAAGGTGCCGGCGGGGATCGACAGATCGATGTGGCTGAGCACCGACGGGGTCCCGCTCTGGAAGCTGAAGCTCACATCGTCGAAGCGGATCTCTCCATCGATCGGGGGCAGGGGGATCTTCTGCTTGTCGGCGTCGTCGGACTCCTCCGGGGTGTCGACCACATCCGCCAAACGCTCGAACGACACCTTCAGCTCCTGGATCGTCTGCCAGATCGAGGAGAGGCGCAGCAGCGGCTGGGTGACATAACCACTGATGATTCGGAAGGCGATCAGCTGACCGAGGGTGAGCTCCCCCTTGAGCACCAAGGTGGTGCCCACCCACAGCACCAGCAGCTGGGAGAGCTTCTGGAGCACCTGGCTGGTCTCATTGAGGGCCGTGCCGGTGATCGTCTTCTCGAAACTTCGGGCGATGTACTTGGCGTAGAGGTCCTGCCATTTCCAGCGGCTGATCATCTCCACGTTCTGGGCCTTCACGGTCTGGATGCCGCTGAGCACCTCCACCAGGTGGCTCTGGGTGCGGGCGTTCTCCTGGGCGGCATCGCGGTACTGGCGCCGGAACAGGGGCGCCCCCAGCACGGTGAGCAACACCTGGATCGGCACCACGCAGAGGGCGATCAGCGTCAGCAGCCAGCTGTAGAACAGCATCACCACGATGTAGATGACGGAGAACGCCGCATCCAGCAGGGTGGTGAGAGCCTGGCCGGTGAGGAAATTGCGGATCTTCTCCAGCTCCGCGATCCGAGTGCCCAGTTCCCCCACCGGGCGCCGGTCGAAATAGCCCAGGGGCAGCCGCAGCAGGTGATCGATCACCTCAGCCCCCAGCCGCATGTCGAGGCGGTTGGTGGTTTCGGTGAACAGGAAGGTGCGCAACGAGCCGATCACCCCTTCCATCAAGGTGACCACCACCAGGGCGAAGCCGAGCACCTGCAGGGTGTCGAGGCTGCGCTGGTTGATCACCTTGTCGATGATCACCTGGATCAGCAGGGGATTGGCCAGGCTGAACAGCTGAACGACGAACGAGGCCAGCAACACCTGGAAGAGGAGGCCGCGGTAACGGCTCAGGGCCGGCCAGAACCAGCTGAAGCCGAACTTCTGCTCCGGCGTGGCGCTGCTGCGCTCCACCAGCAGCAGATCGATGCCATCGGGGAAGGCCTCCGCAAGACGGGCTGGTGGCAGCTCCACCCAGCCCTCCCGGGGCGAGGCCAGCACGAGGCCACGGGCATTGCTGGAGCGCACCAGGGCAAAACCGCCCTGCCAGGGGATCAGGGCCGGGGTCATCAGCCGCGTGCCCTGGGAGGCCGGCACGCGCACACCGCTGACGTGCAGCCCCATCATGGCGGCCAGGTTGCCGCAGAGCTGCAGGTCGGGGGTCTGGCCGCGGCGCAGGGCATCGCGCAGGATCTTCTCGATCGCGTCGCGGCGGAACGGCAACCGCAGCTCCGCCGCCAGCATCTGGAAGCAGGCGAGGGTTTCCTCCAACGGGCCATTTCCTTGCAGCAACCGGAAAACGGGGCGGTCCCGCTGGCCCAGATCAAGGCCCGAGGCCAGGGGCGGACCGGCCAGGGCTGAGGAACCGGCACTCACCAAGCTCCCCTCCCCATCGAGCAGTTCGGCCTCCAGAAGCGGCCCTGCTCCGATCTCCGCCTCCAGGGCCCGGGGCAGAGCGATCAGCCGGGGCGGCAGCGGTGGCAGGGCCTGGGGCACACCGGCGGCGGGATCCAGGCGGCTGCCGATCGGATGGCGCTCGATGTTGTTGCTGGAAACCAGCAGGAGCTGATCGGAGCTCAGCAGCGCCAGCACCTCCTGGCTGGGGGCCACCAGCCTGGCTTCGGGCCGGATCCGCTCAAACTGCTCCGGCAGGGTGAAGCGGGTCTGGGGGTGCTGGCGGCGCAGCTCCTGCAGAAGGGCCGCCAGTTCGGCGCTGAACAGCTGAGCGGCGCACCAGGCCGCGAAGCTGGGCTCGCTCTGCAGCAACTGCAGCACCAGGGCATCGCCCAGGGCAGCCGCCACCACGTCCTCGGCGGCGCTGACCTCCTCGCAGGGGCTCGCCCGCAGCAGCGAGGCCAGGCCGACAAAGCCGCCGGGATGCAGCTTCGTGAGTGTGAGCAGGCGACCGCCTTCTCGCACCAGAAGCCGCGCCTCCCCCTCCAGCAGCAGCAGGATCTCGCTGGGGATCAGCGCTGCGCTGGAGAGGGACTGGCCGAGGGCGTAGCGATGGAGCCGGGCCTGGCCCTCCAGAAGGGCGCGGCCGGCGGGGGAGAGCTGCGCGAAGGCGGGATGGCCGAGCAGGGCCGCCAGGGAAGGGGCCGCGGTCATCGGCCCACCGGGGCGGCCCCAGGCTGAGGCGCCGCCAACGCAGCTTCACCCGACGGTGCCTGGGCCAGCCCCGCCAGCCGCTGAACCACCTGCTCCTCCGCCCACTCCTCAAGCAGTTCAGCGGCCATCTGCCTGCGGGTGGCCTCATCGAGGCTGGCGTCGGTCTGGCTCTCGAGGCGCACCACCAGCCACCAGCTCTCGACCTGGAACGGCTCCAGCAGCGCCCCCACCGATGCGGTTCGCAGTCGCTCCAGCAACTGGGGGTGGGCCTGGGTCAGGGGAACCGGACCGACGATGCCGCGGGATTCCTTCTCGGGCCCCTGGGTGTAACGGGCCGCCAGCTCACTGAACTCGGCCTCGCCCTCAGCAATGCGCAGGTAGAGCTCCCGGGCCAGCCCCGGATCCTGCACCCGCAGCAGGCTGTAGACGATGCGATCAAGCTGGGGCTTGCGGCTCAGGAAGCGAGCCCCCGCCCGGGCCAGGAAACGCGCCTCCAAGGCCCGCTGCAGTTGCAGGGGCTGCTCGGCCAGGGCCCGCAGATCCTCTTCCCGCAGCAGGTTGGCGGCCAGGAACCGAGCCAGGGCCTCAGGCTGCTCCAGGCCCCGTTCCCGCCGCACGGCCTCGAAACGTTCCTGCCGCTCCTGCTCCGGCAAGGGGTAATCCATCGCCAGCTCGGCGAGCACCTGCTGCTTGAGCAGGGGCCGGAGCAGATTGTGGCGGGCCAGCTGAGCGACCACGGCGGGGGTCAGCCACGGGTCGGAGGGCAAACGACCAAGGCGCGAATGAACCAAGGTTAGGGGCGAGCGCTGGTGCGGACCGTTGTTGACGGATGGGTTGTTTAGGGTTCAGCGAGGTTGAGCGTGCACGAGGCCAAGTGGAGCGGCCCATGGCTCTCGACCTTCCGGTCGTTGAAACCTTCCACTCCCTGCAGGGGGAGGGAGTCCACGCCGGCCGCAGCGCCTTCTTCATTCGGCTGGGGGGCTGCCGGGTGGGCTGCAGCTGGTGTGACACCAAGCACTCCTGGCCCGAGGCGGCCCATCCCCGCCGGAGCGTTGCTGAGCTGGCTGCCGAAGCTGCCAGTGCCACGGGCGCGGCCTTCGTGGTGATCACCGGTGGTGAACCGTTGCACCACGACCTCAACGCCCTCTGCGCCGCCCTGGGGGCCACCGATCGCCCCCTGCCCCTGCACCTGGAAACCAGTGGCGTCGATCAGCTCAGCGGCCGCTTCGACTGGATCAGCCTTTCCCCCAAGGCCCACCAGCCCCCCACCGCTGAACTGCTGGCGGCCTGCGACGAGCTCAAGGTGGTGATCCACAGCCCGGAGGATCTGGTCTTTGCCGAAGCAATGGCCGCCGCCTCCCAGGACGCCCGAGCCACTGATGTGAAGGGCCATGGCGCTGGGGCCACCAGCGCGCAGCTGCTGCTGCAACCGGGCTGGGATTCCCCCGAAGGCGAGGCCCTGGCCATCGCCTTCGTGCGCCGCCATCCCACCTGGCGCCTCAGCCTGCAGAGCCACAAGTGGCTGGGGTTGCGCTGAGCTGGCCCCGCTGGGGCCTCAGATCGCTTTGGCGCGGCGGGTCTCGGCTTCCGCCTTCCAGATCCGCCAGCGCAGCTCATAGCCCTTCGGGGTGTAGACCACGATCGGCAGGCTGGCGTTGTAGGGCACCACGAAGGGTTTGCTGCCGGCGCTCACGAACTGGGGCTTGAGGGGCTCCCCGGGGGGGCAGCCCTTGCGGGTGGAGAGCATCGGGCCCACATCGGTGAGCCGGAAGAGGGTGTACCCCCAACCGGGAATCGTCTCGGGCTTGAGCTTGCCGCCGAGGCGGTGCAGGTTGCAGTCGAGTGGCAGCGTCTTGCCGACGATCAGCTGCACCCGCCAGTCGGCTGGGTCCTGGGAAAGGGAGGGGTCCTTGGTGGGGGGTAGCAGGCCCGGCAACTGGATCACCCAGCGCAGCTCATCGGCCGCCGGCGCCGGGAAGGGTTTGAGATCGAGCCGGGGAATCGCCCGGGCCGGCAGCGAGGCCGCGGCGAGGACCGCAGCGAGGACCGTGGCGGGGGCCACCACCAGCCCAGTCCTGGCACGCACGTGTCCCATCGATCCTTGAAGTCAACTGCCATGATCATGGCCGCCGCCAGCCCCAGCGCCGTTGGCCTCCGCGTTTTCAGCTTCCGGCGCCCCCGCCACGGCCGTGGCCCTGCTCTCGGGCGGCCTGGATTCGGCCACCGCCACGGCCCTGGCGATCGAGGCGGGGCAGCGGGTGATCGGGCTGTCCTTCGACTACGGCCAACGCCACCGCCGGGAGCTGGAGGCGGCCCGCGAGCTGGCCGAGCGCCTGGGCCTGGCGGAGCACCACACCATTGCCGTGAACCTGGCGGCCTGGGGGGGCTCCTCACTCACCGATGCCGCCCTGGCGGTGCCCAGTGATGGGGTCGTGGAGGGGGTGATCCCCTCCACCTATGTGCCCGGCCGCAACACCGTGTTCATCGCCCTGGGGCTGAGCCTGGCGGAGGCGCGCGGAGCCACCCGGCTGGTGCTGGGGGTCAACGCCGTCGACTACTCCGGCTACCCCGATTGCCGGCCCGATTATCTCGATGCCTTCCAGACCCTGGCCGATCTGGCCACCAAGGCGGGCCGAGCCGGGCACGGGGCCAGGCTCTGGGCCCCCCTGATTCACTGGGGCAAGACCGAGATCGTGCGCCAGGCCCTGCGGCTCGGGGTACCGATTGAGCTCACCTGGAGCTGCTACGTCGGCGGCGAGGCCCCCTGCGGCCGCTGCGACAGCTGCCGCATCCGCGACGCGGCCCTGATCGAAGCTGGGCGGCCTGATCTGGCCAGCCGCCGGCCTTGAGGCGGCCGCTCCCCTGGCGTGACCCCTGGGCGGTGGCGGTGGCCCTGGCGGCGGCCTTCGGCCAGGACGGGCTGGTGTGGCTCGATGGTGACGAGCACCCGTCTGGGCCGGCGTCGGGGGAGCCCTCGGGCAGGGGCGGTGCGGGAGCGAGCAGGGGCGGCCTCAGCTGCCTGGCGATCAACCCGGTGGAGACCGTCTGCTGCCGAGGGCTGCCGGGGGACCCCGGCGCCCTCGATCCGTTCGCGGCCCTCAAGGGTATGGAGGCCCAGGGGGGCCATTGGCTGGGCTGGCTGAGCTACGAGGCGGGGGCCTGGGTGGAGGCGGGTGACCACTGGCAGCGCCCGGCGATGGCCACCCTCTGGGCCGGCCGCTACGACAGCCTGCTGCACATCGACCTGACGGCGCGGCGGCTCTGGCTGGAGGGCCGCGGAGCGGAGCGGCTGGAGGCGATCGCCGCGGTGGTGGAAGCCCTGCCGGAGGGCGCCGGAGCGCTGACGCGCAACGATCCGGCCGCGATCCCGAGCGCCGCCTGGCACTGGCACACCGACGCCGACACCTTCGCCGCCCAGGTGGAGCATCTCCAGGCCTGGATCGCCGCCGGGGATCTGTTCCAGGCCAACCTCACCGCCTGCTGCGAAACCACCCTGGCGGCGCAAACCGATCTGCTGGCCCTCTACGGGCGCCTGCGACGGGCCTGCCCGGCGCCGTTCTCGGGCCTGGCGATCGCCGCCGGAGAGGCCATGGGGGAAGCGGTGCTCTCAGCGTCCCCGGAACTCTTCCTGCAGCTGAGCCCCGATGGCTGGGTGGAAACCCGTCCGATCAAGGGCACCCGCCCCCGCCAGGCCGACCCCGAGGCCGATGCCCGCGAGGCCGCCGAACTGATCACCAGCCCCAAGGACCGCGCCGAGAACGTGATGATCGTGGATCTGCTGCGCAACGACCTCGGGAGGGTCTGCCAGGCGGGCTCCATCGCCGTGCCCCAGCTGGTGGGGCTGGAGAGCTACCGCCAGGTGCACCACCTCACCTCGGTGGTGGAGGGGCAGCTGCGGCCGGGGCTGGGGGTGGTGGAGCTGCTGAGGGCCTGCTGGCCGGGGGGTTCGATCAGTGGCGCCCCCAAGGTGCGGGCCTGCCGGAGACTGAACGCGCTGGAGCCCGTGCCCCGGGGGCCCTACTGCGGCAGCCTGTTTCACCTGGCCCCGGGCGGCGCCTTTGCTGGCAACATCCTGATCCGCAGCCTGCTGATCAACGGCCGGCAGCTGCGGGTGCATGCCGGCTGCGGCATCGTGGCCGACTCGGATCCGCTCGGGGAGGCCGAAGAAATGGGCTGGAAGATTCAGCCGCTGCTGGAGGCCCTGGCGTGAGCACGCTCGCCTGGATCGGCGATCCCGCTGCAGGTCCCCGGTCGGGCCTGTGGGGAGCGCCCGGCGCCCTGAGCCTGCCGCTGGATGACCGGGGCCTGGGCCTGGCCGATGGCCTGTTCGAAACCGTGCGGGTGGAGAACGGCCACGCCCTGCTGCTGAGGGAGCACCTGGAACGCTGGGATCGCGCCGCCGCCCTGCTGGCGATGGCACCGCCGCCGGCCAACGAAGCAATGGAGGCGCTGCTGGCGGAAGCCGTGGCCCGCAGTGGCCAGGGCGACGGTGCCCTGAGGCTCAACTGGAGCCGGGGGGCGGCCGCCGAGCGGGGGATCGCTCTGCCGCCTCCAGAGCCCCGCGGCAGCGGACCTTCCACACCCCCAGGGGCGGGCCATCGCTTCTGGCTGCAATTCAGCCCCGGCGAAGCCTGCTTCAGGCCGGTGTCGGTGCTGATCAGCCGCCTGGAGCGCCGCAACGCCTCAAGCCAGCTGAGCGGTTGCAAGACCTTTGCCTACGGTCCCGCGATCCAGGCCCGCCGGGAAGCGCAGGCCGCCGGCGCC
>CALRUP020000008.1:0-142565 GCA_943371385.1 Paenacidovorax caeni | reverse complement strand
AGCGGCAGCGTCGCCGACAACCTGCGCCTCGATGCTCCAATCGATGACGTCGAGCTGCTGCGGCTCTGCAACGAGTTGGGTCTCGAGGGCCTGCTGGAACGTCTGCCCGATGGCCTGGACACGGAGCTGCGCGAGCGGGGCGGCAACCTCTCCTCCGGGGAGCGTCAGTTGCTTTCGGTGGTGCGGGTGGCGATCCGCAACCCCTCGGTGCTTGTGATGGATGAGGCCACGGCGTTCATGGATCCCTCCACTGAAGCCACCCTTCAGCACGACCTGGACACGCTGCTCTCCAAGCGCACCGCGATCGTGATCGCCCACCGGCTGGCCACGGTTGAAGCCGCCGATCGCATCTTGGTCCTTCGCCGCGGCCGCCTGATCGAGCAGGGCACCCACCGTCAGCTGCGGGCCGCCGGGGGCCTTTACGCGCAGTTGGCTGATCTCCAGGAGCGGGGACTGGCCAGGCTCTGAGCTGGCTCGTCGAGGATCGGCTCCAGCCAGCGCTCGATCACGGTGGCCAGCTGAGCGGGGTCCTGGCGCATGGGCAGATGGCCCAGCCCCTCGAGCAACTCCACCGAATGCCGCGGCGCATAGCCCGCCAGGTGGCGCACGTAGCGGGGTTCCATCACCCCATCTCGGCTGCCGCTGATCCAGAGGCTGGGCACGCTCAGCCGGGTGGTGAGCTCGGGAAGCTGGCGCACGGCCCCGCGGTTGGTGCTGCAGGCCAGGAGTCCCCGGGCCGCCCGCAGATCGGCCACCAGGGGGCTGCGGATGGCGCCGGTGCCGGGCAGGCCAGCCAGCCAGCGGGGGCGCAGCCTCAGGAAGGTGGATCCGCCCAGACGCAGGCGCGCGAACGGCCTCGGCTGGTAGACCCCGCCACCGGCGGCGATCTGCACCAGCCCCAGCAGCTGATCGCCCAGGGCGTCGGCGGCATGGAGGGCGACGCTGCCGCCAAGGGAATGGCCCACCAGCACAATCCCGCGTCCGTTGGCCTCCGCGCGGCTGGCTTCGGCCACCCAGCGGCCATAGCTGGCCAGGGTGGGTTGGAGCTGCCGGGGCCTGGGTCGCTGGCCGAAACCCGGCAGATCGGGTGCCCATACCGGCCAGCGGGGTGCCAGGGCCTCCTCGAGGGGCTCCCAAAGCCGCCCTGAGAGCAGCCAGCCGTGCAGGAGGACCAGCAGTGGCGCCTTTGATGGCGCCGACCGATCAGGGCGGGCGGGGGAGGGGCTCAGGGGTGCCTGGGGCGTGGATCTCCAGACTGCAGCAAAACCAGCGCGATCGGGCAGGATCGTGTCCTTGCATCATTTCGCCGCTGGTCCCCGATCGTTTGGATTCCCACCCCGCCCTGATCCCCCACTACGGCGAAGGTCACCGTCTCTGCCCGGTGGCCAACACCCAGTTGACCCTCGTGCTTAGCCAGGACCGGGAGATCGATCTGGTGGAGCTCGAGCAGCTCTGCGATGCAGTGGGCTGGAGCCGCCGGCCCCTGCGCCGGGTGCGTAAGGCCCTGGAGCACAGCCTCCTGCGGGTGGGTCTCTGGCGCCACGACGCCCGGCTGCCCCGCCTGGTGGGGTTTGCCCGCTGTACGGGTGATGGGGTGAGCGAGGCTACGGTCTGGGATGTGGCGGTCCACCCCCGCTACCAGGGGGCGGGCCTGGGGAAGCAGTTGATGGTCTACGTGCTCGACCAGTTGCGCGCCATGGAGGTGGAGCGGGTGAGCCTGTTCGCTGATCCAGGAGTGGTGGGGTTCTACGCCGACCAGGGCTGGGAGCTGGAGCCGATGCAGCGCCGTTGCGCCTTCTGGTATTCCCCCTAGGGACCCAGGCTCAGTTGCCGTAGTAGGCCTGCGCCAGCTGTTCGGGGCTCTCCCCGCCGCGCCAGGCCCGGCGCAGCTGCCAGTTTCGCCAGGTGGTGCGCACCACCCCCTGCCGCCGCCAGCGGCGCCCATCCACCGTCAGCTCCGCCCCCAGGCAGCGCACGGGCCCATGGTCGGCGAGCCGTTCCACCAGATCCAGGTCCTCCATCAGTGGCCAGGGCCGGTAGCCCCCCACCCGCCGGTAGAGGGCGCTGGGAATCAGCAAGCCCTGGTCGCCATAGGGGCGATGGAGCAGGCAGGTGCGCAGGGCCACTGCCCCCTCCACCACCCTCAGGCCCAGGCCGGCCCCTTCGATGTGCAACCGGAAGCACCAGGGGGCGGGGGGCAGCGCCAGGGCCCTCTGCAGTGCCTCCAGGCCAGGCGGGCCGATCCGCCCGTCGGCATGGAGCAGCAGCAGCCAGCCGCCGGACTCCGTGGAGCCGCGCTCCCCTGCCCCCCCTTTTCTTTCGCAGCGCACTTGCGCCTGCAGATCCAGCTCCGCCAGGGCGAGCTGGGCCCCTCGCTGCAGCTGGATCCCGCGACCGGGTGGGCTGCTGATCACCCGGGCCCCGGCCAGGCGCGCGAGCATGGGGGTGCCATCACCGCTGCCGCCATCCACCACCACTGGCCGGCAGAGCCTTGGCCGGCCAAGCGTGGAGTGGCCCAGTCGGTGACGGGCGGCCGCCAGGTCCGCCAGCAGCAGCGGCAAGCGCAGCGCCTCATTGAGGGCAGGGATCACCACCTGAATGGAGGGTTCCTCGCTCGTTCCACTCCCCTGATCTGCGGGGGGGGCTGCCCGGTTCAGCCCAGCCATGGAGAGAGATCCTCGGGTCGATCGAGGTCGCTGAGTGTCCCCAGGAGCAGCGGCTCCAGCCCCTGGGCCGCCGCCGCTTGGCAGGTGAGCTCCAGCACCCGGCCCGTGCCCCAGGGGATGCCGGCCAGCAGCGGCAGGCTCGGCGTTTTGGCCCCCAGGCCGATCAGCCAGTAGCCGCCATCGACTGCCGGCCCGAGCACCAGTGGCTCCTGGGCCAGTGGCTGTTGTGCCAGTGGCTGTTGGGCCAATGCTGTGAAGGCGGCCCCGAGGCGATGGCGATCGAGGCCCGGCAGGTCGGTGCCGATCAGGGCCACCGCCTGGGCCCCCTGCCGGAAGCTGCGGCGCAGCTGGCGCTGCAGGCGCAACCCCAGACCTCCGGGCCCCTGCAGCCGCACCTGATCGGCCCCCAGCTCGTCGCCCCAGCGCCCGGCGGCCCTCGGACCGAGCCCGTCGACCGCCAGCACCAGCTGGGCGCCGGACGCCGCCGTCGCCGAACGGGCCGTCGCGAGGGTGTGGCGGGTCAGTGCCCACTGGATACGGGCGGCAGCCTTGGTGCCGACCCCCTCCGCCAGCCGTCGCTTGCAACGCCCCGGTGCCGGCCAGCGGGCCATCACCACCAGCTGGAGGTGGCTGCCGCCGGCGATCCAGGCCTCTGTTGAGCGCAACTCAGCCTTCGCGTGGAAGTTCAGCCGGTTGCAGCTGCAGGTCGAGCCGTTGCTCACCCCGGCGCACCTTCAGGGGCAGGGGGGCCCCCACCTTCCCCTGGTCCACGGCCACCTGCACCTCGGAGGGGCTTTTGACCCGCTCGTTGCCCACCTGCTCGATCAGGTCACAGTTTTTGAGGCCGCCCTTGGCGGCGGGGCTTCCCGCCAGCACCTCCACCACCACCACCCCGTTGACCTCGGGCAGCTTGCATTCGGCGGAGGTGGCGTTGATTTCCCGCGCCAGCTGCGGGTTGAGCGCCTGCAGGCGCACACCGATGTAAGGGTGGGAGGCGCGGCCGCGGTCGATGATCTGGGCGGCGATCTGGCGGGCGAGACGGATCGGGATCGCGAAGCTCAGGCCGGCGCCGGGGGCCTGACGGATGGCGGTGTTGATGCCGATCACCTGGCCCCGGTCGTTGATCAGGGGACCGCCACTGTTGCCGGGGTTCACGGCCGCATCAGTCTGCAGATAGGGCACCCGCTGGCCATCTCCCACCGCATTGGAGCGGCCGATGGCGCTGATGATTCCTGCGGTCACCGTGTTGTCGAGGCCCAGGGGGTTGCCGATGGCGATCGCCCACTCCCCAGGTCGCACCCTGTCGGAGTCACCCAGGGGGGCCACCGGCAACTTCGAGGCCACCACCTTGACCACCGCCACATCGGTGACCGGATCGCTGCCCAGCACCTTGCCGTGGAAGCTGCGGCCATCCGGCAGGGTGACGGTCACTTCGTTCGCCCCCTCCACCACGTGGGCATTGGTGAGCAGTACCCCATCGGAGCGGGTGATGAAGCCAGAGCCCTGACCCTGCTGCTGCTGGATCGAGGGCCCGCCACCGAACAGGCCCCCCAGCGGGTTCAGCACCCGCTTGACCGTGTCGATCCGCACCACCGCCGGCCCCACCTTGTCGACGGCGTTGACAATGAAGTTATTGCCAGCTTGCAGCGGGGCTGGGGGCGGCGCGTCGCTCACCTGGGCTGGGTCGCCTCCCCGCCGCGGGCCCGGCAGGCCAGGAAACCCGGGCAAGCCTGGAAATCCCGCGACGCAGCCCCCCAGCAGCAGCCCGGCGAGTGACCCTGTGGCCACACCCGTGAGCAGGGCGGCGGCCCGCGCAAGGCGGGGAGCGGGACGGTGTTCAGGGGTCATGCAGGCGTGCTTGTGGTCAGGGCGACAGGCGCCTCATTCAAGACGTCCGTGGCCTGCCACTCTGCCTATATTCGGCCCTCGGTGGTGAGCGAACGGTGCAGCAGGGTCAGGAGCTGTGGCACCAGGTTCAGCAGGCTCTCCAGGCGAATCTCAGCAAGCCCACCTTCGAAACCTGGATCCGTCCGGCCCGTTGCGCCGCGTTTGAGAACGGCCGTTTGCAGCTGCTGGCGCCCAACAGCTTCGCCAGCGGTTGGCTGCGCAAGAACTACCTGTCGATGATCAGCGAGGTGGCCTCCGAGCTGGCCGGTGAGCCGGTGCTGGTGGAGGTGGAGACCGAGCCCGCCGTGGAGCCGGTTGCGATGCCTGAGCCACTGGCCGCGGGGCCGTTGCGGGTCGGTGTCCCAGAGTTCCAGGCGGGCCAGGCCGGCCCAGGTCAGGGCGGCTTCGAGGCTGGCCGCGAGGCGGCGCTGCTGGCCGCCACCGGCGAGGCGGCGAAACGGGCGGCGCCAGGCCTCAACCGGCGCTATGTGTTCAACCGTTTTGTGGTCGGCCCCAACAGCCGCATGGCCCACGCCGCCGCCCTGGCGGTGGCCGAAGCACCCGGCCGCGAGTTCAACCCCCTGTTCGTCTGTGGCGGGGTGGGGCTGGGGAAGACCCACCTCATGCAGGCCATTGGCCACTACCGCCTGGAGATCGATCCTGGCGCCAAGGTGTTTTACGTCTCCACCGAGGCCTTCACCAACGATCTGATCCAGGCGATCCGCAAGGACGCCATGCAGAAGTTCCGTGACCGCTACCGGGCCGCCGATCTGATTCTGGTGGACGACATTCAGTTCATCGAAGGCAAGGAATACACCCAGGAGGAGTTCTTCCACACCTTCAATGCCCTGCACGAGGCCGGCCGCCAGATCGTGATTGCCTCGGATCGGCCGCCCAGCCAGATTCCGCGGCTGCAGGAGCGGCTGATCTCACGGTTTTCGATGGGCCTGATCGCCGATATCCAGGCGCCGGATCTGGAAACCCGCATGGCGATCCTGCACAAGAAGGCTGAGCAGGAGCGCATGGCCCTGCCACGGGATCTGATCCAGTACATCGCCGGTCGCTTCACCTCCAACATCCGCGAGTTGGAGGGGGCCCTCACCCGCGCCGTGGCCTTCGCCTCGATCACGGGGCTGCCGATGACGGTGGAATCAGTGGCGCCCATGCTCGATCCGGCCGGCAATGAGGTGGAGGTCACCCCCCAGCAGGTGCTCAACAAGGTGGCGGAGGTCTATGGGGTGAAGGTCGATGAGATGCTCAGCAGCAGCCGCAAGCGGGCCGTCAGCCAGGCGCGTCAGGTGGGCATGTACCTGATGCGCCAGGGCACCAACCTGAGCCTGCCGCGCATCGGTGAGGCCTTCGGAGGCAAGGATCACAGCACGGTGATGTATGCCGTTGAGCAGGTGGAGAAAAAGCTGGCCAGCGATCCGGCCGTGGCCCGCCAGGTTCAGCAGGTGCGCGACCTGCTCCAGATCGATTCGCGCAAACGCCGGTAGCTCCTCAGTCCGTCAGGGGCAGGCTGGGGTCGAGCCCTTCCACTTCCCCCTGGAACACCCGGCTGGAGGTGATGTCGTCGGCCTCGATCGTGATCAGATCGCGCTTGGTCAATCCACCGCCGCTGTGGTTGAAGAGACGGTTGGCCTGGCGCATCCGGGCCCGGTCGATGGCATTGCGGATCGAGCGGGCGTTGGCGAAGAACGGCAACTGCATGCGCCGCACGATATAATCGGCAAAGGCAACGTTGGCCTCGTCGCTGAAGCGGTAGTTCTCGGCCGCCAGAATCAGCTTGGCAATCGCCAACAACTCCTCGGCACTGTAGTCGGGGAAATCGATGTGGTTGGCTACCCGTGAAGACAGCCCGGGGTTGCTCTGGTAGAAGACATCCATGCGGTCCTTGTAACCGGCGAAGATCACCACCAGATCGTCGCGGTTGTTCTCCATCACCTGCAGCAGGATCTCGATCGCCTCGGCGCCGTAGTCGCGTTCGTTTTCAGGGCGGTAGAGGTAATAGGCCTCATCGATGAACAGCACGCCGCCCATCGCCTTTTTGAGCATCTCCCTGGTCTTGGGAGCCGTATGGCCGATGTACTGGCCGACCAGATCATCACGGGTGGCCGTGACCACATGGCCTTTGCGCAGGTAGCCCAGGCGGTGCAGGATCTGGCTCATGCGCTCGGCCACCGTGGTCTTGCCGGTGCCGGGCCGCCCGGTGAACGACATGTGCAGGCTCGGGGCACCTGTTGCCAGCCCCACCTGTTTGCGGGCCCGCTCCACCACCAGCAGGGCGGCGATTTCACGGATGCGGGTCTTCACCGGCCTGAGGCCGATCAGCTCCTTGTCGAGCTGCTCAAGCACCTCATGGACCTGGGAGCCCTCGTAGGCCGCCTTCAGATTGACCGGCGTGGCGTCATCCAGTTCATCACTGGTGGGTGTCGAAGCGGCGGGACCAGATCCGGAATCAGCTGAGGAGACCATCGATGGCGGCGGCGAAGGAATGGTCGGCATCGCTGAGCGGTTC
Source organism: Paenacidovorax caeni (assembly GCA_943371385.1). Classification (GTDB taxonomy): domain Bacteria; phylum Cyanobacteriota; class Cyanobacteriia; order PCC-6307; family Cyanobiaceae; genus ATX-6F1. The sequence goes on along the minus strand of CALRUP020000008.1, from coordinate 135,494 downwards.
GCCCTCCCCCTCAGAGCGCAGGGTGATGTTGACGTAGGTGCGGCCGAAGCTGATGTCCGGGTAGCGGCCCTGCTGCTCGCAGAAGTCGTTGAGGCGATCGAGGAAGGCGCGATTACTGGCGTAATCGGTGAATTCAACGCGCCGCTCCAACCGCACGGGCTGCTCGGGTTTGGGGCGCGGGGTCCAGGGCTGGTCCATGGCGTCCAAACTAAGTGAGCGGCTGTTCGCTGCCGGAATCAAGACCATCCGTCAGCCATGGCCGTCCGTCAGTCAAGGCACTCGGTCAGTCAAGGCAATCCGTGCGGGCCACCGCCAGGCGGCCGGCCCAGGCGGCGGCGTAGGCCCGGTTCGCGGCTTGGTCGGCTGGATCCTCGCTGCTGAGCGGCCTGGGGAAGGTGCCCCGAATGGCGGCATTGGTCACGCAGAACATCGCCTTCTGGAAGCTCATGCAGATCTTGACGCGCACGTCGCCTTCACCCCGCGTGCGCTCCAGGTACCAGGCGTGCAACCGCTCCGGCAGCTGGCGGTACATGTCCTGCATCAGCAGGCTGGGCGGAATGCCGGCTCCCATGCTCGGCAGGGGGTCGGCATAGAGAGCGCCGTAGGCGAACTGGGCCTGATCCGGGGAGATCTGCTGGGCCTGGGCGTTGAAGCTCACCGTGCCCAGGAAGGGCAGACCCCGCAGGAACACCGCTTCGACGTAGGGGACGGCCACGTCCACCAGGAAGGTGAGCCCCGCTTCAGGCGGCAGCACCCACAGGTGTTCCCCCGCCACCGTCACCCCGTAGGTGATCGGGTTGGCGGCGGCGGCCACCAGGCCGTCCTTGATGAACTCCACCACCGCCTCGATCGACGCCACGCGGCCGTCGGCCTCGGCGCGGGCCAGATCGAGGAACAGGTCGCTCATCACCCGCCAGAACTGGCCAAGGGCGTGGGTGGTGGCGGCGGTGCGGATCAGCTCGATCAGGAAGCCTGGAAAGAGCGGATGCAGCAGACCCAGTAAGGGATCGCGCTGGGTCTTGCGGCGGATGATCGCGGCGCAGCGGGCGGCGAAGGCCTCCGAATCCAGGTAAGCATCAAGGCCGCCGGTGCCATGCCAGAGCATCGCCTTCATGCAGTACTCGGCGTACTCGAAATTGATCCGGTCGTGGTTGAGGTGGCGCCAGATCTTCGCGGGGCTGTTCTCGCCGTCGAGGTACTTGAACAGCGGAAACGGCAGCAGGAACTGCTGCTCGGCCTGGAAGATCAGGTTGGTGCTGTAAGCATCGAGCACTTCGCCGTAACTCTCGAGCACATCCACCACTTCGATCAGATGGTCGGCGCTCTCGGCCAGAAGCGTGTCACCGGCCAGCAATTTTGACTGCAGCTCCTCGGCGCTGGGCATCGACCCGGCGTGGACGAGTTCGGCCGAGATGATCGGCATCAGCCCAGGCCCCCGTGCTGCAGGGCGGCCGCCAGGGCCGGCAACTGAGCCATGGCGGTGGTGGCGGCCTCACTGAGCCGTCCAAGTCCAGCCGGCAGCAGGCCGATGGCGACAACCCCAACGGCCAGGGCCATGGCGGGGATGGTTTCGCGGGGGGCTACGGCGGCGAGATTCACATCAAGGCGGCCATGCAGCACCGGATCGCTGATGGGGGTCACCGCCAGACGGCCGAAGAAGGCCCGGTTGACGAGCAACAGGAAGTACACGGCCGTGAGTCCCGATCCCACCATCGAGAGCAGGGTGGCCAGGGGATAGGCGCCGATGCTGCCGCGGAAAACCATGAACTCGGAGATGAAGCCAGCCATTCCTGGCATCCCGGCGCTGGCCATCACCCCCAGAATCATCAAGGCGCCGGTGAAGGGCAAACCCTTCTCGGGATTGAGCAGACCGTGCAGCACGGTCAGATCCCGGGTGCCGGTCTTGCGGTAGACGATCCCCACCAGCAGGAACAGCAACGCCGAAATCAGGCCGTGGCTGACCATCTGGAACACGGCCCCGAGGATCGCCACCGGCGTGGCCGCCGACGCCGCCAGCAGGATGTAACCCATGTGGCCCACGGAGCTGTAGGCCACCATCCGTTTCATGTCCTTCTGGGCGATGGCCGCCAGAGATCCGAACAGCACCGAGATCGCCGCCCAGATCGCCAGCCCAGGGGCCAGCTGCGCCCAGGCCTCAGGGAACAGCCCCAGGCAGAAACGCAGCAGACCGTAGGTCCCCAGCTTCAGCAGCACACCGGCGAGCAGCACCGACACCGGCGTGGATGCCTGGGTGTGGGCATCGGGAAGCCAGTTGTGGAAGGGGAACAGCGGCACCTTGATGCCGAAACCCACCAGCAGGGCCCCCAGCAAGAGCAGCTGTGAGCCCATTGAGAGCCGTTCACTCGTGATCGGCGTGAGGCTGAAATCCGCCGTGCCGCTCAACAGGGCCAGACCGAGGAAGGCCCCCAGTATCAAAAAGCCCGACACTGCCGTGAAGATCAGAAACTTGGTGGCGGCATAGTCCCGGTTCGCTCCACCCCAGACGGAGATCAGGCACCACAAGGGGATCAGTTCCAGTTCATAGAAGAGGAAGAAGAGCAGCAGGTTCTGGGCCAGAAAGGCACCGTTCACGGCCCCACTGATCACCATCAGCAGGGCGAAATAGACCCGCGGTCGCTTGTCGATGTCGCGGGTGCAGATCGCCGAGACCAGCGTCAGGGAGCCGTTGATCAACACCAATGGCAGCGACAGGCCATCGACGCCGAGCTTGTAGTCGAGCCCCAGGCTGTCCACCCAGCGCAGGGATTCCTGAAGCTGCATGGCGCTGTTGCCGGGGTCGAAGCGGGCCAGCACCACGAGGCTCCAGGCCAGTTGCAGGCCCAGAACCACCAGCGTGACCGTGCGCATGCGCCCCTTGGTCGGGTTACCCGGCCAGAGCGCCAGCAGCAGGGCTCCAGCGAAGGGGATCAGCAGCAGCAGGCTCAGCATCGACCTGTCCTCATACCTGAAGCCACCGCAGGGAGATAAGCAGCAGCACGATCGCCACCATCACCGTGAGAACGTAGGTTTGCACCTGGCCGCTCACCGCCAGCTTGAGCCCTTCGGCGCTGGCTAACGAGAGGCGCCCGAGGCCATTCACCAGGCCATTCACCAGGGCCTGGTCCACCCAGTTGCTCAGCCGTGCCAGGCTGGCCACCGCGGCCACGATCGTGGCCTTGTAGATGCGATCGGTGTAGAAGTCGGAGGCGAGCAGGTCTTGCAGGATCCGCAGTGGCTGGATCATCGAGCGAGTCCAGAACTTGTTCAGCGGCGCCAGGGCGCCGCCGGCCACCCCCGCCAGGCCGCTGGCGAGCACCGCGGAGGTCACTGTCCAGGGAATGGATCCGATGCCGGGTACCGGAGTGAAGCGGGCCATCAGCGCCGGGATCAGCGCCACCAGTACCGTGAGGCTCACCATCGGCAGCGCCATCAGCCAGTTCACCTCCGGGGCGCGCTTCGTTTTGGGCATCGGTGGGCCAAGGAACACGTGCCGGAAGACGCGGGTGAGGTTGAAGGCGGTGAGGCCATTGGTGAGCAGGCATACGACCGCGAAGAAGGGCTTCCCAGGGGCGAAGCTCTCCACCAGCAGCCCAAAGCACCAGAAACAGCCCAGGGGCAGCAGGCCCACCAGGCCGGCGCCGCCCACCAGGTAGGCGCTGGTGGTGGCGGGCATGCGTGAGCCGAGGCCGCCGAGTTCGGTGAGGTCCTGGCAGTTGGTGGTGGAGATGATGCTGCCCACGCTCATGAACACGAGCGCCTTGGCCAGGCCGTGGGAGAACAGCAGCAGCAGCGCGATCGCCGGCTGGTGCAGGGCGATCGCGATGAACACCAGCCCCAGATAGGAGGTGGTGGAGTAAGACAAGGCCCGTTTGATGTCCACCTGGGCGATCGCCACCAGGGCGCCGGCGACGGCGCTGATCGTGCCCACCACCAGCAGCACGCTGGTGGCCAGGGGGGAGAAGCGCAGCAGCGGCATCACCTTCATCAGCACCAGGGCGCCGGCGGTGACGACCACCGAGTTGCGTAGGATGGAGGCGGGGTTCGGCCCCTCCATCGCCTCATCAAGCCAGAGGTGCATCGGGAACTGGGCGCACTTGCCCATCGGCCCGGCGATCAGCCCCAGGCCCAGCAGCGTGCCGGCCAGGGGCGAGAGCGCACCACTGGCGTCGGCCTCGGCGGCCCAGACGTAGAGATCCTCGAATTCCATCGAGCCCGCCCAGGCCGAAAGCGCCACCATCCCCATCAGCAGGAGCACATCGCCCACCCGCTTGGTCAAGAAAGCGTCCCGGGCGGCCGTGACCACCAAAGGCTGGGCGTACCAGAAACCCACCAACAGGTAGGTGGAGAGGGTGAGCATTTCCAGCAGGAAATAGCTCATGAACAGGCTGCTGCTCAGCACCACCCCGGCCAGGGCCCCCTCGAAGAAGCCCACCAGCGCGTAGAACCGCGCCAGAGACCATTCCTTGTCGAGGTAGCCGAGCGCATACACCTGGCCCAGCAGGCTCATGCCCGTCACCAGCTCGAGCGCCGCCAGGTTGGTGAGCGAGAGGTCAAAGCCGATGCGCAGGTTGAGGTCGGCGGCCTGGAACCAGGCGAATTCCAGGTGCCGGGGGCCGTGCTGCCACACCTGCTGCAGGATCCAGCTGCCGTGCACCACCGCCAGCAGGGTGACCAGCAGGTTCAGGTACGCCGCAGGGCGAGGGCCGTTGCGCTTGAACCAGCCCGCCGCCCATGGCAGCGACAGCACCATGCCGCCGAACCCGTAGAGCGGGATCAGCCAGACCAGCTGAATCGGCAGGGGCAGGACGTTGGACAAGAGGTGGGGAAGGTGACCCGCATGGGGTTCAGAAAGTGGCGCGATCCATGTCGCCGGTTCGCCCGCCGCCGAGCTCGCCCAGCCACTGTGCCAAATCCTCTCCGTGGAGCTGCTCGTCGTTCAAGAGCTCGCGGAAAAAGGTCCCGTTGTCGTGATCGCCGATCAGCTGGCAAAAGCGCACGGCTTCAGCGTAGTGATCCACCAGTAACGCCTCGAGCTGGGCGTTCTGGCGCAACAGTCCGAGCAGATCGCCGGCCGTGGTGACCGGTCGTAACTGGGAGGCGGCGGGGGCGACTCCCAGGGCGAGCATGCGCTGCACCAGGCGCTCCGCATGCCGAAGCTCCTCCACGGTTTCGAGGCGGAAGCGCTCCGCCGCCAACTGGTCGCCCCAGCGCTCGGCCAGGGCGGATTGGGTCATGTACTGCTGAACGGCGCTGAGTTCGAGGCTGAGGGCCCGCCCGAGCAAGGCCAGAACCCTGGCGTGAACGGCGACCATGTGCATCAAAGCCGGCGGATGGCGTCGGTTGGAACGAGCACGGGCTCGACTTCGCTGTGGGGCCGGGCAATGATGTGGGCCGCCACCAGGCCGTCGCCCACGCGCTCGCAGGCATCGGCCCCGGCTCGCACGGCGGCGTTCACGGCACCGGTTTCACCGCGCACCATCACGGTGACGTAACCACCACCGACGAATTCCCGGGCCACCAGGGTGACTTCGGCGGCCTTGGTCATGGCATCAGCCGCCTCGATGGCAGGCACCAGACCGCGGGTTTCGATCAGACCGAGGGCGATGCCTTGATGGGAGGGAGCCATGGGAAGGGGGGTGGGGGAGGAGGAGGGACGGTTGGGGGTGGAGCTGCCGCCTGAGCTGGCGCCGCTGCCCGAGCGGGCGGTGGAGGCCCGGGCCGGAGTGCTCCGGGCGGGAGCGGCCTTGGCGCTGGTGGTTCGGGCCCCTGGGGTGGCCGAAGCCGCCGCTGCCGCTCTCGCGACTGGAACGGCTTTGGCAAAGGCAACGTTGGGCTCAGCGGGCTTGGCCTCGGCAGCTGCTTTCGCAGGGGCTGGCTCGGTCGCCGCCGGCAGGGCCTTGGGGCTGTCGGCGGGCGGAGTGATCGCTTTTCGGGAGCTGCTGGGGCGGGAGCGGGGGATGGCCATGACGGTGAGGTGGTGGGGAGTGATTCAGGGGAAAAGCCTTCAGCCGTCCGGTGTCCAGTGGTCGATGATGCCGGCGATGGTGAGATCCGTGAGGGTCTCGGGATTGGTGCAGGCAAAGCGGGCGGCGGAACCACTGGAGGTGAACACCCAGTTGCCTGGAGAGGCGCCCACGGGGTCCACCGCCACGCTCTCCTTGCCCTTGGTGCTGCGCAGGACGCGCAGGTTCATGTGGCCAAGCCCGTCGACCCGCTGGGTGCAAGTGATCGAGCCCGTGACCTGCATGATTTCCATCAGCGGGGCCCCCCGCTGTTGGCCCCATCGACGGAGCTCTCGGCTGTGGTGGTTTCGGCGGGGAGAGCGCTGGCGGCAGGCTTGGACTCCGGTTTGCCGGCGTCGGGATTCCAGTGGTCGATGATCCCGACGATGGTCAGATCACTGGGGTAGGACTTGCTGCCGGCCGCCTCCCGGGCCGCTGAGCTGCCCACGCAGATGACCCAGTCGCCGGGGATGCAGCCAACGGCGTCGACGGCCACTTTCTGGGTGCTGCCATCAAGAACCACCTGCAGATGTTTGTGCTCGAAGCCTGGGATGCGGTTGGTGGAGACGAGCGGTTTGAGGACCTGGCAGATCAGCATGTCAGTGGACCTCCTCGGCGGCGAAGCAGATCGATGAGCCGACGGTCTCCGCCGGGCTGTGGCGGTCCCGGTCGCGCACCGTCAACAGGGTGTGCAGCAGCCCGTCGTGGCAGAGGGCTTCGTAGCGCGACTCGATGGCGGAACGCACGCGTTGGCAGTGGCCGATCGCCCGGTCCCGGGCGCCTGGCACGCTGCCGTGGTAGTCGAAGCGAATCACCACCGGGATCGGCAACCCCCTGGAGACGTTGAGGCCACGGAAGATCTTCACCCCCACATCCAGGTCCGGAGCCCCCTCCTCCACGGTGTCCATGTAGGCGAAGTAGGTGAGGTTGCGCAGGTGGATTTCTTTGAAACCGATGCCCACGCCGATGAAGCGTTCGGCATGGCCCGCCTGGCCGTAGCTGCCGCCGTGGTACTGACGTACGTAGTCGATCTGGGAGAGGTTGTTCTCGAGCAGCCGGGCGATCAGGCGCACCATGCCGGGGTCACTCGGACCCGGTGCCGCCTGCTCCACCAGCGCAAGGATCCGTTGACGACCCTCCTGGGCCCCCAGGAGCGCGGTGTCGTCATACACGCTGCGGGCGTCGAGCCAGCTGGTCAGGTCGGTCTGGCCATCGCGGCTGGGCACGTGCACCCGGATGGCGTCGGTGTCGGTGTCCAGGCCGATCAGCAGCAGATCCACCGAGGCCCCGCAGCAGAAACTGTTCTCGACCGCCTCACGGAAATCGTTGAGGCGCTGCAGGCCGGCGGCGGCGGCGGCGCTGTCGTCGCTGCCGTGGGCCGCGCAGCCCTCGTGGTGGGGGTCGCGGGAGCTGAAGTGGTAGAGCACCACTTTCAGGTAGTGGGTGGGTTCGTGGGCCCCGTTGGGAAGTCCCTCGCGAAAGCGCAGGTGCTCGGTCTTCACCCAGCGATCCACTGTGTTTTCGACATCGAACAGGGCACCGGCGTGGGAGCGGCGGCGCACGGAACTGAAGGGCAGACGCAGGGCGTAGGCGATGGCGTGGGCCAGGCGACCGTCGGAGCAGGGCGTGATGTCCAGCAGGTGGAAGCCATCGGCGATCAATTCGGCATTGAACGCTGAGCCATCACGACCATGGAGGGGGTCGCCAGCAAAGAAACCGTCGCTCACGGAGCGGTAGGTCTCGAACACACACCAGGCGAACAGGGTGCGCATGTCCAGCTGACTGACCCAGGCCTTCTCCAGAATCTGGACCGGCAACGCGAATCCGAGGCTCGCCTGGGCCAGTCGCTGGGCCAGCGCCACGAAGTCGCTCTCGTGCTGCAGGGCGGAGATCTCCTTGAGCACCGGCACGATGCGCTCGAAGGAGGTCTGCACCCGTGCCTCGTAGGACTGCAGCAGGGCATTGGTCCGACCGTCGCTGAGCGGATGAAGACTCCCCCGCCAGGCCCTGGCGGGGGCTGCCAAGGATGGGTCGGTGGCTGCTGGGGCGAAGATCGACTCTCGAGCGGGGGCCTCTGGCGCCAGCGCGGCAGGCCTACGACGGGGCGCCGTGGGGGCCAGGGGCCGTGGAGCGGTCGCAGGGCGACGGGGCATCAACCTCGGGCGCCTCCGGAGACGGTGATCAATGAACCCTGGTCGTAGTTGCCGCTGGAGCCGGTGACGGGGCTGGTGGGGCGGGGCAGATCCTCGTTGCGCTTGCGTTGATGGGGCGCCATCGACGCCATTGAACCGATGCGGGTGGGGTTACGTCGGCGTGCCGAGGCCCCTTCCGTACCCGTGACACGTTCACCCCGATCCCAGTCGTCGCCAGTGATCTTCAACCCGGCGGAGATCCCTTCACCGGTGACCCGCGACATCGGGCGCACATCCTCATCGACGCTCACGGGTGCGTGGCTGGCGCTGGCCACCATGCTGGTGGGGCGACGATCGAAGCGGAATTGTTCCGTGCCGGTGACGGTGTCACCGGCCAGATCAAAAGGGCCGGTAATCTTCGCGCTGGTTTCGTAGCGGGTGCCGGTGACAGCGCCGCTCCGTGGCTGGTTCTGGTGGGCCACCTGGGCAGGGGACTGCACGCTGAACCGTTGCCAGGCGGCCTGGGTTTCCAGTGGCTGGGGAAAATCGGGTTCCTGGGAGCCGAGGGCTGCTGCGGCTGTGCCGCAGGCTGAGGCGAACTGGTCGCCACCGATGTAAGGGGTGCCGGTGATGTTTTCACAGGCTCCCTTGGCCGCGCCGGTCATGACCCCGCCGATCCCAGGCTGGATCCCACTCAGGCGAGCTCCGGGCGTGCCGGCACGGGCCGGGGTGCGTTGGCGGATGGAGCTCAGATCGTCACGGCTGCACCACTCCCCCGCCTGCTCCAGGCCGGCGTAGGGGGTGCCGGTGACCGACTTGCAGGTGCCGGCTTCATCGCCGGTGACGCTGGCGGATCGTCCGGTGCGGGTTCCCGAGACCACCTGGGCCTTGTTGGTGATGCTGAAGCCCACCTTGGCGGCCTCTGGTGTTGGCTGGCTGCCGCAGAAGTGGTCGAACTGCTGGCTGCCGATGTACTCGTCGCCGGTCACGATCTTGCAGGTGCCCGGTTCATTCCCCGTCACCTTGTCGGAGCGACCGACCAGGGTGCCCGTGACACCCGTTCCCCTCAGGGTCAGGGCTTCGCCCACTTTTGCAGGCGCCTGGCCCGGTGTGGCGAGCGAGTCGTTGCCGACGTACTGGGTGCCCGTAGGTTGAATCCCGGCTCCGTGCTCATCACCGGTGACCCGCTCGGAACGGCCGACGAGAACGCCGGAGACCTTGCGTCCGCCAACGGTCTGGGCCACTCCCACCTTCCGGGGGGAGGGGGTGCCGGCGCCCTTGCTGCCGCAATAGGCGGCGGCCTGGTTGGCCGAGATGTACTCGGTGCCGGTCACGTTCTTGCAGGTGCCGGGCTCATCGCCGGTGACCTTTTCAGAGCGGCCCACCTCATTGCCGGTGACCCGGTTGCCGTGGCTGGTGGCGGTGACGCGGACCTTGGCGGGCTGGTTGGGGGCTGGATCGCTCTGGCAGAAGCTGCGGAAGATTTCGGCGCCGAGGTATTCGGTGCCGGTGATCGTGCGGCAGGTGCTGGCTTCGTTGCCGGTGGTCTTCTCGGAGCGGTTGGCCTGGGTGCCGGTCACCACCTGACCGCGACCGGTTTCGCTCGCGCCCACCTTCCAGGGGGCGTCCTGGGCGGCGGCGACCGTCGTCTCGGCGTTCTTGCCGCGGCGAGGGCCACAGGGACGGGAGCTGCCAGCGGAGTTGCGCGCGATGGCCGAGGCGCCGGTCTTGCTCCTCAGATCGCGAATGCGGTGGGACAGTTCCCGGCTGTTCATTTCGGGATTGGCCTGGCGCATGGCGGCCCCGCCGCTGACGCTGCCGGTGTTGGCTGACTTGCCATGTTTCGAGAGGGCATCCCGCCGTGCGAGCACGAGGGCTCGGCTGGGGTTGTGCTGAGACACGGCTCGCTTGCCCGAGGAACGGCTGGGCGTGGTTGTGCGACTTGGAGCCGTCGCGGAGCGCTCTTTGAAGAGGTTGTCCTGGGACGCGGTCGCCTTCTGCTGGCTGGGGGCCTTCACAGGAACCGCGGTGGCCCTGGTCTGTTCGCTGCGGGTGCGATCAAGGCTCGTGTCGGCGCGTTTGCCTTTCTTGCTCAGGGCCTCCCGGCGGGCCAGGGCCAGGTCACGGCTGGGGTTGGAGAGCGGGCTGCGGTTGATGGTCCTGGGTACGTCGCTCCAGGCCCTGGTCCGGACCGGGGCGCTGGGCGGAGGACTTACCTGGTCAGCGGCTTTCGGGGCGAGCGCGGGAGCCGCCTGGGTGCGGCTCGGCCGGGTTTCCGGCGCAGTGCGCACCCGGTCGGGGCTACTGGAAAAACGCTTTTCGGCGCTCTTGCCGGAGCTGGAAAGCGCCATCCGGCGCGCAAGGGCCGCTTCGCGACTGGATTGAGTTGCCATATCCGCCCGATGAAGAAAAATCCTGGTTGCTCCAGTTCAAGGGATCGTTTCACCGACCCCCTGGACTGGATGTCGACACCGTGGCTACGGGATCGCGATGGTCATGAAAGACAGAGCCCCGACCGAAGCCGGGACCACTGCTGCCTCAGCGTGCTTCGAACACCACGAAGCAGGAACCCTGGCTCTGGGTGTAGGCGTCGTAACCCACAAGTCGCACGTGGTGGTCGGGGTAGGCCCGATGGCAGGACTCGAGCTCGTTGACGATCACACCGAGATCCTTCTCTCCGAAGAAGGGAAGCTTCCAGTACGACCAGTAGGTCGCCATGGAACGGCTGGGGTGAACGTGCTCCACAAGGGGGCTCCAACCCTGGGCAATGATGTAGGCGATCTGGTCGTAGATCTCGTCCTGGGACATCGGCGGGAGGAAGCCGAAGGTCTCCAGGGTGGCGACTGTCTGGTAGTCACCCACGGTGCTCTTGAAGGGCATGGTGGTTGGTTGGGGTGAACGGTGTTGGACGTGAGACGGGTGCGGGGTCAGCCTCGAAACGGCGACCCCTTGTCAGCTCAGTTGACGTCGAGCTTGTCGACGGTGTCGAACTCGAACTTGATCTCTTTCCAGGTCTCGAGGGCGATCGCCAGTTCAGGGCTGTGCTTGGCCGCTTCGAGCAGGATGTCGCGGCTTTCCTTCTCGATCTCGCGGCCGGCATTGCGGGCCTTGACGCAGGCTTCGAGGGCCACGCGGTTGGCGGCGGCTCCAGCGGCGGAGCCCCAGGGGTGGCCATGGGTGCCACCACCGAACTGCAGCACGGAATCGTCGCCGAAGATCGCCACCAGCGCGGGCATGTGCCACACGTGGATGCCACCGGAAGCCACGGCGAAGACGCCGGGCATGGAGCCCCAGTCCTGGTCGAAGAAGTTGCCCCGGCTGCGGTCTTCGGGAATGAAGGACTCACGCAGCTGGTCGATGAAGCCGAGGGTGGTCTGGCGGTCGCCTTCGAGCTTGCCCACCACGGTGCCGGTGTGGAGCTGGTCACCACCGGAGAGGCGCAGGCACTTGGCCAGCACACGGAAGTGGATGCCGTGCTTGGGGTGACGGTCGATCACCGCGTGCATGGCGCGGTGAATGTGGAGAAGCATGCCGTTCTTGCGGCACCACTTCGACAGACCGGTGTTGGCTGTGAAGCCACCGGTGATGTAGTCGTGCATGATGATCGGCTGATTGAGTTCCTTGGCGAACTCGGCCCGCTCATACATCTCCTCTGGAGTAGCGGCGGTGCAGTTGAGGTAGTGCCCCTTCTTCTCGCCGGTTTCCTCCTGGGCGAGCTGCACGGCCTCGGCCACGAACTCGAAGCGGTTCTGCCAGCGCTGGAAGGGCTGGGAGTTGATGTTCTCGTCGTCCTTGGTGAAGTCGAGACCGCCGCGGAGGCACTCGTAGACAACCCGGCCGTAGTTCTTGCCCGACAGACCCAGCTTCGGCTTGATGGTGCAGCCCAGGAGAGGCCGACCGTACTTGTTCATCCGGTCACGTTCGACGCAGATGCCGTTCGGGGGGCCAGGGCAGGTCTTGATGAAGGCCATCGGGAAGCGGATGTCTTCCAGGCGCAGGTGCCGCAGGGCCTTGAAGCCGAAGACGTTGCCGACCAGGGAGGTCAGCACGTTGGTGATCGAACCTTCCTCGAACAGATCGAGGGGGTAGGCGATGAAGGCGTAGAACGACTCCTTGTCGCCAGGGACTTCTTCGATCCGGTAGCAACGGCCTTTGTAGAAGTCGAGGTCGGTGAGGAGCTCGGACCACACGGTGGACCAGGTGCCGGTAGAGGATTCAGCGGCCACGGCGGCAGCCACTTCTTCCCTGGGCACACCTTCTTGACCGGTGACCTTGAAGCAGGCCAGGAGGTCGGTGTCGAGGGGGATGTAATCAGGAGTCCAATAGGTGTCGCGGTACTCCTTGACCCCAGCGTCGTACTTCTTGCTCATAGGGAGATCTCCAGTTGGGTCGGTAGGGAATTGTTGAGAGGGATGGGCGCTTGATCAGCGTCGCCTCAGACCTCAGTCCTTCTGACCGAGAAAGTTGCTGCTGCTCCCCAGGGCCGGTTCCACTTCGCGATGGGGGCGAGCGATGATGTGGGCGGCCACCAGGCCGTCACCCACACGCTCACAGGCGTCAGCACCAGCGCGCACGGCGGCGTTGACAGCGCCGGTTTCGCCGCGCACCAGCACGGTGACGTAGCCGCCGCCAACGAATTCGCGACCGATCAGGCGCACTTCCGCGGCCTTGGTCATGGCGTCAGCCGCCTCGATGGCCGGGACGAGCCCCCGGGTTTCGATCATGCCGAGGGCGATGCCCATGATTTCGTTAGCCATTGCCTACTCCTGGAAGAGGGGGGGTGGAATGTTCGTTCGTCACCATGGTCGGCGGCTTACCCCGTCGTCAAGGACTTTTGGTATGCCGAGTCATCACGGTCCGTGCTGGCATCAATAAGTGCGTCTGATCATTGCGACACAAAACGTTGGTTTCGCTTTTGACTCGTTCTCGTCATTTCTCCCGGAAGCTCCTCCAGGAAAGGCCTTGAGCCAGCAGCTCAGAAGCGCTCCGCATCGGCGACGAAAGCCACGCCACCGTAGTAATTGAGGATCGGGCGGACGCTGGTGCGCAGTTTGTCGAGCACGTCTTGCTCGCAGAAGACGATCACGTGGGCGTTGGCTCCCAGGCTGCTGAAGTCCATGCCCTCTGAGACCTCTCCATTGGGGCCTCGGCCGGTGACATGACGCATCACCGAGTAGCCGGGGGCGCCGGCCCGGTCGATGGCCGTGCAGATCTTGTCGAGTTCCCGCTCGCTGAAAATCAGATCGATGCGTTTCATGGCTCTCAGGTGGCAGGGATCAGACGTTGGACAATCGCCATGTAGGCAGGAATGCCTACCACGATGTTGAACGGGAAGGTCAGCCCCAGGGAGGTGGAGATGTAGAGGCTGGGGTTGGCCTCCGGCACCGTCATGCGCATGGCCGCCGGCACGGCGATGTACGAGGCGCTGGCACAGAGCACCATGAACAGCAGGGCATTGCCCTGGGACAGCCCCAGCAACAGGGCAATGCCCAGGCCCACAAGGGCATTGACCGGTGGGCAGAGCAGCGCGAAGGCGATCAGGAAGGCGCCCGCTTTCTGCAGTTCCGCCAGTCGCTGGGCGGCAACGATGCCCATGTCGAGCAGGAAGAAACTCAGGGCGCCGTAGAAGAGCTTGTCGGTGAAGGGCTCCATCTTGGCTACCCCGGTGGGGCTGTACTGGGCCACCAGAAATCCGATCACCAGGCTGCCCACCAGCAGGTAGACCGAGCTGTTCAAGAACGCCTCACGAAGCACCGAGCTCCAGGGCATGTCTCCGCCCCCAGGCCGCTGCTGCGGGCCGGCCAGCTTGACCAGCAGCAGGCCGATGATGATCGCCGGCGATTCCATCAGGGCCAGGGCGGCCACCATGAAACCGTCGAAGCTCACCCCCAGCACCCCGAGGAAGCTCTGGGCGGTGATGAAGGTCACGGCGCTGATTGAGCCATAGGTGGCGGCGATCGCGGCGGCGTTGAAGGTATCCAGGCGGGTGCGCAGCACCAGGAAGGTCGCCACCGGCACCGCCAATGACATCAGCACGGCGGCGCTGATCGTGGGCAGCACCTGGCCGGCCAGACCGCTGTGCTGAAGTTCCAGTCCCCCCTTGAAGCCGATCGCCAGCAGCAGGTAGAGGGAGAAGAGTTTGGGCAGCGGCGAGGGGATGTCCAGGTCGGAGCCCAGCAACACCGCCAGCACGCCAAGAAAGAAGAACAGAACGGGCGGCGAAAGCAGATTCTGCAGAACCAGGCTGGTGTCCATCGCGGCCCGGTCGAGGGTTTCAGCGTCGTCCGCACCCTACGGGCAGAGCTGGAATTCGGGCCAGGGGCGTGGCTAAAAGCAAGGGCCCCGAGGAGCCGATCCTCGGCAACCGATCCCTGGAGCCCAGCCAGCCCGACATCGCCGCATCGTCCAACTCCCAGGCTCCGCTCCCTCGCCCTGACGTCAGATCTTTGCAACCGCTGTCTTGGTTCCGGTGACGTGTCCTCGCTCACCTGGCCCCTTGACGGTCGGCCATTGGGGCCTGGCCATGGCTTTGCCCCTGCAGCGGTTCGCCTGGAAGGTTGTGGCGGAGAATGGCTCCTGCATGAAGCAATGGTCCTTGGGTGTGTTCGCTGATCGCTCGGCCCCCCGGCCGGTGCTGGTGATTGCCAGCGGAAACCCCCACAAGGTGGCCGAGATCGGCGCCATGCTCGAAGGCCTGCATCTCGATGTGCGCCCCCAGCCCGAGGGTCTGGAGATTGAGGAGACCGGCACCAGCTACGCGGAGAACGCTCGGCTGAAGGCCGAGACCGTGGCCCGGCTCACGGGCCAGTGGGCTCTGGCGGATGATTCCGGCCTGGAGGTGGACGGCCTCGGCGGTGCCCCGGGCCTCTACTCCGCCCGCTACGCCTCCAGCGATCCCGAACGCCTGGCGAGGTTGCTGCGGGACCTGGGGGATACCCCTTACCGCAGCGCCAGCTTCAACAGCGCCATGGCCCTGGCCGACCCCTCCGGCACCACGGTGCTCGAGGCCCAGGGGGTCTGTCGCGGCGAGATCCTCACGGCGCCCCGGGGTGAGGGTGGTGGCTATGACCCGCTGTTCTGGGTGCGCGAGGCGGGACTGACTTACGCCCAGATGTCCAGCTACCAGAAGGATCGGCTCGGCAGCCGTGGCAAAGCGGCCCGGAGCCTGGCCCCAGCGCTTTTAGATCGCTTGGAGGTGCCGCTCAGGCGTTGATCTGGGCCACGGCGCGCATGGCCGCCGCCGCCGCCTCTTCCACGTCTCCTTCACGGCCGGCGAGGATGAGTCGGCCGAAAGCACCGACCGCCTTGACGTCGACAACCGTGATGTTGGCGGCCTTTTCGGCGTCATTGGCGGCGATCAGCACGTAGCCGGCCGGTTCCGTTTCAAGGATGAACATGCTCATCCCGGCCTGGATCATCGAACCGCGGCGGTTCTGACGGTTGATCAGCACCGCATGGTCGGGGGTGATCGCCCGGATGATCTCCGTCCAGCTGACGTGGCAGTTGTTGCGGCGATCGATGCTGCTGCCGATTGCCTCCAGCACCACCTGGCCGGAGTGGCGGACGTTGCTCTGGTCTCGGTGATAAAGCGCCAGGGAGCCGAAGGCGCGCTCCACCACCATCTGCCCCAGGCGCACAGTGCTGGCCTTGAGGGCGATGTCGGTGACACGGTGCACGGCCATGCCGGGGGACACCTCCAGCCAGAGGCAGGCATCGCCTGGGATCGGCAGGAACCCCTGGGACACCGTGCCCATGTAGGCGGCCAGTTGAGGCTGCAGGGAGTCGATGAAGACGTAGGTGCGCAGCTGAATCGACTGAACCGCACCGCCGCTGTTGGCAAGGCGGTGACCTTCGCTGTCGGTGGTGATCGTGACGCAGCTTGGGCCGCTGGACTCGATGTCGATCTGGGTGCCGGTGATCGGCGTGGCACCGCTGGCTGGACTGGGTCGTCGCCGCCGCTGGTCGTCGAGTCTGGAGAGACGATCCAATGGCTCCGGGGGCTGGGATTGCCGCTCGTCAGGCCATGGGCAAGGAGCTGGGGGCGATCTTAACTTGCGCCCCGCACGGGACCCAATGACGCCGGCGGGTCAAACGGTACGCATTGACACGACGGCGTCTGTGGCCGTCGCTATCAAGGGTCATCCCCGGCGTCTGTTTCCATGCTCACGTCCGCCACGCGCCTGCGACTGCAGGAGATCCTCCAGCGCATCGGCAACGACCAGACCGTTTCCCTCGGCGATCGCATCTATCTACAGAAGTTTGCCGACCGCGACCAGAGCGTGGCCAGCTGGCTGCGGCGGGCCCGCCGACGTCAGCTGGTGGGGGATCCCCAGGCTGGTCTCGACAGGCTGCTGGCGGATGTCGATCTGGGGGAGGTGGAACCTGGCAACCCGTCCAGGGACGATCCCGGTGACATCGGGGAGTGGTTCAGCGGCGCTCCGGGCTGGTTGCGACGCAGCTGAGGGCGACCCCTTGCGCCAGCGGCCGAAGCGGGTACCTTCCGCCCAGGCACCCTGTGGAACTTTCCGTGGCCACGAAACGCACCATCCCGACCCAGCCGCTCCGCTCTGAATCGGAGAGCGTCACGTTCTCCGACTGGATTGCCCAGGCCGTCGACCAGGGCGTCAAACCAGAGCAGGCTCTGGCCTTCATCGGTCTGGGGTTGATGCAGCGCCTCGGGGCCAATGCCAGCGAGGCGCCACTCGTCTGGAACGACGGTGGCGATGAGGGCCAGCTGGATGCCGCGGCCCTGCGCCAACGACTTGAGCTCACTGACCTGGCCATCCGCACCGGAGCCCCCTTGAGCACGGCCGAGGTGAGCCTGCTGCTCGGGGCCAGGCCCGGATCGGGCTTTGTGGAGCGGGCTGGCCTGGTGGCCCGCCGGCTCAGCCGCAATGTCTGGAAGCTGAGCCGCAGCACCGCTGACGCCGAGCGCAGTTCCTACGGCGATGCCTTCCGCCGCAGGCTCTGAACGCGGCGGTTCAGGAGGAACAGCCCCAGCACGGTGGTGGTGGTGACCATGATCACCAGGGCCGAAAAGGCGCTGTCGTCGATCAGACCGGCCTTGAGGGCAGCGCCGGCGAACACCAGTCCGGGCAGACCTCGCGGGATCAGGCCGAACACCACGATCCAGGGATCAACGCCCTGGGAACGGGCTTTCTTTCCGACGCCATACCAACAGAGAAGTTTGCTGATCAGGGCCATGGCGATCAGCAGGCCAGCCAGTTGCCAGGCGGCTGGGCTGAGCAGAGATTCCAGCTTCACCCGCATGCCCACGGTCACGAAGTAGAGCGGCACGAACACATCGGAGAACACCACCAGGTTGTCTTCCACGGCGGCATCGGGCGGGCTGAGCCGTGCCAGCAGCATCCCTCCGAACAGGGCTCCAAGCAGGGCCGTGAGTCCAAGCGCTTCGCCCACAGCGGCACTGAAGATCATCAGCAGAACCAGTGCAAACGGGCCCAGCCTCCTTGGGCCGTAGCGCTGCACCCAGGCCTTCACCAGGCCAAAGCTCAGGCCGGCCAGGGCCAGTCCGACGGCGATCCAGCCCAGTCCGCCGGCGGCGAAGGGACCGCCGGCCGCCAACGGGCCTGCTGCGCTGGTGCCAGCGCCGGATCCCCGTGCCACAACCGTGGCCAGGGCCAGCAGGCCCACCGCGGGCAGATCATCCAGCACCGAAACACCCACCAGCAGCCGCGCCGATGGGGTGGCCATCGCCCCCAGGCTGCGCAGGGTGCGCAGGGTCACGCCGGTACCCGTGGCGGCCACCACCGCCAGGAACAGCAGCACCTGTCCGTCGCTGGCGTCGGTGAACGCCTTCAGCGGCAAAAAGAACAGCAGCGGCGCCAGGCTGCTGATCAGCACCGTGCGCAGGATGGCCCCGCGGTGATCGGCCAGCAGATCGCCTCTGGTTTCCAGGCCGACCAGAAAGAACAGGCTGATGACCCCCAGTTCCGCGATGCCCGACACGCCGTTCAGGCGCTCGTAGGCCAGCACGGTGTTGCCGAGCAGGAAGCCGACCGAGAGTTCCAGCAGAATGGCCGGCAGGGCGGCGCTTCCCAGCAGACCTTGCAGACGCCTGGCCACCAAGACCGCCAGCAGCAGGGCGAGAAGGCTCATCAGCACCGTGGGGGAGGCCATGGACTGATGGCAGTTCGCAAAGGTCGCCGCGGACCCTAACCAGCCGGGGCGATAATCAGCACTTGGTTGACCGATAGGCAACGCCGTTGCCTCTTCACACCCAAACACTCGACGCCGTTTTTAGTGTTCGCACCACCGAATGCGGTGACCTTCGCTCGCTCCCTTGATGACCGTCTTTTTCACCGAGACGGCCTGGCTGATTCCCCTCTATCCGTTGCTGGCCGCCGTGGCCTCTGCGGCCTGGTCGCCCGGCCTGATCTGGCGCACGGGGCCACGCCCCTGCGGCTACCTCAACCTGCTGATGGTGAGCGTGGCCTTCGTCCACAGCGTGCTCGCCCTGATGGGGCTGCTCTCGAATGCGGCAGCTGGGCCGAGCGCCCTCTACAAACCACTCACCTTCGGCTGGACCTGGCTTTCGACTGCCGGTCTTTCGATCGGGTTCGAGGGCATCATCACCGAGCCCGCCCTGATCGCGATGACCGTGATCACGGGCCTGCACGTGCTCACTCAGATCTACGCGATCGGCTATCTGGAGATGGACTGGGGCTGGCCGCGCTTCTTCGGCAGCCTCAGCTTCTTCGAGGCCGGTCTCTGCGCCCTGGTGCTCACCGATTCCCTGTTCTTCAGCTACGTGCTCCTGGAGCTGCTCACTTTCGGCACCTATCTGATCGTGGGCACCTGGTACAACCAGCCCCTGGTGGTGAAGGGGGCCCGCGACGCCTTCCTCACCAAGCGGATCGGCGACCTCATCCTGTTGGCCGGACTGGTGGCCATCCTGCCGGTCACCGGCACCTGGAATTTCCATGGACTGGCCACCTGGGCTGCCGGGCAGAATCCCAACGAGCTGCCTGCCGGTTTCACCCTGATCCTTCTGGCCCTGATCGCCGGACCGATGGGCAAATGCGCCCAGATCCCCCTCCATCTCTGGCTCGATGAGGCGATGGAGAGCCCCCTGCCCTCCACCGTGCTGCGCAATTCCGTTGTGGTCGTCGGTGGCGCCTGGGTGCTGCTGCGTCTCCAGCCCCTGATCGCCCTGAGCCCCTTGGTGCAGACGGTTCTCGTGGTGGTGGGAGGCACCAGCGCCGTGGTCGGGGCCCTCATCGCCCTCGCCCAGATCGACGTCAAACGTGCCCTTTCCTTCCTGGTGACCAGCTGGATGGGACTGCTGTTCATGGCGGTGGGCCTGGGCGGCATCGCCACGGCCGATCACCTCCTGCTGGTGTATCCCCTGCCGATGGCCCTGATGCTGCTCTCGATCGGCACGATCGTGATCACCAACGTGACCCAGGACCTAACCAAGCTCGGTGGCCTCTGGAGCCGCCGGCCACTGATCGGCCTCGCCTTCCTTACTGGTGCCGCCGGCCTGATGGCCCTGCCCCCTTTCGGAGGCTTCGCCGCCTTGCGCGAGCTGATGGCCCTGACCAGCGCCAGCGACCGCCCGATCCTCCTGGGCAGCCTGGTGTTGCTCACCAATGCCCTGATCAGCGCCGGCCTGATCAGGGTGTTCGGGCTGATCTGGGCCGGCCGTCCATCGCCGTTCACCACCCGCTCACCTGAGGCCCTGTGGCTGATGGTGCTGCCCACCATTGTGCTGATGGGGGTGACCCTGCACCTGCCCCAGTTGCTGGTGAGCAACGGCCTCTATGCCCTCACGCCCCTGCCTGGCTGGGGCCCGATGGCCTGGCCCCTGCTGCTCTCCACCCTGGTGGGTGGTGGCCTCTCGGCGCTCTTCTATCTTCGGCCCCATCCCCTGGCTCACCTGCCGGCAACCCTCGGCGGACTGCAGGACTGGCTGGCCCATGACATGCAGACCGAGCGCTTTTACCAACGCACCGTGGTGGGTGCCGTGGTGGCCCTTTCCCGCCTCAGCGCCTGGTCCGACGAGCGGCTGGTGGATGGCTTCAGCGGCGCCACCGGCGGCGCCGCCATGGAGGGCGCCCGCCGGCTGAGCCTCACCACCTCCGGCCGCTCCCAGGCCTATGCCCTCACCCTGCTGCTAGGCGTGCTGCTGATGGCCGCCTGGTTGCTGGCTTCCCAGCCCTCCGTGCCCTTCGTTCCACTCCGCTGATGGCACCCCTGGCTCTCCCCCTGCTCCTGGCTCTGCCCCTGCTGGCAGGAGTGCTGCTGCCGCTGTTGCCGGAGAATCGTCCGGTGCTGGTGCGCAGCCTTGCCGCCCTGGCCCCGGGCCTCCAGTTGGTGCTGGCCCTGCTCTGCTGGTGGTATCCCCCGACGGATCTGCGCCTGACGTGGCTGCCGAAGCTGGGGCTCTCCTTCGATCTCGGTCTGGATGGTCTTTCCCTGCCTCTGGTGGTGCTGAGCGGCCTGCTCACCGCCTTGGCCATCTTGGCCTCCCCTGCCGACCAGCTCCGTCCGCGGCTCTTCTTCCCGCTGATGCTGGCCACCAACCTCGGCGTGGTGGGGGCCTTTCTGGCCCGCAACGCCCTGCTTTTCGTGCTGGCCTTTGAACTGGTGCTGATCCCCACCACCCTGCTGGTGGCGATCTGGGGAGGCGAACGGAGGGCTGGCGCGGCAATCCGCTATCTGATCTATGGCGCGGTGTCGGGCCTGAGTCTGCTGGCCGGTGTGCTGGCCCTGGGCTGGTTCAACGCCAACGGCTTCAGCTTCGCCTACGACGACCTGATGGCTGCTGAGCTGACCCCCCGGGCCTCCGCCGTGATCCTCGGCCTGTTGCTGCTCAGCTTCGGCCTGAAGCTGCCGATTGTTCCACTGCATGGCTGGCAGCCCCTCACCTACGGCCAGGCCCCCACTCCGGTGGTGATGCTGCTGGGTGGTGCCGTGGCCAAACTCGGTGCCTACGGTCTGCTGCGCTTCGGGGTGGGCTTCCTGCCCGACGCCTGGATTGCCTGGTCCCCCTGGATCGCCGCCGCCGGAGCGGTGAGTGCCGTCTACGGGGCCCTGAACGCCATCGCCCAGCGCGACATGCGGCGGCTGATGGCCTACAGCTCCCTGGGTCATATGGGTCTGCTGGTGCTGGCCCTTGCGGCCGCCACCCCGATGAGTCTGCAGGGGGCCGTGGCCCAGGTGCTGGCCCACGGCCTGATCGTGGCCCTGCTCTTCGCCACGGTGGGGCTGATCGAGCGCCGCACGGGCACCACCGCCATCCCCGAGCTCTCCGGCCTGCTCAATCCCTACCGGGGCCTGCCCTTCACCCTGGGCATGCTGCTGCTCGCCCTGATGGCCGCCGCCGGCATCCCCGGCCTGGCAGGCTTCCCGGCGGAGTTGCTGGTGTTCGAGGGAAGTTGGACGGCCTTCCCCAGAGCCACCCTGATCTGCCTGGTGGCCTCGGGCTTCACGGCCGTCTATGCCGTGCGCTTGTTCAACCGGGTTGGCTTTGGTCGACTCGACAACGAACGGGCCGACTGGCAGAGCACCACCTGGCAGGAACGTCTTCCCGCCATGGTGCTCACCTTGCTCGTGGTGGTTGGCGGGCTCTGGCCCATCTCCCTGGTGGGCTGGAGTGAAAGCAGTACGGCGGCCCTGGCCCTGCGGTCCCAGCAGATTCCTCCTTCCCCCGCCCTGGCCTTGCTGGCTTCCGCCCCACTCACCTTCTCCCAGGAGGTCCCCGTCTCATGACTCCCCCTTCCGCCGCGGCCGAAACCATCACCCGTCCGCCCCTGATCCCGCCTTCGCAGCACCCCTATGCCGAGGTGATCCACCGGCTGGAGGCAGGCGGTTCGATGTTGCCGGATACGCCAGAAAATCTGATGCAGATCATCGGCATCTACAAGGCCTACGCCGTGCCGATGGACTTCTATTGGCGCGACCTGCTCTACATCGCCGAGCGGGTGTTCCTTGATCCACTCCCAGCCTTCAAGTACTTCCCCTCCCAGGAGTATCTGGATCTACCCAACTCCTACGCCGGCGAAGAGTCCAAGCTGCGCATCTGGCGGGGTCCAGCGAAGGCCCACCCCGAGCTGCTGGAGTTCATGGCCAAGGGCGAGACCCGCTCGATGCCCAAACTTCTTCATCATTTGTGGCACGACCGCATCAACATGGAGTTCGCCGAGGCCTGCATGGAGGCCATGCTCTGGCATCAGGGCATGGGCGGCCGCTTCTACGACTACCTCGAAACCGACGTCTACAAGGCCAACGCCGACCGGGCGATCAAGGCCTATTTCAAGGGCAACCCCTTGATGCTTGGGCTGCATGCCCTGTTCCCGGAGATGTTCCTGGAGCAGGTGCGCAAGATGAGCTACTACGCCAACCTGGGCCTGTTCTGGGAGGTGATGGCCCCGGTCTTCTTCGAGATGAGCGACATCTACGACGAAGGTGGATTCAAAGGCGTCCCCGACGCCATGGACTTCCTCGTTAACGGCATCTTCGCAGTGGCCGGCCGGCCCATCTACCACCATGTGTACATCGGGGAGGAGATGTTCGAGATCATCCCCAAATCCGAGGGCTTCACCTGGCTGTACGAAGCGGCGCTTCCCTACGTGGAGGCGGTTTTCTATCGCACGGCGCCGTTCCGTGGCACCAAGAGTTATAACGCCCAGGCCGGCCAGGTGCCAGCCGAACAGGCCGACTTCCACTACGGCATCCTCTATGCCGATGTTTTCCCTGTGGGCTCGGCGGGCATCCCCCCCACCCTCCTGATGCAGGACATGCTGCATTTCCTGCCGCCCTACCTCACCGAGCTCTATGACCAGCACAAACGCGGCGAGGGCGACATCCTGATCCAGCTGGGGGTCACGTTCCAACGCTCCATGTACAACGTCACCTCGGCCGTGATCCAGGCCCTGCGCTGTGCCCTTCTCTACCCCCTCGACGACACTGATCCGGAGCATCTGATGGCGAACCGCCGTTTCTTCGAGGCCCAGATGGACCGTTTCATCAGACCCGAGGCGCGCCTACCCCAGATCCAGACCCAGGACTACCGCTAGGAGATCCCCCCATGGCCAACATCATCGAAACCGCCAAGGGTGCCGGCTGCTTCGGCACCCTGCTCACCGCCGTTGAGGTGGCGGGTCTCACCGGCGCGCTTGAGAGCCCCGGTCCGTTCACGGTGTTCGCCCCCGTAGACGAAGCCTTCGCCGCCCTGCCCCCAGGCACGGTGCAGACGCTGGTGGATAACGTGCCTCAACTGGCTCGGATCTTGAAATTTCACGTCCTCTCCGGGGCGCACACCCGCGCGGAATTGATCGATCAGCCCGAGTGGGAGAGCCTTGAGGGCGCACCTGTGTCGATCCGCCGGGCTGAGCCCTTCGAAGTCAAGAACGCCACGGTGGTTTCCGCCGATATCATCTGCGACAACGGCATCGTGCATGTGATCGATCGCGTGATCCTTCCGGGATGAGAGCACGCCGCCGCTCACGCTTCAGGCGGCATCTGCCGGCCAACGTGTGGCTTTGGAAGGCCAGGCGACTGCTGCTCTGGCTCTGGCGTCAGGAAGGCAGCCGTGGCCAGCGCACCCGCGGCCTGGCGGCTGGGGTCTTCATCGGTTGTTTTCCCTTCTTCGGTCTGCAGACCGTGCTCGGCGTTGCCCTGGCCAGCCTGGTGCGCGGCAACCATCTGCTGGCGGCGGCGGGAACCTGGGTCAGCAACCCGTTCACCTCGCTGCCGATCTACTACCTCAATTTTCAGGTGGGCAGCCTGTTGCTCGGGCCCGGGCCTGCCTGGCCCGGGGCTGACATCCTCTCTCACCCTGATCCGATGTCCCTGGGCTGGTCCTTGACCAGCCGCCTGATGCTCGGCTCCACCCTGGTGGGCCTGGTGACAGCTCTGGTCTGCAGTGGGCTGTTCTGGCGTTGGCTGCAGCACAAGGAACGTCAGCATGCCTCCGTCGCTATAAATTCGCTCAACTGATCCCGACGACAACCTTGAACCGAATGGCCCAGGCCTCCCTTCGTTGTGGACGGCCTTTCCCCCACCAAAGGTCACGCCGATGAGCGTCTCGCCGGCTCAGCTGATGCCACCCGAGATGCTTAAGGAGAGTGGCCAGCGGGAAGTGTTCTGCGGTCTCACGTCCATCGTCTGGCTGCACCGCCGCATGCCCGACGCCTTCTTTCTGGTGGTGGGCTCCCGCACCTGTGCCCACCTGATCCAGTCGGCGGCCGGCGTGATGATCTTCGCTGAACCACGTTTCGGCACGGCGATCCTGGGCGAGCGCGACCTGGCGGGCCTGGCGGATGCCAACGAGGAACTCGATCGTCTGGTGAAGGATCTCCTGGAACGCCGGCCCGAGATCCGCACCCTCTTCCTGGTGGGCTCCTGCCCCAGTGAGGTGATCAAGCTCGATCTGGCCAAGGCGGCCGAACGACTCTCCGCCCAGCTGCTGGGCCGGGTGCGGGTGTTGAACTACTCCGGCAGCGGCATCGAAACCACCTTCACCCAGGGGGAAGACAACGCCCTGCTGGCGATGATGCCCCTGATGGGGAGCAGCGACGAGGAGCAGCTGCTGATCGTCGGCACCCTGGCCGATGCGGTGGAGGATCGCTTCCGTCTCATCTTCGAGCGGATGGGAATCAGCTCTGTTCGTAGCCTGCCGCCGCGGCGTTCCACCGAGCTGCCGCCCGTGGGCAAGGGAACCCGGGTGCTGCTGGCCCAGCCCTTCCTGAGCGCCACGGCCCGGGCCCTGCAGCACCGGGGAGCCACCCTGCTGCAGGCGCCCTATCCCTTCGGTGTAGAGGGCAGCCGCGACTGGATGGCGGAAGCCGCCAGGGCCTTCGGGGTGCCAGCCGCCAGGGTCGCCGAGGTGCTCGATCCTTTGGTGGAGCGGGGCCGCCTGGCCCTCGAGCCCCATCGCAAGGTGCTGGCGGGCAAGCGATTGTTCCTGCTGCCGGACTCCCAGATGGAGATCCCCCTGGCCCGCTTCCTCAGTCGGGAATGCGGCATGGAGCTGGTGGAGGTGGGAACCCCCTACCTCGACCGCCTGCTGATGGCCGCCGATCTGGCCCTGCTTCCCGCCGGCACCCAGCTCAGCGAGGGGCAGGACGTCGATCGGCAACTGGAGCGGGTACGGGCCGAGCGTCCCGATCTGGTGCTCTGCGGCCTCGGGCTGGCGAATCCCCTCGAGGCCGAAGGCATCGCCACCAAGTGGTCGATCGAGCTGGTGTTCAGTCCGATCCATGGTTGCGACCAGGCCGGCGAATTGGCCGAACTCTTCGCTCGGCCCCTGCGCCGCCGGGCCCTGCTGCAGCTCTCCTGAGACCCCCATGGAACTGACCCTCTGGACCTACGAAGGCCCCCCCCACGTGGGCGCGATGCGCATCGCCACCTCGATGGAGGGGGTGCACTACGTGCTCCATGCCCCCCAGGGCGACACCTATGCCGATCTGCTGTTCACGATGATCGAGCGGCGGGGACGGCGGCCTCCCGTCACTTACACCACCTTCCAGGCCCGCGACCTGGGTGGCGACACGGCCGAGCTGGTGCAACGCTCGATCCGGGATGCGGTGGCCCGTTTCCGCCCGGAAGCGCTGCTGGTGGGCGAGAGCTGCACCGCTGAGCTGATTCAGGACCAACCCGGCGCCCTGGCCGCCGGCATGGACCTGGGAGTGCCGATGGTGAGTCTGGAATTGCCGGCGTACTCCAAGAAGGAGAACTGGGGGGCGGCCGAGACCTTCTACCAGCTGGTGCGCACCCTGCTGAAGAACCAGATGCCTGCCCCCGGCACCCTCAAACCCTCTCCCTCCCGCTGGCGCGAAGAGGGGCGCCGTCCCCGGGTCAACCTGCTCGGTCCCAGCCTTCTGGGTTTCCGTTGCCGCGACGACGTGCTTGAGATCACCCGCCTGCTGGGGGAGCACGGCATCGATGTGGCTGTGGTGGCGCCACTGGGGGCCCGGCCCGCGGATCTGCTCCGACTTCCCACCGCCGATGCCAATGTCTGCCTCTACCCGGAGGTGGCGGGGCCGGCGTGCAGCTGGCTGGAGCGCAGCTTCGGCCTGCCGGTGGTGCGCACGGTGCCGATCGGCATCGGCGCCACCGCTGACTTCCTGCGGGAACTGCATGCCGTCCTCGACCTTGAACTTCCGGTCGAGCTTCAGACAACCGAAGGCCAGCCGAGTGAGGCCGAACGCCGATCCCGACTGCCTTGGTACTCCCGTTCCGTCGATTCCACCTACCTCACCGGCAAGCGGGTGTTCATCTTCGCCGATGCCACCCATGCCATCGCCGCCGCCCGGATCGCTTCGCGGGAACTCGGCTTCCAGGTGGTGGGGCTGGGCAGCTACAGCCGCGAGCAGGCCCGGGAGGTGCGGGCCGCCGCCGCCGAACTCGGGCTGGAGGCCCTGATCACCGACGACTATCTGGCGGTGGAGAAGGCCATGGGTGAGGCGGCCGCCGAGTTGGTGCTCGGCACCCAGATGGAGCGCCACAGCGCCAAGCGGCTCGGTCTGCCTTGTGCGGTGATCAGCGCTCCGCTGCACGTGCAGGACGTGCCGGCCCGCTACGCCCCCCAGATGGGCTGGGAGGGGGCCAACGTGATCTTCGATTCCTGGGTGCACCCGCTGATGATGGGGCTTGAGGAGCATCTGATCGGGATGTTCCGCCACGACTTTGAGTTCGTGGACGGCCACCGCAGCCACCTGGGGGATGGAGCCCCATCCATGGCCCCCGTGGCCGAGATGGTTCCCCCTGTGGAGACCGCCGCGGCCTTGGTCACCAGGGTTGTCACCAGGGAGACCTCCACAGCCACGGCCCTGCCGATCCAGGAGCCTTCCCCGTTGCCCGGAGAGCCCACCTGGACCCTGGACGGAGATGCGGAACTGGCGAAGATTCCCTTCTTCGTGCGGGGAAAGGTGCGCAAGAACACCGAAGCCTTCGCCAGGGAGCGGGGTTTGGCGCTGATCGATGCCGAAACCCTTTATGACGCCAAGGCCCACTTCAGCCGCTGAGCCCTCAGGCACTCCTGATGTTTCGGTTTGCTTGTTCCCACGACAACGGCGATCTGCCTTGATCAGGCTGGTCCCTTAGGAGTGATCCGCCGGTTGACCGGCCTTCCTTCCCCATTCGTTACCCCATGACCTCCACACTCATTCCGCCTTCGACCACGGGCGCCAGCAACCCCCGTGAAGACGGCGAAGGCAGCCTGCAGGTGCATCAGGAGCCCGGCATGGCGATCGAGGAAGGTGCCCTGGTGATCGCCGTCTACGGCAAGGGCGGCATCGGCAAATCCACCACTTCGTCGAACCTTTCCGCAGCTTTCTCGAAGCTCGGCAAACGGGTGCTCCAGATCGGCTGCGACCCCAAGCACGATTCCACCTTCACCCTCACCAAGAAGATGGTGCCCACGGTGATCGACATCCTTGAAACCGTCGACTTTCACACCGAGGAACTGCGGCCTGAAGATTTCGTGTTTGAGGGCTACAACGGCGTGATGTGCGTGGAATCCGGCGGCCCGCCGGCCGGCACCGGTTGCGGCGGCTACGTCACCGGGCAGACGGTGAAGCTGCTCAAGGAACACCATCTGCTGGAAGACACCGATGTGGTGATCTTTGATGTGCTGGGCGATGTGGTCTGCGGTGGCTTCGCCGCTCCGCTGCAGCACGCCAACTACTGCCTGATCGTGACCGCCAACGATTTCGATTCGATCTTTGCGATGAATCGGATCATGCAGGCCATCAACGCCAAGGCCAAGAACTACAAGGTGCGTCTGGGTGGTGTGATCGCCAACCGCTCCGAGGAGACCGATCAGATTGACAAGTTCAACGAGCGCACCGGCCTGCGCACCATGGCCCACTTCAAGACCGTCGATGCCATCCGCCGTTCACGGCTGAAGAAATGCACGATCTTCGAAATGGAAAGCAGCCCGGAGGTGGATGCGGTTCAGCAGGAATACCTGAGCCTGGCCAGCAAGATGCTCAATGATGTGGAGCCGCTGGAGGCTGAATCATTGAAGGACCGCGACATCTTCGACCTGCTTGGTTTCGACTGAACCTCCCACGGGCAAAGCCATCGAAGGGGTTGGCTCAGGCCAGCCCACCAGTTTGATTGAAAGATCCCAGGTGCGCTGAGCTGTGCGGGGGTCGCTGGCTTTTTCAGAGAGCTCCTGAAGGAACTGCTTGCCCCCCTTCTTCTGGCGGTTGCCCCAGCTCCAGTGGGCTCCTGATACGGCGAATTCCGGATCTGCTACCACCTGCGCCACCCGCTCCCCGGCCAGGGCCTGGGTGATGTAGCCGCCTGTGATGTTCTTCTGAAACCAGGGGAAAATCTTCTGGAACAGCCGTGGCGTGTTGCGGAACAATGGCGTGTCGGCGACGCAGCCGGGGTAAAGCGAACTGAACACAATTCCGGTGGAGCCGTGCAGCCGGCGGTGCAATTCCTGGGTGGTGATCATGTTGCAGAGTTTGCTGTCCTTGTAGGCCTTGCCCGGCTTGAAGGGCATGCCGCTGGCCATCGCGATCGGTGCCTTGAAGCCTTTTTCAAAGCCGGAGAGATCGCCCAGGTCGGCGGGCGCTGGGATGGGGATCTTGCCCCCGAGCTCCTTGGAGTTCGCGGTCACCGTGCCCAGGATCACCACCCGCCTCGAAGGGTGCATCGAGCGTTGGAGATCATCAAGCAGCATCTGGATGAGCAGGAAATGGCCGAAGTGATTGGTGGCCATGGAGATCTCATAGCCCTGGGGTGATCGCTCCGCCTCCTTGAGCTGGGGCTTGTAGACCGCCGCGTTGATCACCAGGGCGTCGATGGCAAACCCAAGGGAATCAACCAGGGCCTCAACGCCCACCCGCACGCTGTTGAGGTCGCCCAGGTCGATGCGCAGGTGATGCAGATGATCGCAGGGGATGCCAAGGGAGGTGGCCGCCGACGCCGCACGGACCGGGTCGCGGTTGGCGGTGACCACGGTCCAGCCCCGATCCACCAGAGCCTTCACAGCGTTGAGGCCCACCCCAGAGGTGGTGCCTGTGATCAGAACCGTGCCGGCATCGCCCCCGCCGCTGGCTGCGGCCGTGGAAGGGCTGGTCGATGGCTCGGCGGACATGGCACCCTGACGGTGACGGGAGCCTCAACCTACGGACGCAGGGTGGCCTTCCCGGCCTGGCCGGGAACGTGCTCAACAGAAGGAAATGCGCTCTCCTGGGGTTGTTGCCAGACCACCCGCAGACGGTTGGGGGCGATCCACTGGTTTTGCTCACCGATCAGGCGCTGTTCACCGTTGGTGGCGAACAGGCTGTCGAAACGTTCCTCGGCCTTGGTGAGTTTGGCGTTCTCGATGTCGAGGATGGCGGAGAGCTCACCGTTGCGATCCAGCCGTTCCTGGTAGGCGCCGGCGATACGGAACAGGCTGACGGCCACCACACAGGACAGGCCCAGCTTCACGGACAGTCCGATCACACTGCAGAGCAGTTCGCGGCGCTCGCTGGAGAGGCCTGAAGTGGCCAGTCGATCTCCCGCCGCCTGGGGCCTGAGGGCCGCATCCGCCAAGGCCGGCACGGATTGCAGCGGCGCAGACTGCAGTGGCGCAGATTGCCACGGCATCACCTTCGAGCTCGACGCACAGGTGGGCTCCTGACGGGATGCCTGGCGTCGACCTTTGGGGCGCTGGGATGAGCGGCTCGCGGCGTGAACGGGTGAGCTGGTCAACGCTGGGTCTCCGATCGACACTGCTTGTAGCAGAGGCCGATCGCCATGCCAAGGGATCTGAGCCGATTGCTCCGCTGATCAGGCCTTGTAAAGACTCACGGCCAGTCGCACGGCAAGTACGCCGGCATGGGCGGCCACCACGAGGGCAATCAAAACTTCGGCCTGGGTGATAGGAGAAATCATGACCCTTGGCGATTCAACTTTGTCCTCGCCATTGTCCTGGCTGTGAGCGGAAAGGTCATCCCCAGGGCTGTTGCTGTCACAGCTCTTGATGGCTCGACCGCCATCCCCGCCCGAGGCCCCTTAGGGTCCGCTCGCGCCGTTGACCCCCTGACTTTGCCGCTTGCCCCCCCCACCTTGATCCAGCTCGATCCCGTGGTGATCCGCAGCCTTGATCTGGCTCCGCTGGCCCCCTGGGCGGCGCTGGGGGCGGCGGAGTTGCTGGCCCTTGGACCGGTGCTGGAACTTCAATTCGATTGGCCCCTGCAGGAGGGCGATCCGCGGGAGCGCTCCGAGATTCCTGAGTTGCGGCTCTGGAGCCTGCGGGCGGATGCCCTTTACCCCTGGTTGCCCCTGGTGCTGGAGCGTGGCGGCGGCCAGCTGGCTCGCCATGTGGCGATGCAGCTGCCCCACGGCTTCAGCCCCAGCGAGGGGTTGCGCTTCGCCCCAGAGAGTCTGGAGCTCTGGATCACCCATCGGCTGTTTCAGCTCGAGGCCTGGGGTGCCCGCCAGGGGATCGCCACTCGGGCGAACCTGGCCCAGATGGCCGCCGTGCTCGGTTACGAGTTGGATCAGGAGTTCTGGAAGCCCCTGGAGGTCGACCCTTAACCCTTAAGGGAAGGTCTCATCCCGCCAGCAACAGAGTCGTGGCCCTTCGGCAGCTGTCCAGCGCCAGGCTGATCGCCACCAGCCGCAGCATCCACACCAGCCGCCCCTCACTCACACGGTTGAGCCGGGAGGCTGACCACTGGGAACCAACCGCGGCCATCCCCCCCAGCAGCAGGGCCGTGACCAGTTCACCCCGGCCATCGGCCAGGAAGGCGGGTGAGGCGGCGGTGGAGGAGCAGAACACGGCCAGGGTGCTGAGGCGGATCGCCAGATGGATCGGCAGCTTCAGCCCCCGCACCATCAGCGGCACCATCACCAGACCGCCGCCCACCCCCAGCATTCCCCCGGCGATCCCCGCCACCAGTCCCACCGCCCCCAGGCCCCATAGGAGTGGAACCACCTTATGGAAGTGGTGAAGCTGGGCCGCTTCAGGCCGCGACTCCTTCGACTGGATCGAGAACGCCACCACCAGGTACATCAGCGCCTGCAGGGCCAGCAGTTGCCAGCCGTTGAGCACGCGACCCACTTGGCTGAACAGCACCCCGGTGACCACGGCGCCAGCGCCGATCGCGATTCCCGGCCCCAGGGGCAGGCTGCGGCTGCGCAGATGGGCCCAGGTGCCGGCCAGGGTGGTGGGGACGATGGCCAGGGTGCTGGTGGCCATGGCCTGGTGGGGATCCAGGCCCAGCAGCAGCAGCGGCGAAAACACCAGGCCGCCGCCGATGCCCAGCACCCCTGAGAGCAGACCCGCCAGGATGCCCAGGGGTAGCAGCGGCAACAGGTGCCAAGGCATGGTCCCGCAGCCCCCCGATTCCACTGCCGCCCCAGCATCCCCCATGGCCCCCACCCCCCGGCCCTGGCGATGGATTCCACCGCTGACCCTGCCGGGTGATTGGCAGATGGCCATTGACGACTGGCTACTCGATGAGCTGGTGGCGGGCCGGGGCGGTCCGGTGCTGCGGCTCTACCGCTGGTCCCGTCCCACCCTGTCGTTGGGCTGGCACCAGCGCAGCCTGCAGGCCCACTGGGCGGAGCTGCCGACCGAGCAGGGGATCGAGCTGGTGAGGCGCCCCTCGGGCGGACGTGCTGTGCTCCATGCCGGCTGCCTCACCTATGCCCTGATCTGGCCTGATCCCCCCGCATCCCGGCCACTCGCCTACCGGCAGGCCTGCGCCTGGCTGCGCGAGGCCTTCAGCGAGCTTGGGCAACCCCTGCACCTGGGTACGGCGGCGGCCAACGGCCAGCGCAGCAGCTGCTTTGCCACCAGCACGGCTGCCGACCTGGTGCAGGCGAACGGCGCCAAGCGTGTGGGCAGTGCCCAGCTCTGGCGACGGGGCCACCTGCTGCAACACGGCAGCCTGCTGCTGGATCCGCCCGAGGCTCTCTGGCGGCTGGTGTTCGGCCAGCCGCCGCCGGCCCTGGCCCCGATGCCGTTGCCGGATCAGGAGCTGGAAGCGTTGTTGCTCCGATCGGCGGCCACCCACCTGGCGGGCGGCGAGCTGATCTTTCGGCCCCTGGAGGGCAGCGAGCTGGCCGAGATCGAGGCCAGGCGGGACCGCTACCGCTGGGGCGACGCTGGGGCCTGAGGCCCAGTGGCGGGCTCGGCCATGGTTTCGCCGCTGGCCAGCATCGAGCGGGCCACCTGTCCCAGGGCCAGGCCGAGGGGATAGCCCCCCTGGCGTTGGGCGGCCTCCAGCAGACCCTTCGGCAATTTCAAGCCCATGCGCCCCAGCACCGCTTCGGAGAGATCGGAGCGCTCCAGGGTGCCGCTGGGGAGCCCAGCGGCACTGAGCACCAGCAGCCGTCGCAGATCCGGTTCATCCAGCTGCAGGGCGGCCTCCCAGAGGGGCGCATCCTCGCGGATGCTGGAGAGGCTGCTGAGCGGCTGCAGATGGTCGCCCAGGCGCTCCCCATCCCAGCGCTGCACCGGCAGGGCCTTGAGCGGTTCGTCGTCGATCACCCCCTGCCAGCGGCCCCGATCACAAACCAGCAACCAGTCGCCGCTGCCGTCATCGTCGGCCATGCGCACGCGGCTGAGCTCCCGCAGGCTGGTGTTGGATTCCATCACCCGGAAGCGGCGCTTGGCCGCGTCCCGCACCTTCAGATCCCTCAGGGCCTTCTGCAGCGCCAGCACCTGAAGCTGATTGCGGGCGGCACCGAGGCCGAACCAACCCAGCAGGATCAGCCAGAAACCGCTGATGCCGCCTCCCCGCAGCACCAGCACCGTGCCGATCCCAACGGCCAGCAGGGAAAGGAAACGTCCGCAGCCGACAGCCACCTTCACGCCCTTGCGCTGGCTCCCAGTGGCCTGCCAGACCAGCGCCTTGACGATCAGACCGCCATCGAGAGGCAGGCCGGGCAGCAGGTTGAACAGCCCGAGCACCAGATTCAGGGCCCCCAGTTGACCGGCCATGGCCCCCAGCAGGGGCGAAACATGGGCCAGCACGTGGGTGGAGGCGATCAGCCCAGCCGCGAGCAGCAGGCTGACCACGGGCCCGGCCACCGCCACCAGGAAGGCTCCGAAGGGGGTGGTGGATTCCCGCTCGACGCTGGCCACGCCCCCCAGCAGGAACAGGGTGATGCTGCGCACCTTCACCCCCTGGGCCATGGCCACCAGGGAATGGCCCAGTTCGTGCAGCAGCACCGAGACGAACAGCAGCAGCGCCGTCAGGAAGGCCAGCACCCAGAGGCTGCCCGCGCTGGCGGACCCGGCCAGTTCCTGGCCGTAACGCTCCTGGAAGCCCAGGGTGGCCAGGGCCAGGATCACGAACCAGCTGGGGTGGATGCGCAGGGGGATCCCCCGGATCGTCATCAGCTGCCAGCCTTCACCCACGCGATCTGCCTCGGCGATGCCCCGCTTGCCCAGGGTCCACTGGGACTGATCCTAGAAAGGTCCAGTGCCCCGACCGAACTCCCTTGCCGGCGCCTCGACTCAAGATCTGCGGCCTGCGCCAGAACGAGCAGGCGGCGGCCGTCGCACGGCTCGGAGTCGATGCGATCGGTGTGATCGGCGTCGCCGGCACCCCGCGCTTTCTGGAGGCGGCCCTCCGTCCAGGCCTGTTTGCGGCGGCGGCAGCGGTCAACCCATCGCTTAGGCGCGTGCTGGTGGTGGCGAATCCTGATTTCAGCGCCCTCGATGAGCTGCGTCTCGACCGTGGTCATCAGGTGCTGCAACTGCACGGAGAGGAAAGCCCTGCGTTCTGCGCCGACCTGGGCGGTCGCCTGGGCTGCCCGATCTGGAAGGCCCTGCGGGTGCGCTCGGCGGCTGATCTGGATCGGGCGCTGGCCTATGAAGGCGCCGTGGAGGCCCTGGTGCTGGATGCTTGGGTGCCCGATCAGCTGGGTGGCACGGGCCAGGCGATTCCGCTGGCCTGGCTGCGTGATTTCACCCCTCCCTTGCCCTGGTGGCTGGCGGGCGGGGTGTCGCCGGAGCGCCTCCCCGGGCTGCTGAACGAGCTGCGGCCCGCTGGCTTCGACGCCTCCAGCTCCGTGGAGCGCTCCCCTGGTGACAAGGATCTGGCCAGGGTGGAGGCCTTGGTGAGCGCCCTCAGGCAAGGGGCAGGTCCCGAACTGGGCGAAGATCGTCGAGGTTGATCCTGGATTGATGCGCCGCTTTCGCCCCTTGACCCTGTTGGCCCTCCCGGGCCTGGCTCTGTTGGCCAGCGCAGGTTGGCCGGCCAGGGCCCAGGAGATGCTCCCCGGCTGTCAGTTGGTGGAGGGCAGCTTGCAGTGCGTGCCTGGGCTGACGGGGGATCCCCAGCAGCAGATCGGCGTGCTGCGCCAGCAGATCGGCGCGGACCAGAAGCTGGAGGGGGCGATCGAGCAGACCGTCACCGGGCTCGATGGTGTGGTCCTGGCCGGTCAGACGGTCGAGGGACAGCTGATCTGGGCAAACCTGCGGGCCTCCTCCCTGGCTGGTCTGCCGGCCAGGGCTTACCACTGGTACCGGCTGGCTCCAGGTGAGCGCCGCTGGAGCCTGATCCCAGGGGCGGATGGGGTGACCTACCTAACTGCGCCAGCCGACGTGGGCCGTCAGCTGATGGTGGTTGTTGTTGTGCCGCAGAACGGCAGTGTCAAGCGGGTGCCTTCGGCCCCGGTCGGTCCGGTGCTGAAGGCCAACTGAGGCGATCGTCGAGCGCCGTTCCCTTGAGGCAGTGGGCCTCAGGTGGTCAGCAGCGCCTGCTGCTGACGCACCAGTTCGAAGAACTCCTGCTTGAGGCTGGGATCGTGGCGGAAGTCGCCGCGCACCACCGAATTGACCATGCTGGTCTGGGGTTCCTTCACCCCGCGCCACTTCATGCAGTAATGCTGCGCCTTCACCAGGATCGCCAGACCCTGGGGTTCGCAGAGGCGCTCGATCTCGTCGGCCAGGATCATCACCGCCTCCTCCTGAATGTGGGGTCGGGAGAACACCCAATCGGCCACCCGGGCGAATTTCGACAGACCGATCACCCGTTCTCCGGGCTTGATCCCGATCCAGCAGTTGCCGAGGATCGGCACCAGATGGTGAGAGCAGGCGGAGCGCACGCTGATGGGGCCGACGGTGTAGATCTCGTCGAGCTGCTTGACGTTGGGGAAGCTCGCAATCTTCGGTTGCATCTGATAGCGGCCCTTGAACACCTCGTGGAGGTACATGCGAGCGACCCGCTCCGCCGTTTCCTCGGTGTTGTGGTCGTTGTCTATGTCGATCACGAGGCTGCGCAGGAGTTCACGCACCTTCCCGGCCACCTCGATCTCCAGCTGGTCGAGTTCGCCCTCCTGCAGATACTCGGCGAGGTTGTCGTTGGCCATGAAGGGGACGCCGGCCTCCTCCAATCGCTGACGGATGCGCAGGCTGATCGGTCCGGGCACAGCGACAGGGGTGTTCACCAGCTTGGGCGCAGCGGTGTTGAGCCCCCTGCTGGACGGGAGAGTGGTTGTCATGGAGATCAAAATGTTCCTGTGGCGGGCATGAGGGTGATGTCATCCACCACCTGGGATTGAGGCTGTTGGGCCAGAAACAACAGGGCTTCCGCCGCTTGATCTGGAGAAAGCATGGCACGGCGATCGAAGTCGGCGTGGACGGTTTCCGTCCCCCAAAGAGGCGTGTCGACCGCCCCCAGGGTGAGGGTGCTGACCCTGATGCCGTGGCTCCGCTCTTCCTCGGCCAGGCAACGGCTGAACGATTCAAGGGCGGCTTTGCTGGCGCAGTAGGCGCCCCATTCGGGGAACGCTTTGCGGGAAGCGTGGCTGTTCACGTTAATGATCAGCCCGCCTCCTGCGGAGCGCAAGTGGGGAAGCACCACCTGGGTGACCTGGAACACACTGGTGAGGTTGAGTTGAAACAGCCACTGCCAGTGGTGTAACTCCATGGTCGCCAGCTCTCCGGTATAAGCCGCGCCGGCATTGTTGATCAGCACCGACGGGAGCAGCCCCCGCCCGAGGAGATCGTCGAGGGCGGGAACCACCGCCGCTGGATCACTGAGATCCACCGTGATGGTTTCCACCCGCCGGTCCAGCGGTGCCAGGCTCGTTGCCAGCGCCTCCAGGTCGGAAGCGGTGCGAGCCAGTAAAAGGAGATCGTGGCCGGCCTGGGCGAACCGTCGGGCGGCCGCCGCTCCTATACCCCGTGAAGCCCCTGTGATCAGAACGGCGGCCAAAGGCGATTGCGGTTCAATATGAACTTTAGGAATGGACAGGGGAATCCGTGGCCCCGTAATCGGGTGCATCGCTGCTGGAGCCTCCCGACCCGTTGTCCTCCGGCCAACCAGGTTCTGCTCGAGGCGACTCGGCCAGCGTCAACTCACCAACAGCCGTGACCGCCGACTCCTGGAACTGGCCCATGCGCCGGAATTTGGCGTAACGCTCCTTGAGAAGACTGCTCTCGCTGAGCTCCTTGAGCTCTCCAAGGTGCCGCAGCAGGGCCTCTCGCAGGGCGGCGGCAGCCTCCAGTGGGGCCCAATGGTTCCCGCCTGAGGGTTCGCTGATCACATCATCGATGACGCCAAGCTGAAGGAGATCGGAAGCGGTGATCTTGAGGGCGGCGGCCGCCACCGGAGCCTTGGCGGCATCGCGCCAGAGGATCGAGGCGCAGGCTTCCGGGCTGGCGACCATGTAGACGCTGTGCTCGAACATCAGCAGCCGGTCGGCAACGCCGATCCCCAGGGCACCACCAGAACCCCCCTCGCCGATCACCGTGGCGATGATCGGCACGCGCAGGCGGAACATCTCGCGCAGGTTCACGGCGATCGCCTCCCCCTGCCCCTGCTCTTCCGCCAGCACACCGGCGTAGGCCCCCGGGGTGTCGATGAAGCTGAGGATCGGCAGCCGGAAGCGGTCAGCGTGTTCCATCAGCCTCAGGGCCTTGCGGTAGCCCCCTGGGGAGGCCATCCCGAAGTTGCGGGCCATGTTTTCCTTGGTGTCCCGACCCTTCTGGTGGCCGATCAGCACCACCGACTGGTCGCCCAGGCGCCCCACACCGCCGATCAGGGCCTGATCATCCGAGCCGCGCCGGTCGCCGTGGAGTTCGTACCACTCATCGGTGATCAGCTGGATGTAGTCGAGGGTGCTGGGCCTCTGGGGATGGCGGGCCACCTGGATCTTCTGGGCTGGGGTAAGCGCACTGAAGATGTCCTCGCGCCGGCGGGCCGCCAGGGTTTCCAGTTGCAGCAGCTGCTGGCTCACATCCACCTCTGAATCCTTTGCCAGCTGCCGGATCTGCTCGATCTGCTCCTCGAGTTCCACCAGGGGTTTTTCGAAGTCGAGCAGGGGGCGGCGGGCCATGGGTTACGGGTGGATGAACGGCGCGATCGGGAGCGAGAAGACGGGCCTTGTCAAACGCTCGCCAGGGCTCCGAGCTGGGAGGGCGTCAGGCCCAGGGCCTGGAAGCCGTGGCGCACGGAGGCCTCACCGATCTTCTCCATGTTGGCCAGGGTGATGTTGTTGCGTCCCCAACTGAAGTTGGTGTGGAGGCCCTCGAAATCGAGCAGCATCGCCTCGGCGAAGCAGGCGAACAACTGGCGTTGGGGTTGATCCATCTCGGCGACATCCATCATCTTCCAGCCGATGTCCTGCCAGAACTCGACGATGCCGCCCTTCAACACGTGCACGCCATTGCCGGCCACCTTGGTGTCGAGGTTCTTGGGATAGCCGCCGTCGATCATCAGGCAGGGCTTGGGCAGCCGAGCGGCGTCGATCTCCAGGGTCTGGGGAAGGCTCGCCACCCATACGACCACATCCGCTTCGGCCAGGGCTTCCTCCAGCGCAAGAATGCGGGTGCTCACCAGTTGCTCGGACAGGTCGAGCAGCGGTTGGGCCTGGCGGGCCACCAGCAGCAGCTCAGCCACGCCTGTGCGGTGGTGCAGCCAGCGGCAGACGGCGCTGCCGATGTCGCCGGTGGCGCCCACCACCGCCACCTTGGCCCGGTTCAGATCGATGCCCACCAAGGGTGCGTTGCTTTCCACCTGACGGCAGATCACCCAGGCGGTGTGCGTGTTGCCGGTGGTGAAGCGCTCCCACTGCAGGGTGGTGGAGCGAATCTGCTGGAACTGCAGCAGCTTGAAATTCTCGAAGATGATCGAGGTGAAGCCCCCCAGGGCGGTGATGTCGATGCCGCTCTTCTGGGCCAGTTCCATGGCATTGAGCACCTTGCGGCGGGCCGTTTTGAAGCGGCTGAGCATCTCCGGCACGAAGCAGGAGTCGATGTAGGCCCCCTCGATCCTGGCGCCCGTGGCACTGGTGACCTGAACCGTTTCCAGCAGCTGGGGTGGGGCGCTGCACCACATGTCCAGATCGCCGTCGGCGTAGTCGTCGTAGCCGAGGGCGCGGGCCTTCAGGCGAGCTTCCTCGAAACTGCTGGAGTGACCGATCAGACCAAACATGCGCGGCGGATGGGCGGAATCTGAACCTGGATCCAGTGGAGCACGCGAGGTTACCGGCCTGATTTGGGCAAGAGCCGGTTGACCGGGAGGATCAGACCAGGGCCGCCGCAGCCATCCGGGCAATCTCCCGGGTGCTGAAGCCGATGTGGACGAGGGCTTCCTGGTAGGCAATCAGGAAATCCTCGATCAGGTCTTCCTTGTCCATCTGCAGCACCGACGCGTCGGCGGCCACTCGATCGAGCATCAAGCGCACCAGGGGCAGATTGGCCCGGTTGGCTTGCTCGAGCTCCTCCCGGCTCGCTTCGAAGTTGGCCTTGAGCCACTCCTGGCCGTAGTTGAGATGGGTGTACTCGTCTTTGACGACCCCTTCGGTGATCTTGCGGGCGAAGGGATCAGCGACAGGAATGTAGATGTGATAGGCCGCGATCGCGAAAGCTTCGATCAGCAGGGCCTGGATCAGCAGGCAGGTGACCACCTTGCCTTCAGCTAGGGCGACTTGGAAGTTGCCGTGGAGCGGTGAGAAGAATTCCTTGGCGAATTCCATGTCCGCTTCCACCTCGAGGTTCTTGGCGCAGGCGGTGAATCCCTTCATGTGCTTGAGCTCCATGCGGGCCAGCCGGCCCAGCTCCTCCATCTGATCAGGGATCAAGGTGCCCAGGGAGATGTAATTGTCGTGGGCTTCCTGTTCACCTTCGATCACGATCGCATTGATGCGGCTGTAGGCGTCCTTGTAGGTTGCGCTGCTGAAATCGGGCAGCTCGGTGCAGCCAACCCCGCCAGAGACGTCCAGGGAAGGGATGGAGCGAGCCGCATCGGATTCGAGGGTCGGCATGGCGTCCATTGATCATTGAAGAAGCTTGGACTGTAGCCATGGCCGCAGGGCAACGGCCATGGGCGCTTTCAAGGCCATGGCGCAACCCCTCAGCCTGGCTTCGGTCCCCTGCCTGGCCGTGGTGGCCAGTCGCTGGTCAACAGATTGGCCAGCAGCTCGCTCCAGCCGTCGACAAGGGCCCGGTTCAGGGCGCGCCCGAGCTGATCCGAGGCGTTGGCGGCATCGCCCACCACTCCGCAACTTGAGAGGTCACCCGTGAGCCAGGCATCGGGCACAGCCCCCTCCAGGCTCCAGCCCGTTGGTGGCGCGATGGTCAGCTGGCCATCCCTGGGACGCTCCGGCCCCACCAGTTCCGGGGCCAGATGCAGCATCAGGCTGGTTTCCGCCAGGCCCGCGTGCAGGCCCTCGCTGCGCTCCGGTTCCGGCAGCTGGGCGCTGATCCCCGCCGGGCCGCTCCAGAGGAAGCAGGGCAGCACGGCCAGCTCGGGGTGTTCAGCCCGCAGTTGGCGGGCCGCCGCCTGCAGGAGGCCGATCTGACCGCCATGGCCGTTGAACAGCACCACGCGCTCGAATCCCGTGCGCGCCAGATCCGCTCCCACCTCCACCACCAGTTGAATCATCAGCTCCGCCCCCAGGCTCACGGTGCCAGGGAAGTCCCGGTGCTCGGGTGAGAACCCGAATGGACTCAGGGGCAGCTGCCAGATCGGCAGCCGGGGGTCCAGGCGCTCGAGCACGGCGCCGGCGATCCGCTCGGCGAACAGCGCGTCGGTGCCCAGGGGCAAGTGGGGCCCGTGCTGTTCGAAGGCGCCGAAGGGCCAGAGCACGGTGCTGCCGGGGCGGGCGGCGGCGGCCTGCACCTCGGGCCAGGCCATCTGGGCCAGGGAGCGTGTCATCCGAAGGGGCCTCTCTAGAGTGAGAGGCTGTCACCTTTTCCAGGCCATGGCCGGATCCGGCACCCCTCAGCCGCCTCAACCGGCCCGTTCCCCCCGGCCTGTGCCGCCGAACTCCGCCCGTCCTGCGGTGGAGTCGACTCCGGCTCCCGCCCCTTCCCGTCAGCCCCTGCAGGTGCTGCACATCAGCAAGCGGGAGGAACAGCAGAAGCTCGAGCGTGAGGCCGCCGCCGCCAGGGTCGAGGCGGAGGCGGCCAGTCAACGGGCGAACGAACTGGAGAACGCCGCCCGGGTCGCCCGCGGCGAAGCCCCCCTGCAGGCCCCTCTCCGGCCGGAAGCGCCATCGCGGCTGAAGCCTTCAGGCGATGAGGAGCTGTTCGACCTGGGATCCCTTGAAGGGCTGACCATGGCCGATCTGCTCGGCCCCGTCGAGAGCGGCTCCAAGCGGCGCCCCGCGGCGGCTGCCACGGCGAGTGGCATGGCGGCTGGCACGGCTGCTCCTGCCGTGGCCAGCATGGCCCGCATCGTCGATGAATTCGACTTCGATGAGGAGGCGTTCCTGGCCGCCCTCGACGAGAACGAGCCCGTGGGGACCACCGGTGAGGTGGTCCGTGGGGTGGTGATTGGCCCCGAGAGCGACGGGGTTTACGTCGACATCGGCGGCAAAGCCCCCGCTTTCATGCCCAAGAGCGAATGCGGCCTCGGGGTGATCACCAACATCAAGGAGCGTTTCCCCAAGGGGCTGTCGATCGAGGTGCTGGTCACCCGCGAGCAGAACGCCGACGGCATGGTGACGATCAGCTGCCGGGCCCTGGCCCTACGCCAGAGCTGGGACAAGGTCAAGCAGCTTGAGAAGGACGGCAAGGTGGTGCAGGTGAAGATCACCGGCTTCAACCGCGGCGGAGTCACCGGCGATCTCGAGGGCCTACGGGCCTTCATTCCCCGCTCCCAGCTGCAGGAGGGCGAGAACCACGAAGCCCTGGTGGGCAAGACCCTCGGCCTGGCCTTCCTCGAGGTCAATGCTGACACCCGCAAACTCGTGCTCTCGGAGAAGCGGGCCGCCATCGCCGCGCGCTTCTCAGATCTTGAGGTGGGTCAGTTGGTGGAGGGCCAGGTGGTCTCGGTGAAGCCCTACGGCTTCTTCGTTGATCTCGGCGGCGTCAGTGGCCTGCTGCACCACTCCTGTGTCACTGGCGGCAACCTCAGGGAGCTGCGCGAGGTGTTCGACCAGGGCGACCGGGTCAAGGCACTGATCACCGAGCTGGATCCTGGCCGGGGTCGCATCGCCCTGAACACCGCCCTGCTCGAGGGTCAGCCCGGCGAATGGCTGATCGACAAGGAGAAAATTCTGTCCGAAGCCGTCGAACGGGCCAACCGCGCCCGCAGCGTGCTGCGCCAGCAGGAGCAGAACGCCGGATGATCACGGCCGTCCTCGCCGACTGGGAACTCGACTACTACTCCAGGCCGGTGCTCGAGCTCGATGGCAAGAAGCGCTGGGAGCTGTTGATCTGCTCAAGCCCCTCCCTGGAGGGAGCGGAGCCTGTCTTTCGCTGGTCCCTGACCTGCCCCGCCAGCAGCGTCAATTCCGCCTGGCTCAAGGGAGCCCTTGAGCAGGCCCTGGCCGAGGCGAGCCACCAGGGTTTCGGCCCGCCTAGGCGGCTGCGCTGCTGGCGTGGGTCGATGCGCACCATGGTGCAGCGGGCTGCGGAACAACTGGGCCTCGATGTGGTGCCTTCCCGCCGCTGCTATGCCCTGGTGGAGTGGCTTCAGGAACGTCAGCGCTCGGTTTACCCCCAGGAGTCTGGCTACATGGCCGGTCCCCTGGCACCCCCCCCCGCAGCGATTCAACCACTGGCGCTGCCCCTGCCGGAAGAAGTGCGCGGGGACAGCTGGGAATGGGCCTCGATTCCCTTGGCGGATCTGCGCGATGCGTCCCAGTGGCCGATCGGCTTCTCCGGTCTGGTGGCGTTGCCGCCGGGCCTCGATGGCGATCTGCCGGTGCCGGGCTTGCGCCTGTTCAGCCGCGGCCGCGCTTTGGCCATCGCCGGCTGGCTGGCGGGTCTGGAGCCCGTGCGGCTGGAGATCGCGGGCCAGCAACTGGTGCTGGAGGCGGGGATCGAAGCGCGTTGGTTGCTGGCCAACCTGGCGCCCGATGAAGCGGCGGCGGCGGCGGCGGCCTTTCGCGCCGCCCGTGAGCAGGTTGGTGGTGTGCAGTTCATCGGCGTCCAGGCGAGCGAAAGCGACTCACGCTTGGAGGGCTTCTGGCTGCTGCGGGATCTCCCCGACCCCTGAATTCAGCCATGGCTGAAGCCGTTGATGCTCCTTTCGATCGCCCCGATGTGGCCTTCAACGGCCTGGAGGGCTGGAGCTGGATCGGCGGCTACGGCGGCTATTACCTTCAGTGCGATGGGCTCGATGGCTTCGAGCACGGCTTTTTCACCCGCCAGTGGCAGGGCCGCGGTCCCGAAGTGCTCGCCGGTGTGATCAGTGCGGGCGTGAGTGTGCACCGCTGCCGTCAGATCCACAGCGCCACCGTGCTGGCGGCCTCCCAGGCCACGGACGCCCCATGGCCAGAGGCGGATGGGCTGGTCAGCGATCAGGGCGCCCAGAGCCTCTGGGTCTGCGGCGCCGACTGCCCGCCGGTGTTGATCGCCGATCGCTCCAGCGGCCGGGTGGCCGCCTGCCATGCCGGCTGGCGGGGGGTGGCGGCCCGGATCCTGCCGGAGGCGATTCGGCAGCTGGAGGCAGCCGGAAGCCTGCGGGGGGATCTGGTGGTGGCCCTGGGGCCTGCGATCAGCGGCCCCAACTACCAGGTGGAGCGACCCGTGTCTCTGCAGGTGGCCCAGTCCCTGGGCGCTGACGCGTTGGACCGGCCTCTGGAGGCCCTTGAAGCGGCTGCAGCGATCACCCCTGACGAAGAACCTGGACGTGATCGTTTGGATCTGCGCCGGGCGATCCAGTTGCAACTGGAGCGGGAGGGCATCGCTGCTGGACAGATCAGTGTCTGCCCGCTGTGCACCCTCGCCGAGCCCCTGCTGTTCCATTCCTGGCGGCGGGATCAGGTCAAGGCCGTGCAGTGGAGTGGCATCGTTGCCCAGGCGTAGATCGTGATGTTCGTGGCGATCTCGTGGCTGACTACGCGAGCTTGTTGGTGAAACAAGTGGTAACTCTTTTGTGCCAGAGGTGAGCTTTGATGGCTACTCAGGGCGCCGCTGGGGTGAGAAGATGGTGGAGTACGCCTACACAAGACCATGCTCACAGGTGCCGAGCTTCTTGCGAAGGTCAAAGAATTGGGTGAGGCCGGAAAGTCGGAGATCGTGCGGGCCTGCGGCTACGTCTCCAGCAAGAAGGATGGCAGCGAGCGTCTGAACTTCACGGCTTTCTACGAAGCCCTGTTGGCGGCCAAGGGTGTCGATTTTTCCTCTGGATCGAAGAGCTCCAAGGGTGGTCGCAAGCTGAGCTACATCACCAAGGTTCAATTCAACGGAAACCTCATGGTTGGTAAGGCCTACACCTCGATCCTCGATCTCTCCCCCGGCGATGAGTTCGAGATCAAGCTGGGTCGCAAGCAGATTCGGCTGGTCCCGCTGGGAAGTGACGACGACGAAGAGTGAGTGCCACCGCCTCGGCCACTTCGATCCCATCCATCGCCGCCGAGAGAATTCCGCCGGCATAGCCGGCCCCTTCCCCGGCTGGGTAGAGCCCGCCGGTGTTGATGCTCTCGAACGTCTTGCCCCGAGGCAGCCTGACCGGTGAGGAGGTGCGGGTCTCCACGCCCGTGAGCACTGCCCCGGCCATGGTGAATCCGGGAATCTGTCGCTCGAAGGCTGGCAAAGCCTCCCGGATCGCCGCGATCACTTCGCCCGGCAGGCTTTCGCCC
Organism: Paenacidovorax caeni; assembly: GCA_943371385.1. Lineage (GTDB taxonomy): Bacteria > Cyanobacteriota > Cyanobacteriia > PCC-6307 > Cyanobiaceae > ATX-6F1. The sequence continues at coordinate 91,390 of CALRUP020000008.1, read as the reverse complement.
AGATCTGTGAACCGAACCCCCGGGCTGTACGAGGGCTGCACCGCTCCCGCTTCCCCTGAGGGCTGGCCCTTGAGGAAATCACCGAGGCGCTGGCCAGGCGCCTGGTAATTGCCACCACCGAGGGCAAAGGCTTTGGCTTCCCAATGGCGTTGAAACGCCACCCCCGCCAGGGGGTCCCCGGGTCCCTTCCCGAACGGGGCCACATCCTCCGCGCTGATCCCCACCACGATGGCGCTGTTGGCGTTGCGCTCGTTGCGGGAGTGTTGGCTCATCCCATTGGTCACCACACCGCCCAGTTCGGAGGCGGCGCCCACCACCAGCCCCCCGGGACACATGCAGAAGCTGTAGGCCGTTCGGCCGTTGCTGGCGTGGTGCACCAGCTTGTACTCCGCCGCGCCGAGCAGGGGATGGCCGGCGCTAGCCCCCCAGCGGGCCTGGTCGATCAGGGTCTGGGGATGCTCGAGGCGCAGCCCCACCGCGAACGGTTTGGGTTCCATCGCCACCCCCTGCTGATGGAGCGTGGCGAAGGTCTCACGGGCGCTGTGGCCAATGGCCAGCACCACCTGTTCAGCTTTCAGTTCGCTGCCATCGCTGAGTTCCACTCCAACCACCCGGCGCCCGTCGCCGTCAGCCTCGATCAGCAGCCGCTCCACCCGGCTCATGAAGCGCACCTCCCCACCCAGGGCTTCGATCCGTGAGCGCAGACCGCGCACCACCGTGGCCAACTTGAAGGTGCCGATGTGGGGCCGGTGGAGGGTGAGGATTTCCGGGTGGGCCCCGCAGGCCACCAACTCCTCGAGCACCTTGCGGCCGATGTGACGCGGGTCGCTGACCTGGCTGTAGAGCTTGCCGTCGGAGAAGGTGCCGGCCCCCCCTTCGCCGAACTGGGCATTGGATTCGGGGTCGAACGGGCGGGTCCCACGCCAGAAACCGAAGGTGTCGGCGGTGCGATCCTTCACAGCTTTTCCGCGTTCCAGCAGCAGCGGCCGAAAGCCCATCTGGGCCAGCAGCAGGGCGGCGAAGTAGCCGCAGGGACCTGCTCCCACCACGATCGGCCGTGGTTCCCCACCCGAGCCCCAGTGCTCCGGTGCCCTGGCCACGGGCCGGTAATGGGTGTCGGGGCACCGTTGAAGGTGGGGATCGCCGCGGAAGCGGCGCAACAGCGCGCTCTCCCCCTTCACCTCCAGATCGAGGCCATAGGTCAATTGGATGGCCTGACGCTTGCGGGCATCGATGCTGCGTTTGACCACCCGGTGGCTGAGCAGATCCGCAGCAGGGATGCGCAGGCGCCGCAACACCGCCGCCAGAAGGGCCTCGTCATCGTGGTCGAGGGGCAGCTTCAGCGCGTTCAGCCGCAGCACTGGAGCTCCTTGGACGCCATGTCACATTCCAGCATCCAACGAAACACCGGCGGCGGCTTGCGATCGGTGCCACCCTTGGGCACAAATCACGGCCATCCATGTCGCTGACCCACTGCCCGCTCTGCCTATCCCTGGCGGTGCTCAGCGTCCTGCGCTCGGCGACCCAGCTGATGCTCCTGTGGCAGCGCTACCGCCCAGTTCCGCCTCGATCGCCACAACCGAGAGGCGCGTGGCCAGAAGCACATCCGGGTTGAGGCTGATCGAGTCGATGCCCTCCTCGATCAGAAAGCGGGCGAACTCTGGGTAATCACTCGGGGCCTGGCCACAGATGCCGATCTTGCGGCCGTTGCGCCGCGCTCCGCGGATCGCCATGCGGATCAGTTCGGTCACAGTGGGGTGGCGCTCATCGAAGAGCTCCGCCACCAGGGCCGAATCCCGATCCAGTCCGAGGGTGAGCTGGGTGAGGTCGTTGGAGCCGATCGAGAAGCCATCGAAGCGTTCGGCGAAGGCATCGACGCCGATCACATTGCTGGGCAGCTCACACATCACGTAGACCTGCAGGCCGGCGCGGCCCCGCTCCAGCCCGTGTCGGGCCATTTCTGCCAACACCCGATCGGCCTCCTCGGGGGTGCGGCAGAAGGGCACCATCGGGATCACCTGATCGAGCCCCATGTCGTCACGAACCCTGCGGAGCGCCTCGCACTCGAGCGCGAAGGCTTTCTTGAATCCAGGTGAGCCGTAGCGCGAGGCTCCCCGCCAGCCGAGCATCGGGTTCTCCTCCACCGGCTCGAACCAGCGGCCCCCCAGCAAGTTGGCGTACTCGTTGCTCTTGAAATCAGAGAAGCGCAGGATCACCGGCCGCGGATGGAAGGCGGCGGCGATGCGGGCCATGCCCTGGCTGAGCCGATCGATGTAGTAATCGGCGGGGTGCTCATAACCGCTCGTCAGCTCGGCGATCGCCTGCCGTTCCTGGGGATCTTCCACCCGCTCCGGGGCCAGCAGCGCCATGGGGTGGACGCGGATGAGGTTGGCAATGATGAATTCCAGGCGTGCCAGGCCCACGCCATCGCAGGGGATGGCCGCCAGCTTCAGGGCCTCCTCGGGGTTGCCCACGTTCATCAGGATCTGGGTACGGGTCGGCGGCAGATCGCCAATCACTGTTTCCTCAAGCCGATAGTCGAGCGCCCCCCGGTAGATCTGACCTTCGTCGCCCTCGCAGCAGCTGGCCGTGATCGTTTCCCCATCGGTGATGGCCGTGGTGCCGTCGCCCGTGCCGACGATGGCGGTGAGGCCCATCTCCCTGGCGATGATCGCGGCGTGGCAGGTGCGGCCCCCCTGGTCGGTGATCACGCCGCTGGCCCGCTTGAGGATCGGCTCCCAGTCGGGGTCGGTGCGGGCGGTGACGAGCAGATCACCGCTCTCGAAGCGATCGATCTGGCTGGGGTTCTCGAGCACCCTGGCGCGGCCACTGCTCACCGAGGCGCCGATGGCGCGCCCGTGGCTGAGGCACTCGGCGTTGTGGGGTTCCAGGTGCCAGCGGCGCAGCACGGCCCCCGTCCGCCGCGATTCCACCGTTTCCGGCCTGGCCTGGAGGATGAACAGCTCGCCCGTGAGGCCGTCCTTGCCCCACTCGATGTCCATCGGTGTGGGAGTGCCCCGTTGGCTGGAGTAATGGGCCTCGATGCGGCAGGCCCAGGTGGCCAGGGTGAGGGCCTCGTCGTCGCTGAGGGCGTAGCGCCTGCGCTCCTCCTCCGGCACCGGCAGATTGCAGGTGGTGGACCCCTCCAGCGCCGAGGAGGCCCCGTAGACCATGCGGATCGCCTTGCTGCCCAGCCGCCGGCTCAGGATCGGCCGGTGCCCGGTGAGCAGGGTGGGCTTGAAGATCAGCCATTCGTCGGGGTTCACCGCCCCCTGCACCACGTTTTCCCCCAGGCCATAGGCGGCGGTAAGCAGCACGGCGTCCCGGAAGCCTGTTTCGGTGTCAAGGGTGAAGAGCACACCGGAGCTGGCCAGGTCCGAGCGCACCATGCGCTGGATGCCGATCGAGAGGGCCACCTCGTCGTGCCGGTAGCCGTGGAGCTGGCGGTAGGAGATGGCCCGGTCGGTGAACAGGGAGGCCAGGCAGTGGTGGCAAGCCTCCAGCAGGGCCTGCTCGCCCTGGATGTTCAGGTAGGTCTCCTGCTGTCCGGCAAAGCTTGCGTCCGGCAGGTCTTCCGCCGTGGCGCTGGAGCGCACCGCCACCGTGGGGGGGTGATGGTCGTCACCGGATTGATTCCAGTGTTCCGCCAGCCGCCCATAGCCGGCTCGGATCGCCGCCGTCAACTCGACGGGCAGGGGCGCTTCCAGGATCAGCCGCCGGGCCCCCTCGCCCGCCGCCCGCAGGGCCCCCAGATCAGCGGTGTCGAGGCCTCCCAGCAGGGCGTCCAGCCGTTCCGCCAGAGCATTGCGTTGGATGAACAGGCGGTAGGCCGCGGCGGTGGTGGCGAAACCGCCGGGCACCTTGACCCCCTGGGGGCCCAGGCGCTGGATCAGTTCACCCAGGGAGGCGTTCTTCCCTCCCACCTGGGCGATGTCCGCCAAGCCAACTTGTTCGAACGGCACCACCAGGGGCTCAGGGGCATCGAAAGCCGGAAGAATCGCCATGGCGCTTCAGGGTTGGGGTGGACGGTCGCTCAGCGGCAGGTCGGCGTTGGGGGAAACGGCGGGAGCCAGATCCAGCTTGCTCGCCGCACCACGGAGCGACAGCTTCTTGCCCTCGCGTCGTAACGCCAGGGCGGCGCAGAGGTCCTGGGCCTTGAGTTGAGGGTCCAACCAGAGCAGGTCCCAGCCCTGCTGGCCCGACGCCTGGAGCGGCACCGCGGCCACGGCCGACAGCTGGCCGGCGTCATAGCCAGCGGCCTCCACCAACCCCGGGCCGTAGCCCCAGCGCCGGCGAAACGCCTCGGCAAAGCGCCCCCAGCCCGGCCCCTGACTGGTGGGGTCGATTCCCAGCTGGGCGACGGCCAGGCTGCGCTCGATCGGGAAGGGCCACACCAGCGCCAGCCCCTGGGGCCAGGGGGCGTTGGTCGTCGCCAGGGCCAACGGGCTGCCGGGGCGGGTGATCACCACCAGAGCCTGGGGGCCGTACCAGCCCACATCATCGAGCAGCTGGTTCCAGAGCTTCGGCTGGGTGGGATCCACGTGGATCGGTGTCTCCTCTGCGCCGACGGTTTTCCCTCCTGCCTGTTGAAGGGCCCCCAGGAAGCGTTCGGCCAGCTGACGGGCTTCGGCAGAGCCATCGCGGATCACCATCACCTTTCGCCAGCCACGCTCCACGGTGCCGCGGGCCAGTTGATCGGCGGCCAGGCCGCGGGCGGGCGTGAGCGGCCAGAGCCGGTCCGACCCGGGTAGTTCGGCCAGGTGCCGCAGCGACAGACCCCGCTGCAGCGGCAACAGCACCGTGACACCAAGCCGCTCTGCCAGTTGGCCGTAGGCGGCCAGGGGGGCGGCCGGCGGGGCAATCAGCAGCGAGAGGCGCGGGCCGGCCTCCAGCGCCGCCACTGGATCGGCCCCTGGGGGCACCCAGACCAGGCCCAGTTCCGGCGCCAAATGGCCGCAGGATCGGCTCTGTTCCGCTGCCAGCCTGTAGCCGCGCCTGAGGCCATCCCCCAGCCCCGCCAACAGGCCCTCCGATGGCAGCAGCATCACGACGGGCCGCGGCATCGGGGTGCTTCCGGTCAGGGCTTGCACCCCCAGAACCGCGGCGATGACCCCAAGGGCCAGCAGGCCACGCGTGCCAGTGGTCATGCCCCGCACCGTCCAGCCGGTGAAGGTTAGGTCCCATCCCATGCTTAGGCTTCGGGTCTCCATGACGAGCACGAATGCGGGCCCGCTCTCCCTTCTCCACCCCTGGCTTGCGGACCCGACTGGCCCGACTGGGCGCCGCCGTGGCCCTGGGTTCCCAGATCAGCTTGGTCGCTGCTGGCACGCTGGTGGCGCCTCCCCAGGCGCAGGCGATCACCGAGGCCGTTGCCGCCAAGAAGTTGGCGGTGATTCCCGTCTTCGTGCTCACCGATGAGAAGGGAACTCCCTTGCCCATTCCACGGGACAAGGACCTGATCCTTCCCCTCTACCTCGATCGCGCCAAGGCCGAGGCTGAACTGGCGGCCTTCAGGAAGACCAATCCATCGGTGAAGGTCAAGCTTCTGCCGATCCCGCTCAACGTCGCCAACGAAAAGATCCTCGAGCTCAACAAGCAGCTCAAGACCAAGAAACTCTTCGGTGCCGTGATTCCCCGTCCCCAGGACCGGGCCCAGGCCGTGAAATTGCTCAAGGCGCAGGGTCTCAACGACAAGGCCATCAACGACGGCCTGAGTGTGCCTGTGTTTTTCACCAAGCCGTTCCTGACAATCAATACCCCCCAGGGGCCACGTGGTGTTTTCTTTTTCTCCTACGACGCCCTTGAAAGCGCCCTGGCGAAGGTGCCCGATCGCCAGAAACTCAATCCCCAGGCGGCCGATCTGTCCGCCGTCCTTCGCGAGATCATCAAACAGAAGGACGACCTCTACGTCTTCTTCCCAACCCCCGATTACTTCAAGCTGGTGCAGGAGCAGGGCGGGTCTGGGGCGGCTCCCAAGCCTGCCCCGAAGTAGTAGTCGATCGTGATCGCTTGGCTGCCTGCCGGAGCGCTCAGGGGGTCTCCGGCAGGAACTGAATCAGCAAGCCGGCACCCATCAGCACCCCGCCAATCGCCAGGGCCACGGGCCGGTTGGCGGCTGCTTCCCCCTGAAGCCACAGGCCGGCCGAGAGGAACGCTCCTCCCAACAGCAGGCTGGGCACCAGCACGATGCCCTTGGCGGTGCGGTTCAGACTCATCCCTCAGCGCAGCACAGACTCCAGCTCTATTGAACAGGCGAGCCGCCAGGGCAGGCGCTCGGCCGCTGGGCGCCGCCCAGGGGGGCCGCCAGGCCGGCGGTCACCAGGGAACGGCCGAGATCGTCACCGCCGGGCAGGATTTTCACCTGGGCGAGCAGTTCACCATCACTGGCTCCTACGGGCCTGAGATTGATCCGGCTGTGGCGCGGCAATCGCTGACGCACGAGTTTGAGTGCCGCCGCTTCCTGGGGCGGGTTGACCTGGACGCAAGCCAGGCGCACGCCATAGATCCGGTTGTGGTCCCCCACCTGGAGCTGCGTGGAGCCTTGTACGGAAAGCACTTCAGCGGCGAGGGCGGCGGATGGGCCGATCAGCAGCAGGGCAGCGATCAGAGCGGCGAGGATGGGGCGCAGCAGGTTCAGAGCTTGGCCCCGCAGCTGGGGCAGAACAGATGGGCGCTCGCGGTGCTGCTGCCGCAGCTGCCGCACTGACGGATGGTGTCGATCGCGAGTTCCGGATGGCTGGGCAGTCCCACCATCTGGGCGTTGCTCGCCCCCGGGGGGACCATCGGATAGCAGTTCTCGTTGCGGCGAACCTGCACATCGATGAACACCGGCCCGGAGTGGGCCAGGGCTTCGGCCAGGTCGGCGTGAAGACGCCCCCGCTCCGTGATCGCCATGCCCCGCACCCCGAAGGACTCAGCCAGGGCAGCGAAATTGGGCATTCCGCCGGTCATTTCGGAGTTGGAGTAGCGCTCTCCGTAGAAACTCTCCTGCCACTGGCGCACCATGCCCTGCCAGCCGTTGTTGATGACCACCACCTTGACCGGCAGCCCGTACTGGTTGAGGGTGCCCAGCTCCTGGATGTTCATCAGGATGCTGGCGTCACCGGCCACACAGACCACCTGGGCCTCCGGATAGGCGACCTGGACGCCCATGGCCGCTGGCAGGCCGAAGCCCATGGTGCCCAGGCCGCTGCTGCTGATCCAGTGGCGGGGAGCGTTGTGCAGGAACTGGGCGGCCCACATCTGGTGTTGGCCCACATCGGTGGTGACGTAGGCGTCGGGGGCCAGCTCCTGCAGGGCCACCATCACCTCCTGGGGGGCGATCATCCCCTCGGGGGCGGGCACGACAAGGGGGTAGTGGTGCTTCCAGCTGTCGATGCGCTCCAGCCAGGCCTCGGTGCGGTTGCTGGGGGACTCCCCTTCGGAGGCCGCGAGCAGGGCTTCGAGGGCCGCGCGCACATCGGCGACGATCGGCACCTCCGGAACCCGCACCTTGCCCACTTCGGCGGCATCGATGTCGATGTGGATCACCTGGGCCCTTGGGGCGAAGCTGTCGACGCGGCCCGTGACCCGGTCGTCGAAGCGGGCACCGGCGGCGATCAGCAGATCGCATTCGGTGACGGCGAAATTGGCATAGGCGGTGCCGTGCATGCCCAACATGCCCACCGCCAGATCCGCCTGCTCGTCGAAGGCGCCCTTGCCCATCAAGGTGGTCGTGACCGGCAGGCGGAAGCGCTCGGCCAGGGTCTTGACGGCCTCGTGGGCCCCCGAGCTGATCGCTCCACCGCCGACGTAGAGCAGCGGCCTACGGGACTGACGAATGAGCTCCAGGGCCTTGGCAATGGCGTCACCCTTCGGGGGTGAGGGCAATGTGTAGCCAGCGGGCCTGGCGCTGCCGGGCTCCACCGGCACGTAGTCGAAGGCTTCAAGACCCACATCCTTGGGAACGTCGATCAGCACCGGGCCCGGCCGGCCGCTGGAGGCGATCAGAAAGGCTTCGGCCACGATCCGACCGATGTCGGCAGGGTCGCGCACCACCCAGGAGTGCTTCACGATCGGCAGGGTGATGCCGAAGATGTCGGTTTCCTGGAAAGCGTCGGTGCCGATTGCCGCGCGGCTCACCTGACCGGTGATCACCACCAGGGGCACCGAATCCATCTGGGCGGTGGCGATGCCCGTCACCAGGTTGGTGGCACCGGGGCCGGAGGTGCCGAAGCAGACCCCCACCTGGCCGGTGGCCCGGGCGTAGGCATCGGCGGCGTGGGCGCCGCCCTGCTCGTGGCGCACCAGGATGTGGCTGAACCAGCCCCGGCTTTCGGCCTTGTGCAGCTCGTCGTAGATGGGCAGGATGGCCCCACCGGGGTACCCGAAGATGTGCTTCACCCCGTGGCGGTGCAAGGCGTCCATCAGGGCATAGGCCCCACTGACACGGCCAGGAACGGTGAGGGCGGCGGCGGCTTCCACCGCAGGGGAGACGGACGTGAGGGTCACGGCTGCGGCAGAACCCAGTCGGTTAGATCGACTCAGACTAAGGCCCGGTCAAGGCGCTGGTGGAGGGGGGCGGTGGATCGTCTCTCAGCGAGGCGGTTCACGGTGACCTGGGGGCTGGGGATCGGGCTGGCTCAGCGGCGCCGGCTGAGCACCATCGCCTTGAGGATCACACCGGGGTTGAGCCATTCGCCGCGGTAGCGGATGCCCCAGTGGAGATGGGGGCCTGTGGTTCGGCCGCTCATGCCCACATGGGCAATTTCCTCGCCGGCCCGTATCCGCTGGCCCTTGTAGATGACCAGGGAACCACTGCGGTACCAGCCGCCGCTGACCGAGCCGGAAAGATGGCAGTAGATGTGCTCGTAGTCCCCGGAGCGGATCACCAGACCGATGCCGCAGGCACCGTCGCTGATCACGTCACTGACCGTTCCACTCCACCAGTTACGGATCGGGGAGCCCATGGGAGCCGCGATGTCCAGGCCGTTGTGGGGCTCCCTTGAGCCGCTCGGACCGGTGCGGGTTCCGAAATGGCTGGTGTAGCCGAGGAAGCGGGTCACCGGGAACACCCCCCGGTTCCAGGCCGGGTTGGCCCTGGCCGGAACCACTGCCAGGGGCATCTGGGCCAGCGCCAGGGCGGCCAGCAGAGCCAAGGGGCGGCGGCGGACCATCGTTCTCAAAGCAGACCCAGGGCGTGCAACGGCCCCTTGCCGCTGATCAGCTCGAGCAGGAAGGCCGAGAAGCCGACCATGGCCAGGCGGCCGTTCCAGACTTCGGAACTGTTGCTCCATCCCCACGACCACTTCTCCTGGGGATAGAGCTTCACCCGGTTGGGAAGCTGGGCCGCCTGGTCGAGGTTCACCTCCGGACCCTCCAGTGACTCCTGCACCAGATCCGCCAGGCCGCGGATGAAGCTGGGGGTCACATCGAGGGCGGGCACCCGCTGGAAGTTGGTGATGCCCGCCTCTGTGGCGATCTCCCGGTATTCGATATCGATTTCTTCGAGGGTTTCGATGTGCTCGCTCACGAAGCTGATGGGCACCACCACCAGTTCCTTGACGCCCGCTTCCCCCAGCCGAACCAGGGCCTCATCGGTGTAGGGCTTGAGCCATTCGACCGGACCCACGCGGCTCTGGTAGGCAAGGGTGAAGGGATTGCGGTGGCCCAGCTCGGCTTCGAGCCGGGCCATGATCAGCTCCGCACAACCCTCGATTTCTTTCTGGTAGGGGTCGCCCGCTTCCTCGACGTAGCTCTTGGGCACCCCGTGGGCACTGAAGAAGATGTGGGCGGTGCTCGGATCAGCGCAGCATTGAAGTTGGCGGGAGATCAGCTCGGCCATCGCGCCGATGTAGCCGGGGTGGTCGTACCAGCTGCGGATGCAGCGGATCGGCAGCCGTGAGAAGGCCGGATCCACCTGGCGCAGCCGCTGAAGCTCCCGGAAGCTGGAGCCGCTGGTGCTGATCGAGAAGTGGGGGTAGAGCGGCAGCACCACCACTTCATCCATGTGGTCGGCCCTGATGTCGGCCACGGCCGACTCTGTGAACGGATGCCAGTAGCGCATGGCCACATAGGTGGTGGCCTCCACGTCGCGGGAGCGCAATTCACTCTGGAGTTCCCGTGCCTGCTGCTCGGTGATGCGACGCAGGGGGGAACCGCCGCCGATGGCCCTGTAGGCCTCCTGGGAGCGGCCACTGCGCAGGGTGCTGATCAACCAGGCCAGGGGCTTCTGCAGCAGCGGTGTGGGCAGCCGGATGATCTCCGGATCGGCGAACAGGTTGTAGAGAAACGGACCCACGTCCTGAATACGCTCTGGACCACCGAGGTTCAGCAGAAGCACGCCGACCTTGGCCATGCCTGGGGTGTGGGGAGTGCGCCGAGCGTAACGCTGTCACCGCGCCAATGGTCATCGGCGCTCCAACCTGAAGGATCCCGCCCGGCCCTGGCCGGGGCCGATTTTGCTCGATAGCGTCGGTGGGCCCCCTCGATGCGCCGGTGTCCGCCTCGATCGCGCTGCTCATCCGCGAGCAGAACGCCCTGCTGGCGGCTGGGGGATCGTCCTTGCGCCTGGAGCTGCGCGGCCAGCGGCTTGGTCTTCGCGGTCCGCTGCCTTGCCGGCGGGGCAGCGGACTCCATCCGGTGCAGCGCATCAGCCTTGGGCTTCCGGCCGATGAGAGCGGCCTGCGCCAGGCCCAGCAGCAGTTGCGCAAGCTGGTGCAGCAATTGCAGCAGCAGCGGTTCCAATGGTCGCAATGGGCCCGCAGCAACAGGTTGGCTGCGTCGGTCGTGGGGGTGGCCTCAGCACCGGCCCGCGGGGCGGCGGCCCCAAGCGAATCCCGAGGCGCAGGATCGCCTGTGCAGCCTGTCCTTGAGGCCTTCGCCGGCAGCTTCCACGCCGAGGCCCGCCGCCGCCGTAACCGCGCCGGCACCCACACCACCTGGCGCAGCGCCTACCTGCCCTACCTGCGGCGGCTCGGGGCCCAGGCCCAGGCAGCTGATCGCCCCCTCGACGTGGCCTTGCTGCTGCAGGTGCTTGAGAGCTATGGCCCCGCCAGCCGCAGCCGCCAGCAGTGCGGCATTGCCCTGGCGGCCCTGGCCCGCTTTCTAGAACTGGAGTTGCCTTCCGACTGGAGCCAGCGGGCTGGGGGCTACGGCCTGCATCGCGCCCAGTTCCGCCAGCTTCCCAGTGACGACCTGATCCTGGGGCTTCTTGAGCGCATCCCCAACCCCCAATGGCGCCTGGCCTACGGGCTGATGGCCACCTATGGCCTGCGCAACCACGAACTTTTCTTCTGTGATTGTTCCGCCCTGGCGCCCGGTGGTGATCGGGTCTTGCGGGTGCTGCCCACCAGCAAGACCGGTGAACACCAGGTTTGGCCCTTCCAGCCCTCCTGGGTGGAGCGCTTCGATCTGCCCCGGCTGGGGGTGGAGGCCGCTGCCCTGCCTGCCGTCTGCACCGACCTGGAACGCACCACCCTGCAGCAGGTGGGTCGGCGGGTGGCTGAGCAGTTCCGCCGCTACGGGCTGCCGATCACCCCCTACGACCTGCGGCACGCCTGGGCCGTGCGCACCATCCACATCGGTCTGCCCGACACGGTGGCGGCCAGGATGATGGGCCACTCGGTGGCGATCCACACCCGGACTTACCACCACTGGATCACCCGCCGCGACCAGCAGCAGGCGGTGGACGCAGCCCTTTCCCGCCAGCGCCAGAGTGCAGCGACCGCCTGAAGCCTTCCGATGCCTGAAACGCCCGTTGATCTCGACCAACTGGCCGGTGAGATCGGCCCCGGCGGAGCCCTGGCCCCCGAGGCCGATGCCGAGGGGTACCGCCGGCGCATGGAGCGCCGCCGCGAGGTGCAGAGCCAGAGGGTGGGGGAGCGCAACCTGGAGAAGGGGTTGGTGCTGGTGTTCACGGGCGAAGGCAAGGGCAAGACCACCGCGGCCCTCGGCCTGGTGCTGCGCGCCCTCGGCCATGGGCAGCGGGTGGCGGTGATCCAGTTCATCAAGGGCGGCTGGCTGCCGGGCGAGGCCCGGGCCCTGGCGATGTTCGGAGAGGCTCTGCACTGGCAGGCCCTGGGCGAGGGATTCACCTGGGAGACCCAGGACCGGGAGCGGGACCGCCAGCTGGTGCAGGAGGCCTGGGCCGAATCGCTGCGGCATCTCGCCGATCCGCAACGCAAGCTGGTGGTGCTCGATGAGGTGAACGTGGCCCTCAAACTGGGCTACCTGGATCTGGATCAATTGCTGGCGGGCCTCGAGCGGCGACCGCCCCTCACCCACGTGGCGCTTACGGGCCGCGGTGCCCCGCCGGCCCTCGTGGAGCGCGCCGATCTGGTGACCGAGATGAAGCTGGTGCGCCACCCGTTCCGGGAGCAGGGGGTGAAGGCCCAGGCCGGTATCGAGTACTAGAGCGCCGAGGGCTCCTTGATGGCGGTGGAATCTCTGCTGGGGGCTTGAGTTGGCCGCTTGCTACTCTGCGCCCGAACGCAGATGCCGAGTGCTGAACCGGATGGCTTATCGGCGTGTCCTTCTCAAGCTCAGCGGCGAAGCGTTGATGGGCGAGCAGGGTTACGGCATCGACCCTGCCATCGTCCAATGGATTGCCGCCGACGTGGCCGCCGTTGTGGCCGCCGGCACTGAGGTCGCGATCGTGGTGGGTGGCGGCAATATTTTTCGGGGACTCAAGGGTTCCGCCGCCGGCATGGACCGCGCCACCGCCGATTACGTCGGCATGCTGGCCACGGTGATGAACGCCATCAGCCTCCAGGACGCCCTCGAGAGGGCGGGGGTGCCCACCCGGGTGCAGACCGCCATCGCCATGCAGGAGGTGGCCGAGCCCTACATCCGCCGCAAGGCGATCCGGCACCTTGAAAAGGGCCGTGTGGTGGTGTTCGGGGCCGGTTGCGGCAACCCTTTTTTCACGACCGACACCACGGCCGCCCTGCGCGCCGCCGAGATCAACGCCGATGTGGTGTTCAAGGCCACCAAGGTGGATGGCGTCTACGACAAGGATCCCGCCAAGCACGCCGATGCCGTGCGCTACGACACCCTCACCTTTCAGCAGGTTCTGAGTGGGGAGCTCGAGGTGATGGACAGCACCGCCATCGCCCTCTGCAAGGACAACGACATCCCGATCGTCGTGTTCGACCTGTTCGGCCCCGGCAACATCGGCCGGGTCGTGGCGGGTGAACCGATCGGCACCCGCATCACCCCCTCCACCTGAGCCCCTCCTCGCCCCTGAGCCCCCTGCCATGGATCTCGAAGCCAGCATGCAGAAGTCGCTGGAATCCACCCTGCGTACCTTCAATTCGATCCGCACCGGCCGCGCCAACCCTTCGCTGCTCGACAAGATCAACGTGGAGTATTACGGCGCCGATACACCGCTGAAGGCGCTGGCAACCCTCTCCACTCCCGACGCCCAGACGCTTCAGATCCAGCCCTTCGACAGCGGCTCCATGGGCTTGATCGAGAAGGCGATTGCCACCAGTGATCTCGGTCTGACGCCCAACAACGACGGCCGGGTGATCCGCATCAACATTCCGCCCCTCACCGAAGAGCGGCGCAAGGAGTTCTGCAAACTGGCCGCCAAGTATGCCGAGGAGGGCAAGGTGGGTCTGCGCAACATTCGCCGGGAGGCGATCGACAGGATCAAGCGCAGCGAAAAGGACGCTGAGCTCTCCGAAGACCAGAGCCGCGACGAGCAGGACAAGGTTCAGAAGCTCACCGATCGCTTCATCGCGCAGATCGAGAAGCATCTGGCCGAGAAGGAAGCCGACATCCTCAAGGTTTGAGCCACGTCGATGTGATCGTGATTGGCGCCGGCGCCGCGGGTGCCGCCACCGCGTTCCACCTGGCCGAGCGCGGCCGTTCGGTGCTCCTTTTGGAGCGGGAGCGTCTGCCGCGGACCAAGCCCTGCGGGGGAGGCATGGCCGCCTCGGTGCAGCGCTGGTTCCCCTTCGATCTCGCACCGGCGGTGGATCGGGTGATCGAGAAGGTGCGCTTCACCTGGTGTCTGGAGGATCCCGTCACGGCTGAGCTGCCTGGCAGCTCCCCGTTCTGGATTGTGCGCCGCTCGGTGCTCGATGCCTTTTTGAGCAGCCAAGCGGTGGCGGCAGGAGCCGAATTGGAGCAGGGCTGTGCCGTGGAGGCCGTGGAACGGAACGGCGAGGGCTGGAGCGTGCGCACATCGCTCGGGCGCCAGCTCAACGCCCGTGCGCTCGTGGTGGCCGATGGCTCCTCCTCTCGCTTCGCTGCCTCCCTGGGGCTCGGACCCGCTCGACCCCGTTTTGCCCAGGCCGCGGCGGTGGATGTGGAGGGGGAGCAGCTGGAGCCAGACATGGCCCGGTTCGAATTCGGCCTGGTGCGCCATGGCTTCTGCTGGGCCTTCCCGCGCCAGGGGGGCACCAGCATCGGTGTGGGCTCCTTCATCGGCCGTGAGCCCCTGCAGGTCGAGGCCGTGCTCGATCGGCTGTTGCCGGCTCTGGGGTTGAGCGCCGGTGCAGGCGCGCTCCGCTCTGCTCCTCTGCGCATCTGGGATGGTCATCACCCTCTCCATGGTCCAGGGGTGGTGGCGGTGGGCGATGCGGCGTCCCTGGCGGATCCGTTCCTGGCGGAAGGTCTGCGTCCGGCGCTGCTGAGTGGCACCCGCGCAGCCGAGGCGCTTGATCGCTGGCTCGGGGGTGAGCTCAAGGGCCTGGCGAGCTACAGCGCCACGATGCGCAGCGAATGGGGCGATTCGATGGCCTGGGGACGCCGCATCGCCCAGGTGTTCTACCGCTTTCCGAGTGTGGGCTATCAGCTGGGGATCAAGCGTCCCACCGCCCCCCAGCGCATCGCCCAGATTCTCTCGGGAGAGATGGGCTACGGCGACATCGCCCAGAGGGTTATCCGTCGCCTGCTGTTCCAGGGGGCCTGAGAGCTGCTCTGGTTGGGAGTTTGTCGCCTTGGCAGCCGAAGGCTCAGACCCTCACGGCGTCCTTGAGCTGGCGCAGACGCTCATCGATGGAGGCGAGAAGCTCGATGGCGAACATGGGGGCTTCCTGAACAGCGAACAGGAACTTCTCCCGGTTCATCACCAGGATGCGGGAGTCGCTGAGGGCCCGGGCACTGCCATAGCGGCGGTGGTCATGAACCACCAGGGCGCCGGCGCCGAACACATCTCCTGCCTTGATCTGCTCATGGCCTGCATCGCCGTTCCAGGTCAACTCCACGGTGCCCTCCAGCAGGCCGAACATGCAGTCACCCTGTTCGCCGGCGCTGAAGATCAACTCACCGGCCTCGATGTCACGCACCTCACCCTGGCTGGCGAGGGATCGCATGGTGTCGAGTGCATTCACGGCAGAAGGGTCGGAAGATTCAAACCACTCTTGCGCACAGTGGTTAAGCCCAGATGATCCCAGGAATGGTCAGGGCCGTCTCAACGCTCAGGCACTTTGGGCCAAGGCGAGGGCGGCCCCGAGCCCTCCGCGCACATCGTCCGGGACCAGCCGACCATCGTGGTCGGTGTCGAGGGCATCGAACACCGCATCGCTGCCCAGCCACTCCTCGCGGGTGATGCAGCCGTCGCCATCGAGATCGTTGAGCAGGAAGATCTCCTGGGCCGCATGGGTGAAGGCGGAGGCCCCCTCCAGTTCCGCCAATCGGTGGGCCAGTTGGGCTTCGAGCGTTTCGATCGCCTTGCAGAATCCCCGGATCCCCTCGTCGAGTTTTTCGTGGGCCATGGCATCGGCGGCCATGGCCGCGTCGAAGGCGGCCCGGTCCAGATGCACGGGCGCTTCGCTGGCGGCGGGATTGAGGCCATCGAGTTTGCGCTCGAGCACCCCATCACTGGATCGCAGCTGATCGAGCAGCTTCGGAGAAATGGTGAGCAGGTCACAGCCCGCCAGTTCCAGGATCTCCTCGATGTTGCGGAAGCTGGCCCCCATCACCTCCGTGCGGTAGCCATGGGTCTTGAAGTAGTTGAAGATCCGGGTCACGGACACCACACCGGGGTCTTCGCTGCCGGGGTAGTGCTCCCGGCCGGTGGAGGCTTTGTACCAGTCGAGGATGCGACCGACGAAGGGGGAGATCAAGGTGACGCCGGCTTCAGCGCAAGCCACCGCCTGGGAGAAATTGAACAGCAGGGTGAGGTTGCAGTGGATGCCTTCCTTTTCCAGCTGCTGGGCGGCCTGAATGCCCTCCCAGGTGGAGGCCACCTTGATCAGCACCCGTTCGCAGCCGATGCCCGCCTCCTGGTAGAGGCCGATCAACTTGCGGGCCTTGGCGATGCTGCCCTCGGTGTCGTAGCTGAGCCTCGCGTCCACCTCGGTGGACACCCGGCCTGGAACGATCTTGAGAATCTCGCGGCCGAAGATCACACAGATCTCATCGAGGGCTTCGAGCACCACCGCCTCGGCGGGGGCCTCGGGCCCAATCACGGCACGGGCTGAGCGCAGGGCGTCATCGATCAGGGGCTGGTAGGCGGGGATCTGGGCCGCCGCCAGGATCAGCGAGGGGTTGGTGGTGGCATCCCGCGGCGTGAACTGCTTGATCGCATCGAGCTCGCCGGTATCGGCGACCACCACTGTGATGGCGGCGAGCTGGTCCAGCAGGTTGGCCATGGAAGTGGGCTGGGTCAGTTCGAACCACCGTAGCTAGAGCGCCGGGACCACCCACTCCTGAGCGCCGACTCAAGAGGGCTGTTTGAGGGTTCCCGCACCTGGCCAGGGATCACCATGGCAAGTGACACCGCTTCGATCTGAAACCGGCGGGCCGCCTCAGCCGGTGGCTTTGGCCTTGGCGGGGAACGCGGCCTTGTTCCCGTTCAGCGCCGGGCTGGGCGGAATCTTCTCAAGCACCAACAGGGCTTCGACAATCTGCTTGGCCACGGGTACGGCGACGGTGGAGCCGTAGGCGTTGCCCCCCTGGGGCTCATCCACCACCACCAGCACCACGAAACGGGGATCCTCGATCGGCAGGTGGGCCACGAAGCTGCAGATGCGCGCGCCCGGGATGTAGACGCCATTGAGCGCTTTCTGGGCCGTGCCGGTCTTGCCGCCGATGCGGTAGCCCGGGATGCGGATGCCCTTGCCGCTGCCCTTCTGGACCACCGTTTCCATCCAATGGAGCACCGTGCGCGCCACCTGGGGTTGGATCAGCTGCTGGCCGCTGTCGGGGGGCGGGCCCGCCAGTCCTTGGCCGGAGCGCAGGCCTCGGGTGATGTGGGGGCTCACCAGGCGACCGCCGTTGGCGAGCATGGCGTGGAGTTGCAACAGCTTGAGCGGGGTGAGTGAGAAGCCCTGGCCGAAGGCTGCCGTGGCGGGCTCGATCGGCTGGCTGACGAAATCACTTTCGCTTTTGAGTTGACCGGCCACCGCCCCGGGCAGGTCGGTGTCGGGCACGGTGTCGATGCCGAACTTGTGCAGCCAGGTCCAGAAATGGCGTGGCTTGACGTGGCGCATGGCCTGCACCATCCCGACGTTGCTGGACACTTGCAGCACGGTGGGGAAATCCATCACCCCGTTGGCCCGTTTGTCGTGGTTGAAGATCGGCCAGCCGCCGATGGTGAGCGAGCCGTTGTCGGTGACGGTGCCGCCGGGATCGATGGCTCCCTCTTGCAGGGCGAGGGCCAGATTGATCGGCTTGAAGGTGGATCCGGGTTCGTAGAGGTCCTGCACCGACCACTCCCGGAACAGCGATGGGGAGTACGTCCAGAAGCGGTTGGGGTCGTAACTCGGGACCGAGGCGAGGGCGAGGATCTCGCCGTTGCGCACGTCCATCACCAGGGCGACCCCCTTCTTGGCGTTCCACTGCTTGACCTGCTTGGCCAGGGCGGCCTGGGCTACCTGCTGCAGGCGCGCATCCATCGTGAGCTGGAGTCGGAGGTCGTCGCCATAGAGCACCCCTGCCTGCAGGCCATCGGGGAGGGGGGTGCCATCGGCGCCCCGGCGCATGGAGCGGGAGGCTTCGTGGCGTTTGAGGTCGCTGTCACGGCTCTGCTCCAGACCCGCCTGGGGGACCCGCTCCTGGTTCAAAAAGCCCACCACGTTGGCGAACAGACTCCCCTGGGGGTAAATCCGCTGCGGAAACGCTTCCAGGTCAAGGCCGCTGATGCCGAGATTTCTCACCCGGTGCGCCGTTTCCGGGTCCAGGTCGGTGGCCAGCTTCACCCCGGAACGGCGTGTGCCGATGGTGCTCAGAAGCCTGTCTTTCGGAACGGCCAGCACCGCGGCCAGCTTGGCGGACACCTCCTCAGGGCGGCGAACTCCGTTGGGGTCATCGCCGGGGAAGTTGAAGTAGCGCGGATGGGCCCAGAGGATGAAGCGCTCCTCATCGAGGGCCACCAGGCGGCCCTCGCGATCGACGATCGTGCGGCGCTTGCCGATCGGTGAGACTTTTTGGGTCTGGATCGCCCGGGCGCGGGCCTCAAGCTTGGGGCCTTGAATGATCTGCACCCAGGCCAGGCGCACCGCCAGCCCCGCCAGGCCCGCAGCCAGCACCAGATACACCGCCAGCAATCGGCCGGCCGGAACGCTGTGGAGATCGACGACGCGCCGCTGGACGTTGGTCAAGGTTCAGTAACCGGGCAGCACCTGGCGCGTGCTGATGCCTGCCAGCAGAGAGGACATCGGGCTCGCCGGCCTGTGTTGGGGGGTGTTGAGGTAGATGAGTTTTTCACTGCTGGTGGGCACCAGAAGGCCTGGTCTATGGGCGGCCCCAAGGTGGTGCTGTTCCAGCACTGCCGCTGATTCCTGGAGCCGGTGCTCGAGCACCTGGGCCGCCTCGAGGCGTTGGTAAGACTCGGTCCATTGCGTCTGCCAATGGAGTGAGAGGCCGGCCAGCCCCACCATGCTCAGGCCCAGTCCCGCCAGGGCCCCGTCCGTTACCCGATGCAGCCCCGCCAGCCAGGGGGCCTGACGGGCCACCTTGTTGGCCGAGAGGGACCCCTGGATCAGTTCCAGTGACCGGCCCCGCTGGCCGGGTGCCTGGCGAGGAAGCCTTTGGGAGGGAGCGGCGACCAAGGAGCCTGAACAGTGACTGCGCCAGTGAACCACGCCACCGATGGTGCAGCAAGGCACAGATTCGGAACCGGGCGCCGCAGGGCTGGTGGTTGCCCGGCTGTTAACTGCCCAGCAGCACCAGGTTGGCGAAGGTGATGCCATTCCAGAGGGCGTGCATCAACACAGAGGCCCCCAGGCGACCGCTGCTCCAGCGCAGCCAACCGAGCCCCAGCCCCAGGACGAACAGGGGAGGCAGCTCCCCCAGGCTGAGGTGGGCGAGGCCGAACACCAGGCTGCTGACAACGACCCCCCAGACCACGCCGAGTTCCCTGCCGAGCACTGGCAGAAGCACGCCCCGGAAAATCGTTTCCTCGAACAACGGCGCCAACACGACGGCCGTGAGGCCGAAGCAGAGCAGGGTCGGCAGGCTGTCGCTTTTCAGCACCAGTTCCAGCAGGGGGTTGCTGCCACCGGGGTCTCCCAGAAGCTGGCTCTGCAGCCAGCCCACCAGACTCACCAGCGGCAGCACGATCAAAAAGCCCTTGAGGGCCCGCCAAAGGTTCTGCCCAAGGGGGTGCCAGCGAAACTGCAGCCAACCGCCTTCGGGGGGTGCCTGTTGCCGCAGCATCAAGGCCAGGATCAGCAGTGGACAGACCATCAGCCCCAGGTAGAAGATCACCACCGAGATCCCTGAGGAAAGCGGTGCTCCGACCTGCATGGCCTTGAGCAGGGCTTCCGTGGGCTGGCGGATCACCAGGGGGGTGACCAGATCCCCCAACACCACGAAGCCACCGGCCACCAGCAAGGTGACATCCACCAGGTTGAGTGGGGGGGCGACCAGGGCCGCCGCGGCCGCCGCTTTGCCCCGCCAGCGCAGCCACAGCTCGCGCACCAGCAACATCAGGCCGGCCAGCAGGGCCATGGCTGGCAGCACGTTCACCGCCAGCAACTGCAGGGCCGCCCTGCGCTCCGCGGCTACATCTCGGCAATCTGCCGGAGGATCCCCAGGCCCCGCTTTCAGAAGCTGCCGGCAGGCCAATTGGCGCAGAAGGTGCTGGCCAGCCAGGGGGGAGGTGATGGTCTGGACCTGCTCAAGCGGCGGCCGCCCGGTGGCCAGAAGCTTCTCCACCAGAAGGGACTGGCCGGGTGGTGGGCCGTCCTGGCGGAGCTTGAGAAACAGCGTCTGGGCCGCTTCTCTGTTCCCGAGGCTGGCCTCCAGCAGTCCCCGCTCCAGCAGCTTGGCGCCAGTTTCGGGCTCGCCCGCTTCGCTTGTGCTGGTGGCCTGCCGATTGAGTTCATCAAGAAGCTGTCGCTCCGGGGCCGCGCCCACGAAGGCTGCCTTCAGGTTCCCCGGCAACTGGGGGGCCGCCAGGATCGCCAGCTCCAGTTGACGTTGGCTGAGGGCGTTGCCCACGGACGGCCGCTGGAGGCTGTCGAGCAGCCCATTGACCCAGAGCAGCAGGCTGAGCAGCAGGCTGAGCAGGGCGAGGCCAACCTTCCAGGGCTGCGAACGGGGCCTGTTACTGCTCGTTGTCACCCGTTAGGCCCTGCAATCGGTCGATTCTCCCTGCAGGGGGGATCCGCTGGCGGCGGCCCGGTCCGGGCCGTTCCCATACGATGACCACCTCGTCGGTTGAATCCCTGTGCCCCTGAGGATTGTGCTGGTTCGCCATGGGCTGAGCAGCTTCAACCTGGAGCACCGCATTCAGGGCCGGGACGACCTTTCCGACCTCACCGAGCAGGGGGTGCGCCAGTCCCAGGCCACCGGCGCGGCACTGAAAGAGTTGTCCCTGTCGGCTGTTTACAGTTCACCCTTGCGCCGGGCCGCCGACACGGCCCGCCATCTGCTGGCTGAGCAGGGCAGTGGCCTGGTGCCGGTCTTTGACGACGACCTGCTGGAGGTGGATCTGGCCCCCTGGAGCGGTCTGCTCAGCCAAGAGGTGCACGAGCGCTTCCCCGAGCAAGCCCACCAGTGGCTCCACGCCCCCGCTGAGCTGGAGCTCGAAGCCGCCGATGGCCGCCGTTATCGGCCGATTCCGGAACTGCTGGAACAGGCGGGACGCTTCATCGAGGGCCTGCTGGCGCGCCATGCCGCCGATCGCTCGGCCACGGGCACCGTGCTGGTGGTGGCCCACAACGCCATCCTGCGCTGCCTGCTGCTGCACCTGCTGGGGCGCTCCGCCAATGAGCTGCGTCGGCTGCGGGTCGACAATGCCTCCATTTCGGTGCTGAATCTGGAGCGCTCCGCCGAGGGGGCCCTGCAGGTGCAGATTGAGTCGCTGAACGGTACCAGCCACCTGGGGACGGGCCTGCCCCCCAAGGGCCCTGGCCAGCGCCTGTTGCTGGTGCGCCATGGGGAAACGGACTGGAACCGCCAGGGGCGCTTCCAAGGACAGATCGACATCCCCCTCAACGCCAACGGCTGGGCCCAGGCCGAGGCTGCCGGCCGTTTCCTGGAGCCGGTGGCCTTCCAGCGCGCCTACACCAGTTCGATGGCTCGACCGCGCCAGACCGCCGAGGCGATCTTGAAGGCCCATCCCGGCGTGCCGCTCACCAGCGTGCCAGCGCTGGTGGAGATCGGCCACGGCCTCTGGGAAGGGCGCCTGGAACAAGAGATCGCCGAAGGCTGGCCGGCGCTGCTGGCCGACTGGAAGCGGGCCCCCCACACCGTGCAGATGCCCGAGGGGGAGAACCTCCAGCAGGTCTGGGACCGCTCGCTGCTGGCCTGGAACCGCATCGTCGCTGGACTCGATCCCGGTGAAACGGCCCTGGTGATTGCCCACGACGCCGTCAACAAGACCATCCTCTGCGCCTTGCTGGGCCTGGCCCCGGCCGACATCTGGTCGGTCAAGCAGGGCAACGGTGGCGTCACCGTGATTGATTACCCCCAGGGCCCCGAGAGCATGCCGTTGGTGGCCGCGCTCAACCTGACGGCCCATCTTGGCGGGGTGATCGATCGCACCGCCGCCGGCGCCCTCTAGATCGTCACCACACCCAGGGGTCCGATGTCCGCCCGCTTCCTGCGCCAGGTCCAGCTGTTGGAGGGTCCCGATCGGCCCCTGCGCCTCGAAGACGTTCTGCTCAAGGACGGTGCCATCGCCGCTTACGGCTCCGATGCACGTGATCAGGCCGCTGTTGATGCGCTGCCAACACTGGAGGCCCAGGGCTGGCTTCTGGCCCCCAGCTTGGTGGATCCCCACAGCGTGCTGGAGGATCCGATCAGCGGCCGGGCCGAAACCCTGACCACGCTGGTGCGCTCGGCTGCCGCTGCGGGTTACGGCACCGTTGCGCTGCTGCCCCGGGCCCGCAGTTGGCGCGACAGGCCCGAACGGTTGCAGCTCAGCGCCGCCGCTCCGTTCGAATTGCTGCTCTGGGGCAGCTTCAGCTGCGGCGGGCGGGGCGAGGACCTGGCCCCCCATGGGGACCAGCTGGCCGCCGGGGCGATCGGGCTGGCCGAAGACGGCGATCTGCCGCCCTTGGCCTTGCTGGAGCGGGGCCTGCGCCTGGCGGAGGGCGGTGATCGGCCGCTGCTGTTCGCGCCCCGGGATCGCTCGCTGACCCAGCAGGGCTTCGTGCGGGAGGGGGTGGAGGCCCTGCGGGCCGGCTGGCCCCTCGACCCGGTGGTGAGCGAAACCCTTCCGTTGCAGAGCCTGCTCACCCTGGCGGCCCAGGCGCAAGCCGAGGCCAGCCCCCTGCGGCTGATGAACCTGAGCACCGCCGCCGGCGTCCAGCAGCTTCGTCAAGCCACCTCAGCCACTCGTGCTGGCCTGCCGCTGGCCAGCGTCGGCTGGTGGCATCTGGTGGCCGACAGTGGCCGCCTCGATCCCATGGCCGAGGGATGGCACGTGGTTCCGTCCTTGGGCACACCGTCGGATCGGGAGGCTCTGATCGCGGCCCTGGCCGAAGGGCTGCTCACCGCCGTGGCGGTGAACCACCATCCCCTCGATGCGGAAGAGCAGTTGCTGCCGGTGGACCAGCGCCAGAGCGGTGTGGCCGGCCACCGCTTCGTGCTGCCGGCGCTCTGGCGGGAGCTGGTGGTGGGCCGCGGCTGGAGCGCGACTGAGCTTTGGCAGGCCCTGAGCTGGGGACCCTCCCGTCTGCTCGGTCGGCCTGGGGAGCGACTGGAACTGGGCGGCCGCCGTTGGCTGCTGTTCGATCCCGATAAGGAGTGGGACCCGCTGGCGGACCCCGAGGCTCCCCTGGCCGCGAATGAGCCCCTGGCGGCCGAGCCTCAGCGGGGCCAGGTGCTGGCCACAGGTCTCAGGGCTTCCCTGTGGCGGGGGCCGCAGGACTGAGGGGATCGGGAGCCCCCAAATTTCCCAGGGCGTTGAAGGGAAAGAAGCGGTAGAAGGCGCGGCCGATGATTTCGCTTTGGGGCACGAACGGTCCCCCTGGCCAGAAACGGCCGTCCCAGCTGTTGGAGCGGTTGTCTCCGAGCATCAGCACGTGGCCCTTGGGCACCACGGCGTTCAGGGGGCGGCAGGGTCCCATGCCCTGGTTGTCCACGGGGCAATAGCTCTTGACGTAGGGCTCCACCAGCCGGCGGCTGTTGATGCTCACTTCGCCCCGGGGGTTCACCACCACATGGTCGCCGGGGACGCCGATCACGCGCTTGATGTAGGCGTCGCAGGCGGGTTCCTGAATCCCCGGCAGGGCACCCACCAGAGGCAGGTTGACCAGCAGGCAGCGCAGGGGACCCACCTTGTGGTCGACGGAGAGGGCGGGATCGAAGTGGTATGGGGAATGGAACACCGCGATTTCTCCCCGCCGTGGTTCCCGCTGCCGATAGCTGAGCTTTTCCACCAGCAGCCGGTCCTGGATCTGGAGGCCCGGCAGCATCGAGCCCGAGGGGATGAAGCGGGCCTCAAGCAGGAACTGACGAACCCCCAGGGCGATCGCCAGAGTCATCACCACGCTGCGCCAGAACCCCCAGGCGCTCTCCTCCGGTTTCTCGGCGGAAGCCTTGCCGGCGGGTGAGGCTGGCGAGGTCGGGGGCAGCGGGGCTTGGGGGTCCTGGGCGGTCAAGGGCTGGCGCTCCTGGGGCGCGGTGAATGTTGGAGATTAGGCAGGGCCCCTTCCCTAGCCTGAAACGTCCCGTGTTGACCCCATGGTTCGGCCCCGCTGGCACGATCCGGTCCCCCCGGAAGCGGCGCCGCTCTGGCGGGGCTGGGACCGCTTCGTGGCCCTCTGGGCCGCCGTCAACCTGATCTTTGTGGGCTTTGACCTCAGCTACGTGCCCCTGCGCACATTCTGGCTGCAGCGCAACCTCTACCCCCTGCCGTCGCTGCCGCTGAAGCTGCCCATGACGGTCCTGCCCGACGTCACGCCCCTCTACGACCCGGTGAAGGGGATCGAGCCCCACCGGGAGACCCGCACCTTTCTGCTGCGCTTCGAGGACCTTGATCGGGCCATGACCCAGCCCGGAGGCGATCCCCGCCAGCGGGCAGTGCTGCGGCGTGAGCAGCTGGAGCTCACCCGCGCTCTGATTGACACCAACCCATTTCAGGCCTCCGGTGCGACCGGAACCCTGGAAAAGATCAAGAACCGCCTGCGCCAGCGCGCCGATCTGGATTCCGCCAAGGCTTCGGCGGAGCGGTTGCTCAGCGACGCCTGGCTGCAGCAGCACCCCTGGAGCCGTGAACGGCTGTTCTGGCGCAAGGAAGTGTTGCCTCTGGTGGCCACCAACTACTGGCGATCAATTGATGAGAGCGGCCGCCCCACCGACCATTTCTGGCGCATCGACCTGCTGCTGTTCCAGTGGATCTTCCTGCTCGACATCCTGCTGCGTCTGGTGCGCCTGCGACGGCGTCTGCCGGGTCTGAGCTGGCGGCAGGCCTGCCTCCGGCGCTGGACCGACCTGCCGCTGCTGCTGCCCTTCTGGCGGCCGCTGCGTCTGGTGTCGGTGATCGAGCGCCTCCAGTCGAGTGGCTTGGTCAACTTCGAGCCCCTGCGGGCGGTGCTCAGCCGCGGTGTGGTGGCCCTGCTGGCGGTGGAGCTGTTTGAGGTGCTGGCCCTGCAGCTTGTCGATGGGATGCAGCAACTGATTCGTTCCCCCCAGTGGCCCGATCGGATCCGAACCCTGCGCAGCCACCAGAGCGTGCCCTCCCAGCAGGAGTGGGAGGTGGTGGAACTGCTGCGGATCTGGGGCCCGCTGGTGCTCGCCCAGGTGGCGCCGCGTCTGGCGCCGGAGCTTCGCGCGATCGTCGGCCATGCCCTGCAGCAGAGCTTTCGCACCACGGTGCTGCCACCGGCCCTGCGCAGCCTTCAGCCCTTGCTGCAGGTGGAGCAGGAGCTCAGCCGCCAGCTGGCAGCTGGGGTTGTGGACAATCTCCTGGGGCTCTCCCGCAGCACCGGCCAGAGGTTGGAGCAGGCCGACGATCAGCAGGTGCGCGAGATCCAGGACCTGATCGATCGCTTCTGGGATGAACTGGCCTTGGCCCTGGAGTCGGGAGGCGGACTGGTGCGCAGCCAGCAGCTGATCTGCGCGCTCCTGGAGAACCTCAAGGTGACCTACCTGGCCCAGATCAACCGGGCCGGTATCGAGCAGCTGATGCAGGAGCTCGATGCCCTCACCCTTACGCCACAGGTCAGCGAAACGCCTCCAGCCAGCGCTGGGGATCAAAGCCTGTGAGGGCCTCGCCGCTGGAGGTGATCACGAAGGGCCGCTTGATCAGTTTGCCGTCGGAGGCGAGGGCCGAGAGAGCCTGATCGTCGTTCATCGACTGGACGGCGGCGGCTCCGAGGGCGCGGTAGCTCAGGCCGCTGGTGTTGAACAGGCGCCGGCGATCCCCCAGCGAGGCCAGGGCCTGGCGTAACTCCGTCAGGGAGGGGGGCGAGCTGGTGATGTCGACCACCTCGTGGGCGATGCCCTGCTCCTGCAACCACTTCAGGGCTTTGCGGCAGGTGCTGCAGGCCGGGTAGCTGTAGACCAGCAGGGCATTCCCCGGTGCCGTTGGGGACCCCATGGCGCCGTTACTTTCCGATCAGCGCTTTGAGGGCTCCCACCAGGCTGTTGGAGCCTTTGCCAACCCCAGCACTGGGGCGGGTGCGCACGGTCACGTCTCCGTTGACGGTGGTGCGGCAGCTGAGGCGGTAGTTGGCCGGACGGTCGGCCAGGTAGACCTGCTCGACATCGCTGCGGGGAGAGAGATTGCGCTCGCCTTCGAGCACCTCCATCACACAGGTGCCGCACTGGCCGAGACCACCGCAATTGTTGAAGTTGTTCAGGCCCTTGTAGGGGTTGATGCCCGCGTCCAGGGCGGCCTTGCGCAGATTGGCCCCCTCGATGCAGCCGACTTGCTGGCCTTCCTGTTCGAAACGGATGGTTGGCACTGGCGATAGGGGGTCATGGCGCCGTCCAACCTACCTGTCGGTCGGCGGCTTCTTTTCCCCCGTGCAACGGATCTTGGCGGAGGTGCTCCCTAGCATCGGCGCAGCCGTCCCACCGCCGTGGTCGCCCACCCCCATGAACCCCAGATGACGGACGGCTATGACCTGATCCTGCAGCAGCTGATCCCCGGCTACACCAGCCTGGCGCGCCTGGCGGTGGCGCTGCTGGCCGCTGGTCCCAGCGCCTCTCAGCAGGGCGCAGCGGTGCTGGTGGCCGGCTGTGGCACCGGCGCTGAACTCCTGGAGGCGGTGGCCCAACGACCCGACTGGCGGCTCACGGCCATCGACCCGTCGGCGGCCATGCTTCAGGTGGCCCAGGAACGGCTCAGCCATGCGCCCTCGATCGAATGGCTCCCCTGCACGGTGGAATCGCTCCAGGAGAACGGTCGGTTCGCCGGGGCCCTTTCGGTGTTGGTGCTTCAGTCGCTGCCCGATGACGGGAGCAAGCTCGCCTTCCTCACGGCCCTGGCCCAGAGCCTTCAGCCCGGGGGACAACTGGTGTTGGTGGATCTGATGCGCTCGTCCCTCAGTGGCCTGGGTGAGCAGATGGAGGCTGCCTGGCTGGGCTTTCAGCGGGCCAGTGGGCTCTTGGCCAGCGATGAACAGCTGGTGCCACTGACCCAGGCCCTTCACCCCATCGGTGTGGCCCGCCTGACGGCTCTGGTGAACGCGGCGGGATTCAGTGATCCGGCGCGGATCTTTCAGGCCCTCGACGTGGAGGGTTTCCTGCTTCAGCGGCGCCGCTGAGCCGCCCCTGGGCAGCCTTGATGCAGCGCTCCAGCAGGGCTGCGACCCGGTCGCAATTCTGCCAGCCGAGAATTGTGGTGGTACGGCCCTCCAGATTTTTGTAGATGCGAAAAAACTCGGCCACTTCCTCCAGCTGGGTGGGGGCGATCTGGCGGATGCTGCGGATGCCGTCCTGGCGTGGATCGGCTGCCGGCACGCAGAGCAGCTTGCCGTCGGGGTGGCCGCTGTCGATCATGTCGAGCACACCGATGGGCCGGGCAACGATCAGGCATCCGGCGAAGGTGGGCTCCTCCATGATCACCATGGCATCGAGCGGAGCACCGTCATCCGCCAGGGTGTTGGGGACGAACCCGTAGTCGAAGGGGTAGCGCACGGAAGAGTGCAGCACCCGATCGAGGGCCATGACCCCGGCTTCTGGGATGTACTCGTATTTGTTACGGCTGCCGGCGGGAATCTCCACCACCAGATTCACCAGCCCTGGGGCGGGTGAGGCGGGCAGGCGTTCGAGATCCATCGCTCAAGGTGGCCGGAAGGGTGAGAACAGCCCCGCGATCGGTTCCGCCACTCCTGGACCCACCACTGCCTGAACCGTCACGGCCAAGGTCGCTGCCATCCGCATCGAGTTGGGGGGGACGGTCCCCCATCACGCTGGCAAGTGGAAGGGCAAGGGCCAGGAGGGCGATCAAGACGCCAGCCAGGGCGGATCCTGTGGCCTGAAACGGGTGTTGACTGAAAGGGTCCTCTCCGGAGTCCGCTGCCGTGGAGTCGTCGGTGAAGGGTTGACTGGCGGCGGTTCGGGGTGGGGGGTCGGAGTCCATGGACGAGGGTGAGGGGGCAGCCCCGGCCTGCGATGCTCGGATCGAAGGACGAAGCGACCGAGTCGTGGGATCGAAGGGTCAGCCACCTGACGCCGTCGCACACTGATTCAGTCAACTCAATTGTGACACCTAAACGAAAGACCATCCAGTTGAGCCCTGGATTGGTTCGCCCTGGCCTCAGGCCGCAGGGCGGGACTGCTCGCTGCGCTCGCGCATGGCGCTGAATTCCAGGGGGGGGCTCTCGATGCCGCCAAGCTGTTGGCGGATCAAGCGCAGTTCCTCGAGGATCGCGCTCAACAGTTGTTGGGTGGCGGTGGACGGGGAGTTGAGCACCTCCACGGTGACCTCCTTGATGCGCAACACGTCGCGGGCGAAGCGGGCCACTTCGTTGGGATGGAAATGGAGCGGATCCTTCTGGTCGCTTCGGTATTCGGGGTTGAGCTTGCGCTGGTTGAACGGTGGATTGAGGTTGCGGGGATCGGTGTTCGTGTAGCGGTAGACCGAGGCCCGCGACCGGTTCAGCGCTCTCTGCACCTCATCGATGCCGATCAGGGCATCGCCCACCACCACCGTTGCCCCATGGGCGCCTGCAGGCATTCCTCCCTGGAGCGAAGCCGCCGAAGACGCGCCCACCCCACCGGCGGCAATCGAATGGGCGAGCATGAGACGACTTTGCGACGGTTGGGAGTTCAGGGGACCTTAGCAGAGGTTTTCGGTCTTGCCGGTGGCCATGGGAGCCGAACCGATCTCCCTGCAGGATCGAGTGATAGCGTCCGACCCCAACGCTCCCTCGGCTCCTCCCATGCGCGTCTCCCGCCTGATGCTGGTGACGCTGCGGGACGACCCCGCCGAAGCCGAAATCATCTCCCACAAACTGCTGCTGCGGGGCGGTTACATCCGTCGGGTGGGCTCCGGGATCTATGTCTACCTGCCTCTGCTCTGGCGGGTGCTGCAGAAGATCTCAGCGATCGTGCGTGAGGAGATGAACGCCGTTGGGGGGCTCGAAGCGCTCCTTCCCCAGCTGCAGCCCGCCGACCTCTGGGAACGCAGTGGCCGCTGGCAGGGCTACACCGCGGGCGAGGGGATCATGTTTCACCTGGTGGATCGTCAGCAGCGCTCGTTGGGCCTGGGCCCCACCCATGAAGAGGTGATCACCGCCCTGGCCGCCGATCTGTTGCGCTCCTATCGCCAGCTTCCGGTCTGCCTCTACCAGATCCAGACCAAGTTTCGCGATGAGATCAGGCCCCGGTTCGGCCTGATGCGCGGGCGTGAATTCATCATGAAGGACGCCTACTCCTTCCACGCCGATGAGTCGGATCTGCGGCGGGCCTATGGCGATCTCGACGCTGCCTACCGGCGCATCTTCAACCGCTGCGGTTTGAGGACCGTGGCCGTGGAGGCCGACAGCGGCGCCATCGGTGGTTCCGCCAGCCAGGAGTTCATGGTCACCGCCGAGGCCGGTGAAGACCTGATCCTGACCAGCCCTGACGGCACCTACGCCGCCAACCAGGAGCGGGCTGTTTCCCTGGCCAGCGAGGCGGTGCCGCTGATCGCCGGCGCGGCCTCGCTTCTGTCCACCCCTGGCCAGACCAGCATCGAGGCCCTCTGCGCCGCCCACGGGTTCGAACCCAGCCAGACCGTCAAGGTGTTGCTGTTGCTGGCCCGCTTTGCCGCTGGGCCCGCCCAGCCGCTGCTGATCAGCCTGCGGGGTGACCAACAGCTCAATCCCGTCAAGTTGGCGAATGCCCTGACAGCCCGTCTGGGGGGTGAACGGGGCACCCTGCTGGATGTCGAGCCGATCAGCGCTGAGCAGCTGCAAGGCCAGGGGCTCGCCCCTCTGCCCTTTGGCTATCTCGGCCCCCAGCTCGAGGATGCCGCTCTCGCCGGAGCCAGGGATTGGTCAGCATCCTTCCTGCGTCTGGCGGACACCAGCGCCACCGCGCTCGGGAGCTTTGTCTGTGGGGCCAACCAGCCGGAGACCCACCGGGTGGGTGCCCGTTGGAGTGAGCTGGGCACCGCCCCTGAGAGCCTTGACCTGCGCGCGTCCCAGGCCGGTGACCGTTGCCTCCATGACCCCAGCCAGGTGCTGGGGGCCAGCCGCGGCATCGAGGTGGGTCACATTTTTCAGTTGGGGCGGAAGTACTCCGAAGCGCTGGGGGCCCGCTTCACCAATGAGGCGGGCGAGGAGGAGGCTCTCTGGATGGGTTGCTACGGCATTGGTGTCTCCCGGCTGGCCCAGGCGGCAGTCGAGCAGCACCACGACCCCAACGGCATCATCTGGCCTGTGGCCATCGCCCCCTTTGAACTCATCATCGTGATCGCCAACCTCCAGGAGGAGGTTCAGGTGGCCCTGGCCGAGCAGTTGTATGGCGAACTCCAGCGGGCCGGCATCGATGTCTTGCTCGACGATCGCCCCGAGCGGGCCGGGGTGAAGTTCAAGGACGCGGACCTGATCGGCATCCCCTGGCGGGTGGTGGTGGGCCGGGGCGCCCAGGCAGGCACGGTGGAACTGGTGGAGCGCCAAGGCGGTTGGAAACAGGAACTCGCGGCCCCGGAGGTCTCGGCCACGGTGCTCTCCCGCCTGCTCGACCAACGGCGCGGCCTGGTCAGCTGAGCGAGCTGACCCACGCGATCGCAGCATCGGACCTGGAAGCTCTGGCCCTTGAGTCCCCAAGGCGCATCTCTATCTAGGATTCAACCCTTCCCGGTTGCATTCCCCATGGCTGCGGTGCTCCTTCGGCTCAAGGCTTCCATGGTGGCGGTCTGCCTCTGCCTGGTGCTGATGCTGTCCGCCTGCACATCCGCCAGCGGTCCGATCACGGGCAACTACGTCGATGACACCGTGGCCGTGGCCCAGAGCCTGCTGACCACCATCGCCCTGCCACAGGACGACCCCAGCCGAGAGCAGGCCGAAGTCGAGGCCCGCAGCCTGATCAACAGCTACACCGCCCGCTACCGCCCCCAGGCTCGCCTGAACGGCCTCAGTTCGTTCACCACCATGCAGACGGCGATGAACGCCCTGGCGGCCCATTACGCCTCTTATGCCAACCGGCCTCTCCCTGAGGCCCTGAAAGCACGGCTCGACAAGGAGCTCAAAAAGGCCGAAGCAAGTGTCGTGCGCGGCGCCTGACCCCCCCGGACAGAACGTGCCGGCCAGAACGCCCCGCGTCCGTTCCCTTTGACGAAGGGCTGGGCGATCTGAGAAGCTCACTGATTGTGCTTTGAAGCGGCTTTGGGCCGCTGTGTCCTTGGCCAATGTTGTCGTCATCGGAGCACAGTGGGGCGACGAGGGGAAGGGCAAGATCACTGATCTGCTGAGCCGCTCCGCCGACGTCGTCGTCCGCTATCAGGGTGGAGTGAACGCCGGTCACACGATCGTCGTGGACGACAAGGTGCTCAAGTTGCACCTGATTCCGTCGGGGATTCTCTATCCCGAAATCATTTGTCTGATCGGATCCGGCACGGTGGTCGATCCAAAGGTGATGCTTGGTGAGCTCGACATGCTCACCGAGAACGGCATCGACATTTCCGGGTTGCGTCTGGCCTCCACTGCCCACGTGACCATGCCCTACCACCGCCTGCTCGACCAGGCGATGGAGCAGCGCCGGGGTGATCGCCGCATCGGCACCACCGGCCGGGGGATCGGTCCCACCTACGCCGACAAGTCGGAGCGCAACGGCATCCGGGTGATTGATCTGCTCGATGCGGACCGGCTGCGGGATCGGCTGCTGGCCCCTCTGGCCGAGAAGAACTTGCTCCTGGAGCGGATCTATGGCCTCGATCCCCTCGATCCTGAACAGGTGATCGCCGAATACGCCGCCTATGGACGCCGCCTGGCTCCCCATGTGGTCGATTGCACCCGCACCATCCATCAGGCGGCCCGCGAGCGCAAGAACATCCTGTTCGAGGGCGCCCAGGGCACTTTGCTGGACCTCGACCACGGCACCTACCCCTACGTCACCTCCTCCAACCCGGTGAGCGGTGGGGCCTGCATCGGCGCCGGGGTCGGCCCGACCCTGATCGATCGTGTGATCGGTGTGGCCAAGGCCTACACCACCCGGGTGGGCGAAGGGCCCTTCCCCACCGAGCTGGAGGGGAGCCTCAACGACCACCTCTGCGACCGCGGCGGCGAGTTCGGCACCACGACCGGCCGTCGGCGACGTTGCGGCTGGTTCGATGGCGTGATCGGGCGCTATGCCGTGCAGGTCAACGGACTTGATTGCCTGGCGATCACCAAGCTCGACGTGCTTGATGAACTCGATGCGATCGAGGTCTGCGTCGCCTATGAACTCAACGGCGAGCGGATCGAGTATTTCCCGAGCAGTGCCGAGGATTTTGCCCGTTGCCGGCCGATCTACGAGAGCCTGCCGGGTTGGCAGTGCTCCACAGCCGATTGCCGTCGGCTGGAGGATCTGCCCCCCACGGCCATGGCTTACCTACGCTTTCTGGCCGAACTGATGGAGGTGCCGATCGCCATCGTTTCCCTGGGCGCCAACCGCGATCAGACGATCGTGGTGGAAGATCCCATCCATGGCCCCAAGCGGGCACTGCTGAGCGTCTGAGTTGAACGAACCAATGGACAAAACCTTTGATGTGGTCGGCATTGGCAATGCGATTGTCGATGTGCTGGTGCAGGCGGATGATGGCTTTCTTGCCCATCACGGTCTGACCAAGGGGGCCATGGCCCTGGTGGATGAGCACCAGGCGGAACGGCTCTATGGCGCCAGCGGCGTCGGCCTTGAAACCTCCGGTGGCTCTGCGGCCAACACCCTCGCCGGCATCGCCCAGCTGGGGGGCAAGGCCGGCTTCATTGGCCGGGTGCGGGACGATCAACTGGGGGCGATCTTTGCCCACGACATCCGCGCCGTCGGCGCCCACTTCACCACCCCCGCCGCCAGCGCCGGTCCCTCCACGGCCCGCTGCCTGATCGTGGTCACCCCCGATGCCCAGCGCACCATGTGCACCTACCTGGGGGCCTCAGTCAATCTGGAACCAGCCGATCTGGATCTGGAGCTGGTGCGGCAGGCCAAGGTGCTTTACCTGGAGGGTTATCTGTGGGACAGCGAACCGGCCAAGCGGGCCTTCATCGCCGCCGCCGAGGTGATTCGTGCCAGTGGCGGCGAGGTGGCCCTCAGCCTCTCGGATGCCTTCTGCGTCCAGCGGCACCGCGACAGTTTCCTGGAGCTGGTGGACGGCCATGTGGATCTGCTCTTCGCCAACGAGACGGAGATCACAGCCCTCTATGACACTGACAGCTTCGAGGCGGCGGTCGATCAGGTCCGGGGCCGTTGCCGGGTGGCCGCCCTCACCCGCAGTGAGAGCGGTTCCCTGGTGCTGGCGGGTGAACGCAGTCATGGGATCGCTCCTTTCCACCTGGGTGATCTGGTGGACACCACCGGTGCCGGAGATCTCTATGCGGCCGGCTTTCTCTACGGCTACACCCAGGGGCAACCCCTGGAACGCTGCGGTCAACTGGGTTCCCTCTGCGCTGGCCAGGTGGTGACCCAACTTGGTCCCCGTCCCCAGGGCTCCCTCAAGGAGTTGGTGGCGGCTCACCTGGGCTGAGGGCGCAGCTCTCCGCCACCCAGGCCCCATAGGCCCCGCCGCTGCGGGCGGGCCAATGGATCCATTCCGGAGTGTCGTAGCTGTGCAACTGGTGCAGCACCTGGCGCAGTTCTTCCAGACGTTCCGGGTGGGTCTTGATCAGCAGCTGGACTTCCTCGCTGCGCTCCAGCCGCCCTTTCCAGCGGTAATGGGAGGTCACTGGATGCAGGCTCACGCAGGCCACCAGGCCCCGCTCCAGCAAACCCAGCGCCAACGATTCGGCCAGCGTCCTATTGGCTTCGCTGGTGAGCACCAGCTCCAGGGACTGCTCCTGGGTCATGGGCGCGCGCTTGGGCTTCCCAATTTCTCCAGAAGGGCCTCCAGGGGCAAGACAGTCGTGGTGTTCAGTTCCAGTGGTCGCCGCAGCAGCAGCAGTTTGAGCCCCTCCTCGCTGGCCAGCTGGCGCCAGAGCGCCTCGGTGAGACCACCGGATTGACGGGCCAACACGGCCGTGCTTCCCCAGTGGCGGCAGAGGGCTCTCTCCAGGGCCAGTGGGGGCAGGCCAGGCTCCCCTGGCCGGTGGCAGGCGATCTGAGCGTCGCTGAGACCTGCCGA
The DNA here is from genome assembly GCA_943371385.1 of Paenacidovorax caeni. Classification (GTDB taxonomy): domain Bacteria; phylum Cyanobacteriota; class Cyanobacteriia; order PCC-6307; family Cyanobiaceae; genus ATX-6F1. The sequence goes on along the minus strand of CALRUP020000008.1, from coordinate 57,315 downwards.
CTGGGCCAACCTCAGGGCGCTGGGGCTCGGCAGGATGCGGGCCCCGTGTCCTGCGGCGTTGGAGACCGCCAGGGCCGCCCCCAGCTGGCGGGCGCCGATGGCCAGCAGCAGCTGATCCGCGGCCAGATCCACGTTGGCCAGGGCGGCCAGATCCGCCAGCAGCGTGATGTCCTGGCCAGTCCCCTCGCTGCCGTCCTCGACTCCGAGCCATGGCCGCCCTAGCCGCAGCAACGGTTGGCCCCGCCTCCGGCAGACGGCAGCCAGCTGGGCGCTGATCACCCGGGCAAAAGGGTGACTGGCATCCACCACCCAGGTGAAGGCGGCGGCTCGCCCGCAGGCAGCCTCGAGCTGCGCTTCGATGGCGAGCTCCCCCGCCAGGGCGCCGATCGCAAGTTCCAGGTCTGGATGTGGGGCATAGGACCGCCCGGCGGAGGCTCCCACCAGGCTCACCTGAACCCGCCATCCCCGTTTGAGCAGAGCGGCTGCCAGCCGTGGCCCTTCGCCTGTGCCCGCCACCAGCCAGAGATGTCGCTGGGGTGTCAGCTGCGGGGCTGGTTCGTGCATCAAGATGGGCCCCCGCCGCAGCGCTCAGCTCCTTGAATCACGCCGTGCTGGAAGTGGAGGTGCTGGAGGCGCCCCAGATCCGTTACACCCAGGACAATCAGACCCCGATCGCTGAGGTGTCGGTGCAGATCGATGGGCTGCGGCCCGAGGATCCTCCAGGTCAGCTGAAGCTGGTGGGCTGGGGGAGCCTCGCCCAGGACCTGCAGAACCGGGTGCAGCCCGGCCAGCGACTGGTGGTGGAGGGTCGCCTGCGCATGAACACCTTCACCCGCCAGGACGGCATCAAGGAGAAGCGGGCCGAATTCACCCTCTCGCGCCTGCACCCGATCGGTGTTGTCCCAGCGGGAGAGGCTCCGGGCCAGCCAGCCCCGTCGTCGGCTGGATCCCCCGCTGGAGCTGCCCCCCCCCGCCCGCGCCAGGGCTCCGCTCCGGCACCGGTGCGCGTTGGCCCTGGCCCCGCAGCGGATCCTGCCGTTCGCCCCGCTCCCGAGCCGGCGGCCGGCCCCGCCGGTCGTCCCTCCCCGGAGCCGGCCACCGCCCCTGCCTGGAACACCTCGCCGCTGGTGCCCGATTTCCCCGAGGGGGACGACGACATTCCCTTCTGATCGGCGGGTCACTGGGTGGCCCCATCCATCAGTGCTTAAGCCGCTGGGCGGCCTGATCCAGCAACTGACCCAACTCGCGTTCCAGCGCGGCCAGGTCCAGGCGTAGGTCTGGCCAGGCGCCCGCATCGATCTGCTGCAACAACCAGAGGCGATCGGCGGCGAGCTGCTCCAGCAAGAGGCCGTTGGACGGCTCATCCGCCGCGCCACTGGCGTCGCCAGGGGGAACGCTCGATGGTTCAGGGGCCATGGCCTTCGTCAGGGGCGATCGTGGCCATCCTGCCCGGCCTTAACCGAAGATGGCGTTATGAATGCTCTTGCCTCCCCCGGCACCCTGGTGACGATCACCGGTGCGGCCCTGACCGTGATCGGCTCGATCGCCTACGTGAGCGACAGCCCCAACCTCAGCTTGGCGGGGGTGTTTTATGGCGTGCCGGTGCTGCTGGGCGGCCTGGCACTCAAATCTTCGGAACTCCCCCCGGCGGAGAAGCTCGAGGCCGAACCTGGTGCCCAGGAACTGGGTGCTCTCCCCGCCGCCGAGGCCCTGCGCAAGCTCTTCAAAGACGTCACCCGCTGGCGCTACGGGCAGAAGGCTCACCTGGAAACGTCGCTCCAGGCCCTTCGCCTCTGGGACGACGAGGCCCCGCCTGAGCTCACCGCCGTGCGCGAGCTGGCCCGGGGTGGTGGCTACGGACTCAGCCTCCAGTTCCGCACCGGCGGGGTACCCCTGGAGCGCTGGCAGGATCGCTGCGAGCGGCTCGGACGCTTCTTCGCCCCTGGCCTGGTGGCCGAAATTCACCCCAGCGGCGTCGATGACTTCGAGCTTCTGCTGCTGCCCCTTCCCGATTCCCCGCCCAGCGAGCCTTGAGCCACGACCCCGTCATCAGCGCCCAGGACAGCTTGCGGGCCTCCGTCCTCAGCGAGGCGCTGCCTTACATCCAGCGCTTCGCCGGCCGGCGGGTGGTCGTCAAGTACGGCGGCGCTGCGATGGTCCGTGAGGACTTGCGCGAGGCGGTGTTCCGCGATCTCACCCTGCTGGCTTGCGTGGGGGTTCAGCCCGTGGTGGTCCATGGGGGCGGGCCGGAGATCAATCAATGGCTCACCCGCCTGGCGATCGAACCACGCTTCGAGGGGGGGCTGCGGGTCACTGATTCGGACACCATGGATGTGGTCGAGATGGTTCTGGTGGGCCGTGTCAACAAGCAGATCGTCAACGGCCTCAACCGTGTGGGGGGCAAGGCGGTGGGCCTTTCAGGCAGTGATGGAGGCCTGGTGGAGGCCCGCACCTGGGGTGATGGTTCCCATGGCCTGGTGGGGGATGTGGCGGCGGTCAACCCAGCGGTGCTCAAGCCCCTGCTGGAGAACGGCTACATCCCGGTGATCTCCAGCGTTGCGGCCAACCCCGAGGGCGCCGCCCACAACATCAATGCCGACACCGTGGCCGGGGAACTGGCGGCGGCCCTCCAGGCCGAAAAGCTGATCCTGCTGACAGACACCCCCGGGGTCCTGAGCGATCGCCACGACCCAGGCTCGCTGCTGCGTCAGCTCTCCCTGGCGGAAGCGCGCGATCTGATCGCCACCGGTGTGGTGGATGGCGGCATGACCCCCAAGACCGAATGCTGCATCCGTGCCCTCGCCCAAGGGGTGGCTGCGGCCCACATCATCGATGGCCGGGTTCCCCATGCCCTGCTGCTGGAGGTGTTCACCGATGCGGGCATCGGCACGATGGTGACGGGCCGCCATCGACCCCATGGCTGAGGAGTCCCTCGATCGGTCCCGCGAGGCCCTCGATCGCGGCGACTACAGCACGGCTTTGGCCCTTCTGGAGCCCCTGGCTGAACTCCATGGTCCACGCACCGTCGTCGGCGGACGGTTGCGGTTGCTGATGGCCACGGCCCTGATGGGCCAGGGGGAAGCGGAGCGGGCGCTCCGTCTCTGCCGCTCCCTGCGCGCCTGCGCTGACGCCCAGTTGCGGCTGGAGGCCAAGGCTCTAGAGATGGTGCTGGAGGCCCCCGAGCTCGAGCGGCCGCGCAACTGGTCGCTCACCCTGCCGGCCCTGGGCGAGGTGGAATCACTCCAGGGTCGGGCCAAGGCCGGCTCGTTGGGCCGAACCCGCCATCGCCGTGAGGAGTCTCCCCCACCGCCGCCCGTGGGGCCGACGACGGTGCCCTGGGGCTTCGCCGTTCTGTTGATCGTGCTGCTGCTGCTCGCCGCGCTGCTGGGGGGGTGTATGCGGGTGAGCACCGCGGTGCATTTCCCGGCTCCGGGAAGGATTCAACTGGAGCAAACCTTCAACAGCACCACAGGCCAGCGGTTGCCCTGGCAGGACCAGTACGCCAAGGGGATCGCTGATCTGCCCCATCGGCTGGAGCAGCGTGGAGGCGAGCTGCGGGTGATCAGCCCTGTGCTGACCCCGGAGCGGGCCGCCTCCTGGCTCCAGGACAGTGTCGCGGTGGCGGGCCGGCTGGGGGGGCTGGAGCTGCAACCGCCCCAGTTGTTGCTAGAGGAGCGCAATTGGCTGATCGGTGTGCGTCAGCAGCTGGTGCTCGAGTTGGATCTCGGCGCAACACGGGCCTGGCCAGGGGTGGATCTGGAGCTGCGCTTCGAACCCCTGGCCCTGGGTTCAGTGCGCCTGGCTCAGCCCCTGGCGCCTGAAGCTGAGATTGTTTCTGGTCGAGAGGTGGTGGTCTGGCCCCTGCGCAGTGGTGCCGTCAATCGCCTGGAGCTCAGTGCCTGGCGCTGGAGCCGCCTCGGCCTGGGCAGTGTGGGGATCGCTGTGGTGCTGGCGGTGGTGTTGATCCTGCAGCGGCTGCGCTGGCAGGTGGGCTTCCGACTCCCGGAGCTTCCGGCCTAGAGCTCGAGCGGATCCGGATCAATCGCCAGACCCACCCCCTGGGGCAGCCCTTGGCGAAGCTCCTCCTCCGGCGGCAGTGGCAGCGGGCTGCCGGGTGGGCCGTGCAGCAGCAGCTGCCAGCGGCTGCGGCCCGCCACCCGGGTGATCGGTGCCGGCGCCGGTCCCACCATCACCCAGCCGGCGGCCTCCACCTGGGGGGCGATGCGCTCCGCCAGGGCGGTGGCGGCGGTGGCGGTGGCGCTGGCCGAGATCCCCACCAGCCGCAGCAGGGCGGCCCGGCTGAAGGGCACAAGCCCCGCCTGGCGACGGATCTCGAGCTCCTGCTCCAGAAAGCGTTCATATCGGCCATCCACCAGGTGGCGGATCACCGCGTGGTCGGGGCAGTAGGTCTGCACCAGTACCTCCCCTGGTCGATCACCCCGGCCGGCCCGGCCCGCCAGCTGCAGCAGCAGTTGCAGGCTCTGCTCGCTGGAGCGCAGGTCGGGGCGATGCAGCAGGCCATCGGCCGCCAGCACCGCCGCCAGGGTCACCCCTGGCAGATCCATGCCCTTGGCCAGCATCTGGGTGCCCACCAGCACGTCGGCCTCACCGGCGGCGAACTGCTCCAGCAGGCGCCGGTGCCCCCCCTGGCCTCGGGTGGTGTCGCGGTCGAAGCGAAGCACCCGCAGGCCCTCCAGCTCATCGGTGAGTTGCTCCATCACCCGCTGGGTGCCGGCGCCGAAGGGCTTGAAGGCGCTGGAGCCGCAGGCACCACAGCGCTCCTCGATTCCCTGACGGTGATCGCACCAGTGGCAGCGCAGCCAGTCACCGGAACGGACCGAGCGGTGCACCGTCAGGGCGACATCGCAGTGGGGGCACTGCACCACCTCGCCGCAACTCCGGCAGCTCAGGAAGCTGCTGTAACCGCGTCGAGGCACCAGCACCACGGCCTGCTCCCCCTGCTCGCGCAGATGCTCCAGCCGCTCCATCAGCGGCCGGCTGATCAGGCGTCGGTGACCTTCCGCGAGTTCCTGGCGCATGTCCACCACCCGCACCGGCGGCAGGGGGCGCTGGCCGATGCGCTCCGGCAGCCGCACCACGCCCGTGGCGCCAGGGCCCTCGCTCAGGCAGGACAGCCAGGTTTCCAGCGAAGGGGTGGCACTGCCCAGCAGCAACCGGGAGCCGCTGCGGCGGGCCCGGTGCCGGGCCACATCGCGGGCGTGGTAGCAGGGCATGGGGCTCTCCTGCTTGTAGGAGCTGTCGTGTTCCTCATCCAGGGCGATCAGCGCCAGGTTCCCCAGGGGTAGGAACACCGCCGAGCGGGTGCCCACCACCACCACCGGCTGGGCTTGGTCAGCCTCCAGGCAGCGGCGCCAGGCGGCGATGCGCTGGGCTTCGCTCAAGCCGCTGTGGTATTCCACGATCGAACCGGCGAAGCGGGCCTTGAACCGGTCCAGCAGCTGGGGGACGAGTCCGATTTCGGGCGTGAGCACCAGGGCGCTCTGGCCCTGGCCCAGGACCTGAGCGCAGGCCTGCAGATACACCTCGGTCTTGCCAGAACCGGTCACCCCCCAGAGCAGCAGGGCTCCGCCAGGTGGTGTGGCGGCCAGTCGTTCGAGAGCCTGGCGCTGGGCATCGCTGGGCGCCTGCGGGGGCTCAAGGGTCGCTGCGGTTCCGTCCATGGCATCCTCCCCGGCAGCCTGCAGTGCCAGCCACTCGGCGCTGCCTGAGGGCACGGCCCGGCGCCGAAGATGCCCCTGGCGCTCCAGCCCTTCCACCACCGATCGGCTGAAGCGCTCCGCCGTCGTGAGCGTGCTCAGCCAGGCCCGTCCACCCCGTTGCTCCAGCCGCTCCAGCAGCGCCTGCTGACGGGGGGTTAGATCGGAGGACGAGCCTGTGGCGTCATCCGTGCGGGGCCTCAGTTCGATCAGCCAACGGTTGCGGGCCGGGCCGCCCTGGCGCTCGGACCTTTGCCCCAGCCAGCCTGGTGGGAGGGCCGTTTTCAAGGTCTTGAACAGGCTGGTGTGGCAGTCCGCCGCCACCTCGCTCAGCAGGGCCCGCCAGTGGGGGTCCACGGCGGCGCTCTGGTGCAGCCCTTCAACCGGTTGAAGGCGATCGGCGTCCAGCTCCGGCGGCAGTCGCTCGAGCCTTTCCACCACCAGGCCGATGTGACGCCGGCCCCGCAGCTTCAGTCGCACCAGATCACCACTGGCCAGGGGCAGCCCCAGCGGGTTGGAATAGGTGAAGATTCGCCCTTCGCGTCCCGCCTCCAGCCAGATTTGAACCCAGGTGGGGCCAGGGGTCACCGGCTCGGATCGCTCCAACCTTGCAAAGCCCACATCAGATTCTTAGAATGTCGTCGTTGAGCAGCCGCTAAAGCTGCTGTCGGAACCCCGCAGAGTTCCGTCCAGAGGGAAGACCTGAAGAGAGTGCCACGAGGAGTCTCACTCCCCATCGGTCCTCCCGGTCTGAGACCACCCCTGACAGCACTGCTGGGCTTTGGCCCCTGATCACCGTGTTCGTCGTTTTCGAGTTGGGCTTGCTTTCTTCAGACGCTTGATGCCGTCGATGGACATCGGTCCTGGGGCGATGGTCGATCGCCAGGCCGTTGTCGGCATTTTTCGTCTGGTCTGCGGCCTGGCCTGATCGGATGTCACTGCCCTTCTGGGCCGTTCGTTTTGCGTGTTCACGCGCCCCCACACCCTGTCTTTGTCCGTCATGAGTCCTGCTGCCGCCGCCAACGTCACCAAGCCCGTGTCTGAGATTCTGTTGGTTGCCAACGGTATGGGCGATGAGGTCAAGGTGACCAAGCCGAAGGCCACCCGCAGCCGCAAGCAGGATGCCCCCCCCATCGCTGACAGCGCCTCCGCCGCCACCGACAGCGTTGATCTGCCTGATGCGGCGAACAAGGTGAGTCCCACCCGCAGCCACAAGGCGGCTACCCCCAAGGACCCAGCGGCAGCAACGGCTGAGGCCAAGACCGCCGGCACCAGGACAAGCGCCTCGAAGGCCACTGCTTCGAAGGCCGTCTCTGCCGAGGCCGGCAGCGCCAAGGCAACGGCCAAAAAGGCTGTTGCTGTCGGCAAGGCTGTTGCTGCCACTAGGGCTGTGGCTGCCAAAGCTGACCTCAGCGGCAGCGTCGCCACTGAAGGGGATCTCGATCTGGCGGCCGATGAACTCCTCTCTTCCAGCGCTGACGAGCGCAAGGACCCCAAGGCCGCCAAGGTCCTGGCCAGCATCAAGGTTGGCCCCAAGGGTGTTTACACCGAGGATTCGATCCGGGTGTACCTGCAGGAAATCGGTCGCATTCGCCTGTTGCGGCCCGATGAGGAGATCGAGCTGGCTCGCAAGATTGCCGACCTGCTCCACCTCGAGGAACTCGCCGCCCAGTTCGAGCAGGACAACGGCCATGCCCCCGACAACAAGGAATGGGCCGTCCTCCTCGACATGCCCCTGGTCAAGTTCCGCCGCCGGCTGATGCTCGGCCGCCGGGCCAAGGAAAAGATGGTCCAGTCCAACCTGCGCCTGGTGGTGTCGATCGCCAAGAAGTACATGAACCGGGGTCTGTCCTTCCAGGACCTGATCCAGGAGGGCAGCCTCGGCTTGATCCGGGCCGCTGAGAAGTTCGACCACGAGAAGGGTTACAAGTTCTCCACCTATGCCACCTGGTGGATCCGCCAGGCCATCACCCGCGCCATCGCCGACCAGAGCCGCACCATTCGGCTGCCGGTGCATCTTTATGAAACCATCTCTCGGATCAAGAAGACCACCAAGGTTCTGAGCCAGGAGTTCGGGCGTAAACCCACCGAGGAGGAGATTGCCGAATCGATGGAGATGACGATCGAGAAGCTGCGCTTCATCGCCAAGAGCGCCCAGCTGCCCATCTCACTGGAAACACCGATTGGTAAAGAAGAAGATTCACGCCTCGGTGATTTCATCGAGGCCGATATTGAGAATCCCGAGCAAGACGTTGCCAAGAACCTCCTGCGCGAAGACCTCGAAGGGGTTCTGGCCACCCTCAGCCCCCGCGAGCGCGATGTGCTTCGCCTGCGCTATGGCCTTGATGATGGTCGCATGAAGACCCTTGAGGAGATCGGCCAGATCTTTGATGTGACCCGCGAGCGCATTCGTCAGATCGAGGCCAAGGCCCTGCGCAAGCTGCGTCACCCCAACCGCAACGGGGTGCTCAAGGAGTACATCAAGTAACCTCCCAGCGTCTGAGGCTTCCTCCCTTTGCCCGAATCGGTCATCGCGTCTGCCGGCTCCTCTCCGGCAGCGCGGGTCACCATTGTTCTTCCCACCTTCAACGAGCGGCCGAACATTCAGCCGATCCTCCAGCAGTTGCTGGAACTTCAAAGCCGTTTTCAGTTGGAACTGATCGTCGTCGATGACGATTCTGCCGACGGCACCGCTGATCTGGTCAAGGAACTGGCGCAACGGGAGCCCACTCTCCGCCTGATCCGCAGGGTGGGGCGATCGGGCTTGTCCAGTGCGATCAAGGAGGGCCTCCTTGATGCCACCGGCGACCTGGCTGTCGTGATGGATTGTGACGGCCAGCATGAGCCCGCCGCCGTTGCGGAGGCTCTCGACACGCTGATCGCCCAGAACGCCGATCTGGTGATCGGCAGTCGCTTTCACCCCGACGCCTCCATCAAGGGCTTGAGCAGCAAGCGCGAAGGTGGTTCCGTGATGGCCAATCGCCTGGCGCGGTTCACCCTGCCTCGCTACAGGCATCTCACCGACTTCATGAGTGGCTTCTTTGCCCTGCGCCTCAATCGCTGCATGACGATGATTCGCCTTGTGGATGCGCAGGGCTTCAAGTTCCTCTATGAACTCCTCTCGATCAGCCGGGGTCAGCTCGTTGCCGTTGAAACTCCCCTTACCTTCCAATCCCGCAGCTTTGGTCATTCCAAGTTGGATGTTTCCATTCTCTGGGATTTTGGTGTCTCGATTGTCCATACGCTGCTGTTACGCATGGTGCCGCGGCGTGCGGTGAGTTTCGCCTTGGTCGGTGTTTCTGGAATCGGGGTTCAGCTGCTGGCTTCCAAATTTATAATGTTGCTTGGATTTTCCTTCGTCGCCTCATTGCCTCCGGCGGTGATTGCTTCTGCATGTAGTAATTATCTGGTCAATAACACGCTCACCTTTCGCCATCTGCGCTTAAAAGGCCTTCCACTGTTGGCAGGCCTGATCAAGTTTCTGATTGTTGCATCTCTGCCGATGTTGGCCAACATCGGTCTGGCTAGTGTTTTTTATACCAGCGTGGCGAAAGATACTCTTTTCGCTCAGATTGCCGGTATTGCCGTCGTGTTCGTATGGAATTACGCCGCCTCTTCCCGTTTCGTCTGGAACACCCCCTGAGCCGATCTGTGTCCCTGTCGTTCGTTCCTGAACGCGCGGTTGTTCCTTCCACTCCCCATCCCGCGCCCTGATCGCATGGCCCTTTCGACACCCCCGCAGACGCACTCCGCCCGCCTGGCTGTGCTGTCAGCCGCCGGTCTGCTGGTGCTCTGCTGGCTGGCCTTCTTCAACCATCTGGGCACGCTCAGCCTGATGGACAAGACCGAAGCCCTGTTCGTCGAGGTGGGCCGGGAGATGCTGCAGCGCAACGACTGGATCACGCCCTACTGGAACGGTGAGCCGTTCTTTGACTATCCCGTCTGGGGCTACTGGATGGTGGCCCTGAGCTTTCGTCTCTTCGGTGTCACGGAGTGGGCCGCCCGGCTACCGGTGGCCACCGCAGCCAGCGCCGTGGTGCTGGCCGGCTTCGGCCTGCTCTGGGTCAGTGGCGCTGACCAGGCTGGGCAACTGATCCGCTGGCAGCGGGCATGGCTGGGCGCCGGGGTGCTGGCCCTCAACCCAGGTTGGGTGGGCTGGGGACGCAGCTCCGTCACCGACATGTTTCTGGCGAGTGCCATCACGCTCTGCCTGTTTGGCTTCTTCCTGAGCTACAGCCAGTCGGAACGTCCCTGGCTGCAGCGGTTGGGTTACGGGGCCATGCCGGTGTTCAGTGCGGTGGCCGTGCTGGCCAAGGGGCCGGTGGGGCTGGTGTTGCCGGGCCTGGTAATCGGAGTGTTCCTGCTTTGCCAGGGCCAGCTGCGGGCCGTAGGGCGCCAGATGCCGATCCTGGCGATGGCCCTGGCGTTCCTGGCCGTGGCATCTCCTTGGTACGTGCTGGCAGCGCGGGCCCATGGCATGGCCTTTCTGGGTGGATTCTTCGGGTTCAGCAACCTGGAGCGCTACACCTCCGTGCTCTACGGCCACGCTGGACCCTGGTACTTCTACCTGCCCTGGCTGCTTGTGCTGCTGCTGCCCTGGTCCTGTTTTCTGCCGCTGGCGGTGGCGCGGCTGGGCTACTGGCGGCTCGGGCGATGGCGGCAGCAAGCGCGGCGGAACCAGCTGGCCCCCTTTTGCCTGGTCTGGCTGACGGTGGTGCTGCTGTTCTTCTCCGCCGCCGCCACCAAGCTGGCCGGCTACATCCTGCCCCTGGTGCCCGCCGCCGCCCTGCTGATCAGCCTGCTGTGGTGTCCGCTCCCCGGGTCGGCTAGGCAAGCGGTTGGCCTTGATCGGCCGCAACGCTGGAGTGCCGGCTTCAACGCGCTGCTGCTCTCGGCCCTGGCCGTCGCCGCGGTTCTCGCCCCCCGCTGGGCCGCCACAGATCCGGCCTATCCGTACTTTGCCCAATCGTTGAGCAGATCCGGCCTTCCCCAGCTGTTGGCGGTCGTGCTGGCCACCGCGGCGATCGCTCTGGTGCTCCTTCTGCTGCGGGCCGGGACGCCCCGTCTGCTCTGGCTGCCGAATCTGGCCGGATTCGCAGGGGTGCTGTTGTTCGTTGTCCCCCCGCTGGCACCGCTCATGCAGGACCAACGGCAAACCCCCGTCCGCGATCTGGCCGTGCTGGCCGGAAGGGTGTCGAAGAGCAACGAAGACCTGCTCGTGATCGGCTATAAGCGCTACAGCGTTGTGTATTACAGCCAACATCCCGTGATCTTCTTCGATACTGCGGAAGGAGCCAGCGAGCAGCTGGGCAAGCTTGCTGCACGCCCTGGCCAACCATCGGCGCCGCGACGCCCAACCCCCACCGTGTTGCTGTTCGGTGAGGCCTCCAAGCTCGGGGAGTTCAACCTGGACCCATCCCGTATCCAGACCTTGGGAAGCCGTGGCAACCACCGGCTGTGGAGGGTGCAGCGGGCCGATCTGAGCGCACAAGCCAGCGGGATTGAGCCTTGAACGGCCTGCGGACCTGGTTCCGCTGCCTCGGAGCCTGGCGCCTGGCCCTCTGTCTCCTGGCCTCCCTCGTGGTGATCTCCATTGAGCTGGCGATCGGCAACCACGAGACGCCGGAGCTGGATGAAGCCGGGCTGGCCTGGCTGGGGGAGGTGATTCCCGCACCCTTGGGCCGGGCTCTGGTGGTGGTGTATCAGGTGAGCGGCACCAGGTTCACGGCCATGCTGGTGCTGGCCTCACTGGTGTATCTGATCCTGAAGCGGGCCTGGGATGAACTCACCTGGTTGAGTGTTGGAACGGCGGGGATTCTGCTGATCGTCGATCGATGGCTCAAGCCCCTGTTCGATCGTGCCAGACCCCACGAAACTCTGGTCGAGGTGAGCGGCCGCAGCTTTCCGAGCGGCCATGCCGCCGGTGCCGTGGTGTTTTATTTCCTGATGTGCGCCTTCCTTTCCAAGCGCTATCCCCAGTGGCGCCGACCGCTCTACATCGGCTCGTCGATCTGGGTTGCGCTGATCTGGATCAGCACCCTGTACGCGCGGGTGCACTGGCCCACCGACATCGTCGCCGGTGCCGGCGTGGGCTTCATCTGGCTGAGCGTGTGCCTGACCAACTGGAAGCTCTCTGCAAACCGGCAGAGTGAACGAAACCGCGTCCTCGCTCCTTGACCAGCCAAGCCGATCTTGTCTCCCTGGCCGACCTCTGCGGCTTGCGCACCGCCCCGGTCATCACTGGGTTGCAACGCGATCGGATCCGGCAGGAGCTGGAGGCACGGCTCGCCGCCTGCAGCTGGTTCACGGTGGGCGTGATGGCCCCTTCCGAGGCGGCGGCCCTTGGGGCCCTGCGCGCCTGTGAGCGGGCCCTGGGCTGGAAAGCTCTGGTGGGCGAAGACCTGCCGGCGTTGTCAGGCCCGGTGTTCCTGAAGGGAAACCAGAGCACCGGCCTGTTCAGGGTCCGGGCCGAAAGCGGCCTCGGTGACGGGCTGTTGATCACCGGCCATCACCCCACGGTTCCCGAGGTCGAAGGAACCTGGGGGCCCCTGCCGCTGGATTTCTTCGCCTGATCCCAGGACCGGCCAGTCCCTAGGCTGGGCGGCTGTATCAGGCAGTCGCTGCCGGGTTGAGGTTCATCTGATGGCTGGCTCCACGTTGCGCATCGCCTCTCGCCGCAGTCAACTGGCGATGGTGCAGACCCACTGGGTGCGTGATGAGCTGGCCAAGACCCATGGGGGCCTGGAGATCAGCATCGAAGCGATGGCCACCCAGGGGGACAAGATCCTCGATGTGGCCCTGGCCAAGATCGGTGACAAGGGCCTGTTCACCAAGGAGCTGGAGGCCCAGATGCTCCTGGATCGTGCTGACATCGCCGTTCACAGCCTCAAGGACCTGCCCACGAACCTGCCCGAGGGCCTGATCCTCGGTTGCATCACCGAACGGGAGGATCCCGCCGATGCCTTGGTGGTGCATGAGCGCCATCGGGACAAGACCCTGGCCACCCTGCCCGCCGGCAGTGTGGTGGGCACCAGTTCGCTCAGGCGCCTGGCTCAGTTGCGCCATCACTACCCCCAGCTCGCCTTCAAGGACGTGCGCGGCAACGTGATCACCCGCCTGGAGAAGCTGGATGCGGGTGACTATGACTGCCTGATCCTGGCGGCTGCGGGCCTGGGGCGCCTCGGCCTGGCCGATCGCATCCATGAACTGATCGATCCAGCCGTTTCGTTGCATGCGGTGGGCCAGGGGGCCCTGGGCATCGAGTGCCGCGCGGGGGATGAGTCAGTGCTGGAACGCATCAAGGTGCTGGAGCACCTGCCCACGGCCCGTCGTTGTCAGGCGGAGCGTGCCTTCCTGCGCGAACTGGAGGGCGGCTGTCAGGTGCCGATCGGGGTCAACACCCGTTTCGAGGGCGAGGAACTGGTGCTCACCGGGATGGTGGCCAGCCTTGACGGCCTGCGCCTGATTCGCGACGAGGCCCGCGGTCACCAGGACGACCCGGAGGCCATCGGCATCACGCTGGCCCATGCCCTCAAGCGCCAGGGGGCAGGAGAGATCCTGGAGGAGATCTTTGCAATCGTCCGACCCGAGGCCTGAGCTCTTCACCGTCTCCTCCATGTCCGCTGCGGAAGCGGAGCTTGAGGGTGAGTCCCTGCAACTGCCGTTCCAGTGGAGTCTGCTGGCCTGGGCCGCCCTGGTGGGGGTCCTCACCGGGGCTGCGGTGGTGGGGTTCCACGAACTGCTCGGCTTCATCAACAATGTTCTGTTCGGTCCGGTGGTCGACCTGTTGCTGGGCCTCGCCGGGCACCCTGAGCCTCCGGCACCGCTGCCGGTCGAGGTTCTGGTGCCGCTCGATAACGGCACCCCCCTGAGGGCCCTGTTGCAACTCGGTCTGGGTGGTCTGGGGTTGTTGCCGCCACCGCCACCGCCGCCGGAGCCCTTGCCGCCCCTGCCCTTGCCAGCCAGCCCGCTGGCTTGGTTGGCCCTCTGGCCGGTGGTGGTGGTGCCGATGATCGGTGGCCTGGGGGTGGGGTTGCTCAGGCAGGTGGGGGGCAACCTGGGTCCGAGCCTGCCCAGCTTGATGGCCATGGCCGACGGGGCCGTGAAGGCGGCCCCACGACTGCCGTTTCTGCGGCTGGTCGCGGCCTCCTTGAGCCTGGGCAGTGGCGCCTCCCTCGGGCCGGAGGGCCCGAGCGTGGAAAGCGGCGGCAACCTTGGCTTATGGGTGGGCCTCAAGGGAGCTGTCGCGCCCCAGTCCCAGAAGGCCCTGGTGGCCGCCGGGGTGGCGGCGGGCCTTGCGGCGGGGTTCAAGGCACCGATTGCCGGTGTGTTCTTCGCCTTCGAAGGCTCCTACAGCTCGATCCCCGGCCGTCCCAGCCTGCGCGCTGTGCTGGTGGCAGCCATTGCCAGCACCCTGGTCACCCAGCTGGCCCTGGGGGACGATCCGATCTTTCGTCTGCCCTCCTATGAGGTGCGCTCACTGCTGGAGTTGCCCCTCTACCTGGGCTTGGGGGTGGTGGCCAGCCTGATGTCCTGGGCCCTGGTGAGCCTGTTGTCGGCCGGCCGCAGCGAGAGGGTTCAGCGCCATTTGAGCCGGCTGCCTGGCTGGCTGATCTCCACCCTGGGGGGACTCGGGGTGGGGCTGATGGCCCTTGGCTTCCCCCAGGTGCTTGGGGTGGGCTACGACACGATCGAAGCGCTGCTGGGCAACCAGGGCGGGGTGGCTCTGACCACCCTGTTGGCGTTGCTGGTCGTCAAGTTGCTGGCCACTGGGCTCAGCAACGCCACCGGCTTCGTCGGTGGCGGTTTTGCCCCCTCCCTTTTCCTGGGGGCGGTTCTGGGCAATTGCTATGGCCAGATCCTCGGTGACAGCGGCCTGCATCTGCCGGTGGCCGAACCTCCGGCCTACGCGATGGTCGGCATGGCCGCGGTGCTGGCGGGCAGTGCCCGGGCCCCGCTCACCGCCCTGCTATTGCTGTTCGAGCTCACCCGTGACATTCGGATCGTGCTGCCCTTGATGGCGGCCGCAGGGCTGAGCGCACTGTTGGTCGAGCGCTGGCAGGGTCTGGTGGATCCAGGTCTGCTGGGCCCCGATCCGATGGAGCAGGAGCGACGCCGGAAGCTGCGTGCCCTGCCGGTGCAGGAAGCGTTCGATTCTGAGGCTCCCCTCGTGCTCGCCGCTGACACCCCCGCCCGGGACGCCCTCGCTCAGTTGGTGGCGGCCCATGGCCACTGCCTGATCGTCGAACGCGATGGCATGGTCATCGCTCTGGTGACCTTGGTTGATCTGCAGCGCGGAATCAGCAGCGACAAGGGTGAACTGAGCGTCGAGGAGTGCCGCCGCTCTGACCTGGTCTGGCTGAGCGAGGACGCCAACCTGGCCCAGTTGGAGGATCAGCTGCTCCCCAATGATCTGAGACAGCTGCCGGTGTTTGCCCTCCATCTCGCCCCCCAACCAGCTCCCTTGCCCCATGGGCTGCCGAACATCGGCCTGCCTTTGGCCGCTCTCAAGGGAATGGCCAGCCGCGATGGGATGGCCCAGGCCATCGCCAGACGGGTGATTGCACCATAGGAGCTTCAGGCGTTGCCGCTGCCTAGTTGATCGATCATCACGGTGGCCACCGGATCAACGGCGCACAGCAATTCCAGCAGCCGATCGCGATCGACCCGTGAGAGTTCACCGTCTTCACCCCACTTGAGGCTGGTGCTCACCACTGAGTGGGCCTGGGGGCGTGGGAGGTCTTGATTCATGCGCGGGCTCCCGCGTTGCTCGTTGAGGAGTTGGACAAAAAAAAGGGTCACTGGGGACCCCTTGATGCTGAGAATGTAGCGAGCTCAAGGGCTTCTGATCAGGGCCGGAACCAGCATTGGGGGCTGCCTGCCATTGATTTGCAGATTTGCTTCAGGGTTTGACCACCACGGGTGTGCCGATCTCCACCTGGTCGAACAGCAGCCTCACGTGTTCGTTCTTCATGCGCACACAGCCATGGCTGACGGCCGCACGGGCGTCCACCCACCAGGGCCAGGGGGTGCCGTGGATGCCGAAATCGTCCTTGCCCTTGGAGTGGAAACCGATCCAGCGTTCACCCAGGGGACTGGACGGACCGGTGGTGTGGTTGATCTTGCCGCTGACGGTGCTCTGGTACTTGGGGTTGATCACCTTGTTCTGCACCTTGAAACTGCCCGTGGGTGTGGGCGTTCCCGGGGCGCCGATCACCACCGGCCAGCTGCCGACCAGCTTGCCGTCGTTCTTGAGGCTGATCTCCCGCCGGCCCAGGGAAAGGATGATCACCTTGGTGCTGGTGACGGCCGCCACGGGCGGGTTGGCCCGGGGGGGCACCGCCGTTGCTGGCAGGGGTGCCGTCGCTGCCGGTGAGATGCTGGGCGGGGCCACGACAGGCGCCACGGCAGGCGCCACGGCGGAGGCGGTGGACGGTTCGGCGGCCCGCAGGGGGACCGCCATCAAGGCCCCCGCGGCGAGGCAGGCGGCGGTGACGCCGAAGACAACGGCCACGGAACGGGTCCGACTCAGGGGGCCGCCAGGGTGGTTGGTGATGGCGCGAGTTTGGAGGGAGGGGGAGGTCATCCGTTCACCAGCTGGGGTTCGATCAACTCGAGGTAGCGGCTTTCGCATTCCTTGATGATTTTGACAGCTTCTGCAACGCCGAAGAAACCATTCACCTTGCAGGTGCCCGGCTTCTTGAGGTCCTTGTAGTGCTCCCAGTAATAGGTGGTTTCCTTGATCCAGTGCTCGCCGAGCTGCTCGTAGCTGCTGATGTGGTCGACCCGCTTGTCATCGGCCAGCACCGCGATCACTTTGTCGTCCACCTCGCCGCCATCGTCGAATTTCATGATGCCGATGATCCGGGCCTCCACCAGGCTCCCCGGTACGAGCGGTTCGGTGACGTTGACGATCTCGATGTCGAGGGGATCGCCGTCCTCGTCCCAGGTGCGGGGGAGGCAGCCATAGGCAAAGGGGTAAGCCAGGGACGAAAACCCGACCCGATCGAGCTTCAGCTGGCCCGTTTCCGTGATCAGTTCGTATTTGTTGATCGTGTTGGAGTTGAGCTCCACGATCGCGTTCAGGCGCCCGGCCGCTTCATCGGCGAAGGCCGGCAGCACGTGCAGGAGGTTGAGCTGGAAGCGACTGGGGGGATGGTCGATATTGGCCATGAAGGGATGCGGTTGGAGCGCCGGCCGGCATCCTACGGAGCCTGAGTCCATAGCCCTCAGACGGCCTCCAGCCTCTCCAGCTTGTCCTCCAGGTAAGCCAGGAATGGATCGGCGCTCAGGGGCTGGCCGCTCACACGCTCCACCAGCTCTGCGCCATCAACGCTGCGGCCGAGGGGATGCACGTGCTCCCGCAACCAGCCCAGCAGCGCCTGGTCCTCGCCGGCGGCCACCAGGGCCTCGATCGGCCCCAGGTCGGCCTCCATCGAAGCGCTGAGCTGGGCGGAGATCAGATGCCCCAGCAGGTAGGAGGGGAAATAGCCGAACAGCCCCTCGCTCCAATGAACGTCCTGCAGGCAGCCCTCGCCGTCGTTGGCCGGGGTGAGCCCCAGCAGCTCCTGCATCAGCCGATTCCATTCGCTGGGTAGAGCCTCCACCGGCAGGTCACCTTCCAGCAGGGCCAGCTCCAGCTCGTAGCGCAGCAGGATATGCAGGCCGTAGCTGAGCTCATCGGCCTCCACGCGGTTGAGGCCTGCTTCGAGCGGGTTCAATGCACGCCAGAAGTTCTCGGCTGAGCCCCAGGGGTCGCCCCCCAGCGCCGCCTTGAAGCGGGGATGCCAGCGGCCGGCGAAGCTGCCGCTGCGGGCCACTCGGCATTCCCAAAACAGCGATTGGCTCTCATGCACGCCCATGGAGGTGGCATCCCCCAGGGGCCAGGCGAACCATTGGTCGGCGCGGCGGGGCAGGCCCTGCTCGTAGAGGGAGTGGCCCCATTCATGGGCGGTGGCGAGGAAGGCGGAATAGGGCGAACCGGGCACGATGCGCGTGGTGAGCCGGAAGTCCGAGGGCCCCAGGGTGCAGGAAAAGGGATGGGGGGAGCGGGCCAGTGCGGCGATTCGTCCGTCGAAACCCCAGTCTTGAAGAAGGCTCTGGCAGAGCTCAAGCTGAACCGCCTCCGGCAGCTCCACCGGTTCCCGCCCGCCGCCCCCATGGGGCCGCCGCCCCCGGACGCGCTCCAACAGGGCCGGCAAACGCCGGCGCAGGGGTGTGAACAGGCTGTTCAGCCGCGCCTTGCTGATCTCAGGCTCGAAGGGCTGGGCCAGGGTTTCCCAGCAGCTGCGGGGCTCCCCATCAGGGGCTGAATCACCCTTCGCCAGCTGGGCGGCCTGTTCGCGGCGCAGGGCGATCAGTTCTGTGAGGGCGGGAGCGAAGAGGCTGAACTCGGAGCGTGAGCGCGCCTCCTGCCAGAGGCTGTACCCCCGCGACTGGGCTTCCACCAGACGACCCACCAGGGCCGGGTCCTGGTTCCGCTGGCGCCGGAGGTCCTGGCGCAGCAACTCCAGGTTGCGCGGCCAGCCTGGATCCATGGCTGCGGCGGCCGCTGGATCCGCCTGGTGCGCGCGCTCCAGTTCCTGCGCCGCAGCCTCGATCAGTTCCCCATAGGCGTCGCTGCTCTGGCGGCCATGGAGCTGGCGGGCGAGCAGGGCCAGCTGCTCCCCACGCCAGTCGGCCCCAGCGGCGGGCATCAGGGTGTTCTGGTCGAAATAGAGGGTGCTCTGGATGCTCCCCAGCAGCCGGGTGCCATGAAGATGGGAGCGGAGATGGTCGATGGCCTTGCCCATGGCGCTCAACCTGCCACAGCTGCCCATCGCTCGGGGTTCTTTGCGAGCGGCTGCTTGCGCCATCGCCCTGAGCTCGGCGGTGCTGATGCAGGTGGCCAGTCCACTCGCCGCGTCACCGTTGCAACCGACGGCCCAGGAGCTGGGGGCGTTCGCCATGGCGCGGGCCCTGACCCTCTGCTACTCCACGCGCCTGGCGATGGGGCTGAACCGCTCCCGGAGCCTGGCGCGGGAGATCCTCCTCAAGACGGGCTTCGATCCCGATGGGGCCTGGGTGGCGGTGGCACCGGCCACCGAGAGCCTCGCCGACGACCTCTACAAGGGTCTGAACGCGACCTGCGAGATCAGCGAGGCCTACGTGCAGGAGGCCTCGAAACGGGCCGCCGAAACGTTCAAGCCCTGAAGCTCCAGTGCAGCTCCATGGCCACCGCGCCCTCGAGGCTGCGCTTCACCGGACAGCCCTCGCCGGCCGCCTTAAGCCGCCGCTGGGGTTCTTCGCCCAACTCCCCTGGCACCGTGATCCACACCTTGAGGGTTTCGATCCGGCGCACGCCGGCGGTGGTCATGATTTTCTCCACCCGGGCGGTGCTGCCGTCGATGCTCCAGCCGTGGCGGTCGGCGGTGATGCCCATGATCGTGAGGATGCAACTGGCCAGGGCCGTGGCCACCAGATCGGTGGGGGAGAAGCGCTCCCCCTTGCCCTGGTTGTCGCAGGGGGCATCGGTCTCCAGCTCGCTGCCGGAGGGAGCGTGAAGGGCGTGGCAGCGGAGCTGGCCGTCGTAGCGGCAGTGGATCGTGGTCATGGGTCCGTTGGCGAGCCCATAGGCTGACAGCTGGCACCGATCCGAACCGTTTTGTTGCTGACCTCGCCGGATGCCCCCGTGATCGGCCTGGCCAAGGCGATCCAGCTTTCGGTGGCCCCGGTGTTTCTGCTCACGGGCATTTCGGGATTGCTTGGGGTGCTCAGCAATCGCCTCGCCCGAATCATCGACCGTGCCAATGTGCTTCAGGAGGCCGGTGAGCACAGCGATGTCTCGGGCAGCCGGCGTGTGCGGCTGGAGCTGGGGGTGCAGAAGCAACGGATCCGACTGATCAATGGGGCGATCACCTGCTGCACGGTCACGGCGCTGCTGGTGTCGGTGGTGGTGGCAGTGGTGTTCATCAGTGCGGTGGCCTCGATCGATCTGGCGCCGATCGTGGTGCCCCTGTTCGTGGTGGCGATGCTGTCGTTGATGGGCGCTCTGCTGCAGCTGCTGCGGGAGGTGCAGATGGCCACCAACCAGGTGAACCGTCGCTTCTGAGTTGGCCGTTCAGTGAACCAACTGGTTCTGGTGCGCTTCGATGCGATCAAAGATGTTGTGGATCAGCCGGGTCCCGGTGCGGGCCACGGCATCCCCCCAGCTCCGCTGGCCCGCGCGCAGGCGGTCGGCTCCGCCGGGCCCCAGGGCGCCGCGCACGTAGTCGTGGTCTTCTTCGAGCCAGCGGGCTAGGGCCTCAGCGCCCACCTCCACGTGGAACTGCAGCCCCCAGGCGTGCTGACCGAGCCGGAAGAACTGCTCCGGGCAGTGGAGACTGGAGCCCAGCAGGGTGGCCCCGGGTGGAAGCTGAATGCGGTCGCCGTGCCAGTGCAGCACCAGTTCGCAGGCGGCCAGTCCGTCGAGCACGGGCTCCTCACTGGTGTTGGCGAGCCAGTGGACGGCCCCCCAACCCACCTCCCGCAGCGGCAGGGGCGGCTCGCCGGCGGTGAGCGGCACCACACTGCCGCCGGCGGCATGGGCCAGCAACTGGGCCCCCAGGCAGATGCCGAGCACCGGTTGACGGGCGGCCAGACGGGTGGCGATCAGGTTGGATTCCCCAGCCAGCCAGGCGAAGGCCGGATCCGCCAGGTCACCCACCCCCATCGATCCGCCGAGAACCACCAGCAGCGATGGATCGTCGTGGTCGTAGGTGGGCAGGGGATCGCCCAGGTTGTGGCGCACCACGCTGATGTCCCAGCCTCGGTCGGCCGCGCAGCCGGCGATCAGGTCGGGCCCTTCGCGATCGAGATGTTGCAGGATCTGGAGTTTCATGTGCGTCGGCACGAGCGCCCCCCGATGTTCAGCCAACCCGACAGGCAGACCTTGCCGTGGGTCGGCGTGACGCTATAGCTGATCAGGCCCAAGGTGGAGCAGTTGCCGTTCGGGGTGTCCCCATGGCCCAGGGGAGAGAGGTTGCCCAGCTTGGCCGCCGCCCCCTGGGCCATGAGCGGGATGGTCGTCGCCGTCGGGAATAGGTCGCTCAGCAGACTGGTGGCCAGGCCAGCCCATCCCCTTCGCTGCAAGTTGGAGCCATTCCCATGGGTCATCGCAGCAGGCAGGGTCACCATCGATTCGGAGCGGTGATTGGATGGTAAGGATGGTTCCCATCGACGGCGGCGTGGCGCCGTGTCTTAGGCGCGCGCGGCCCTCGATGGCGCGCTGTTCCCCTCTGACGCCGGGCTCATTCGATGCTCCATCAGCAATTGCACCGGTTGGAGATCAGCACCGCTGGCGAGGGCTTCACGGACCTCACGCCCCTGATCGAGCGCACCATCAGCCGCTCGGGCCTGGGTCAAGGGATCGTGCAGTTGATGGTTCTGCACACCAGTTGCTCGTTGACCATCAACGAAAATGCTGATCCCCGCGTGCTCATCGATCTCGCGGCCCACCTGAGGGCGCTGGTGCCCCAGGAGGGGGCCCGTCCCCTGAGTGGCCGAGGGGACCTGCGCCCCTACCTTCACGACGACGAGGGCCCCGATGACATGCCCGCCCACATCCGCACGGCCCTGACCACCACCAGCCTGGGGTTGTCGTTCGATGCGGGACGACCGGTGCTCGGAACCTGGCAGGCCATTTATTTGTGGGAGCACCGCTCGGCGCCCCACCGGCGCCAGCTCAGCCTTCACCTGATCGGAGAGTGAACGATCCCATGGCTGACCCTCTGCTGATCGAGCTGGCGGCCCTGCGGGGCGCGATCACTGAGCTGCGCCAGGAGCTCGCAGCCCTTCGGCAGGTTTTGGCCTCCGAAGCGGTTCCGCCCGGGAGCGTGATCTCAAACGCCGCCGCCGATTCCGTCCGTTCTTCACCCCAGGCCACCCCGGCCTCCACCCTGCTGGCCCGCTTGAAGGCCACGCGGCTCAATGATGAAGTGCTCCGCCGCACCTCCGCTGGCCTTGATCCCGAGGGTGACACCGAGGTCGATCTGCTGATCGATCGTCTCCATGATCTGGTGGATCCCCTCTGACCCCTGCAACCATGACGGCCCAACCCCTGAGCCCCGAAACGATCGCCGCCCTGCCCCAGACCCTGCCGCTCTGGAGCGTGGTGGAGGGCAAGCTGCACCGGGAATGGCGGTTCACGACCTTCGTTGAGGCCTTCGGCTTCATCAGTCGCGTGGCCCTGCTGGCGGAGTCGCTCAACCACCACCCGGAACTGTTCAACGTCTACAGCCGCGTTGTCATTGATCTGACCACCCACGACACGGGCGGTCTCTCCAGACTCGATCTGGAACTGGCCGAACGCCTTGATGCCCTGGACTGACGTCCTCAAGGCCGCTGAGTTTCTCCCAGATCGCCATCAGCAGAGAGGCTGGTTCGCCTGCGGCCCCATGCATGAGGCAGTGACTCCGCTCCAGATCCGTCAGCGGTTGGGCCCATTGGGCCTGCTGCCTGGCAATGGCCAGGTCGGCGTCGCTGGGGTCGTTTCCCTCGCACTGGCGTTGCTCCAGCCGCTGGGCGATCAGCGCCTCAGGGGCCTCAAGATTCAGGATCAGCCAGGGGAGCTTCCGTTCCCCCGCCAGCTGGCAGGCTCGATCCCGGCTGCCCTGGCCCAGGTGGGTGGCATCGAGCAGAACGGTGCGCCCTTGCTCCAGGCTGCAGCGGGCCGCCGCCAGCAACGCCGCCTCGGTGCGAACGTTCGCCTCGATCGAGTACAGCTGAGCGCGCTCCGCCGCGCTGGGCCGATGCAGCGGGGCCAAGCCGTGTTCCCGTTTGCGGATCACATCGCTGCGCAGGTGATCCGCCAGCAGCCAGGGGGCCAGCCTTGCTGCCAGGTGGCTCTTGCCTGAACCCGAGCGGCCCCGCAGCAGGATCAGAGCCGGCGGGCCCTGGCCCTGGTGGGCATAGGCAAGGGCCAGGCTCAGGAACCGCCGGGCCCGATCGGATTCCCCCTGTTGTCGGGCCTGGGGTCGTTCAGCATCGCGGCTGCTCACCGCCGCCACCTTGGCGCGCACGTGGGCCCGATAGGCGCAGAACAGGGCCAGCACCTCTGGATCCACCTCCGTGCCGTAGCCCTCCAGCAGGGCCGGCACCAGATCTCCGTGGCCCTGGGCCTGCAGGTCCATCACCAGGAAGGCCAGATCGGAGAGTCCATCCACCTGCCGCAGGGCCGGGTTGAACTCCACCCCATCGACGATCGACAACCGTGGTGGTTCGGCGGCCCCTGGACGGTCTTCGATCACCACGTGCTCCAGGCGCAGATCGCCGTGGCCGTCGACCCCCCAACCGGCGGCGATGCGCCCCACCAGCTCCCGCCGCTGTCCCCTCAACCGCCGCGCCAGCGATCGCTCCAGCAGCTGGTGCACCGATGGCGGAAACAGCTCTGGGCAGAACTCCGCGGTGGCCCGCAGGTTGCCATGCAGCACCCGGGCAAAGGCGCGGGCCATGGCGCGGGGGGCCGCGTTCACCAGGGGATGCTCCCGATGGAAGCGTCCGATCCGCTCCCCCAGCCGCCGCAGCTCCACGGCTCCGGCCCGGCCGCTGGCCAGCCGCGCTTCGAGGGTGTCTGAGGCGGCGAAACGGCGCATCACCACCACCGGCTCCCGGCCGGGGCCCAGCCGCGCCACCCGCAGGTAGATGTCGCTGCTCAGGCGGCGGTTGAGTCGCAGTTCCTCCTGGCACCAGTGCCAGCGCCGCTCGGGCGTGGAGTAATCGAGCAGGCCCCAGAGGGCCAGGGGCTTCTTGCGCTTGAAGGCGTGCCGCGGGGTGAGGGTGACGACGCTGATGTGGGTCGTGACCTCCTCCCGGGGCCTGCTCGTTGCTGCCACCGGCTCAAACCAGGGCGGGCAGCCGGGCCGGTTCGGCCAGGTCGAAGCGCAGACGCTCGTTCTCCACCTTGACCTGGATCACGCTTCCCTCGGGGAAGGTGCCGGCCAGGATCGCCTTGGCGATGGGGGTTTCCAGTTCGCGCTGGATCGCGCGCTTCAGGGGCCTGGCGCCATAGACCGGGTCGTAGCCCACGTTGGCGAGCCAGTCGAGGGCGGACTCCTCCAGCTCGAGCCCCAACTTGCGGCTCTCCATCCTTCCCAGGAGGCGCTTGACCTGCAACTCCACGATCTGGCGCAGTTCATCGCTGCGCAGGCTGTGGAAGATGATCGATTCATCCAGGCGGTTGAGGAACTCAGGCCTGAAGTGGCTCCGGAGGGCTTCATTCACGCGTTTCTCCATCTCGCCGTGGCGGGCCGGATCGCCGGCCAGATCGAGGATCGAGGCACTGCCGATGTTGCTGGTGAGAATCAGCACCGTGTTGGTGAAATCCACCGTGCGCCCCTGCCCATCGGTGACCCGGCCGTCATCGAGCACCTGCAGCAGCACGTTGAACACATCCGGGTGGGCCTTCTCCACCTCGTCAAACAGGATCACGGCATAGGGGCGCCGCCGCACCGCCTCGGTCAGCTGGCCGCCTTCCTCGTAGCCCACGTAGCCAGGGGGGGCACCGATCAGGCGGCTCACGGCGTGCTTCTCCATGTACTCGCTCATGTCGATGCGCACCATCGCTTCTTCGGAGTCGAACAGCTGGGCGGCCAGGGCCTTGGAGAGTTCGGTCTTGCCCACGCCGGTGGGGCCGAGGAACAGGAAGCTGGCGATCGGTCGGTTGGGATCGCTCAATCCGGCCCGGGAGCGCTGGATCGCATCGGCCACCGCCGTCACCGCCTGGCCCTGGCCGATCACCCGCTGGTGCAGGTCCGCTTCCAGGTGCAGCAGTTTCTCCATCTCCGACTGCACCAGCCGGGCCACGGGGATGCCGGTCCATTTGGCGATCACCTCGGCGATGTCCTCCTCGGTGACCTCTTCGCGCAGCAGGGATTTCTCGCCGTCACCCGCATTCAGTTCGCTCTCCTTGGCGCTGAGCTTCTTGTTGAGTTCGGCCAGGGTGCCGTATTCGAGCTCGGCGGCCTTGTTGAGGTCGTAGCTGCGCTTGGCCTGGTCGATCTGCAGCTGCACCTGCTCGATCTCCTCTTTGATCGCGCTGAGCTCATCGATCGAACCCTTCTCCTTCTGCCACTGGGCATTGAGGCTGCTCTGCTGCTCCCCCAACTCCGCCAGTTCCCGCTCGATCCGCTCCAGGCGGTCGCGGCTGGCGGGATCGGATTCGCGGCCGAGGGAGAGCTTCTCCATCTCCAGCTGCAGGATGCGGCGATCGAGTTCGTCGATCTCCTCGGGCTTGGAGGTGATCACCATCTTCAGGCGGGCGGCCGATTCATCCATCAGATCGATCGCCTTGTCGGGCAGGAAGCGGTCGGCGATGTAGCGGCTGGAGAGCACGGCGGCGGCCACCAGGGCGTTGTCAGCGATGCGCACGCCGTGGTGCACCTCGTAGCGCTCCTTGAGACCCCGCAGGATCGAGATCGTGTCTTCCACCGTGGGCTGATCCACGAACACCTGCTGGAAACGGCGCTCCAGGGCCGGATCCTTCTCGATGTGCTGGCGGTGCTCATCGAGGGTGGTGGCGCCGATGCAGCGCAGTTCGCCCCGGGCCAGCATCGGCTTGAGCAGGTTGCTGGCATCCATCGAGCCGCCGGTGGCGCCGGCCCCGACAACGGTGTGGATCTCGTCGATGAACAGCACGATCTGCCCCTCGCTGGAGGTGACCTCCTTGAGCACCGCCTTGAGCCGCTCTTCGAATTCCCCCCGATACTTGGCGCCGGCGATCAGGGCCCCCATGTCCAGGGAGATCAGCTGACGGTTCTGCAGGGCCGAGGGCACATCGCCGTTGACGATGCGCTGGGCCAGGCCTTCCACGATCGCGGTCTTGCCGACGCCGGGCTCCCCGATCAGGACCGGGTTGTTCTTGGTGCGGCGGGAGAGGATCTGAATCGTGCGCCGGATTTCCTCGTCGCGGCCGATCACGGGATCGAGCTTGCCGTCGCGGGCGGCCTTGGTGAGATCGCGGCCGTATTTCTCGAGGGATTCGTAGGTGCCCTCGGGGTTCTGGTCGGTCACCTTCTGGCTGCCACGCACGGTTTCGATCGCCGCACGCAGTTTGGCCGCATCGCTGCCGGCCTGGGAGAGGAGCTGCCGCCCGCAGCGTGAATCGCTGGCCAGGGCCAGCAGCAGGTGCTCGATCGAGATGTAGCTGTCGCCGAAACTGGTCTTGAGGCCATCGGCGCTGTCGAGGGTGGCGTTGAGCGCCTTGCCCATGTAGACGTTCTCCGCTGGTGTGCTCAAGCTCGGTTGGCCGTTGATGAAGGCCTCCACCCGGCCCGAGAGGTCCTGGGGATCCACCCCGGCCTTGTCGAGAATCCTGCCGGCCAGGCCGTCTTGACCCAGCAGTGCGGCCAGCAGATGCTCGGTCTCCATCTGTTGCTGGCGTTTCTGCTGGGCGAGTTGCTGGGCCGCCACGATCGCGCCCCAGGCCTTTTCGGTGAACAGTTCGGCGGTGGGATGCATGGCGGCCACTCCAGCGATCGGCAATGGTTGAACGCTATGGGGAACAACCCCATTCACAGGTTGGGCAGACCGCATCGAAATGGCGGGGGAACCGGCCTGCTCCGTTCATAAGCCGTAGCGCCTTGGTGTTGAGCGTCCAGATCAGCCCTGGGCTTCAGCGAGGCGATCCCCCAGAGGGGACCTCAGCTCAGAGGTTGAGGCCCTTGGGGTTGGGGCAGAGCTTGGTGGGGCAACCGTCCGGGCCGTAGATCGCATCGGCCGGCGAGAGGCAACCGGCGGCGTTCTTCAGCGGCACTTCAGTGGGCTTGAGGCGCTTGGGCTGCAGGTAGGGGGCATCAACGGGCACCAGCAGGGGGCAACTCCTGGCGTAGCGATCGGGAAACATGGACTGGGCCTGGGCCGCACTCGCCGTAAGCACCAGGGCGCTCATCAGCGCGGCCTGGCGCAGGTGGGGAGTCAGGGTCACGGGATCGGCGATGCTGCCCTTAGTCTGCCGTCTCGATCAGCGTTGGGCCGCAGGCGATGGGCACGCTTTACCCCGTGGAACTGCTGCAGCGGCTCGGGCTTGAGGCCCGTCAGCTGGAGGCCACAAGCCGCGATCTGGAGCGAAATTGCTGGATGATCGCCCACCGCCACGTGCATGGGGTGCTGCCCAGTGAATACGACATCCGCGAGGTGCCCGAGGAGCTCTTCCTGGCGTTGCTGGAGTGGAGCCGTGCCTCTGGCGAGACGGCCGAGGGCTGACCCCATGAAAAACCCCCTTGCGATCGGCAAGGGGGGGCAGGTTCAAGCTGCTTTGTCGAGCTCTTGGGATCAGGCCCAGCCTTTGCTGGCCTGGGCTTCCACGTAGGCCGCCACATCGGCAATGTCACCGGCGCTCAGCTTGCCGCCGAAGGCTGGCATGGCGTTCTTGCCGTTGGCGATCTGGTATCCGATGGCCTCTTCATGGCCAGCGGAGTAGTTGGCCAGGTACGACTCCAGAGCACCTTGCTTGAGGGTGCGCTCGGCGTTCACCACGTTGCCGCCACCGATGTGGCAGGCGGCGCAGTTGGCGGAAAAAATCTGGGCGCCATGGGCGGCGTCGGCGGCAAAACTCGGCGTTGCACCGAGAACCAGCGCGAGGCAGAGGGCGAAAAGGGACAGAAGACGGCGCATCGATGCTCGTGCAACCGTCCAAAGTTAGAGCTGCGGTGGCCCGACCAGCCGGTCGGTGCCCAGGGATCGAAACAGTTGTTGTGATTGCTTGCGCCGCTGCAGCCGTGGGGCGCCCCTCAGCGTCCACCGTGGGGCAAACCCGCCGTTTCGAACAGGGCTTCGAGGCTGGGTGCATGGCTGACCAGGCCGAATCGCTCCGGTGGACTGATCGTGTCGTGCACGAAATGGCGGTAGCGGAGCGAGAAGCGGTCCCAGGGGGTCATCTCGATGCGCAGCAGCTTGATCAAGGCCTCCACCAACCAGGGGGTCAGATCAAAGCCGAACGGCGCCGGCCAGCTGCGGCGCCAGCGGCCGAGGCTGGCCACGGTCTGATTCACCGTGACCGCTTCCTGGGCCAGCACCAGCCGGCGGATCACGCCCTGGCCTGGCTCCGGGTTGACCCCATGGGGCGTGGTGGCCAGGTGAACGCAGACCCGGGCGATGTCCTCGGCGTGGATGAAATGGAAGCTGGCGTCGGTGCGGAGCCACTTGGCCAGCCAAAGCCAGCGCACCGCCTCCTTCAACCCGGCGGTGGCATAGCTGGTGGGGTGGGGATCCCCCGACTGGATCGAGCCCCCGAATACCACCGTCGGAAAGACGGCCACGATCCGGTCCGCCAGCCCGTGGCGTTCCAGCTGACCGAGGCACTGCGCTTTGGTCTGGATGTACTCGGTGCCATGGACTAGGGCCTCGGGGAGCTGCTTCAGCTGGCGATCGAGGAGGCTGGCCGTGGAGAAATAAATCATCTGCTCAAGCCGCTGGGGATCCACCCGGCCCAGCAGCTCCTTGACGGCCACCACATTGACCGCGTGGGCGCGTTTGGGATCGCCCCAGGCCGTCGCGGTGTGGATGATCCGATTGGCCGAGGCGATGGCAGCGGCGTGGGGTTCCTGATCGCGCAGGTCACCCACCAGCAGCGTGATGCGCGGATCATCCCTGGGAACCGTGGCCAGCTTGGCGGGATCCCTCAGCCAGAGCAGCAGGTGGGCGTCGCTGTGGCGGTAGAGCTGCTCGGCGATTGTCTGGCCCACGCAGCCGGCTGCCCCAGTGATCAGGATCCGTTGGGGCCCCCCAGAGTCCGCAGCTGGAGGCGAGGCGCTCAAACAGCCGCTCCGCTCAGCTCATTGACGGATTTGCCGGCCTCGAAGAACACCCGGGCGTTCTCCTCGGGCGTGCCGGGCAGGATGCCGTGGCCGAGGTTGAGGATGTGGCGGCGTCCCCGGGCCTTGATCACGGTGTCGACGATCCGGGCGCGGATCGCTTCGGGGGTGCCGAACAGCAGGCCGGGATCCACATTGCCCTGGACTCCGAGGTGCTCAGGCAGACGGGCACAGCCGTCCGCCATGTCCACCGTCCAGTCGAGCGAGATGAAGTCGACCCCTGTGGTAGCCATGCGCTCCAGCACGCCGGCACTGCCGGAGATGTAGAGGATCAAAGGGGTGTCAGGGTGCTTGGCCTTGACCTGATCGATCACCCGCTTCTGGTAGGGGGCCGCGAAGACGTCGTAGTCGATCGGGCTCAGCTGGCCGGCCCAGGAATCGAACAGCTGCACCACCTGGGCACCGCTCTCGATCTGATAGCAGACATAGGTGGCGATAGAATCAGCCAGGTGGCCCAGCAGCTGGTGAAGCAGCGCCGGCTCCCGGAACGCCATGGCCTTGATCACGGCATAGTTCTTGCTGCTTTTGCCCTCCACTGCGTAGGCGGCCAGGGTCCAGGGGGCACCCACGAAGCCCAGCACCGCCGCCTGATGGCCGACGCTTTCACGCAGGCGGCCCAGCACCTCACCCACGAAGGGCACCGATTCGGCTGGGTTCAGGGGGCGCAGGGCGTCCACCTGGGCCTGGCTGCGGAGGGCCGGCTCGATGATCGGGCCCTTGCTCTCGATGATGTCGAAATCGATGCCGATGCCAGGCAGTGGCGTGAGGATGTCGGAAAACAGGATCACCCCATCGGGCTGGAAGGCCCGGAACGGTTGCATCGAGATTTCATAGGAGAGGTCGGGGTTTTCTGAGCGCTCCCGAAAGCCCGGATGACGGTCACGCAGGTCGCGGTAGACCTTCATGTAACGCCCCGCCTGGCGCATCATCCACACCGGCGGACGCTCCACCTGCTCGCCTCGGGCGGCGCGTAGCAGCAGGGGAAGGGAGTCGACCATGGGGACGTGCGATGCCAGCGGGCAACCTACCTGACGGGTCGGTCGGTTTCGGCTTCTGAGCCAGTGAGGCTCTGGCTGCGGCGATCGTCGCGGCGCAAGACCAGAACGCTCAGGGGCGGCAGGCAGAGATCGAGGCTGTGCTCATAGCCGTGGGTGCCCCATTCCTGGCTGTACTTGCCCCCCAGATTGCCCAGGTTGCTGCCGCCGTAGCGGCTGCTGTCGGTGTTGAAGGCCTCTTCATAGAAGCCTTCCATCGGCACCCCGATCCGGTAGTGGGAGTGGCTCTGGGGCGTGAAGTTGCAGATCACCACCACCCAGCGACCGGTGGTGCTCTCCCGGCGCATGAAGCTGATCACGGAATGACGGTTGTCGTTGCAGTCAATCCATTGGAAGCCGTATTGATCGAAGTCGTCGCGCCAGAGGGCGGGCTCTTCTTTGTAGAAGCGGTTGAGGTCGTCGACCAGATGCTGGAGCCCCTGGTGGGGGGCGTGCTCCAGCAGATCCCACTCCAGATCACCCCAGACATTCCATTCGCTGCGCTGGCCGAACTCCATGCCCATGAAGATGGTCTTTTTGCCCGGATGGGTCCACATGTAGGCGAGCAGGGCGCGCACATTGGCGAACTTTTGCCAATCGTCGCCGGGCATTTTGTGAAGTAGATGGCTCTTGCCATGCACCACTTCATCGTGGCTGAGGGCCAGCATGAAGTTCTCGGTGTAGGTGTACCAGATCGAGAAGGTGACATTGTTCTGGTGGAACTGTCGGAACCAGGCATCGAGCTCGAAGTAATCGAGCATGTCGTGCATCCAACCCATGTTCCACTTGAGGTTGAATCCCAGGCCGCCGATCGACGTGGGCTGGGTGACCATGGGCCAGGTGGTGGATTCCTCGGCGATCGAAAGCGCGCCCGGGAAGTGCTCGAAGAGCACATGGTTGGCCTGCTGAAGGAAGCGCACCGCCTCGGTGTTCTCACGGCCCCCGTGTTCATTGGCGAGCCATTCACCATCGGGCCTCAGGTAGTCGCGGTAGAGCATCGAGGCCACCGCATCGACGCGGATGCCATCGATGTGAAACTGCTCAAACCAATAGACAAGATTGGCCACGAGGAAGTTGCGCACCTCATTGCGGCTGTAATTGAAGATCAGCGTGCCCCATTCCTTGTGTTCGCCGATGCGCGGATCGGCGTGTTCGTAGAGGTGCACGCCATCAAAGAAGGCGAGGCCGTGGCTGTCCTTGGGGAAATGGCCCGGCACCCAGTCGAGGATCACGCCGATGCCCTCGGCGTGGGCGCGGTCGACGAAGGCGCGGAACTCGTCCGGGCTGCCGAAGCGGCTGGTGGGGGCATACCAACCGGTCACCTGATAACCCCACGACCCATCGAAAGGGTGCTCGCTGATCGGCATCAGCTCGATATGGGTGAAGCCTCGGGCCTTCACATACGGAATCAGTTGGTCCGCCAGCTCGTTGTAGGTGAGCAGGCGGGCGCCGGGCTTGAGGTCGGCGGCGGACACCACCGGCCGGGCGCGACCATCGGCCTCGATGTAGGGCGCATCGGCGGCGGCATGAAGCCAGCTCCCCAGATGCAGTTCGTAGACCGAAATCGGTTGATCGAGCGGATCGCGCTGGTCGCGCTCCTCCATCCAGCCGATGTCATTCCAGGTGTATCCCTCCAGGGAGGCGATCACTGAACCTGTGCTGGGGCGTACCTCGTGCTGGAAGCCGTAGGGATCGGCCTTCTGGTAACAGTGCCCCTGGGGGCTGCGGATTTCGTATTTGTAGACGTCGCCGGGCTTGAGCCCAGGCACGAACAGTTCCCAGCAGCCCCCCAGTCGCTTTTGAAAGGGGTGATGGCGGCCGTCCCAGCCGTTCAGGTCGCCGAGCAGGGCGACGCTGCGGGCATGGGGTGCCCAGAGGCAGAACTGCACCCCATTCACGCCACCGCGCTCCAGCGGATGGGCACCCATGCGCCGCCAGATGTGGTGGTGGTTGCCCTCGCTGAACAGGTGGCGATCCACCTCGCCCATCCATTCCTGCCGGAAGGCCCAGGGGTCATGCTGCTCGTGCTCGATGCCGCCGCGCCGCACCCAGATCCGGTAGGAGCTGCCGGGATCGGCCTCCAGAACCGTTTCGAAGATCCAGGGATGGTGGGGGTTCTCCAGGGGCAGCCGCTGGCCAGCCAGCAGCAGGTCCACCCGTTCGGCCTCGGGCATCCAAACGCGCACCACCCAGGAACCATCAGCCAGGGGTTGGGGACCCAGGAGCGCGAACGGGTCATCGTGGCGGCACTCAGCCAGCCGCTGAGCATCCTCCGCGATCGAATCGAGCTGGCTGAGGACCATGGAGGGGGATCTGTCGATAGCCGACGTTAGGCGTCCTTCAGCCGCCTCACTGGGCATCAATCGGGAAATCGATTCCCACGATTCGGTTCTTGCCGTCGAAGATCACGAACAGGTTGTCGGTGAGCCGGGCAAAACGAGTCGTGACGAGCACCAATTGTTGGTCTCCGCCCGCATGGGCCACCACCGTGCCCTTGATCGCCTTGAAATCACCCACCCGTCGCTCCAGCCGCTGCCAACGGGCCGAGATCGTGGCCGGTGGCAACTCCTCCTGCAGGCGCAACGCGAGTCGGCTGCGGGCGGTCACCACCTGCCCAGCGGCCACCTCCGCCACAAAGTTCCTGGCCAGTGCCTCAATTGGCAATTGGGTGCTGTCGAAGCGCCAGGCAATCAACTGCCCCATGGGATCAATCACGAGGGTCAGCGGCCGGCGCTGCTCTCCGGCCACCAGCTCGGCTCTGATCGTGCTGTCATCAGCGCCGCTTTCCACGTCCAGCACCAGGGCGCTCCGGAACGGGGCCAGCTGGTCGATCCGCGCCTGCACCGCCTGGGGGGTGGTGAAGCGGCGCACCTCCGGGGAGAGGCTGGCGAACAGCCGTTGGCCATCGCGCTGGCGCAGGGCCTCCAGCAGCGTTTCAGCCCGGGAGCGGGACTCCGCCACCCCCAGGGCCGCGGGTCCCCCCTGGGCGCCCGCCGGAGCCGCCGGGGCCAGCAGCGCGCCCCCGGCGCCCAGACTTAACCCCAGCGCCAGGGCCAGCACGGGACGAACAACGTTGGCGGGTCTGATCACGGCGGAGTCATCAAGCTTGGGTCAGTGTGCCCGAGGCCATCGGCTCCAGAGCCAGCAGGGCTGAATCCAGCTTGAGCTGCAGCGTGATCACCCGGTGATCCGGACCGCTACCGCCCAACGGCCAGGCACCTGTGCCCGGGTTCACGCTGATCTGGGGCCAGGCGGCGGCCGCCAGCGAAAGCCGCAGCCGATCACCGGCCGCCAGGGTGACCAGCAGGGGTTGGAGCTCCAGCCGGCGCCGCTGGCGACGCAGGCACTCGGGTCCCAGGAATCGGGCCACGCCGGTGGAGAGCTGCTCCACAGCCGCGCTTCCGCCGCGCAGCACCGATAGGGCTCCGCAAAGATCGAAACCAGGCTGGTCGGCCTCCAGCTCGAGCTCCAGCACCGGGCGGCCCAGCAGCTCCGTGGGCGCCGTCAGAGCTGCCGTGGTGAAGCAGGCTCCATCGCTGCGGCGGTCCAGGTGCCTGCGGTCCACCGGCCCGGCATCCAGGCCGAGAGGCCCCCCGCGAGCGGGCCTTGGGCGCCAGGGGTCGTGCACGAAGCACACCTCGCCGCCCCCCTCCCCCGCAAGGACGAGGCAGCCTTCTTCCTGGTCGATGGCCGCCAGGCCAAGGGATCTCAGCCCCCAGGGACCGCCATGGCTTTGCCCCGGCGATCGCTCCAGCCAATCGCCAAGGCCTGAATCGAACAGCCATTCCTTGGGTTCAGCCGGGGCCGCGCGATCGCGCAGGTGGTGATCGAAGAAGGCCAGCTGCAGGGGGTCGATGCCCCCGTCCCAGTCGAGGTGGGTCCAGGGCCCGAGGTGCAGCATCGGCGCGCCCCCCTCCAGGCGGGAGCGGCCATGGAGATCGAGCACACCATCAAGGAAGGGATCGTGCCAACCGCCGGCCAGCAGCATCGGCCGTCGCAGCAACCCGGCCGGGGGGGTGTGCCGCGTCCAGCCCTCGCTCTGACGCGGGTCGCGGTGGAGCCAGTCGAGAACCATCGAACCTGGATCCAGGCGCTCGAGCAGGGCCAGGCCCTCCACCAGGAAACGCTCCGAGTCCAGGCTTCGGCGGATCTCACGCCAGCCATCGGCATCAGCGCGCCGCCGGCAACGCTCGGCCGCCAGCTGCAGACCCCAGCCCAGAGTGAGCGCCCAGCGGTGGGCCCCGCCAGTGCTGGCCCAGTGCAGGCGCTCATCAAGCCCTGCCATGGCCGGGGCCAGGCAGTCGGGTTGCTCGGCGGCGGTGTGGCCCAGCAGCTGGGTCAGACCTTGGTAGGAGAAGCCGTAGCAGCCCAAACGCCCGTTGGCGTAGGGAAGTGTGCGGGCCCAGGCCAGGGTCCAGCTGCTGTCAGCGGCCTCCTGGGCGAAGCCACGGAAGCTGCCGCCTGAGTCGCCGCAGCCACGCACGTCCTGCACCACCACGGCGTAACCCTTGGAGGCGTACCAGTGGGGGTGGGCATAGGTGGGGGTGGAGGCGATCGCCCGTCCGTAGGGCTGGCGCATCAGCAAAACCGGCCAGCGACCAGGGGCGCTGGGCTTCCAGACCCGCGCAACCAACTCGACCCCATCGGGGCAGATCAGCCGCTCCTCAACGGCCTGGACCTCCACTCAGCGCACGTCAGGGCAGTGGAGACCAACCACGTAGGTGGTGAGGATTTCAGCGTCGGTGGAATTGAGGCCTTGGCGGCTGGCCACCAGGGAGACGGCCTGGGGCGAGGTGGCCGACACGCCCTTGGCGTTGAGGCCCCGCAGTTCGCCGCAGAGGTTGCGCGCGATCTGGGGATTCTGCTTGACCGATTCCAGCAGGGGTGAAGCGGCCAGGGCCGGCAGGGCGAGGCTGACCGAGAGGGTGATCAGGCCGAGCAGGCCAGGCCATGGGAGCGTCAACCCCAGACGAGTTGGACGCCGCTGTGCGGGGGTGGTGACGGTTGACATCGGCCTCCTCGCAGAGTGTTGATTCCATTTGAATGTCGTCTGTGCCACCTCCGTGGTGACCAGGGTCAGTTCCCCGAGCGACCGGTGAGCCGGCGGGCCCGCTGGATCCAGGCCTGCACGGTGGCTCGATTGATGTGACCGCCACCATGGCCGAGCAGGCTTCGCTCCAGGCGGCCCAGTTGCAGCAGCAATCGCTCCGGTGTGGCTTCTGCCAGGGCCTGCCCACTGGCGATGCCCCCGTGCAGCAGCAGGGCCGCCTCCGCGGGGGCCAAGGCAAGCTCCACCACCAGAGTGGCCTGGCCGCGAAGGCGCCGCAGCCGTTGCTCAGAGGCGGAGCCTGAGGCCGCCAGCTCCCTGAGCTGGCCGTCACTCAGACCAGCCAGGGCGGACCAGTCATCGAGGCCGGCCTGCTGCAGTCGCAGCGCTTCAGCGCGGAAATGGGCCGGTAACTCGAGCATCTCTTGGATCTGCCTCAGGCTCCGGGGGCGGTCACGGTCACCTCAACGGTGCCGTCCGCCAGCTGCCGCGTCGCTTCGGCGAGCACCACCGGTCGGCTCAGGCCTGGCTCCAAGGCCTCGATCCGGCGCAGGCGCACCCGCACCTGGCCGCTGCCGGTGTTGCGGGCGTTCCCGCGCAGGTTGAGGGCCACCTGCTCGACCGTGGGGGCGATGGCGCTGGCCTCCAGGTCGTCCGGGGCCGCCGCCACCACCAGATCGGTTCCGTTGTCGAACACGATCGGCACGGTCACGGCACCGGGAATCACCACCCGCGGGGTGTAGCTGATGGCGAAGGCCAGACAGGAGAACGCCAGCAGCAGGGTGAAGCTGGTGATCCCCACCAGGCGGAAGCGGGTCCCCCAACGGGCCAGGAAGGAGGCCACGGTGACCAGCGCCAGAACACCCCCGGCGGCCCCGAGCCATTGGCCGGCGCTGAGCAGCAGTGGGTCGGCGGGCATGGGGTCTGGCGCTGCGGAGTGAGCCCTTTATATTGCGCCCGCCTCAGACGGTGACAGCCACGGGCCGATGGGGTTGAAGCGGGATGGATCGCCAGGGGGCGCTGCGAACCGGGGTCCTCGTCGCCACCTCGTTCCCCTTGCCATCGGGCTCCTTGGGCTCGCTGGTGTCTGGTGGGGCGCCGATCACCTGGCCTCCGGGCTTTACGACCTCTGGCGCCCACGGATCGAGCGCCCGGTCAGCCGGGCCCTGGGTCACCCCCTGCTGCTGGGCCCCTACGAGGGGCTCCGCCCCTGGGGGCTTGTGGTCGGTCCAAGCCGCTTTCTGCCCGGTCCCAAGGACGGTTCCAGTGTCCTTGTTCAGCGCTTGATCGTCCGCTTCATGCCCCTCGAGAGCCTGCGCCAGGGGGTTCCGGTGATCGGCTTGCGCCTGGAGGGTGCCTCGGCCCAGATGCGGCGCAATGCCCTTGGTCAGTACTGGGTGCTCGGCCCCCAGGACCCGGTGGCCTCCCCC
This sequence comes from Paenacidovorax caeni, assembly GCA_943371385.1. Classification (GTDB taxonomy): domain Bacteria; phylum Cyanobacteriota; class Cyanobacteriia; order PCC-6307; family Cyanobiaceae; genus ATX-6F1. The sequence goes on along the minus strand of CALRUP020000008.1, from coordinate 21,261 downwards.
CCGCGGCTGGCCCTGTCGATCGCCTTGGCCGAGCCCGCCAGCGTGCGCCTCGAGCCTGCCGGTGTGCCCGTGAGCCTGGGGGCGCGGCTGGATCTCCACCTCCATCGGCGGCAGCTCGACCTGCGCGGCAACGCCGGCCTGGCCGATCGGGGCCAGTTGCAGTTCGTCGGCGCCGGCTCCTGGGAACGCCGTGACTGGCGAGCGCGACTGCGCTTTCAGCGGCTCGCGTTGGCGCCTCTCTCCCGCCTGCTTCCCTGGCCGCAGGTGCGCCGACTCACGAGCAAGGTCCGTGGCCAGGCCGGTGGTGAGCTGCGGCTGAGCGGACGTGGTCCGGCGCCCCGCTGCAGCGGCCAGGTCCGCCTCGATGATCTGTCCCTGCGGTTGCCGTCTCTGGCGCCGGAGGCCCTGCAGACAGGTCCAGTGAACCTGAGTTGCTCCGGGACCACCATCGCCATGGACCGTGCCGCCTGGCGGCTGGGGAGCTGGCGCGGCAGCGCGGACCTGGCGGGCCCCTGGCAGCGCCCCAGCGCCAGCGTCGAGGCCTTTCAGGCCCCACCGGCGGCACGGACGCTCGCCCCTGATCCGATTCGGTTGCAGGCCTTGCTCGATCTCGATGGCCGCCGGGGCTTCCGGTTGGCCCTGCGCGACCTGCGGGTGCGCTCCGGCCAGGCCACGGCTCGGGTCCGGGGAGAGATCCTGCCCAAGCTCGACCTGCGCACCCAGCAGCTGGCCCTGACGCCCGATCTCTGGCGCCGAACGGGGTGGGGCCCAACGCTCATGGGCTTGGGGGTCCCTGTGACCGGTGTGGCCACGGCCAGCGGCCGTTGGGATCAGCCCCGGTTGCGGGCCCAGCTGGTGCATCCGCGCACCCCGCTGCTGGATCGAGTCGCCCTTGATCTGGCCTGGAGCGGCGGTTTGCTCACCCTCGAGGATTTGACGGGCACCGGCTTGCGTGCCCGTGGAACCCTGCCCCTGAGCTGGGGGCGTGCGCCCGTCCGGCCCGGAGCAAGCCCGCCTCCGGGGGGGCTGCGTTGGGGGGAGGCGGATCTGGCGCTGGATCTGCGCTATGCCCTGGCCCGCCTCAGCCCGCTGCTCGGCACCCGCCTTCAGGGTCAGCTGCAGGCCTCCGGTCACCTGCACGGCCCCCTGAACCAGTTGCGCCCTGATCTGGCCCTGAGGGTGGAAGCGCCCGGGGCTGGTCCCCTGCGGGTCTGGCAGACCTGGGCCGGCAGCCTCAAAACCCGAACGGGGGGTGGCGGCGACCTGGCCCTGACCCAGGAGGGATCCAGGGGAGAGGCCAGGATCACATCCGTGTTGGATTCCCGCTGGCTGCCCAAGGATGTGCAGCTGGTTCGTGGTCGCGGGCGCCTGCGTTTTCAGGGCAGCCCCCGCCGTTACCACTGGGATTCCCACGACTTCCCCCTCGACGGCCTCCAGCTGGCCCTCGGTGCCAGGGGCCGCCTGCAGCCCCTGGACGGCCGCCTGTCTGGGAAGGGTGTGCTGGAGCTTCAGCCCCTGCTGATGGCGGGCAAGGCCCGGGTGACGTCACCATCGGTGGGCGGCCTGGCGCTCCAGCAGCTCACGGCCACGGGGCGCTTCCACGATCGCCTTTACAACCTCACCGGCCAGGCCCTGCCCCGGGGGGGAGGCCAGGTGGCCGTGCGGATCCGAGGTGAGCGTGGCGGCAGCTTCTGGAGTCGTTTCGAGGGCCGTCAGTTGGCGGGCCCCTTCTTCGAGCAGCTGGCGGCCGCCTGGCCGATTTGGCGCGGTCAAGCTGAGCGCGCTCGGGGGCGCGCCAGCGATCTTGGCGACCTGATGATCGACACCTTCGGCGGCACGATCGCGGACCAGCTGCTGGCCCTCGACCGGGCCAAGGAACAGCTGGCCAGTGTCGAGCAACGGCTTGGAGGACGGCCGCGGGCCGTCAACCTGAAGCGGCTCAGGGGCCTGGTGGATGCGGATCTCACCATTGAGGGCCGGTCGATTCAGCGGCTGAACCTCGATCTGGCCGCCAAGGGGCACCTCTGGCTCGAAGGGGCTGACAAGGACATGGCCCTTGGTCTGGAGCCCTTCGTGGCACGGCTGGAGGGTCCCCTGGCGGAAGGCCCTGGACGCTTCAGTCTTGAGCACCTGCCCCTCAGCCTGCTGGTGCTGGCCACCCCAGTGCCTGGAGAACTGCGCGGTGGACTCAGCTTGAAGGGTCGCTATCGCCTGGGGGGGGGAGCCCCCAGCCTGGAGCTCGCGCTCGCTCTGGAGAACGCTCGCTACCGCGATGAGGCCCTCAACCTCACCCGTGGGGAGCTGCGGCTGGCGAACAATGGCCTGAGTGGTGAACTCTCGTTCAGCGTCGGCGAGGCGCGCAACAGCATTGATCTGAGCGGCAGTCTTCCGCTCGATCCCACAGACGAGGGACTGCAGCTACGCCTGGCCAGCCGGGGGGATGGTCTGACCTTCCTGACCTCCTTTGGGGGTGATGGTCTGCTGTGGCGCAAAGGCAGCGCCGATCTGCAGTTGCTGGTGCGCGGCAGCCTGCTCAAGCCAGTGGCCAACGGCTTTCTTCGCGTCCAGAACGGCGAACTGAAGCTGGCCGGCCAGGAGGTGCGCGATCTGCAGGCCACGGTGCTGTTTGATTTCCAGGCGCTGGACGTCGAGCAGCTTCAGGCACGGCTGGGGGACAACGGCAGCCTCAGCGCCGCCGGCAGACTCAGCCTGTTCGAGGCTGAAGAGCAGCCGAAACCGCTCAAGATCAAGCTGAGCCAAGCGCGCTTCAGCCAGCCTCGGATCACAGCCCTGGCCGATGGCGAGGTTCTGCTGGGGGGAAGTCTGCTGCGGCCGGTGTTCAGCGGCGAGATCCAGCTGAGCAAGGGCTCGGTGAACATCCGCCCTGGCCAGCTGGCCACGGCTGTACCTGAGAAAGCTGTACCTGAGAAAGCTGTTTCGGCCAGTGCCATGGCCGCTGGGGCCATCGGCGCCGGCTCAGCGCTGGGGGGAGCCTCGGCGGTGCGGCCGGTGAGCGTGAGTCAGCTGCTCGAAGAGAACTGGAACTTCCAGAAACCTTTGGTGCTGTTGGGTCCTGAGGTGCCGAGCGCCGGCGCGGAGTCCGTCAGCGCCAACGTTCCCGACCTTCCCTTCCTGCGGCTCGATCGGCTGCGACTGCGGCTCGGCCCCGACCTGCGGGTGGTGGTGCCCAATGTGCTGAACTTCAACACCGGCGGTCTGCTGACCCTCAACGGACCGGTGGATGCCTCCCTGCGGGCCACCGGCGTGGTGCGGCTCAAGAGCGGCCGGCTTGGGCTGTTCACCACCAACTTCAGCCTCGATCCCGATGCCCCGAACGTGGCCGTGTTCACGCCGTCCCTCGGCCTGATCCCCTACCTCGACGTGGCCCTGCGCACCCGAGTTTCTGACAGCCTCGGCACCGCGTTCGGTGGCGTTGGTACGTCCATCTACGACGTCAACCAGAACCGCACCGACTCCGCCCTTGACCAGCTCAATCTGGTGAAAGTGGTGGTCAAGGTGAGCGGTCCGGCTGATCGTCTGGGCGAGTCGATCGAGATACGCAGCACGCCACCCCTCTCGCGTGAACGCCTCGTCGCCCTGATCGGCGGCAACTCCCTGGCGGGCCTGGCGGGGGGCAATGCCGGCGCCGCCCTGGCCACCGTGCTGGGTCAATCCCTGCTCTCTCCGATTGTGGGCAGCTTGAGCGATGCCCTTGGCCAACGGGTGAGTTTTGCCCTCTACCCCACCTATGTCGCACCGAATGTGGAGGGCCCCTTGGCCACCAACCGTTCCCAGCGGGTGCCCTCCCAGCTGGTGTTGGGATCCGAGATTGGTCTCGACCTCAGTGAGCGCTTTAATTTTTCGGTGCTGGCCGCCCCGAACCGCAGCGATGTTCCCCCCCAGTTGACCTTGCGCTACCAGGCCAGCGACAAGCTCGGTCTGCAGGGTTCGGTCGACACCCAGGGACGCTGGAAGAGCCAGTTGCAGCTCTTTCTGCGTTTCTGAGAGGCTCTCTTGCTGGCTTCGATCCCCCACCCCATGCCCCAGCTGATCGGCGTCGATCTGGGTGGAACGGCGATCAAGTTCGGCCGCTTTGATTCCTCAGGCCTTTCCCTGGCGGAGTTGGAGCTGCCCACCCCCCAGCCCGCCGTGCCCGGTGCCGTGTCCATGGCGATCGCCGCAGGGGTGGAGCAACTTGATCCCGATCGTCTGGCACCGTGGGTGGGCATCGGCCTGCCGGGACCCACCGACCGGGGCGGCCGGGTGGCGCGGATCGCGATCAATCTCGAAGGCTGGCGGGAAGTGCCGCTGGCGGCCTGGCTGGAGCCCCGGCTGGGGCGACGGGTCACCTTGGCCAATGACGCCAACTGCGCGCTGCTGGGGGAGGCCTGGCAAGGGGCCGCCCGCGGGGTGGCGAACGTGTTGCTGCTCACCCTCGGCACGGGTGTGGGCGGAGGTGTGTTGATCGATGGAAAGCTGTTCACAGGTCCAGGCGGGGCGGCGGCCGAGCCCGGACTGATCGGGGTCGATCCAGACGGTCCCCCCTGCCGCAGTGGCAACCGGGGCTCCCTGGAGCAGTACTGCAGCCTGGCTGGATTGGCCCGCCTCAGCCCCCTGGATCCCGAGGAGCTCGACAGCCGCGCCGGGGCCGGCGATCCTGAGGCTCTGGAGCTCTGGCGCCGCTATGGCCAATGGCTGGGAATCGGCCTGAGTTCCCTGCTTTATGTCCTCACCCCGGAGTTGGTGCTGGTGGGGGGCGGTCTGAGCGGGGCCAGCCGCCATTTCCTGCCGGCGGTGTGGGCGGAGGTGGAGCAACGGGTGCTGGCGGTCAGCCGGGAGGGTCTGCGCATTGAGCCCTGTGCCCTCGGCAATGGCGCCGGCCGGCTGGGAGCCGCCTGGCTGGCCCTCGAACACTTCGGGCCCGGCGACTTGGGATGATGGCTCCAGCACGACCTGGCTGGACTTGAGCGTTCCGGATCCCACCCCTGAACTGCTGCAGCGTGCCGCTGCCGTGCGGCGCTCCGCCATGGCACTCGGTCGCCTTGATGGGCAGGCGCGCCGCACGGCGGTGCTGGCCATGGCGGAGGCCCTTGCGGCCGATGCCGAATCGATCGTGGCCGCCAACCGCCGTGACCTTGAGGCGGCCGCCGCCGAGGGGCTGTCGCCTGCCCTGGTGGCCCGCCTCAAGCTCGATGGCCCCAAACTTGCGGCCGCCATCGAGGGGGTGGCTCAGGTGGCGCAGCTGGTCGATCCACTGGGGTGCCGCCAGCTGCACACCGAACTCGACACCGGCCTGGAGCTGGAACGGGTCACCGTGCCCCTGGGGGTGGTGGGGGTGATCTTCGAGGCCCGGCCCGATGCGGTGATTCAGATCGCTTCGCTGGCCGTGCGCTCCGGGAACGGTGCCATCCTCAAGGGCGGCCGCGAGGCCACAGCCAGCTGCCTGGCGATCCACGGCGCCCTGCGCAAGGGGCTGGCCACCAGCGCCGTGGCGCCCGAGGTGCTCGAGCTGCTCACCTCAAGGGACGAGAGTCTGGGGCTGCTCAAGCTCGATGGCCTGGTCGATCTGATCATCCCCCGGGGCTCCAATGCCCTGGTGCGCTTCATCCAGGACCACACCCGCATTCCGGTGCTGGGCCACGCCGACGGCATCTGTCACCTCTACATCGATCGGGAGGTGGACGTGGGGCCGGCGGTGCGCATCACCGTGGACAGCAAGACCCACTACCCGGCCGCCTGCAACGCCATCGAGACCCTGCTGGTGCACCGTCAGGCTGTGCCCACGTTTCTGCCGGTGGCCATCGACGCCCTCCGCGCCGCAGGGGTCGAGCTGCGTGGTGACGACGAAGCCCAGGCCGCCGGTGTGGCCCTGCCGGCGAGCGAGGCCGATTGGGACAGCGAATACGGTGAATTGATCCTGGCCGTGAAGGTGGTGGACAGCCTCGATGCGGCCCTGGAGCACATCGCCCGCCACGGCTCCCGCCACACCGACGCCATCTGCACCAGCGACCCCGAGCGGGCTGAACGCTTCCTGACCTCGGTGGACAGTGCCGGTGTGTTTCACAACTGCTCCACCCGCTTCGCCGATGGCTTTCGCTACGGGTTCGGCGCCGAGGTGGGCATCAGCACCCAGACCCTGCCGCCCCGGGGTCCCGTGGGCCTCGAAGGTCTGGTCACCTATCGCTACCGCCTGAGGGGCCACGGCCAGATCGCCGCTGATTACGGGAGCGGTGGTCGCTCCTACAGCCATCGGCCCCTGCCCCTGTGACCCCCGAGCGCCCGGTGCCGGAGGCGATCCACGTGCGCGGCCTGCGGGTCTGGGCCCACGTGGGGGTGCTGGAGGTCGAGCGGGAGCTGGGTCAGTGGTTCGAGCTGGAGTTCAGCCTCTGGGCTGACCTGGGCGCCGCTGGCCGCAACGACGATCTCTCCCTCAGCTACGACTATGCCCAGGCCATCGCGGCTCTCCAGGAGCTGGCGGCCGGTCTGCGCTGCCTCACCCTGGAGCACTTCGCCGAGCGGGCGTTGGATGCATTGGAGCAGCTCTACGGCCCGCTGCCCCTGCGGGTGCAGGTGATCAAGTGCCGCGCCCCCGTGAGCGGCTTCGGCGGTTCTGTGGCCATTGAGCGCTTTCGCCGGCTGGCGCGCTGATGGCAACGTCTCCGCCCCCACTGGTGCTGGTGCACGGCCTCTGGGATACGCCGCAACTCTTCCGCCGGCTGGTGGAGAGTCTCGATGGTCGACGGGATCCCCTGTTGATGCCCCACCTGGCCCATCGCCTGGGGGCCACCCCGATCCTGGAGCTGGCCGAGACCCTTGGCCAGGCCATCGGGGAGGCCTTTGGTGCCGACCAGCCTGTGGACCTGCTGGGGTTTTCGATGGGGGGAGTGATCGCCCGGAGCTGGATCCAGCTGCGGGGTGGGGCCTCCCGCACCCGCCGCTTCATCAGCGTGGGCAGCCCTCAACAGGGCACCCTCACGGCCCAGATCTGCCCCCCCTGGCTGATGGCCGGCATCGCTGATCTCAAGGTGGGCAGCCCGCTGATGCGACGCCTGGGCGAGGACCCCTCGGCCCTCGCCGGCATCGACTGCCGCAGTTACTACTGCTTCACTGATCACATGGTGGTGCCGTGGCGCTCGGCGGTGTTGCCCGTGGGCAAGGCTTTTCCGCTGCCGATCTGGAACCACCGCAACCTGGTGCGTGGGGAGTCCGCCGTGATGATCCTGACCAGGGCCCTGCTGGAGCCCTGACCAGGATCGCCCGAATGAGCCCCAACAGGTGTCAGGCGGTCGCCAGCAGCCCCGAATGGCGGATCAGCGCCTGTGGAGAGGGCTCCCGGCCCCGGAAGTCGGCGAACACCTCGCCCGGATGACGGCTGCCTCCCAGGCTGAGCACCGTCTCGCGGAACCGCCGTCCGGTGGCGCGCACCTGGTCATCGTTCTCAAGGCCCAGTTCCTCAAAGGCGCTGAAGGCATCGGCGCTGAGCACTTCGGCCCACTTGTAGGAGTAGTAGCCGGCGGCATAGCCCCCGGCGAAGATGTGGCCGAAGGAGCAGAGACTGGAATCTTCCGGGATCAGCGGCAGCACCGTTGAGGTGAGGGCGATCTCCCGACGCAGATCCTCCGGGCTGCGGCCGCTGCCGCTCTGCCACTGGCTGTGGAGCCGCAGGTCGGTGAGGGCAAAGAACACCTGGCGCAGGGTGGCGCTGCCGCCCATGAAGGTGCGGGCGGCCTGAAGCTTGCGGAAGGCATCTTCGGGCAGGGGTTCACCCGTTTGCCAATGACGGGCCATGCCCAGCAGGGTGGCGCGGTCATAGCACCAGTTCTCCATGAACTGGCTGGGCAGCTCGACCGCATCCCACTCCACATTGTTGATGCCCGCCGCCTGGGGCCGCTCGACGGTGGTGAGCATGTGCTGAAGGCCGTGGCCGAACTCGTGGAAGAGGGTCTCCACTTCCTCGAAGGTCATCAGGCTGGGGGTTTGCCCCACCGGCGGGCTCTGGTTGCAGATCAGGTAAGCCACCGGCAGCACCTGTGTTCCGTCTGGGGCGAGCGAGCGCCCCAGACAATCGTCCATCCAGGCGCCGCCCCGCTTGCTGCCAGGCCGGCTGTAGGGATCGAGGTAGAAGCCCGCCAGGGGCGCCTGGGTGGCCGCGTCGCTGACGCGGAAATAGCGCACATCGCCCTGCCAGATCGGGGCCTCGCCATCGGCGGCCTCGATGCGGATGCCGAACAGCCGGCCGCACAACGCGAACAGTCCATCGAGCACCCGGGGCAGGGGGAACCAGGGCCGCAGCGCTTCGCTGTCGAGATCGAAGCTGCTCTGACGGAGTCGTTCAGCCCAGTGGCTCACATCCCAGGGCTTGAGATCACTGGCCTCCGGCGCAGCTTCGGCGGCCGCTCGCTCTGCGAGGGCCTTGAGCTCAACCTGGGCCACCGGCAGGGCCGCGACCCGCAGCTGTTCCAGTAGCGCCTCCACGGAAGCCACCGAATCGGCCATCTTCGAGGCCAGGCTCACCTCGGCCCAGTTGGCGTAACCGAGACGCCTGGCCTGCTGTTGACGCAACTCCAGAATTCGCTCCAGCACGGGGCTGTTGTCGCGCTCGCCGCTGGCCGCTCGGCCCACGTGGGCCTTATAGGCCAGCTCGCGCAGGTCGCGCCGCTTGCTGTACTTCAGGAAGGGACCGAAGCGTGGCGCATCGAGCCCCAGCCGCCAGGGACCTGCCTCGGCCGTGGCCTCAAGGCCGTCTTCCCGGTTGTCACCGGCATCGCGGGCGGCCTGGGCGAGCAGCTCCAGAAGGCTGGCTGGAAGTCCCTCCACCTCCTCAGGGGTGCGCAGGATAAGCGACCAGCCGTTGGTGGCATCGAGCAGCTGATTGCCGAAACGGGTGGAGAGTTCCGCCAGCTCCTGGTTGGCGGCATTGAAGGCCTCCTGCTCCTCGCCCTTGAGCCCGACGCCACGCAGGCGCATGTCCCGCAATTCCGCCTCCAGGATGCGACGCCGGGTCCCATCTAGGGGTTCCTCGCTGTCTTGAAGTTTGAGCAACGCCAGGGCCAGATAAATCGCCCGGCTCTGGCCCATGCGGTTGCCGAAGCGCACCACGGCGGGCTGCTGGCCCTGGTGCGCCTCCCGCAGCTCGCTCGAGTTACAGACCCCATTGAGGTGGCTGACGACCCCCCAGCTCCAGCGCAGCCGTTCACCGATGCGCTGGAGTGGATCGAACACATCGTGCCAATCCAGGGGCTCCTGGCCTTCCATCCGGGCGTCGAGGCGTTCCTCCAGGGCCGTGAGTTCGGCGTCGAGACCCTCCAGCAGCAGGGGAATCTCCTCGCTCACCTCTGTGGCGGTGATCGCAGTGAAGTCGGGTAGCCCTTGGCCCTTCAGCAACGGTGGGGTGGTTGCTGCTGAGGTGTCGCAGCGGAGGGAGACTTCGGGGCTGGACGTCATCGCGGCAACCATCGGGCTGGCCTGGTGCCGGGGAGGCGGCAACCGGGTTTGGATCTATTTCAGCGGAGCATCAACCCCCAACGTGGTTCAGCCCAGGGTGGAGATCCGGCCGAGGGCGATCTGGGCATGGCTAGCCAGGTCGCCGGAGAGGGCTGTGGTGGTGGCCTCGTAGATGTCGATCGCCACCCGGGGCCAGAAGCCGATCACCAGGGTGGGCACCAGCAGGCTCAGGCCGATCACCAGTTCCCGGGGTCTCATGTCACCGACCACGGCCAGGGCCGGAATCCTGGGACCGAAGAACACCCGTCGGCACATCGAGAGCAGGTAGACGGGGGTGAGCACCAGACCGATCGCCGCCAACAGCACCGTGATCACACGGAACCCGGTGGTGAAATCGGCGTTGCTGGTGATCCCCAGGAACACCGTGATTTCACTGATGAAACCACTCATCCCCGGCAGCGCCAGGGAGGCCAGGGAGCTGGTGAGGAAGAAGGCGAAGGTGATCGGCAGCACCTTGGCCAGGCCGCCCATGTTGGGGATCGACAGGGTCTTGGTGCGCTCGTAGAAGACCCCGGTCACGAAGAACATCGCGGCCGCGATCAGTCCGTGACTGATCATCTGCAGCATCGCTCCACTCAGCCCAAGGCTGTTCACCGCCCCGATCCCGAGGAGCACAAAGCCCATGTGGCTCACCGAACTGCAGGCGATCCGTCGTTTGACGTTGTCCTGGGCAAAGGCGTTGAGCGCCCCGTAGACGATGTTGACGATGCCCAGCACGATCAGGGCTGGTGCCAGTTGCAGGTGGGCATCGGGAAGCATCTGCACGTTGAAGCGCAGCAGGGCATAGCCGCCCATTTTGAGTAGCACCCCGGCCAGCAACATCGACACCGGCGCATTGGCCTCGCCGTGGGCATCCGGCAGCCAGGTGTGCAGGGGAAAAATCGGCAGTTTGACCCCGAAGCCGACCAGGAATCCCAGGTAACAGAGAATGCCGAAACTGCCGCCGTAGGAGCGCTGGCTGAGTTCCTGCATGTTGAGGGTGTAGCTGTCGCCGCCCAGGGCGAGGGCCAGGCCGCTGATCAGGATCAGCAGTGAAGCGGTGGCCGTGTAGAGGATGAATTTGGTGGCGGCGTACTGGCGCGCCTGGCCGCCCCAGATGGCGATCAGCAGGTACACCGGCACCAGTTCCAGTTCCCAGGCCAGGAAGAAGAGCAGGAAGTCCTGGGAGAGGAACACCAGTGACTGGGCCGAGGCCTGCAGCAACAGCAGACCGAAGTAGAGCTGGGTCTTGCGGTTGATGTTCCAACTGGCGGCCACCGCCAGCAGGGTGACCAGTCCGCTGAGCACCACCAGAGGCGTGGAGAGGCCATCGGCTGCCAGGGACCATTCCAGGCCCAGCAGAGGCACCCAGGCCACCCGTTCCACCAGTTGCAGGCCGCTGAGAGCGCCGTCGTACTGCTGGCTGAACACCCAGAGCATCAGCAGCAGGTCCGCCAGCAGCACCCCGAGGGCGAGGGTGCGGGGGCCGCGGGGGTCGGTGCCATCGCCTGGCAGGAAGGGCATCAGCAGTGCACCCGCCGCCGGCAGCAGGGCAATCAGGCTGAGCCAGGGAAAAGCTGCCCCCGAGAGGCTGGACGCGGCCGAAAGGGGCAGGTTGGCGTCCATTCGGGGCTGCGGAAGGGTCGGTTGTAGCCGGACGGACCGGCGTTTGGGCACTGAATGTATCAGTTAGGTGTTTGTACTCAGGCGTGCCTGGTCAGGGGCGATCGGGGAGTTTGTGCCAGCGGCTTCCTTCCTGCTGCAAGGCCAGCACCGAGGCCCGCGACGCCACGCCTTCGCTCTCCCAGGTCCGCACCATCGCCCGGCTGACAGCCTCGGCGGTGCTGCGGGGGGCCAGGGCCAGAAGGCTGGGACCGGCGCCGCTGATCACACAGCCCCAGGCCCCGGCCTTGAGCGCCGCCTCACGCACCTGACGACCCCCCTGGATCAATCCCCAGCGGTAGGGCTCGTGCAGCCTGTCGTGCAGGCCATCGGCGATCAGGTCGCCGTTGCCCGTGCGCAGGCCCTGCAGCAGCAGCGTGAGCGAACCCAGATTGGTCACCGCATCAGCGATCGTGATCAGCTTGGGCATCGCCCGCCGGGCCTCGCTGGTGGAGAGCCGGATCGTGGGGATCGCCACCACCGCGATCACCTGCTCCGACCATTCGCAGCGCACCACCCGCCAGCGGTGGGAGGCCGCCTTGGCGGTCATGCACAGGCCCCCGAGCAGGGAGGGCACCACGTTGTCCGGGTGCCCCTCAATGTCGATCGCCAGCTCCAGCAGCTTCTCTTTGCTCAATGGTTCCCCCACCAGGGCGTTGGCGCCGATCAGGCCGGCCACGATCGCCGTGGCGCTGCTGCCCAGGCCCCGGGCCGGTGGCACCCCCAGACGGACCCGTGCTTCGATCGCCACGGGCTGTTCACCCGCCTCCTTCCAGACCCGCTGGGCCGAGCGGTAGACAAGGTTGTCAGGACCGCCGCGCAGGTGGGAGCCTTCGCTGCCTTCGATGATCAGGTCGAAGTGTTCACCGGTTCCTTCGATGCAGCGCAGCTCGAAGTGGTTGTTGAGATCAAGGGCGGCGCCGAGACAATCGAATCCGGGCCCGAGGTTCGCGGTGGTGGCCGGTACATCCACCACGACCCCCTGGCCGATCTGGGGCCGGGTCATGACCTGTGTTCTGTTCGGCACAGTGTCCCACCTGCCGGGCCCGACCCATGGCTCAACCGGCTGGTCACCCCAGCAGCGCCCGCGCCCGGCACGCGGCGCTGAACAGCCCCGCCTCCGGATCGATCAGGGCCTTGACGGGGATCGACTCCAGGACCGAGCCCAGACGACCCTTGGCCTGAAAGGGTTCAAAGAAAGCCGCTGAGCGCAACTGGCTCAGCAGTTTTCCGGCGGTGCCGCCCCCCAGCCAGAGACCGCCGCGGCAGAGGCATTGCAGCGCCAGATCACCGGCCACGGCGCCGTAGGCCCCTAACCAGAGCTCCAGGGCGGCGCCGGCGAGCTGATCGCCGCTGGCGGCGGCGGCCGCCACCGCCGCCGGCAGATCAGCAGGTTGCAGGCCCGCAGCGGCGGGGGCGAGCGGATGCCTGCCCTTGAGCTGCCGCGTGGCCACGAACCAGCGGAACACATGGCCGAGGCCGGTGCCACTGACGATGCGCTCAATCGAGAGCCTCTCAAGGCCTAGATCGGCCTGCAGCCACTGCTTCAGATCCCATTCCTGGGGAGTGCGGGCGGCGAAGTCAGCGTGGCCCGCTTCGCTGGCCAGGGCGATCAGTCCGCCGGGGCCCCGGGCGCCGATTGCCACCCCCAGACCGGTTCCGGCACCAAGGATGGCCACCGGTGCCCCCGCCACGGCCTGGCCCGCCCGCAGCTCGGCCTGCTGGTGGGGCTCCAGATGGGGCAGGCCGTAGATCAGCACGGCGAAATCGTTCACCAGCTCCAGCCGCTCGAGGCCCGTGCTCCGGGCCAGGGCTGTTTCCTCCAGGTCCCAGGGCAGGTTGGTGACCTTCACCCTGCCTGCCTGGACGGGGCCGGCGATGGCCAGACAGGCCGCCCGGGGGCGGCCCAGCTGAGGGTGCCGCTGCTCCGCTTCGCCCAGGAAGTGGTTCATCAGCGCGGCGAAGTCGTCCCAGTCGGTGGAGGAGTAGCGCTGGGCGTGGTGCTGCACGAGCCCGCCAGGGCCGCTGCGGTAGAGGGCCAGCAGGGTCTTGGTGCCGCCGATGTCGCCGGCCAGCAGGGTGTCCATGGGCCGTTCAGGTGCTGGCCAGCTGGAGACCAGCGGCCCGCTGGCCGTTGGCCTCGGTTGCGGCACTGACCAGATCGGCCACCGCCACGCTGCCCAGATCCCCCTGCCGGCGGCTGCGAAGGTTCAACGTTCCGGCTTCGACCTCGGCAGCGCCGATCACAGCGAGAACGGGAATCTTCTGCTGCTCCCCTTGGCGAATCAGTTTGCCCAGGCGCTCGCCGCTGCGGTCGAGGCTGGCACGCACCCCCGCCGCTTTGAGCTGGCTCAGCACGGCTTCGGCGTAGCTGAGCACCTCGTCGGTGACGGGCAACAGCCGCACCTGCTCGGGCGCCAGCCAGAAGGGGAAATCGCCGGCGTAGTTCTCCACCAGGATGCCGAAAAAGCGTTCCAGGGAGCCGAAGATTGCCCGGTGAATCATGATCGGCCGCGCCCGGTGGCCATCGCCGGCCACGTACTCCAGTTCGAAGCGCTCGGGCAGGTTGAAATCGAGCTGAATCGTCGAGCATTGCCACATGCGGCCGATCGCATCTTCGATCTTGATGTCAATCTTGGGTCCGTAGAAGGCACCGCCGCCTTCATCGATCTTGTAGCTCCAGCCCTTGCGCTCCAGGGCGTCGATCAGGCCCTGGGTGGCCAGCTCCCACACCGCATCCTCGCCGATTGATTTCTCCGGTCGGGTGGAGAGGTTCACCTCGTAGGAGTGGAAATCGAAGGTTGAAAGGATCGTCTCGGTGAGGTTGAGCACCCCGAGGATCTCGTCGCTGATCTGCTCCGGGAGGCAGAAGATGTGGGCGTCGTCCTGGGTGAAGCCACGCACGCGCATCAACCCGTGCATCACCCCCGGGCGCTCGTAGCGGTACACGGTGCCCAGCTCGGCCCAACGGATCGGCAACTCCCGGTAGGAACGCAGGGTGCTGGCGTAGGTGAGCACATGGAAGGGGCAGTTCATCGGCTTGAGCTGGAACTGGCGCTCGTCCACGTCCATCGCCCCGAACATGCTCTCTTTGTAGAAATCCAGGTGGCCGGAGGTCTTCCAGAGGCTGAGGTCAGCCACGTGGGGGGTGTAGAGCAGCTCGTAGTCGGCCTGGAAGTGGGCCTCGCGCCAGAACTCCTCGATCAGCAGGCGCATGCGGGCGCCACGGGGATGCCAGAACACCAGGCCGGCGCCGGCCTCGTCTTCGATCGAGAACAGGTTCAGGTCGGTGCCCAGGCGGCGGTGGTCGCGGCGCAGGGCTTCTTCCTTCCGGCGTTTGTGTTCGGCCAGCTGTTCCGGGGTCTCCCAGGCGGTGCCGTAGATGCGCTGGAGCTGGGCCTTGGTCTCATCACCGCGCCAGTAGGCCCCGGCGACGCTTTCAAGATCGAAGGCCTTGGGGTTGAGTTCGCCCGTGTGGGCCACGTGGGGGCCGGCGCAGAGGTCCCACCACTCCTGGCCCAGGGTGTAGAGGGTGATCGGCTCGGTGAGGCCGGCGAGGATCTCCAGCTTGTAGGGCTCGTTCTGGGCTCTGATCCTGCGCTCGGCTTCCTCCCGGCTCACCTCGATCCGCTCCATGGGCAGGCGGCGGCCGATGATCTTGCCCATCTCCTTCTTGATCGCCTTGAGGTCCGTCTCGGTGAAGGGCTCAGGGTTGTCGAAGTCGTAGTAGAAGCCGGTTTCGGTCCAGGGCCCGATGGTGACCTGGGCTTTGGGATGAAGGGTCTGCACCGCCATCGCCAGCACATGGCTCATCGAGTGGCGGATGCGCAGCAACTGGGCGCTCTCGCTGGTCTTGGGCAGGCTGATGGCCTGCGGGTCGATGCTGGCTGGCAGGTGGGCGCTGCCTTGCTGATCCGACACCGATCCCGCGAGCACAGTTGACACCATTGATCCCCAGGAAGGGCCATTCTAAGAGCCGTTCCTTCCCCTCCCAGGCCGCCCGTGGGACCCGCCGCTGCTCCCCAGCGCCGCCGGCGCGCTCGGGCCTCCCGTCAACTCGGCTGGAGCAGCCTGGTGCTGATGGTCGCTCTCGCCCTGCGCAGCCATGGGCTGCCGTTGCCCCTGCCCGGCTGCCCCCTGCGCGCGCTCACGGGCCTGCCCTGCCCCACCTGCTACCTGACCCGTTCGGCCCTGGCCACCCTGCACGGGGACCTGGGGGAGGCGTTGGAGCTGCATTGGTTCGGCCCACCATTGGTGGCGGGTGGGATTTGGCTGGCCCTGGTGCAGGGACTGCTCGGCCGGCCGTTGCCAGGCTGGCCATGGGGCCGGCTGGGGCTGTCGTTGGCCGTGGCGTTGCTGATCTATTGGCTGGTGCGTCTGCTGGGAGGCCTTGGGTTTGGGGTCGTCTCCTTTCCGGCTGGATGACGTTGCCCGGGGGCCTGGCAGCCCCAGCCCCGGCAGGGGGCTCAGCTGGTGGCGCGGATTTGTTGGAGGTTGCTGGCGTAGAAGCGGGCCAGTTCATCCCCCCGACGCACGGGTTGGCCGTAGACGCTGGCGCCGGAACGGTCGGGAAACGAGGCCCAGGTGGGGGCCAGCCGGGCCATCAGCTCCGGGGTGAGCTGGCCGCGGTCGATGGCCTCCAGGGCGCCACTGCGCTTGACCAGGTAGAGGGCCGCCTGGTCCTGATTGGCGGGACCGAACCCCTTGAGCTTCAAGGATCCCGCTGCGGCCTGCCAGGTGTCGGGCATGAACTGATAGGCGCCGGCTGCGGCGCTGGCGTAGCGGCGCACCACCACCCGATCAGGGTGCGCCTTGAGGCTGCTGACCAGCTCACCGCCGTAGATCATCCGATAGCCGTCGGCGCTGCCACCGCGCCAGGTGCCTTCCGCGAAGCGGATCGTGTTGAGCAGGGCCTTGCGCTCGGGTGTCACGGCGAAGGGCGCCAACCAGGTCTGCTCGCTCGGTTGCTCTGCGCGGTTTGCGGCCACGGGCGGAGCCGACGGCATGGCCTGCTTCTGGCGTTCGGAGTGGGCGGCCGGCACCAGGGGCACCAGTAACAGCGCAGAGGAACCAAGCAGCTGGGGCAACAGACGCATGGGTAGCTATTCATACAAAACGTTGCCAAGACGTTGGCCTGCTGGTGCTCCCGGGGGCGAGGCCCTGCGAGCCGAACTGGACAAAGGCGCCGCGCTGTGCAGCGCTCAAGCCCTCCAAGATCGGACACGGTCAAGACCGCTGGGACAGCAGGGGCTCGATGCGACGGGCGGCCGCAGCGAATCCACCAGGCGCCTGACTGTCTGTTCAGGTTGAACGATTAGAGGCGCTGATCAATCCGGCAAGGCTTGATCAGGACAACCACGGTGGCGTGTCGCCCGAAAAGCGCTATCGCCTGCCCATCAGGCAACGGGCAGGAAGCCCAGGGCCGCGCGCACGCGCTCCAGGGTGGCCCCGGCCACGGCGCTGGCCCGCTCTCGGCCCTGGCCCAGCACCTGATCGATGTAACCGACATCAGCCTCGAGGCTCGCGTAGCGCTCCTGCACTGGCCTGAGCGCCTCCACCGTCAGCTCCGCCAGCAGGGGCTTGAAGGTTCCCCAGCCCATGGCGGCACAGTCCGCAGCCGCCAGCTCGCGGCTGCGGCCGCTCAGCAGCGCATAGAGCCCCAGCAAGTTGTCCGCCTCAGGACGCCCAGGGTCGTCGAAGACCAGGCCGATGATCGGATCGGTCTTGGCGCGCTTGATCTTCCTGAGGATCAACTCCGGTGGATCCAGCAGGTTGATGCGCGAACCCTCGTTGGGATCGCTCTTGCTCATCTTGCTGAGACCGTCGGTGAGGCTCATCACCCGGGCGCCGGCCTTGAGGATCAGCGGCTCGGGCACCTTGAGCAAGGGCGCGTCCTCCGGAGCAAAACGGCTGTTGATGCGCTGTTGAGCGATGTCGCGGGCCAGCTCCAGGTG
The DNA here is from genome assembly GCA_943371385.1 of Paenacidovorax caeni. Taxonomy (GTDB): domain Bacteria; phylum Cyanobacteriota; class Cyanobacteriia; order PCC-6307; family Cyanobiaceae; genus ATX-6F1. The sequence goes on along the minus strand of CALRUP020000008.1, from coordinate 4,162 downwards.
CTGCTTCTGGTCTTCGCCCACCGGCACCAGGTCGGCGTCATAGAGAAGGATGTCGGCGGCCATCAGCACCGGGTAATCCAGCAGGCCCACCGAGACGTTGTCGCCCTGCTTGATCGCCTTTTCCTTGAACTGGATCATGCGCTCCACCCAGTTCAGCGGCGTGACGCAGTTGAGCAGCCAGCAGAGTTCGCTATGGGCGCTCACATGGCTCTGCACGAACACGGTGGAGCGCGCTGGATCGATGCCGCAGGCGAGATAGAGCGCCGCCGTGCGGCGGGTGTCCGCCGCCAGCGCCGCGGGGTCGTGGGGCACGGTGATCGCATGCAGGTCGACGACACAGAAAAAGGTGTCGTGGTCGTCTTGCAGCTCCACCCAATTACGGATCGCCCCCAGCCAGTTGCCGAGATGGAGCGCACCGGTGGGTTGGACACCGGAGAGAACCCTGGGCCTTGCCATCGCTCAGACCTCGCTGGCGCTCTCGGAAGTCAACGTGGAGGTGGTCTCGTCTGCCGGGATGCCGGTGGAAGCGCTGTCGCTTGGATCGCTGCTGAGTTCGGAAGCGGACTCCTCGGCCTCCGCAAGCGCAGGTTCGCTCTGGATCGGGACAGGGGGGGCCGGGCGGCTCGGTCGGGCGAACGGGTTCGGCCTCGAGGAGGGGCGCTCGCCCCGTCCCTCTCCCGAGCGCTCCGGGCGGGGCCCGCGGCGCTCAGACGCTCCGCCCTCCGCTCGAAGTCCGCCCCCCCCGCCTGATCCGCCGCCGCCGGCCCGGTGCTGAGCCACCAGCGCATCGAGCTGGCCCTGTTCAAGGAGCTGGGCGACGGTGCGGATCGAGAGCCCCAGGGCGGCCACGGTGGAGCGCAGCTGGAAGGCCTCCTGCACGGCGCGGGCGGCGCGCAACTCGTTGTCGCTCAGGCGGATGCGGAAACCACCGGCTTCACGGCTGGCTCCACCCCGTTCGCCACTACCCCGTTCACCCACACGGCGTGTTCCCGTGCGTCCCTCGCCAGCCTGATGGGCATGGACCTCCAGCTGGTCCTGGGGTTGGTCGGAATTCGTCTGTTCGGCCATCGCCACAGCCTGCACTCAGGGGCAAGTGTGACGCATTGGGGTCGGGGCCTGGCCTAACCAGAGGAGCTGATGGGGCCTCCCGTCGCCGGGTCGCGCCAGTACGATCAGGGGCAGGGCCGATCCCTGCGGCGTGTCGAAGCTCTGGCGGTAGGAGGCCAGGAAGGCCAGGTAACGCTCCAGGGTCCAGCCGTGGTGGCCCTTGTCCTGGGCACGCCAGTAGCGCCGCAGGGCCTCCTGGCAGGCCTGGCGTCCGAATTCATCCCAGCAACGTTGCTCAGCTTCCAAGGACCCGAGGCCTTCAGCCCGCAGCTGGCGGAAGCGCACCAGTTCAGGGGCCTCGGCGCTGGCGTCGGGGGGGAGCTGGGCGGCGAGATCTTCGACCGCCACAACCTCAAGACGCAGCCAACAGCGATCGAGCAGCAGGACGGGCAGGGCGCCATGGAATGTTTCAGCCTTTCGCACCAAAGCCAGCTGCTCGCTGGCCCGCTGGCGATGGCGCTCAAGGGGGAGCAGCAATGGAGGGATTCCAGCGTCAACCATGGATCCCGATGACGCCGCCGATGGTTCCGATTGGCTTCAAGGTCGGTTGCGTGCTGGCCAGGCGAAGCGCTTGGGCCGTCTCCCGGAGGGACGGCTGACCTCCTGGCGGGATGACCTGAACCATGGGCGCTCGAGCCCGTTATACGGATCCAACTTAGGAGGAGTCAGCGGGTCGGGCCAGCAGGTTGAGCCAGCAGCTCCAGCCACCAGGTCCAGCAGGTGTCAGACCTGACGCCCGCCTGGGCAGCCCCTTGGAGCTGAGCTAAACATGCACCGATCTGCGGCCCGTCCTTGACACCTCCCGCCGCCCCGCCGGTTCCCGAACCTTCGAAGGGATCGTTCCCCTTGGAGCGGTTGCCGCGCTGGTGGCCGGTGGCCGGTGTGCTGGCCGGTGGCTGGGTGGTCGGCGATGCGCTTCACCTGCAGCTTTCGGCGGTGCTGCCCCTGGGGGCCGTCGCCGCGGGCTGGTGGCTGCTCTCCCAGCGGCGTCAGGCTCCCAGAGTGCGCTTGCCCCGGACCTCTGCGGCCTGGATGCTGCGCTGCGAGGCTCTGCTGGAGCAGTTCCGCCGGCTGGAGAACTCAGACCATCCCGCCCTCGACGGGCATCGCCTCACGCTTGAAGCCCTGCGCCAGCGGCAACAGCGCACCGCCCTGGAGGTCGCCTTGGTGGGTCTGGCCGTGCCGGATGCGGCACTTCTACCAGCTCTGGCCAGTGCCCTGAAGGGATCCCTGCCGCTGCGCTTCCATGGCACCGCGCCCCTGGATCGGGCCAGTGCTGATTGGCGCTGGCCAGAGGCCTGTCTGCGCTGCGACCAACTGCTCTATCGACTGGAGCTGCCTCTGCAGGCCGCCGATCTGCGCTGGCTGGAGTCCCTGCCCAAGGATCAGCCCCTTTGGTTGCTGGTGGAGCAGGCGCCCGCTGAGGGCGAGCCTTCCTGGCGCCAGGAGCTGCTGGCCCAGCTGCCGGAGGGGCTCTCCAGGCAGCTGCTGATCTGGAATGGCCAGGCGGCGACGCTCGATGCGGCGCTGGAACCCCTGCGGCGGTGCCTGGTGGAAACCGGTCGCCAGCTGCTCGAATCCACCCAGCTGCGCCTCATGCTCCGGTTTCACGGCAAGCTCCAGGGGGATCTGGAGGTTGTGCGCCGGCGCCACTGGAAGCGGCTCCAGCAGCGCACCCAATGGGTGGTGGCCGCCGGCGTGTTCGCCGCACCGCTCCCCAGCCTCGATTTGCTGGTGCTTGGCGTTGCCAACGCGCTGATGCTCAAGGACATGGCCCAACTCTGGGACTGCCCCTGGTCGAGCGATCAGCTCAAAGAGACGGCCCTGGAACTCTCCAAGGCGGCCCTGGCCATGGGCCTGGTGGAATGGAGCACCCAGGCCCTGGCCGGGGTGATCAAGCTCCATGGCGCCACCTGGCTGGTGGGGGGGGCGATCCAGGCCCTCAGCGCCGCCTATCTCACCCGGGTGGTGAGCCATGCGATGGCCGATGTGCTGGCCCTTTCCGTTGGCGTGGAGGCGGTGGATCTGGAGCAGTTACGGCGCCAGGCGCCGGTGCTGGTGGCGAGGGCGGCCGAGGCGGAGAAGCTGGATTGGGCCGTTTTTCTGCAGCAGAGCCGTGACTGGTGGCTGCGCCAGGGGGCTGGTGGCGCAGCCGCGGTCCGCCTGGAGTGCACGTAAAGAATTCTTAAGTTGGCGGATTATTCCGTAAAGTTACTTCAAGCGATTGAAAGTTTCGTATCCCCTTCGACCCTCGATCGGGCCCTTTCCCCTAATCTATTAATGCTGATGTTCTGTGCTTGATTAGGGCACACAACCTAGGCATCCATCCCGTCCTCATAGGTTCTATGACCACTGCCATTCGCAGCGGCCGTTTGGGAAGCTGGGAAAGCTTCTGCCAGTGGGTCACCTCCACCGATAACCGCCTGTATGTGGGCTGGTTCGGTGTGCTGATGATCCCCTGTCTCCTGGCGGCCACCACCTGCTTCATCGTTGCCTTCATCGCCGCTCCCCCCGTCGACATCGACGGCATCCGCGAGCCCGTTGCCGGCAGCCTGCTCTACGGCAACAACATCATCTCCGGCGCCGTTGTTCCCTCCAGCAATGCCATCGGCCTGCACTTCTACCCGATCTGGGAAGCCGCCAGCCTTGATGAGTGGCTCTACAACGGTGGCCCTTACCAGTTGGTGGTCTTCCACTTCCTGATCGGCATTTCCGCCTACATGGGTCGCCAGTGGGAGCTCAGCTACCGCCTCGGCATGCGCCCCTGGATCTGCGTGGCCTACAGCGCCCCTCTGTCGGCCGCTTTCGCCGTGTTCCTGATCTACCCCCTGGGCCAGGGCTCCTTCTCCGATGGCATGCCCCTCGGCATTTCGGGCACCTTCAACTTCATGCTGGTGTTCCAGGCTGAGCACAACATCCTGATGCACCCGTTCCACATGCTCGGCGTGGCCGGTGTGTTCGGCGGCAGCCTGTTCTCGGCGATGCACGGCTCGCTCGTCACCAGCTCGCTGGTGCGTGAGACGACCGAAAGCGAGTCCCAGAACTACGGCTACAA